>NZ_LN879430.1:705000-1905000 GCF_900070325.1 Herbinix luporum
CGAAAGGGTATCGGAGGCGCTCAAAGGTTCCCTCAGAATGGTTGGAAACCATTCGCAGAGTGTAAAGGCATAAGGGAGCTTGACTGTGACACCGACGGGTGGAGCAGGTACGAAAGTAGGACTTAGTGATCCGGTGGTATAAAGTGGGATTGCCATCGCTCAACGGATAAAAGCTACCCTGGGGATAACAGGCTTATCACTCCCAAGAGTTCACATCGACGGAGTGGTTTGGCACCTCGATGTCGGCTCATCGCATCCTGGGGCTGTAGCAGGTCCCAAGGGTTGGGCTGTTCGCCCATTAAAGCGGTACGCGAGCTGGGTTCAGAACGTCGTGAGACAGTTCGGTCCCTATCCGGCGTGGGCGCAGGATATTTGAGAGGATCTGACCTTAGTACGAGAGGACCGGGTTGGACAAACCGCTGGTGTATCGGTTGTACTACCAAGTGCATGGCCGAGTAGCCAAGTTTGGCAGGGATAAACGCTGAAGGCATCTAAGCGTGAAGCCTCCCTCAAGATAAGATATCCCATTGCAATAAGCAAGTAAGACCCCTTGAAGACCACAAGGTAGATAGGACAGAGGTGGAAGTGTGGTAACACATGTAGCTGACTGTTACTAATAGGTCGAGGGCTTGACCTAAATAGGTTTTTACAGAGTGGATGAAATCATTTTTATGTGTAGTATTTTGTCAATAAAATGATGACAGAAAACCTTAAAAGTTTTCTGTTTTTTTGTATACTAAATTTGTCAAACTTCTTTTTACTTATACACTGTAAAGCAAATTTAAGAGGAAATACCATGGATAAAAAAAGCAAATTTGAAAAGTATTTTAAAATAATAAAACCATACTATAAAATAATAGATGGTTTTTCATTAAAGTTTATTCCCATGTTTTTAGTTTTATCTTTTTTAGCAAATATAATTATCAAGATACTTTTACAAAAAAATTACACTTCTAAAATTACTGATTTGATTATAATGGTGATTGCTATTCTTATAAGTCTCCTATGGACAAGTCTAGTGTTAAGAACTAATTATTCAATATTTGACAGGCCCTTAACAAGATATATAAAAAAACAGGCATTAACACTTAGGGGTGTTGCAATAATTATATTTTGTTTAATTAAACTTATAGGTTTAGGAAGGAGATTTACTAACTTAATTATTGTAGAGATCATATTTTTCTTTTGTATCCTTGTACTGGCAATATCATTTATTATTATAGCTTCAATAAAAACAAGAAGACCCATACGAGAGAGGATATAATCGCAGTTTAACTGTATTTACATATATATATACCGGTTTTAGACCTATTACATAGGTAAACTATAAAAAGGAGCTGTCTTAAACAGCTCCTAATTTATTTTGTCTAATTTATTTCGATATTAACCCATATATCTATTTGCTTTGTCTAGTATTATTTTATTATAAGCTATCACTTCTGCTAATAGCTTTTTAAGAGTTGCTATATCATCAGGTTCATTATTGATTCTTTCAATAACTTGGTTATATTCATCATTAAATAACTCAAGTAATTTTTCATTTCTCATTTTGTCACTCCCTAAAAAGTTTGATGGATTTAATCAGTTACATAACTAGTTCCAGCAGCACTTGAAGATGCGGTAGCACTTGAATAAAAAGCTGCTACTGAAAAAGCTAGACCTCCGGTTGCACTACATCCTGCTAAGCAACCTGAAAGACAGAGGGTTGCACATATTGTTGTACATAAAACACCATTACAAGCCATATTCTCACCTCCTTAGAGATAAATTTTCTGTTAACTTAAAAATGAAAATGAGACCTGAAACACTTCTGGTATAATGGAAATTGCCAAATCACCATTACCTCCCAGAAAGGAGTGCTTAGGTCTCATGGCTATTATACCATTAAATGTCGTATGTCCAAGATGTTTTTCAAAAAATCTTTACCGTTTTGGCAAGGATAATGAGGGATTTCAAAAATATCAGTGTAAACAATGTAAACGTCAGTTTGCACCTGATAACCCTTCCTTCAATATGCGTTCCAGACGTCAAAGGAAATACCCTGATTGCCCCGCTTGTGGTAAATCAACTTTTCTTCATCATGACTATACTTATTACTCAAACTTCCGTTGCTCTGATAAAAAATGCAATCATTCTTTTAAAGTTCCTAAGCTGATTAATGTAAAGCTTCCTTCTTCTGAATTTAAGCCTCAAAATTTTTCTTTTAAGGGTATGCGACATCCACTCTTTATTGTACTTTGTGCCTTGAATTACTATTTTTGTGATAACTCAACTACTCGTAAAGTTGCCCAAACCTTATATATGGTTCATCAGGTTAAAGTTTCTCATGTCACCATTTCTAAATGGGTTAAGCGATTTGCACCTATATTTAAGATGATTGCTGAAAGCCATTTTCTCACCTCCATTAGTTAATTATTCTATCATTATTTATATATTAGTTATTTGTGATTTGCTTGTTTTTTTTACTAATATATAAGTAATTGTATTTATTACAACAGCTACAACTATTACTATAGCAATTGCTAAAGCTGTAGGTGTTCTTTCAATATATTTTATTGCCACATTCCACCCTCCAATAGTGAATGCTATAGGAAAAATCATACCAAATATCTGAGGATTTTTTATTACCCAGTATGTATATCCCAATAAAGATAAAAAACCAAATGCCAAGAAGGGCATAATAATAAATGCGGTTAAAAAGATTTCAAAGTTTATAATTACCGAGTATTCATACATGATATAGATGTAAAAATAATAAATTACAGTAGTAGTAATAAAAACAATATATGTCACGAAATAAGTTATAAACATTTTACCTATCCATAAAGTTATTTGATCCATTCCTGTTGCTAATAAAACATGTACTGCACTATCTAGTCTTTCCTCATACATTAACCTTGAGAGTAGGGTTGATCCTAAAAATGGTATACACATTATAGAGATATAGATAATAGAATAACCCAATAGGATTTCTTTGGATGCCTTAGGTAAATCGTTATTAGTTAATAATTGATTAGCCGCCATGATTTGCATAACCAAAACGAAAATAATAGTTCCGATAATATAAATAAGCGAACTACGTTTAATCTCAATGGCTTCTTTCCAAATAACGGCTTTTGTTTGGAAATTGCATATTTTGCTCATTTATCGTTTCCCCCAATCTTATGTAAGTATATGTCCTCCAAGCTCTTCTTATCGAAATATATTTCTTTAATAAATTGTTGTTGATTAATAAGATCTAAAGCAAGTTTATTTATCATTGCAGGGGTATGATGTGATACTTCTATTAATGAGGTATTGATAATATGTAAATTATTATATTGATCTTTAATATCTTTTAGTATCTTATCTTCAAGCGGATAATATAAAGATATAAAAATATTCGGAAGCTCATCTTGAATAGAAATACTGGCTTTATCGCTGTACTCTACTATTTTTCCTTTATCAATAATAGCAATTTTATTGCATAATGCATCGACATCTGCCATGTCATGACTAGTGAAGAGAATTGCTCTTTCCTTTTCCTTTACCCATTCCTTTAAGAAGTTAATAAGATCATGATGAGATTTTGTATCTATACCATCGAATGGTTCATCCAAAATCAGCAATGTAGGGTCATGCAATACAGCTAATATAATAGAAAGGCGCTTAGCCATCCCTTTAGAAAAGTTCTTAACTATTTTATCTCTTACGTCTAGTAAATTAACCTGATCTAAAAGATTTAATATCATATTTTTATATACGTTTTCATTATATCCAGCTAACTTTGCAGCGAACTCAAGATTTTCCCAAGCAGTAAGTCGTTTGTAAAGACCTAACCCTTCAAAAACAACTCCTATATTTTGCTTTTGTCCTTCTCTTGAATATATAGTAATTTCTCCATCATCTTTCTTAATAAGATCACATATAATTTTTATTGTTGTTGTTTTACCAGATCCATTAGGACCAATATAACCTAATACGTCACCGCGTTGAAGTTGAAAACTGATATCATTTAATACAATTTGTTTCCCATACTTTTTTTTAAGATTTCTAACCTGTAATATGTTCATATCTTTATGTATGATAGTAATAAAATCATACTCTCCTTTCTCCAAATTAGTCGTCCCATTTACCGGTTGATGGATTGTAATTGCATAATAGTTTGTCGCTGAGTTTATTATTATCTACAGCCAACTCAAGAATTGAGCAATCTTCGCAGATATATTTATATTCACAGGATTTACATTTGCTAACATGATTTTTTGTTTTTCGCCATAATTCATCTATTTTTCCATTACGAAATGGCGTTTTCCATCCCTCTTTATAGGTACCTATTATTCTATTTGACACTGGGCATACAGAAATATCACCATTTGGAGTAAAGGTTAATTTACCAAATAAGCAACTATTATATTTTGTATTTCTAAAGTATTTGTCTGCATTAAAATCTAATTTTTTTTCAATAGATTTACAATAATATTGATTAATTTGATTATTAATAAGCTTATAACTTTCAGCAATCTCTATTTTGTTTGGTAGAATAGTATTATATTTATGTAAAAGTTTGTCGTTCTTTCTGTCAACCAAAACACATATTTCTAATGATATCCCAATATCTAGTATGTTTTTTATGTTTTTATACATCTTATTCTCTAAATTTTTTCCATTTTTATCACCATATATTTTTATATAATCTAATACTGTAATACATAAAGTTATATCAAACTCATACACTTCATTTAATTTTTCCTGGTTAAGTTCATATTCATTTGTATTTATAACAAACCCATCTTTCAATAAATGAAATACAACTTTGTATTTGTTCAATTGGATATTTTGACATTAATTTTATTTTAATTTCTTCTGTATTATACTGTGGATACATTTCTACAATATCTTCCATTATATTATTTATTGGAATTATTGTTCCTGTAATACCATCAAAATAGTATTTACTACCATTTTCAGTTGTAAAATCTAATACATATTTCTTTTTATTATTAACAATAACTGCCATCTCCTATTGTAATGATTTGTAATCTAGGTGCACCATTACTTATATCTAGTTAAATATTATCATAAAAAACATTATAATAACATGACGTAATTGGAAAAAAAATGGCAAAACTTCCAATAACAGTTATAAACAACTCTATTTTTCTTTGAAACATTATGTTTATATATGGAAGATAGTTTATACGGAAATATTAAGGCTATACCTGGTAAAGAAGTTGATAAGTAATCTAGGGACGAGCGGATCTCTGTAGATTATATAAAGAAAAGTGAGGCTCTGTTAGAGAATGTTACAATAAGATATTACTTTACAAAGTTATACATGGGATAAGAGTACTCATATATCTTAGATGATTTAGTATTTGGGATAGTACTGTAAGTTTAAAAATTGATGGTAATATGAGGAAATAGTAGAGCAGGGATGATTATCATTTTATTTATGTTTTACTATTTTATAAATTATTAAAGCTCTTGACTTAAAATAGCAATATAAGGTAAAATCAACTAAGGTTTGCTACTAACATAGTATTTTATAAGGAGTTATAATATGGCAAAGTATGAAAAAAGATTAAGAGGAAATTTTGATGAATTACTTGGTTGGATACACAAAGATATTTCAAATGGCAGTATTTCTGTAAGTTATGAAGATGGAAGTACCATATCTATTAATGATACTAAAATGGCTGTAAGGGTTTATGAAAGATATAGTATGACCGGTGGTAATCGTGTTAGTATGAACGTTACCGTATTAGGTGTGGGTAATGAGCTTTTTGTCTCAGCCATTACCTCAGGAGGTAGCCAAGCTGTATTTTTTAAATTCAATACCTTTGGTGAAGAATCATTTTTAGATTTATTTATCGACTCTATAGAAAGTTATATAAATAGAAAATAATGAAATTATAAAATTAGAGCTAAATTTTGTATTTGATTTATGGAGGATGGAAAATTATATTATGAAAATGAGGATTATCAAGCAGCTTTAGAACATTTTATAATTATAAAAGATAAAATGGGTTCAAATACAGATTTAGATTATTGGATTATTTTATGCTATAGAGCTTTAGGTATACCGGATGAGGCAGAAGTTTTTTAATGTTAGGAATGTTAGAGAGCAAAACATAAAAGAAAGCGGAAATCTATTATATAATTGCTAGTAGGAAAGAGGTGTTATAAAAATGCCTTCCTCAATGATACATCTATTGGCGGCATATAAATATGATCCAAAATCATCAGTAGCTTTTTTTATTGGGAATATTGTCCCTGATATAATTAGTGAATGGAAAGAAAAAGATAGAAGTCATTTTAGAGATAGAAAAGACAGGCTTAATGCCTTAAAAGAATTGGCTAATACTATTAATATAAATAATGATTTTAATAGGGGAGTTTTGCTCCATCTATATTTAGACTATAAGTGGGATACATATCCGATGAAGAAGTTTAAGGAAGGATTTGAGAAAGATACTTGGTTTAGGCCATATAGATATGAAATAAGTCTAGCCGGTGCATGGTTATATCACAATAGAGATTGGAGTAAAGATTTGTGGGAAAAAATTATTTCATGTCCTATGACATCATATGAAAATAATTTTGGATATGAAAAAGAGGATATATATAATTTTTTATCTAGAAGCTATAAATGGCATAGGGATAATAAAATTGGCCCTTCTTTATTTTTTACACCTGACTTTATTGAGGTTTTTACCGATAATGTTGTTAATGAATTTAAAGATTGGTTAGATAATTTTAAATAAGCCTTATTTATTAGCGGAATCATGTAAGTGGATTTGTAAGGTAAGCGTGTTTCTTTGATATAATCATAGAAACACGCTTATTATTTTTAATAACTCCTGACTAAAATAAAAAAATAAAATTAATGCAATAAAACTGACAACTTGTGCATTAATATAATGAACAGGAGGAAAGATGATGTTATTTTTCGGCATAAGCACACCACATACCTATAATACAGAAGCTGAAATTTTAGATCAATATATTTATCGCATTTCCAAGGGGGATAGAAATTCCCTTGGTGTTTCGTTTGCTAAATATGTAAAAAGGCTCCTTCCAATCTAGAATTATATATCAATTCTTGACTAGAAAGAGTCACTTTTTACTTAAGACAAACCTCTATTAAACTACCATAATTTATCAGCTTGTTTTATCATTTTCGTTCATGATATCTGATATAGTTGCTAATTCTTTTTGAATAGAATTTACAGCAGATTCGGCTTCTTTAACAATTTCAACGTTATTAAGACTATTATTATAGTTCTCGGTTACAGAAGCTGTTACTTGTTGACTGCTTGCAGATAGTATATTTACACTGTCTACGATTTGACTGTTTGCTTCTAATATTTCAGACATCATTGAATCCATTTTTTCTATATCTGTTTTCATCCTTTGAAACTCGATTTGGAGACCTTCAAATTCTTTAGTTGTACTATCTATGGTTGTACTTTGTTTATTAGATATCTCCTGATTTGATACTGACTTTTCATATACAGAGAGTGATATCTCTGATAGCTCGTTCAAAATATTTGTTATATCTGATGTGGCATTATTTATCTGACCAGATAATTTTCTTATTTCTTCTGCTACTACTGCAAATCCCTTTCCAGCCTCACCTGCTCTAGCTGCCTCTATAGAAGCATTTAAAGCCAGTAAGTTGGTCTGACTTGATATGTTTAGTATAATATCAGTAATATGTTTCGCTTCATCTGCTTTTGATAATAATGTATCAGCAGAGTCTTTCATGTTCTCGCTGGATTTAGTTGAAATATCTGCGTCAGATTTTAATTCTTTCATTTTATTTGAATTAGCTTCGATGGCCTGATTAATAAGGTTTTCAATATTAACCAATTCACGAGTGACATCATAAGTTTTAGAAATCATATTCTGTATACGTTGTGTCATCCTTGATTGTTGTTCAATTGATTCTATATTTACTTGATTACCATTAGATATATCATTCATTGCGTGGCAAATAATATTAGATGTTTCTGAGACACGTTCCATAACCTCATTTAATACTTCTACATTCTCCTTAATTTGCCTTCCCGCTTTTAACATATGATCTGCCAATTCTTTATTTCGATTGGATGTTAATTGGATTGCCTGTGTGTTCTCCTCCATGAAAGCAATCAATAATTTTACTCCTGTGGTTGATAACATAAAAACTATAATACTTATAATACCCTCTATCATTATACTGTCTGAAATAGAAAAATCAGCTGCTGATAACATCATAATAATTTTGATTATATTAGATAATAGGAAAACAGAGCTTGTTCCAATCATAATCTTTTTATCCATATAAAGAACTAATGAAAAAAGTATAGGAATCATGATAGGATAAGTACTGTTGTTAACCGAAGTAAAAAGAATAAAAGAATATGTAAAAGAAAATACTATTGAAATAAAATATTTCAAATAACTGGACCATTTTTCGTTACGAATTATTACAATGCAACCTATTAAGTGAAACAATACACAGCAAATTGGAAATACACTAATCCATGCTGATATTGGTAGAATTGAAAACATCAACTGAGAAAGAAGTCCCATAATCAGGAGAAAAGATGTCAGTAAGATAATTCTAAATACTATTTTGTTTACTCTTCTTGTTTGTTCAACTAGCATAATATATTACCTCTCATTTATATTTTATACAGTATATATAACATAATTCGACAAAAAATTCAATTCAATATTGTGAAAATAACAAAACAAGATAGAAAATGATTAAAAAAGTCATTGTTATTTATTAAAGTGACAGAATATACCACAATTACCATTTGATGGCAATTAGTTTCATTAGATATTACTTTCTATATAGATACCATTTCCATCTATCATAAACTGCAAAATTTCTTTAGTATTTGGAAAAACTAGTTTCAAAAATTTGTTTATTAATGTTAGAATATTATTAACTTAAGTTTATTTATGAATTTTATATTATATTAAATGGAGGATATGCAAATGAGAAAGAGATTAAAAACATATTTAGAATATCTAGAAGCCATAGATTTTAAGAAGTTATCAGATGATGAGAAGACTACTTTAAAGGCAAATATATTAAGGCAAATAGGCTTTTTTCAGCATGAAAGATTAATTCACCTAATAGTTACTCTTGCTATTGCTTTTTTTACTATATTGTTTGTTTTTGGCTCTATGGCCTGGGAAGCTGATCTTATGTTTTACCTATCTGGAATATTAATTGTTTTGTTGTTTTTTTACATACGCCACTATTATTTTTTGGAAAATGGTGTACAAAAGCTTTATGAGTATTATGATAAGTTTAAATAACTAGAATAATTGTGAAAATCTATTACTTTTAATAATAATAATAAGGGGGTACTGTATTACAGTACCCCCTTATTATTATTGCACAAGTTGTCCATCATAATAAACTTTTACTATAGGATTGGTAAGTGTATCATAACTGGACCAGTCTTTTTTAGCAAACCGAACATCTGCTACGAATTTACCTTGACCGGCTTCTAATGTTGTATTGCTATCAATGGTAAGAATTAGGCTTTGATTTGTAATTTCACCTTTTGTTTTATCTGTAAGAGGTACATAAAATGGATTAGTATTTAACTGTAAAGCTGCATGATCACACCATAGATTTTGTTCTTCATTGCTCATACCGTCAGCTGTAAAAACTATCTTTACTTTCGATAAATCAATAGTACCACCCTCTGCAGTTAAGGTATAGTTTTGACTAACGGTGTTGCCGCTATTTGAAGTTTTTACAGTTACGACCGGTCTGGCATCCCCAGGAGCCGGAGTTACTGATGGTGTTGGGGTAGGTGTCACTAAAGGAGTAGGTGTAGGAGTTACCAAAGGAGTAGGAGTTATAGTAGGTGTCCCATCCTTATAATCTTCTATAATTGAATAGAAAGCAGGTTTTGCTTTATAATCACCATCAAAGAGTAAAGGATATCCTCCTAACCAACTGGTTTTGTCAGTAACACCCCAGAATATAATAGCAGTAATATTCATTCCTTCTTTCTTTAATTCAACAGCCTTATTAATAAATGTTTTGTAACGGGCTGCCTGTGCATTTAAGGAATAAGAGTCATTATTAGGTTGTCTCATATCTATTTCGGTTAAATGAATTTCAAGTCCTAATTTATTATATTTTCTAACGGCTGTTTCAAACATATTGATACTAGGATATTCCATAGTCCAGTGTGATTGCATTCCCATTCCGTCTATTAAGTTTTTACTCTTAAGATTTGCCAGAATATCATAGATAAGATCGCTCTTTCTATCCTCATATTCATTGTAGTCGTTATAAAAGAGCTTACAGCCGGCCGGTGCATATTTTCTGGCATATTCAAATGCCTTTTCAATAAAATCTTTACCTACTGTCTGCATCCAAAGAGAATTTCCTGATGTTACATTATTGGATCCGGGATTACGCATACCGGTAGAAGTATTGGGATCAACTGCTTCATTTACAACGTCCCATGCATAAATTTCAACATCCGGATAAGTTTCTTCTATGAGATTCATTACATTTTTAATATAATTTTCTAATCTCTGAAGCATAACTTCCTTTGAAGCCCAAGGAGCTGATGAATCTTGAGAGTAGTTTTCCCTAAAGAACCAATCGGGAGTCTGATTATGCCATACTAAAGTATGACCTCTTACAGGTATGTTATATTTTTGTGCAAATTCAAATAATGCTCTGGCGGCTCTTAAGTTAACTTGAGGATTTACTTGATCCCCATCGTTTGCTTCCATATATGCAATTGTTGCGTCATAGTCTAAAACAGCATCTGGTTTTAGTTCATTACCAAAAGTAAGGCAATTATAGTGCTTTAATATAAGTTCTTTAGCAGGAGCGGGGCCTAATTCAGGCACAGTAGATGCCCCACCTACTAAAAAGTAATCACTGAATACATCTTTCAAACTGGGAATATCAGTTTCAATTTCAGGCAAGGTCGCAGGGACAGCCTTAAAATCATCAATATAAAAATCCATTAAATCTTGACTAGATGGGGAGTTTTTAAATTCAGTCTCTACATAGATATGTACATCTGTTGCATCGGTGGGAACAGTATATTCACCTTGTAAGAGAGTCCACTGTCCTTTATAAACAGGTGCTGTTTTAATATTCATGTACCTGTCATCTACCCCGTCATTATACTGAAGTTGCAAGCTAAAATTCTGTGTGTTGGAGTAAGAATTACCTACATACTTGACGTAAATGCTGAAGTTATAAGTTACCCCAAGTTCTAGTTCATCGGTCTTGTCACACATGGGGCCGTTCCAAGTCTCTGTGCGGTTAGTTACTTTAACACTTTGCTTTCCTGAGTAAGCCTCTTCTGTACTCAGTTCAACTATTTCGTCTTCCCCTCTGGGGCCCCATCCGTTCAAATCAGTCTCAAAGTCATCGTAAATTAATGTTTCAGCTGCTTTTGGTACCGGAATCTTATTTACTGCCGGTAGGATTAGTGCACATACTACTAGAAAAGCTAAAATCTTCCGTTTCATATTTTTACCTCCTATAAATTTTTTGTGTATGTCAAGTAAAAGCCATACACTCTATTACAAAAGATTACATAAAATGGAACCTGTCATTATTATAATATAAAATGTCTAATTATGGAAGAGTAAAAAAGATGAAAATTGAAAAATTATGGTTTAAAATAGAAATAAATAAGAGCCTTATGATCTGTAATAGTATTTTAGATTATCTATTACAGGCTAAAGCTCTTTATTACACGAATTGTTATTAATTTTTTTTTAGTATTTTGCAGAACCGGATGATTCCCTGGTTATAAGTTTTGCTCTTAATAATAACTTACTGGTCGAAACACCGTGTACAAGGCCATCCAGCAATAAAAAGGCGCTTTTTCCCAAGTCACTCCTATCTTGCCTAATGGTAGTTAAGGCCGGGGATAACTGAGAGGCTATGGGTAGATCATCAAATCCTACTATGCTGATATCATCAGGAATTTTTAACCCATGTTTTGATACTTCTGTCATTACACCGGTAGCAATAAGGTCGCTGGCACACATAATAGCAGTAGCACCCTTTTTTAAAAATGATGGTACATGATCCTTAGCACAGTCCGGTACATAGTATCCATATTGAATTAATTCTTCTTCCGGTACAAGGCCATGCTTTATCATACTATTAACAAAGGCCTGTCTACGTTGTTCAGATACCATAGAATTTTTTGAACCATTTAGGAAGGCGATTTTTTTATGTCCCAGTTTGCAAAGATGGTTAACAGCCAAATCGATACCTTCATAATTATCCGTTCCTACATAGCCTACATGGGGATTTCTTTCGATATAATTATCAAGCAAAACAGTAGGGAAGTTTGTTTTGTTCAATTGTTTAACCCAATCGTCATGTAAGGTAAAGCCCAATAAAAAAGCTCCACTGAAATTATTTCTTAACATATAGGTGTCATATTTTTCTTCAGTTTGCATATTCAGATTTGTAGGAACCACATGAACATCCCATTTTCTTCTGGCAGCAGCTAATTTAAATCCAACTATAATCTCATAGCCAAATTGGTCTATATTTTCATAGTCCATATTTTCTATTAAGATACACACTTTTCTGTTGCCTGAATCTTTCATCTTCTTAGAGGTATAACCCATTTCAATGGCAGTATCTAATACAAGCTGCCTCATTTCTTCGCTGATATCACTGGCGTTATTTAGACCTTTTGATACAGTGCTTACAGCAATCCCTAATTTATTTGCAATGTCCTTTATTGTAACCATGGATTATCCCTCCCAAATATTCAATCCATTTATTTTATAGATTCCTATCTTATAAGTATCATTATTATAAAATGTTAATTTGTCAATTCTGATTAACAATTTGCGAAAATTACGAAAAAATACATCATAAAGATTATAATGCTTATAAATTTAAAAATCAATAACTATATTTAAAAATATTAAAAAATGCTAAAAATAAGCCATATAATGCTTCTATATCTACAATATTACTAATTTAGTGCTAATATTTTTAAAAAAATATTAAACTTAACCATAAGTGATTGACAAAGTTTAATTTGGATGTTATTGTATTTATATAGTTTCGAAAATTTACGAAAATAACATATTAATTATAGAGAGAGCGTGCAAAATGGAAAAGATTACATATAGCAAGAGTTATTTAAATAGAGGTGCTGGAATCTTACTTCCCATTAGTGCATTACCATCAAATTATGGTATAGGCACCTTAGGAAAAGAAAGTTATAAATTTGTTGATTTTCTTACGAGAATCGGATCTATATATTGGCAGGTACTACCTATAGGACCTACCAGTTATGGGGATAGCCCTTATCAATCCTTTTCGGCATTTGCAGGCAATCCTTACTTTATTGATTTGGATTTCTTAGTAGAGGAGCAGTTATTAAAGAAAGAAGAAATAGATGCCTACTTGTGGCAGGTATCTGAAGATAAGGTCGACTACGGATTAATATACAAGAGCAGGTTTAAGATTTTAAAAACCGCCTATTTAAGAAGTAGTCATAAGAATAAAAAAGAATATTTGGATTTTTGCAAAGATAATAGATATTGGCTTGAAGATTATTGCTTATACATGGCTGTAAAAACCCACTTCGATAATCATGAATGGCTTTTATGGGATGATGATATTAAAAATCGAAAGCCGGAAGCAATAGAAAAATATCAGGATTTACTGCAGGATGAAATTAACTTCTGGGCTTTTGTGCAATATAAGTTTTATGAGCAGTGGAACAAGCTTAAAGCCTATACCAATAGTAAAGGAATTCAGATAATAGGTGATATTCCTCTTTATGTAGCAATGGATAGTGCTGATGTATGGGCACATCATGAACAGTTTGAATTGGATGAAAGAAAGAATCCTATTAATGTGGCAGGTGTTCCGCCGGATTTGTTCTCAGAATATGGTCAAAGATGGGGTAATCCCTTATATCGTTGGGATGTTATGGAGAAAGATGATTTTACCTGGTGGAGAGAAAGAATGAAGGCTTCAGCCGCACTTTATGATGTTATTCGTATTGATCATTTTATAGGAATGGTTAACTATTATTCTATTCCGGCAGAAAATGAGACAGCTGTTAATGGTTGCTGGAAAGAGGGTCCCGGCAGGAAGCTTACAGATATTATCATGGAATCCATTGGAGAAGCAAAAATTATAGCAGAAGATTTAGGGGTTTTGACCCCCAATGTCATAGAGCTTATTGAAGAGACAGGTTTTCCCGGAATGAAGATTCTGGAATTTGGTCTAGATGGTCCCATAGATAATCCTTATCTATTACATAATTTTAAGACTTCTAATGTAGTTGCATATACAGGAACCCATGATAATGAAACCCTGGTAGGTTATTTAGAAAAAAAGAATCCTGATGAGTTGGAGTTTATATGTAAGTATTTTAATGGGAAAGTCGAAACCTTGCCTGATACTATAATAAGAGCATTATATGCCAGTGTTGCAGATGTAATTATCGTACAGATGCAAGATTTACTAAAACTAGATAACAGTGCAAGAATGAACTATCCCTCAACCATCGGTGGCAATTGGCAGTGGAGGCTAATGACTAGCCAGTATGAATTAATAAATGAAAAATCACTCTATGAGCTGGCTTATCTCTATGGCCGAATTAATACATAAAATAAAGATTTAGGAGGCAATAATGGATAACGGATTTAAGAAAAATGTAGAGCTAATCTTAGAGCTAGATTATGGTAAGTCTATCAAGGAGGCAAGTAAGGTTGAATTATATAATGCAGTTTCTAAAGCTGCTATGAAGCTACTTGATAAAGACTGGGGATTAAAATCTAATAAGAAGAAAGTTTGTTATCTTTCTATGGAGTTTCTGGTTGGCCGTATGATATACAGTAATTTGTATAATATGGGGCTCTTAAACCAATTTGTTGAATTAATGACCGAGCACAATATTGACATCCGTATATTTGAAGACATCGAGGATGCTGCTTTAGGAAATGGCGGCTTAGGAAGACTAGCTGCATGCTTTTTGGATTCGGGAGCAACCCATGGCATAGTTTTAAATGGATATGGAATCCGCTATAAGTATGGCTTATTTAAACAGGAATTTGAAGAGGGGTTTCAAAGGGAGTTGCCTGATGACTGGCAAAGGTTCGGAGATCCTTGGTCAATCAGAAGGGAAGAGGAAAAGATTAGGGTAGACTTCAAAGACCAATCAGTATGGGCTGTTCCTTACGATATGCCGGTTATCGGATATGGTAAAAAAACCGTTAACACCCTTCGGCTTTGGCAGTCAGAGCCTATAGAGGCCTTTAATTTTGAACTATTTAATAATCAGCAATATGATGAAGCTGTAAAAAACAAAAATGAAGCAGAGGCAATTTCCAGTCTTTTATATCCAAACGATAGTATGGATGAAGGGAAAAAACTGCGAATTAAGCAAGAATACTTCTTTACCAGTGCCACTTTACAGGATGTTATCAAAAAGTACAAAGAAAAATATGATAAAGACTTTAGCAGCTTTTCTAAGGAATATATATTCCAATTAAATGATACCCATCCTGTACTGGCTATACCTGAACTTATCAGATTATTAGTAGAAAAAGAAGGGCTGACATTTGCTAAGGCACTTCGTATAGCTAAAGAAGTCTTTGCTTATACAAATCATACCATTATGGCAGAGGCCTTAGAAAAATGGAATGTGTCTTTAGTTGAAGAAGTGATACCTCAGGTATATAAGTACATAGTTGAACTAAATGATGAACTTATAAAAGAGCTGACTTTATTTGGTGTTGTATCTTCAGAAGAGCAAAAGAAGTACTTAATTATTGACGATGATACTATCCATATGGCCCGTATAGCCATATTCGTAAGTAGGTCCATTAACGGTGTGGCAAGATTACATACTGAGATTCTTAAAAATGATGCCCTACATGAGTGGTATCAGTTGTATCCTAATCGTTTCAATAATAAAACCAACGGAATTACCCAGAGAAGATGGCTTGCCCTTGCCAATATGGAACTGGCAGGATTTATTACAGATAAAATAGGTAGTTCCTGGACTACAGATTTAGATCTTCTAAAAAAACTAGAGAATTTTGCCGATGATCAGGCTGTAATCAAGCAGTTTGATGAAATAAAACAGATTAAAAAAAGGCAACTGGCTGATTATATCCATAAACATGAAGATGTCAAAATAAATCCTGACTTTATATTTGATATACAGATAAAAAGGCTTCATGAATATAAACGTCAATTGTTAAATGCTTTTTCAATCCTCTACATATATTATGGGCTTAAGGATGGTAGTATAACAGAGTTTAATCCTACGGTATTTATATTTGGAGCAAAAGCAGCTCCGGGATATTACAGGGCCAAAGCAATAATTAAGTATATTAATGAAATAGCAGAAATGATTGCGGCAGATTCCGAGGTAAATGATAAGCTACAGGTGGTATTTGTAACTAATTATAATGTATCTTATGCAGAAAAACTTATACCGGCAGCAGATGTATCAGAGCAAATCTCAACAGCCGGCACAGAAGCTTCAGGAACCGGCAATATGAAGTTTATGTTGAACGGAGCTGTAACTCTTGGAACTTATGACGGAGCTAATGTTGAGATTGTGGAACAGGCGGGTATAGAGAATAACTATATCTTCGGAGCAAGAGTAGAAGATATTGAAAAAATCAAAGATACTTACGATCCTGTAGAAATTTACCGAAACGATTTAAGAATAAAGAGAGTAATTGATACTTTGATTGACGGAACTTTTGATGATAAAGGTACAGGAATGTTTAAGGAACTATATGACTCATTATTAAAAGGCACCGACTGGCATAGGCCAGATCAATATTACTTATTACAGGATTTTATATCCTATTGTGAAGCAAAACTACAAGTAAATAAAGATTATTCCGACCTTATGACATTTAGAAAAAAATGCTTTATTAATACAGCCAATGCAGGTAAATTTTCCAGTGACAGAACCATTAAAGACTATGCAAGGGAAATATGGAATTAATATGTTTTTACATATTTATTCATAAAGGAAAATCTTATTGTAATTTTTAAAGGGAGGTAGAGATAATGAAAAAAAGCAAAAAATTTATAGCACTATTTATGATGACTATTATGCTTATCTCAAGTCTGGCAGCTTGTGGTAAGAAAGGTAAGGACGAAGCTACAGATAGCCAAAATAACAGTGAGCAGACCGATAATCAGGGACAAAATAATCAGGAGGATAATAAAGAAGAAACAAAGGTTGAGGATGTAACCCTAAAGGTATGGGGACCACAGGAAGAGCAGGATTTATTGAAACAAATGACTGATGCATTTGCTAAGGCTCATCCGGAATATAACATCACATTTGAATTCGGTGTTGTATCAGAAGAGGAAGCAGCTACAGAGATAACAAAGGACCCTGCTGCGGCTGCAGATGTATTTGCTTTTGCTTCAGACCAAACTGCTAATTTAGTTAGTGCCGGTCTCTTATATCCAATAACATTAAATATTGATGCCATAAAAGCTGCTAATTCAGAGCCTTCTATTCAGGCGGCAACAATCGACGGACAGCTATATGCTTATCCTTTTACACCAAATTCCTGGTTTATGTATTATGATAAGAGCAAATTTACAGAAGATGAAGTACTTTCCCTTGAGAAAATGATGGAAAAGGATCTTGGAGAAGGGGTAAAGAACTTCTCTGTAGATATCAATAACGGTTGGTATCTGTCAGCATTCTTCTTTGCCGGAGGATGTACCTTATTTGGTCCCGATGGAAAGGATCCTAATACTGTAACATTTAATGATGCAAACGGTCTTGCTGTAACCAATTATCTGATTGATTTGGTATCTAATCCTAAGTTTTTAGAAGAGGATCAAGGTAATATTTTAAATGCCTTTGCTAACGGTACACTTGGTGCAGCTTGCTCAGGTACATGGAATGCAAAAGCAATAGAGGAAGCCCTAGGAGAAAACTATGGTGCAACTAAACTTCCTACTATCAATATTAATGGGGAAGACAGACAGTTAAGCAACTTTGCAGACTTTAAGCTAATAGGTGTTAACTCCCAGACTAAGCATCCTATTCCTGCAATGGAGCTGGCTGAGTTCTTAACCAATGAGGAAAATCAAAAACTTCGTTTTGAAGTAAGAAGTATTGCTCCTACCAACTTGAATTTGGCATCTGATCCTGTTGTTCTTGAGAATCCTGCGGTAGCAGCACTTAGCTTACAAACATCATTCTCAACATTACAATCATCAATACCTCAGATGGCAAATTATTGGGTTCCGGCTGAATCTTTTGGTAATGAGCTTATAAGCGGAAAAATAACAAAGGATAATGCTCAAGAAAAACTTGATGTCTTTGTTAACAGTATTTTGTCATCACTAAATTAATATAGCTATTAATAGGCTTGTTTACTTACATGAAGTAGTTTATATATAATTGATATTATATCCTATCTAATGTTTTGTTTTATAAATTGTATACAAGTACCGATAATTAATTCGGTACTTGTATACAAAAATATCTACGCATCGGCTAAGTACTAATGATGATGTTTTTTTTAGATTTGAACCATATAAATCGGAGGGAATAGTGTGAGAAAGAATAGAAAAAGTGTAGAGGGAAGGAAAGAAACTGAGAAAAGAAATTCAATAGGAAAGATATTTATAAAAGGAGATTTACTTACAAAACTATCATTCCTAATTATGGGTGCTTCTAACCTTTTCAGAGGGCAAATCATAAAAGGACTCTTGTTTCTATTTATAGAACTTGTCTATCTGTACTATATGATAACTGCCGGAGCCTCTGCATTGGTTGGACTTAGAACATTGGGAACTAAAACACAGACTATGGTAATGGATGAAACCCTAGGTATTTTTGTGGTTCAAAAGGGAGATAACTCCATGCTGATTTTATTGGCCGGTGTTGTGACTATTTTTGTTTCTGTGGTCTTTTTGGTAGCATGGAAGGCTAACCTTAATGCAGCAAAAGAAGCACAAGAATTACAAGAACAAGGGAAAAAACTTCCCAGTTTTGCCATGGATCTGGCCTCATATTTTGATAAAAAGTTGTATAGAACTCTAATGGCCCTACCTTTAGTGGGGATCCTACTTTTTACTGTATTGCCTTTATTTTTTATGATATTAATAGCATTTACTAATTTTGATAATGCTCATCAGCCACCGGGTAATTTATTTACATGGGTTGGCCTGGATAATTTTAAGACACTTCTATTATCAGGACAGAAAATTGGCAAGACATTTTGGCCGGTCTTGGGCTGGACAATTATTTGGGCAATACTTGCTACATTCTTAAATTATATCGGTGGAATTTTACTGGCCTTATTAATTAACCGTGAAGGTACTAAGTTGAAGGGTATGTGGAGAACTATATTTGTTATTTCTATTGCAATTCCGCAGTTTGTCTCCCTACTGGCTATAAGGCTAATGCTAAAAAACGACGGCCCTATTAATTATCTTCTTCAAGAAATGGGTATTATCGGGGAAAAAGAATTTCTACCTTTTTTATCAAACCCTACTTGGGCAAGAGTTACCGTAGTAGTTGTAAATCTATGGGTTGGTATACCATACACTATGTTGGTGGTTACAGGTATCTTAAAGAATATTCCGAAAGAATTATATGAAGCAGCAAAGGTTGACGGAGCCAATCCTTTTGTAATATTTGTAAAAATAACAATGCCTTATGTACTATTTGTTACATCACCATATTTGATAACTCAGTTTATTGGTAATATCAATAACTTTAATGTTATATATTTCTTAACAGGCGGAGGGCCTTTAAGTCTAGATTACTATCAGGCAGGAAAGACGGATTTGCTGGTTACATGGTTATATAGGCTTACCACAGGCAACACTAAAGATTATTCATATGCATCCGCCATAGGTATTATTGTATTTATGCTATCGGCCACTTTTTCACTAATTACATATAGGTTCACCTCATCATATAAACGGGAGGAGGAGTTTCAATAATGAAAACACATAAGAGTAGTAAGATAAATAAAGTAACTAAAAATATTTTTTCTCATTTATTTTTGCTTATACTATCATTAATATGGCTCTTTCCGATTTTTTGGATTGTTATAACCTCCTTTCGTGGTGAACGAGGATCATTTACCCCATACTTTTGGCCTAAATCATTTACAATCGATAATTATGTTAAGTTATTTACCGAAACACAACAGTTTTATTATGCCAAGTGGTTTATGAATACCTTGTTTGTAGCAATCTGTTCATGTATTTTATCTACTTTCTATGTTTTGGGAATATCATATTCTATTTCAAGATTACGTTTTAAGATGAGAAAACCTTTCATGAATGTGGCTTTAATATTGGGAATGTTTCCAGGGTTTATGTCAATGATAGCGGTCTATTATATTTTAAAGGGCCTTAATATAACCCAGTCACTACTTTCCTTGATTTTAGTTTATTCAGGAGGAGCCGGCTTAGGTTTCTATATTGCTAAGGGCTTCTTTGATACTATACCAAAAGCTATAGATGAAGCTGCATGGATTGACGGTGCCACTAAGTGGAAGGTGTTTACAAAGATTACCATACCCCTGTCTAAACCAATTATTATATATACAATATTGACATCCTTTCTTGCACCCTGGACAGATTACATATTTGTAAGCGTTATAATGGGAGATAACTATGATAAATATACCATTGCCTTAGGATTATATAAAATGTTAGAGGATGAATTTATTACGACCTGGTACACTAGATTTGCGGCGGGGGCTGTTATAGTATCCATACCTATATCTATCTTGTTTATTATCATGCAAAAATACTATGCTGACGGTGTAACCGGAGCAGTAAAGGGTTAAGGTTTTCATGGCAGTAAAATTAGAATGGAGAATTTTGTATGAAGTTCCTTAAATATCTTGGCTTTATCATAATTTTAATGTATGCTTTAATTGGATGTAATAAACACCTTGAAAAGACTGAATCAGAGCAATTAAATGAGGAGCCGACTATGAAACCTATAGAGCAATCAGAAAACACCCAGACTATAACAGTGCCTGAGTATAAGTACCGTCAAAAATTAAATATAATTGACGATAATTATCGTACATATTATGAGGTGTTTCTATATTCATTTTATGATAGTAACGGAGATGGCATCGGTGATATTAATGGTTTGATTGAGAAGTTAGATTATATCAATGATGGTAAAGAGGATAGTGACACCAGTCTTGGTTTTAACGGAATATGGCTTATGCCAATTATGCCCTCTGCTTCTTATCATAAATATGATGTCCAAGATTACTATGATATAGATCCGGAATACGGTACTTTAGATGATTTTAAGAAACTTGTTGATGAATGTAACAAAAGAGGAATTAAACTTATTATTGATCTTGTGATAAATCATACTTCAAATATGCATCCATGGTTTGTATCGGCTCTTAAAAGCTTGAATATAGACCCCTGTGGACAGGAAATATGTAGACATGAAAAATTATGTAGGGAACATAACCCTTATGTGGACTACTATAACTTCGTAGAGGGTAAGCCGGATAGAAGCGATTACTATCATACGGGGATAGGTGATTGGTATTATGAAGGAGTCTTTAGTCAGAATATGCCCGACTTAAATCTGGCTAATACAGATTTAAGAAAAGATATTGAAGACATAATGAAGTATTGGCTTGATTTTGGCATAGGTGGCTTTAGGCTTGATGCGGCACTGCATTATTTCTCCGATGATACGGAAAAAAATTGTGAAGTTCTGTCATGGCTAAATGATTTTATAAAGAGTTATAATGAAAATCATTATATGGTAGCCGAGGTTTGGACTAATTTTAGAACATTCTCCAGATATTATGCCAGTAATATTGACAGTGTATTTAATTTTGCTTTTGCAATGGAAAGTGGAAAGATTACAAAAACTTTAAATTATAAAGGTTTCGAAAATACGGCTAAGGCATTTGGAGAAGCAATGATACAGGTTCAAAAAGTACTGGATCAATACTCTAAAAGTACTATAGATGCTCCCTTTTTCACAAATCATGACACAGCTAGGGCAGCAGGATACTTTATGTACGACCCGGTTAAGACAAAAATGGCTGGCGGAATGAATTTAATGATGAGTGGAAATGTTTTCGTTTATTACGGTGAAGAGCTTGGTATGAGCGGAGCCGGAAAAGATGAAAATAAGAGAGCACCTATGTATTGGTTTGATGATTATAAGAAGAATGGTATGACAAAAGGTCCTAAGGATATGGATAAGGTTGACCATCATTTCGGATCTTTTGAAAAGCAGATGAAAGATCCCCTATCGATTTATAATTATTATAAAAGGGCAGTTCGTCTCCGTAATGAGAATCCGGAAATAGCCAGGGGGATAATATCGTACATGACAGAAATTTCAGATCAAGATATCTGTGCCATATCCAAGACCTACAAGGATAGTACAATCTATATGTTATATAATATTTCAGAAGAAGAAAAGGTTGTAACAGTACCAAAGAATGCATATACATATAAGGATATAAGAGGATACTTAAGTGCAAATGGAGAAGAAGTGACACTAGATGATGATAAAGTAACTTTGCCGGCTTATTCCATAGTAATTCTAAAATAAAATTACATAATTTAGTATATAAAGACACCTATTTAGTTTAACACTAGGATTAGCACTACAATATATTCTAGAGGCTTATTCTAAATAGGTGTTTATTTATATCTGCTTATAAATTTTCCTAGCTAAAGCTAAATCAAATAAATCATTTAATTATTTAGCATAAGAAAAATACAAAAATTTACCTATATTATATATTCGTTACATAAAATTTGAAATATAAGCAATATATGGTATACTTATACATAAGATTATAATTTAAATTTAAAAAGGAATAGAACTATAAATATGAATAAATCAGATACAATCAAAAAAAGAATAGTAATTAGAGTTCTTGCATTAGTCTGTTTAATTGTACTTCTAATATGGATTTATTGGGGAAATAATTCAATTGAAGTAAGCCAGCTAAGAATAGAAGATAAGTTGATACCAGAATCCCTTAATGGTTTTACTATAGTTCATATCTCTGATTTACATAATAAAGAATTCGGAAAGCAGCAAGAAAACTTACTTAAAAAAATTAAGGAAGCAAAACCTGATTTAATTGCAATAACAGGAGATATTATTGATTCAAGAAGCACTGATATCAAAAAGGCCTTAGACCTGATTGAAGGAGCAATTAAGGTAGCACCTATATATTTTGTAACGGGTAATCATGAAGCATGGGCTGAGGAATATAAAGACTTAAAAAAACATCTAGAGCAAACAGGAGTAATAATACTAGACGACAATATGGTAAACATTCTTGAGGGTAATACAGCTATACAATTAATCGGTCTTGCTGATCCGGATTTCACAGTTAAAAGCGATTTGCTTAATGAAGTAAAAGCAATGGTTAACACAAAGTTGCAGAATATGGTTAGTACAGAAGCCTCTTATAGAATTTTACTTTCTCATAGACCTGAATTAATTGATGTTTATGAAAAAAACTCTATTAATTTAGTATTAAGTGGGCATGCCCATGGTGGACAGTTTAGGATACCATTTATAGGAGGGCTTATAGCCCCGGATCAAGGCTTTTTTCCAAAATATACAGAGGGCTTGTATAGGGTTGGAGAAACCAAACTGATAGTTAGTCGAGGACTTGGAAATAGTATTATACCCTTTCGAATTAATAATCGCCCTGAATTAGTTGTTATAACACTTACAAATATAAAGGAAAAGTAATTTACTGTTGTTCCTAAAGTAAAAAGAATAGATTTAGCAACCTGTATAAGATTACTAAGGAGAAGGAGTGCTGAGGCAATGCTTACAAAAAACAGTCGTATTAAGGAAATATATGCAAATCCGATTGGCCGTGATATTATTAATCGTGTTCTTTTACAAATGAAAATCAGCAAAAAAGCCATTAATAATCCAATCATTGGCAATCTGAAGATAAAAGATTTGCCCAAATTACTAAAAAACAGGTTGGACGATGAATTTATAGATGTATTACTTAATCTGTCAAATACTGAAAAGGAAATAGTAAGGGCTGATGAAGGCCCCATTAAAAAAGCTTGGTGGAAGGAAGCAGTATTTTATCAGATTTATCCAAGAAGTTTTAAGGATAGTAATGGTGATGGTATTGGGGATTTACAAGGTATTATCAGTAAATTGGACTACATAAAAAAGTTAGGAATTGATGCAATCTGGCTTTCACCAATTTATGATTCGCCTAACGATGATAATGGTTATGATATCAGAGATTACAAAAAAATAATGGACGAGTTTGGAACAATGGAGGACTTTGATCAGTTACTAGATGAGGTTCATAATCGAGGCATGGGATTAATTATGGATTTGGTAGTAAACCATACTTCAGATGAACATCAGTGGTATCAGAGGGCCATTAGTGAACCTGATTCTAAATATGGAGATTATTATATATTTAAAGATCAGCCAAACAATTGGACATCAATTTTTGGCGGAAGTGCATGGAACTACGTTGAGGAAAGGAATCAATATGCTCTTCATTTGTTCTCTAAGAAACAGATGGATTTAAATTGGGAAAATGAAAATTTACGTGCTGAGATACACGATATGATTAGGTGGTGGCTAGAAAAAGGTGTTGACGGATTTCGTTTAGATGTTATTAATTATATTTCTAAGAGCCATGGCATACCGGATGGCAGTGAAAGTATCGGTAAAGTGATGGGGCTTTATGGGATGGAACACTATTTCTACGGACCTAATCTCCACCGGTATCTACGTGAATTAAAGGAAAAGGTATTTATGCCATACAATGCTTTTACCGTCGGAGAAACTCCAGGAATAGGTATGGAGATGAGTAAGTTACTGACTGCAGAAGATCGAAATGAACTGGATATGGTGTTTTCCTTTGATCATTTAGAAACACCGGGTCACTATAAATTTGATGATTATAGGTATGATCTTAATTATTTAAAAAAATATATGATAGATTTGATGGAGAACTACGGTAATTGCTGTCATCCTTCGCTGTTTTTTGAAAACCATGATAATCCCCGTATGATATCTAAGATAAATCCAGATCCACAGTATAGGAATGTTCTTGGGAAGTTGCTGGCAGTAATTTTGCTAACATTACGTGGAACACCCTTTATATATCAAGGACAAGAGCTTGGCATGATTAATCAAGACTTTAAAACGATTGAAGATCTTAGGGATGTTGAGTCCTTAAATCTTTATAGGGAACTTACTAAGAGTATGGATAAAGATAAGGCATTTAAAAAGGTCTTAGCCGGTTCTAGAGACCATGCAAGAACTCCCATGCAATGGGAGGATCAAGAATATGCAGGTTTTTCTACCGGCAAACCATGGATTATGATGGACCATGATTATAAAAATTGTAATGTGGATGCACAGTTAAATGATGAAGATTCCATTTTGAATTTTTATCAGAAATTAATAGCACTTAGAAAAGAACATAATGTCATTCCTTATGGGGATGTGATTTTCACCAATAAAATGGTGAAAAACCTCTTCACCTATTATCGGAAGGATGAAAATGAGATTTTATATGTTGAAATAAATTTAAGTCCAAATAAAAAGAAAAGGGCAAAACTTCCGGAGGGAGAGAGGCTACTGTCGAATTATGAAGTGATATCCTTGTCACATTTGCAACCCTATGAGGCAAGTATTTGGAAAATTAAATAGAAAAAGCCTAATATTATTTTGTAATGAATGTTTTTCTAAAGCAAAATAATGTATAATATTTAAGAAAATTAATTATAAGTCTTTAGATAAACGAAAGTGAGAGCAAATGAAATATATAGATTTAAGTCACCATATAATAAATAATATGCCCGTTTATCCGGGAGATAGCCAGGTTAAATTATATCAAGATAAACACTTGGAGGAGGATGGGTATACAGGTTATAAGTTAGAGATTGGTATGCATGCCGGTACCCATATCGATACGCCAATGCATTTGTTGAAACAGGAGACATTTATTAATGAGATTTCTTTAGATAAATTTGTAGGCAGAGGCTGCTTACTGGATGTTAGAAATGAAAAAATAATTAAGTACAAAGCAGAATATGCAGATATTAAAGAAAATGATATTGTAATACTATTTACAAATTACAGCAAATTATATGGAAGTCAAGAGTATTACACAAATCATCCGGTGATTAGTAAAGAGTTAGGGACTTTCCTTGTTGAGAAGAAAATAAAAATGATAGGTATCGATATGCCCTCTCCAGATAGATATCCATTTGAGATTCATAAGTTATTTTTTGAAAATAATATTTTGATTATTGAAAACCTAACAAATTTGAATAAGCTATTAGAAGTAGATAATTTTGAAATTATAGCATTTCCATTAAAAATAGAAGCAGAAGCAGCTTTAGTAAGAGTAGTTGCAAGGATTGATAATTGTTATACTTAACAAAAACTTTAAGAAGATAAATGAAGCAAATGGTTTTTCGTCAACAGCCTTAGTATATTTCATAAGGTTGTTGACTTTTTTTAAAAAAATTATAAATAATCATGAATTTAATTTAAATATGTTCTTACTATAACAAACTGTGGTAAAATTTACACATTAATAACAAAAAACGAAGAAATAATATGGTTCTAATCTATAATTAATGTTTTTAATTGTAATTTAAGTGAGTTATTTACTTTATTTAAGAAATTTTAGTTATAATATTAGTTAATAGAATTTTTTAGTAAATGGCTATTGGGGGTAGGTAATGTTAACATATAATTATAGAAGGTAATTTTTTAGATTATGGTCTTTTCTTATGGAATCAGACAACAGCTGAATGGGAAAGTTTATTTGAAAATTACTTTACCATTAAAAGTTATAAAGACATATATTATTCGAAATATGATAAGTACAATAGATTGTTTTTACTATACAATAATAAAAAATAAGTTTAAAGGGGGAACTATGGAGGAAAAAAGAATTGCTGCAAAGCGGGCAGTTGATTATGTACATGATGGTATGATTGTAGGATTGGGTACAGGCACAACTGCTTATTGGGCAATTAAAAAATTAGCTTTAAAAGTTCATGAAGGACTAAATATAAAAGCAATTGCTACATCAATTCAATCTGAAGAACTTGCAAGAAAATTAGGTATTAGTTTAATTTCATTTTCTGATATAGATGAAATTGACATTACAATTGATGGTGCTGATGAAGTTGATTACAATTTTAATCTAATTAAGGGAGGAGGGGGAGCATTATTAAGAGAAAAGATTGTAGCAGCAGCAAGTAAGCAGCTAGTCATTGTAGTCGATCAGAGTAAGTTAGTAAACCGCTTAGGTTTATTTCCGTTACCGGTTGAGATTGTTAAGTTTGGACATGAAGTTACAATGAAAAATCTTAGCAAGCTGCAGTGTAAAGCAAAATTACGAATGAAAAATGAGAAGGTATTTGTGACTGACAACGGCAACTATATTGTTGATTGTCATTTTGATAGTATAGAAAATCCAAAGGAACTTCATAACAAGATTAACTTAATTCCGGGGGTTGTGGATAATGGCTTGTTTGTAGATATGGCAGATAAAGTCATAGTGGGTTATCAAAATGGAGAAGTAAAAGAACTATATTGACTAGTTATATGTAAACAAAAAATAAGAAAGGATACACGAAAGGAAATAGTATATGCTACAAATAAAAAATGTTGTAAAAACCTATGTTACAGGAGAATTGACACAGAATGCATTAAAAGAAGTTAGCATCAATTTTAGAAAAAACGAATTTGTTTCTATACTAGGACCCAGCGGCTCAGGAAAAACTACCCTGCTTAATATTATAGGTGGTCTTGATCGCTATAGCTGGGGAGATTTAATTATCAATGGAGTATCAACCAAGAAGTATAAGGACTCCGATTGGGATTTTTACAGAAATAATTCAATTGGCTTTGTTTTTCAAAGTTACAATCTTATACCTCATCAGAGTGTTTTATCCAATGTTGAGCTGGCATTGACCTTGTCAGGTATATCAAGAAGGGAGCGTAAGCAGCGGGCCAAGGCTGTTTTGAATAAGGTAGGTCTTGGGGATCATATTCACAAAAGGCCAAACCAATTGTCAGGGGGCCAGATGCAAAGGGTAGCTATTGCCCGTGCACTAATTAACAATCCAGATATACTGCTTGCCGATGAACCAACCGGAGCACTGGATTCTGAAACCAGTTTGCAGATTATGGATTTACTAAAAGAAATAGCAAAAGATAAGCTGGTTATTATGGTTACCCATAATTCGGATCTGGCTGAAAAATATTCTACCAGAATAGTGAAGCTTTTAGACGGGAAGATAATCGACGATTCAAATCCATATGAGGTGGAAGAAGAAGCTGTAAAACAGGAAAAAAGAAAGAAAGTATCAATGTCATTTTTAACTGCCCTGTCTCTTAGCTTTAATAATCTACGTACCAAAAAAGGCAGAACTATTCTTACTTCATTAGCCGGGTCAATAGGGATTATTGGAATTGCCTTGATTTTATCACTGTCAACAGGAATGAATGAATATATTTCAAAAGTACAAAAAGATACTATGTCATCATATCCAATAACTATTAGTTCTGAAACCATAGATATGGCTAGAATTATGGGAATGAACAGCGAGACAGTCGGAACAATTGAAGATAATACTAATCAAAATGAAGCAACTGCTGTTTATGCAGACTACAGTGATTTGGAAGCCAGTGAAATGATACTTTCTAGTTTTGTAAAAAATAACTTAACAGAGTTTAAAAAATATCTTGATGATCCTAACAGTGAAATCCATCAATATATCGGTGAGAATGGCATAATTTATACTTATAATGTGAGTTTTAAAGTTTATTCTCATGATGCAGACAAAAAGTTGATAGACAGTGATGTCTTACCTGAGGATATGTCCTCCGGAGGAAGTCAATCATCCGGTGGCAGTGGCGGTTTGAGTGTTCAATTCGGTACTTTTTCCGGTAATCAGCCAACTAAATCTATGAATTTTTCGGAACTTATGCCCGGTTCTAAGGGGGAAACTGTAAGTAAAGTAATTACTGACAGTTATGAGCTTTTGTATGGAAGCTGGCCGGAGAACTACGATGAGGTTATTCTTGTATTAAATGAAAATAACGGGATACCTGCCGAGGCTCTTTATCAGTTGGGTCTGATAACAAGAAAACAGTATGATGAGGCAGTAGAAAAAATAAAAAACGGTGAAAAAGCGGATGAAATCAGCTTTGATTATGAGGATGTCAGTAACCATAAATTTTATTTGCTTCCTGCCTGCGACCATTATATTGAAAATGAAGATGGTACATTTTCATATATAGAGGGAAGTGTTTTGAATGAAGCAAAGATACTGGAAAATGCCCTTGAACTTAAAATAACCGGTGTAGTTAGGCCTGTTAAAGATGCGGCAAATGCAAATATCAGAACTTCTGTGGCTTATACTTCAAAACTAACCGATTATATAATTAATCGTACTAATGATAGTGCAATAATTAAGGCACAGGAAGCTTCTCCTGATATTAATATTCTAAATAATATGAAGTTTGAGTCACCGGATGATGAAGCAAAGGCTGCAGATGCCAAGAAATATATTGCTGAAATGGGTATTTCCGAAAAAGCAGCTTTGTATAAAATGATGATGTTATACGGTACCGACAATACAAGAGATAATAATCCTAATAATACAGGCGGACAAATGGGTGGGGCCATGGCAACAGATGAAACCGGTATGGCAACAATGCTTGATGTATGGCTTGAAAATGACCCGGATAAAGAAGTACTACTGGCTTTCTACGATCAATACATCGCCGGTTCCACATATGAAGATAATATGAATTTATTTGGTAAGGTTAGTTACGATGCTCCTGCCTCAATCAGTATTTATACCGATAGCTTTGAAGACAAGGATGCAATTGCAACTTGCATAGAAAATTATAATGAAACCGTATCTGAAGATGTTCGCATCACTTATACTGACTATGTAGCCTTGTTAACCTCTTCTCTTAAAACAATTGTTAACGGCATTTCATATGTGTTAATTGCCTTTGTTGCGATATCGCTGATAGTCTCTTGTATTATGATAGGAATAATCACACATATTTCCGTTTTGGAAAGAACGAAGGAGATTGGTATTTTACGAGCCCTTGGTGCTTCAAAGCGCAATATTTCACAGGTATTTAATGCAGAGACCTTTATAATTGGCTGTTGTTCGGGCTTGCTAGGTATTGGTGTATCACTACTGACACTTATTCCGATTAATGCAATTATCCAAGCACTAACCGGTATCACTGACCTTTCTGCAAAGCTTCCGATAAATGCTTCTTTTGTACTTATTATTATAAGCATTATCATTACCGTAATAGGTGGTTTTCTACCTGCTAAGAAAGCAGCTAGGAAAGACCCAGTTATTGCTCTACGTACAGAGTAATGTAAATTTGCTACCTAGTAATTTTATATAAAATTGCGAGTTCCTCTATTAAATACAGAGGAACTCGCTACTGTGGAATGACAATTATTTAAAGATTGAAGATTAATATGTAGTTTTTAAATGTATAAATTGGTAAATAAAGCATTGACATATTCGAACGTATGTTTTATCATATAGCAAACACCATTATATGTAATAGTGGCATATGTTATATGGGCGGGACTATATATTATTGTGAGCACTGCCAAACCATATAAGTAATAAAAGTAATCATTCTAAATTACGGTAGAGAGAGGTAAATTATGAATTTTGATAAGGCGGCGGATTTCATATGGACAAATGGGCGATTACTGGAAAGAAGAATTTTTGAATATGCTTTCTTTCAGGGGTCTGAAAGTGCAGTATTAAATGCACTAAAAGCATATCAAAATGATGATGGTGGTTTTGGCCATGGCTTGGAACCGGATCTACGTGCTCCTCATAGCCATCCTCTATATATTGAGTTTGCCCTAAGAATTTTATATGAGCTAAATATACGAGATAGTGATTTGGCATATAAAGTATGTGAATATATCTCAAAGCATGCAGATTTTAAGAAGGGGATTCCTGCTATATACCCCTCATCAAGTAAATATCCAAGAGCAATTCATTGGGAGAATCCACAATCTGTAGAGCCTTCATTTAGCCGTTTAACAGGATTGGTTGGGTTGCTATCTTGGCAAGGTATTAATCATCCTTGGTTAGATAAAGCTATAAATGTCTGTCTGAGCAATATACGAACTAATAAATATGATGATTCTCATACAATATTAAACGCCTTTTGTCTACTTGAAAGTCTCCCTCAGACATCTGAAATTGAGGACTTGTATAATAAATTAAGCCAAGAATTATTACATTGTAATTTTTTTAACATGACACCATCTAATAATTATGGATTGACACCTCTTGATTTTTCCCCATACCCCTATTCATATTGCAGAAGAATATTTTCAGATACTATTATTAATAAACACTTGGATGATTTAGAAGCAAAGCAAGCAGCAGACGGTGGATGGGAAATCCAATGGGAAGCTCCCGGAAATATGGCTAAGCTAGAATGGAGAGCTTATAGAACTCTTAAAAGCTTATTGCTTCTAAAAGAATATAAACGTTTAGAGGGGAAAGATTAAATACTTCCTATTGCATTTATTTTTTTTAATATGTGTTGTTAAGTTTTATCTTGATAAAAAGCCTTGGATATAATTTATTACAGAAAGTGAGTTTGTATGGACAGTTGGTTTACAGTTGAGAAGATAGATAATGAAACTTATGTAATAAGTGAGTATAAACACTGGGAAGAAACCCATTGTTATTTATTAATCGGTATCGATAAATGTCTCTTAATTGATACTGGTCTTGGAGTTGGTAACTTACTTGAAGTCATTAATAGACTTACTGACTTGCCGGTAGAAGTAGTTGTAACCCATGTTCATTGGGATCATATAGGTGGACTAAAGTATTTTAAGAATATTGCTGTCCATGATGCTGAAAAGGAATGGCTTACAAATGAGTTTCCTATTCCAATACAGCTTGTAATAAAAAATCTGATTAGAGAACCCTGTGATTTTCCTACATATTTTAATAAGGATAATTATGAGATTTTCAAGGGGCAACCAACTGCTATATTACAAGATAATGATATTATAGATTTGGAAAATAGGAAAATTGAGATTATACATACACCTGGTCACTCTCCTGGACATATATGCCTATATGAGCCAGATAAAAAATATTTGTATTCAGGTGATTTAATATATATGGGTAAGCTTGATGCTTTTTATCCTACTACTAATCCTTATGAATTTATGAAGTCCATAGATAAAATAAGGAGGTTAGCAATAGAGAGAATATTTCCGGCACACTATAGTCTTAGTATTAATGTAGAGATTATCGAGAATATTGACAAGGCATTTAAGGATCTTTTTTATAGCGGGAAGCTTGCTCATGGAAATGGAATTTTTTACTTTGAGAATTTCAGCATTCATATTTAAATAGTGAGCTAATAACAAGATTTTTACTCTTGACTATCACCTTGGGTATTAGCTTATGCTATTTGTGAGGTGATAAAGATGTTAATAAATGAAGTTAGTAAAATAACAGGTTTAACTAAAAAGGCAATTGAATATTATACTGGACAAGGATTAGTATCCCCTAGTGTATTAGAAAACGGATATAGAAATTATAGTCAAAATGATATTGAATGTTTAAAGAAAATATCCGTTCTTAGAAAATTAGGAATAGGTACAGATGATATTAAAAGGATTCTTGATGATGATTCAGTAGAAACTTTGCACGAAATTTCTGTAAGAAAAGAATTAAGCATGGAAAGAGAACAGGCAAAACAAGCAATTTTAATTCAATTGAGTAATGGTTTAAGTTATTCTGAAGTAAGTTCAAACTTACAAGTGATTGAAAATAGCAAAACAATTACAGAAAAACTTTTAGAAGCATTTCCGGGATACTATGGTAGATATATTTGTCTACATTTTGCTAGGTTTTTAAATGAACCAATTATTACAAAAAAGCAAGAAGCTGCTTATAATAAGATAATTGATTTCTTGGATAATGTGCCTTCATTAACTTTACCGGAAGAATTACAGGGGTATCTATTAGAGGCAACACAAGATATTGGGACGGAGCAGATTTGTGAACTGCTTGATAACACAAAGAAATCTATAGAAAACCCTGAAGAATTTTTATCTTATAATAAAGAAATATTGGAACCATATTTGGTATATAGAAAATCAGATGAATACAAAAATTCTCCTGTAGGAAAAATCATGGAATTAACTAAAGAGTTTAATAGTACTAGTGGGTACTATAATATATTTATTCCGGCCTTGAAAGAATTAAGTAGTTCTTATTCGGAATATCATAATCAGCTGGAGAGAGCAGGTAAAATATTTTTAGGCAAATATCCAGATATTCAATAGTGTAGGAATTTTTGAAAGATTATATGAGGAGTTGTTATTATGGAACATAAGGGGACAGTTACTATAGAAACTAAAAGATTGCTTCTTAGGCGATTTAAGGAAAGTGATATACCTGCTGCATATAATAATTGGATGAATGATGACAAAGTTACAGAATTTTTAAGATGGTCAACTCACAAATCAATTGATGATACGAGAAAGGTTATTAAAGATTGGATAGATTTATATAAAAATAAAGATTTTTATCAATGGGCAATCGTACTAAAGGAAATAGATCAACCTATTGGTACAATTAGTGTGGTTAATATGAATGATAGATTAGATATAGTGCATATTGGTTACTGTATAGGAAGTAAGTGGTGGAATAGGGGTATTACTAGTGAAGCATTTCTTAGTATAATCCCTTTTCTTTTTTATGATGTAAAGGTTAATCGTATAGAAAGTCAACATGATCCTAACAATATTGCTTCAGGAAAAGTTATGTTAAAATGTGGTTTGAAATATGAGGGGATCTTAAGACAAGCAGATTTTAATAATAAAGGCATCGTCGATGCAGTTATGTATAGTCTTTTGGCTAGTGAGTATTATAATCAATTTAAAAAGTGATACCCTGATTAGCATATAGAGATACTCAGAAAGAAAGAGATTTATAACAGATAAAACTTAAAATATACTTATAATTATATATGCTTATAATAATATATATTTTTGTCATGATGACTATATTATTTCCTCCTTTTATGTTAAAAATATGTAAGATAATACTAATAAATGTTTTTAATTTTCTGTAATCATATACAAATATCATGAAATGATTTTTGTATAAAATTTACCAACAATAATATTGCACAAATAACCATTATATGCCAATATATTACTGTAAATATTTACCGTAACCTATTACTATGTGAAGTAGAATGTAAAGCTTTGAGGGGTTGCTTTGGATTCTATATAGTGATAGGACGTAGTTATTATTTATCGGGTGATTGGGTTCCCAATCGGAAAGGAGGAAAAATATATGAAGATGAAAAAAACCAAACTTATTGTATCTCTACTGATGATTTTGACTATGATGATGCCCGCTATGAGTGTACAAGCTGCTCAGACAATTTACAATAATGAGACCGGAGTTCATGATGGCTATAATTATGAGCTGTGGAAAGATTCCGGAAATACTAGTATGACCCTTAACAGTGGTGGTACATTTAGTTGTCAGTGGAGTAATATTAACAATGCATTATTCCGCAAGGGTAAAAAGTTTAACGAGACTCAGACCCATCAGCAAATTGGTAATATTTCTGTTACCTATGGTTGTGATTACCAGCCAAACGGCAATTCATATTTGTGCGTTTATGGTTGGACAAGTGATCCCTTGGTAGAGTATTACATAGTTGACAGCTGGGGTAGCTGGCGTCCTCCCGGGGCAACTTCTAAGGGAACGATTACAGTTGACGGCGGTACTTATGATATCTATGAGACTACCAGGGTTAACCAGCCTTCCATTAAAGGTACAGCAACATTCCAACAGTACTGGAGTGTTCGTACTTCCAAACGTACAAGCGGAACCATTTCTGTAAGCGAGCATTTTAAAGCTTGGGAAAACAGAGGAATGAGACTTGGTAAGATGTATGAGGTAGCTTTAACTGTGGAAGGTTATCAAAGCAGCGGTAGCGCTAATGTATATAGCCATACATTAAATATTGGTGGTAGCAGTGGCGGTGGACAAACACCTGTTCCTACACCTCCTCCAGGCAACGGTGGTGGTGGTACTACCACAAGAATGGAATGTGAGAACATGACTATAAGCGGACCTTATGCAGGAAAAATTGGTTCTCCGTTTAACGGCGTAGCATTATATGCTAACAATGATAAAGTATCTTTTAATCATTACTTTACCAGTGGAACTCACAGCTTCTCCTTACGGGGCTGTTCCAATAATTCCAATATGGCAAGGGTTGATTTACTAATTGGAGGCCAGTACAAGGGAACCTTCTATTATGGTGGAAGCTACCCTGCAGTATATACAATAAATAATGTTAGCCATGGAACCGGTAATCAGACGATTGAGCTGATTGTTACCGCTGACAATGGCCAATGGGATGCTTTTATAGATTATTTAGAAATTAAATAGCTCCTCCCATATAATCATATAATAAATGTATATAGTTTATATACTTGTTTCTTCTTAAATTGATCCTATGTCGTGTATTTGTGAAAATCCCGGTGGATTTTAATCCGCCGGGATTTTTTTATTGGCAGAAGAATAAATTTCAATAATAAATAACACATAAATTAAAACGTTCCAATTTTAAATGAATTTAATAAAGACATATAATTTCTGCTTATTTACTAAACATTTTATATAATAAAAGTGTACTATTTCTAGTTTTTTTATTGTTTATTACTTAATTGTTGACATAATTCTATTTGAAATTTATAATAATATTAGTTGGAACGTTCTACTTTTTTTATTCCTTACATTACATAATTATAACTTTATACATCCTAGAGAAAAAATAGTATATGAAATTTATACTAAATACTTTTTTGGAGGGGGCTTTAAATGAAGAAATCAACTAAGTTGATAATTGTAGCAATAATACTATTGATATCTGTATCAGCATGCTTCAAGTATTTAAAATAGAGCGAGATACAATAACAGATTTTTTCTGTTAATGTAACCCGCTCTTTTTTAATCTATTAAACAACTAACCTTCATAAGGGTCAAATAGTTGGTTTATATTTATGTTTCCTCCACTTTATCGGTGGCTTCTTCATCATTTTTTATAAGTATGTGAATCTTATCAATTCTATTTTTATCTACAGCGGCAACTGTATAGGTGATATTATTCTCTTCAACAGTTTCACCTTCCTCGGGAAGATGATCAAGAAGATAAATTATATGTCCGGCTATAGAGTCATAATCGTCAGATTGAATATTTAGATTTAAAGCCTCATTAATATCATCTAATTTAGTGTTGCCGTCAACTATATATTCATATTCAGATACTGATTTTATGCAGTCTTCTTCATCGTCATCATATTCGTCCCGAATTTCACCTACGATTTCCTCAAGTAAATCCTCAATTGTTATAAGTCCTGCAGTAGCACCATATTCATCTAGGACAATAGCTAAAGCAATTGAGTCTCTTCTCATTTCTATTAAAAGTTCAGAGGTCTTTTTAAATTCGTAGGTAAAGTAGGGTTCCCTCATAATATCTTGTATTTTAAAATCTTCTTTTTTCCCCGTATAGAAGAAAAGGTCTTTCAGATTTATAATACCTATAACATTATCTCGATTTTCTGAATATACAGGCAATCTTGTATACTTATCAACTGCAAATACTTGGACTAGTTCGTCGTATGAAAGATCTGCACTGGCAAAAGCCATATCAATTCTTGGCACCATAACATCCTTAGCTAAGGAATCGCCGAAATCAACCACATTATTTATTATTCGACGTTCTTCACTTTCTAGAACGCCATCATTATGGCTAACTTCTACGATGGATCTAAGATCGTTTTCTGTCATGGAGGATAATTCATTTAAATCAATTCTAAGGAGCAATAAAACACCGTTACATAGTTTATTGATGATAAATATTACAGGGGTTAGTAACTTGGTTAAAAATAGTATTGGCAAAGCTATTTTTAGAGCAAGCTTTTCAGCTTTTAAGGTTGATATCGATTTTGGAACAATCTCGCCAAATACTAAAATAATCAGTATCAGAATACTTATTACAAGCCATATCCATCTAGTATCAAACTTCATAGCTGTATAGGTTGTAATGGCAACTGCAGAAAGTTTAATTATGTTTTTATATATTAAAAAAGCTTTGTTCATTTTGTCATAATCTTCAAGTAGTAACAATGCAGCTTTTGAACCATTAATATTTTCGTCTACCAGACTTTGCATCCGAAGTTTGTTAATAGCCTTAAGTGCAGTTTCTGATGCTGATAAAAATGCAGATAAAAGTAATAGTATCAACAATATAACCGCTCGAGCGGCGTCACCAGAATCCAATAAATCATCTCCTAATAATATGTTAATAATTATTCCATATGATAAAATCCTATATTACAAGTCATATATAAAGCATCTATGATTTCATTATATTTAACTTTTTCATAAATGATTTTATCATATATGATTTATCATCTTACAGGATAAGGTATAAAAAGTCAATATAACGGCCGGAATTTCAGAGTTATTTAATAATTATAATGTAAATTTGTCGTAAAATGAAAAGAACTATAAAAATGACTATAATTACATGAATAAATCCTATTGTAATTATAAACTAAATGGTGTAATATCGACCGTATAGGTTTTGGCAATTTATAAAATGAAGATACAATATATAGATTGAGGTATGCAATGAGAAAAAAATCACATATATCCCTGGCCAAGTTTCTTGTTAATAACATGAAAGAACATAAGGTTATAAAGTATAAGAAAGCATTTTATCTAGGAAGTATTTTACCGGATTTAATACCTTCCTTTTTAACAAAACGTCATACATTTGAAGAAACTTTTGATATTCTTATAAATGAGATAAAAAGTATTACCATTAACTATGATGTAAGCAAGGGAGTAAGCAGGTATTTTGCCAGGCATCTTGGGGTAATTACCCATTATCTTGCAGATTATTTTACTCTACCTCATAATTCGACATATACCGGTACCATAACAGACCATGTTTATTATGAGAAAGAGCTAAAATATCAGCTGAGGGAGTATATCGAGATTGAGGATATTCATTCCAAAGCCATACAAGGACAGGTGCTTAATACTTTTGATGAAATAATTCAATTTATTACTAAGACCCATAAGGAATATCTTGAGGCTTTGAAGACGGTAAAGGAAGATATCCGATATATAATAGAGTTATGCAGTAAGGTGGTAAATGCGATTATTACCCTATTTGATATGACCTTAGAAGCTTTACAAACCGGTAGCAGTAACAAGGGACTACAACTAAATCAGATATAGTATACATAAAATTAAGTCTGCCATATTTTTCTTTAATTATGGCAGACTTATATTATTTACTTTAGTTGTGAAGAATACGAAGTATATCAGTAACTTCTGCGATGTATAGTGTGTGGTAATCTCCGTTACGATACCAGGTGTTTACAAGTTTTTCTTCTAAAAGACCGTCAGTATTAAGAGGTTGGCAAAATAATTTTTTGCATATTAGAACATGGTCTGCCTCATCGAAATAAGGAGTATTCTCATATCTTGCCAATGTTAATCCCGATTTTGTTATTTTATCCTCGTTACGGCCTGAAACTGTACCTAGATAGTTAAGAGTTTTCCTATATTTTTTATCAAGAAAGCTTAGAGAAAATGTATCTTCTCTATCAATAAATTCTTTTGTGTATCGTTGTGGTCTTATCACTATAAAAGCAACATTTTTTCCGTACATAACACCTAAGCCTCCCCAGGAGGCAGTCATAGTATTAACCTTTTCTTCGTTACCGGCTGTAACTAGCATCCAATCCTTCCCGATTAGTTTAAATGGATTTTTACGGAACTGATCTGCTGTTATGATTTTATATTGATTCATTTTATAATCCTCCGTCTAATTTATTGTTGTCATTTACTGATAATTATATGATACATTATTCCATTATGCAATGAGGCTTCCCTTATTTCACACACAAATTTTGTATGCATATATTGAATAATGAACTTTATCCATAAAGGAGTTAAGATAGTGATAATTCACGTTGTGCAGCCCGGTGAAACTTTAAATACAATAGCAGAACAATATGGTGTTACTCCTGAAAGATTGATTATAGATAATGAGCTGCCAAATCCTGAGAATTTGGTGGTAGGCCAAAGTATGATAGTGAGGATTCCCACGGAGGTATATACGGTACAACCGGGAGATACACTTGCCAGTATTGCTTCAAGTTATGATATTACCACAAAGGATTTACTTAGAAACAATCCATGGGCAGCAGTCGAATTAAATCCCGGCCAAACCTTGGTTATAACCTTTGAGGAAGAAAGTAAATTATCTAATGCATTAATAAATGGATATGCTTATCCATTTATTGACCGGAATACATTTAGAAAAACCCTTCCTTTTCTAACCTATCAATCATTATTTACCTATGGATTTACTCCGGAGGGGGACTTAGTGCCGCTTGATGATAGTGAATTAATAGGCATAGGATACCAGGAAGGGGTAAGACCCATTATGATGCTGGCACCGGTGAACGCTGAGATGAATTTTGATTCTCAAATTGCCCATGATATGTTTGTAAATGAAGCGGGCCAAAGTAGATTAATTGATAATATTGTTGCTACTATGCAGGAAAAGGGTTATGTTGGGCTTGATATTGACTTTGAATTTATTTTACCGGAAGATAGGCAATTATTTATTAATTTTATCTCTAATGTTAAGAATAGATTAGAACCCCTTGGACTGCTTACTTTCGTTGCACTGGCACCAAAAACATCCGGTGAAATGACTGGTCTTTTATATGAGGCTCATGATTATCCGGCAATTGGTGCAATTGCTGATATTGTTCTTCTTATGACTTATGAGTGGGGTTATTTATATGGTCCCCCCATGGCTACTGCACCTCTTAATAATGTACGACAGGTATTAGAGTACGGTGTTTCTGTAATTCCCCGTGAAAAAATTCTAATGGGAATACCTAATTATGCCTATGATTGGGCCCTTCCCTTTGTACAGGGTGAGTCCATGGCGGAAGCTATAACTAACCAAGAAGCAATTGCCCGTGCCGCCCGGTATGGTGTTACCATAGAGTTTGATGAAGCTGCACAGGCGCCATTTTATTATTATACTGATGAGCAGGGAGTACAGCATGTAGTATGGTTTGATGATGCCAGAAGTATGAATGCTAAGCTAGGCCTTATCCCTGAGTTTCAGATTAGAGGGGCAGGGGTGTGGCAGATAATGAATTTCTTCCCAGCCTTATGGATGGTGGTCAATGAATTATTTAATATAGAGATAGGATAGTACAAATAATTCAATAAGGTTTAAAAAAGGACAATATTTCCAAATTGTCCTTTTTTAATTGTAATTAATAATAAAATATACAAAAATATTGGAAAAATACTGTTTATGTGATAATATAGTGTTATAATGGTTTTAATTGTTAGTACAAAAGAAAGGAGAGGAAATATATACCGTTGTTTTTTTATTGGCAAAAATGGTATATGTGAAGGGAAGCATGAATAAGCGTACATATCGTATTTGCTGTTTTGTATTAATGATTATATTAACTTCAATGGTTCTTGGAGGGTGCAAAATTCTATTTCCTCAGGAAGAGGAGTTTATTGAGCTTACAAATCCGAATTCAAGTGATAATAAAGGCAATAATAAAAAAGATAAGAATAAAGGTGCCCAAGATGATCAAGATGATATAGATGAATCTAGTATGCATATGGGAACTGTGGAAGTTATACAAGAAGTAATATATGTAGAAGATTTTGAAGGTGAAACTACGGAGTTTACCCGCAGGGGTGATTCAAATATTGAGATTGTAAAGAATATATCTAATTCCGGTAAGAACTCTCTTTATATAAGCGGTAGAGCAGAGGCTTGGAATGGAGCCAAGCTAGATTTGACAGAAGTATTATTAGATGAGCAGAAATATATTATAAATGCTTGGGTATTATACGAAGAAGGACCGGATACTATACAGGTTAACTGTAAGATAGAAAGAAACGGTGATGATTATCTTGACGTTGCTTCTAATGTTGTAAATAAGGGTGAGTGGACTAAGTTAAAGGGAAGCGCTATAATTCCTGAAAATACCGATACTGCTATTATATATTTTGAAACAGATGAAACAGAGAAAGAAATAATCGATTTTTATATAGATAAGGTTATAATTAGCCATGAGTCAGTAAATGCAGATCGTGGTAACATACCTTCATTGAAGGAAGTATACAATGATTTGTTTACCATGGGTGTGGCGGTCGCAGCCAGTGATATTACCGGTGAACGTAAAGAATTAATCAAACAGCAATTCAACAGCTTGACACCGGCTAACGAATTAAAACCAGAAAATATCTTGGATTATGAAAAATGTATTTCTGATTCCAAATATGATGATAGTCCTGCTGTAAAATTTGATAAGATAGAGCCTATCTTAGAGTTTGCCAAAGAGGCAGAGATACCTGTCAGAGGTCACACATTGATATGGCATGATCAGACACCTAGATGGTTTTTTACTGAAGGTTATTCTAAGGACAAGGATGCTCCACTGGTGTCTAAAAAATTAATGTTGAAGCGAATGAAGAACTATATAAAACAGGTTCTAGAATATACACAGACCAATTATCCGGGACTGATTTATTGTTGGGATGTAGTTAATGAAGTTGTCAATCCAGGAGATATGGAGGAGAATGGACTTCGTACTAAGGGCAGTCTCTGGTATAAGGTTATAGGACCGTCTTATATTGAGAAGGCATTTGAATATGCCAGAGAGTATGCCGACCCGGATGTTAAACTCTTTTTAAATGATTATGATACTGAAGAAAGAGGTAAAGCAAGATATATTGCAAATCTTGTTTCAAGTTTACAGGAAAAGGGTCTAATTGATGGAATAGGATTACAAACTCATTTAGGAATTGAGATTCCTTCCTTGGTAGATGTGGATAGATCAATCAAAGAATACGGAAAATTAGGATTGGAAATTCATATTACTGAGTTGGATATGGACCTTACAGAGCATACAGAGGAAGAATTATTTAGGCAGGCTAGAAGATATAAAAGATTATTTTCATTTTTAAAAACAATACAGGAAGAAAAAGCCGCTAATATAACTAATATAACTTTTTGGGGACTTACCGATGACAGCTCCTGGTTAAATAAACCCGGCAAGTCCAGTTATCCATTACTTTTTGACGAATATCTGCTACAAAAACCGGCATTTTGGGGAGTTGTTCTTAATCCGGATATTCCCCTAGTTTAAATTTATATTCTTGTTATAAGGAGTGACTTAATGGGAAAGCGAATCATAAAAGAAATTATCAGCTGGGTCTTAGTATTTGGAATAGCCTTTCTTTTGGCATTAATTATTAATCGATTTGTGATTTTTAAAGTGGAAGTACCCACAGGATCCATGGAAAATACAATTATGACAGGAGATAAAGTTTTTACATTTCGCCTATCTTACCTTTTTAGCAAACCCAAACGGGGTGATATAATAGTATTTCCATTTCCGGATAATGAAGAATTAGATTATATAAAGAGAATAATAGGCACTCCAGGTGATAAAATTGAAATTCGAGAAGGTATTTTATATATTAATGACCAGGAAGTAGTTGAAGATTATATAATGGAGCCTATGGAAAAAGAAGATATGGAAGCTGTTGTTGTACCTGAGGGATGTTATTTCGTTATGGGTGATAACAGGAATTCATCCATGGATTCCAGGGTTTGGATAAATAAGTTTGTAGAGGGGGATAAGATTAAGGGCAAGGCTATATTTAAATATCCCAATTTTACCTGGTTAAATTAAAACTTAACTTCAATAAAAAGAGTTACTCTTATCTGACTTTATGTGTTTTAAGATAAAGAGTAACTCTAAATTTTTGCTTTTTATTAAATGGCTCTTTGTTGTTTTTTAAAGTTTTTATAAAAATTATTTATCAAGTTTTTGAATTTTAGGCTTAAAAACTTTTTAATGCAGTTAATTATTCAATAGATATTCTTCATTTAGGGCAATAACTTTTTCCATAGCTTCTTTACCTGGGGCACCGAGAGTGGATCTTTTGTTAACACAGCTTGTAAGACTGATTGCTTCATAGATATCATTATCAAAGACCGGACTTATGGCTTTGTAATCTTCTAAAGGTAATTGGTCTAAAGAAAGCCCTTTATCTATGCAGGTAAGTACAAGGCGGCCTATAATGCTATGGGCATCCCTAAAGGGGACACCTTTATTCACAAGATAGTCGGCAGCATCTGTTGCATTTATAAATCCTTTACTGGCACTTTCCTCCATAACTTTTTTGCTAAATTTCATAGTAGAAAGCATACCATCAAATAAGGCAAGACAACCCTTTACTGTATCAATTGCATCGAAGGTAAGTTCCTTATCTTCCTGCATATCCTTATTATATGCCAGGGGAAGTCCTTTCATAGTAGTAAGAAGAGATATTAAAGCCCCATATACCCGGCCTGTTTTTCCTCTTACCAGTTCTGCTATATCGGGATTCTTTTTCTGAGGCATAATAGAGGAGCCTGTGGAATAAGCATCATCTAGGTCAATAAATTGATACTCATTACTGTTCCAAATAATAATTTCCTCACTAAAACGGCTTAAGTGCATCATAATAGTGGACAGGGAAGAAAGAAGTTCAATAAGATAATCCCGGTCACTTACTGCATCCATACTGTTTAAGCTAGGACCGTCAAATCCCAAGAGACTTGCACAGAAATTACGATCTAGGGGATAGGTAGTTCCTGCAAGGGCACCGGAACCTAAGGGAGATAGGTTCATCCTTTTTTTTATATCATCCAGTCTTTGACGATCTCTTTTAAACATTTCAAAATAAGCACCCATATGATGGGCCAAGGTTACCGGCTGAGCTTTCTGCAGATGTGTAAATCCGGGCATAAAGGTTTCTGTATTTTCTTTCATAATCCGGTGAAGAGTAAGCATAAGCTTCTTTAGCAAATTATCAAGAGTTTCTATTTCATCTCTTATATATAACTTCATATCTAAGGCTACTTGGTCATTACGGCTGCGGCCGGTATGAAGTTTTTTACCGGTATCTCCGATTCTTTCTATAAGCTTTGACTCCACAAAGCTGTGGATATCTTCATACTCACCGGTGATTTCTAGGGTACCGTTTTCAATATCCTCCATAATATTTGTAAGGCCATCAACTATAAGTTTCTTTTCATCCTCCGATATGATTCCTTGCTTTGCCAGCATTGTAGCATGGGCAATGCTTCCCATAATATCTTGACGATAGAATTTTTGATCAAAAGATATGGATGAATTAAAATTATGAACCAGCTGATTTGTTTCCTTTGTAAATCGTCCTCCCCAAAGCTTCATAATTCCACTCCTTTCAAAGATAGTAAATTGGCAATCAGCCAAAAAGAGCATGATTGCCATGTTTAAATATGCTTATAAGTTATAATAACTTAGTATTATTCATTTTGCAAGAAATAATTTATAAATATGCAAAAATAACGGAAGAAAGAAGTATATTTATGCAATATGAATTATAAAGGGAAGCTTTTAAATGATTTACCTTCATTACAGTTCATAAAGTTTTTCATATTTATTCTTAAGATAATCTATATAATAATCAGGATTAAATTCTTCACCGGTAACATCTTTTAGGATTTGATTTGTATTTTTTGTAGCTCCATACTTGTGAATATTATCCCTTAAAAATTCCCTTATGGGTGTAAGATTACCTTCTCTTAGATAATCTTCAAAAGGCATTAAATCAAGTATTTTTGCATAAAGTTGAGAAGCTACCGCAGAGCCTATGGCATATGAGGGAAAATATCCAAATTCCCCAAAGGACCAATGGGTATCTTGTAGGATGCCCTCAGCATCGTTTTGCGGACTTATTCCTAAGTACTCCTCATATTTCTTATTCCACAGCTGGGGAAGCTTTTCCACATCTGCCTCTCCTGAAAAAATCATTTTTTCAATCTCATAACGAATTATTATATGAAGAGGATAGGATAGCTCATCAGCTTCTGTACGTATAAGACTGGGCTCTGCTTTATTTATTCCTTTAATAAAATGCTCCAGGCTGATATTTTTTAAATTCTCAGGGTAGGTATCTACTAACTTATTATAAATTGGTGCCCAGAAGGCCTCACTTCGTCCGATTATATTCTCATAAAATCTAGATTGGGATTCATGCATTCCCATAGAAGCTCCCGTACCAACTAAAGTTTGAGTTAAGGAATCATCAATATTCATCTCATATAGGGCATGACCCCCTTCATGGATAATTGAAAACATGGCACTTTCTAAGTTGTTTTCAAGGTAATGATTAGTTATGCGCACATCATGGTTATGAAGATTTAAGGTAAATGGATGGGCACTTTCGGCAATAACTCCTTTATTATAATCAAAGCCTATATATCCGCTTAAGTATCTGCAAAATTCCTTTTGCTTCTCTATATCATATTTTAAATAATTATAGCTTTTATCAATAGTATCAGCTTTTTTAGATACCTGCTTTAATAAGGGAACTATTTCTATCTTTATTTTCTCAAAGAAAAGATCTAGATCTTTTATTCCAAAACATTCCTCGTAATCACGTAATAATACCTCGTAGGAATCCTGGTTTTTTTCTGCACGGTATCCGGCAAATTTCTTTTTATATTCAATGATCTTTTTTAGATATGGTGCATAATACTCATAGTTATTATCTTTTTTTGCCTTTGCCCAAGCCCGGTTAGATATGGATGTAAGTTCGTTAAATTCCTTATATTCCTGTGGGGGAATACTTTCAAGCTCTTTTAAGGTCTTACTAAGTTCCTTTATTATGGCCTTTTCTTTTTGGGTAAGTTCCTCTTGTTCCTTTGGCTCCTGAAGCTTTTTAACCAGTTTTTTAACATCATCATTTACAAGACATTTCATATATTCGTCTGCCAGGATACCAACAACTTTTGAGGTATAATCAGCAGCCTCAAAGGGAGCTTGGGTTTGATCATCCCATTCAAATAAATTTCTTGCGGTTTGAAATGCCATAGCTTTATCTAAGTAGGGCTGTAGTTTTTCAAATGTTTTATTCATTTTTCTCACCTTATATATTCATAGTCAATATGACTTGAATATATTTTATCCTTTCTTATATAGTGTATAAAGCAAATGCCATAAATAATTAAACAATAGATTTATAGCAATTTTTAAACTTTACTTTTAATAGTATTTCTTGTCTAGTAAATTATATAATATAAAAATGCCTTGCTCAAGCTAGTATTGTTTTGTACAATTATATAAAACTTAAATTTATTTTGTGATTACAATCACATACTTTATTCAAGTTTACATGTATTTTTATGACTGTATAGTTTCCAATTTTTCGTAAATAATAGAATTGATGATTTTTAAAAAACTTTAGTACAAAATAACATTAACTATATAAGAAAGGATGGATTAGACATATGAAGAGTTTAAGGATTGAAAAGGTAATAGGACGTGAAATATTAGATTCAAGAGGAAATCCAACTGTAGAAGCAGATGTAATCTTATGTGACGGTAGTATTGGCAGGGCAGCGGTTCCTTCAGGAGCATCCACAGGGGCTTTTGAAGCAGTAGAGCTTAGGGACGGTGATAAAAGCAGATATCTGGGAAATGGTGTTAAAAAAGCAGTGGAAAATATCAATACCAAGATTGCTTCAGCCTTACAGGGTATGGATGCCTGTAACCAGGCTGAAATAGATGCTCTTATGCTAAAGCTTGATGGAACCCCTAATAAGGGTAATCTAGGTGCCAATGCAATTCTAGGAGTTTCCATGGCTGTGGCTAAGGCAGCAGCAGCCGCTTTAAACATTCCTTTATATCGTTATCTTGGGGGTGTAAATGCCAAGACCCTTCCGGTTCCTATGATGAATATTATAAATGGTGGTAAGCATGCTGACTCCAGCCTTAATATACAGGAATTTATGATAATGCCTGTGGGTGCAACTACCTTTAGCCAAGCCTTAGAACAAAGTACTACAGTATTTCATATCTTAAAAAAGCTGCTTAAAAATGACGGATATGTAACAGCAGTAGGTGATGAAGGGGGATTTGCACCAAAATTTAACAGCGATACAGAAGCCTTAGATTATATAGTTAAAGCCATAGAAGAAGCGGGATATCGTCCCGGTGAGGATTTTTATATTGCCATTGATGCGGCTTCTACTGAGATGTATGAAGAAGCTAAAAAGGCAGGTAGGGAAGGAGATTACCTATTCTGGAAATCAGGTGAATATAAGACTGTAGATGAAATGGTTGATTTCTGGGACGAAATATGTAACAAATATCCGGTTATTTCTTTGGAGGACGGTTTGGCAGAAGAGGATTGGAACGGATGGAAGAAGCTAACTGAGAGAATTGGCCATAAGGTTCAGCTGGTGGGAGATGATTTATTCGTTACCAATACCGACAGAATAAAAAAAGGAATCGACGGCAATATATCTAATTCCGTCTTGATTAAAGTTAATCAGATAGGTACCTTAACTGAGACCTTAGATGCTATTGAAATGGCTAAGAATAACAGATGGACAGCGGTAATATCCCATCGTTCCGGTGAAACTGAGGATGTAACCCTTGCTGATATTGCAGTAGCAACCAATGCCGGACAGATTAAGACCGGTGCACCTTCAAGAACCGACCGTGTGGCAAAATATAACCAACTATTAAGAATAGAGCAGGAGCTTGGTAGCAATGCAGTTTATTTAGGAAAGAATGCATTTAAGGTAAGCAGATAAAAATAAGAAAAATAGGATGCCTTTATAGGTCATCCTATTTTTCTTATTTTCTTTTGAAGCTCTACTACAACTATGGGGGTAATAGACAATAAAAATACAGTTGCCCATTGACGTAAATTTAATGGTACTACTTGAAATACCTTTGCTAAAGGTGTTAATGAAACTACAGCTATTTGTAAAAATGCACATATAACAAATGATATGGCCAGACTTCTATTACTAAGGATTCCGATTTCCGATAGGGAGCGGTTGCTTCTCATATTAAAAGAATGAAACAGCTGAGACAGACTTAATACTGAAAAGGCCATGGTTCTTCCTACCCAAGGTTGGTAATTTAGGGTTTGGTGCATTCCCGGTGCGTCGTAGTATTTTACTCCTATAACAAAGGCAGTTAGGGCCAAAGAGCCTATAAGGAATCCTTCTATTACAATTTGCAGTGCCAGACCGTCAGCAAACATTCCCTTCTTTGGTGATACAGGTTTTCTTAGCATTATATCTTTAGAGGGTGGTTCGACTCCCAAGGAAATAGCAGGCAGTGAATCGGTTACAAGATTTACCCAAAGCAGTTGGACAGCTACCAGGGGAGTAGGTAGGCCAAAAAGTATTGCCACAAATATTGTAAGTATTTCTCCTATATTACTGGAAAGAAGAAAATGTACGGCTTTTTTAATGTTATCATAAATACCTCTTCCTTCCGAAACAGCGGATACAATGGTTGCAAAATTATCATCGGTAAGTATCATATCCGAGGCGTTCTTTGCCACATCAGTACCGGCTATACCCATGGCACATCCGATATCAGCAGCCTTTAGGGCCGGTGCATCGTTTACACCGTCTCCGGTCATGGCTACAACTTCTCCCTTGCTCTGAAAGGCTTTAACAATTCTTACTTTATGCTCAGGGGATACCCTTGCAAATACACTGAAACGGGATATGGTATCATTTAGCCGCTGAGTAGACATTTTGGATAGTTCCTCACCGGTTATAGCCTCAGTTTGATTTGTCAAAATACCTATATCTTTTGCAATGGCTTTAGCTGTTAGTATATGATCACCGGTTATCATAACCGGCTTAATTCCTGCCTGACGGCAGATTCTAACAGCCTCTTTTACCTCTTTGCGAGGAGGATCTATCATTCCTATTAGGCCTACAAAGGTTAAATCTTTCTCAAGACTTGAAGTATCAGATTTATTAAACTGAGGAAGGTTTTTATAGGCAAGGGCGATAACCCTAAGAGCCCGGCCTGTCATAGCTTCATTAATAGCATTTAGGCGATTTTTATCCCGGGATGTTATAGGTTGCTGTTTATTATCCTTATATATATGGGTACATCGCTTAATTAAAAAGTCATATGCACCCTTGGTAACACTTCGATAGGAGGAAGTATCGGGAGATTTATGTACCGTAGTCATCATCTTCCTTGTTGAATCAAAGGGAATTTCATAAATCCTTTTATACATTGAATCTAAATCATTTTTATTGGCTCCAATATTATATGCAGCAAGAACCAAGGCTTTTTCTGTAGGTTCACCGCTTACATCACTGCTGCCTGCCACTGTTTGTAATATGGCATCGCAACAAAGGGCAGCATGGGATAGGAGAAAGAATCCAAAATCGCTTTTTATTTCTTCTTTACCTGTTGCAGAGGAAATCTCTGTAACTGTCATAACATTCTGTGTTAGGGTTCCGGTTTTATCGGAACAAATAACTGTGGCACTGCCTAAAGTCTCAACAGCGGGAAGCTTCCTGATAATTGCGTTTTTCTTAGCCATTCTCTGTACTCCAAGGGAGAGCATAATAGTTACAATGGCCGGAAGACCTTCAGGAATGGCAGCTACAGCAAGGCTTACAGAGGTCATAAACATATCAAAAGGGGGAAGATCTTTATATATTCCGATTATAAAAACCAGGCAACATATTATAAGAGCTGCAATCCCCAATGTTTTACCGGTTCTAGCCAATCTCTTTTGTAAAGGGGTATCGGGAGTATCATCTTCCATTATCATTCTGGCTATATGTCCTACCTGGGTATCCATTCCGATAGCTGTAACTATAGCTACCCCTCTTCCGTATAGAATGGTGCTTGTAGCCATAACCATATTATGTCTGTCTGCCAAGTTAGTATCAGGAAGTAATATTTCATAGGCATTTTTTTCAACGGGATGGGATTCTCCTGTTAAGGAGGCCTCTTCAACCTTAAGATTTACCGTATGTATAAGCCGGCAATCTGCAGGTACAAAACTTCCGGTCTCCAAGATAACAATATCTCCCGGAACCAGTTCAGAGGAAGGAATTACCGTAACTTTATTTTCTCTTAATACATGGGCTGTAGGGGCAGACATTTTTTTTAGGGCCTCTAAAGCTTTTTCTGCTTTTGTCTCCTGCAACACCCCAAGAAATGCATTAAGTATAATAATCAAGAGAATTATTACCGGATCAACAAAGTTAAGTTTACCTTCCATGTAGGATACAACTAAAGATAATACGGCTGCACATATTAAGACTATAATCATAAAGTCCGCAAATTGAGCAAGAAATTTTTGCAAAAGATTTTTGCCCTTTTTTGCATCTATAACATTTTTCCCATATAGCTTTTGCCTTTCTTGAACTTCCTTCATGGAAAGACCATGCTTTATATCAGTTTTTAATTCCCTTACGGTGTCTTCAATGGATATACTATGCCAGTGCATATTTCACTCCTTATATGGTCAATCTTCTTTAAATTATATGAGGCTAAGGGGGGATTATGTAAGATTTATTATCGTCATAAGACATCTTTCTTATGAAATAAGACATTTACTTTAATTAATATTTCAGTATAATATACTTCGAGTAATTTAAATAAATATTTATTTTAGTAAATATTATCTAAGTGTATAGAGGTGTATGATGACTAAAACAATAACAAGAGATATGACTATAGGTAACCCAACAAAACTAATATTAAACTTCACACTACCAATGTTAATTGGAAATATATTTCAACAGTTCTATAATATGGTTGACTCCATAGTTGTTGGGAAATTTGTGAATAAGGATGCCTTATCAGCAGTGGGAGCCACAGGGTCAATAACCTATCTGATTTTTAGTTTGGTATTTGGTATGTCGGCAGGTATTTCCATTGTAATATCACAGTATTACGGAGCTGGAGATTATGAAAAGGTAAGAAAGAGTTTTGCCACTGCCACATATGTTCTTTTTTTAGTTTCCCTTATTATGGGCACGGTTGGGTTTTTTACAAGTCGGCCACTACTTAAGCTTTTGGGTACTCACCAAGATATTATAGATCAATCCCATACCTATATGAAAATCTTATATATTGGGATTCTTGGTACAGCCTGTTATAATGGTATATCTGCGGTCCTTCGTGCTTTAGGTGACGCTATAACCCCTTTGGTTTTTTTAATTATTGCCAGTATATTAAATGTGGTATTAGATTTGATATTTGTTATTGTATTTAATATGGGTGTTGCCGGTGTTGCTATTGCTACAATAATTTCTCAGTTTTTATCAGGTATAGGATGTATAATATATGCCTTTAAGAAGGTAAAGATTCTACGTATTCCCCTTAAGGAATTTAAGCCTGATAGGGAAATATTTATAAAATGTATTCGTTTAGGAGTACCGGTAGCCTTACAAAACTCACTTATAGCCGTATCTATGATGACATTACAATCGGTTGTTAACAGCTTTCAAGATACTATTAAAATAGCAGCTTTTACAGCGGTAAACCGTATAGAACAACTGGTTATGCAGCCATCTATGTCCTTGGGGGCGGCAGTTGCTTCATTTACAGGTCAAAATATTGGTGCAGATAAGATTGATCGTGTGAAAAAAGGAGCAAAATCAGCCACTAAAATAATATTAATATTTAGTCTACTAATGCTTCCGGTTATGTATTTTGGCGGACAATATATAATGAGATTATTTACTAAAAAAGAAGATTTTGAAGTGGTAATGTATGGGGTAGAGGGAATAAGAATTACATGCTTTTTCTATAGCTTTTTAGGACTTATATTTATTACAAGGAACTTTTTAAGCGGTGCCGGTGATATAAGAATTCCCATGATTATGGGATTTATTGAGGTAATTGTTAGGGTATCTTTATCAAAATACTTGTCCGGCATTATAGGATTTAATGGGGTTTTTCTGGCCACCGGATTGACTTGGTTTGCTACGGGTATATTCGGCAGTATAAGGGTTGTTTCTGGAAAGTGGAAGGATAAGTCCATAGTTTCAAAAAGGGCATAATTTAGTTGTCATAATCAATTAGAGATTTTTTCTTCTTTTTCTTATATAGATTGCTAATTAATAGATATATGGCAGATACCAAAAATATAGGTATTAGGTAATGTTTGTAGCGCTGATAATAAATGGCAACCCTATTATAATTTTCTCTTAAGGAATAACCAATACCAATTAAAAGGGTATTCCATATGGAAATTCCTAAAAGAGAAGCGGGAAAATAGGTAGAGGGACTTAGTCTTACTGCTCCGGCAATAAGTGCAATATAGGTACGGACCAAGGGAATAACACGGCCTATACAAACAGCCCAAGAGCCGTTTTTACTAAAACTATCATAGGAAGCCTCAATGGATTTTGCTGATTTTGGAAATTTTCTTTTTATAGTATTAATAATAGCTGCTCCTCCAAACCAGCCTACAGCATAGCATATACCGGTTCCTATAAGGCCTGCCATGATACTTAATGGTAGAATTATAAGAAAATGAGTATTATTAATAGAGGCCACCGCACCTGAAAGGGGAAGGACTATTTCACTGGATACGGGAAAGCAGGCATATTCCAGCATAATTATGATAAACATAGCCACTAATCCATATTCATTAATTAATTCAGAAATAGTATTCATAAAACCTCCTATGGATAACTTATCAGTTATAAAACAATATATTATCAATCCTTTAAAGTATGATAAAATTCCCATGGTAAACACTTGACAAAAATAAAAGTAATGTATATATTTATTTAATATATACTTATTTAGATTAAGCTTAACAATATAATTAATAAAAGCATATTTAAAAAGCTGTGAAAAGGAGTATTAAGAGAATATGTGCTTATAGAGAGCTGCCGGTAGGTGGAAGGCAGTAGCAACAGTCTCCCAACTCGCCTTGGAGCTTCCCAGTTGAATATGTAGTAGGCTGGGACGGTTTTTCCCGTTATAGAAAATGAGTGCATAATAAGCATGTGATTTATGCTTATTATGAAATAGAGTGGTACCACGGAATTTAACCTTTCGTCTCTTGTCAGATGAAAGGTTTTTTGTATTTGATATCTTATAAGGAGGAGAATAATATGTCAGCACCTTATAATCATAAGGTAATCGAGAAGAAATGGAGAAAATATTGGGAAGAGAACCCGGTCAATGTAAATGACGGTAAGAAGCCCAAATACTACTGTTTAGATATGTTCCCATACCCATCAGGAAGCGGGCTTCATGTTGGACATTGGAGAGGATATGTAATAAGTGATGTGTGGAGCAGGTATAAGATGCTCAAGGGTTATTATATTATTCATCCCATGGGCTGGGATGCCTTTGGACTTCCTGCAGAGAACTATGCTCTTAAGATGGGAGTTCATCCTAGTGTTTCCACTGCAGAAAATATTGCAAACTTTAAAAAACAAGTTAAGGATATAGCTGCTATTTATGACTGGGATATGGAGATCAATACCACAGATCCTGAATTTTACAAATGGACTCAATGGATCTTTGTAAAGATGTTCAAGGCAGGGCTTGCCTACCAAAAGGAAATGCCTATTAACTGGTGTCCTTCATGTAAAACCGGTTTAGCCAATGAAGAAGTAGTAAACGGAGAATGTGAACGTTGCAATTCTCCTGTTACAAAAAAGAACTTAAAGCAGTGGATGTTAAAAATAACAGCATATGCAGATCGTCTGCTTAATGATTTGGATAAACTGGATTGGCCTGAAAAGGTTAAAAAGATGCAGTCCGAATGGATTGGTAAAAGCTATGGTGCAGAGATAGACTTTGCAGTTGACGGAAGTGATAAGACCATACGGGTTTATACCACAAGACCTGATACCTTATATGGTGCAACCTTTATGGTACTTGCCCCCGAACATGCCATGGCAAAAGAACTGGCTACAGCAGAGAATAAGGAATTGGTAGAGGAATATATCTATAAGGCCTCTATGAAATCATCTGTGGATCGTCTTCAGGATAAAGAAAAGACGGGAGTATTTACAGGAAGTTATGCAATTAATCCTCTTAATAATAAAAAAATACCTATTTGGTTGTCCGATTATGTTCTGGCTGATTATGGTACAGGGGCTATTATGTGTGTTCCTGCCCATGATGAAAGGGACTTTGAGTTTGCCAAAAAATTTGATATTCCTATTGTGCAGGTAATATCCAAAGACGGCAAAGAAGATGCGGAGCTAAAAGAGGCTTATACACAGCCGGGAATTATGATTAATTCTGACCGGTGGAATGGTATGGATTCTGAAAAGGCAAAAAAAGAGGTACCCGATTTATTAGAAAAGCAGGGAATAGGTAAAAAGACAGTTAACTATAAGCTTAGGGATTGGGTATTTTCAAGACAGAGATATTGGGGAGAGCCAATTCCCATTGTTCATTGTAAGGATTGCGGAGCGGTGCCGGTTCCTGAGGAAGAACTGCCATTATTATTGCCGGATATAGAAAAATATGAACCTACCGGTACCGGGGAATCTCCTCTGGCCAATATCCAGGACTGGGTTAACACCACATGTCCGGCCTGTGGCAAAGCTGCTAAGAGGGAGACCAATACCATGCCTCAGTGGGCAGGTTCATCTTGGTATTTCCTTCGTTATGTTGATAATAAAAATGATAAAGAACTGGTGGGAAAAGACAAGGCTGAAAAATATCTGCCGGTAGATATGTATGTAGGTGGTGTGGAACATGCTGTACTCCACTTATTATATGCCAGATTCTATACAAAATTCTTGAATGATATAGGTGTAATAGATTTTGACGAACCCTTTACCAGACTCTTTAATCAGGGTATGATTGGTAAGGACGGAGCCAAGATGAGTAAGTCTAAGGGCAATGTAATATCACCGGATGGACTTATTGAAGAATATGGCTGTGACTCCTTAAGACTTTATGAATTATTTGTAGGTCCTCCCGAACTAGATTCCGAATGGGATGATAGGGGAATTGAGGGAGTATACCGTTTTATAAACCGTTTCTATAATTTGGTTGTGGCTAATAAGGACAAAACCCTTGAAGCAACTGAGGAAATGATAAAAATCAGGAACCGTTTTGTATATGATATAACCACAAGAATAGAAAATTTCAACTTAAATACGGTTATAAGCGGATTTATGGAATACAATAATAAGATGATAGACTTGGCTAAAAAAGCCGGTGGAATAGACCGTGATACCCTACAAACAGCCATTATTCTGCTTGCACCTTTTGCACCCCATGTAAGTGAAGAATTATGGTCTCAGCTGGGTAATACAGGTTCAGTATTTGATAATACTTGGCCTGAATATGATGAAGATAAGATGAAGGATAGCGAAATCGAGATAGCAGTCCAAATCAATGGAAAAACAAAAGGTACCCTTATGATTCCAGCAGAAGCTTCTAAGGATCAAGTACTTTCCATCGTTAAAGAAACCATGGCAGATAAGATTACCGGTACTATAATAAAAGAAATTTATGTTCCGGGAAAAATAGTTAACATTGTAGTAAAATAATAATAAAGCTGTTGCTTTAAGGAATGTATAATCTTGAAGCAACAGCTTCGTTACTTTAGAATCCTATAGGTATTAAACTACTAAAACAGACACTATTTTTCAATAATATTTAAACACAAGATGAAAAATATTTACAATATTTTATAAGTATAGTAAAATAAAACCTATAATAATAAATTATCAATAAAATTTATTTTAATGGATAAAATGGAACAAAGAAAGCAAGGCTCAAAATTTTAATAAAAACACCTTTGATAAATATCTTGAATATGTTAAAATATAAACGTATAAGTAGATTAACTTATATTTTTCATATAATAATTATTATATATATATAGATTAGACATACTAAGCAAGCAGCATAAAAGTAAAGGGGATATGATGAAAACATGAAAATTCTTACCAGATTTACTAAAAAGGACTTATGGAGCATCCCGAATATTTTATGTTATATTCGTTTCCTATTAATTCCGGTATTTGTGATGCAGTATATTAGGGCTCAGCAACCAAGAGAATATTTTCAAGCAGCAGCAGTTGTTTTAGCCTCAGGACTTACAGACTTTTTGGATGGATTTATTGCAAGAACCTTTAATATGGTAACTGAGTTTGGCAAACTAATCGATCCTTTGGCTGATAAAGCGACCCAGGCAGCCTTAATATTTGTATTAGTAGTTAAAATAAAATGGATGTTTTTGCTCCTAATTCTTTTTGTAGCAATGCAGTTATTTATGTTGATAGCCGGTTTGGCTATGCTAAAAAAAGATAGGAGGTTAGATGGTTCAAAATGGTTTGGTAAGGTATCTACAACGGTATTTTACGCAGTAATGTTGGTGTTGGTGGCACTGCCCAATTTAGATCAAACCATAGTGAATATTCTAATGATAATTTGTGGAGCATTTTTAGCCTTATCATTTGCACTTTATGCTAGGGAATATTTTAGAATGTACCGAGAGGTAAAACGTGAAGAAAGTAATAATGTTGGAATGGTTAATACTCACTCTTAATAAAAGAAGCTGTTGCAAAAATAAAAATTTTGCAGCAGCTTTTTTAATTTTACTTTAACATAAGTTTTCTTAACATATTAAATTGTGCTTTTTCTTTTGGAGATAAGTTTTTTGTCAGTATATCAATCATAATTTCACTTTCATCTTTAGTAAAGGTTAGATTTTGCTCCTGAAGTTTTTTATTGGTACTAATAATAAGGGGAAGTAATTCATCTATTGATTTTCCTTCAGCCTTCTTAATTAATTCCATAAGAACAACTAATTTACGAGGATCTACATTTTTTAATTTGGGATTACCATTATTTAAGTTATCAGTCATAATATCACTCACTTTTTTCATCGGATTTGTTACTATCATCATATGACGGTGTATCAAAAAGCATTCTAAGGTTTTCATATGTTTCCATTTGTTCGGGAGGAATCATGGCCTTAAGTGTTTCATATATATTGTTATAGTCACTTCTTGAGTTTTCTTTATTATTTTTTTCATTAATAATATTATCAGTATCTTTATCCTCAGTATTTTCATCCTCAGTATTTTCATCCTGTGAAGGTATGTTATTATCATGATCTTGGTTTTCTTCAGTTATGTTTTCTTTTTGGTCAAATATGGAGCTAATATCCACATTATCTCCTAATATAGTAGAAAAATCAAAGCCTGTAAAATTATTCATAATATTACCGGTATCATTGTCGCAGGCCTCATCCTTAGGGTCATTAAATCCCTCCATGGCATTCATAACTTCCATGTATGAATTATACATTTCGAATATTTTTTTTGCTTGAAATATATTAAGAAGTTTATCTACTAAAACCCTTTCTTCCTTATTACATTTGGGTTTAATATTCTTTAATAGAGCTTCTAAATCAACCTTTTCATTATTAAAGCCACAGGCAGTTATATCATTTGTCTTAAAGTTTTGTATGCAAATAATTAGCTCGTAAAATTTTACGAACAAATCCAGGACCAACTTTGCCTTTCCTTCCACATAGGGAAGGGCGGTATTTAACAGTTCCGCCGTATGAAGTAAACCATCTTCTGCCATAGCTTCTCCCATCGGATGTATTCATTATAGTATATTCATGTCTGTTACAATCATGCAAGGGAACTTTTTTAGATATTTAAAGGGGATACCGGTATAATAGACCGATATCCCCCTTTAAATATAATTAAGTTTTAAGTCTTATATAGGATAGTTTAAATGTTCATCATCAATATTATATAGAACTTTATCCAGATAATCCTTGGCATATTGTTTGGCTTTATCCAGATTCATATCTGAATAATTACCACAATTTATGGCTGTGGCCCCGGGGATATCCCCTTCAAAATCACGAATAAACTCAAACATTTCGGTAATCAAGGGGACTATATCCTTGGACTTATATTCTCCCCCAAGTAGAAGATAAAAACCTGTTCTACAGCCCATAGGGCCAAAGTATATGGTTTTGTCTCCATATTTCTCATGATTTCTTAGATAGGTGGCTCCTAAGTGTTCAATTGTATGAATCTCACCGGTTCCCATAACAGGCTCCCGGTTAGGTTTTGTTATACGAAGGTCAAAGGTTGTTATAATTTCTTTCCCCAGCATATCTTTTCTTGATACATAGATACCGGGTAACAATCTTATATGATCAATGGTAAAACTGGCTATTTGCTTCATAATCATCATCCTCACAATACTACTGTAAATTTTATTTAGAAATTATATTTTTAAACTATACATATATATTAAACCAGCAACCGGCATTAGTCTAGATAATTTAAGTAATTTAAAACATTTTAATATTATTATATATCATTGTTTTATTAATAGTAATAGCCTAAAATTATATGGTAAAATATTTTTATAGGCCAAAGCAAGAAGGAGGAAATAGGTATGGTTAAAATAGCTTTTTTAGGGGCCGGTAGTACAGTTTTTGCCAGAAATGTATTAGGAGACTGTATGTGTACCCCTTGTCTGCAGGATGCGGAAATTGCCTTGTATGATATTGATGGCAAAAGACTGGAAGAATCAGAAATTATACTTAAGGCAATAAATAAAAACATAAATTCTTCCAGAGCAAAAATATATACATATTTAGGTGAAGATAAAAGAAAAGATGCACTAAGAAATGCAGATTTTGTAGTTAACGCAATTCAGGTTGGGGGATATGATCCATGTACCATTATTGATTTTGAAATACCTAAAAAATATGGTTTAAGACAGACCATAGCCGATACATTGGGAATTGGGGGAATAATGAGGGGCTTAAGGACAATTCCTGTTATGAGAGACATTGCCAGGGATATGGAAGAAGTCTGTCCAAATGCCTTACTTTTAAACTATACTAATCCCATGTCAATATTGACCGGGTACATGCTAAGATATACTAAAGTACGGACCGTCGGTTTATGTCACAGTGTGCAAATCTGTTCTCGTGATCTGCTTAAGGGCCTGGGTATGGAAGATAAGCTAGAGGGCCGTAGTGAGCTTATTGCCGGAATTAATCATATGGCATGGCTTTTAGAGATAAAGGATAAGGAGGGCAATGATCTTTATCCCGAGATTAGAAAGCGGGCTATTATAAAGAATAGCAATGAGAAGCATCATGATATGGTTAGGTATGAATATATCAAACATCTGGGTTATTATTGTACAGAATCCAGTGAGCATAACGCAGAATATAATCCATTTTTTATAAAATCCAAATATCCGGAATTAATCGAAAGATTTAATATTCCTCTAGACGAATATCCAAGAAGATGTGTAAATCAGATTGAAGGGTGGGAAGAGGAGAAAAACAAGATCTTACAGGACGGTAAAATCACCCATGAAAGAAGCAGGGAATATGCTTCTTATATTATGGAAGCTATAATTACTAATAAGCCAATTAAGATAGGGGGAAATGTTTTAAATACAGGATTAATTGATAATCTGCCCTCTGAAGCATGCGTAGAGGTTCCCTGCTTAGTTGATGGCAACGGAATTTCACCATGCCATGTGGGAAGGCTGCCGGTACAATTGGCTGCTATGAATATGACTAATATAAATGTTCATCTTTTAACCATAGAAGCCGCCCATACAAAGAGCAGGGAAAAAATATATCAGGCAGCCATGTTAGATCCCCATACTGCAGCAGAGTTGTCTATTGATGATATTGTGAAAATGTGCGATGAGATGATTAAGGCCCATGGAGAATATATGAAAGATTATATTTAATATATAAGAGAAGCATAAGGGGTGAAAAATATCTTTCACCCTTTTGCTTTCTATGAAGGTTGACAATATAGCTTAAATTAGGCATTATATATCAATGAAGATTATTTTACTACACATATAAACTTTGATTATAATAACTATTTAAATGGATATAGATATAATCATTAGAAAGGTAAGGATAAACTAAATGTACGATAGTATAATATTTGACTTGGACGGAACTTTATGGGATTCAACTAAGGAGGTTGCTAAAGCCTGGACCGAAGTAAAGAACAAATATCCTGAGGTAAAGGATGAAATTACTGCTGACAAACTAAAAGGTTTATTTGGCCAATTACTTGAGGACATAGGAATCCAACTATTTCAAAGTGTATCTAAGGAGAAGGCTATAGAGCTTATTCGTCAGTGCTGCGAGTATGAGAATGAGTATTTGGCTAAACATGGTGCCGATTTATATCCGGGAATAGAAGAGCTTATTATAAAGCTTCATAAAAAATACAAACTTTTCATTGTAAGTAATTGTCAAGAAGGCTATATTCAGTGTTTCTTTAAAGTTTATCCCCAGCTTGAAAAATATTTTACAGATTATGAATATCCGGGTAGATCCGGGAAAGCCAAGGCCGATAATATAAAGATGGTTATTGAAAGAAATAATCTAAAAAACCCTGTATATGTAGGAGATACTGCAGGAGATGCTAAGGCTGCAAAGCTGGCCGGGGTACCTTTTATATATGCCAGATATGGTTTTGGACAGGTGGAAGAATATGATGATTTTATAGATAAACCCCTAGATCTTTTAGAAAAATTAAAATAGTAAGGATTGACATTTTGGGTCTTTATTAATATATTTGAATGAGAATATCAAAAGATAATAGTAAAAAATAAGCGAATTGGATGTGGTGTGATGTTAAACGGAAAGAAATCATTATTTTCAGGTATGCAGGCTACCGGTACCTTACAACTGGGTAATTACCTGGGAGCCTTAAGAAACTGGGTTGAATTTGAAGATGAATATGAATGTTTTTATTGTGTAGTGGATATGCATTCCATAACCGTAAGACAAAATCCGGCAGAGCTTAGGAAAAAAGCCAGAGCTCTTCTTACTTTATATATTGCTGCAGGTTTAGACCCGGAAAAGAACTGTATCTATTACCAGTCCCATGTTCCTGCCCATGCGGAACTTAGTTGGATTTTAAATTGCTTTACCTATATGGGAGAACTTTCTCGTATGACCCAATATAAGGATAAAGCAGCTAAACATGCTGAAAATATTAATGCCGGTTTGTTTACATATCCGGTTTTAATGGCTGCTGATATATTATTGTTTCAGTCAGATATAGTTCCTGTAGGAGATGACCAGAAGCAGCATATCGAGCTTACCAGAGATATTGCTCAAAGATTTAATAATTTGTATGGAGAAGTATTTACTATCCCTGAGCCATATATTAAGAAGACAGGGGCCAGGATTATGAGTCTTCAAGAGCCCACAAAGAAGATGTCAAAATCCGATGAAAATCCCAATGCCAGTATATTTCTTTTGGATGATACCGATACTATAATTAGGAAATTTAAGAAGGCAGTTACAGATTCAGATAATGAAATCCGCCATTCTAAAGATAAACCCGGTATCAGTAACTTAATTGAAATTTACACAATTGCCAGCGGTAAGACCATAGCTGAAACCGAGAAGGAATTTGAAGGAAAAGGTTACGGTGAATTTAAGATGGCTGTTGGGGAAGCGGTAGCAGCCATGCTAAAGCCTATTCAGGATAGATTTGAAGAACTTAGTAAAGATAAGGCTTATATAGACCAAATAATAAAGAATAACGGGGAAAAGGCTCAGTATTTTGCTAACAAGACCTTAAGAAAGGTGCAAAAGAAGGTAGGCTTTCCTGAAAGAATCAGATAAATGTAGGTGACATAATATGAAAATTGTTTTTTTAGAAACTGATACCTTGGGAAGTGATGTTAACCTAGACCGGTTTAATACCCTGGGAGAGGTTATAAAGTATCCCAATACTACAGCTAAAGAGGTACCCCAAAGGATAAAGGATGCAGATATTATTATTGTTAATAAGGTAGCTATGAATGAAGAGACTTTATCCGGTGCCGACAACTTAAAACTTATTTGCCTAACTGCTACAGGTACCAATATAGTTGACTTTGAATATACAAATTCAAGGAATATTACAGTTACAAATGTTAAAGGATATTCTACACAGTCTGTAATCCAGCATACATTTGCCCTTTTCTTCTATTTGTATGAGAAATTAAGCTATTATGACCAATTTGTAAAATCAGGAGAATATATCCGTTCCGATATATTTAGCCATTTTGATAAGAAATTTCACGAACTTTATGGCAAGACTTGGGGTATTATAGGTCTTGGAGAGATTGGCAGAGGTGTTGGCTTAATCGCAAAATTATTTGGCTGTAAGGTAATTTATTATTCCACCTCCGGCAAAAATAATAATGAAGATTTTCAAAGAGTGGATATGGATACCTTACTAAAAGAATCAGATGTAATTTCTATTCATGCTCCTTTAAATAAGGCAACCATGGATTTGATAGGAGAAGAAGAACTGAAAAAAATGAAGCCCAGTGCTATACTTCTAAATCTTGGCAGGGGACCCATAATTAATGAAGAGGCTTTAGCAAAAGCCTTAAAAAAAGATTGGATAGCAGGGGCTGGTCTTGATGTACTTACCATAGAGCCCATGGCAGAGTCAAATCCCCTATTTGAAATTAAAGACAGCACAAAGCTTATAATTACTCCTCATATTGCTTGGGCAACCGTAGAGGCAAGGCAGAGGGTAACTGATGAAGTCTATAAAAATATAATAGCTTACTTAAATGGTGAAGAAAGAAATGTAGTTAGATAAATAGAAAACCCATTTAGACTGATTGTAAGGTTAGTCTAAATGGGTTTTTTCCTAATCAACTTTATTAAAGCTTAAATTATCCTTTAGTAATTTTTTGGCTTTCATGTAAGAGTAGTTATAATTACGAATATCTTTTGTATCTGATATTAAAGGCTTGCAATATTTGTCTATTTGGTAAAGATTCCTACTATCATTATGTTTTTCTAATAGGGGCACTACAAGAGTCGCCGCATCATAAGATAGGTCTGTTGTAAGAAAGTAAATATCTTCGCTTTCTAATTCATTAGTATCAGTATGGGCAAGGAAGTATTTTGCTATATAATAATCCGGTTTACTAAAAGAAAAGATTAGATAGCAAATTGAAATTACCACTACACAGTACTTAAAAAGAGGAAAAGTTTTATTATATAAGGACAGTACAATTCCCGCCAAAAGTAAGGAATCTATCAGTAAAAATAATAGTACAAGGAGTCTAAGAAATGTCAAATGATAAGCCCCTATATATAAAATCATCCTATAGGTGGCAGAGGCTATCATAATATAGCTACAGGCTGTGATTGCAGTAAGTATGCCCTTTAAAAATTTATTTTCTTCAAAAACATTTTCACATATAAGAATTAAAGTAATATTAAAGCCGGTCACCGTAAGTAGTTCAAAAAACCCTTGTCTAGCGTAATCTGCATAGGTAAATTCCTTTGGTAGTACAAATATGCCTCCTGCAAAGAGGTAAAATATCTGAATTCCACAAAAAAGAGCATAGGATAAAAGCAGTAGACTAGATATTGTAATTCCTATGGTTGGACTGGCTTTTGTTTTTTCCTTTACTGTGACAGCAGTTTCTTTAGTTACCCCATACAGCAAGCAGTAACATACAAGGGTTCCGAGAATAATCTTTATTATAATTCTATAAAAGTCACGATATAAAAGCCATTCAAACATGGATTTTGCTATTTTACCATATAACATGTCTGCACTGGATAAAAGTGCTGTTGTTATTACCATTAATGGTATTGCTATCATACATCCGATCAAGATATTTCTAAATTTATCATTTTTTATTATTTTTTTATCCTTAACAAAGCGATTCCCCTCTACAAAGATTAATCCTATTGAAGATATGGCTTTAAAGGGAAGTAATAGTATATTTTTTATATTATCAAAAAAGCCTAAGGATTTTCTTTCTGATAACAATTGGATTAAGCTGGTATCTAATAATAGTAGTATACCTATATTATTTAAAAACTGCAGTTTCCAGCTGGATGTAAGTACATTGGATAAGCTAAGTAGTATGGAAGTAATTAAGCAAAACAAAACCCATTTTGTAAAAGATATATTTAGTTTTTTTGTTATAAAGATAAAGAGTACTACAATAATAATAGTAAAGAGAAATGAGTTTAACCCCATTCCTGCCCTATGAAACAGAATTGTTCCCATTAATCCAAAGATTAAACTTATCAAGAAGAAATAATCATAATTTTGACGAATCCTATGGAACAATGAATTACTTTGCGATTCCATATTATATATCCTCCTTATTAGAGTAATAATTTTAAATTTAATTTAGCACAAACAAAACCGTTAGTCAATAATTATTTATCGTTTTACGATAAGTAATTATTGACTAACGGCAGATTTACATTTGTATCCTATGATTAATAATGATTATTATTTATTATCTTCATCTTTTACATAGACCAGTATATCCCCGGGCTGACAATCTAGGGCCTTACAGATAGCTTCTAAGGTACTAAAACGTATGGCTTTAGCCTTATTGTTTTTTAGGATAGAGAGGTTAGCCTGGGTAATATCAACTTTCTTGGCTAGTTCTGCTAGTCCGATTTTTCTTTGTGCCATAACCACATCTAGATTTACCATTATCATTTTAGCTTCCTCCTCTATATAGTTAAATCATTCTCAAGTTTATAGGTAACCGCTTGATCAAAGACCTGGGAAAGTACCAGGGAGAATAAACCGGCAATAATAAATACTAAAAATAAGACTACAGTAGAGGGAGTTACTATAAAGAGGAGCTTAACTACCATGGCAGCTGCTATAACAAAGGCATAATAGCCCATTTTCTTTAGGGATACTACATTCTCTCTTACAAAGGGATTTTCCTTTATAACGGTCCTAAACATAGTTCGCAGTTCATAAAGTATGGTTAAGGCAAAGATGCCGGACAATATATATATAATACAAAATGGTATATAGTATCGGTCAAATATAGTAAAATATCTTCCAGCCAGCTTAAAAATAAAGGGGACTCCTAGGCATACTAAAATCCCGCTAAAAAACATAAAATCTAATAAATGCTTTGTGAATAATATTAGAGTAGATTTTTTCATTTATTATATCCTCCATTTATAATTAAAGTTTATTAAACTCTTATGTATAGAAATTATCATAATAAAAAATGTAAGTCAATAAATAATTATCGTTAAACAATAATATCTATGGACTTACATTTTATTTTTTATCTATTCACCTTTAACTTCATTCCATTTTTGAATATAGAGGCTTTCTATTTCTTCTCCAAGATAACGATAAGGGGTACAAAGGTTTAATATATCATCGGGAGGGTAAGCAACAGGACTATTTTTAATGGTTTCATCCTCAATCAGCTCCCAAGCTCCTAAGTTAGGGCTAGAGTAGGTGATATATTCAAAGTTCATAAGGGCTATTTCAGGGTCACACATAAAGTTTATAAATGCTTCTGCATTTTCTTTGTTTTTACTGTTCTTAGGAATAACCCAGGAATCAATCCATACATTGGAGCCTTCCTTAGGAACTACATATTCTAAATTGGGATTTTCTCTGCTGGTATAGATAGCTTCTCCGGAATAAATTACTCCAAGGGCGGCTTCATCACCAATCATCTTATCACGAACCTGATCCACCACATAAGCTTGCACTAGAGGATATTGTTTTTGTAAAAGAGCCTTAGCTTCTTCTAATTCAGCCTCATTGGTGGAATTTAAATCATAACCAAGATATTTCAAAGCTATACCAAATGCATCTCTGACACTGTCCATCATAAGAATTTCTCCAGAATATTTTTCGTCAAAGATAATACCCCAGCTGTCTACAGGTTCATCTACCATAGTCTTGTTATATAAGATTCCAACAGTACCCCAGCAATAAGGGACGGAATATTTGTTACCTGGATCAAATTCCTCAGAATTTTCAAGATGTTTGGGATCTATATATTTTATATTTGGTATATTATCAAAGTTAAGCTCATATAAAAGGTCATTTTCAATCATCTTTTGTATCATATAATCTGAGGGGCATACCACGTCATAATTTATTGCTCCTGCTTGAATTTTAGGATACATTTCTTCATTTGTATCAAATTCATCCATAATTACTTTTATACCGGTTTCTTCTTCAAAAAGCTCTATTGTTTCGGGGTCAATATATTCACCCCAGTTGTATACATAAACTTTTTCACCATTATTGGAACTGCAGCCTGTAAGTAGGGCAATAACTATAAGAATGGCTGATAAAGATAAGTATTTTTTCATACAAGGCCTCCTTTTATTTATATTTAGTAATATTATTATATCTTAACGATCTGCTTTTTCTCCGCATTTTTACGATTAACAATAATTAGCAGGATCAATAAGGTTATAAACATAAGAGTCGATAGGGCATAAATCTCCGGCTTAATACCTTTTCTTACTTCTGTATATATTTTGGTTGAAAGGGTGTGAATCTCCGGTCCCTTAGTAAAGTGTGTAATTACAAAATCATCTAAGGACATGGTAAATGCTAAAAAGAATCCGGTCAGTACACCGGGAAATATATCCGGCAGGATTACTTTAAAGAAAGCATATACCGGAGAAGCCCCAAGATCTAATGCTGCTTCAAAGGTATGGGGATTTAGTTGTTTTAATTTTGGCATAACGCTTAAGATGACATAGGGTATGTTAAATGTAATATGTGCTAATAATACGCTGGTAAATCCTAAGGTAAATCTAAGGGCAATAAATAATAGCATAAGTGAAATACCCGTAACAATATCAGCATTAAGCATAGGTATATTTGTTATGGCAACCATAATGGTTCTTGGTGTTTTTTTCATGCTGTTTATAGCTATAGCAGCGGCAGTACCTATTATGGTGGCAATAAGGGCTGATAAAAAAGCAATTATCAATGTGGTATAAAGTGCATTCATAATACTTTCGTTTTTAAAGAGTTCCTTATACCAGCGGAGGGTAAATCCGCCCCATTTTGCCCTGGATTTTGAGCTATTAAAGGATAATATAATTAAAATAATAATAGGTGCATATAAAAATAATAATATAAGCCCCACATAGAATTTTTCAAAAAATCTACCTAAAAAATTTTTTACCATAGGCCGCTTCCCTCCCTGTCTTTATCATATTTTGATATAATAGCCATACTGAATAATATAAATATCATCAGTACTAATGAAAGTCCTGAACCGGTATGCCAATTGCCGATTCGAAACTGCTGCTCAATAACGTTACCGATAAGGACAATTTTACTTCCCCCTAAAATGGTAGAAATAACAAAGGTTGTCAGGGATGGAACAAATACCATGGTTATACCGCTAATAACTCCCGGTAAGCTTAAAGGTAGTATAATTTTTAGGAAAGTTTGGATACCGTTTGCTCCTAGGTCTCTTGCAGCATTTATAATATCTTTATCAATTTTTATCAGAACATTATAAATAGGTAGGACCATAAAGGGTAGAAAATTATATACCATACCAAGTACTATGGCACTGGGGGTATTTATTATATTTAAGCTAGGCAGGTTAAAAAACTTAAGTACTGTATTGATAATACCTGTTCGTTCAAGGATATTTTGCCATGCAATTGTTCTAAGTAAAAAGTTCATCCACATAGGTAGAATAATTATCATAACTATAAAACTATTACTTTTCATCTTTGATTTATTTAATATCATAGCCAATGGATAGGCCAGTATCAGGCAGATAATTGTACTAATCAAAGATAACTCCAGGGCAAGACGCAGTGCCCTAAGATTAATAGGGTCAAGTACAAGGGCGATATTATCAAAAGTCAGACTTTTGTCTTGGTTTGTTAGTCCATAATATATAATTACAATAAGTGGTATTATAATAAAGCCGGCCATCCATAAAATATATGGAAATGACAGCCATTTAGTATGGCGATTTCCTATTACCGGTCTTACGCTTTTTTGTAATGGAATTTTTGGCGTCCTAGTATTTAGTATATTCCTTATTTTCATATAAGCCTCCTAAAGTTCTATTTCTACCGCTTCTTCATCCTCAGATTCAGGCTTATTCATTATCTGGATATCAAAAGGATCTACCCAGATACCGACTTCACTGCCAACGGGAGATAGGTCAGTGGAGTGTACCAGCCAGTCATGACCACAGGCATGAACCTCCATTTCATAATGGACACCTTTAAACAGTAGGGAGGTTACTACACCTTTAATGATTCCCTCTTCGGGTTTTACTAAATCTATATCTTCAGGACGGATTACTACGTCAACTGGTTTGTTTTTTCCAAAACCGGTATCAACACAGGGAAAATTGGTTCCAAAAATATTAACCAGTTTGTCATCAACCATAATAGCGGGAAGGATATTACTTTCTCCTATAAAGTCCGCGACAAATGCATTTTTAGGTTCGTTATAAATATCTTCCGGAGAACCAATCTGCTGAATATAGCCCTGGTTCATTACTACAATAGTATCTGACATGGTAAGGGCTTCTTCTTGGTCGTGGGTTACATATATAAAGGTAATTCCCAGTTCGTTTTTTAGTCTGATTAGTTCATATTGCATATCTTGGCGAAGTTTTAAGTCTAGGGCTCCTAAGGGTTCATCAAGGAGAAGAACCTTTGGTTCATTAACAATGGCTCTTGCTATGGCTATTCTTTGCTGCTGACCACCGCTTAAGGAATTAGGCATACGATTTTCAAAGCCATCTAGATTAACTAGTTTTAGAGCATATTTTATCTTATCATCAATATAAGCCTTACTTTTTTTCTTGATTTTAAGGCCAAAGGCTATATTTTCTGCTATGGTCATATGATTAAATAGGGCATATTTTTGGAATACTGTATTAAGCTGCCTTTCGTTGGGAGGTAAGTTGGTAATATCTTTACCTTCAAAAATTACCTGACCCTTGTCAGGGGTTTCAAAACCCCCAATGATTCTTAGGGTAGTGGTTTTTCCGCAGCCGGAGGGACCAAGCAAGGTCAAGAATTCATTTTCGCGGATATATAAGTTTAATTCATCCAGTACGACATTATCGCCGTAGGATTTTGTAATATTTACAAGATTTATTAATTTATTATCCGTCATTAGTGTTTTCTCCTTTATTATTCAATATATTAAAAACTGGGTGGTGTGGATACCCATAGTAGGGTAGCACCGTGCTTTTCTGAGGCAGTAATATAATGCTGTTTATTGGCAGTAAAATAAAAGGATTCACCTTTTTTTGCCTTATAAGATCTATTCCCGATATGTAGGGTGATGTTACCGCTTATGACATATCCAAATTCCTCACCTTCATGGGGATTATCCGGATAGGTAGAACCACCGGGATCTAAGGTAAGGAGTATGGGCTCCATAATATTTTTCTGTGCATTAGGAATAATCCATTTCACCAAGTTCTTAAGTTCAGCATCATATTTTTCAAAATAATCAGTTTTTTTAAAAACTACCTGTTCGGAAGTAGTTCCACTAAAGAATTCCTCCAGATTTGTCCCTAGGCATTGAAGAATGTCCACCAATGTTGCTATTGATGGAGAAGTTAAGTCCCGCTCCAGTTGGGATATAAAGCCTTTTGACAATTCTGCCCGATCAGCCAGTTCTTCTTGAGTAAGGCTTTTTTGAATACGCAGTTCTTTTATTTTTTGACCTATATTCATAAGAAGGCTTCCTCTCTGCAAATTTCTTATTAAAATTAAACTTAAAGTTTAGCATTCCTAAACAAAATTCAATTACCATTATACTTATAAAAAGGTGGATGTCAATACCTTTTTTCATTTAAATCGAATTCTGTAAATTGTATAAGAAAAATTAAATTTTATATCAAATTTCCTAAGATAATTGGAGGAATTACTTATTAAAATACTTAATATTAATAGAGTGTCTCAATGAAATGATAAATATCAATAAAAATTAGCAATTAACAAAAGATACTATTGTAAAATAAGTAAAGGATGCAAAAAACCGGTCACGGAATTTTATCCATGACCGGTTTTAAAATTTTAATTTTTATTATAAATTTTTTTAATATTATCCATTTTTGAGGTCATTCCTTGGAAGAGGTAATCCACTAGGGTGATTGCTACCATGGATTCTACTACAACCACAGCCCTTGGCACGATAATGGGATCGTGACGGCCTATAATCTGTACCTCTATATTTTCATTAAATTTATTTGCCGTAGTTTGGGGTCTTCCTATGGAAGCGGTGGGCTTTATGGCGGCTCTTAAGATGATTTCTGAACCGTCGCTGATTCCTCCCAAGATTCCTCCGGCATGATTAGTTAACTTAATTAGCTTTTTATTTTCGTCATAGGCAAAGGGATCATTATTTTCTGAACCGGTATGGGTGGCAGCTAAAAAACCATCTCCAATTTCAACACCCTTAACAGCCCCAATAGACATTACTGCCTTTGCAAGGGCGGCATCAAGCTTATCAAATACCGGCTCTCCTATGCCTGGAGGCATGCCTGTTACGATACATTCAATAACGCCCCCTACAGAATCGTTTTCTTCCTGTTTTTCCTGAATATATTCTTCTGCCTTTTTAGAGGCCTCAGGATCAGGCATAGATAGGGGATTAGTTAATGAGTATTCTTTTCGGCAATTTTTATAGTCAATGGTAATAGGGCCTATGGACTTGGTATAGGCATATACCGATATGCCAAGTTCTCTTAAGATAGCGGCAGCTATGGCTCCTGCGGCTACTCTACTGATGGTTTCTCTTCCGGAGGAGCGTCCGCCTCCCCGGTAATCCCTAAAACCATATTTCATGTCATAGGTATAATCGGCATGTCCGGGCCGGTAATATGAAGCAATCTCTGAATAATCAGATGAACGCTGATTTTCATTAAATACAATTAGAGATATGGGAGTTCCCGTAGTCTTTCCCTCAAATACCCCGGATAAAATCCGAACTTTATCATCTTCTTTTCTTGGAGTAGAAAATTTAGTCTGTCCCGGTTTTCTTCTTTTTAAATAGGCTTGGATTTGACTTTCGTCTATAGGTAAACCGGCAGGACAGCCGTCTACAACAACTCCATATCCTTCACCATGGGATTCACCCCAGGTGGATATAGTGAAATTTTTACCGTATATAGATCCTGACAATATCATCACTCCGTATCTTTAATTAGTTTACAGGGGGTTTACACAATTTGTAAGCGTCTTTGATGTATTCATAGTATATAGGAAAACTAATTCTGTTTCAATGGGGTAATGACATTTATTAAAAATAATCATATACTGAAATGACAATAATTATGTGAGGCTATAATGGATAATCATAATAATTATCAGAATAATTATTACGAATATAGATATGCAAAAGGACAAAAAGACTCTAAAGATATAAACTGGCCCAGTCAAAGTAAGACTTCAAATCAAAAAGGAGATGAAGATCTTATAATTGAAGAAAATACAATTTATGAAATAGACAGGGAATGTGTTGAACGGCTAAAAAGAAAGAAAAATGCTAATATAAGAAGAAAACTGCTATAGGGTGTTTTATAATAGGGCATAGCCCTTATATGGGCTATGCCTTTATTAAAGCACTATTTAGTTCTTTTTTCTTATTTTTTTTATATAGCTTGTATAGTAAAAAAAATTAGTATATAATTCAGATGTAAATATATAGTTAAAACTGTAGGAAAACTTGCATTAGTCCAAGATTAAATAAAGGGTTATTATTAAGAAAGGAAAGTAATATGAAGAATAAATTGTTTTTAGCAATGTCTTTATGTATTTGCATTGTTTCTAGTTATTTATATGTACATGCCCAAGAAGTATCAACAGAAGATATGTTAGATAGATGTATGAATATAGGCCAGGAGTTTTTGAATGACTATTATTATACTATTGAAATGAAGCAAGATTTGGATATGTCAAAATACTCAATTAAGGATGAAGTAGGACAATATATTAAATTAAAAAACAAGATAATGAAAGAAGTTAGTGAAAAAAAATATGGTGAGATTGCTTATACATTTACCACTGTCAGCTGTTATAATTACCGGTTTTTAGATGACGGAATTGAGATAATTTTTAATGTATCCGTAAGAAATAAATGTAGTGGGTCTGATGAGGTAAATGAATCATTACAACAGGTAAGGTTGGGATTTAATTATTATAAAGATTCTATTGTTATAAATGATTATTTTGAATATACTGATTTCGACAAGTATATCAATTATCTTCAAGCAAAAGAAGCTGATTCCGATAAAGAAAAATATAATAACAGACTTATATTTACAGATGAATTAATAGCAATAGTGGAAAAAGTGTATAATACAGTGTACAAAAAAGTAATTTTATAGCTAGGAAGTTTGCTTAGGAGATAATATGAAAAAGAAAAAGATAATAGTTCTTATAGCAATATTTTGCCTGTTTATACTGACAATTTTTCTCTTACTCAATAATAAAAATAAGAAAGTGTTAGTGATAAATGAGCTTAGTCTTGATAATATTAATAACCGGTATATTGGTTCTGAACCTCCACATATTATTTACGCAGATAGTGAAAATATAATTATTAACTGTGGCGGTGTATATGTTTACAATATGTCCAGCAAGTCATTAATTAAAACCCTTGATGTATTATCTTTTAAGGATGAAATGGATCCTGATACATTTTACGATTGCTTTGCCACTGAGGATGGTAAAAAGATTATATTTACTTTTACTAAGCTTAATCTTAAAGGGGCAAGTACATATTATTGTTATTCTTTTGATTCTGATAAACTTAGTAAAATCAATGAAGTTGATTATAAAAAATACCGTGAAAATGCTTTTGAAAATAGTAGAAATGATATAAATGATGATATTGATAATAATACTCGTACCGGTTTAACTTATATTTCAGATACTGAATATATATACCTTTTAACACCGGAGATGATAATTGGCAACATTGTAGCAGTTTATGTGAAAGACTCTGTTGAAACTTATTATCAGATTTTTAAATAAAAAAATAAAAACCACACTATGGTTTTAAACTGACCTCCAAATGTTAGAGTTAAAGATCTAATATTTAGGAGGTCAGTTTATTCTAGTGTGGTTTTTTAATGCTCTGCTTGAAGATAGTAGCTTCTAAAGGCAGCTAATATTTACGGAAATATGATGTGATTATTTAGTTTCGGTTTAGAAGAAGCCGAAATTATTTCCGCCACAGCAGCAGCAGAGGATGAGAAGAATTATGATGATAAATCCACATCCGTCATTACCGTCACAGTCCCTTCCTCCAAATACACCGCTATTGTTTCCATTGCAACATAATAAGATCAGGATAATAAGAATTATAAAACCACAATCCTGAAATCCACCGACACCACGGTCACAATGTGTTGCTGCTAAATCACTCATAGTAGATCCTCCTAATATTAATTACACTGTATCATATGATTGATAGCTTGACTGATTTCCTGTTTTTATAATAAATCATAGAAATTTTTGTAGACAAATTTAAATTTATAATCAATTTATAACTAAGGATAAGATAGAATATTGGGTAAGCTGTCGGAATAGGATAATAAAAAAACAGTAGGTGTTATTAATGGACAAAAAGAATAAAGTTCAAATTATAGTTCATTGTAAAGATTACGAAAACAGACGTTTAATCCTAGAGAATCTGGGTCATATAAAGTATAGACTGCCGATGATTAATGCCTATGTATTAGAAGTTGATAAACACAAATTGAATACTATAAAAGAATTAGAGGGACTTATTGATATTGAACTAGATGCTCATATTACCGCACAGATGAATAGGGTAAACGATATAATTGAGTGTAAATGGGCCCATGATAGGGGATATTATGGCCAGGGAGTGGGGGTTGCAATTGTAGATACCGGGATATGTCTTCATAAGGATTTTACAGAAGGGGGTAACAGGATTGTTGCCTTTAAGGATTTTGTCCATGGAAAGCTAGATCCATACGATGACAATGGTCATGGAAGTCACGTCTCTGGGATAATCGGGGGAAACGGATTTTCATCTAAAGGAAAATATATGGGAATTGCCCCTGCTTGTAATCTTATTGTTATTAAGGTTCTTGATCATAGGGGTGACGGTAATATTTCTGATGTACTGGCCGGACTTCAATGGATTTTGGATAATCGCAAAAAATATAATATCCGGGTTGTAAATATCAGTGTGGGAACTTCTGCCAAGGACAGCTTAGATGAAAATTCCCTGCTTGTGCAAGGGGTAAATGCAGTCTGGGACAGTGGGATAGTAGTGGTAGTGGCAGCAGGAAATAATGGCCCCGGGCCAATGACCATATCTACACCGGGTATTAGCAGAAAGGTTATTACTGTAGGTTCATCAGATGATAATGTATCCGTAGAGGTATTCGGGTCAAAAACTAAGGATTACTCCGGCAGGGGACCGACTCCATATTGTATAAAGAAGCCGGATATAGTAGCTCCCGGCTCAAATATCATATCCTGTAATACAGATCGATATACTCCCGTAGGGAGAATAAATTCAAAGAAATATAGAACCGCTGATTTTCCTATGATGTATACCATAAAAAGCGGTACATCTATGGCTACTCCGGTTGTATCAGGAGCAATTGCACTTTTGTTATCCGCCTATCCTAAGCTAAGTAATCGAGATGTAAAGCTTAGGCTTAGAAAAAGTGCTGTGGATTTAGGCCTAAAATGGGAGAAGCAAGGATGGGGACTTTTGAATGTGAAAAGGCTATTGGAATTATAGGAACTAAACAATCTAAATTATCATAGAATAGATACTAATGGAAAGAATAGTTGCATGTTAGGTGGATATGCTGATGAAAATAATGATTATTGCAGATAGCTGGCCATCATTAAACATAGAGTTAAGGGACTTAATATATAGGCTTAATAGGGACGGTAAAGAAGTAATATGTGTTTTGCCTTATAAAAAGTCACTAACCGCTGATCAAATAAAAGAGACAGGTCTTAATTTTTATTTTATTAATAATTCAAATAAAATAAAAAGCTACCTAAATTATATAATGGCATATAAAGTGATTAAGCCCGATAAAGTCATTCTTCTGCTTAATAAACATACCATAACAGCAGGAATAGCAGCTCTGATTTGTAGGGTAGAACATATGTCGGTTATTATAAGCAGCTTAAATCCACTTAAGCCCACTAAACATATAATTCAGAAAATCAGAAACTTATATTACAAATTCATATATAAAAAAATACTCTGCCAATCGGATATAATGTTTTTTATATATAAAGATGATTATAATCTACTAGCTAAATGGAAGGTGGCTTGTAAAAAGAGGGCAGTTGTACTTAGAAGCAGAGGGGTTGACATGAACTATATTAAGAAGTTACCCTATCCAAAAACTGATTTGGTGTTTATGTCCATGCCCCTTTTATGTAATTATGGTGTTAAATGCTATATTGAAGCAGCAAAGCTGGTTAGAAAAATACATCCCAAGGTTAAGTTTTTATTGGCAGGAAAGTTTGTAGAAAATAAAAAAATCCTTTCTGAACAGGAATTGGATGAGGCCTGTGAAAGTGGGATTATATATTATATTGAGGAAACTAATGATATAAGGCCCTATCTGGAAGTATGTAGCATTTTTGTCCAGCCAAATATAAACCAGAAAGAAGGTCATATTCTTGAAGCCCATGCAGCAGGAAGACCTATACTTGCCTCTAATCATCCGGTAAATCGAAGTATTATGATTGATGGATACAATGGATTTATATTACCGGTTAAGGAAGCAGAAAAGTGGGCAGCTAAAATTCTACTCCTATTAGATAAGCAAAAGTTAAAAACTAATATGGGCAATTATTCTTATGAACTATGCCGCAAGTGGCATGATAGAAATAATATAGTTAATATTATTTATGATAAGCTGACATAATATTATAATTTTTGATATTAAATAAGATTATTAGTTTATGGGAGTGGAAAAGTATATGAGAATAGAAAGCTTAGTCAGCGTAGTAGTAGCAGTATCTAAAAAAGATGACAATATATATGGCTGTGTGGAATGTATAATGGAACAGTCATATCAGAATTTGGAGATAATTCTAGTCTATGATGCCACATGTGAGCGGAGTAAAAGAATATGCAATAACCTTTCAATTATGGATATGCGTATTAAAATTATTGGCATTTTACAGGATAAAGAAAAGAGCTCTCATGAAGACTTTAGAACCTTAGCTTTTTATGAAGGACTTCTACAAGCAAAAGGAAGTTATATAACATTTGTAGATAATAGGGATAGAATAAGGAAAGATATGATTAGGTATTTGCTAAGAACCTGTACTAAATATCAATGCCAAATATCATCTTTAAGTAGAAAGTCTACTAACTTTGGAAAAGGAAAAATTAGAGTATATCGTAGAAATGCAGCTTTTCTAAGCAGAAAATTTACTTCTGAATTTAACGGCAAACTCTTTGATATAGACTTATTTGAGGATATAAATTTATTAGAATTATTAGAAAAAGAGGGTGGTTATGGGGATAATTTTATATTATACCGCCTATATTATAGAGCAAAAAAAGCTGCTATTATTGATAAACAGATGTATTATGAAGTTAAGGAGAAAAGGAATTTCTTTATAGATAAGCAAATTCAATTAAACAATGGTATACAGCTTTTTAAAGATAGAATAAATTTTTTTAAGGATAAGGAGAGGACACTGCTTGATTTGTCCCATGAATACTACTGTATGTTTCTTGCCGCTTATTATTTATACATAGCCAGAAATAAAAAAGAAAAAGATATGGAAAAGGTTTTAGCCTCCTTTAAGAAGGAGTATGATAGGGTAAGATCCAATATAATAACTCCAATAAATAGGAAGATATTTCTGTCTCTTTTATATTACTTACCTGGATTATGTGCTGGGATAGCAAGGATATTAGCTATCGATTATTCTTTGTTGAAAAAATGTGTTAGTCGAATATAAATTTTAATGATAATAGCTAATACTTAATATAAACCGGTTACCGTCAAGTATTGAAAATAATATTTGAGTAACCGGTTTTTCTTACGATTTTATGCAAAATTAGAATTAGTTTAATAAATTGACAAATAGTTGTTGTCAAATTTTTATTCAGGTATTATAATATAACTAGGTAATTCATTATCGTATTTGGTTGGATTTTATATTTAACTAAATAAGGAATAAAATACATATAATTTGAGAAGTATAATCTTAGTGATTTACCTAAATAAATTTGCAAATAATTAATTATAATAAAAGGAGGAACAATTAATGGCTTATTTTAAAGTAGGTAAGATTGAATATGAAGGCCCTAAAAGTAAAAATGCTCTTTCATTCAAGTACTACAATCCTGATGAAGTAATTATGGGTAAAACTATGAAGGAGCACTTAAGGTTTGCTATGTCCTACTGGCATACCTTTACCTATATGGGTGTAGATCCATTCGGCGGTACAACCATGAATCGTCATTGGGACAATACACAAGATGAAATGGAAAAGGCAAAGGAAAGAGTACATGCTGCATTTGAATTTATGGAGAAAATGCAGATTCCTTACTTCTGCTTCCATGATGCTGATATAGCTCCTAGGGTTCCTAATGATCTGGCTGAGACTAATAGAAGATTAGATGAAATCGTAGCTGTAATTAAAGAAGAAATGAAGCGTACCGGCATTAAGTGCCTCTGGGGTACAACCAATGCTTTCGGTGATGACAAATTCGTTCATGGTGCAGGCACATCCTGTAATGCAACTGTATTTGCATATGCTGCAGCTCAGATTAAAAAGGCTATGGATATTACTAAGGAATTAGGCGGAGAGAACTATGTATTCTGGGGCGGTCGTGAAGGATATGAGACACTTCTAAATACAGATACAGCTCTTGAGCTTGATAACTATGCAAGATTACTACAGATGGCAGTTGACTACGCTAAGGAAATCGGCTTTACCGGACAATTCTTAATTGAGCCTAAGCCGAAGGAGCCTACAAAGCATCAGTATGACTTTGATACTCAGACAGTTCTGTCCTTCTTAAGAAAATACAACTTACAAGACCACTTTAAGATGAACATAGAAGCAAACCATGCTACATTAGCTATGCATACATTCCAGCATGAGCTTAACATGAGCAGAATCAATGGTGTTCTTGGTAGTGTTGATGCCAATACCGGTGATCCTATGCTTGGATGGGATACAGACCAATTCCCTACCAATGTATATGATACAACTTTAGCTATGTATGAAATTCTTCTTAACGGCGGGCTTGGTAAGGGTGGCTTGAACTTTGACTCTAAGGTACGTCGTGCTTCCTTTGAAGATGAAGATTTATTCTATGCATATATTGCCGGTATGGACGCATTTGCTAAAGGATTAAGAGTAGCTGCTAAGCTTATTGAAGATAAGGTATTTGAGAACTTCAAGGCTGAGCGTTATGCAAGCTATACAGAAGGTATCGGTAAAGATATCGTTGAAGGTAAGGTTGGTTTAAAGGAATTAGAAGAGTATGCATTAAAGAACGGTATTACTCCTAATAAATCAGGCAGACAGGAAATGCTTGAAAGCATCTTGAACCAATATATCTTAGAAACAAATTAAGAATATACTTTAAATAAAGTATGAATAGAAAAAGATGTGCTGTATATTTTATGATATGCAGCACATCTTTTTAAGCTTAAGTTCTATGTATTTCTATTCTACTGTTATTACCCCTACAGGACAGTTGTCTGCCGCCATCTGGGCAGCTTCCGTCGCATCTTCTGGTATAGGATTAGTATATACTTCTGCTAGTCCCTCATCATCCATACGAAATACTTCAGGGCAGGTATCTGCACATAGTCCGCAACCAATGCATCCATCCCGATCAATTGTAGCATTCATAGTAATACCTCCATTAAAAATAATTAGTAGATTATTTACAAATCTTATCTGTTTACAGTGATATTATAGCATATAGTATATAATTTGTAACCTTTAATTGTGTTTAATTTTTTATAGAAAGACATGAAAATAATTTTTTTAAATAGAGGTTGAGATTTTGCCCATATTGTGGTATACATAGTTTGTAGCTTTAAATATCTACAAGATGGAGGTATATTATGAGAAAATTCGAATGTACTGCATGTGGTTATATTTATGATGAGGAATTAGGTGATCCGGATAACGGTGTAGCTCCTGGCACAAAGTGGGAAGATGTTCCGGAAGATTGGGTATGCCCTCTCTGTGGTGTGGGTAAGGAAGATTTTGAAGAAGTAAACTAATAACCGGGGTGCTGTCATAGGAGAAAATTCCTTTATATGGCAGCACCCTCTTAATTATAACAATAATATTTAATATAGGAGGACTTAAGTGCTGAACCAATTTTCAAGAACAGAGCTTTTGCTTGGAAAGGAAGCTTTAGAAAGGCTTGCTAAGGCTAGAGTAGCCGTATTTGGAATCGGAGGAGTGGGCAGTTTTACAGTAGAAGCCTTAGCCAGAAGCGGTATAGAAAATATTGATTTGATCGATGATGATAAGGTATGCTTAACAAATCTAAATAGGCAGCTTATTGCAACCAGAAAGACCATAGGAAAATATAAAGTAGAGATTGCCAAAGAAAGAATACTAGAGATTAATCCAAAGGCCAAGGTAAAAACTCATCAATGCTTCTTTACTAAAGAGACAGCAGATGAGTTTGATTTTTCCTTATATGATTATGTAGTTGATGCTATTGATACCGTATCCGGAAAGATAGAACTGGTTTTACGGTCACAGGAGAAAAATGTACCTATTATTAGCTGCATGGGAGCCGGAAATAAGTTGGATCCTACCCGTTTTGAGGTGGCGGATATTTTTGAAACTTCAGTGTGTCCCCTGGCTAAAGTTATGAGAAGAGAACTGGGGGCCAGAGGGGTCAAGAAGCTAAAAGTTGTATACTCAAAGGAGAAAGCTATAAAGCCATTGGAGGATTCTAGTGCCAGCTGTAGAGAAAACTGCATATGCCCTCCCGGAACAGACAGAAAATGTACCGCTAAGAGGCAAATACCGGGAAGTGTTTCTTTTGTTCCCTCAGTGGCCGGCTTAATAATAGCCGGTGAAGTAATTAAGGACCTTGCCGGTATAATTGATAAAAACTTGTAATTTTTTCATAATTGTTATATATTCATTACTGACAAATAAATATACAATATTAATTTGGAAGGATGATTTATAATGGGAAAGATACCCACCAGAGAAGAGGCTTGGGAGCTTTTATGTGAATTTAACAAGGATGAATTTCATTTAAAACATGCCAGAATTGTAGAAGGGGTTATGAAATATTTTGCCCGTAATTTAGGTCATGGTGAGGAAGAATTCTGGGGTATTGTGGGCCTGCTTCATGATCTTGACTTTGGAATGTATCCTGAATTACATTGCATAAAAACTCAAGAAATAATGAGGGAGAGGGGCTATGATGAAAGGCTTATTCACGGGGTGGCAAGCCATGGATATGGCATCTGTGTGGATATAAAGCCGGAACATGAAATGGAAAAGGTTTTATATGCAGTTGATGAGCTGACCGGACTGATAGGTGCTACGGCTATTATGCGTCCTTCAAAAAGCACCATGGACCTAGAGGTTAGCTCAGTTAAAAAGAAATTTAAGACCCCAAAATTTGCAGCCGGCTGCTCAAGGGATGTAATACGAAATGGTGCACATATGCTGGGATGGGAGCTGGATGATTTGTTTAGAAGAACAATTCTGGCTCTTCGTGAGGTGGAAGAGACAACAGGATTAGTTTAAGTTTTTAGAAATATTCATATGGAGGAAAGATCGGAATATCCGGTTTTATGTGATAGATATGATTGGTTTGGGAACCTTGGGAAATATTGCCCTTATTCTGATTGGCTCTACTATTGGACTGGTAATTAAGGGAGGACTAAAGAAGCGGTTTCAGGATACCATAATGAGCGCCCTGGGGCTTGCGGTAATCTTTATAGGAATTAGTGGGGCATTAGAGGGATTGCTGGTAATTGAGGATGGGAAGATTAGCAGTTCTAATATAATGCTTATGATTGTATCCCTGGCTATAGGGGGCTTTTTAGGTGAAGCCATTAATATTGAAGACAAGCTAGATCAGGTTGGTGAATGGTTAAAGGGCAAATTAAAAATAACAAAGGAAAAAGATAAGGGATTTGTTCAGGGCTTTGTCAACAGTTCCTTGTTATTTTGTGTAGGAGCCATGGCTATTATAGGATCTTTAAAAGACGGTCTTTTTGCAGATCCGACAATACTGCTGGCTAAAGGATTTATTGATGGTGTTGTTGCCATATTTTTTGCCTCTACTTTAGGAATAGGTGTGTTTTTTTCAGTAATTCCGGTGGGGATTTACCAAGGAATTATTACCTTGGCAGCAGGATATATTGAACCCTATTTAAGTGAAAGATTAATCACAAATCTTTCATTTGTAGGATCAATCCTAATATTTGCTATCGGTATAAACATGATTTTCGGTAAAAAAATCAAAAGCGGAAATTTGCTTCCTGCCGTACTAATACCCATAATTTATGAAATTATCTTAAATTTTTATAACCACAATTAAATATATTTCTCCATGACTTAATAAGGCTATATAAAACCTAAAAAAATGCCAATAATTAAAGGTTTTATATGGCCTTTTTTATTACAAAATATAAGATTGACATTAGCTGTATTATTGTATACAATTATACAAACTAAAAATGCATATAAAATTAAAGGGAATGGAGATAAGCTTATGGAACAAAGAAAAGTATTTATTAATCCTCAAAATAACCTTCTTCAATTGGAAGAGCCTATTTACAAATTGGTTGAAGTTGATCAACCCAATACATTTCGTAATTTATTCCCCTATGATGAAATTCCTAAAATTGCATTTAACGACAGAATTGTACCACATAATTTTCCTGATGAAATTTTTATTACAGATACCACATTTAGAGACGGGCAGCAGTCTAGGGCACCCTATACAACTGAGCAGATTGTAACAATATATGACTACCTCCATCGTTTAGGGGGACCTAAGGGTATTATCAGACAATGCGAATTTTTCTTATATAGCAAAAAAGATAGGGATGCAGTATATAAGTGTATGGAAAAGGGATATAAGTTTCCTGAGATTACATCCTGGATTCGTGCCAGTAAGAAAGACTTTGAGTTGGTTAAAGAAATAGGAATGAAGGAAACCGGAATTTTAGTAAGCTGTTCTGACTATCATATCTTCTATAAGATGAAGATGACCAGACGTAAGGCTATGGAACACTATTTAAATATAGTTAGGGAATGTCTTGATACCGGCATTGCAGCCCGCTGTCACTTAGAAGACATAACTAGGTCTGATATCCATGGATTTGTTATTCCACTTTGTTATGAACTGATGAAATTAAGTAAAGAATATAATCTGCCGGTTAAAATAAGAGCTTGCGATACCATGGGTTATGGTGTCAATTTCCCCGGTGCGGTTATTCCCCGGTCTGTACAGGGAATTATCTATGGACTTATAAGTCATGCAGGGGTTCCTTCAAAATGGCTGGAATGGCATGGACATAATGATTTTTATAAGGCAGTAGTCAATTCTACCACAGCCTGGCTATATGGAGCTGCTGCAGTTAACTGTTCCTTATTTGGTATAGGCGAGAGAACCGGTAATACACCTTTAGAAGCCATGGTATTTGAATACGCCCAGTTAAAAGGTTCATTGGATGGTATGGATACCACAGTTATTACTGAGCTGGCCCAGTATTATGAAAAAGAAATCGGTTATAAGCTGCCTTCAAGAACCCCCTTTGTAGGCCAGAATTTCAATGTTACCAGGGCAGGTATCCATGCCGATGGACTACTGAAGAATGAAGAGATTTATAATATCTTTGATACGGAAAAATTCTTAAATCGTCCTGTCAGGGTTGCAATATCTAATACCTCAGGTCTGGCAGGAATAGCCCATTGGATTAACAGCTATTTTAATCTTAAGGATAAGGCAGTGGATAAAAATGATCCCTTGGTAGTTAAGGTGAAAGAATGGGTTGACAAAGAATATGAAGAAGGCAGGGTTACGGTTATTACAGATGAGGAAATCTTAAGCCAGATAAGTAAGGTTAAGAAAGAACTGGGTATAGATACTTGGTAAGACAAAAAGCAGACGGGTTGACAAGCTAGGTTAGTTAACTTACAATAAAACCTGGGATAAATTGAAAACTATAAAAACATAAGATTTGGAGGATGATGATGTTAAGAACCGAGCAAATTGAAGCAGCAAAAGAGAAGTTTGGACAATTACTGGCTGAGCAGTTGCAAAGAGTAGAAGAAATGAAAAAGCAAGGAGATTTTATTGATTATAAATCCTTGGATCAGATTATTATCGGAGTATGCGGAGGAGACGGTATAGGTCCTGCTATAACAGCTCAGGCCCAGAGGGTCTTAGAATATTTATTAAAGGATGATGTAAAGGCCGGTAAAGTGGTTTTTCGTAATATAGAAGGCCTTACCATTGAAAGAAGAGCCGCTGAAAAAGCTGCAATTCCTCCTGCAGTATTAGAAGAAATCAAAAAGTGTCATGTTATTTTAAAGGGACCTACAACAACACCAAGAAAAGGTGATCCTTGGCCCAATGTAGAAAGTGCCAATGTGGCCATGAGAAAGGAATTAGATCTTTTTGCTAATGTAAGACCTGTAAGAATTCCGGAGCAGGGAATTGACTGGACCTTCTATCGTGAGAATACAGAAGGAGCCTATGCAGTAGGCAGTAAGGGTGTTAATGTAACTGAGGATCTTGGAGTTGACTTTACTGTAGTAACTACTCAAGGTACCGAAAGAATTATAAGGGCTGCCTTTGAATTTGCAAAAAACAACAATAAAACAAGGGTTACTGCTGTAACTAAAGCAAATATTATCAAGACTACAGACGGTAAATTTTTAGATATTTTCTATGAGATTGCCAAAGAATATCCAGGTATTACAGCAGATGACTGGTATATTGATATTATGACAGCTAAACTGGTAGACGAGAAGAGAAGAAAGGATTTCCAAGTGGTAGTTCTCCCTAATTTATACGGAGATATAATTACTGATGAGGCAGCAGAATTCCAGGGCGGTGTAGGAACTGCCGGCAGCGCCAATATCGGTAAAAGATATGCTATGTTTGAAGCTATACATGGTTCTGCTCCTAGGATGGTACAAGAAGGCAGGGATATCTATGCAGATCCTTGCAGTATGATTCGTGCAGGGGCTATGCTTCTTGCCCATATCGGATATAAAGAGGAAGCCGATAAGCTATATCGTGCACTGGATATCTGTACCGTAACAGAGAAAAGGCTGGTTATCACAGGAAGAAATACCGGTGCTACCGGTGAAGAATTTGCAAATTACATCATGGATACAATCGCTGGCCTATAGCTTGTCAGTATTTATTAGGCAGAATTGTTGATGGATAAATAAGGAGGATTTTCCTTGGAAGAAATTGATCTTCAAAAAGAGATAGCTGACCGATACTCCCTAAGGGGCAGGGTATATAATGCAATCAGGGACAAAATTCTATCGGGAGCCTATCAAGAAAATGAAGAACTAAAAGAAATGACTCTTGCAAAAGAGCTAGGAGTCAGCAGGACTCCGGTTAGGGAAGCCTTAAGGCAATTGGAGTTAGAAGGCCTAGTTTCCATAACTCCCAATAAAGGAGCCTCTGTAACAGGTATAACAAAAAAGGATATTCATGATATTTATATAATAAGGTCTTATCTTGAAGGGCTTTGTGCCAAATGGGCCTGTGAAAATATAAGCAATACACAGATAGAGGCTTTGGAGGAAATTCTATATTTATCAGATTTCCATGCCAGAAGAAGCCATTTTGATCAGTTAGTGGAACTGGATAATAAATTCCATGATTTAATATATAAGGCCTCAGGCAGTAAGATTCTAAACCATGTACTGTCAGATTTTCATCAGTATGTGGAAAGAGTTCGTAAAGTCACCTTATCTAGGCCTTATAGAGCGGAAAAATCCCGCAAAGAGCATGCTGCAATTGTAGAAGCCATTAAAAAAAGAGACCAAAATCTGGCTGAAGCCTTAGCCAATGAGCATATCATGAATACCATTCAAAATTTAACAGAAGAAGGACTAGAGTAATATTGCATTAAATTAAACCCACCTACTTAATAAGAATGTATTTCTCATTAGCTAGGTGGGCTTTATTTATTCTTCAGCAGCTAACTGCTCCCATAGTTCTAGTAATTCTTCCAGTCTGGCTTCAACTTGCTTCTTTCTGCTATGAAGTTCCATTAATTTTTCCGGGTTAGTATATATTTCTTCTTGAATTAATAATGCATCGATTTCATCATTTTCGATTTCCAGAGCATGTATTTCATCCTCCGTCTTTTTTAATTCATTTTTCCTTTTCCTGATCCTTGCCTGTTCTTCTTTTTGCTGTTGCCAGGAAAGTTTATTGTTGCTTACAGTTTCACTATCTTTAGCTGAATTTGTATTTGGAATAGCCCAAGGCTTTCCTTTACTGCCGCTTGTTGTATCTTCTTGGGGTTTATTTAGATAGGCAGCCTCCACTTCAGGTTTTTTCTCCAAGTAATAATCATAATCACCAATATAATTTAGCAAATGTCCTTCTGTAAGATCTAAAATTCTTGTTGCTGTTTTATTAATAAAGTAGCGGTCATGGGATACATAAAGTATGGTGCCACTATAGGAGTTTAGTACATTTTCTAATATTTCCTTAGAGCTAATATCCAGATGGTTAGTAGGTTCGTCTAGGATTAAGAAATTAGCTTCGGATAGCATTAGCTTAGCTAAGGATACTCTTCCCCTTTCACCGCCGCTTAAATCCTTAATTTTCTTAAATACATCATCCTCAGTAAATAAAAAAGCCGCAAGGATATTTCTTACTGTGGTATTAGAAAGATGAGGATAAGTATCCTGCAGTTCATCAAATAAGGTTTTCTCAGGATTAAGTACCTGCATCTCTTGGTCATAATAACCTATATGGACTTTGGTACCTAGATGGATATTGCCGGCATCGGGTTTTAGGGAACCGGTTAATATTTTTAGTATGGTGGTTTTTCCTGTTCCGTTATTACCTATTATAGCCACCTTTTCTCCCCGTTTGATTTCAAAATTAATATCAGAAAATAACTTTAAGCTGCCATAGGATTTGGCAAGGCCTTCTACAGTAAGTACGTCATTTCCGCTTAAAATCCTGGGCTCTAGGGAAAATTTCATTTGCTTATTTTCTGTGGGTTTTTCAATAAGTTCAATTTTATCCAGCATTTTTTCACGACTCATTGCCCGTCGGATTGATTTTTCCCGGTTAAATGAACGGAGTTTTGCAATTACTTCTTCTTGATGTTTTATTTCTTTTTGCTGGTTAATATATGCTTTTAATTGAGCACTTTTTAGCATATCTTTTTTCTTAATATAGTCGGTGTAGTTGCCGCTATAAATATGGGCCTTATGATGTTCCAGTTCAATAATTTTACTAACTACTTTATCTAAAAAATATCGGTCATGGGCTACAATTATTACCGCACCGTCATAATTAATTAAGAAGGTTTCAAGCCATGCTATTGATATAAGGTCTAAATGGTTAGTAGGCTCATCTAGAAGAAGAATGTCCGGCTTTGATAAAAGGAGCTTACCTAGGGCTATTCGGGTTTTTTGTCCACCGGATAGGGTATCGACTTTTTTATGGAAGTCCTCCTCGGCAAATCCGAGTCCTTTTAAAATGCCTGTAACCTCGCTTTCATAGGCATAGCCGTTCTGGATTTCAAATTCATGGGTAATTCTGGTATAAGTGTTTAACATTTGATCCAGTTCTTTGCCTTGTGCGTTTTTCATCAAAAGTTCCAATTGGCGAATCCTATTAGAAAGCTCGATTATTTCCTGTTTTACATTGTACATTTCCTCATATATGGTATGGTTTGATTTTAAATCCTGATGTTGAGACAAATAACCTATGGTACTTCCTTTAGAAAGGATTACCTCTCCCTCATCGGCCATAAGCTCACCAATAATAATTTTTAGAAGGGTGGATTTTCCTGCACCATTAATCCCTACAATGGCCGCTTTTTCCCTATCGTTAATATGAAAAGAAATCCCTTTAAGAATTTCATTTGTTCCAAAGGATTTACTTATATTATTACATGATAAAACCATGATAATTTACCTCTTTCCAATCGCTGTGTCATAAAGTATGACTTATATATTTTAACATAAGCAAACAATCAAGTAAAGATTGACGAAAATCAGAAAAATTACAAGAAAGCAATAGATTGACTTATTATTAACAATCCAATATAATTAATTCATATAATTTGCACTTGGAAGGGAGGAATTAAATGCATAAAAAGCAGATATCCAAAGCAGTTATAAATAGATTACCAAGGTATTATCGTTATCTTGGAGATTTACTGGAAAAGGATGTTGTACGGATTTCATCTAAAGAATTAAGTGATAAAATGAAGGTAACAGCCTCTCAGATTAGACAAGATTTGAATAATTTTGGTGGCTTTGGTCAGCAGGGTTATGGTTATAATGTTGAATACCTCCATACGGAAATAGGTAAAATCCTAGGATTGGACAAGAAATACAATATAATAATAATAGGTGCCGGTAATTTGGGACAGGCCCTGGCTAATTATGTTGATTTTGAGAGAAGAGGCTTTTATGTAAAGGCTATTTTTGATATTAATCCAAGGTTGGTGGGATTGTCAATCCGTGGTATAGAGATAAAGAATATAGATGAGTTAAAAGAGTATATAACAATGAATCAGGTAGATATTGCCGCATTGACTGTGCCAAAAGCAAAGGCTCCACAGCTTGCTGCTGATCTTGCCAAATGGGGAATAAAGGGGATATGGAATTTTGCTCCCACAGATTTACATTTGGCTGAGGATATAATTGTTGAAAATGTACATTTGGCCGAAAGTCTTATGAAATTATCATATAAATTATCGGAAAAAAATAAAGCCAACGATAAATAAACATTGATTATTTGAAGCTATATGACTTTGTATAGGATTGGAATGCATATGAGAAAACGTGGTGATATTGATTTTAGCGCTATAGTAGCAAATAAGAAGTTTCCGATATTGACCCTAGATTCAAGATGGCATGAATTGTTCCCTGACGAAAAGAAAACCTTTGTTATTAAGGAAAAGGAGAAGCAACTTAATAATCTCTTAAAAAAACAGGGTAAACTGAATAATGATATTAAGGAGAGTAAAAAACTAAAAAAAGTATTTATTTCAGATATAATATCTAATATGGATACCCAGGATGAAAAAAAGAGTAAATTTTATGATAAGAGGTTAAAAAAGAACAGAGATTATATTAATGAGTTGAATAAGAAGATAGAAGAAGCTTCAGAAGAACTTGAAAATATTCCTGATAAAATTCAAAAAGCCAATGAGGAACTTTTGTTGGAAAGCATAAAATACTGCTATAAAAAATTTCATAACAATCAGAAGGAACTGGCTGAAATATCCCAATGGATATTAGATACAAGAGAAGAATTAAAGGAAAAAATTCTTAAAAAGCATGATATTGAGACAGCTAATAAAGCAATCTATAGTAATATGCATGATATTTTAGGACCGGAAATTATCGATATTTTTGACAGTATCCAAGATAGTAGTGTAGGGGAATGAGAAGCGTGATAACCGGAATTGGTGTAGATTTAATTGAAATTGAACGAGTGGCTTTAGCTTGTCAAAAGGAAGGCTTTCTTAACCGTTGCTTTACAGAGGATGAAATCAAGCTTATTGATAATAAATGGTCAAAAGCCGCCGGCAACTTTGCAGTTAAGGAAGCTGTAGCTAAGATGTTCGGTACAGGATTTAGGAAAATATCCTTAAAGGAGATAGAGGTACTACGAGATGAGCTTGGCAGGCCCTATGTGAATTTATATGGCAATGCTGCCAAATTAGCCCACGAACAGGAGATAACAACTATTCATGTATCTATTACAAATACAAAAGAATATGCCAATGCATTTGTTGTAGGAGAAAAACTTTGCTAAATACCATGATAAAAAAGTGGGGCTGTAAAATGAAGTATGTAGTAGATTCTAAAAAAATGAAAGAAATTGATAAGTATACCATTGATGTTATTAAAATACCTTCCTTGGTACTTATGGAGAGAGCGGCACTTAAGATAGTTGCCCAAGTTACGCAATATATAAAAAAGGAAGATCGTATACTGGTGGTATGCGGTCCCGGTAATAATGGTGCTGATGGAGTTGCAGCTGGGAGAATTCTGTTCTTACAGGGTTTTCAGGTTGCAATTCTTTTGCCATTTGAGAGAAATAATTGTAGCAAAGAAATGCAGCTGCAGCTTACAATAGCTGAAAATTTAGGCATAATAATTAATAACAGCTGTAGTTTAATTGAATATAATATAATAATTGACGCTATCTTTGGCATAGGATTATCTAAGCCCATAAGGGGAGAGCTGGCAGAACTAATTTCTGAAATTAACCGAGGAAATTATAAGGTGTTTTCTGCTGATATTCCCTCAGGGATATCCGCTGATACGGGAAAAGTGCTGGGTACTGCCATAAAAGCAGACTATACCATAACCTTTGGCTATATGAAACAGGGTTTATTGATGTATCCGGGAGCTGATTATGCAGGAGAAATAAGCTTAGCTGATATAGGTTTTCCCGGTAAAGCACTAACTTATGTAGGAGCTGATACTTTCTATTATACCAATGAGGATTTAAGCAAGCTTCCCATGAGAAAAAAAGACGGCCATAAGGGTACTTTTGGTAAGGTTTTAATAATTGCGGGCAATATCGGTATGGCAGGTGCGGCCTATCTGTCTGCTAAGGCTTGTTATAAAACCGGTGCCGGTATGGTTAAGGTACTGACTGCACATAAGAACAGGGATATTATACAGACATTACTTCCCGAGGCCTTATTTGCAGCATATGATTTAGATGAGGATTTACCCTCTATTATTGCCTGGGCCGATGTAATAGTTATTGGACCGGGACTGGGTATTTCAGAAAAAGCCGAAGAACTTTTGTCATTGGTGCTAAGTCAGAATAAGATACCGTTAATAATTGATGCAGATGCACTTAATATAATGGCAAAAAATTTAGATGGCAATTATATTTCTTGGAAGGAAAGGTTAAATAAGCTTAATGCCATGCTTCCAAAGCATACAATATTAACTCCCCATCCTATGGAATTGTCTAGACTTTTAGGTATAGATTTGTCTGACATTTCCCATAACATATTTGACATTGCAAATCAATGTTCTTATAATAATGAAATAGTATATGTTTTAAAAGATGCTAGGACATTTGTTGCCTCTGCCGGCAAAAAATATATTAATATTTCCGGAAATAATGGAATGGCAACCGCAGGGAGCGGAGATGTGCTGACAGGTATTATTGCAGGCCTTATGGCTCAGAAAGTCTCCTTTTATGAAGCGGCTTGCTTAGGTGTTTATATTCATGGTCTGGCAGGAGATATGGCAGCAGAAAAAACCGGTTATTATTCATTAATGGCCGAAGATATAGTAGAAGCTATATGTGGAGTTCTTAGTAGATAAATTTTTTAATAAGAAACTAGGTGAAGATAATTGGAAAGATGTGATTATTATAGGGCACAGGCAAATATAAACTTAGAAGCAATACGATCTAATATAAATCAAGTAAAAAGCAAATTAAAAAAAGATACTAAGCTTATGGTGATTGTAAAGGCCGATGCATATGGGCACGGCGCAGTGGAAGTTTCAAAGGCTTTAGAAAATGATATGGCAGATGCTTACGGGGTTGCAATTATTGAAGAAGCTATGGAACTTAGAAAAGCCGGAATAACAAAACCAATATTAATACTGGGATATACTCCTAAGGAACAGTTTGATTATGTTGTAGCATATGATGTAATGCAGACTGTATTTAGTTATGATATGGCAGCAGATTTGGCAAAAGAAGCAAAGAAGCAGCAAAAAACAGCAAAAATTCATATAAAGATAGATACCGGTATGTCTAGGATTGGCTTTAAGGATACTATAGAAAGTCTTAATGAGATTAAGAAAATTGCAGCATTAGATGGCATTAGTATAGCGGGTATTTTCTCCCATTTTGCCAGAGCCGACGAAATAGATAAAAGTAGTGCAAAACAACAGATAAAAAGATTTGATGACTTTTGTAAGTTGGTAAATGAGGCAGGTATACATATTCCTATACGGCATATGGCTAACAGTGCAGGAATAATTGAGCTTCCTTGTGCGGAGTATGATATGGTCAGATGTGGAATTGCAACTTATGGAATTTATCCTTCAGAAGAAGTAGATCATAAATCTATTAGATTAACTCCGGCTATGGAACTAAAAAGTCATATAATATATATTAAGGAAGTTCAGGAAGGCTGTGGCATCAGTTATGGTTCTACTTTTGTTACCAAGAGACCCACTAAGGTTGCCACAATTCCTGTAGGATATGCAGACGGGTATTCTAGGAATTTGTCCAATATAGGTAAGGTTATAATACGTGGTCAGTATGCACCCATTATAGGAAGAGTCTGTATGGATTATTTTATGGTTGATGTAACCGATATTGAAGGGGTAATTTGTGGAGATGTTGTGACCTTACTTGGCAGAGATGGAGAAAGAAGTATTAGTGTTAAACAACTGGCTGAGTGGTCCCATTCATTTCCCTATGAATTGGTTTGTACTGTGGGAAGAAGAATACCAAGAATATATTTTTAATCTATAATATCTAGTGAATGATATCACTTTATAGAATACACACGAAGAATTTGGCAATAATAAGGTTAAAGCCTACAATTGGAGTGTGAGTAAAGTGGTAATTAGAAGAGGAGATATATTTTATGCTGATCTTAGGCCGGTAGTCGGATCAGAACAGGGTGGTGTCCGGCCTGTGCTGATTGTTCAAAATGATACAGGTAACAAACACAGTCCCACAGTAATTTGTGCGGCTATAACATCAAAGATGAATAAGGCCAAGCTTCCCACCCATGTGGAACTGTCTGCTAATAAGTATGGAATAGTTAAGGATTCTGTTATTTTACTTGAACAGGTAAGGACAATTGATAAATCAAGACTAAAGGAGAAAGTATGCCATTTAGATCGAGATGTATTAAAGAAAATTGATAAGGCCTTAATTATTAGTTTGTCTTTAGATACATATTTTAAGCACATACAATTTTAATAAGAGAAGGAAGGGATTATTTTTACAATGGATAGTGACAATCCTTTATGGGGGATAGCAATAATACTACTGCTTATCCTGGTAATGGCAATTATGTCTTGCATAAAAGCGGCGATGGAGTATGTCAACGAGAATACAATAAGAAAAAAAGCAGAAGAAGGTAATAAAAAAGCACTGGTTTTATTAGACTTAATCGGTACAGATACAAAATATCAAGGCAGCTTATCACTAATGATATGTGCAGTAGAGATTATTACAGGAGTTTTTTTTCTGACATACCTTTTACAAGGACTAGGATTACTAGTAAATTTTATTTCTTTAACTTTATTGATTTTTATAATGACATTATTTGGCTTGATATTACCTAAAAAACTGGCTTTAAAATACTCAGAGCAGATTTGCTTTGGCCTTTATGGTCTGATTCGTTTATTCTTTATGGTAACCGGTCCATTTACTTGGATAATAGACAAAATTATGACTTTTCTTCTTAGGATATTTGGAATCTCTGCTAAAGAGATCTTGGTAAATGAAATAGAAGAAGAAATCATATCTATGGTTAATGAAGGCCATGAACAGGGAGTAATTGATGCCGGTAAGGCTGAGATGATATCTAATATAATTGAGTTAGATGATAAAGCAGCCGAAGATATTATGACCCATAAAAAACGTATTGTAGCAGTGGACGGAGAAATGACCATAGAAGAGGCATTAAAGTTTATGCTATCAAAGAATTACTCCAGATATCCCTTATATGTAGACAATCTAGATAATATTGTAGGAATATTACACCTAAAAGATATAATATCTGCTTACATATCTAAGGATAGCAAAAATATAAGATTACAGGATATAGCCAGGGAACCCTTTTTTATACCAGATACCCAAAGTGTAAATCTTTTATTCCATGAAATGCAGGCTAAGAATATACATATGGCCATAGTAGTCGATGAATATGGACAGACTTCAGGACTGGTAGCAATGGAAGATATTCTGGAAGAGATTGTAGGAAATATTCAAGATGAATATGATAAGGAAGAGAAGATGATTCTTCGTATGGATAAGGATTCCTGTGTGGTTAAGGGCTCCATAAGTCTTGAAGATTTGGAAGATAAGCTTGATATAAGGATTGACCACGAAGATTTTGACACTTTAAACGGATTATTAATATCTATTCTCGATAGGATTCCCGCAGACGGTGAAAAGGCTACTTTGCAATATGCAGGCTATAAGTTTGATATTCTTGAGACAATGAATAAGATGATAGGACAAGTAAGAATATCAAAACTTCCTGATACCAATGCTGGAGCACCGGATAAGACAGTTTATGAGCAGTAATGATTAATAAGTAAATAGTAAAACGCCGGCCTTATGGCCGGCGTTTTGGTAAACAACAGGGGTGTTAGTTTACCATAGCGTATAATAGGGTGGGAGTAGAAAGTGTTTTATCACTGTCTATGGTCATAGTATACAAAGGAAATGTGTTTATTTTGTGAATGCTTTATAAAATAAATATAAAATCAAAATTTTTTACTTTGAAAATGAAAATAAAAGAGTGTCTGCCAGGTATTGTCGACAGACACCCTCTAATCTATATTAATATAAGTAGGGAGGAGGAGAGTGATAAATTTAAATTTAACACTTTCTGATTAGAGTATAAAATAAATTTGTGTTCAAAGTATGGATAGAATAAAGACATTTTGTAAACAAATTGTTTCATTTTTATGTCAAATACCCATTTCACCTAACCAATTTAAGGCTTCCTCCTCAGTTTTAAAATGTAATACTAGCATTTCTTTAACTTCTGATAAGTTCTGATGTTTTTGAGACTGAAGCTTCATAGCCGCAGTGTTTCCGTCTAGAAAAGCAACTGCTTTACATCCTGCTTTTCCAAGAACAGAATGTAATTTTGTAAATGCTGCTGAGGTTTCCTTGCTTAAAATAGGGCTCATATTTGAAGGATCTGCAATATATGCAAAATCTTCACCTTGAAAGTTCTTAGCTAGTTCAAGAAGGTTCTTGATAAGATCTTCTACATATTCCGGCTTCCAAACCCCTACGCCGGCGGATTTTAGAATATTTCTTCCTTTAATAATTCCACAGTATCCTTCCGGTTTGTTAATAGTATGAATAAGTTCCATAATAAAACCCCCTTGTAAATTATTTATATTTAAATTTAATTATTAACTTTCTGTAATTGTGCTAATATTTCCCCTGATGCTTGGGTCATATCACTAATTTGATTGGCTATATCATTAACGCCTTCAGCTCCGTCACTGGAAGCTGCAACGATATGATCAAGGTTTGTTAGCAGCTCACTTATAGAGGTTAGCAATTCATCAGATGAGGTACTAAAATCCATAAATAAATTATTAATTTTTAAGGAATCTTCCTTATATTTATCTGCTACATTTTTCATAAAATTATAATCTGCATTGACATCTTCAGACACGAATCTTAGTAATTCGGAAGCATATATGGAAAGATTTTTTACTACTTCCTTCACTTTTTCGGTAATCTGATCTATCTGAGTAATGTTACTTTTGGATTGTTCTGATAGTTTACGTATTTCATCTGCAACTACAGCGAAACCTTTTCCATATTCCCCTGCTCTGGCAGCTTCTATGGAAGCATTAAGTGCCAGTAATTTAGTCTGTGAAATAATGTCGTTAATTGATTTAGATAAAATAGAAATTTGATCAGCAATTTTAGATTCCTCAATTGCTTTTTCCAGATGTAATTTAGTATCAGAAAAAATTAGATTAGCATTTTCTTGGGCCTTAGATACATTTTCCATGGTTTCTTGTGCACTTACTTTAATATCTTCAGAAGTTTTATATCCGGTTTGTGCTTTTTCTGAGAATTCCTGTACAGTTTCAGCAATTTCTAAGGATGTGGAAGCAATATCGGTAGATATAGCTGAGGTTTCTTCCATGGTAGCTGATAATTCTTCAGAGGTAGCAGCAATACTATCGATATTATTATGTAGATCTTCCATATTAGCAGATACATTTTTAAGGTTAATAATAGGAGGTAAACTACCTATTTTCTTTTCTTCATTATTGTTGCTTAACCTATCATTTATAAGTCTTGCCAGATTGCCTATTATATTGTCTAGTTCCATAAGATCAGTAATTATTGTTTTAGAGCTAGAGTTATTATCAGTTGATGTTAAATAAAAAATAAGTGAACGAAGAGGAGCTATATAATCTATCATTAAAAATCTTACTAATAAATAGGCTAGGCCAATAATTAAAATAGATATAAATATAGTTAAAATTTTTGTTCCGCTCTGGACATATTTAAGCCCGATTAAGTTGTTAAGTATAAATAAAATAGCTATACATAGCAAAAAAAATACTAGTTTGGTTCTTGATTTTTTGAATAAGGACATGTGTTAAACCTCCTAACCGTATTGTAAAATATGTAGAAAAAGATAATTTAATGTAACGTTCTTATTAACATTATAGCAATATGTATGATATCTTGCAAATAGAAAAGTACGATTCTTAGTGAAATAACAAAACTTATCTTTAATTTAGTCTAATTTTAGTTTATTATTAATAATGTGGCATTGATTAAATAATATTTATTGTATAAAATAAAATATATGTTTTTTATTAATTTATATGGTTTGTAAAAAATATATAAGGGTGCGAGGATATAATGAAAAATAAGCATAAGAAGATAAATAAGTTTAGTCTTAATAACTATAGAATAAGGACAAAATTACTGTTGGTTTATTGCTTCTGTGTTTTGATTCCTATTATTTTTACGGATGCTATCATTATTTATACAGTTCAAAAAAATTATAGGGAAAATCATATAAGGGATCTTACATATTCTATGGAGCGAGTAAAAACCAACCTAGCAGACAAAGTAAACAATTGCATATTATTCACATACAATCTATATTCAAATGAAAAATTAAATGAGTTTTTGACTAAGGAATATAAAAATCATCTGGATTATTATGAACATTATATGACAATGCTAAAATATAATAGTTTAAATTTTAATTATAATTATGGCCGCATTTATAAGATTATAATTTACGCAGATAATGATACCTTGGTAAGCGGAGGGAGCATTGCTAAATTAGACTCAGCTAAGGACACTAATTGGTACAAGGCATTTTTGGAAAGCGGACAAGACATATTTATATATAGCTATTATGATAGTGCAAAAAAGTATATACCGGGTAGCGGAACCAGTAGGACTATAAGTATTATACGTAGATTAAACTATTTTGACAAACAGGATATGAGTAAGATTTTAAAGGTGGATTTAGATTATAGCTATATGCTTAAAGATGTCCTTAATGAGAAAATAGACGGAGAAATTTATGTTAAAAACAAGAAAAACATATTATTTTCTAACAAACCTAGTGCCAGCGGTGTAAGAGAATATGAACCGGCAAGTAGTATAAATTCAGATCAGGCCACTATGTCCATGACCTTTCAAACCGGTTTTGAAGAGTGGGAAATACTTATAGTGGCTAAAGAAACACCTTTTTGGTCCGTCATATCTAAGAATATATGGCTAATACCTATTGTCTTATTTAATTTTTTTATTCCTACTATATTGATTTTCTTGATAGGTAAATCTATAAGTGGACGATTAAAGTTGGTTTCTTCTTATATGGGTAAGGTGGAAAACGAACAATTTGAACTTATCAAAATCAAAGAAGGGGAAGATGAAATAGGTAAACTTATCACCCGTTATAATATGATGGTAACTAAGATTAAAGAACTTATTGAGGTGGTATTTAAAGGTCAGGCTGAAAAACAGGCCTTGGAGCTGGCAAAAAAGAATGCTGAATTAAAAGCCCTCCAAAGTCAAGTTAATCCTCATTTTCTATTTAATACTTTAGAATCTATCAGAATGAGAAGTTTAATTAAAAATGAGCTTGAGACAGCTGAAATTATAGGAGGACTGGCTGTTTTATTCCGTAAAACAATGACTTGGGGAGACGATTATATAACAGTAGAAGAAGAAATGGAATTTGTAGAGAAATATATGGATATACAAAATTATAGATTTGGGGATAAGATTAGGTATTATCATTACGTAATGGATGAATGTAAAAAATGCTTAGTCCCTAAATTATCCATAAGTACATTTATCGAAAATGCCTGTGTTCATGGTATTGAGACAAGGGATAAGGAAGGTGTGATATCTGTAACCGTTACTAAGAAGGAGGAGTATCTTTTAATTGAGATTTCTGATAACGGAAAAGGTATAGATGATAATAGACTAAATGAGTTAAAAAATATGATAGAGGGTGCTGACAGTAGTATGTTATATAACACAAAAAGCACAGGTATACTTAACGCTTATTTACGGTTAAAGATGTATAGTAATAGTGATATTCTTTTTGATATTGATAGCAAACCTGATAGTGGTACTGATATTTTGATTGGGCTGCCTTTTAACAAAAGGGATAAATAGGAGGAATATATAATGATAAAGGTTATGATCGTGGATGATGAACCATATATACGCCAGGGACTTAAGTTATTGATTAACTGGGAAAAGTATGGCTTTAATATATGTGCAGAAGCAGCTAATGGGCAGGAAGCTATTAAAATCATGGAAGAAACAGAAATAGACTTGGTTATAACTGATATAAAGATGCCGGGGATAGATGGATTGCAATTAATTGAGCAAACCAGAAAAAAGTTATCAAAAAAAGTTAGATTTATTATACTTAGTGGCTTTTATGAGTTTGAATACGCAAAAAAAGCTATAAAATATGATGTTGTAGATTATGTTTTAAAACCGGTTCAAAAAGAGGAGTTAATTAAAGCTCTAGATGAATATAAGGAATTTTATTATCATCAGATGGAGAATGAAAAGAAACAAGAAATATCCGACAAAATTATTTTTGACCGTCATTTATCAGGTCTAATATCAGGAGTAGTTGACAGTAATAGCATAGACTATATTAAGCAACATATAAGGGATATAGCAGATGTAAGGTATATAAGAATTGAATATGATAAGGCTTGCGAAGATTATAATCATTTATCCGATGAGGAAAAAGCCAAAGAACATGTAAACTTATATGAAGCTGTGAAAGCATACTTAGGTGATAATTGGTATCATGTTTATATGCCCAGTAAAGATAATAATGATTATTCTATTGGTTTTATATATGTAAAAAGTATGGCAGATAAGATGCAGCTAGAGGAGAAGGAATACATAGAAGAATTCTACATAGCATTAAGCGCTTCTTTATCTTATAAAATTAATTTTTATATAGGTAAAATGGTAAATAATATTAAATCAATAGACGAAAGTTATAAGACGGCGGATATGGTAAAATATTATTATTTATACTCTGAAGTTGCAGGGGTTGCTTATTATGATGAAATTAAAAATCAAATTAATACAGATAAGTATACTGTAGATAAGAATTTAATAGATGAACTAATTAAAGTTATTGAAAAAAATGATAGAGAACAGATTGAAGAAATAATTGAAGACTTGTATCAGAATTTTAAAGAAATGGTTGCTGAGCCAAAGATGATTAAATTAAGCATGGACTACCTTTTATTTAAGTTAATTAATTTGGCTAAGGAAATGTATTCTGATTTTAACCAAGACGAAATACATAAGATGTTAAAGCAGGAAAGATATGGACAAGTGTCAATTCCCGGAAGTATTAGGCAGTTTAAAAAATTTGCCTTGGAATTTTCTGACTATCTAAACACTTTAAGAAAATATGCTTTTAGTGGGGTTTTGTTTGATGTAGAAAGGGAAATTGTAGAAAATTATAAGGAAAACTTAAGCTTAAAATACTTAAGTGAGAAATATTATATCAATAGCGCATATCTAGGACAGATTTTTAAAAAGCAGTTCGGGATTTCTTTTAAGGATTATTTAAACAATTATAGAATTGACAGAGCATGCGAAATGCTCCTGCGTTCAGATTATAAAATTTATGAAATAGCAGAAGCTGTAGGTTTTAACAATACAGATTATTTCATTAGTAAATTTGTACAAATTAAGGGAACTACGCCACTTCAATACAGAAAGAAGTTTTTAAGCAAACCATAGAAAAACCACAAAAAATATATATAAAAGTAAGCAAAAATATAATTTTTTGTATTTATGCTATAGTTTATACATTGAAGTTATTGTGCAATAATGCTAATATTGACTTAACCGGACATGAGTTATTGTGCAGTATTAAGACTCATTTTCGGTAAATAAGTATAGGGAGGAAAGAACATGAAGAAATTCAAAACGTTCTTGGCTCTGATACTTGTAGTCACAGTGTTTGCTGCTCTTTTTGTAGGTTGCGGAAAGAAACAGCAGAAATCTACTGACAAGGGTAAAGTATCAGATGAAACAAATGATCAGAAAGACAATGGAAAAAAAGAAGAAAAAGTCTTTACGGCATTCCATGCTGTGCCCGGAACAGAAGTACCGGATGACAACCGTATGCTTAGAAAAATTGCAGAGAAGATTGGTGCTTGGGCTAAGGTTACTTGGTTAACCGGTCAAACTGCTGACGAAAGAATCGGTATTATGATTGCTGGAGGAGAATATCCTGATCTTATTACCGGTTCCACAGGTACACCCTCATTAATTGAGGCAAATGCATTAATCGCAATTGATGAATACTGGGATAATTATCCTAACATTAAAAACTACTTATCTGAAGCAGATTGGAATAAGGTAAGACATTCTGACGGACATATTTATCTTATTCCTCAGTTCGGTATTATAAAAGGAAAAGAAATGGCTACTGAACATTGGGATGAAGCATTCTGGATACAGAAAAAAGTTCTGATTTGGGCTAACTTCCCTCAAATTAAGACTATGGATCAGTACTTCGATTTGATTGAAGACTATATGAAGGAACATCCAACAACAGCAGATGGTCAAGAAACTGTTGGATTTACCATGAGTACAGAAGACTGGAGATATTTCGGTGTTGAGAATCCTCCGTTATTCTTAACTGGTTATCCAAATGACGGTGCTTGTATCATAGATCCTGAAACAATCACTGCTATTGACTATAATACAATACCAGAAGCTTATCAGTATTATAAGAAGATGAATGAGGCCTATAATAGAAATCTTGTTCATCCTGAGACATATACTATGTCTTATGACCAATACATATCCTTATTATCCACAGGTAGAGTATTAGGTACTTTGGATCAGTTCTGGAACTTCAATACTGCTGTTGAGGCATTAGAAGCCCAGGGTAAATTTGAAGATACTTATGTTCCCCTACCTATAACTATTGACGGTGAGAGAGTAGACAGATGGCATAGCCCTGCAGCTCTTGACGTATCCAATGGTTTAAGTATTACAAAGAGTTGTAAAGATATTGAAGGTGCATTACAGTTTATAAATGACCTTCTTGATGATGAAATTACCAAGATGATTTACTGGGGCGAAGAAGGCGTAGACTACATGGTTGATGAGAACGGTGTATTCTATAGAACAGAGGAACAAAGAAGTAATATCCGTAACACAGACTGGGTTACTCAGAATATGGTAAGTTCAGCATATGCATATTTCCCTCACTATGAAGGTTTATTCGATGATGGAATTAATGCTATCGATCCTAATCAGCAGCCTGGCGAATATTATGACAGCCTAGAGCCTGTTGAGAAAGAACTTCTTGACGGTTATGGATATAAGACATTCCTTGAATTCTTAAGTCCTAGCCTACCTAATGAGCCATGGTATCCGATGTGGTCCTATACTAATACTTGGACAACAGATACTGACTATGGTAAGGCCAGAGCTAAGATTACAGAACTTAAGCATGAATACTTACCTAGAGCTATGATGGCTTCTCCTGAGGAGTTTGAAGATATCTGGGAAGAGTACATGGAAGTTTACAGAACCGAAGTTGATATTGATGCTTATCTAGATGAACTAACAGCAGAAGCACGTAGAAGAGCAGAACTGGCTGAGTAAAGTAGAAACTAAGGTTACGTCTTAAAGTAAATCTTTGGTAAGATTACAGAAAATAGGGGTGTCAGATTATGGCATAGTGCCATATAAGGCACCCCATATTTAAAGCAGATAGACTTATGAACTTAGAGTGGAGGCACTACTATGAATAAACGAAAACCCTATTATATTATTATAGCTGCCTTATGCTTTGCAACTATAATAAGTTTTTTCCTCCCCTATCTACATCTTCCTAAGCAAAATGATGTAGAAGGTGACGGATATAAAATTGATACTGCTATGGCAGCACTTAATAGTAATATTATAAAAAAGGTGGCCAAGGAATCAGGCATTCCAAAGAATATTGTATATAATACAGCGAAAAATATAATTAACGGTAAGGATAGACAGACAATTGAAAGCAGATTAAAAGAGAATGAGTATTACATTATTGATATTCTGACAGAAAAGATGAATGAGAAGGTAGCCGAGTTAGATGAGTGGGGTAGTCTTGAGAAGAGAACATATTCTTATTTTGATATGATAGATTTATCAGCCTCCGTTATTAAATATCTAGAAAGAGATATTGTAAGTGCGTTTTTAGTGATTTTGACATTGATAATGACAGTGGTATTATCATATATATCAGGCTTTGTTATGTTATTTAGAAAGAAGCTTACGTCATATAAAGTGGTTAAGATATTATCGCTGATAAATATATTTATGTCTTTTGTAGGAATTTTGTCAATTAATGCAATTGGTATTGGGGCTTTGCAAGTTGATAAATTCTATAAAGAAAACTTTGGTATTGGGTTTTTAGTTATTGCTGCCATGAATTTCGTAATACTTTTAATTGCTGTAATAGGTAATTTACATGAAAGTTGGGCAGGAATAGTAACTTTCAAGATGATAATGAGACAAAAGCAGCTTATGCTGATGACATTACCCTTTATAGTATATGTAGTTGTATTCTATTTTGGGCCTTTAACCGGTTGGATAATGGCTTTTCAGAATCATAAACCGGCAGCCGGTGCTAATCAGATGTTTGTAGCATGGGATAAGTTTATTTACTTATTAACAGAAAAAGATTTCCTTTTAGCCTTTAGAAATACCCTGGCTATGAGTTTGATAAATCTGGTATTTAGTTTTATATTTGCTATAGGATTTGCACTATTACTAAACGAAGTAGTAAATGTGAAAGGCAAGAAGCTTGTTCAGACAGTTTCTTATCTTCCCCACTTCCTATCTTGGATTATAGTGGCAGCCATAGTAAAAAATGTATTGGCTGTAGATGGAGGAATTCTTAACGAATTGCTTGTTAATTGGGGATTTATAGATGCTCCTATAAACTTCTTCGCCGATGGTAAATATTTCTGGTGGATAGTTGGATTAGCTGTTGTATGGAAGGAAACAGGATGGAACAGTATTATATATCTGGCTTCCATAACATCAATTAATCCTGATCTATATGAGGCAGCCTCCATTGACGGCGCAGGTAGATTTAAAAAGATGATTCATATTACACTGCCGGGTATTAAAGCAACCATATTTGTATTGTTGATTATAAATCTTGGTATGGTTATGAATTCGGGATTTGAAGCACAGTTACAATTAAAAAATGACTTAATAAAGAATACGGCAGAGGTAATAGATACATATGTACTTAATAAGTCCTTCTTCCAAGGTGCAGATTTCTCGATTGGTACTGCAGCAGGTATATTTAAGAGTGTAATCAGTATCCTCCTGGTTTCTATAGCTAACAGAACGGCTAAGGCCTTTGACCAGGAAAGATTATATTAGGAGGAGGGATTAACTTGAGTAGAAAAAACAAAAATCATATAAAAAAGAGTCCTTTCGATATAGCATTTATTATTGTAAATACCATAGTACTAACGCTTTTTTGTGTAGTAACTTTGTATCCTATATTAAATACCTTAGCTATATCATTTAACGAAGCAGTAGATACTTTAACAGGTGGAATACGACTCTTACCTAGAAAATGGACTTTGCAGAATTATAAAGCTGTGTTTAATATGAAAAGTTTGGTGAGGGGTGCTTATATATCAGTACTTAGAACAGTTATAGGAACCTTTTTGCAAACATTTGTAACTGCTATGCTTGCTTATATTCTTTCTAGAAAAGAGTTTTACTTTAATAAACAGGTATCCTTAATATATGTTCTTACCATGTATGTAAATGCCGGAATAATACCGACACTGTTATTATATCAAAAATTACATTTGACTAATAATTTCTGGGTGTATATAATTCCGGGTTTGGTATCTGCATTTAATATGATAGTTATACGAACATTTATGAATGGTCTGCCGGATAGCTTTGTAGAGTCAGCTCAAGTTGACGGTGCGGGGCATATAAGAATATTTTTAAGGATTATATTACCCCTTTGTAAACCGGTATTAGCTACAGTGGCATTATTTGTAGCAGTAGGTCAATGGAACTCATGGTTTGATGCTATGATATACAATGCACAAAGAGAGGATTTAACAACCTTACAGTATGAGCTGATGAAACTGTTGTCTGCAATAAATCAGCAATCCGGAGATCCTAATGCAATAAAACATGCTTCTAGCATGGTAACACCGGAATCAGTAAGGGCGGCTGCAACTATGGTTACCGCATTTCCCATAGTATGTCTCTATCCTTTCTTACAGAGATATTTTGTAACCGGACTGACTATCGGTGGAGTTAAAGAATAAAGAGGAACTTGTTTTAGTATATCTACATAAAGCCATTTCAAAAGATTATATATGTTTTTTGAAATGGCTTTTTCTTTTGCTTGAAATCTAGTAAGTTTGTTTGTAAAATGGTAACTAAGTTTATCATTATAAAATTTTTAATTAGGGGAAAAGTATGAGAATAGGATTATTAAGGCATTTCAAAGTCGATTGTCCTCATAAAAAGATGATGACCTCTCAGGAATTTCTTGAATGGTCAAGAAGATATGATATATCACAGGTGATTAAAACTAAGGTTGAAATGAATGGAGTAGAATGGGATGTCTGTTATGTAAGTGATATGCCAAGAGCAATTATAACTGCCAAAGAAGTATATAAGGGAAGTATAATAATAGACAAGCTTCTTAGAGAAGTAGACAATGCTCCTTTTATAAATACGAAAAGAATTAAGTTGCCATTTGCCTTATGGCATATATGTGGGAGGATTGCTTGGTATTTAAAATTAAAGAGCCAGCCTGAAAACAAAGAGGAAACCAGAAAAAGGATTCATGAGTTCCTAGATCGTATTGATTGGTCCAAGGAAAATATACTGATTGTATTTCATGGTTTTATGATTTATAATTTTCAAAAAGAGCTACGTAAGCTTGGCTTTAAAGGTGATAAGCTTAAGAAAGTAAAAAATGGTGTATTATACGAATATATAAAAGAAAATGAAAAGGAAGATATGGCAAGTGAAAGTCTCTCTGATTTGTGTGGGTAAGCTAAAAGAAAAATATCTAACCATGGCAGTAGATGAGTATAAAAAAAGACTTAGCAGATACTGTACCTTGGATATTATAGAGCTTCCCGATGAAAAAACTCCTGATAATGCAGGAAAAGCCTTGGAAGAAGCCATTAAAAAGAAAGAGGGCCAGAGGATATTAAGGGTACTAAAGGAGGATTCCTTTTGCATTGCCTTGGCTATTCAGGGTAATATGTTATCATCTGAGCAATTGGCATCTTATATGGAAAAACTATTTGTATCGGGAAAAAGCCATATAAGTTTTGTGATTGGGGGCTCCTTAGGTCTTTCAGAAGAAGTCCTAAAGCGGGCCCATTATCAACTTAGTTTTTCAAAAATGACCTTTCCACATCAATTGATGCGGCTTATTTTGTTGGAGCAAATTTATAGGTCTTATCGGATTATTAATAAGGAGCCGTGATTTACCGAATACATGACTCCAAATTACCCGTGCTTTTCATGTGTTATGCTAAGAACAGAAGAGAAGCGCAGGAAGGAGGCATGTTGTTATGGGTAAAATTGCAGTATATACAAGGGTTTCATCGGCACGACAGGCTGCAGATGATGCTTATTCCTTGGATGTGCAAAAAGAGAGATGCATTTTTCTTTTAAAAAGCAAAGGATATAATGATGCAGATATTGATTTCTATTGTGATGCTGGAATATCTGGAACAACTATACTAGAGAGAGACCAATTAAAAGAACTGTTGGATAAGTTAGAAAAAGGGCAGTATGATGGTATTTGCTGCTATGATTTAAGCCGTATCAGTAGAAGTATCAGCCATACACTTCAGATTTTCAAATTATTGAAGGAAAATAATTTAAGACTTTACACCTGCGATGGCGCTTTTAATGGGGATATAAATGGGCAAAATGCAAAAATTATGGTAAGTATCTACAGCATGCTCAATGAGTTATTTATTGACCAACTTAGGGAAAGGGTAATTGACGGCATGAGTAAATCTGTAGAAGCGGGGAATTATTTTGGAGGGCCGCCTCCCTATGGATACAAATATGAGTATTATTCAGTAAAGCAAGAAAATAACTTTCAAGAAAATCAAAACAGCAAAACAAAGAAAAGAGATATAAAGAAGAGGCTTATTGTAAATGAAGAAGAAAAACCTATAGTAGAATTGATTTTTACTTTGTTTGTTAGAGAAAAGTATAGTATAAAAAATGTAGCCCAGCACCTAAATTTACATGGTTATAAAACAAGAGCGGGAAAACAATTTGCAACTGCAACTGTTCAAAAAATTTTAGAAAATCCTGTATATTGTTCGAGACTTTTTTGGGCAAAACGTAGGCAGAAGAAAAAAACAGAAGAAGGTGTGCGGGTTTGGGAAAAGAAAACTATATTTGATGTAAACTTTTATGATTTGCCTTTAGGAAACCATCAAGCAATAATTCCGGAAGATGTTTTTCTTGAAGCATTAGAGCGTTTACGCAGCAGAAGAAAAGTTAGAGTAAATGAAAATACAGCAGATGCCATGCGTGGGATTACAAAACAGCAGTTTGACGATGCAAATAAAAAAATGTTTATAAATATTTTAAGATGTCCTGGATGTGGCGGAAGAATGACATCCTCTCTACAGCCAGCACCTAAATTGGCCAATGGAAAAAGAGGTAAAGCAAAAGTATATTATAAATGCAATAGTTTTAATGCGGGTCGGAACTACTGCGATGGCTATTATTCAGTACAAGAAGAGCGAGCGTTTAATCTGATAAAAGAAGATTTTTTTAAGCGACTTAAAGAAGCATTTATGTTAGTTAAAGAATATCAGCAATATATTTACGAGAAATACGGAACTGATGAACAAATGCTTTTTGATAAGGAGATTGCCAAAATTAAAGATGAAATAAAGATACTTGAGAAAAATAAAACTAGGTTAGTATCAAAGTTGGATACTTTGATTGAACGCCAACTATTAGAGGATTCTGGAACCTTTAAATATGAAAGGCTTCAGAAAATGATAAATGACACAGAAATTGATATTGCAAAAGTTCAACAACTAATAACGGAACAGCAAAATAATATCAAACAAGCAGAAAGACGTAAAGAAGCCCTGTTAAAGGAAAGTCGGGAACAAGAACAGTTTGACAATATAGAAGACTATTTTTCTTCATTACCACTATTGCAAAAAAGACAACTACTTGAAAAAGTTTATTCAAGGATTGTAATAAACACTATCAGTAATGCAAGATATGGACCAAAAAAATTAGAAATTAAAGAAATTGAATATAATCAGTATTCCAGTACTGTAGGGCTTTGCAAGATTCTTGGAGTTCAGGATTTCAAAGAATTTAATAACTACCTCAAAACAAAGGGGAAGGAATTGAATATATTAGAACAGCATTATGGCGATGTAGAAGAATACCTAAAGGATATAGAATCAAGTCATGTGAGCAGCAGGTTTCGGAATTATATAGAAGAATTGGATGCTACCAGAGATAAGAGTAATGATGAATTCATTGAAGAACTTATTGATGAATGTTTAGAGGAAACTGAGCAAGTATCGGAAAATATGACGCTGGATGAAATAATCAAAAACTTTGATAAAACATATGAGGAATTTAAATTCAAGTATTTCTTAAAAAAAGTACTGCAAAATGAAAAGGTTCTTACCTGATGGGTAAGGACTATTTATTTTATTTTTTAACTAAAAAATTTTTTTAGAACAACACGAAAATCCAAAGAATGATATCAAACTAGTCATTTGCTTGTATTTTTGATAGTATTTTTATTTTACTTGCGAGTTTGTTCTTCGAAGAGAAAATAAAATACCATTTTAGATTAAAGAAAGCCCTTATTTTTTTATGATATAATATGTCTTATTTAATTTGGAAAGGTGTTTACTATGGATAGTACAAAATTTGAAACTTTTTTTAAAAAAGTGTGGGACAAAAGTAATATCTTGATTGATGCAAATAATTTCAATTTAAAAACTTTAACTGTTATTTTATTTCTGGGAAGGCACCAAATTGAACTAGGCGAAGAAATAACGTTCAATTTAAATCAAATTAGAGAATTGCTCGGTCTTGAAGATTCTATATATTCCTATCGTCGAATTGAAAATGCTATTTTTTACTTTAAAATCAATTTCTATAAATGTAAATTGAAAAATAACCGAGAACGGATTGCCCATGTTATTAAAGCATTTGAAAAACCAATGAATGATATTTACTTTAATAAAGAATGGAGGGTTGAAATCGATAGTGTTCTCCGAGAACAGATTCTCCAATCTAATTTCCATGATTTGTGTACAGAAATGGACAAATGAAATAATATTCCTATCTACTATGCTATTTAGCAGGTTGTGCAAAGGGAGATAAAGAAAAGCCTAGTGGAATTAGGAATACCAATTAGAAAAACTTTTCAATATCAAAGCAGGGCAAAGATTTTGATATTAAAAGAATTGTTGGATAAACAACAGTTATAACTAATTGTTACCTTATTAAAACAGGCAAATGGAATGAAAAGTCATTAAATTAGCCTATATAAGAAGAAAGATAATAAAGTGCAAAAAATAATTCTATATTAATTTTAATAATTAATAAAATTTGTAAAGAAGCGAAAATTTTAATAAAATACTTGAAATAGTTCATTATGATTTACTACTCTATTATTCCATCATTATACCTCCATTAAGGATTAATATAATAATTGAATAAGGTATTTATTGTAAAAAAGGCATTTTTATAATGCCTTTTTTACATTTTTAATTCTATCTATTATTCAAATTGCTAATTCTTGGACACTTATGATAAAATATTGATAAGTGTGGCATCTATGTTTAGGATTTAAATATTAGGACTGGGGTGATATTTGTGAATAAGAAAGATTTATCTGAAAGGGATATATGCTCCAAGTACATAACACCATCCTTGATAAATGCAGGATGGGATTTAGAAAGACAAATTAGAGAGGAAGTTTCCTTTACTGATGGGAGAATCATTGTTAGAAAAAAATTGGTTACAAGAGGAGAAAGGAAAAGAGCGGACTATATACTCTATTATAAGTCCAATATACCTCTTGCTATTATAGAAGCAAAAGATAATAAGCATCCAGTGGGGGCTGGTATGCAGCAGGCTTTGAAATATGCAGAGATTCTGGACATTCCATTTGTTTTTTCGAGCAACGGGGATGCATTTTTGGAACATGACAGAACTATTAGTGTGGGCAGTAAAGAAAGAGAAATACCACTTAACCAGTTCCCATCTCCCGAAGAACTATGGAGCAGGTACAAGAAAGCAAAAGGGCTTAGTGAAAGAGAAGAAGAAATTGTTACACAGGAATACTATTTTGAACAAAATGGCAAAAGCCCAAGATATTATCAGCGCATTGCCATAAACAGAACGGTAGAGGCAATTGCCAAAGGTCAAAATCGAATTTTGCTTGTCATGGCTACTGGCACAGGGAAAACCTATACAGCCTTTCAAATTATCTATAGGCTTTGGAAGTCCAGGGCTAAAAAGAGAATCTTATTTTTAGCCGATAGGAATATTTTAGTAGACCAGACTATGGCAAATGATTTTAAATATTTCGGCGATAAAATGACGAAAATCACCAATAGAAAAATAGACAAAGCCCATGAAATTTATTTAGCCCTATACCAAGGAATTTCAGGTGAAGATGAATTTAAAAATGTATATAAGCAGTTTTCACCAGAGTTTTTTGATTTAATCATTATTGACGAGTGCCATAGGGGAAGCGCCAAAGAAGATTCTGCTTGGAGAGAAATATTAGAATACTTCCATCCTGCCACCCAAATAGGGCTTACGGCAACACCGAAGGAAACAAAGGATGTATCAAACATAGAATACTTTGGTGAACCTATTTACACCTACTCATTAAAACAGGGAATCGAAGACGGTTTCCTCGCCCCATACAAAGTCATAAGAGTAATATTGGATAGAGATGTAGAAGGTTATAGGCCGGAAAAAGGGAAAAGGGACAAGTATGGCTTTGAAATTGAGGATAGAGAATATAATATAAAGGATTTTGATAAAAACTTAGTCATTGAAAACCGGACAGAGATTGTTGCCAAAAAAGTGTCTGATTACTTAAAAAAGAATAATTCCAGATTTGCCAAGACAATTTTCTTCTGTGTAGATATTGAGCATGCCGAAAGGATGAGGCAGGCACTTGTCAATGAAAATGCAGATTTAGTAGCAGAGAATCCCAAATATGTCATGAGAATCACAGGGGATAACGAAGAAGGCAAGGCTGAACTGGATAATTTTATAGACCCTGCTAGCAAATACCCTGTTTTGGTTACAACAAGTAAATTAATGACCACAGGAGTGGATGCTCAGACTTGTCAGTTCATCGTTTTAGATGCTAATATTAATAGCATGATTGAATTCAAACAAATTATTGGGAGAGGTACAAGAATAAGAGAGGATTATGGCAAACAGTATTTTACCATAATAGACTTCAGAGGAGTCACTAAATTATTTGCAGACCCAGATTTTGATGGAGACCCTGTAAGCGTTAAAACAACTACAGGAGAAATTCCTACGGAGGAAGAAGAGCCTTCAGATAATGGTACATGTACTGATATTGAAAATGAAGATAATAATGGAAGTGATGTCACTGATGTTAATATTCCACCAGATATTATAGATGGAGGAGAGATTAATGAAACTCCAGCCAAGTATTATGTAAATGATGTTCCTGTAAAGGTAATACATGAAAGAGTTTATTACTATGACAAGGATGGCAAACTTATAACAGAGTCATTAATATCTTATACCAGGAAAAATATTAAAAATGAATTTAAAACTCTTGATGAATTTCTAAGAAAATGGAATGAATCAGAGAGAAAAGAAGCCATATTAAAAGAATTAGAAGAAAGAGGAGTACTCCTTGAAGAACTCAAAGAAGAAGTGGGAAAGGATTTAGACCCATTTGATTTAATTTGTCATGTAGCCTTTGACATGCCTCCTCTCACAAGAAAAGAAAGGGCTAATAATGTAAAGAAGAGAAACTACTTTACAAAATACGGAGAAAGTGCAAGGGAAGTATTGGAAGCACTGCTGGAAAAGTATGCTGACGAAGGAATTGAAAATCTTGAGAACCTAGAAATACTCAAGGTTCCTGATTTTAAAAGATTTGGCTCTCCTCTTGAAATAGTTAAGAAATTTGGTGGAAAGCAAAAATATCTGGAAGCCATTAAAGAATTAGAAAAGGAAATATACACTGCATAATTAGGAAGGTGATGTACAAATGTCAATATCAGCAATTATAAAAGCAGTTCAGGATATTATGCGTCAGGATGCTGGCGTAGATGGAGATGCCCAAAGAATATCCCAACTCGTATGGATGATATTTTTAAAGGTGTTTGATGCAAAAGAAGAGGAATGGGAACTAATGGATGATGATTACACCCCAATTATTCCAGAAGGATTACGCTGGAGGGATTGGGCTGCTGATGATGAAGGAATTACAGGAGATGAACTTTTAGATTTTGTAAATAATAAACTATTTAAAGAATTAAAAGAAATGGAACTGGATGAAAACAGTAATCCAAAGGCTTTTATTGTAAAGGCCGTTTTTGAGGATTCCTATAACTATATGAAATCTGGAACCTTAATGAGGCAGGTAATCAATAAGTTAAATGAAATAGACTTCACAACTCAAAAAGACAGGCATTTATTTAATGATATCTATGAAAGCATATTAAGGGATTTACAAAGTGCAGGGAATGCAGGAGAATACTATACTCCAAGACCCGTAACTCAGTTCATGGTAGATATGGTTAACCCACAATTGGGAGAGAAGGTTTTGGACTTTGCCTGTGGTACTGGCGGCTTCCTTGTTTGTGCCTTGGAGCATTTAAAGAAGCAAGTAAAAAACATAGAAGATGAAAAAACTCTACAGGAGACCATATTAGGCATTGAAAAGAAACCTTTACCCTACATGCTGGCAGTAACAAATTTAATTCTCCATGATATCGATGAACCAAAGATAAGGCATGACAATTCATTAACTCGCAATGTAAGGGATTATAAGCCTATAGACAAAGTGGATATTATTGTGACTAATCCACCTTTTGGCGGAATTGAGGAAGATGGAATCCAGGTAAATTTTCCGCAACAATTTCAAACAAAGGAAACTGCTGACCTTTTTATGGTGCTTTTAATGTATCTGTTGAAAGATAACGGAAGGGCTGCAATTGTACTACCTGATGGATTCCTTTTCGGTGAAGGTGTAAAGACTACCATAAAGGAGAAATTGCTTGAGGAATTTAATCTTCATACAATAGTAAGGCTGCCTAATGGTGTATTTGCTCCATATACAGATATAAATACTAATCTTCTATTCTTTGAAAAAGGAAAATCAACAAAAGAAATTTGGTTCTTTGAGCATCCATTACCAGAAGGATATAAGAAATATACAAAGACAAAGCCAATAAGATATGAAGAGTTTGAACTTGAAAAACAGTGGTGGAATAACAGAGAAGAGAATGAATATGCTTGGAAGGTTAGTATAGAGGAGATAAAGAGCAGGAATTATAATCTGGATATTAAGAATCCTAATAAAGATAAACCAGATGATATTTTATCCTCTTCAGAATTGATATTAAAATTGGAGTCAAACATTAACAAATCAATTGCATTAATAAATAAAATTAAAATGGTGGTAAAAAAATGAAGGCATCTGAAAAGTTTAGATATTATATTAACAGTCCCATTGCATATATTAGTTATTATTTTACAGAATATCTCTTAAATTATGTTAAGAAAGAAAAATTAGAAATATATGTGGATGAAATAAAAACAGGAAAAACACCATCTAAAAACAATAAAGAATATTATAATAAAGAAGAATTTTCATGGTTTAAACCAGATGAAATAGGATATGAAATGTATTTATCTGAGTCGCAAAACAAAATCTCGAATTTGGCTGTTGAAAAAAAACAAGCAACTGTGTTTAAAAAGAATACATTGCTTATAACTTGTATTGGTGATATAGGAAGATTAGGTATATTAAAAAAAGAGGCTTCTTCAAATCAACAAATAACAGGAATATTATTTAAAGATAAAATACTTCCAGAATATGCATTCTATTATTTGTTATGTAGAAAAAATTTGTTTGAAGATAAATCTTCTTCTACTACTCTACCTATTTTAAATCAGAAAAAATTATTAAATATTGAAGTTAGATGTCCTAACTTTGAAATTCAGCGAGAATTCGTATCTTTTATGAATTATTGTATGAAATGTTTAGAAGACAGTAAAATACCATCATTTTTTAATTTTAATTTAGACAACCAAATATTCGAGTTTTCAAAAAAAGTTTTTGAATGTTACTATTTGCATATGCAATTACAAGAAACTAATGAAATAAATGCTATCTTAATATCAAAACTCCGCCATAGCATTCTTCAAGAAGCCGTACAGGGGAAACTTGTGCCGCAAGACCCTAATGATGAACCGGCAAGTGTTCTTTTAGAAAGAATAAAAGAAGAAAAAGAAAGGCTTATAAAGGAAGGCAAAATTAAAAAAGAAAAACCTCTGCCACCTATTTCAGAAGATGAAATTCCCTATGAATTACCAAAGGGATGGGAGTGGGTGAGGTTAGGTGATATTGGCGACTGGGGAGCAGGAGCAACACCATCAAGGCGTAATCCAAAATACTATAATGGTGAAATATTGTGGTTAAAAACAGGTGAGTTAAAGGATGGATATATAGATGATTCAGTAGAAAAAATCACTGAACTGGCACTAAAAGAGTGTTCGCTAAGATTAAATAAGCCTGGTGATATTTTAATTGCAATGTATGGAGCCACAATAGGCAAACTTGGAATATTAAATGTAGAAGCAACTACCAACCAAGCATGTTGTGGTTGTACTCCATTTTCACAAGTTTATAATAGATATTTATTTTATTTATTATTATCTTTGCGAGAAGAATTTAAAGGACAAGGTGCAGGTGGGGCACAGCCTAATATATCAAAGCAAAAAATTATAAATACTATTGCACCTTTACCTCCACTAAACGAACAAAAACGCATTGTAGAAAAAGTAGACCAATTAATGGCTTTATGTGATGAACTTGAAAAAAATATAGAGCAGTCTAAAAAAGATAGTGAAATGTTAATGCAATCTGTTTTACAGGAAGCATTTAAGGAAGCATAGCAAAAAGACTTTCGGGTAAGCCTGAAAGTCTTTTTGCTTAGTTTATTTTAAAATAATAGTAGAAATTTTGAAAAAGGACCTTACAACTTGGACAAATTGCGCTAAATTAAATTTAGAAGCAATAACTAGAAAGAAAATAATGGCTACTTATACTGATTAAAATATTGGTAAGTAATGTCCAACATACAATTAAGTTTTAGTATTCATTCCTATAAACTCAGATATATCAAGGCTTTTGCGGGAATCACAGTTGGACATTATGAATATATTGTCCAAGTTTAAGGAGGATGTTATGGATACCACAATAAAATATTTTACACAGGATGAATTAAGTAGGTTATTTAATGCAATAAAAAACTCTGGTGATAGGCATGCACTCCGTAATTTATGTATTTTTAGAGTAGCATATCGCTGCGGACTTAGAGCCACGGAAATCGGGCTATTAAAATTGGAATATTACAATAAAACCAAAGGAGAATTATACTGTAAGCGATTGAAAAGTAGTTGGAATAATACCATTGCCTTAGATAAACAAACTGTTAAAATTCTAAATCAATACATTAAAGAATATGGAGTTAAAGAAGAATCAGAGGTACTTTTTAAGAGCCAGGAGCAAAATCCAATCTCCAGGAAAATGCTGGACTACTTAATGAAGCGATACTGCCAAATGGCGAAAATCAAAGATGAAAACAAATGGCATTTTCACTGTTTGAAACATTCTACTGCAGTGCATCTAGCAGAATCAGACTTGGATATAAAAGAAGTTCAATTTTGGCTAGGACATAAATCTGTAAACTCTACTTTGTGCTATTTTCAATTTACTACCAAACAGCAAAAAATTATGCTTGAGAAATTAGAAAAACACAGTATGCTTGTGTAGAAGCACATGCACAAATAGGCCATTGTGTATCTCATTTAAAAAAGATACATAATGACCTTGACTTTATGCATATTAATTTAACTTTAACACGTGTTAAAGGTTATTACATGGTTATTATATAAAAGGTTTATTATGGTTATTTTCAAATAGGGGTTAATTTTACCTATGATATATAAGCATTACCCACCGCCATCTTCATAATAATACGCCTCTGTAGTGAATACTGAGGTCAATGCTACAGGTTTTATATAATATTTTTTCTGTGGTATATTACAAAATTTTAAAAGGGCTATTATCAATAATATTTTAAAAAGAGAAAATTGTAGGGTTGACTTAGTTGGTTCTTCAAAATTAGTAAAATCAATCTTTTGGCTTACTTTATATGGAAGGAAGACATAATTAATATTCTTTTCCTTTAATATTCTTAAATAATTGGTTTGTGTTTTTTTCGGATATTTTGCATTAATAAAATCTTCAGGTTTTTCGTTGAAATAGGTGATGAATTCTATTAAGTTTCTAGCCTTTACTTTACTGAATTCCTTTTTAATTCTGTTGATGACTTCTTGTTTGTATAAAAAGGAATTATCAAGACCGATGTCTTTAATAACTGATAAAAGTATGTTTTGGCAGAAATCTTTTCTCAGGACATCTTTTACTTTTCTGTTATTTTTAAAGTGGTATTTTACTGAGTGTTTTTTGAGTTGATATTCAAATCTTATGACATTTTCAATATTGTTTATTGATAAATCCTGAAATGATATTGAAGAAGGCTTATTATCAGCCCTAAATTCTATTTCATCTGATTTACTATAAATATTAATTGAACGGCTTTTGTTTCTAGCCTGTATCCCCATTGGATACGTATGTTTTTTCAGCCTGGGATAGTATAATTTCTTGAGACATTCCAGGTAAGTTATTTTATCTTTTACATTATCTGCATGTAAATGAACAAAAGGATGAATCTCTGAGCAAGTCCAATTCTCAAATGGAACTATACTACTGCTTGAGGGAAAAAGCCTTTTAATTCTATGGTTTACCAACTTAATAATTAGACTAGCATTGTTCAAATCAAATACTTTAGCATTTGTACCGTAATAAAATTTTGAAATACTGAATTTAATCAACAATATTCCCTGAGGAAAGTACCAAAATAGGAGATGCTTATCCTTCTTAAAATAAGAAACAGTACCATCCTTTCTATTTACCCATTTCCTCCAACCATTCTTTATAAGGTAATTTATATTAATATTGGTATATGTGTATGCTCGGATTGTGTCTACGGAAACCATGTGTTCACCTCCTTTCCCTAAATCCTTTTAGAGATTTGGAGGTAATTTTACATATCATCTTCCGAGATTCAAATTTTTAGGCGAAATATTTTAATAGATATTAATTGCATCCAATATCCAGGAGCGTATAGAGATTAAATAGAATAAAGTAAAAAAATGTATTATACTGTAATTAAGCAAAATCAAATATAACATGAGTAAAGATAAAAATAAAAATTAAATTTAAAAATAAAAAGATTTTGTGAGATGATAAAATTTGGATTTGATAAATTACTATAAGTCTATAGGTGAAGAAATTTGTTCGGCAAAAAATAGAATAAGATTTTTGATGAATGAAACTCATTTTCCAACAGATGGTGAATTAAAAGAATCGGTATTACGTCATGTTATAAGAAGGTATACGCCTGAACATATTAAAATTGCTAGAGGTTTTATTCATAATGGTGAAGAGTGTTCTAGCCAGGTAGATATTTTAGTGTATGATAGTAGATATCCTGTATTATTTAAGGAAGGTGACCTAGTATTTGTTACACCTGATTCAGTTAGAGCAGTAATAGAGGCAAAAACTAGGCAGAATATAACTGACTTGAGAGAAACATTATTAACATTAAATCGAATTGCTGAATTAGTAACAGATATAAACTGTTTTATAGGATTGTTTTCATATGAATATGAAAGAGAATATAGTAGAAACTTGATAGAGCGAGTAAGTGAAATTACTAATGTAGGTGGTAGGTCATATATTAATCATTTAGTACTAGGCAAAAATCTTTTTATGAAATATTGGACAAACGACCCAATAACAAATGAAGAATGCTCAAAATGGCATATCTATAAACTTAAAGATTTGTCCTACGCTTATTTTATTAATAATTTGCTAGATTATATTTCTAACGGCGCTGTGAGTATTAATCATAGAGCATGGTTCCCTTTAGACTCAAAAGAACGTTTTAAATTAGATGAGATAAGCCTTGAAGAACGGGCATAGATTTAAAGATTAATTTATAAAACTATTTACTTTTAATCAGTCGGGGGTAAGTGGGTTTGGATAATAGAAATAGACTAAGTAATAAATTGATATATGTTCAATTATTATTTTCTCTGACACCTAAAGAATATGGTGGAGTTGCCAATAGTGAAGTTAAAGAGATGATACAAGACTTATATAATTGGATTAAAAACTCGACAGATGAAGAATTATCAAAAAAAGAGAATGAAGTAAATGAGTTTTTAGACAGTATTATAAATAAGTATAAAGACAAATTTGAAAATATTAAGGATATAGATACTATTGCAAATGAATTTAATAGTTTTTTTAAGTGTAATAAAAATGTTTATTCGAAGGGTGTTGAATACGGCTGGTTAATTGAGACTTTTAATCACTTAAAGTTGCCTTATCCTAATTATTTGCCATACCAAACAAAAATTGGATTAGGAATTCATGCAGGAAAAATTAGTGTGGAAGAGGAGTTCTTATTAAAAGATGCTTTCTACCTTTTGGTAAAAGCAGAAGATACTTTTGATAAAATGCATCGATACGCTAATTTTGTAAAAGGAAATGAAAATAATAAAGAAAATCAATATATTTTAAGAGCACTAACAAATGCTAATCAAACTGTGGCAACTTATAGTAGGTTATCGATAATAAGTTTTTATTCATTTTTTGAAGCATTTATTAATAGTATTGGTTATGATTACTATTGCAGAAATATTGATAGGTTAACAAAAATTCAAAAGAATAATTTATTAGGAAGAAAAGACGACAAGCCTAACGATTTTCTTTCCATTGAGGAGAAAATTGAAAGACTACAGCAAATAATAAGAGAGGATAAAACAGTTGTACTAAGAATAAATAAAAAGAAAAGAACATCAAATGATTATAGATTTTTTTTTGGTGAAATGAAAAAATTAAGGAATTCTTCTGTCCATTTTTCTCCTGATAAAGAGAGCATTTGGAGAAAACCAGACGATTGGATAGAAAAAGCCCATAAAACATCAATATTAACATTGCAAATTAGTAGAGAAATCTGGAAAGCCATTTTCCCAACGAAGAATTTACCGGAGTATTTAAATGAATTGAAATTTGAACTGAATTATAATTTGGCTAAACAGAGGCTGCAAGATGTGGGCAAGGTTGAGAATAAAGAAATAATATCAGATTAATAAATATTATATTAGAAACTCCGTTATATTATATATTATTTAAGATAATGGAGTTTTTATATGTTCTATATATTATGAAACACGAAAATAATGTTATTTCGTGTTATTGCAAGAAATAATGAGAAAAACATAGAATAACACAGATATATTAAAGTATTGAATGATTATAGTTGTAATACTGGGATTTTGATGATATTCTCTTATTAAATAGTTAATAAGAGAAAGGATTTTTAGTTAAGTATATGGATGAACATACAAAAATATATACAGATGGTTCTTTTAAGAAGAACAAAGCAGGAATTAGTTTTTTAATAGTTAGCCCTGGTAAAAGTAAAATACTTGGATATACGAATTTAAGGTGTAAAAAAAATATACAAGCAGAATTACAGGCTGTAATACATGCACTGCAGTATTTATTAAATATCAGCATGAGTCTTGAAAATCAAAAAATAGAGATTATAACAGATGAAATATCTATTGTAGATGTTTTCATCAGCCAAAAGTATAAGATATGGGATGCTTGTCAGTGGAAAAAAGAAAATGGCGGGGCTGTAATAAAATGTGCCGAGGAATGGTTTATATTGTCTTGTCTAGTTAAAAAGATTGGGGATATGATAATATGCTTTACTAAAACATCTAAAGAGGATAGACAAAATATATTAGTTCATGGCTATGCAAATTATGCTAGAAAACTGCAATTCTGCAAGAAGAACAGTATACATATAATGGAAGCAGAGAATAATGAAGATTTTGTATTCAAAGAGATAGTTAACGTTTCTGAAAATAAAGAAGTGGATGAAATCCTCAATATGAAAAGACCGTGGAAAAGTAATAAGTATAAAGCAGATTTTAAGTGGTACATAGAAGGACAGCATGAGATAGTATATATCGACACACATGACATTATTATTACCGAAGAAATTCATTTAAATTGTAACAGTTTAAATTTTAATACATTATTTCGTACTGCAGCAGAATCTCATGCGATTTCATACCCTATTGCAGTCAGGCCACTGGGAAATGGAAAGTATTCACTGGTAGCGGGGATAACACGGTTAATTACTGCAAAGTTATTTGATATCTCGAGAGTACCTTGCGTAATAACAGATTTTTCAAATGAAGAATTTCTTAAGCAGAACTTAGTAAATATGGGGAAAATAATTAATAGATAAAGATGGTTATTTAATAAAAGAAGCCGATTTTAGAAATGATTTTCTTAATAGAAGAATAAAAAGAAAAATTATTTAGAAACATATATAATTAATATCTACAGTATAGAGAAATAGTCTTAAAATACTAAAAATGCAGGAGAAACGATTTTAAAGAATATAATTCTCTTTAGTATAATCTTTCTAATATGATTTTTTCTTTTTTAAACAGTATTTTTTTGTAATAACTGGAAGAAAGGAAATAAAAGATAAATGAACTCTTTCTTTTAGATTATGCTTTGAAAATTATAATGCATACAAAAAAGTAATATATGGGGGATGTAATTTGAAAAATAAAAGGAATCTGAAAAAACCGACTGAAAACAATAAAAAAGAGGCAAAGGGTTCTATTAATAGTATAAAGACAAAAGAACAGAAAGAAATAGAAATTTTAATGGATAGTGTCATATATGAAAACAGAGAGGCTCTTAAAGAGTTAGCAAAACAATAGATTATATAAAAAATTTTTTTGATTTTTTAAGAATGGGTAAGACAAATTCTATCTTTTCATAAATTTTTTGAAAATTACTGAGAAATTTTATAAATGTTTATAATTCTCTTACCCATTGTACATTAGTGATATAATTATTTTTATATAATTTTAAGTTATTGATGGGATGGGAATATGAAAATTAGAATTATTAACACAGAAAAGATAAAAGAAAAATATGTTAAAGATGCTATACAGGAGTATACTAAGCGTTTAAGCGCATACTGCAAAGTAGAATACGTAGAAGCGAAAAATCCATCCAAAGAAATAACCGATAAATCATATGTGATAAAAATTGATAAACATGGTGAGCAACTGTCTTCAGAACAATTAGCGGAGAAAGTTGTAGAGATAGGTGTAAGTGGTAATAGTCATATTACTATATTTTTAGGTGAGGATGATATCGAAGCAGACTATGTGTTATCTATTTCTCAGATGGATATTGATATTAATATATTATTGATTATTATTTATGAACAGATTTACAGGGCTTACCGTATCATTAACAATGCACCTTACCACAAATAGAATAACGCAAAATAAGCGCCAAAAGTATTAATCACATAGCATAGGTGCCTAAAAATAATTCACACAATATAAGTGCCAAAAACCTTTATCACACACTATAGGTGCCAAAAATCGATACATTAAGAAAACGCGCATTATACGTGCCAATAACACTTAATCTCACACCATGCGTGCCAAGAATTAATGTATTAGAAAAATCTCATACTATAAGTGCCAAAAACTGATGTAATCAATAAATCTCACAGTATAGGTACCAAAAAATAATAAAATTCATAAACCTCATAGTATAAGTGCCAAAAAAGCGCTATAATAAAAATCGCACAAAATAAGTGCCAAAATATATAGAGTCATGTATTCAGTAATACACGGTGAGCCATATCATAAGTAAGATTCTAATACTAATAACAAAATATAATAATGAAAAGCAGAAAGAAAGGGATAAGGATGGGCATAAATAAATTTATGTAACCTTATCCCTTTTTATATCTATAATTGATTAGTTTATTTACTATCATCATAAATTAAGTAGGTGAAAAACCAAAATACCTTAAAATACCAATATACATACCATAAGCAAATTGATATTGATTATCCCTTAGTTTCTGTGCATCTGAGGGATTGGTTAAATACCCTAATTCCACTAGAATAGAAGGCATTGTAGTACGTCTAAGCACATATAAGGTCTGATTAATTCTAATTCCGTTATTTCTGGTGCCAACGGTTTGTACAATTCCATCCATAACCTGTTGTGCCAGCCAGTTTGCCTGTGTACCATACTGATAAATATAAACTTCTGTACCGTTAATTGCCGGGTTTGGATTAGCATTACAATGGATACTTATAAAATAATTAGCAGGCCATTCATTGGCCATCCGAACTCGTTCGGCTAAGCTGCTTGCATTATTTGTACCCAGTACAGTAGTAGGAGTAGGTCTAGATAAACGGGCCTCGAATCTGCTGTCATTATTCAATAAATTGGCAAGAAACACCCCAACTTGATAAGTGATATCCTGCTCAAACAAGCCATGGCCTACGGCTCCGGCATTATGATAACCGGTAGGATTATGACCTTGGTCTATAAATATCTTAATAGCCATGAATTTTCTTTCCTTCCGAAATAATAAAGTTAATCATAATATCATATTCTTTTTTAAAAAAGTTGTTACTGGTACCGGATATCGTAAACAAACCACGAACGAATTATGAACAAAAATAAGCATTGTGTTCATAATTTGTTCACAGAATGTTTACGAGAACTGGTACCTTTGTTATGGAAATAAATGTAAAAACTGTAATAAGATTAATTGAACAAGTTTTTTTATTAATAACTTTCAAAAGGGAGGATTTTTTATGAGAAAAAAAGTGCTTGGTATTTTACTATGTGTGATGTTGGTTTCTTCTTTACTGGGAGCCTGTAAAAGTAAAGATACTGCTACCGATAGTAAAGGTAAAACAGTAGGAGTATGTATGCCCACTAAAGATTTGCAAAGGTGGAACCAAGACGGTGCCAATATGAAGAAAGAACTAGAGGCGGCAGGTTATAAGGTTGATTTACAGTATGCAAACAATGAAATTGCAACACAAGTTAATCAGATTGAGAATATGATTACCGGAGGTGTGGATATTTTGGTTATAGCCTCTATTGACGGTGCCTCCTTAGGAACTGTCCTTACAGATGCCAAGAAAAAAGGTATTCCTGTAATAGCATATGACCGGCTGATTATGGAAACCGATGCTGTGTCATACTATGCAACTTTTGATAACTATATGGTTGGTACTATACAAGGGGAGTATATAATAGAAGCCCTAGATCTTGAAAATCAGCAGGGTCCCTTTAATATTGAGCTTTTTACGGGATCCCCTGATGATAATAATGCCCGTTTCTTTTTTGCCGGAGCAATGGATGCCTTAAATCCTTATATTGAAAGCGGAAAACTAAATGTAGTATCAGGCCAGAAAGAATTTGAAGAGGTGGCTACTTTAAATTGGTCTACAGAAGCTGCCCAAAGTCGTATGGAAAATCTTATTACAGCTTATTATGCTGACGGTACCCCCTTAGATGCTGTTTTATCAAGCAATGACTCTTGTGCTATTGGTATAACAAATGCACTTGTAAATGCTGGTTTTTCAAAGGATAATTTCCCTATACTTACGGGCCAGGACTGTGATATCACAGCAATGAAAAATATTATAGCTGGGCTTCAATCAATGTCTATATTTAAAGATACCCGTAAACTGGCATCAAAGGTTGTTGAAATGATCGAAGCTATTGTAAGTGGGGATGAGGTTCCGGTAAATGATACAAAGACCTATGATAATGGAACCGGTATTATACCTACATATTTGTGTGAACCTGTATTTGCCGATATTAACAATTATAAAGAGTTATTGATTGATTCCGGTTATTATACAGATGATCAATTAAAGTAAATGTACTCATATTTTCTCGCAGAAAAGCTTAAGAGTTAAAATAGCTTATTAGTTAATTTAATATGCTTATGAAGGGGGTGTTAGTTTGGCTGATTTAATATTGGAAATGAAAAATATAACCAAGAGATTTTACGGCATAAAAGCATTGGATAATGTAAATCTTAGGGTGGAAGAAGGGGAAATCCATGCCTTGGTAGGAGAAAATGGAGCCGGTAAATCCACCTTAATGAATGTTCTAAGCGGCATCCATCCATATGGAAGTTATGAGGGACAGATATTCTTTATGGGTAAAGAATGCATGTTTAATAACATTAGGGACAGTGAAGATATGGGCATAGTTATTATTCATCAGGAGCTGGCCCTGGTACCTTTTATGACAATAGGAGAAAATATTTTCTTAGGAAATGAATGTGGCTCATTATTTAAAATAAATTGGGAAGAAACTTATTCGAGGGCGAAAAAATTACTGGAGATTGTAGGTCTGCAAGAAAGTCCAAGAACTCTTATTAAAGATATAAGTGTTGGTAAACAACAGTTGGTTGAAATTGCAAAAGCATTATCAAAGAATGTAAAACTTCTTATATTGGATGAACCAACAGCCTCTTTAAATGAAGCAGATTCAAGAAAACTTTTGGATTTACTTTTAGAATTTAAAAAGAAAGGTTTAACCTCAATTATAATTTCTCACAAACTAAATGAGATAGAGTATGTTGCCGATAAAATTACAATTATTAGGGACGGAGCCACCATAGAAACCCTAGATAAAAATAAAGATAAAATAAATGAAGACCGTATTATCAAATGTATGGTAGGAAGGGAGATATCAGATAGGTTCCCTAAAAGACAGGTAAATATATCAGAGGAAATAAGTTTGGAAGTAAGGAACTGGACCGTATTTCATCCTATTTATGAGGGCCGTAAGGTAGTGGATGATGTATCATTTTACATAAGAAAGGGAGAGGTTGTAGGCATTGCAGGCCTGATGGGAGCCGGCAGAACCGAACTGGCATTAAGTATATTTGGTAAAAGTTACGGAAGTAAAATAACCGGTAGCTTATTAATTAACGGTAAGAAGGTAAGGCTAAATAGCCCAAGGATGGCTATTGCCCATAAGCTTGCCTATATAACAGAGGATAGAAAAGGAGACGGCCTGATTTTATCAGCTCCAATCAGAGTCAACACAAGCTTAGGAAAAATGAAAAAAGTAAGCCGGCATAATATTATAGTTAATAATCTAGAGCGGAAGGCTGCCAATTATTATGTAGAGAAACTTAAGACCAAATGTAGCTCAATTGAGCAGGAGGTTGGTAGCCTAAGCGGGGGAAATCAACAAAAGGTTCTTGTGGGTAAATGGATGTTTACAGATCCGGATATTATGATACTTGATGAACCAACCCGGGGAATAGATGTGGGAGCTAAATATGAAATTTATTGTATAATTAACAGCTTGGTTGCAGAAGGAAAATCTATTCTTCTTATTTCATCAGAACTTCCTGAATTAATCGGTATCTGTGACAGGATCTATATTATGAATGAGGGAAAGATGGTAGGAGAAGTAGCAAAAGAAAAAGCAAGTCAGGAATATATTATGGGACAGATATTAAAATCTAGTAAAGGAGCGTAACTATGGATAAGGTAAAGAACATATTAAAGAAGAATACGATGCTTGCGGCGCTTATTATTGTAACTATTATCTTTGCCATAGGTACAAATGGGAAGCTACTGTATCCTAGAAATGTTGCCATATTAATAGGGCAAAACAGTTATGTGGTTATACTTGCTGTGGGTATGCTCTTATGTATACTTACAGGGGGAAATATTGACTTATCTATAGGATCAATTGTTGCACTTATAGGAGCTATAGGGGGAACTTTAATTGTAAACATGAAGCTAAACATATGGGTAGCGGTTATAATCTGTCTTTTAGTAGGAATTCTTATAGGTATATGGCAGGGATTTTGGATAGCATATATTCGAATACCTGCTTTTATCGTAACCTTGGCAGGAATGCTAATTTGGAGAGGATTAGCATTAATAGTCCTAGATGGTTTGACTATCAACCCGTTTCCCGATAATTATTTAAAGTTATTTAACAGTAATATACCAGATATTTTTGGAGGCAGAATTAATATAACATCTATATTAATCGGTTTTCTAATCTGTATCTTCTACATAGGTATGCAAATATTGGGAAGGATAAATACAATTAAAAAGGGCTACCAGCCTAAAAAACTTTCATCCATACTTATAAAAACCACGGTACTATGTTTTGTTATTATGCTTCTTGCATATACCTTGGCAAAGCATGAAGGTATACCTGTAATTCTACTTATTCTAACGGTGGTAATACTGATTTATTCATATTTTACAAGGAAAACCGTACCCGGCCGTTATATATATGCCATGGGTGGAAATGAAAAGGCAGCAAAGCTTTCGGGAATTAATACAAATCGGATTTTATTCTTTACTTATGTAAATATGGCCTTTCTAAGTGCTTTAGCTGCCTTGGTCTGTGTTGCCCGGTTTAATTCTGCCGCACCTACGGCAGGCCAGAACTACGAGATGGATGCCATAGGATCCTGTTTTATAGGGGGAGCTTCCGCATACGGTGGCATAGGCAAGGTTTCCGGAGTGGTTATAGGAGCAATATTTATGGGGGTCCTAAATAACGGTATGTCTATAATGGGTATAGATATGAATGTACAAAAGGTAGTAAAAGGATTAGTTCTTTTGGCAGCTGTAGCCTTTGATGTAATATCAAAATCAAGACATCTTGCATTCCATCAAAAAACCTGATAGAATTGTCTCAATTATCCGGTGACAGGTACTTTTAAAAGTACCTGTCACCGATCAAACAGGAGGGTAAAACATGAATGAAGAATTAAGTTATCTTGATGCTGATCTAAAGGGTTTATTTGTGGAAACAAAATATGATGATATGAAAAAATTGTTAGATGAAAGGTCCGATGAAGAGGTAAAAGAAATATACAATCATAATTGGGGTATAATAAAAAAATATTATGACAATGAGAATTTTGATTTACTGCAAAAACATATTAAATTTGTGGCATATTCATGTTTTGTAATAGAATATGCCCAGGATCGGGGATTAATTGGTGAAGATGTATTTGGTATTATGATGGCTGTATTTAATGATATATATGAAATAAGAAATAAAGAGTAACAGTTGACAAAGTTCCCTTATAATTGTAAAATGTGCTACACATTCTTTTTTATAATAAACAAGGGATGAAGTAAGGATTGGGAGGTAGTAATGAAATTTGTAATCCCCGAAGGCTATAAGCCACAATTAAGTATTAAAGAAACAGAAATTGCTATTAAAGAAGTAAAGGATTTTTTTGAAAGAGAACTGGCAAAACAGTTAAATCTTATTAGGGTTTCGGCACCATTATTCGTAAAAGCTGAGTCTGGCTTAAATGATAATTTAAGTGGCGTTGAAAGACCGGTTGCTTTTGGAATTAAGGAGCAGAACGATCAAATGGTTGAAATTGTACACTCCCTGGCAAAATGGAAGAGACAAGCCCTAAAGCGTTATGGTTTTGAGCTAGGTGAAGGTTTATATACAGATATGTATGCCATTCGCAGAGATGAGGAGACCGATAATATACATTCGATTCTAGTGGATCAATGGGATTGGGAAAAGATCATTAATAAAAGTGATAGAAATGAAGAAACCTTAAAAGATATTGTAAGGCATGTATATAAGGCTCTTAAAAACACTGAAATATTTATTGCAAATAAATATGATTATGTAAAGGAAATTCTTCCTGATGATATATACTTTATTACATCACAGGAGCTTGAGGATCGCTATCCTAACCTTACTTCTAAGGAAAGGGAGTATGAAATATCAAAGGAAAAGAAAGCCGTATTTATTATGCAGATTGGCGGTGCTTTAGCTTCCGGTAAGCCCCATGATGGAAGAGCTCCTGACTATGATGATTGGAAATTAAACGGTGATATTATTGTATATTATCCCGTACTTGATATTGCCATGGAATTTTCTTCTATGGGTATCCGTGTAGATGAAGAAAGCCTTAAAGAACAGCTTACCATTAGCGGTTGCCTAGACAGAGCCCAGTTGCCATTCCAAAAGGCACTGCTAAATAAGGAACTTCCCTATACCGTAGGTGGAGGTATTGGTCAATCTAGAATATGTATGTTCTATCTGCGTAAAGCCCACATAGGAGAAGTTCAAGCCTCTGTGTGGCCTGAGGATGTTATGAATGAAGCAGAAAAAAGAGGAATTATCCTTTTATAGTATTTGGATAAAATCTATTATATAAAAATATGTATGTAATATAAGAAGATGCTGTAAAAAAAATTAATCTCCATAAATTAGATTTTTCAGTCTAGTTTATGGAGATTTTTTTATAAATTATTAAAATATATCATTAAAATGGTGCAGTATCAGGGTGGGATCCGATTGATCCCTTGGCTTCAAGAACTTTCATAGCCTCTATATCTTCATCGGATAACTGAAAATCAAAGATATCAGCATTTTCTATAATTCTCTCCCTTTTTGAAGCCTTTGGAAGAGGTATAAATCCATGCTGGATACTCCAGCGTAGCAATACCTGAGCCACTGATTTATTATATTTTTTAGCAGTTTCAACTAATACAGGGTGGCTAAAATCTCCTCGTATTAAGGGACTATAGGCCTCAACTATAATTCTATGATTCTTGCAATATTCCACAATATCCCTTTGGACAAATTGGGGATGTAGTTCCAGCTGATTAACCATAGGGGCCACGGTTGCAGTTTCTAGTAAGGCCTCCAAATGAGTTTCTAAAAAGTTACTAACCCCGATAGCTTTAATCTTGCCTGCCTTATAAAGTTCTTCAAATGCTTTCCAGGTACCTTCATTTGCTTCTTTCCACATATCCCTTATAGCCAGAGGTCTTGGCCAATGAATCAGATATAAATCCAAGTACTCAATATCCAAATTCTCCATTGTCATTTCAAATTCTTTCATGGTCTTTTCGTAACCGTGGCTATTATTACTTAATTTTGATGTTACAAATAACTCATTTCTTTTAAGACCGCAAGTACGGATAGCCTTACCGACAGATTTTTCATTACCATACATAAAAGCGGTATCAATATGTCGGTATCCGCAGTCAATGGCTGTCTTAATAATATCCACAGTGGTATCTGCTTCAGGGAGTTTCCATGTTCCGAAGCCTATGCAGGGGATTTTTCCTCCGTTGGATAAAACATAATAGTCATTGATGCTATTCATAGTAGTTCCTCCTTCCAAAAAGCATAATCTTTTGCTGCAGGCTTAAATTTCAACTTTTTCTTTAATCCATAGGGCTATGGAATCTTCTGTATTTCTTCCTATTATTCCATCTGCTTTAAGTTTCAATTCCTTTATTGCATTCTCCACAGCATAAAATTTATCGCAGGCCTTAAGTAAGGCTATATCATTTTGATTATCACCAAAACCTATAATATTCTCCACTGAAAGATAGCTGCGGAGAAATTGTACACCATGGTATTTTGAGGCTTTCCTAGAGAAAATCTCAAGATACCACATATCCTTTGCGTAATTATCCCTATAGAATACACTATTTATATTAGGAAAAGTCTGAATTATCCGGTATATAGGCTCTAACTTCTCTTTATAATCCATTAGAACAAAATATATAAGGGGTTCATCCATTAAGAGGGAAAATTTATTGACAGCTATAAAAGGTTTATTGTATCTTTTAATCCTCTCTTCATAAAAATCTATAAGGGCCTTATTGCTTAGATCTTCATAGTAGGTGGAAAGCTCACCCTCTTTTATAGTATACATAAAACCTTTCAAACTATTTTCTTCAATTATAGATATCAGTAGACGGATATCTTCCTTATTAAAAGCTTCAATATTGATATATTCCTTCTTTATAGGGTCATAGATACATACACCGTTCATCAAAATTATTGGAAGGGTCAGTTTAAGGTCATTTATTATATACTTAACAGAGGCAATACTCCTTGCGGTGGCTATGGTAAATAGAATCCCCTTATCCATTAAACTGTTTAATATATTTATGGTTCTATGGGTAAGTTTAGCTTCGTTGTTAAGGAGAGTTCCGTCTAAATCAGAGACATAAAGGGTCTTAGACAGAAGCTTACTTTTCATTGGAACCTCCCAAATCATCCTTAAGAAGACCAAAGATATAATAATCTGTCATTACATTTAAAATAGCTCCGTTTCTTATATGGCCCTCCTGTCTAAAGCCTAGTTTTTCTGCAATTCTTGCAGAGGCGGGATTATTTGTAAAACACCGTATTTGCAGCCTCTCAAGTTTTAGAGTCTCAAAGGCAAAGTTAACAATTGCTTGTCCGGCTTCTGTAGCATAACCATGGCCCCAATAGTTCTTATTTAGCCGATATCCTATATCAGCCTGAAGGTCAAGCTGAAAATCATATAGAACAATTTCACCGATAACTTTACGGTTTTCTTTTAATTCCATAAGCCAGGTCAGTTCTCGGCCGGCTTTGTATTCCTTCATAGTTTCGTTATAATGAAAATCCAGCTTAAGTTGTTTTATAGGCCTTTTATCCGGATTTCTTTTTTCGTCATAAAGTCCCCAAAAACGGTATACACTGTAATCATTAATAAATTCTAAGCTATCCCTACCATCACTGTCACTTAAAGTAATTTGACGTAGAAGCAGGCGTTTGGTTTCTATAGAAGGCAGGGTTGGGAAGTATTTGGTAAAATCCAATCTTATTCTCCTTTCTCACATAGGATTTCCGGTCAATATAAGCTTATTATCCTACATAAGGAAAGAATTATCAATCTTATAGCACAGAAATATAGGTATAAATATTAATTATCATGTTAAATAACCCTATAATACAACTAAATACAACTTTCAACAAAAATTTTAACACCGATTAAAATTAATAAGATTCCCCCGCCTAATTTTGCCCTGATACCTAACAGGACACCGAACTTACGGCCGATGTAAACCCCAAATGCACAGCAAAGAAATGTAATAATTGCTATTATTATAGATGTGGTTGCAATATTGGCATTAATTGCTGCTAAGCTGACACCAACAGCTAATGCATCGATGCTGGTTGCAATACCTTGAAGGGTTAAATTCTTTGCGGAAAAAATATTCTTTGTACCACATACATTTTCAGTATCTCTATGCTCTTTTATAGCCTCAACTATCATATTAATACCAATTATACCAAGTAAAAATAGGGCCACATAGTGTTGATACCGGGTAATAACATCAGTAAAAGTATTACCTAATACGTAACCGATAACAGGCATAATTCCTTGGAAGCCTCCAAAGGTAAGGGCAGTGGTGTAAACATTTTTGGCAGTGATTTTTTTACTGCACATTCCGTTGGTAATTGATACAGCAAATGCATCCGTAGCTAAGCAAAAGCCAAGAAGTATCTGAGTTAATAAATCCATATAAATATCCTCACATATTCCGTATTTTTTTATGGTGGGAATATATATTAAGACTCACAATAAAACTCATGCATGGTTATTTAAGCCATACATGAGTCTCGTTCTTTAAGGCAAGCCAGATTTGCACGGTGTACAAATCAAGATGTTGACTTCCACACATACCTAATATACAAGGTATGCAAACTACTCCCTCATAATATTATATTAAATAGAAGTTTAGCATATCTATAATTTAAATTCAAGGTTTTACTTTTTTACAATAAATTTAAATTTTTTCAAAATAGAGCAGTAAGATAAAGAATATAATTTTCTTTTAATGTAATTTGCTTGATAAGCAAACTTATATAATATAAAATATTTATTATAGGTTTTGATTATAAAAGGAGAGTAGAGATGAGAGATTATGTTATTGTAAGTGATGCAACATTAGACTTGCCATATTCTATAATTAAGGAATATGGGATTAAAGTAATTCCCATGGGAATTGTTATAGACGATGTTGCTTATAACTATCATCCTGATGAAATAGAATTAACTATTGATGATTTTTACAAAAGACTAAAAGAGGGAGCTAATAGCCATACAACTCAAATAACACCGATATTATTTATGGAATATTTTAAAAAGCTCTTAAATGAAGGGTTAGATATTATATATATAGGGTTTTCATCAGGATTAAGTGGTACATACAGTGCCGCAAAACTTATAGAAAAGGAACTTACTGAAGAATATCCAGAAAGTAAGATATATTGTATCGATTCAAAATGTGCCTCCATAGGAGAAGGTTTATTGGTATACCATGCGGCATTACAAAAGAAAAAGGGATTAACAATTGATGAGCTAAAGACCTGGGTCGAAGAAAACAAATATAATTCCAGGCATTGGTTTACCGTCAGTGATTTATTTTACTTAAAACGTGGAGGCAGAGTTACATCCTTTGAAGCAGTTGTAGGAACGGCTCTTCGTATCCGTCCGGTTTTAAGTACCGATGAGGATGGCAAACTGACAGTTGTTTCAAAAATCAGAGGTACAAAGGCTGAAATGGAATTTTTAATATCCAAAATGATGAAAGAGGGTATAGAACTTTCTGAGCAGACAATTATTATCGGACATGGAGACAATCTTAATCAAGCAAAAGAATTAGAAAGCCAAATAAGAAGCAAAAATATTGTTAAGGACGTTATAATATCTCAGATTGGTCCTATTATTGGTACCCATACGGGCCCGGGGATGCTGGCTCTAGTATATATGGGGAAGAAAGGTGATTTATAAAATAAAGTAATTTGTTATATAAATTTTATAATATATATTTTTATATTTTACTTTTAGGAGGAAAAGATGAGAATCGGAGGAGAAATTAAAAAAAATTATAAGAATCCTGAAGAATGGTTGGGGTTGGTAAAGGAACTAAAATATGGAGCGGTCCATGCACCTATAGGATATGATGCTTCATATGAAGAAAAGAAAGCATACTTAGATTGTGCCAAGGAAAATAATATAGTAATCGGTGAAGTAGGAGTATGGAGAAATCCCATATCCCCTAATGAGGCTGAGGCAAAAAAGAATTTGGAATACTGCAAAAAACAGCTGGCCCTGGCAGAGGAATTGGGGGCAAGGTGTTGTGTTAATATAACAGGTTCTAGGGGAGAAATCTGGGACGGCTTTTATAAGGAAAATTATGATGAAGATGTATATACCTTAATTGTGGATACCACCAGGGAGATTATTGACAGTGTAAATCCAAAACGTACCTTTTATACCCTTGAACCTATGCCTTGGATGATACCGGATTCTCCGGATGCATACCTTCAATTAATAAAAGATATTGACCGTAAGGCATTTGCTGTCCATCTGGATTTTACCAATATGATTAACTGTCCCATACGCTTTCTAAAAAGTGATGAATTTATTGAAGAATGTTTTACAAAATTGGGACCTTATACAAAGAGTATCCATGCTAAGGATGTTATAATGGAAAAAGCCTATCCCTGTGTAATTAAAGAAGTTATGCCGGGAAAGGGCATGCTTAACTATAATAAAATTGTACATTTAATTAACCGTCTAGGAGATGATATACCGGTATTTGTTGAGCATCTTAATACCCATGAGGAGTATTTGGAAGCTTCTACATACGTTAGAGATATTGCAGTAAGTGAAGGAATAACAGTTATACAGTAAAGTCATGGTGCCCTAACTAAAAGTAATAATTAAGTTGTATTAATACCTATAAATATAAATACCAATTATGGTTAATAGGAGGATAAGATGAAACTTAATTACAAAAGAACTTTTTTTGTGGGATTTGCATTTTTATCTATTTGTGCATTTTGGGAAGTTTATGAAGGAATTGTTCCTAAAATGTTGGAAGGTACATTTGGACTTGGTGAAACGAAAGTTGGGGCTATCATGGCAATAGACAACGTCCTGGCCTTGTTTTTACTGCCTATTGTGGGAGCTATATCAGATAAGGTTAATACCCGTATCGGTCGACGTATGCCTTTTATACTGGGAGGCACCCTTATGGCAGCTGCTTTTATTCTAATCTTACCCATAGCAGATTATCAGGGGAATTTTATTCTTTTTATGGTAGCTTTAGCAGTAGTATTACTGGCCATGGCCTCTTATAGGTCTCCAGCGGTTGCCTTAATGCCAGATGTTACCCCTAAGCCCCTTAGGAGCAAGGCAAATGCTATTATTAATCTGATGGGAACCTTAGGAGGAGTATATGCATTATTAATGACATTATTGCTATATAAAGATGACGGATCTGTTAACCTTCCTGTTTTTATCAGTGTAGTTGCTATAATGATTTTATCTTTAATATTCCTTATGGTAACAATTAATGAGAATAAGCTGAGTAAAATAGCCAAGGAAGAAGAAAAGGCCTTTTATTTGGAAAATGATATGCTAAAGGAAGGTCTTAAAGAAGAACAAGAATCTAAAGAAGATAGTCATTCTTTAGATTCTTCAGAAGAAAAAATGCCTGCAGATGTAAAAAGAAGCTTTGCTTTTATAATGGCCTCTATTTTCCTATGGTTTTTCGCTTATAATGCTGTTAAAACAGCATTTTCAAGGTATGCTGATAGGGTATGGGGGTATTCCGGAGGAACCTATACCTTTCCCCTAATGGTTGCCATGGGAGCAGCCTTAGTAAGTTATTTTCCCATCGGTATTATTTCAAATAAAATAGGCAGAAAGAAAACAATTATAGCAGGTATATTGCTTATGACCTTCTCTTACTTGTGTGGCTTTTTAATTAACCAGGCAACACCCCTAATCAATGTGGTATTTGCTTGTACCGGCATCGGATGGGCTGCAATTAATGTTAATTCCTATCCTATGGTGGTTGAAATGTGTAAATGTGCTGATACCGGAAAATATACCGGATATTATTATACATTTTCCATGTCGGCCCAAATAATAACTCCCATTGTATCTGGATTTTTGATGGAGAAGATAGGAGTTTACACCCTTTTTCCTTATGCTTTGGTATTTTCTATAGCTTCTCTATGTACCATGCTTTTTGTAAAACATGGGGATTCCATTATACAAGTTAAAAAGGAAGAAGAAGCATAAAAGAAAATAGTAAATATATATACAGATTATGGGATAAATAAGGAGTAGCTATATGTTATTGGAACTTGGTATATTTTTGACAGTCTTAATTATACTTTATCTCTTGGCCATAATGCCAAAATTAAAGGAAAATCCAAAAATCAAACCATTTTGCGGATTGTACTATGCCCATCGTGGTTTACATGATAATAAGTCAGAGGCTCCTGAAAATTCCCTGGCAGCATTTAAAAAGGCTGTGGATAATGGTTATGGAATTGAACTTGATGTCCAGATTACTAAGGATATGGTTCCGGTTGTTTTTCATGACAATGATTTAAAGCGGGCCTGTGGTGTGAACAAAAAGATTTCTGAAATAGAATATAAAGATTTAGCTAAGTATAGATTATTTAAATCTAAAGAAAAAATACCCACTTTGCGGGAAGCACTTAACTGTATTGATGGCAAGGTTCCCATTATAATTGAATTGAAAATACCTTGGAATCCTAATAATATATGTATGGCAGTTTCCAAAGAACTGAAAAATTATAAGGGACTCTTCTGTATAGAATCTTTTAATCCTTTTGGACTGGGATGGTATAAAAAGCATTTTCCGGATGTGGTAAGAGGGCAGTTATCCACAGATTTTGCCAAAGAAAAAATAGAAGGCAGCAGGATGCAGTATTTTATTTTAAAACATTTACTATTTAACTTTCATACAAAGCCTGATTTTATTGCCTATGATTATAAGTATAAGAAAGGTCTATCCTTTACTATATGTAGAAAATTATATAAAATAAAGACGGCAGCTTGGACCATACAATCTCAGAAGGATTTAGAGGATAATAAAGAGTATTTTGATATGATTATCTTTGATAGCTTTATACCAAAGAAATAAAGATAAGACTTAAGACCAAAGGTTAATTTAAGGTTAATTTTTGGTCTTAAATTTATTTTGGGGTATATTCTAAAAATACATGGGTATCATTCTGATATATAGATTGAATGGAGATATGATATAAGGATGTTTAAGATGATCTTACTTTGGCTGGGCACTTTTTTGTGGGGACTTTCCAATATGATACTTCGACCAAAAAGACTATCAAGTGGTATGGTATATAAAATGGCGGTAAGAGACGGAAAACTTAATGAGGAAAGGTATAAAAAAATTAAAAAGAAACAGTTTATGGTTCTTTCCGACTACGGTTATAAATTATCCTGTGAACTACTTATACCTGCTTATTGGAATAATAAAAATATCGCCATTCTATGCCATGGGTTTTCTCAGTGCAAATACAAGTCTTTAATATATGCAGAAATCTTTATAAAGATGGGATTTGCTGTTTTGATTTATGACCATAGGAATCATGGTTTAAGCGGAAAGGCATATACATCCATGGGGTATTACGAAAAATATGATTTAAAAAAACTGGTTGATTGGTGCCTAAAGGCCTATGGTTCTGATTGTAAGATTATTACCCATGGGGAATCCATGGGGGCTACTACAGTATTATTGCATTTGGGAATAGATGATAGAGTTATATGTACAATTGCAGATTGTGCATATTCTGATTTAAAAGAATTATTAATTCATCAATTAAAATCCTATTATCATCTGCCTAAACTATTGATACCTATAGAAAGTTTTATTACTTACCTAAGAGCCGGTTTTAGGTATGAAGATGTATCTTGTGAAAGCGTTATCAGGAAAGTAAAGACACCGGTATTATTTATTCATGGTAAGAAGGATAGTTATGTTCCTGCAATAATGTCTAAAAAGATGTATAAAAGTAAAGAAAGAAATAAGGCCTTATATTTAGTGGCCGGAGCCGGACATGGCAAATCATGTATAGTAAATCCAAAAGGTTATGAGGAAAAAGTAGAAAAGTTTGTAAAAAAATACATTGATCAAAACTATATTAGCGAAAAAGCAAGCTCCTTATGTATATAGTATTTTAAATTAAATTGGGTGTATCAACTATATAGTTGATACACCCTTATCTTTATGTATTATAAAATGTGAGCAAATGAAATTAATCTTCTTTCTTCTTGAGAAGAACTGCACCGGTACCAAATGCAGCTGCCCCTAGACCAAAGAATATAGCTGTTGAAACAACCCCTGTCTTAGGAGTGGAATCGCTAGCTGCAGCTTCCGAATCCCCACCAACTGTTAAAAGAACATTTCCGGCTTCATCTTTGAATTCCATTTTTGTAACCTGAAGTGGTCCTTCAGATTTATTCTGTAAGTTAACTACAGCTTCACACCAGCTGGTGCCGTCACCGTTCATTTCAAAATTATAAACTTTCTCACCGTCTACGCTTTCACCCTTTTGCATAACAGGAAGCCAACCGGCATCAGAGTTGTAGATAAACTCTAAATCGAAGGAAGCTTTTCCGGTAATGGTGATATCTACAGATCTTGTTGCATGTGCAATATCAGTATCTCCAAGTACGTTGCCGCCGCCGATAATTTTAACCCAAACATCATTGTCTGTTGCTACACCGGCTTCTTCGGGATAGTCATAAGGAAGTTGGTCAGTACTTGCAAGTGCAGTGCCTACAGTTAATGACAGGCAAATAATCGTAGCAAGAAATCCAGCCAAGATTTTGCTTCTTAATTTCATTATAACTCCTCCTTAATTTTATAAAAAATAATACATGTTAATTTTAACAAATCTACTATTTTTTGTATATTAACAATAAGGATAAGTTTGTTACTATATTTTGTTAATACTGCACAATTTTTGCATTAAAATCCCTGTTTTAATGCACGAACCATCATAGACAATCCAAAAAGATTTATAAAACCTTCGGCATCTTTATGATTATATAGTTCTCCTGTAGTGAACGATGCAATACTTTCATCATATAAAGAATATAAAGATGTGGTTCCTTGCTTAATTATATTACCTTTATAAAGTAAAAGCTTAACTTCCCCTGTAACATATTCCTGGGTGGAATCAATAAATGCTTGGTAGGCTTTTCTTAAGGGAGCAAACCATTTTCCTTCATATACTAGGGAGGCAAAGCGGTTGGCAATTTCTTTTTTCGCAGATAGGGTATCTCTATCTAAAATCAGTTCCTCCAACTGGGTATGAGCTTCCATAAGTATTGTTCCCCCGGGAGTTTCGTATACTCCTCTGGATTTCATTCCAACAACACGGTTTTCAACTATATCTACAATGCCTATACCATGCTTTCCCCCAATAACATTAAGCTCTTTTATAATATCAGTAGGAGACATGGATTTACCGTTTAAGGCAGTAGGTATTCCCTTTTCGAAGCTAAGACTTATGGTCTCTCCGTTATCCGGTGCCTTCATAGGTGGTACACTAAGCACTAATAAATGATCATAATTAGGTGCTATTGCAGGATCTTCTAGTTCCAGTCCTTCATGACTGATATGCCATAGGTTACGATCTCTCGAATAGCTGTTATCTGCAGAGAAAGGTAGATTTATTCCATGTTTAGCACAGTATTCAATTTCTTCTTCCCTAGAAGATAAATCCCAGATTCTCCAAGGAGCAATTATTTTAAGATGGGGTGCTAAGGCTTTAATAGTAAGCTCAAAACGTAGCTGATCGTTACCTTTTCCTGTGGCCCCATGGCATATGGCAGTGGCCCCTTCCTTTTTTGCAATTTCGACCAGTTTTTTTGCAATAACAGGTCTAGCCATGGCAGTGCCTAGAAGATATTTGTTCTCATATACGGCACCGGCTTTTACACAGGGAAGGATATAGTCTTCTACAAACTCATCTACTACATCTTCAATATATAATTTTTCGGCTCCGGATAGTTTTGCCCTTTCTTCCAGTCCCTCAAGTTCGCTTTCTTGCCCCACATCAACACAAACACAAATTACTTCATAATCATAATTTTCCTTTAACCAAGGAATAATAGCTGTGGTATCTAGACCACCGGAATATGCAAGTATAACTTTTTCTTTCATAGTACTCTCCGTTCCTTTCATTTAAATAATTTTGACATAAGAGAAAATTCTTTTTGTAATATAAAATATATTCTTGTCCTATGTGATTAAATATACAATAATATTTATTAATATGCAATAGAAAAATAAAAAAAGATTATAAAAATACAATAGCAATATACTTTATAATTTTTCTGCTTTACATTTTATGTTATATTATTATAATGAAAAATGATTATTATAGTAACTAACTATAGCTAGCATATGTAACGAGAGGAGAAATTATGTTCAGAATTATACTTGCATCAGCATCCCCTAGAAGAAAAGAAATTTTGGAGCAGATGGGCATTGCTTATGAAGTTATGGCTGCCCAGGTTAAGGAAGAGGTAGAGGAGAAAGAGCCTGCAGCTATGGTAGAAGCTTTAGCTTCTCTCAAGGCTAAGAATGTGGCAGAAGGGATTAAAGATGGACAAGATAACTACATTATTATAGGTGCTGATACTATGGTTTTTCATAAGAATAATGCCCTAGGAAAACCTAAGGATAGGGAAGAAGCTATCAAGATGCTTCAATCTCTTTCTGATGATATTCATGAGGTGTATACAGGAGTCTGCATAATAATAAAAAGTAATAATAAGGTTAAGGAATTTAATAAGGAGATAGTTTTTAGTGTAAATACACAGGTAGTAGTTGCTCCTTTAAGTATGGAAGAGATTATTGACTATGTAGACACAGGAGAAGCCTATGATAAAGCCGGTGCTTACGCTATACAGGGGGGATTTGGTATCTATATAAAAGAAATTCATGGGGATTATTATAATGTTGTCGGTTTTCCTATAGCAAAGATATATGAAAAACTGCTTGAGCTTGGAATAAATATAAAAAAATAAAATAGGTGTTGCATAATAATAAATCCTAGTGTATAATTATGAAAAACAATTCACTGTTGATTGAATAATTACATATTATTCATCAAGGATGGAGGAATATTATGAATATAATTACCGGAGGTGTTACATCACCTAAAGGATTTAAGGCAGCAGGAATTTATGCTGGAATAAAGAAAAAAAGAAAAGATATGGCTCTGGTTTATTCTACTGTTCCTGCTAAGGGAGCAGGAACTTTTACTACAAATATAGTTAAGGCAGCTCCTGTATTATGGGATATTAAGCTGACAAAGGAAAGTGAAAATATTCAAGCCCTTGTAATAAATAGTGGAGTTGCCAATGCATGTACCGGCAAAGAAGGGGAGAAAAATAATTTTCTTATGGCTAAGGCAGTGGCTGATGAATTACAGCTTCCTGTTGAAGCTGTATATACGGCATCCACAGGGGTAATCGGAAAACAGCTACCTATTGATATAATAAAAGAGGGTATCCCTAAGCTGGTTAAGGAATTAGAAGATACAAAAGAGGCCGCATCTATGGCGGCAGAGGCTATAATGACAACTGACACATATTCTAAAGAATATGCTGTTACTTTTAATTTAGGCCAAAAACAGGTAACCATAGGTGGAATGGCTAAAGGCTCCGGAATGATACACCCTAATATGGCCACATTGATTGGTGTAATTACAACAGATATAGCAATCAGTAAAGATTTGCTTCAAGAAGCATTGAAGGAAAATGTTAAGCATACCTTTAATATGATTTCTGTGGATCGGGACACCAGTACCAATGATACATTAATTGCCCTAGCCAATGGAATGGCAGGAAATAATACTATTACTGAAAAAAATGAAGATTATGATATATTCTGCAAAGCTCTAAATCTTGTTACAAGTAATTTGGCTAAAATGATAGCAGCTGACGGAGAAGGTGCCACAAAACTTTTAGAAGTTACGGTAAAGTCAGCTAAAACTTGGGAGGAAGCAGTTAATTTAAGCAAATCTATTATAACATCAAACCTGGTTAAAACAGCAATCTTTGGTAATGACGCTAATTGGGGAAGAATATTGTGTGCCATGGGCTATTGCGGAGTGGAATTTGACCCTAACAAGGTGGATATTTTCATAGAGAGCAATGGTGGTAGCCTAAAACTAGTTGAAGATGGAGTAGCAGCAGATTATTCTGAAGAAATGGCTTCAAATATACTATCATCCCAAGAAATAAGGGTAATTGCTGATATAAAACAAGGCTTGGCCCATGCGACTGCATGGGGTTGTGATTTATCCTATGATTATGTAAAAATTAATGCAGAATATCGCTCTTAGTAGATAGTAACTTAAATAATAATCTGAAAGGAATAAAGCATATGGAATACATGGATCAGATTCTACTAAAGGCTCAGACCTTAATTGAGGCCCTGCCATATATTCAAAAATTTAATAATAAAAAAGTTGTAGTAAAATATGGGGGCAGTGCCATGATAGATGAAAATCTCCAGTCAAATGTTATAAAAGATGTGGCGCTGCTTAAACTGGTGGGAATGAAGCCCATAATTGTTCATGGTGGAGGAAAAGAAATAACCTCTTGGTTAAAAAAGCTAGGCCATGAATCTAAATTTGTGGAGGGACTTCGGGTTACCGATGATATGACCATGGAGATTGCCGAAATGGTACTAGGAAAAGTTAATAAGAATCTAGTACAAATGGTTGAAAAACTGGGGGTTAAAGCAGTAGGAATCAGCGGTAAGGACGGAGCTACCCTTAAGGTTGAGAAAAAATTAGTAAATGGAAGGGATATAGGATTAGTAGGTAATATAAAGGAAGTTAATATAGATTTAATAAACACCTTAATTGATAATGATTTTGTTCCTATAATTTCCCCTATAGGATTGGATGATAATTTTGTCAGTTATAATATCAATGCCGATGATGCAGCCTGTGCTGTAGCTACAGCCATAGGAGCAGAGAAACTTGTATTTTTAACCGATATCGAAGGTGTATATGCAGATCCAAATGAGAAAAAAAGCCTTATCTCCGTCCTAACACTAGATAAAGCCGATGAACTTTTGGCCAGTGGATTTGTCGGTGGTGGAATGCTGCCTAAATTAAAAAATTGTGTAGATGCTGTTAGAAATGGAGTATCCCGGGTGCATATTCTAGACGGTAGGATGCCCCATTGTCTCTTGTTGGAGTTTTTTACAAACAAGGGAATAGGAACAGCAATTATACATCAGGAGAATCTTTTTGATAATGAAATAGGCACTTGTTAAGTAATTTAAGGTCTTGGCCATGTCCATATAGGAAGGGGAGATTAATACAATGGATTTAATTGAAAAATGTATTAATGAAGCGGAAAATGTGTTTATAGGTACCTACAATCGTTATCCTGTAGTACTTAATTATGGCAACGGTATGTATTTGTATGATGTTTATGGTAAACAATATCTTGATTTTACATCGGGAATAGGAGTATTTGCCCTAGGGTATGGAAACCGGGAGTATGTTTTGGCCCTAAAAAATCAGATAGACCTGCTACTTCATACATCCAATTACTTTTATAATATTCCTTCTATTGAAGGGGCAAAGAAACTCTCTAAAGCTTCCGGCATGGATAAGGTGTTTTTTACAAACAGTGGAACTGAAGCTGTGGAAGGGGCTATCAAGCTTGCCAGAAAATATCACTATAAAAAGACAGGTAAAACTGGTGGGGAGATAGTTGCCATGGATCATGCTTTTCATGGCAGAACTATGGGTGCTTTAAGCATTACGGGAACAAAAAAATACAGAGAGGCTTTTGAACCCCTAATTGGCGGGGTGAAATTTGCAGAGTTTAACAATTTGGATAGCGTAAAAGTTTCTATAAATGAAAACACATGCGCTGTCATAATGGAGCCGGTCCAGGGGGAAGGGGGTATCTACCCCGCAACGGAGGAATTCATTAAAGGAGTAAGAAAACTTTGCGATGACAAGGGTATATTGCTGATTTTTGATGAAATCCAATGTGGAATGGGTAGAACCGGCTCCATGTTTTCATATCAGGGCTACAAGGTAATGCCTGATATTATGACCAGCGCTAAAGCCTTAGGCTGCGGTGTACCGGTTGGAGCATTTGCGGCAACCAAGGAAGTGGCAGCAGCATTTGAGCCCGGTGATCACGGAACTACCTATGGGGGCAATCCCATGGTGACGGCAGCTGTAAGTAAGGTATTTGACTTATTTGAATACAAAAAAGTCACAGAACATGTTAATATCATGGGACAGTATCTTTATCAAAGACTTAGTGAATTAAAGGATAAACATGATATTATTAAAGAACATCGCGGGATTGGACTTATGCAAGGTTTGGAATTTGAGATTCCTGTTAAGGATATTATATCAGCTGCTTTGGATATGGGACTTATATTAATATCAGCAGGAACCAATGTAATACGTTTTCTGCCACCGCTTATATTGGACCATAAGCATGTGGATGAGATGATATCAATCTTAGAGCAATGTATTGACAAGTTGAACAAATAAAATAGCCGCCATAAAATATCAGTTTACTTATATGCAGATATTTTATGGCGGCTTTTTACTTAAGCAAAAATGGAATGTATTTGTATACTTATAATGAAAACTGGAAATGTTAAAGAAGGATAGTTATTATTAGGAAAGGTTTGATAAGTATGTGGGGTATTATAATTGCCATTGTTTCCGGTGCATTAATGAGTATACAGGGAGTATTTAATACCGGTGTGACAAAACAGACCGGTATTTGGGTTTGTGCAAGTTTTGTACAATTTAGTGCCCTAATAGTCTGTCTTGGGGCATGGTTTTTTACGGGACGTAGTAGCAGCTTTATGGATCTTCTTAAGATAGATAATAAGTATATGCTACTTGGGGGAGCTATAGGGGCATTTATTACCTATACGGTTATAAAAAGTGTGGAAGCCTTAGGCCCTGCCAGAGCAAATATGTTTATTATTACTTCTCAGCTGCTTATAGCATATATAATTGAGCTTTTTGGCATTTTTGGTTCGGAAAAGGTAGACTTTCAGTGGCGTAAGTTAATAGGAATTATAATTATAATTGGAGGAATTATTACTTTTAAATGGGAATAACGATAAAAAAAATTTCAATTAATTTGTTGAAATGCCTATTGTATTAACTTCGCAGTTTAGGTAAAATAAAGATAAGTCATCATAATAAAGTATAGAGGGTACTTTTTAGATCTTTTGATAAAGCCCTAAAACATAGGGGAATCAAAGGAAGATGATGATGAAAAATAAAGGTATAATTATTATAGTATCCTGTTTATATCTTCTTATAGCAGGAATGTGTTATAGTTGCTCATATAGAAAGGATCCCGGGCAGGAGATAATGCTTACATCTTCGGAAAGTAATCAAGATGATGAAAGTATAGATATGGAACCTGGTAGTGAGGACAAGCCATTAATGTATACAGATATACAGCAGGATTATGGGGATGACTCCTTAGACAAAGAGAGTATTGTTTATGCCCATATATGTGGTGCTGTAGTTAATCCCGGAGTATATGAGATAAAGGCAGAATCTAGGCTGGTAGATTTAATTGAACTGGCAGGAGGTTTAAGTGATAATGCTGCCGGTGATTATATAAATCAAGCAGTGATAGTTGAAGATGGCCAAAGAATCTATATTCCCACCAAGGAGGAACTAAAGCAGCTAAGTTTAACAGAGTATATAAATGGCGAAGAAAGCCCTAAGTCAGACAGTAAAAGCATCAATATTAAGGTTAATATTAATAGAGCAGATGAAACAGAACTGATGAGTTTGCCTGGTATCGGTCAGTCAAAAGCAAAAAGTATAGTAGAATATAGGAATAAATACGGCAGTTTTAAGCAAATATCTGATTTAATGATGGTACCGGGAATTAAGGAAGGCTTGTTTAGTAAGGTTAAAGATTTAATTACTGTTAAATAATCGGTAACATAAGAACAGAAATACATTCCGTTATTTGGAAAGTTTAAATTATAAAAAGAATGAGGTGTATCAATGGCAAAGAAAGTACTTGTAGTCGATGATGAAAAGTTAATAGTTAAAGGGATCCGTTTTAGTCTGGAACAAGACGGTATGGAAGTGGATTGCGCTTATGATGGTGAAGAAGCTCTCGAAGCTGCAAGAAAAACGGAATATGATGTAGTACTTCTAGATGTTATGCTTCCAAAGCTAACAGGATTTGAAGTATGTCAACAGATTCGGGAATTTTCCTCCATGCCTATTATTATGCTGACAGCTAAGGGTGATGATATGGACAAGATTCTTGGTCTAGAGTATGGGGCAGACGATTATATTACTAAGCCCTTTAACATCCTGGAAGTAAAAGCTAGAATTAAGGCTATTATGCGCCGCAGTGGAAAAAATACTGTTCCTACAAATGAGCCAAAGACAATCTCATTTAATGACATGAAAATTGACTGTGAAAATAGAAGAGTATATATATCCGATAGTGAAGTTAACTTAACAGTTAAGGAATTTGATTTGCTTGAATTAATGGTATTAAACCCTAACAAGGTATATAGCCGTGAAAACCTCCTAAATATTGTATGGGGATATGATTATCCCGGAGATGTAAGAACTGTGGATGTTCATATCAGAAGGCTTCGCGAAAAAATTGAAAGTAATCCAAGCGAACCAAAATATATACATACAAAATGGGGTGTAGGCTATTATTTCCAAAATCAAGAATAATCTAAAACTATTAAATAGCATGAGGATGCACATGCTGCTTGTTTTTATCATAGTAGGTGTGGTTCCCTTATATATTTTTTCATATACCCTATTAAATAACTATGAGGAAAAAGCATTAAGTAATAAATATAACCAAATGCAGAACCAGATTATCATGCTATCCAATCAGATGATTACCACAGGTTATCTGACACTGGCAGATGTACCGGAAATTGATAGTGAAGTTAAACGACTAGCTGAGTTTTTTCAAGGGAGAATTGTTATTGTTAATAATAATCTTAATATAGTTGAGGATACCTATGGCCTTTATGATAGCAATAAGTATTTAGTATCTAAAGAAGTAATACAGTGCTTTGAAGGAAACAGCAGCAGAGTTCATGATAAAGAAAATAATTATGTTGTATTAACATATCCCATCACCCATACGACCGAGGAAGAAAAGGTTATTGTGGGTGCTGTTGTTATGAATTCATCTACCAAAGACATACAAAGCATATTAAATGGTATGGAACAAAGGGCCATTATATTTACCTTAGCTTTAGCTATTTTTATTGTTATATTTGGCATATATTTTTCTATGCGTTTAACAAAGCCTTTGACCGATATTGTTAATTCAATTGATCATTTAACAGAGGGCTTTATGGAAGAGGGAGTATCAATTAAAGGGTATTATGAAATAGAAAGAATATCCGATTCATTTAACAAAATGATAAATCGGATGAATAAAATAGAAAGTAGTAGGCAGGAGTTTGTATCCAATGTATCCCATGAGTTAAAGACTCCTATTACTTCCATTAAGGTTCTGGCTGAATCTCTTCTTATGCAAGAAGATGCCCCTGTGGAACTTTACCGTGAGTTTTTAGTTGATATATCTGAGGAAATTGAGAGAGAAAATAAAATCATTAATGATTTGCTTTCCTTAGTAAAGCTTAATAAAACTTCCGGTGATTTAAATATTACCAGCGTAAATGTCAATGATCTTTTGGAGCAGATTTTAAAGCGGCTCGGTCCTATTGCAAAGAAGCAAAACATTGAAATAATATATGAAAGCTTTCGGCCGGTAATGGCAGATGTGGATGAAGTAAAGATTTCACTTGCCTTAACCAATCTTATTGAGAATGCTATTAAATACAATGTCCCTGATGGTTGGATAAGGGTATCACTGAATGCAGACCATAAGTATTTCTATGTTAAGGTTGCAGATTCCGGTATAGGTATACCTGAGGATGTACAGGATTTAATCTTTGAACGTTTTTATAGAGTAGATAAGGCCAGATCTAGAGAAACCGGTGGTACAGGATTAGGTCTTGCAATTACTAAGAGTGTAGTACAGATGCATAGGGGTGCTATAAAGATATATAGCCAAGAAGGGGAAGGGACAACCTTTAATGTAAGGATTCCTTTAAACTTTATATCCTAGATTTAAATAGGTAAAATATTATTATATAATTTAAACCTTTTATGAATTTATATGTATAAAGATTTTGTTTTTTAATATATTTTGCGGTAATTTATATGATTATTGCAAAGGAATGAGGTATTAATGAAAAGACTGTTAGTTTTTATCATACTTCCTACGATTTTGATTTTAACTTCTTGCAGTATTAATAAAGATAAATCAGATAAATCAAAAAATGAATATCAGATTTATTGCATAGACAGTAAGTCTTCTGGTATTGTAAGTGAAAGTTATATTCCTAAAGGAAGCAGCAGAAAAGAACTGGTGTCAGAAATTATGGAAGTACTGCAAAAGGAACCTAAAAATGTAACCTATAAAAGGGGCATTCCTGAAGGAGTATCAATTCTAGATTACAAAATTGATAATGATCAGTTAATTATCAATTTTGATTCAAAGTATGGTGAGTTAAAAGGAATACAAGAAATTTTATGTAGAGCCACAATTGTTAAGACTATGTGCCAGATTCCGGGTATAGATTTTGTCTTGTTTAACGTTAACGACCAGCCCCTTGTGGATTCCAATGGCATACAGATTGGCCTAATGACGGCAGAATTTTTTGTTGAAAATACAGGAGCTGAGACCAACTATAATGTAACCTTATATTTTGCCAATGAAGCAGGTAATTTATTAAAGAAGACCACCAGAAATATTTATTATACCGGTACATCTACTATTGAGGAACATGTAATTAACCAGATAATTAACGGACCTACGGAGATTGGCCTATATCCTACAGTTCCTGAAGGAACTACCCTTCTAAATGTTTCAACTAAGGAAAAAATCTGCTATGTAGATTTAAATGAAAAATTCCTAGAGAAGCTGCCGGGCATAACAGAAGAGGTTGCTATATATTCTATTGTAAATTCACTGGTTGAGCTTCCGGGTATAAATAGAGTGCAGTTTAGAATTAACGGTGAGATTGTGGAAACTTACCATAATTTACCCTTCGGAGTTTTGTTTGAAAGAAATCTAGCAATTAATGAAGACAATCAATAGGGGGGAGGTTTAATGAAGTGATTAAGAGACCTTTCCTTTGGGGGATTGGGGCTTTTGTTATGGGAATACTTTTAGCCTGGTATAAAATCCCCCTGATTTTTTTAGTTATACTGGCTTTTGTGGGCTGGTTACTTATATATCTTTTTATGTTTCCTCTTAATAAATTTATTAACCGTAAGGATATATTTTTGTGGAGTCTGCCTTTTCTTATCTTCCTTGGCTATTTTGCCATGGGTGAACAGATGAAGCCTCCTGATATGGATATGGCTTTTAGAGAAAAGGAGGCTTGTAGCCTTACAGGGGAAGTAAATATGATTGTAAAAAAGCCTTCCGGTAATGTATATTATTTAAAAGATAACAAAGTTACATTATTAGAGGGTAGCACATATCTTGTTGAAAATATTTTGGTATATGCTAAAGATTCTTGTGAATATCTAATCGGAAATCAAATTACTGTCTCAGGAACCATCTATAAATTCTCTAAAAACACCAATCCCGGTGGATTTAACGAAAATCTCTATTATAAAATTCAAAATATCGATTATAAAGTCTATGCAAAGGAAATTGACTTAGCAGATGATAATTATTCAAAATATCACTTTATTTTAAATAAAATTAAGAGGGAGCTTATAAATTCCTATGAAAAAATTCTCCCAGAGAAAGAAGCGGGAATCTTAATGGCCATGGTTCTGGGAGAAAAGTATTTGTTGGGGGACGAAATAAACAGCCTATATCAGGAAAATGGAATTTCCCATATCCTTGCTATTTCAGGACTTCATATATCTTTAGTTGGTGCAGCAGTCTACTTTTGTTTAAGAAAATTAAGATTGGGGCTTATAGTATCTACCCTTTTGTCTTTGATTTTTATCTATAGCTACGGAGTGCTTACTAATTTCAGTGTGTCCACCAACAGAGCTGTTGTAATGTATAGTGTAATGCTGATTGCAAAAATTATAGGAAAGACCTTTGATATGCTGTCGGCCCTATCTTTAAGTGCTTTTATAATACTTCTTCAAAATCCTATGGAGATTTTTAATGCCGGTTTTTTATTATCATTTGCTGCTGTTTTTGGAATTGCATTACTTGTACCTTGTTTTAATATTCTCTTTAAGAGTAAAAAAATTCTGCTTCAAAGTCTTTATACAAGTGTCTGTGTTCAAATATTCACTCTTCCGGCAATTCTTTATTTCTTCTTTCAAATCTCAATTTATAGTGTCATTATTAATCTTATAATCTTACCCTTAACATCCTTGCTGCTTTTAACAGCTATAGTAGCAGGTGTCTTTGGCTTCTTGTTTTATCCTATTGCTATGTTTGTGGCAGGAGGAGCTAAGTATATACTAAGCTTCTATGAGTTTGTTTGCACAATTGGAAGCAAGATGCCGGCTAATCTATTAACTGTCGGAAGGCCGGATATAATTCGGATAGTGCTTTATTACTTACTTATTCTTATCTTTATCTATGGAGTTAATAGGTATAAAAAAAGGAGCTTCCTATTAATTCTTTTATTTGCAGTTGGGATTTTGATATTTCCAAAGCAAGGGGAGGGCTTAACTGTTACCATGCTAGATGTGGGACAGGGAGAAGCCATATATATGGAGACAGGGGAAGGCTTGAATTTCCTTATTGATGGGGGCAGTATTGATGTAAATGGGGTGGGCATATATCGTATAAGGCCATTTTTATTATCAAGGGGAATTAATCATATAGATTATGCCATAGTTACCCATGGAGATACGGATCATACTAGCGGCCTTATGGAACTAATGGAAGATGGGAAGATAAAAATAGTAAATCTAATTTTACCTAAGATAGATAGTAGTAATAATAGATGGGATAGGGAAGATATAACTATAAATGATCAGGATGAGTTTAAGGATTTAAAGGAACTGGCTGCTAAATGTAAGGTTAATCTTATGTATATTAAGGCAGGGGATTATATTAGGGAAGGTAAGCTGGATATAACATGTCTACATCCTCTAGAAGGTTATATGTACTCTTCTAGAAATGCTTATTCTACTGTTCTTAGTGTGAAATACGGAGATTTTGATATGCTTCTTACGGGGGATTTGGAAGCAGAGGGGGAGAGAAATATTACAAAAATGCCCTTATCCCAATATGATGTACTTAAGGTAGCACATCATGGATCAAAAAACTCCACTAGTCAGGAATTTCTTAAAATTATTAAACCTAGGTTGTCGCTAATTTCCTGTGGTAAAGATAACCGTTACGGTCACCCTCATGAGGAGCTTCTGGAAAGATTAGATGATATAGGAAGTGAGCTTGTAATAACCTATGAAAGTGGGGCTATTACCATAAAGACAGATGGAAGAAGGGTGTTTATGAAGGGATATATGGATTAGTATATGAGAAAAATATGACTGAAATATCAAAATAATGAAAAAGATTGAAATATGACAATGGAAATGATAAAGTATGGATGTTTAATACTATATAAGGGAATTTGTGTCGATATAGATTAATAACTAAGAAAGTAAATTCTACTGCTATCTTAATGTGCATGTATAGGAAGAAAGAAAAATATCGAAATGCATACTGTACGGTTGCTTTATACTGTATGGTGTGCATTTTTTGTTCTAGGGGTGTTCTCACTCTATTGCTGTAGAAAGGTAACACATTTAACTATTTATAATTAATTCTGACAAAAAGACCAATTTCTTAAGATAATTTACTTGTAATGATATTGTTAATAATGTATAATAATGAAAAATAATGGAAAATGTAAACAACAGGAAAAAGGTGATGTTATGGACAAGCTAGATAAATATGAGTTTTCTACATATAGTGGTGGTGAATATATATATTTTCCTGATTCTAATATAGTTTTAGGAAAAAAGTGGATAGAGGAAGATGAAAAAAGATATAAAGATATAATTAATTTAAGTGGTTTTCAGAAAGAAGAAGATTATAATACAAAATTTAATTATAGCGGAGAAGATATTAAGATAAATTTATTTAAAGCTGGTTTTGTACAATTGGCAATTGAGGTCACTAGTCAATGTAATTTTCGTTGTAAATATTGTGTGTTCTCAGGTCGTTATTCAGGTCAACGGATACATAAAACTGATAATATGAGTTTAGAGACAGCAAAGAAAAGCATAGACCTATATTTAAGATATATAGAAGAAGCCAAAGATTATAATCCTAATCGAAGACCTGTTATATCCTTTTACGGAGGAGAGCCATTACTTAATTTTGATTTAATTAAACAATGTGTAGAATATGCAAAAAGTCTATATGATGAGCAAATTTATTTTTCTGTAACAACAAATGGATCCTTACTAACAGATGATATTATAGACTTTTTGGTAATAGAGAAATTTAGTACTATTGTTAGTTTAGATGGATATAAAGAGAACCATGATAGAAATAGAGTTAATGCATCCGGCCATGGGACTTTTGATTTTGTAATGAAAAATATAAAAAAACTATACGAAAAGCAAAAAACACCGGTATTTCTTAGTACAGTATTTGATTACAAAACAGATTTTCAAAAGATGGAGGAATTTTTTCGTGAAAATTCTCAAGTAGTTGAATTAACAATCAATGGAGTAAATTCCTTTGGTACAGATTATTTTAATCAGTTTACAAAAGAGGATTATATTTCTTTTAATAAAAGTTTAGAAGAATTAAAGGAAAGTTTTATTGTCGATGTTCAAGAGGGTAAAAATCATAACCTAAATTCATTTATGCATAGGGTTTTAGGTGATATTTGTACATCTATATTCATGAAACAAGTAAATTTAAATCCGCAAAATGATAAAGTGATTAAATATACCGGGTCCTGCATCCCGGGAACTAAATTGTTTGTTGATTATCAAGGAGAAATTTATATTTGCGAAAAGGTAAGTCGTGAGGTTAGTATTGGCAATGTTTATAATGGTTTAGATTTTAATAAATGTGCAGATATTGTTAATCAATATAATGAAGTTGTGTCTAAAAAATGTAATAAATGTTTGCTTAGAAATACATGTAAAAGGTGTTTTACATCAATCACCATGAAGAAAGGGGTAGATATTCACCCCGATATATGCAAAGAGAAAATATATGATTTTAAGAAAGATCTCGAATTTGCATATTCAATATTCGAACTTAATCCAACTTGGATTGGAACCTATTTCAATGAATATTACGATAAGATTAAAGAGATGGCGGTGATAATAAAATAATGAAATATTTTAAATTATTGGAAGAATGCTATTTGGTTAGTGGTGAAAAAGAAAGTGCTATATACAATATTTTGAGCGGGGACGTTTTTATAGTTAATTCTGTTGAAAAAGAATTATTAGCACAGACAGAAAGTAATATACCGGTAATAGAGGCTTGTGAAAAAATAGGTTTAAAAATTGAAACTGCTAAAGCTTATTTAAATAATTTAATAGAGGCAAAACTAGGTAAGTATGCTGAAACACCCCTTACTGTAGAGAAGTTAGAATTGTTACCAAAATGGATGGAAAAAATATTTTTTAAATTACCTCCTGTTATCAATAGAGCAACTATTGAAATTGGAAATAGGTGCGATTTATCCTGTGATTTTTGTGGTTCAAAAAGTAAAATTAATAAGATGAAATGTCTAAGTTGTAATGGGGATGGAAATAATGAATTTATTGAGCTTAATATGGCCTATGAAATAATCGATATATTGGCCATATATAATTGTAAACAGATATATATAAAAGGTGGAAATTTACTTTTAGATTGGAATAAAGTTAAGAAAATTGTTGAGTATGCAATTAAGACTGGAATTAATAATATAGTACTTAACATAGTATCAAGCATTAAAGACAATGAAATAATAGAGTATATAAAAGAGAAGAAGATTACTCTTATGGTGCAAAAATATATTAAGGAAGACTTTAATATATGGCAGCTATTTGATGAAGTTAAAATATATGAAGGTATAAATGTTACATATTTATTTTTAGCTGATTATAGAATTAAAAATGATGTTTATAATTTATACAAGTCATTAACAGAACATAATTTTCAGAATATTATGTTTGACTTTTTCGTTCCAAATGACAGGGAGTTAGTGCCTAAAGAGTATATAAAAGATCTTAGCAGGTTGCAACGAGTGTCTATGGAGAGTATCTCCATTAGCAAAAAATACAATCCTTGTTTTTTTCAAAGTTGCTTTTTTGATAATGAAGGCAATATATATCCTTGTTCCGGATTAAGGGAATTTATGTATGGTAATATCAATAATATTTCGGCAACTTTTAAGGAAGAGAATTTAAATAAGTATTGGAAATTGAACAAGGACAGTTTAAGTGAATGTAAATCATGTGAGTTGAGATATGCTTGTGATGATTGTAGAGGATTAACATATGCTTTAACCAATGATCTTGATGGAAATATATTTTGTATAAAAAAATAGAGCTTTATTTTTTAATACAAGATTAGTTAAGGAGAGCGTATAAATTGAGTGAAATTATTAGATTTAATAATGTAGTTAAAAAATTTGATGATAAAATAGTTTTAGATGATATCTCTTTTTCTATTGATCAAGGAGATATATTCGGATATTTAGGACCTAATGGAGCAGGTAAGACAACAACTATAAGAATGATGTTAGGTATCTTACAACCTAATGAAGGAAATATTGTGATGTGCAATATGAATAGTAACAGTGCTAAATTAAGAAAAAAAATAGGCTTTTGTCTGGATGATGAAGGACTATATCCAGATCTTACGGCCAATGAGAATATGGAGTTTTATGATAGGATTTATAATTCAGCTAAAGACAGAAAAAAACGTATCTCCAATTTGTTAGAGATGTTTCAAATCGAAGAGTATGGAGATAAACTAGTATCCGAATTCTCAAAAGGAATGAAAAGGCGATTAGGACTAGCGAAAGCATTAATAAATAAACCAGAAATACTAATTTTGGACGAGCCTACCAATGGCTTGGATCCTGATGGACAGTTTTTAATAAAAAAAATTTTTAGAAGTATTGCAAAAGAAACTACTATATTTTTCAGTTCACATAATTTGAGTGATGTAGAAGATATTTGTACTAAGGTAGCAATTATAAAAAGAAAACTTTTGTATTGTGACAAGATATCAAATATATCCAGTGCCACACAGGAGGTAATCATTATCAGTAGTAAGGATAGTGATTATATAAATATATATAAAGAGTTTATCGCTAATTATAAAATAAAAAATTATGAGATAGTTGACAATAAATTAAACATTACAATTACTACAGATCAAAAGGACGAGATGATACGAAATATTCTAAACCAAGGTTTAAATATTGACAGTGTATATCAAATAAAGAATAAAATCGAAAATTTATATTTTGATTTGTTAAAAGGAGAGAGTAAATAGAATGACCAGCTCAGTAAGTGCAATTATTTGGAAAGAACTTAAATCAGCCAAACATAGGAGAAAGCAAATAATTGTAAACTCATGTTCAATATTTGTATTCATTACCATAGTAGCAGTAGCAAGATTATTAGGAATAAAAACTACAGTCGGTATTACCGATACAATGGCAATCAATATGGTAATATACATTTCTGTTACAGGTACCTATATGGGATTGTTGGCACTTTTAAGATTTTGGCAAGAGAAAAGTAATCGTACAATAGAAACATTGTTATCCTTGCCGATTGGTACAATTACTATAATGCTATCAAAGTCTGTGGTTCCAATCTTATTAGGAATTATTATTGGATTAATAGATGCAGTGGCAGCAGCGGTTATTATGAGCATTTTATATAATAAGTTAATTTTATCGGTAGCTATGTTTTTAGCACCGGTCATTTTTGGGATATTTGTAGGTATACCATATTGCTTTATAAACGGATACTCTATGTGGTGTGTTAGCCTTACATACTCAAAGCTTATGCAAGGTATATCTAGTATAGCATATGTGGCATTAATAACTGTAATGTTTACCAACTATAACGTTCATTATATGACAATTTTAAAGGTTGTTATGGGAGGAGCAGGTATTTTATTTTTATTAGCAATATACTTTGCTTATCGTGTAAATAAGGAGAGAATAGTTTTGAATTTATTAGATTAAACAGATATAAGTTCTATAATTTTATAGAATTTATAAAAAAAAAGAAAGGAGGATAAAAGTATGAAGCCAATTAATGTAATGAATGGATGGTCTTGGAGTAACTTTATCTGTGGAGCATTTTGTGGTATTACAGGAGGTGCCTGTGCTCTAGCTGGATGTGCAGTAGATGGACCTTCTCCTATAGCTGATGCAACTTTATTGAAGCTAAGTGTTGGTGGTGGTGTTGCTGCATCAGCATTTGTTGGTGGACTTGCAGGCTAATCTATGCATAAGGAAGAAAAGAATAAATAGCTTGAATTTGATTCAAGCTATTTATTCTTTCTAATATATACAAGTAAGTCCTTACCCCATAGATGAAATAAAATCCCTAGGTTTAATTAATTATGGGCATGCAAAAGATAATTTCACCTATTGAGTTTGGTGATTTTTAGAAAGAAGGGTAAAGAGTTAAATGAAAAGAAAACTTAGCATACTTCTAACAGCTATATTTGCTGTGTTGATATATATAATAATTCAGTCAGGGGTTCAATTTATATATACCTTTGTGATATATTTTCAAAATATATCCCATGATACAGAATTGTCAGGGGCTGCTTTAAAAGCAATTTTTAGTATGAAACAGAAGAAGGAGCTATTATCACTGGTTGCTATTATTTTAACTAGCATTATTTTTTATTATAAATACTATAAAGATAATACTATTAGAAAAATTGCGAATATTACTTTAAAAAAATGCGGTATAAAGCAAATCATTCATATGATTATTACAGGTATTTCAGTTACAGTATTATTATACATGATTATGCTATTCTTGTTAGAACAAGGGATGGTTCCAAATGAGGAAATAAACTTAATGGAAATGTCACAATCTAACCTAATATTAGCTGTTATTACTGTAGGAGTTATAGTACCGATTTTTGAAGAATTATTATTCCGTGGATTAGTTTATGGGTCTTTTAAGCACATTTTTAATCCTTGGTTAGCAATTACTATTCAGGGTGCAATTTTTGCATTTATTCATAAAAGTGGAGTACAATGTGTATATACATTTCTTTTGGGCATCATTGTAGCCTTATACTATCATTGGAATAAAAATATGATCTATTGTTTTGTTATACATATTATTTTTAATATATTTGGTACCTATATTTTACCGTATTTCTTTTGGTCAAAAGATAAAATAATATTTTTTACCGTAACTGCATCAATACTATTTATCGTTAGTTTACTATGGCAAAGAAAGTTAATAGATGTAACCCAATGAATTAGAAGTTCTTAATTTTAATAATTATTAATATAGCCTTTTGCTATGAGTTTATATATCAAGGAGGTAGGATAATGGATAATGGTTTTATTTGTAAAGACTGTGGTTCTAATGATAAGAAAGAAGGGCTAATTAGTCGTTCTAATGTTGTATCACTAAAGGCAAAAACAATAACAAATGGATCCATGATAAAAGTTACATTTTGCGCTAAATGCGGCGTGATTCAAAAGATGCAGGTATTGGATGTAGATAAAATCAAATAATTGCTGTTAAAAACTGATACGGACATGGTGCATATCTTAGCACTATGTCCGTATTCATCCTTTGAATATATGTATTATTGCATTTTTTTGCTCGTTGCGCTAAACTATAGATAATAATTGGGGTATGTGTCCCCAAACACATACTTAAGGAAGCCAGAGAAATCTGGCTTTCTTACACAACTCTATTATTCCAAAGATAAAGGATATTGTAAGAGATGAGGAGATTCAGTGCAGAAGAAGTATGATTATTATAAACAATACCCAAAGAGCAGAAGAAATACAGTAATTCTTTCAATCTTATCCATCCTGTTTATTAATCTATGCTTAATCATATCTAATTTTCATATTGGCTTTATGATTTTTGCTCTTGTATTTAATCTTATGTTCATAGGGATAATTTTTAATGTACATAAAAATCAGATTATAATTTTTGATGAGCAGAAGATTACAATTCAATGGTATTCCTTATTTAAAAATATCAATACTACAGTATCAGCCGTCCAGATTAATAAAATACAGTTTAAAGTATTTGTAGATAGAGATAGAAAAAGCTCCATGCATCAGATTATTATAAATATAAAAAATAAAAAGCCTATTAAACTAACTGTTATACCGGCTCAATATTACGATTTAATGGAATACTTTAAGGAGTTTTGTGATACTAATTTTATTAATTTAGTTGGTTATGTAAAAGATGATGATTAAGCTAGTTCCTCCTCTTACATAAGGGTTACCTTTAAATTTTAGAGCATAATCGACTATTTCAGCTCTTATTGATGAGTTATCCTTGCCAGATTTTTTTGATGTTATGGATAGTTTAAGTTTATATTTGTTTTTTATATATTTTAAATTCATACCTACCATCTCCTTCTTATAAATGATAAAATTAAAAGAAACATAAATAGTGTTGATATTATCTTATGAACTTCTACAAAATAAGTTACAAATCGACAATGCACTAAGGAAAGGATTATGTAGAATTAAATTGTTACTTGTTATTGAGCTAGGAGTTTATATTAATTTATATCCTCCAATAATTTGACCCTATCTTTCTTAAATTCGTTGAAGTACAAGTAATAATATGGTAATATGCATTTAAAAACTGCACTAAAATACAAATGCTAGCTGATACTTGTAAATGGATTATAAATTATAAAGGTGGTATATAGATGAGCAAATATGGAATCGTACTAACAACATTTGAAAACGAAGAGCAGGCAAAGCCTATAATATCAGAAATTTTAACTAGTAAACTAGCAGCATGTGTACAGGAAATTAAGATAAAAAGTCACTATACATGGAAGGATAACTTTGTCATGAAGATGAGCTATTAGTTTTACTTAAGACTAAAAAAGAATTATATCCTCAGTTGGAGAAGAAACTCATAGAAATTCATCCTTATGAGACAGCTGAAATCTTGTTTGTTGATGTAGAAAGTGGAAGTAAAGCATATTTAGCATGGATAGATAAACAAACAAAAGAGATGTAAATGAAGTATTGAAAATACAGACACGGATATGGTGCATTATTGTTGGTACAGTGTCCGTGTTCTTTATTACCAACCAATATTAAAATAATACAGAATAATTGCAAAAAAGTGCTATAATATGCTAAAAAGGGTTACAATTGATACTTGACTTAAAATGTCAAATGACGCAGAATATAGGAATAAAATGCTATATTATGTTGTGATATAAAAATATATAAGAATATAATTTTGGCAGTATAATTCGCTTTATTATAGACTTTATAGATACCTATAACTGTAGAATATTATCCACGGATTTATACAGAAAGTATATTTAAGCTAATATTCTGATATGATCGGTTAACTTCAAACATATTTAAGAAAAGTGAGGTGTGCTATGAAGCCTAGAATAATTGCAAAACTCATATTATATTTTGAGAAAGATTTCGACATTGAGAATATTAATGAACTAGTACAGCTACTTCCATCTGTTTCAAAAAGAATATCTAGCAGCAATTTAAATCCTATTAATAGGATGCATAATAGTGGATTTTTGGAGATTCAATCAGATGAAATTGAAAGCTATGATGTAGTGGATGCTCAAAATGCGTTACTAAGTCTAACTCACAATCATTTGGATAACATAAAACATGCTATCGAAAAGTATGATGGTGAGGCTATTTATAGGTTTTTCATAAGCATAAATGAAGACAATTTTCCGGCACTTATGTTTGATGAAGAATTTTTATCTGATGTTAATTATTTGAATTCTAAATTAGATATAGTATTCACCACATATCAGGGTATCTAAACGAATAAATTATTGATTGTGATATTTCTTTAGAAATGGGAAGGAGAATAATGTAAGTATTTGAAGAATTTAACGGTGAAGCTGATGAGTTTTTAGAAGCAGTAGAAGAGGGTTACCTATAATATATAACTTTTAAAAAAAATTAGGCTGGAGCTTTATAATACTGAATTAGTATTGTTAAAGCTGCGGCTTAATTTATTTTTCTTTACAAAAATCTATTTTAGCCTATAATTAATTATGATTGTTGATATATGTCCTCATGGTTTGACCGGATTTTAAATATATTTTTATAAGACAGATATATTTAGTATAAAGAAAAATATCCTATACATATAGATTCATCAAAAAAAGCATTATTTGCAATAAGCTTAACAGAAAATGCAACAGATTATGTAAATATTGAGAGTATAATAAAGTAAAAACCATAGGAGGATAATTTATGTATTTGAATGAATTATTGGAAAAATTAGAATACACTTGTCTGCAGGGGGATGCACATATTTTGGTCACAGATTTAGTGTATGATTCTAGAAAGGTTAAGAAAGGTTCTGTTTTTGTATGTATTGAAGGTGCCGTAGCCGATGGCCATGATTATATTCCGGACGTAGTAGAAAAAGGTGCAGCAGCCATAGTTATCTCCAAGGATGTTAACTTGCCTAAAAATGTTACGGTTATAAGAGTTGATAATAGCAGGAGGGTCCTGGCTTATATGTCAGCCGCATACTTTGACCATCCTGCAAAGAAGCTTATTACAATCGGTATTACAGGTACCAAGGGCAAGACCACCACAGCCTATATGATTAAGTCAATCTTGGAAAATACGGGAATTAAGACAGGCTTAATAGGTACTATTGAGACTATTATTGGTGATGAGATTATTCCTGCTAATAATACAACTCCGGAATCCTACATTATTCAAGAAACCTTTGCCAAGATGGTGGATAAAGGTATTAAGTGCGTAGTTATGGAGGCTTCCTCCCAAGGGTTAATGCAAAATAGGATGGATGGATTTACCTTTGACTTTGGTGTGTTTACTAATTTAGGATATGACCATATAGGGGCTAATGAACATAAGGACTTTAACGACTATCTTAACTGTAAAAGCAAGTTGTTTAGGCAGTGTAAGATAGGCCTTATTAATATAGATGATAAATATGCTAAGGATATTCTAAAAGATCATACCTGTAAGGTGGAGACTTTCGGATTTTCTGAAAATGCAGATATATATGCCGCTAATGTTGAACTGGTTCACAAGCCCGGATATTTAGGAGTTGCTTATAAAGTTAATGGTCTTATGAATTTTGATGTTGCCATTGATATCCCGGGTAAGTTTAATGTATTAAATTCTTTATGTGCCATAGCTATATGCAGGCATTTTAATGTAAGTGAAGATGATATTGTTAAAGCCTTAAAGAAAATTAAGGTTAGGGGTAGGGTGGAATTGGTTCCCTTACCCGGTAATTATTCAGTGATGATAGATTATGCCCATAATGCCATGAGCTTAAAGAGTCTGCTTACTACCATAAGAGAATATAATCCTAAGCGGTTAGTCTGTGTCTTTGGTTGTGGAGGGAACCGTTCTAAGGATAGAAGATTCCTTATGGGTGAGATTTCATCTAATCTGGCAGACCTTACAGTCGTAACCTCAGATAATCCTAGATTTGAAGAGCCGGAAGATATTATTAAGGATATTGTTACCGGAGTTAAAAAAGGGCCGGGCAAATATGTTACAATAACTGATAGAAGAGAAGCTATCAAGTATTGTATTGATAATGCCATGGAAGGTGATGTTATTATAATTGCCGGAAAGGGTCATGAGGATTATCAGGAAATTAAGGGCGTAAAATACCACATGGATGATAGGGAACTGGTAAAAGAAGCTTACTTTGGTAACAGATAGAATAGTATTTAATTGTACGAAGGAGGACTGCTATGTCTTATCAAAAATTTGCAGATATAATAATTGATATATCCCATGAGGATTTGGACAAGACATATCAGTATGCTATTCCAAAGCAGTACTTATCTTTAGCTGTCATAGGAGCTTTAGTAGTAGTTCCCTTTGGAAATGGTAATCGTACGATTAATGGATATATAGTAGGCTTGTCCCATAAGCCAAAAATCAGTATTGAAAAGATTAAGCCCATATACCAGGTGGTAAAAGATGCCCCGGTAATTGAAAGTCATTTAATTTATCTTGCCTATTGGATGAAGGAAACTTTCGGCGGAACAATGAACGATGCCCTAAAAACTGTTATACCGGTAAAAAAGGCAGTAAAAATAAAGGAAAAAAGACGGATTGTACTGATAAAGCCATATGATGAGCTATATGAAATTTATCAGGAACAAAGCAAAAAAAACAATGTGGCAAGGGTAAGGTTACTTGAAGCCTTGTTAAAGAACAATATACTAGATTATAATGAAGCTATAGATAAGTTGAAAATCAGCAGACCTGTATTAAAGTGGTTTGAAGAAAATCAGCTGATTAAAATAGAAAGCAAACAACTTTACCGTAATCCTATTGAGCAGAAAAATGTTTCTAAGGAACTGGTAATCCTTAATGAAGAACAAAGGTATATTGCCGATTGTATTATTAAGGATTATAATGAAGGCTATCGTTATACTTATTTAATCCATGGGGTTACCGGCAGCGGTAAGACCGAGGTTTATATGGAAATTATATCTCAGGTAATAGCAAGGGGCAGGCAGGTAATTGTTTTAATTCCTGAGATTGCCCTAACTTATCAGACTGTTAACCGATTTTATGACAGATTTGGAGATCGGGTTTCTATCTTAAATTCCAGAATGTCAGATGGAGAACGATACGATCAAAGCCTAAGGGCTAAAAATGGTGAAATAGATATAATTATCGGTCCTAGATCTGCCTTGTTTACCCCTTTTAAAAATCTAGGACTGATAATAATTGATGAAGAGCATGAAGGAAGTTACAAAAGTGAAATTACACCAAAATATCATGCTACTATGGTAGCAAGAAAAAGAGCTGAGCTTAATAATGCCTTTGTAATCCTTGGTTCTGCCACACCATCTTTAGAATCTTATCAGAAGGGAATTTCCGGCGAGTATAAGCTTTTTAGCTTGACTAAGAGGGCAAAGGAAGCAGCTTTGCCCAAGATTTGGATTGTAGATTTGCGAGAAGAGTTAAAAGAAAAGAACAGATCGATTTTTAGCAGGAAGCTAAAAGAATTGATAATGGATAGATTAGAAAAGAAGGAGCAGATTATGCTCTTTATAAATCGCCGGGGATTTTCAGGTTTTGTATCATGCAGAAGCTGTGGCCATGTAATGAAATGTAACCACTGTGATATATCTTTGACCTATCATATACAGGGCAAGCTTCTTTGTCATTACTGTGGATATGAAGAAGCAATGCCAAAGATATGTCCTGCTTGTGGGTCAAAATATATTGCCAGCTTTGGTACAGGAACCCAAAAGGTTGAGGAAATGGTAAGACGGGAGTTTCCAGAAGCCAGAGTGCTTAGGATGGATACGGATACCACAAAAAATAAAGGGGGACATCAAAAGATACTGGAAGCCTTTGCAGAACATAAGGCAGATATTTTGGTGGGAACCCAGATGATTGTTAAGGGACATGATTTTCCCCTAGTATCTTTGGTGGGAATTATTGCTGCTGATTTATCTCTTTATGCAGGAGATTTTAGAGCGGCTGAAAGAACCTTCCAACTTCTATCCCAAGCAGCCGGAAGGGCAGGAAGGGATGCTATACCCGGAGAGGTTGTTATTCAAACATACAATCCTGATCATTATAGTATTACTACGGCAGCAGAAGGAAATTACCAGGAATTTTATGAGCAGGAAATGTTATATAGACAACTTATGCAGTATCCTCCGGCGGCTAATATTCTATTACTTCTTGTTAGCTCAAAGGATGAAGAAAAGGTTGATAAAGCTATTGTCTATGCAGGAGAAGTTTTAAAAGAATATTCAAATCAAAATCAGCACTCTTTTAAAGTGATAGGTCCTGCTCCTGCAACCATAGCAAAAGCTAAGGATATTTACCGCAGGGTTATATATATTAAGGATGAGGATTATAATTTACTTGTAGCTTTAAAAAATTATCTTGAGTTATGCTTTAGTAGCTCTAAGCATTTCCAAGACTGTACTTATCAATTTGATTTTAACCCTATGAGTGTATATTAGGGTTTGCAGTTTTTTAATAATGAAAGGAAGGTTTATGATGGCAATAAGAAAAATAAGAGAAATTGGTGATGACATACTTACAAAGGTAAGTAGGGAAGTAAAGAAAGTAGATCAAAGGTTACAGGTACTAATCGATGATATGCTAGATACCATGTATGATGCAGAAGGTGTTGGTCTTGCGGCTCCTCAAATTGGTGTCTTAAAAAGGGTTGTGGTTATTGATGTATCTGAAGAAAGGGATAATCCTATTATCCTAATCAACCCTGAAATTATTGAGACAGAGGGCTGTCAGATAGGGGATGAGGGCTGTCTTAGTATACCCGGCAAGGTGGGAACTGTCGAACGACCTAATTATGTGAAGGTAAAAGCCTATGACAGGGATATGAAGGAGTTTATTATAGAAGGAACTGAGCTTCTTGCAAGGGCATTATGCCATGAAATTGATCATCTTGACGGAATTTTATATTCAGAAAAGGTACAAGACGGGCTTAGAAGTGTATATGATACCGAAGAAGTAGATGAGGAGTAATGATATAAATATAGTGATAAAAGATATTATTTAGTGATATAAAGGTTAAACTTTTCTTAAAAAACCATGAAAATGTAGATTTTATAATAAGCTTTTCGATATAATTAATGAAAATAATAACCATAATAAAGCCATAAATTGTTTTGTATATTGCTAGATTGATAAACTTTGAAAGAAGGGGACTATATAAATGAAAGTATTGTTTATGGGAACACCGGATTTTGCGGTCAGTACCCTAGAAGCAATTATAGACCAAGGTCATGAGCTGGTGGGGGTAGTTACCCAACCGGATAAGGTAAAGGGAAGAGGAGCAAAAATCAGCTTTCCTGCAGTAAAAGAAACAGCTCTGAAATATAATTTACCTGTATATCAGCCTATTAAAGTAAAAGAACCTGAATTTATAGAAACTGTTCGCAATCTTAAGCCGGAGGTTATCGTAGTAGCTGCCTTTGGACAGATTTTGCCCAAAGAACTTTTGGATATACCCCCCTATGGCTGTATTAATGTTCATGCCTCCTTACTTCCTAAATATCGTGGGGCAGCTCCAATACAAGCAGCCATCTTAAACGGTGATGAAGAAACCGGTGTTACCATTATGCATATGGATGTAAAGCTGGATACAGGGGATATGATTTTGCAAGAGAAAATACCGATTTCCCAGGATGAAACCGGCGGAAGTCTTCATGATAAATTGGCTAAACTTGGTGCAGATTTATTGGTGAAAGTTTTAGAACAGTTAAGGGATGGAACTACCAAGAGAGTTCCTCAAGATGATTCTGAGGCCACATATGTGGGTATGCTTAATAAGGAGATGGGTTTGATTGATTTTTCACAGCCTGCTATTAAGATTGAGCGGATGATTCGGGGACTTAATCCATGGCCCAGTGCATACACTAAACTTAATGGAAAGACTCTAAAGCTTTGGGAGGCTCAGGTGATAGAGTATAGCTCAGATGCATTATACGGTCAGGTGGTAGCAGTTAATAAAGATTCATTTGTAGTTATGACTGGAAAGGATGCTTTACTTATTCGTGAACTTCAATTAGAGGGAAAAAAGCGTCTGTCCTGCGAAGCATTTCTTAGGGGTTATCCTATAGAAGTAGGAACTATATTAGGCTAATATATATATAATACAGGCTATATTACATGCAAAATCAAATAGAAATTTAAGATTATATAATATAGCAAATAAATGATAAATGAAAGAAGGTGAATATATGGGACCATATTTTTATTATTATGATCCGACTTATATTCTTGTTTTTATAGGTGTTATTTTGTCTTTACTGGCTTCAGCAAAAGTAAAATCCACTTTTTCAAAGTATTCTAATGTAAGAAGTATGTCCGGTATGACCGGAGCAGAGGCGGCGCAAAAGATTCTTCATAGGGCCGGTATATATGATGTGGGGATTGAGCGTGTACAAGGTCATCTTACTGATCATTACGATCCCAGAAAAAAGGTTCTAAGATTGTCGGATTCAGTTTACGGCAGTAATTCCATTGCGGCTATTGGGGTGGCAGCTCATGAATGTGGCCATGCAATACAGCACCAAGAAGCTTATGCCCCTTTAAGCATCAGAAGTGCCTTGGTACCTGTGGCGAATTTTGGTGCTGCGATTTCTTGGCCTTTAATATTAATCGGCCTTTTTCTGACCGGATCTCAGACACTAATTAATATCGGTATTGCACTGTTTTCTACTGCTGTATTATTTCAGCTTGTAACCCTACCGGTGGAGTTTAATGCTTCCAAAAGAGCAATTCAAAGACTTGGGGATACCGGTATTCTTTATGGTGATGAATTATCCAAAACAAAAAAAGTGTTAAATGCAGCGGCATTAACTTATGTGGCAGCGGCTGCAGCTACAATCCTACAGCTGTTACGTTTGATTATTTTATTCGGAGGACGACGCAGTGACGACTAATAATAAGGGGCGGGAAATTGTGCTGGATATGCTTCTTCAGGTAATAGAAGGAGAAGAATTTGCCCATAGGGTGCTTAGAAGGACTCTAAAAGCCCATCAAGATAAGCCAAAACAGGAAAGGGCTTTTATCACAAGACTTTTTGTAGGTACCATGAAGCATTACCTAACTTTGGACTATATAATTGAACAGTTTTCATCCTTGCCCGTTAAAAAGATGAAACCCTTTATAAGGAATCTTTTAAGAATGAGTGTATATCAGCTTATGTATATGGATTCGATTCCGGATTCTGCTGTTTGCAATGAAGCGGTAAAGTTGGCAAAAAAACGGGGCTTTGGCAAACTTTCAGGATTTGTCAACGGAAATCTTAGAAATATAGCAAGGGCCAGGGCTGATATACAGTACCCCGATAAAGACACTGATTTAAATAGATATTTAAGTATAAGCTATTCTGTTCCTAGCTGGCTTGTTACTATGCTTCTTGAACAATACAAACCGCAGGAAGTAGAAAAGATCTTGGAGGCTTCTTTAAGGGAAAATGAGATTACCATTCGCTGTAACTGTATAAAAACCACTCCCGATAAGCTTGAAGAGTTATTAATCGGTGAAGGGGTTACGGTAATAAGGCATCCCTACCTTAAGGAAGCCTTTATAATTAAAGATTTTGATTACCTGGAGGGATTTTCTACATTTAGGGATGGACTATTTATAATTCAAGATGTAAGCTCAATGCTAGTAAGTGTAGTGGCAAATGCCAAGGAAGATGATTTTGTAGTGGATGTATGTGCTGCACCGGGAGGAAAGGCACTTCATATTGCTGAGAAATGCAAAAAGGTATCAGCCAGGGATTTAACTGAATATAAAATAAATCTGATAAATGAAAATATCCGCCGTATGGGAATTGAAAATATCCATACTAAGGTTTGGGATGCCAATATAACAGATCCTGAAATCTTAGGTAAAGCAGATATTGTAATAGCAGACCTTCCTTGCAGCGGTCTTGGTGTACTGGGAAAAAAATATGATATAAAATATAAAATGACAGAAAAACAGCAAGATGATTTAGTCAAGCTGCAGAGAAATATTCTCCATGTGGTTTCAGAATATGTTAAGCCGGGAGGTATTTTAATCTATAGCACCTGTACTATTAATCACAAGGAAAATATCGGGAATATGGAATGGTTTTTAGATAATCATAATTTTAAGCCTGACAGCTTAAATAACTATTTGCCTGCCCAATTGCATTCCGATACAAGCAAGGCAGGTTATCTGCAGCTACTACAGGGGATTCATCCTACTGATGGTTTTTTTATTTGCAGAATGAGAAAGGAAAGTAGGTAAAAAATTGGACATAAAATCCTTATACATGGATGAATTAGTAGAGACCATGAAAAATATGGGTCAGCCGGCTTTTAGGGCAAAGCAAATTTATAATTGGCTTCATGCTAAATTGGTAGAATCTTATGATGAAATGTTAAATTTGCCAAAAGACCTAAGGAATAACTTAAAAGAACACTACCCTTTAAAAACCCTAGAAGTGGTAGATAAGCTGGTTTCACAAAAGGACGGTACAAGTAAGTATTTGTTTTCCTTAAATGATGATAGGATAATAGAAAGTGTATTGATGAAATATCATCATGGCAACAGTGTATGTATTTCTTCCCAAGTGGGATGTAGAATGGGATGTACTTTTTGTGCTTCTACCATAGGAGGTAAGGAAAGGGATCTTACCGCCTCTGAAATGCTTGATCAAATTTATAGAATTTCGGTGATGTCCAAAGAAAGGGTAAGCAATGTAGTGGTTATGGGCACCGGGGAGCCCCTGGATAATTATGATAATCTGGTACGATTTATCCGTATCTTAACCGATAGCCAAGGCCTTAATATAAGTGCTAGAAATATTACGGTTTCTACTTGTGGGATACCTGACAAGATATACCGTTTGGCAGATGAGGGACTTCCTATAACCTTGGCTCTGTCATTGCATGCTCCTAATAATGAAATTAGGAAGAAACTAATGCCCATAGCAAGACAATATGAACTTTCTGATGTACTTGAAGCATTTTATTACTATTACGAAAAAACAGGCCGAAGACTTACTTTTGAATATAGTTTAGTTGAAGGAATTAATGATGAAGAGGAGCATGCCCTAGAACTTGGAGAGCTTCTTAAAGGGTATAACTGTCATGTTAATTTAATTCCTGTTAATCCGATTAAGGAAAGAAATTATAGGAAATCAGACGGCCATAAGATACTAAAATTTAAAAATATACTTGAAAAATATAGAATAAATGTTACTATTAGAAGAGAAATGGGCTCAGATATTAATGCTGCCTGTGGACAACTCAGAAAGAGTTATTTAGACAGGGGCAAGTAGAAAAATGTAGGTTATTGTATATTTAAAATTTATTTGGTAAAATAAATTGATGGGATTACCTACGAATTTCTATTGTATCTGGGTGGACGAGGAGGTGCAGGCTTGAAAGCATTTTCAATCACTGATATAGGGGAAAAACGGAGGATAAATCAGGACTATGTCTTTTGCGAGTTAAATCCTATCGGTAATCTGCCTAATTTATTTATTGTTGCAGATGGGATGGGAGGACATAAAGCCGGTGATTATGCTTCAAGGTTCTGCGTTGAATTTTTTACGCAACACATTAGAAATAGTAGTCAAACATCACCGATAGCTTTAATTGAAGAAGCTATAAATGCTACTAACGAAGCAATATATAAGATGTCAAAGGAACAAGTGGAATTTGAGGGGATGGGAACAACATTTGTTGTGGCGACCATATTTAAAAATGAAATGTATGTAGCAAACATAGGGGATAGCAGACTGTATGTTATTGACAGCCAGATTAGGCAGATAACAGAAGATCATAGCCTGGTGCAGGCCATGGTTAATACAGGGGAGCTAAATAGGGATGAAGCAAGGGCTCATCCTAATAAGAACATAATAACGAGAGCACTCGGAGTTAATGAGATTGCTCAACCGGATTTTTTTGAAGTTGAGTTAAGTAGGGGGGATATTGTTCTGATGTGCTCAGACGGACTGACGAATATGTTGGAAGACGAAAATATAGAGCGTATTATCAGGAAAAATGTAAATGACCCGAAGACTGCAGCTGAAACATTAGTTAAGCAGGCTAATGAAAACGGAGGGAAGGACAACATAGCAGTCATAGTTATTAAAGTATGAAAAAGAGGTGAAAAATCATGTTAAAACCCGGTATGTTTATCAGCGATCGGTATGAGATCATTGATAGTGTCGGTTCAGGCGGTATGGCAGATGTCTATAAGGCAAAAGACCATCGGCTGAACCGTTTTGTTGCAATTAAAGTATTAAAACCGGAATATTCCAGTGACAAAAGTTTTGTTAATAAATTTAGAGGAGAAGCTCAATCAGCGGCAGGATTATCCCATCCTAATATAGTAAATGTTTATGATGTTGGTGATGATGGTGGTCTTTATTATATTGTCATGGAATTGGTTGAAGGTATAACACTAAAAAGGTTCATTGAAAGAAAAGGTAAGCTTGATGTAAAAGAAGCTGTAGGTATAGCCATACAGATCGCACAAGGGTTGGAGGCTGCCCATGATAACAATATTATCCATAGGGATATAAAACCTCAGAACATAATTATATCCAGAGACGGCAAGGTTAAAGTAACAGATTTTGGAATCGCCAAAGCATCAAATTCCAATACAATTACATCAAATGCTATGGGATCTGTTCACTATTTATCTCCGGAACAAGCTAGGGGCGGATATAGTGACGAAAAAAGTGATATCTACTCTCTGGGAGTAACTTTATATGAGATGCTATCAGGGAAGGTTCCCTTTGTGGGAGATAATAATGTTTCAGTGGCATTACTCCATATTCAAGGGGAAGCAGCACCCCTTAGGGAACTAGAGGAAGATATCCCCTTAAGTGTTGATAAGATAGTTCAGAAGTGTATGCAGAAAAAACCTGAGAGAAGATATCACTCTGCCTCTGAATTAATCGTTGATTTAAAGAAATCTTTAACCAATCCGGATGGGGATTTTGTTCAAATTCCGGCATTTGTTACAGACGATTCCCCAACGATTAATATTTCCGATGATTTGAATAAAATAAAAAATGGGTCTTACTATAATAACGATAGTGACTACCTAAGCGCTTATAGTAATAATAATTACAATAATAATCATAATAATAGTGAAATTATCGATGATGATGAGGATGAAGACGAAGAGTTAGATACGGTAGATACAAAGATGGAAAAGATTTTTTCCGTTCTAACTATCGTAGCAATAGTTGTCTTATTTATTGCAATATTGTTTGTGGTTGTACGTTTTATTTTTCCAAAAGGTAGCAAAAAGCCACAGGGTAACCAGACAGCAACAGTGTCTCCTTCCCTTGAACCCACTGAGGAACCTACACCTTCTATAGAAGCGGAACCTACTGTTGAAACTTATCAGTTCCCTTCAGTAATAGGTCATAAATTTGAGGATGCGAAAGCGGCTATTTTAGCTAAAGATCCTGATGCGGTAATAATACCACAAGAGGAGTATTCTTCTGAGTATGAAGCGGGATATGTAGTAAGACAATATCCTCATCCAAATACAGATTTCCCTGTAGGTTCTGAGGTAACCTTATATGTAAGTGTGGGACCTGAAAACTTTGCCCTACCCTCTGTATATAATATGAGCAAAGCTGAAGCAGAGCAGAAATTAAGAGAAAATGGTTTAGTACCTAAGATAGAAAGTATGCACAGCAATGATGTAGAAGAGGGTAAAGTAATCAGAACAGAACCGGCTAAGGATTCCTTAGTAAAAGAAGGAGATACCATAACAGTATATGTAAGTTTAGGACCTGAAATTGTTCTAAAACCTGTTCCAAATCTAATAGGAAAGACTCTTAGGGATGCAGAATCCTTGTTAAGAGAGGCCGGATTACGTGTCGGTAGGGTAAACAAAGAATCTTCTGAAAACTATGCTTCAGGACAGATTATTTATCAGGATACGACGGCAGGAGAATTAGTAGAACAAGGAACCAAGATAAATATTACAGTTAGCACCGGTCCTAAGGCAAAACCTACTCAACCTCCGAAGAAAAAGTATATAGGAACATTAATTATTGATGATATAAATCCTTTGGAACATAAAGAACTTGCTGAAGCAGAAGTAATATTGGAAATGGAACAAGGCGGATACAGTACCGAAATCTACAATAAACGGACATCTGCTTCTGACTTCCCTATAATAGTTCCTAATATTGAAGGAGAAAGTGCCTCAGTAGGAATTGTAAAAATGTATATTGATGGTGAAGTGTTTAGACTAAATGAAGGCGATCAAGCTTATGAATGGTATGTAGAATTTGAAACAGTGGAGGAATAGTTTGAAGGGCAAGATAATCAAAGGTATAGCAGGATTTTACTATGTACATGTGCCACAAGAGGATAAAGTATTTGAATGCAAAGCGAAGGGGATTTTTCGTAATCAAAATATCAAACCCCTTGTGGGTGATGATGTAGAGATTGATACCGATGATCAAGTTGAGGGTAAAGGAACTATTGCCCGTATTCTCCCAAGAAAAAATTGTATACTAAGGCCTGCTGTGGCAAATGTGGATCAAGCTATGGTCATATTTGCAGCAGCAGAGCCTGCTCCTAATTTAAACCTTCTGGATCGTTTCTTAATAATGATGCAGAGGCAAAATGTTGATACTATCGTATGTTTTAATAAAAAAGATATAGTAAGTAAAAATGAAATTAGTTTGTTAATGGATACTTATATGTTATGTGGGTACAGGGTGATTAGTACCAGTGTATTGAAGCAGGATGGGATAAATGCCATAAGTGAGCTTTTAAAAGGAAAAACCACAGTACTTGCAGGTCCATCCGGTGTCGGTAAATCATCCTTAATTAATTATATTAAGCCGGAAGCCCAAATGGAGATAGGAAAAGTCAGTGAGAAGATTAAAAGAGGAAGACATACCACAAGGCATTCCGAACTAATATATATTGATGAATGTACCTATGTTATGGATACACCCGGTTTTAGTTCTCTTTATATTCATGAAATAGAAAAAGAAGAGCTTAAAGTCTATTTTAATGAATTTAAAGATTATGAAAATCATTGTAGATTTATCGGATGCATGCATTTAAATGAGCCCGGTTGTGCAGTTAAAGAGGCGCTAAATCAGGGTAAGATTAGCAGCATCCGATATGATAATTATAAGGCTCTATATGAGGAACTAAAGGCTATTAAAAGGTATTAACATTGTAGGTATTTATTATATACTGGAAATCAGCTACTTGGAGGATACATTAATGATAAAACTAGCACCGTCTATTTTGGCGGCAGATTTTAATATTTTAGGGGAACAAATAAAAATATTAGAAGAGTCAGGAGTACAATATCTTCACGTTGATGTAATGGATGGGAATTTTGTACCCAATATCAGCTTCGGACCTCCCTTGATTAGTTCAATCCGTAAGAATTCGAAGCTGGTTTTTGATGTACATTTAATGGTAGAAGAGCCTATCAGGCTTTTAAATAGCTTTAAAGAATCCGGGGCAGATATTATTACGGTGCATCCTGAGGCCTGTTCGGATCTTATAAAAACCATAAATACAATTAAAGAAATGGGATTAAAAGCAGCGGTATCGTTAAATCCCGAAACCGACCTTAATAAACTGGACCAGGTATTAAAGGATTTGGATATGGTTTTAATTATGAGTGTAAATCCCGGATTTGGCGGACAAAAATTTATGCCGGAAAGCTTACAAAAGATTAGGGATTTGAAGGAAAAAATAAGTAAGGCAGGATTAGCCATAGATATAGAAGTGGACGGAGGCATTAATCATGATAATGTTATGGATGTGATTAGAGCCGGTGCCAATGTAATTGTATCCGGAACCACTGTCTTTTATGGAGATATTAAGACAAATGTAAATAAATTTGAAGAAATCTTTAATAGGTTTAAAAATGAGGTAGACCATGAATAAGTCAACCGGATTTAATAATCAAAACAAGATATTAATTATTACCGGTGGATGTATATGCGAAGAATTTTTAAAGTCCTTGGTTTTAAATGAGCAGTATACAATTATAATTGTCGCTGATAAAGGTTTATTGGCGGCATACAATCTTGGCTTGGAAGTGGATTTTATATTGGGAGATTTTGATTCGGTTCCGGCTAATCTGTTATCAGAATATAAAAATAGTGCCTCAAAAATATTAAGATTCCCTTCAAAGAAAGATAAAACTGATACGGAGATAGCTTTAGAACTTGCTCTTGAGCAAAAACCCGGGATAATTGATTTAATAGGTGCTACAGGAAGCCGTATGGACCATACTATGGCCAATATACATCTTCTTATGCCGGCACTAGAGCAAAGGGTTAATGCCAAAATTTTAGACCCCAATAATAAGATTTATCTTAAAAATCAAAGTTTTACAATTAAAAAAGATGAGCAATATGGTGATTATATCTCACTTCTTCCTTTTTCATCTAAGATAGAAGAACTGACACTAAGAGGTTTTAAATATCCACTGGATGGTATAACACTTAGGGCCGGAAGCAGTTTAGCTATCAGTAATGAGATAATGGATGAAGTGGCTTATGTAGAATTTAAAGAAGGTATTTTAGTGGTTTTCGAAACAAGGGACTAATAAAATATCATAATAATATAAAAAGAAAAACTAGTGAATATAAGGTATTTACGTAAGGAAGGAATTTGACATGAAATTAGGTATCGTAGGTTTACCCAATGTGGGTAAGAGCACACTTTTTAATTCATTGACAAAGGCGGGGGCTGAATCAGCTAACTATCCCTTTTGTACCATAGATCCCAATGTAGGAATTGTAACCGTGCCGGATGAAAGGCTGCAGGTTCTTGCTGATATATATAATTCAGAAAAAATATTACCGGCTATAATCGAATTTGTAGATATTGCAGGCCTTGTAAAAGGGGCATCAAAAGGTGAAGGCCTTGGTAATCAGTTCCTTTCAAATATTCGTGAAGTTGATGCTATTGTCCATGTGGTTCGCTGTTTTGAAGACTCTAATATAATTCATGTGGAAGGCTCTGTAAATCCCGCTAGGGATATAGAAACCATCAATTTGGAGTTGATTTTTTCTGATATAGAAATATTAGAAAGAAGAATTAGCAAGGTCTCAAGAGGAGCAAAAAATGATAAGGAACTGGCCAGGGAACTGGATTTATTAGAAAGGCTTAAGCAACATTTAGAAGAAGGAAAGATGGCTAAGAATTTCCCTGCAGATGATGAAGAGTTAAATCTGATTTCAACCTATAATCTGCTTACGGACAAGCCTGTAATCTATGCGGCCAATGTTACAGAAGAGGACCTTATAGATGACGGAGAAAGTAACGGTTATGTTAAGGCTGTAAAAGAAATTGCCGCAAAAGAAAATTCCGAGGTTTTTGTTATATCTGCAAAGATTGAACAAGAAATAGCAGAATTTGATGAAGAGGAAAAGAAAATGTTCTTGGAGGATTTGGGGATAAAAGAATCCGGTCTTGAAAAATTAATTAAGGCAGGTTATCGCTTACTGGGCCTGATTAGTTATTTGACCGCCGGACCAAAGGAAACAAGGGCATGGACTATTAAAGAAGGAACAAAAGCACCTCAAGCAGCCGGTAAAATACATTCTGATTTTGAAAGAGGCTTTATCCGTGCCGAAGTTGTACACTATGATCATTTGGTGGAATGCGGCAGTTACAATGGAGCCAGAGAAAAGGGATTGGTTCGCTTAGAAGGTAAAGAATATGTGGTACAGGATGGGGATGTTATTCTGTTCCGCTTCAATGTATAGAAAGATACAAAAAGAAAGTGGTGGATATGAATGGAGGTATTATTAAGTAGTGAAACCTTAACTAATATAAGGTTTCCCAATTTAGGTATTGAACTGAAGAACCTACCCACTGGTATTAACATTTTTGGTTTTAATGTTGCCTTCTATGGAATTTTAATTGGATTAGGAATGTTATGTGGATTGCTAATTACAGAAAGAATGGTCAAAAAGACCGGGCAAGATATGGAGTTATATCTGGATTTTGCCTTAATTGCCATTATTGTGTCAGTGATTTTTACCAGATTGGGCTATGTGTTATTTTCCCTGGATGAATTTAAAGACAATCCCCTAGAAATATTTAATCTTCGAAGTGGGGGCTTAATGATTTATGGGGGTATATTTGGGGCAATCCTAACTGCTGTAATCTTTACAAGGGTTAGAAAATATTCTTTTTGGTTGCTGGCCGATACAGGCTGTATCGGACTTATAGCAGGTCAAATTATAGGACGATGGGGAAATTTCTTTAATAGAGAGGCTTTTGGTAAATATACTGACGGTCTTTTTGCTATGCAGCTGAATATAAATGATGTTTCATATGATTTTAGAAAGCCTATTATAAGACTCCGTGAGCAATTTGGAGGAAAAGAGAGGGCTTTTGAACGAATAATGGAAATTCGAAATAATACCGTATTAATAGATGGAGCTGAGTATATTCAAGTTCATCCCACTTTTCTATATGAATCCCTATGGAATTTGGCAATATTAATATTCTTGCTTTTATATACTAAGCATAAGAAATTTGACGGAGAGATTATGCTTTTATATCTGGCAGGCTATGGACTTGGCCGTGTATGGATAGAGGGACTTAGAACAGATCAGCTCTTTTTATGGGGCACCTCAATACCTATATCTCAACTGCTATCCGCCATGCTAGTAATAGTATCCCTTGGATTAATAATTTACAAAAGAAAAAAGTTACAAAAATCAACCAAATAAAATAACTGACAATTCGGGACTAATTTACTATATTTTATCAATTCAACTATATATAGACATATTTTGTTCGAATTTTGGTTTTACCACAATATGTTGTAAATTTAATTGTAATAAGCACAGAAATTCCAAGAAAATTGGGGTTTCTGTGCTTTTATTTTTTTCTTTTGGTACTTGATAAATTCCCATTTGTATAATAAAATGAACTTATAAGTGGAGTGAAGTGGTGTAAAGTGGTTGAAAAGGCCACAAAAGTGGTACAAGCCATTTTAAAATGGAGTAGGTGCTGCCTATGTTTATGGGTGAATATATCCATACTGTTGATGCAAAAGGAAGAGTTATTATACCATCCAAGTTCAGAGAAGATTTAGGGGAAGAGTTTGTTATTACTCTTGGTCTTGATGGTTGTCTTTTTGCATACCCAAATTCCGAATGGCAGATATTTGTTGAAAAGCTTAAAACACTCCCGGGAACAAAAGATGCCAGGCAACTGCAACGATATTTTATGGCCGGTGCAGCTGCATGCCAAGCAGATAAACAGGGTAGAATATTAATACCTGCCAAACTGAGAGAAAAAGCTGCTTTAGATAAGGACATTGTCTTTGTAGGCGTTCTTAATAAGATTGAAATATGGAATAAAGAACGCTGGGATCAGAATAATACTTATGATGATGTTGATGATATAGCAGAGCATATGTCCCAGTACGGCATTAATTTCTAAGAAAATTCCCAATTGATAAGGAGCCCAAAGATGGCATTTGAACACAAGTCAGTACTTTTAGATGAGGTAATAGAAAACTTTAATATAGATCCGATCGGTATATATGTAGACGGAACTTTAGGAGGAGGCGGCCATTCTTCTGAAATAGCTGCCAGATTAACTTCAGGAAGACTTATAGGTTTGGATCAAGATGAAGCGGCCATAAAAGCTGCAGGAGAACGATTGGCCAAGTTTAAAGATAAAGTTACCATTGTAAGGAGTAACTATAGCCATATAAAAGAAGTATTAGAAAGTATCCATATAGATAAGGTAAATGGAATTCTTCTAGATCTTGGAGTTTCCTCATATCAACTAGATACTCCGGATCGGGGATTTTCTTACCGAGAAGATGCAGCTTTGGATATGAGAATGGACTTAAGAAATCAGCTAACTGCAAAAGATATAGTAAATAATTACAGTGAGATGGAATTATACCGGATTATAAGAGATTACGGTGAAGATAAATTTGCAAAAAATATTGCTAAGCATATTGTAAGGGCCAGGCAAATTAAGCCCATAGAAACCACTTTCGAACTAAATGATATTATAAAGGCAGCCATTCCGGCTAAAGTTCGTGCAGTGGGTGGACATCCTTCAAAGAGAACTTTTCAGGCTATTAGAATAGAGTTAAATAAAGAACTGGATGTTCTAAAAGATAGTCTACAGGATATGATAGATGTTCTTAAACCAGGAGGTAGGCTACTTATAATAACCTTCCATTCTCTTGAGGATAGAATTGTAAAGGAAGCTTTTAGAACCAATGAAAATCCATGTACCTGTCCACCAAGTTTTCCGGTCTGTGTATGTGGTAAGAAAGCAAAAGGAAGAAACATTACCAAGAAACCTATCCAACCCACAGCTAAGGAGTTGGAATTTAATAAAAGAGCGAAAAGTGCAAAACTAAGAATTTTTGAAAAGACATCTTAAGAAAGTATTAAAAAACAAAAGGGTATGAGAAAAAGGGGGGTCATGGCATGGCAAGAAACAACAAATCCTATCGATATCAAACTAGGACAAACTATACCGACGGTAATACAGCCCGTAAGCGAGAATTTAACGTAGATTATGCTATGGGAAATTATAATGCTGTACCGGACAGGCAAACAAGACCTATTCCCGAACCACAAAGAAGGGTAGAAACTAGGCCACAAAGACAGGTAAGAAGACAACCAAGAGAACTATCCGGCATCAGTAAGACTTCTTTGTTTATACTAATCTTAGCCATAGGGGCAACCTTGTATTTTTGCATTGAATTTTTGATGCTACAGAACCAGGTAAGCAAAATGGAAAGAGATATTATATCCATGGAGCGTAATTTGACGGCTATGAAGAACGAAAATGATGCAGCCTATGAGCAGATAGAAAAGGTGTATGATCTTGACTATGTATATAATATTGCTGTAAACGAGCTTGGAATGGTTTATCCTAATAACAATGAAATAATTACTTTTAAAAAAGCTGATGAAAATTATGTAAGGCAGTATGCAGATATACCTGATTAAAGTCAGTAAATAGAACGAGGTTAGTATACTATGCAGAAAACTACAAAAATTAGAAGATTTACATCCAGAATGCAAGCAAGATTATTGCTTGTATTTTGTGTAATTACTTTACTTTCTATAGGCCTTATTGGTAGGCTTATATATATAATGCAAACAGACGGTGAAAGGTATGCTAAGCAGGTTCTTTCTAGGCAGTCCTATGTAAGCGCTGTTCTTCCTTATAAAAGAGGTGAAATTCTTGATAGGGATGGGACAGTTTTGGCAAGAAGCGAACTGAGATATAGATTGATTTTAGATCCCTATAATCTTTTGGAGAATGAAGATAAGATTCCTACTACCCTTGAGGCTTTAAAAAGTCATTATGGTATTGAGGCTGAGACTGTAGATACTATATTGAAAGAAAGCCCAAACAGTAGGTACAAAATATTGCTAGATGACCTACAATTAGCTCAGGTAGAAGATTTTAAAAAGCTTATAAAAGAGGACAAAAAGATAACGGCCCTTTGGTTTGAAGAAAAATATGTAAGAACCTATCCTTATAATACACTTGCCTGTGATGTTCTTGGATTTACATCTGCAGATAACAAGGGATACTGGGGAATAGAAGAGTATTATAATGAGGAATTAAACGGTATTAATGGCCGAGAATATGGTTATTATGATTCTTCATTAAATATTGAGAGGATTGTTAAAAAACCGCAAAACGGTAATAGTGTTGTAACAACTATTGATATTAATGCCCAAAGAATTATTCAAAAACATATAAAAAGGTTTAATGAGGAAACCGGAAGTCTTAATATAGGCGTACTTATTATGGATCCTAACAATGGGGATATAATTGCCATGGCTTCCAACGAGGAATATGATTTAAATTCTCCCAGAGATTTATCGGGTATATATAGTGAAGAAGAACTTTCTAATATGACTCTGGAAGAAAAGATTGAAGCCATGAATAAGATTTGGAAAAATGATATAATAAGTTCAGGATTTGAGCCCGGTTCTACTTTTAAGCCTTTTACAGTGGCAATTGGCCTTGAAGAAGCCATTATTTCTAAAGACAGTACATATTATTGTGACGGAAAAGAGCGTGTGGGAGGATGGGATATCCGTTGTAGTGCCAGACATGGCCATGGAGAATTAACTTTGGCCGAAACCTTAATGAAGTCCTGTAACGATGCCATGATGCAGATTGCCGAGGCAGAAGGAAGAGACCTGTTTTATCAATATCAAAAATATTTTTCCTTTGGTCAAAAAACCGGTATAGACCTGCCCGGTGAAGAGAGCGGACTTATAAAGTCGGTGGAAGAGCTAAATGCTGCTGAACTTGCAACCAGTAGTTTTGGTCAGACACTTACAACAACAATGCTTCAGATGGCAGCAGGGTATGCTTCTTTAGTAAATGGAGGTTATTACTATCAACCCCGTGTGGTAAAGGAGATTCTAAATGACCAGAATGCAACAGTTAAGAAAATTGAGCCTCTTCTTATAAGACGTACTGTATCTGAAGAAACATCTGAGTTTATTAAGGAGGCAATGTATCAAACAGTTGAACTTGGAACTGCAAAGTATGCCAAGGTTGAAGGTTATACAATCGGAGGAAAGACAGGTACTGCTGAAAAAATTCCCAGAAATCAAGGTAATTATGTGGTATCCTTCCTAGGTTCAGTACCTGCTATGGATCCCAGTATTGTAATATATGTAGTTATAGATGAACCACAAAATGTACCAAGGCAGGATAACAGCTCAATCGCAACTAAGTTTACCGCCGAAATAATGAAGGAACTACTTCCTGCACTGGGCATATATCCAGAAGGGGAGATTGATTATCTGCTCCCTGATCCGGATGATATTACAGATGATAATACAAATGAAGAAACTGATGAAGACACCAATGAAGACACTAATACTGACAATAATGTAAATGATGACCAAACAACTAATACAGAGGAAACTACAAGAGAAGACATAAATTCTGAAGTAAATGACGATAATCAAGAGGGACAAAATGAAGAAGCCGGGGAAGAAGCAGCCGGAGAAGAATAAGTCAAGTTAAGTAAAAGCCTTTAAGCAATGAATAAAGCTGTATCATCAGTAATAAAATTAAACGATAAGATCTTCAGGATGGATGATATGGCAAGATGCAGAACATATAACAAAAGGAATATCCTGATAATTGTAATAGCTATCCTATTAGGAACCCTAATCTTGACCGGAAGACTGGTATACTTAATGATTTTTAAATCGGAGTATTATTCGGCCCGTGCCAAGGCACTTCATGAAAGGGAAAGACCTATTAAGGCCAAGAGGGGCAATATCTATGATATTAATGGAGTAAGAATAGCTGCTAATAAACCGGTTTGTACGATTTCGGTTATTCATAGTCAGATAAAAGATCCCGAGAAGGTTATCAAGGTACTGTCAGAAGAATTAGGTATTAGTGAGGAAACCGTAAGAAAGAGAGTAGAGAAGGTTACATCCATTGAAAGGATTAAATCCAATGTTGATAAGGAGATTGCAGATAGAATTAGGGAATATAAGCTAGAGGGTGTTATGGTTGATGAGGATTATAAGCGTTATTATCCTTATGACAGCCTAGCTTCTAAGGTAATAGGATTTACCGGCAGTGACAATCAAGGTGTAATAGGCTTAGAGGTAAAATATGAGAATTACCTAAAAGGAATTGACGGAACCATACTTACTCTGACAACGGCCCATGGAATTGAGATAGAAAATGCCGCAGAAAGTAGAATAGAACCTCAGCCGGGAAATGATTTATATATAAGCCTTGATATAAACATACAAGAGTATGCACAGCAGGCAGCTTATAAAGTAATGGAAGCTAAAAGTGCCAATAATGTTAAGCTTATTGTTATGGATCCCAGAGACGGTAAGATTTATGCAATGGTAAATGCACCGGAGTTTAATCTAAATGATCCCTATACTTTAATCAATGAAATTGCCAAAGATTATGTGGATGAAACCTTAAGTTCAGAAAAACTAAACGAACTGCTAAACGGAATGTGGCGTAATGCCTGTATCAGTGATACATATGAGCCCGGCTCTGCCTTTAAGATTGTAACGGCTGCAGCTGCATTAGAGGAAAAGTTAGTAAAGCTTGATGATAAATTTTTCTGCCCCGGATATAAGAAGGTGGAAGACAGAACCATCCGCTGTCACAAAGCCGGCGGACATGGAAGCCAGACTTTTATTGACGGTATAAAAAATTCCTGTAATCCGGTTTTTATGGAAATAGGAGCCAGGTTAGGGGTTGAGAAAACATATGAATATTATAAAAAGTTAGGACTTTTTAACAGAACCGGTGTGGATATACCGGGAGAGGCCAACTCCATTATGCATAATATGGATGTTGTTGGTGCTGTAGAACTTGCCACCATGTCTTTTGGCCAATCCTTTCAGATAACCCCCCTACAGTTACTTGTAGCTACCAGTGCTATAATTAACGGTGGGAAGCTAATAACTCCCCATTTTGGACTTGAAGTAAAAGCTGCTGACGGAAGGATTGTAAAAACATTGGAATATAAAACTTCCGATAATGGTGTATCTAAGGAAACTTCAAAGATAATGAAGGAACTTTTAGAAGCAGTAGTTTCCGACGGTACAGGTAAAAGAGCTTATCTTCCCGGTTTTCGTATAGGGGGAAAGACAGCTACTTCCGAAAAACTGCCAAGAAGAAGCGGAAAATATATATCATCATTTATCGGCTTTGCTCCGGCAGATGATCCCCAGGTAATAGCCCTGGTCTTAATTGATGAGCCGGTTGGAATTTACTATGGAGGAACTATAGCCGCTCCGGTTATTGCAGAATTATTTGATAATATACTTCCCTATATGGGGATTGAAGAAAGATATACTGAGAAAGAAGAGGAAGAATTTAAAGTAGGTACTTTTCTAGTACCGGATTTTATCGGAAAAACTAAGCAGGAAATGAAAGACCTATTAAAGATTTATGACTTTGGGGAAATCTATACCCTTGGAGAGGGAGAGGTTGTAACAGAGCAGTTCCCCCTTCCCGGTGAAAATGTAAACAGAAATAGTCCCCTAGTACTTTATTACTAATGTGATTTTTTATAATGATTCAGTCCCATATAATATTGTTATTTTTAAGGTTATAAAGTATAATAGCCTAGTTCATAATAGAACAATAGATTAAATACATAAGAATTAAGCCTTTAAGTAGGCGGATAGGAGTAATCATGAACTTTTCAGATTTTCAGGTTATATTACCGGTTATAATATCGTTTGGAGTCTGTGTGGTATTTTGTCCTATTTTAATACCCTTTTTAAAACGTTTGAAATTTGGCCAGTATGTAAGACAGGATGGGCCGGAATCTCATTTAAAGAAATCAGGAACACCGACTATGGGTGGAATAATAATTGTACTTAGTATTTCTATTACCTGTCTTTTCTATTTGAAGGATAACAAGGAAATCATACCGGTCTTATTTGCCACTATTGGTTTTGGTATCATTGGTTTTTTAGATGACTACATAAAAGTGGTAATGAAACGTTCCATGGGTCTAAAGCCTTGGCAGAAATTAATAGGGCAGATTCTTGTAACTGCGGTATTTGGTATTTATCTGGTAAATTCTGTAGAGGACGTTACTTTAATGCTGATACCATTTTCAGGAGGAAAGTATGTAGATATTTCTTACTTATTTCTCCCCATGATGTTTATAGTAGTACTGGGTACAGTTAACGGCTCCAATTTTACCGATGGACTAGACGGATTAGAATCTAGTGTTACGGTTTTAATTGCCACCTTTTTTACCGTAGTGGCTATAGGTATGAAGAGTGGACTTTCTCCAATCTGTGGAGCAGTGGCAGGCAGCCTACTGGCCTTCTTGCTTTATAATGTATATCCTGCTAAAGTGTTTATGGGAGATACAGGATCACTGGCCCTAGGTGGATTTGTAGCCTCAACGGCATATATGCTTAGGATGCCCTTATTTATTGTACTTGTGGCATTTATATATTTAGCAGAGGTAATCTCTGTTATGCTACAGGTAGGATATTTTAAATTAACCGGTGGAAAAAGGCTGTTTAAGATGGCTCCACTCCATCATCATTTTGAATTAATGGGCTGGTCAGAGACTAGGATAGTTGCCGTATTTTCTATTATAACTACTATATTATGCCTAATAGCTCTGATGGGAATTAATTAATACGGCAGCATGGAGGTATGTATGAAGCTTAAGGATAAGAAGGTTCTGGTATTTGGTGCAGGCAAAAGCGGAATATCAGCAGCAAGACTGTTACAAAAACTTGAAGCATATGTTGTATTATATGACGGTAAGAAGGATGTTGATACCGGTACCTTTAAGGATAAAATAGATACAAGTAAGAACTGGGAAGCTTATTTCGGAGAATTTCCCATGGATAAATTAGATCAGATTGACTTAATGATAATAAGCCCCGGTATAGCCATAGATCATCCTTTTGTGGAGGCTGTAAAAGAAAAAGCTATACCCATATGGGGAGAAATTGAATTGGCTTACCGCCATTCTAAGGGAAAAATTATAGCAGTTACAGGAACAAACGGTAAAACCACCACTACTTCTTTAATAGGAGAAATAATGAATACATATTTTAAGCAGGTTTTTGTGGTGGGTAATATAGGTAATCCCTATACAGATATCGCCCTAGATACCACTGAGGATTCTGTAACTATAATTGAGCTTAGTAGTTTTCAATTAGAAACTATCCATGAGTTTTGCCCAGATGTAAGTGCTATATTAAATATAACACCGGATCATCTAAACAGGCATCATACCATGGAAAATTATATAAATCTTAAAAAAAGCATAGCAAAAAACCAAAGTATAAAAAATTTATGTGTCCTTAATTATGAGGATGTCCATACCCGTAAGATAGGTAATGAGCTAGATACAAGGATTGTATATTTTTCCAGTGAAACTAAGCTGGATAATGGACTATACTTAGATGGGGATGACATAATATATAGTAAAGAAGAAATAAAAGAAAAAATATGCAATGTAAATGAACTTCAAATTTTAGGAAAACACTCATATGAAAATGTTATGGCAGCTGTGGCAGTAGCCATAGAGATGGGAATTCCCATGGACCTTATTTACCAGGCTATAAGATCCTTTAAGGCAGTAGAACATAGGATAGAATATGTTGATACTATAAATGGTGTAAGTTATTATAACGACTCTAAAGGTACCAACCCCGATGCTTCAATTAAAGCAGTTATGGCCATGAAAAAACCTACCATACTAATTGGGGGAGGCTATGATAAAGGCTCATCCTTTGATGAATGGATCTTGTCTTTTAAGGGTAAGGTAAAAACCTTGGTACTGATGGGAGAGACCAAGGAAAAAATTGCTGCTACAGCAAAAAAATATAACTTTAATAATATTATTATGGTTGAAGACCTAAAAGAAGCAGTACTGGTAAGTGCCAGGGAGGCTAAGGAAGGTGACGTGGTACTTTTGTCTCCTGCCTGTGCCAGCTGGGGCATGTTCGATAATTACGAACAGCGTGGAAGAATGTTTAAGAAATATGTAAAAGAATTGTTGTAATATAGATGGGGGAGCAAATGGCAAGAACAGCAGGTGAAGTAAACAGAAAAAAAGTACATAGCTATTATGATTATAGTCTACTATTCCTAATACTTTTTCTTGTGTGCTTTGGCTTAGTCATGATATATAGTACATCTTCCTATAATGCTCAGAAATTTTATGGGGATGCAGCTTATTATTTGACAAGGCAAGCACTCTTTGCCGGAGCAGGAATATTAATTATGCTATTTGTGTCCAAAATTGATTATAGATTATATACTAAAAAGCTCCCCATAATAAAACTAAGGCCTATAACCATATTATATTTCTTGTGTGCCTTACTTCAAACCTATGTTATTATATTTGGTAATGAGGTTAAAGGTGCAAAGCGATGGATTAAATTAGGGTCTTTGGGTACCTTCCAGCCTTCTGAACTTTCAAAGATAGCAGTTATTCTTGGAACTGCATTTATAGTAAATTTGGCACCGAGAAAGTTGGATAAAATATGGGGCTTTTTACGGGTATTACTGTTTATGGGCCCACTTTTGGGATTAATTGTTGCGGAGAACTTTTCAACGGGATTAATTATTGGTCTAATTATAGTTGCAATCAGTTTTGTAGCCAGTAAGAAAAAGGCTTATTTTATAATATCAGGAGCAGCTTTAGCCGGGTTAGCATCATTGTTGATAATTTTTGTTGACTTTAGAACTACCCGATTTGAAGCCTGGAGAAATGTAGAGACCCATGAGAAAGGTTATCAAATTCTACAGGGCTTATATGCCATTGCCTCAGGAGGGGTATTTGGCAAAGGCTTGGGAGAGAGTATGCAAAAGTTAGGCTTCATACCGGAATCCCATAACGATATGATTTTTTCAGTTGTTTGTGAGGAGCTGGGTCTATTTGGCGCAGTAACCTTAATACTGTTATTTATACTTTTACTTTGGCGTATTTTTATTATTGCCATTAACGCACCGGATTTATACGGAGGACTTATTGCAACCGGTGTACTGGTACATATAGCTTCCCAAGTTTTAATTAATATTGCTGTAGTAACCAGTACTATACCACCGACCGGAATTCCCCTGCCCTTTATCAGTTATGGTGGAAGTTCCTTGATGGTTATTCTGTTTGAAATGGGGATTGTACTTAGCATCTCCAATCAGATTAAGGTTCAAAGAAGTAGATAGCCATAAAATCACGGGGACAAAGGAGATATCATATAGTATATTATATTTCCTTCATGTCTGAGGTGTGCTATGTCGAGTATTATGGTTATCGGCGGCAGCAAGTTAAATGGTGAAATAAAAATACAAGGTTCAAAAAATGCAGCATTACCAATTATTGCTGCTACTATTTTGAATAAAGGTATAACTGTACTAAAGAATTGTCCGAAAATACTGGATGTATTTCACATGATAAAAGTACTGAAGGAATTAGGGTGTGTGGCCATTTGGGAAGGTAGTACTCTTATTATAGATACCACTACCGTTAATTCCCCTAAGGTATCCGAAGATTCAGTACAAAAGATGAGAAGTTCAATTTTGTTTTTAGGAGCTTTACTGGGAAGATGTCATGAAGTATCTATTGCTTATCCGGGAGGTTGTTTAATTGGTAAACGGCCTATTGATTATCATTTAGATTCTATTAAGAAGATGAATGTAAATCAGGTATTTCTCGGAGAAGATAAGGATATAATTCATTGCTTTACAGATAAAATAGTCGGTACTGATATTTTCCTTAAGTTCCCCAGTGTGGGAGCTACCCAAAATATTATACTGGCAGCAGTGCTTTCAGAAGGAGTTACCCGTATATTTAACGCCGCACGGGAACCGGAAGTAGTGGAGTTATGTAACTTTTTATTAGAAGCCGGAGCCAGAATCTGCGGAAAAGGTACTGCTTTTATTGAAATCGAAGGAGTAAAGCAGCTTCATGATGTTGAATTTACACTTTCATCTGACAGAATAGTAACAGGAACATATATGGCAGCCGTAGCCGCTGCAGGAGGTAATGTTATTTTACATGACGTGCCTATAAGACACATAGAATCTGTTATTAGGGTACTTGATAAAGTGGGGTGTAATATTAATCCAAAAGGTAACAGCCTAAAAATAAGCTGTGATAAGCGGCCAAATCCTTATGAACTTCTTAAGACAAAGCCCTATCCAGGATTTCCCACGGATATGCAGTCTCAGCTAATGACAGTACTTAGTATTGCAGATGGGGAAAGTACAATAGTAGAAGAAATATTTGAATCACGGTATCAAAATGTAAATGAGCTAAAGAAAATGGGAGCAAATATTACTGTTATAAATTCGGAAAATAAAGCCCTTATATCAGGAGTAAAGCAGTTAAAATCAGCTGTGGTAAAAGCACATGACCTACGGGCAGGTGCTGCCCTGGTGATTGCAGGCCTTGTGGCAGAAGGAAGAACAATTGTCAAAAATTCAGCCAGTATTGAGCGGGGGTACGAAGATATCTGTAGAGATTTAAGTAATCTAGGGGCAAATATAAAGTTTTGCAGCGGAAATATTTTATAGCAGATATAGGAGTAAAATATGGGGAAAAAGTTGCAAAGGAAAAAAAATAGTGTACTTAAAAGGTTAAGCTTACATCTTCTGAAAATAATTGTTATTTTAGTTATACCGGTAGTAGCTTTTGTCTATTCTTTTCAATTGAAAAATATTACGGTAACCGGTTCAGATAGGTATAGCCGGGAAGAAATTATTGACTGGCTGATAAGTTCAGAAGTAGACCATAACACCCTTATATGCTATTTTAAGTACAAATACTTTACGGGTATCAGAATTCCCTTTGTAGAGAAACTGTCCTTTGAATTGGTGGATAGAAATTCCATCAATATCAGAGTATATGATAAGAAAGTAATAGGATGTATAGAATTTATGGGTGATTATCTTTACTTTGATAAAGATGGGATAATTGTGGAGAGTTCATCTGCAAGATTAAATGATATACCCCTAATCAAAGGACTGAAATACCAAAAAATAGTCTTGAATGAAAAACTGGAGGTGCAGAAAGAAGAACTATATGATGTGATACTTAATCTTACTCAGCAAATAGAAAAAAATGAACTTAAGGTAAGCACCATCAGCTTCAACAGTAACTATGAGGTGACAGTTGATTGTGGAAATATCAAGGCCATGCTTGGAAAGAGAAGTACTTATGATGAAACTTTAGCAAAATTAAAAAACATACTTGCAGAAGCGGAAGGTATGAATTTAACCATCGATATGCGAGGGGAAAATGATTATTTCATTGCAAAACCGGAAATATCGTCAGATTAGATAAAAAAATATCAAAGAATTCTAAAAATTATTAAAATAAGCTTGATTATTTGGGAATTAAAAGATATTATATAATATAAGATGTGTATACCATAAGTAGTATCAAAAAAGAAGTTTAACCCATGATAATGTGGTTTTTATTGGTAGATTTATAGTTTATCTAATAGAGAGTATATAGTTCAAATTTTGAAGAATACGATGAAGGAGGAATTGACCTTGCTTGAAATAAGAACTAATGAGGCGGATCATACTGCGAAAATACTTGTAATTGGGGTAGGAGGAGCAGGGAATAACGCCGTTAATAGAATGATAGAAGAAAATATCAAGGGAGTTGAATTTGTCTGTATTAACACTGACAAACAACACCTGAAAAATTGCAAGGCTCCTGTATGCATTCAAATCGGTGAAAAGCTCACAAAGGGACTTGGTGCCGGTGCTGTGCCGGAGATTGGTCAGAAAGCTGCCGAAGAAAGCAGAGAACAATTAACTGAACTTGTTAAGGGAGCTGACATGGTATTTGTTACCTGTGGTATGGGAGGAGGAACCGGAACCGGTGCCGCCCCCGTAGTTGCACAGATTGCTAAAGAGATGGAAATCCTTACGGTAGGTATAGTAACTAAGCCTTTCAAATTTGAGGCTAAGACCCGTATGACCAATGCAATAGCCGGTATAGAACGTTTGAAGGAAAATGTAGATACCTTAATCGTTATTCCAAATGATAAACTTTTAGAAATCGTTGATCGTCGGACAACCATGCCCGATGCCCTAAGAAAGGCAGATGAGGTATTACAACAAGGTGTTCAAGGTATAACGGACCTTATAAATGTACCGGGTCTTATTAATCTGGACTTTGCCGATGTTAAGACGGTTATGAAAGATAAGGGAATTGCCCATATAGGAATCGGTACCGGTTCTGGAGATGATAAGTGTATAGAGGCTGTTAAGCAGGCTATTACAAGTCCTCTCTTAGAGACAACCATACAGGGTGCTAGCCATGTTATTATAAATATTTCCGGTGATATCAGTCTTATTGAAGCAAATGATGCCGCCACAATGGTTCAGGAATTAGCAGGTGAATCAGCAAATATTATTTTTGGTGCTATGTATGATGATTCTAATCCGGATACAGCAGCTATAACTGTTATAGCAACCGGTTTAGATACAAAGTCTGAAGTAGTTAAGACACCTGACTTTTTAAGGCGATCCACTTCCACTTCATCATTACATAATGTAATTAAACCGGAGACAAGCATAAATAATAATGGGTATACAAAACCTAGTCCCAACCCATATGCTCCACCAAAGCAAAGTATTTTTAATACAGATCCTAATCGTAGACCAATCAGCCAGCAGACTAAACCCCTATCCGGTTCAAATTTGGATACCAGTGGTATTAAGATACCTGAATTTTTACAGAAAAATCGTCCTAATAAATAAAAAGATAATTTAATAGAAATTAGATATTATATATAAGATTTAGGCTGTCAGATTATTTGTAAAAGAATAATCTGGCAGCTTTTGTTGTATAGAAAGGGAGAAAAGAAAAGGTAGCTGTAAAAATAAGTAAATGAAAACTTGAAAAACCCTTCCATAAAATGACAAATTTTAAAAGCAAAACATTATATAATCAGAATGTACATAAGAAAGCAGGTGTGGAGGTGAATATTGTATTTAGAGGTTTATCCGGATATTGTCTTTATACTTAACTTTTTCATTGATATAATCCTTATTTTTCTACTAAAAAAGGTAAATAAGAAAAAAAGCAACATACCAAGGATGATTTTAGCAGCCATCTTAGGAGCCACAACAGCTGCAATAGTAAGTATATTTCCATGGATGAATGAAGCTTTCAAGTTTGCAATAATGTATGTAGCTGCTTCTATTTTGATGATAGTTATAGCATTTGGTAAGTTAAAGCTTTTAGAACTTGTAAAGCAATGGCTTGTATTTATTATGATTACATATTTTGTCGGTGGATTAATGAATTCTATTTATTATTATACAAATATTAGGTTAATTCTAATCCATCTAGGCAACGGAAATATCTTCAGCAATATATCAGTAGTTTATATTATTGCTTCAATCTCTGCCATAACCGTATTCTCATTAATTATTATTTGGTTTCTAAGACTTTATCATCTTCACAAGCCTTTAATATATGATGTGGAGCTGGTTTTAAAAGATCGTAAAGTAAAAACCAAGGGACTTATGGATACGGGAAATTGCTTATATGATCCCATTGGCAGAAAGCCTGTAATGGTTATAGAAAATAACTTAATAGAGGAACTTTTAACACCGGATATTAAGCATGATATGGAATTAGCTAAGGATTATTTAGAGGGGAAAACAGATGAGATACCTTTAGAACATTATGATAAAGTATTTAATTTTAGCTTTATTCCATATAGAAGTGTAGGAAAAACCGGTATGCTTTTAGGAATTAGGTTGGATAAAGTTATGATCTATACAGAAAAGGAAAGTATATGCAATGAAAAAGTTACAGCTGCAATCTGTGATAACCCTCTGACAGATAAGAAAGATTACCAAGTTATTTTACATAAGGAACTATTGTAAAAATACTTTTAGTAAGTAGTGATAATTATTGGGAGGTTGTATATGCTTTTAAAGTTGTCAATACAAAATAAGTTTCAGTTCCGGATGATTCCAGACATAAGAACTATTATTTTTGGGCAAAGAGGTGAAATACATTACATAGGTGGAGCAGAGATACTGCCGCCGCCCTTGGATTCTGTTCGTGAAGCTGAAGTTATTAATGGACTAGGTACTGAACGGGATGCAGAAATGAAAGCAATACTGGTGGAGCATAATCTGAGATTGGTGGTATACATAGCTAAAAAATTTGATAATACCGGAGTAGGTGTGGAGGACTTGATTTCTATCGGAACCATAGGCCTTATTAAGGCGATAAATACCTTTAACCCAGAAAAAAATATTAAGCTGGCCACATATGCCTCCCGTTGTATAGAGAATGAAATACTTATGTATCTAAGACGTAATAATAAAACTAAACTGGAAGTTTCTATTGATGAGCCTTTAAATGTGGATTGGGACGGAAATGAACTTTTATTATCAGACATCCTAGGAACAGAAGAAGATGTTATATATCGCAATATAGAGGAGGAAGTTGATCGTAAGCTCCTAAGAAAAGCCTTATCTAAATTATCTGAGAGGGAGAGAATAATAGTAGATTTAAGATTTGGCCTAGGTACTGATGACGGTAATGAAAAGACCCAGAAAGAAGTGGCAGACCTTCTTGGAATTTCCCAATCCTATATATCCAGACTAGAGAAAAAAATCATAAAAAGATTAAAAAAAGAAATGGTTAGATTCGAATAAGTTAATGGAAATTATTTCAATGTTAAATATCGTATAAAGAGCCTTCAAATAGTGAATCATTATTGTTAGCAAACATCAACATGCAGGTAGTATTTTACTTTCTAAGCCTTCATGGATAAGAATATAATGACATAGTTTTCGGAGGTATCGTATGGCTCTTTATAAGGTAGAAATATGTGGCGTAAATACATCGAAGTTGCCATTACTAAAAAACAGTGAAAAAGAGGAATTATTTCAAAGAATTTTAAAGGGCGACAAGGAGGCGAGGGAGCTCTATATTAGGGGAAATTTACGTCTTGTACTATCCATTATCCAGCGGTTCTCCAATAGTAATGAAAATGTGGATGACTTATTTCAGATTGGCTGCATCGGACTGATGAAGGCCATAGATAATTTTGATATTACACAGAATGTTAAATTTTCTACCTATGCTGTTCCCATGATAATCGGTGAAATTCGCCGGTACCTTAGAGATAATAATGCTATACGTGTAAGCAGATCATTACGGGATACGGCTTATAAGGCAATATACGCCAAGGAAGCCTTAACTAAGAAGAATGATAAGGAACCCACTATCAGCGAGATAGCCCAGGAAATTGGCATTAGCAAAGAAGATATAGTATATGCCCTTGATGCAATTCAAAGTCCTGTATCTTTGTATGATCCTGTTTATGTTGAGGGAGGAGATGCCCTATATATTATGGACCAGGTCAGTGATAAAAAGAACAAAGAGGAAAATTGGATTGAGGCTATATCACTAAAGGAGGCAATGAGCAAACTTCCCCCAAGGGAGTACAATATAATTAAATTACGATTTTTTGAAGGTAAAACTCAGATGGAGGTAGCAAAAGAAATTAATATTTCTCAAGCACAAGTAAGCCGTTTGGAGAAATCTGCACTGAAAAATATGAGAAATTATTTAACCGGATAAATAATATTAAAACGATATTAATAACTTATCTATAAAAGATTAAAAGAGCCGTTGTATAAATACAGCGGCTTTTATTATATTTGAAAAATTTTACCTGCTCTTGGCAATAATAAATAAATCGTGTATTATATTAATACTTAAGGACGGATATCTAAATAGTAATAAACATAAAGTTAAAGGTTAGAAAGGTCTATGAGGTGATAGATATGAAAGCTAAGTTTAAGGAAAGTGCTGTAAAACAACTTAAGATACAGGATGTAACTTATGAGTACTATAATCTGGAATCCTTAGAGAAATACGGTTATGATATAAAACATCTGCCATTTTCCATTAAGGTATTACTTGAATCTGTTCTTAGACAATGGGACGGAATTGCTATTAACGATGATCACATTAAAGATTTGGCCCAATGGACTAAGCATAGGGGAGGAAGGGGAGAAGTACCCTTTAAGCCGGCTAGAGTTATCCTACAGGACTTTACCGGTGTGCCGTCTGTACTAGATCTTGCTTCCATGAGGGAGGCAATAGCTTCTATGATTGAGGAAGGAAAGACAAGTAAAGATATAGAAGAAATGATAAAAAGAATTAATCCCGAAGTACCGGTGGATCTTATTATCGATCATTCTGTTCAGGTGGATTATTACGGTATGGAGGAGGCTCTTAGTGAGAATGTAAAGAGGGAATTTGAAAGAAATAAAGAAAGATATCAATTCCTTAACTGGGCCCAGAAGGCTTTTAATAATTTTACTGTGGTTCCTCCTTCTACAGGAATTGTCCATCAGGTGAACTTAGAATACTTGGCCAAGGTGGTAATAGATAAGGAAGTAAAGGGCAAGAAAATTTTATATCCCGATACCTTAGTAGGAACCGATTCCCATACCACTATGATTAATGGTCTGGGAGTCCTTGGATGGGGTGTTGGAGGAATTGAAGCTGAGGCAGGAATGCTGGGACAAGCCTCATATTTTCCTGTACCTGAAGTTATAGGAGTACGTATGGTTGGAAAGCTTCCTATGGGGGCTACAGCAACGGATTTGGCTCTTAGAATAACCAAGCTACTTAGAGACAGAGGAGTTGTGGGTAAATTCGTTGAATATTTCGGTGAAGGTCTTAAAACATTAAGTTTGGCTGACAGGGCTACTATAGCCAATATGGCTCCCGAATATGGAGCTACCTGTGGCTTCTTCCCTGTGGATGAAGAAACTTTGGACTATCTGCTTCTAACCGGAAGAAGTAAGGAGCATGTTAATATAGTTAAAAATTATCTGAAGGCCAATATGATGTTCTATGAAAATGATATGGAAGATCCGGTTTATACAGAAATAATTGAGCTTGATTTATCCACCGTAGAAACTGCCCTATCAGGACCAAAACGACCACAGGATTTAATTCCCCTGGGTAAAATGAAAGAAGAATTTATAAAAAGTGTTACAGCCCCGTTAGGAAACCATGGCCATGGTTTAACTAAGAAAGAGTTTGAAAAGAAAGTGGAAGTTAGCTTATCTGATGGCAGAAAGGCTACTATGGAGACAGGGGCAGTTGTAATTGCTTCCATAACATCATGTACCAATACATCTAATCCTTCAGTTATGCTGGGTGCGGGACTTTTAGCTAAGAAAGCTGTAGAAAAGGGATTAAAGGTTCCTGCCTATGTTAAGACCTCCCTTGCTCCCGGTTCAAAGGTTGTTAGGGAGTATTTGGAGGCAGCAGGCCTTTTGCCTTATCTGGCTGCCTTAGGTTTTCATATTGTAGGTTATGGATGTGCTACATGTATAGGTAATTCGGGACCTTTACTTCCTGAAATTACCCAGGCAATTAGTGATAATGATTTATTGGTGACTTCAGTATTATCCGGTAACAGAAATTTTGAAGGAAGAATTCACTCCCTGGTAAAGGCAAATTATCTGGCCTCTCCTCCTTTAGTAGTTGCCTATGCCCTTGCGGGAACCACTAATATTGATTTGACATCAGACCCCATAGGTTTAGATAAAGAAGGCAAGAAGGTATATCTAAAGGATATCTGGCCTTCATCGGAGGAAATTTTAAGGGCTGTTATGGACTATGTACAACCTGAAATGTTTAAAAAGGAATATAGCTTAGTCTATGAGAATAATGAATTATGGAATGAAATTAAAATTAATGAGGGAAGTTTATACGAATTTGATAAGGAGTCCACTTATATAAGAAAACCCCCATTTTTCGAGCAACTTTCTATGGAACCTGAAGATCTAAAACCTTTAAAGGGTCTTAGGGTAATTGCAAGTTTAGGTGATTCGGTGACCACAGATCATATTTCACCGGCCGGAGCCATCGGAAAAAATACTCCCGCCGGAAGATATCTTATGGACCATGGCATAGAACCTAAAGATTTCAATACTTACGGCTCTAGAAGAGGAAATCATGAGGTAATGATGCGGGGAACCTTTGCCAATATCCGTATCCGTAACCGTCTTGCCGGGGGAATAGAGGGCGGATATACCACTTATTTACCTACCGGTGAACTTATGTCAATCTACGAGGCCTGCATGAAATATAAAGAAGATGATACAGGCTTGGTAGTCTTGGCAGGAAAGGATTATGGTATGGGTTCATCCAGGGACTGGGCAGCAAAAGGTCCCAGTTTACTTGGGGTAAAAGCTGTTATTGCAGAAAGTTTCGAAAGAATCCATAGATCTAATCTGGTTATGATGGGAGTTTTACCCTTGCAGTTTATGGAGGGGGAATCAGCAGATAGTCTGGGATTTTCCGGTAAAGAAACAATAGATATTATAATCGGTGATAATATAAAACCTGGTGACTTGGCCGAAGTTGTGGCCAGATCAGATGAGGGCTCCACTATCCGCTTTAAGGCAAAAATCAGATTTGAATCTCTGGTGGATATGGAATATTACCGTCATGGTGGAATTCTTCAGATGGTACTGCGTCAAAAGATGGCACAGTAAGAAGAATAACCAAGTCGATAATTTAAGTTTTAATATGATGAAGGTGATAAGTTGTTTTTTATATTTGCTATATCAAATGGTGAGAAACAGCTGGATTTTAATCAAACCATGATTTGTTCCCATTGCGGACAATTTGGAAGGTTTAATGCATATATGACCTATATGTATTTCAGTTTGTTTTTTATTCCCTTGATATTTTGGAACAGGAAGTACTATATTAAAAGTACCTGTTGTAATACCGTATATTCCCTGAATCCGGATATAGGTAAAAAAATCCGAAGAGGTGAAGAGGTAAGTCTTTCTGAAAATGATATGGAGCCTTTATTTGGCAGTGGACAAGGAGCTAAAAAACATTGTGCAGCTTGCGGCTACTTGGCAGAAGCGGACTATGATTACTGTCCTAAGTGTGGCAGCAGACTTTAGTTTTTAACATATACGATAAATTCCTGCATATTTTATTAATAAGATACTTTTTGAAAGGCTTAGTTATGGAAGAAGTAAGCAGGAGCATATATGGGATAGAGGAGCGTATATACCAAAGAGGCGGTACATACGTTTCCTATCCTATTATTGTATCGGGAGGTCTAAGTTATAATAGAGATTTGATAAATAATATAATCCTTGAAGATATCAATAATATTTTGAGAATATATTCTGCCGACGCATTTTCAGAATTAAAAGAAAATCCCTATTTACCGGATACATTGAATATTAATTATGATATAAAACGCAACAATGGCCATTTTCTTAGTATTTTTTATAGGGCAGATTTTTTTAGCCCCTATGGGGCTCATCCTACCCAATTGGTATATACAACCAATATAGATTTAGTAAATTTAAGACGTATAAAACTTTCGGATATAGTTCAGGTGGATAATGATTTAGTTGATGATTTTTATTCTTGGGAATTGGTGACTGACCAAAAGTTGGGTAAAGATTACAAGGAAGCAATAAATGAATATATTATAGGACTTGGCAGAAACATTTTATTGATGGGATTTAAAACTGCCGATATAATAGGATCTGATAATCTGCTTGGAATATTTACTTACCTGACACCGGATAGAATAGGAATCAGTATATCGGTACCCAATTATCTAGGTGATCATGTGGAATATGAAAAAGTAAAAGATATTAATAATTTGGCATAAAAAATGACTGCCTAAGGCAATCTTATGCATGTAAGACTGCTTACGGCAGCTTACATTATACATAAGTTTGCTGCCTTAGGCAGTCAAGCATTTATGTCAATATGGGGATAATGTCAGCTATCTAATATCTTCTTTAATTCGTTCATAAAAGTGTTAACATCTTTGAATTCACGGTAAACAGAAGCAAATCTAACATATGCTACCGCATCTAAATCTTTTAACTTATCCATTAGGATTTCTCCTATTATGTGACTTGGAATTTCCTTATCTTCCATATTAAATATCGTGGTTTCCACCTCATCCACTAGGGCAGTAATCTGATCAACCGATATGGGTCTTTTGTGGCAGGAGCGAAACACTCCGGCTTCAATTTTTGCACGATCATAAGGTTCACGGTTATTATCCTTTTTTATAACTACAAGGGGTATAGACTCAACCTTTTCATATGTAGTAAATCTTCTATGGCAGTCGTCACACTGACGCCTTCTGCGAATGGAAGTATTATCGTCTGCAGGCCTAGAGTCAATAACTCTAGTATTAACCTTATTGCAAAAAGGGCATTTCATATTAACAATCCTCCGAAGCTATCTTATGTACAATAAATTATACAAAAGCACTTTATATACATGATATTGAAATGATTAGTATCATAAACACTATAAATTGATTATATTTAAAATTTGTCAATCGGTCAAGCTAATAATTGTAAATAATTGAAATTTATGCAGATTGTTTATAAAAGTACAAGATACCATTGGTCAATTTAAGTAAAATGAAAGATTAGTCACATTTAACAAGGCATTTTTCAATATCCACATCCACTAAAATTATATCTGCTCCTATTTGCTTAATATTGCAGCTACTGATTACATATTCATGTTCCCTTCCTAATATACCAAAAATTTTACATGGTCCCGGTACTATAATATGGGTGATACATCCGGTGCAAATATCAAATTCTATATCGGAGACATAGCCTAGCCTTTTGCAGTCTCTACAGTTTATAACTTCTTTTTCTCTTAAATCACACATTCGCATAAAATCACCTTAATCTATCTTTGATTCATTATATGCTAATGGGTTTGCATGTTTATTAAACTGTAGTTATAATACTATTACTATATTAAATTAAACTAATGAAAAAAATATTTAAAGGAAGGTAAGAAGTATGCAAGCATTTAACCCATATTTACCCAGTTACGAATATATACCTGACGGAGAACCTTATGTGTTCGGAGACAGATTATATGTTTACGGATCTCATGATGCTTTTAACGGAAAAGAATTTTGTCAAAACGACTATGTATGCTGGTCGGCTCCTATTGATGATTTAGGAAATTGGCGCTATGAAGGTGTTATATATAAGAAGATACAGGATCCTCATAATAAAGACGGCTCTAGACGTTTGTTTGCCCCGGATGTTCAGTTAGGGATAGATGGCAGGTATTATTTATATTATGCATTAGATAGCCACGGAATAATGTCTGTAGCTGTCTGTGATGAGCCTGCAGGTAAGTATGAATATTACGGCACTGTTCATTATCCGGACGGGAAAGCAGTAGGTTATGATAAAGGAGATATTTATCAGTTTGATCCCGGAGTTTTTATAGACGATGACAAAAGGGTATTTCTTTATACGGGATTTGCTCCAAGGGATGGTCAGTTTCCCGATGACAGTTTTGGTTACAGAAGAATAGAAGGAGCTTATTGTATTGAACTAGAACAGGATATGGTTACTGTTAAAGCCGGTCCAAAGCTTATTCTACCTAAAGCAGGATATGCTAAGGGAACAAGTTTTGAAGGTCATGAATTTTTTGAAGCCAGTTCCATGAGAAAAATAAATGGAAAGTACTATTTGGTTTATTCCTCCATTAATGCCCATGAATTATGCTATGCAATAAGTGACAGACCGGACGGTGGATTTACTTTCGGTGGCACAATTGTCAGTAACGGTGATGTTTTTTATAAGGGCAGGGAATTAAAGGATTGTGTAAATTATTTGGGTAATAATCATGGAGGTCTGGTTCAAATTAAAGATCAGTGGTATGTATTTTATCACAGACAAACTAACCGCCATAGCTATTCCAGACAGGGATGTGCTGAGAAAATATATATTAATGAGGATGGTCACATACCACAAGTGGAGATTACCAGTTGTGGACTAAATAATGGTCCCTTAGTAGGACAGGGAAGATATGAGTCTTATATCGCATGTCATCTTACTTCAAAATGGGGAGCCGGATTTTATACCAATAATATGGAGGATTATAAAGATCATCCATATTTTACACAAAGTGGACAAGACAGAGAAAGTAATCCCGATCAATATATTGCAAATATACAGGATGGGGGGATTGCCGGCTTTAAATATTTTGACTTAAGTAATACAAATAGTATTGCAATTGAGGTTAGAGGTGAAGGAGAAGGGGAAGTTATAGTAACCGATGGAATAGAAGGAGAGATATTAACTAAGATCCCTGTAAGGCAAAACAAAGATTATCAAATATTTAAGAACAGCATATCTAAAGGTGAGAAAAAATCTGCCTTATATTTTAAATATACAGGCAGAGGATATATAGATTTTAAGGCCTTCTATTTGGAGTAAGTAAAATTTGTAAAGGGCTAACGACAGAGTTAGAAAAACATTGCAATAAATTACAGAATTTGTTATACTGAGGCTAGCAAATGATTCCTTCATTGTGGGAGAGACAATGAAAGGAGCTATATATGTTTAGTAAGGCTTATAGTGCCACAATCCAAGGGATTGATGGTATTATAGTTTCTGTGGAAGCAGATGTAAGTGATGGGCTTCCCTTATTTGATATGGTTGGATTACTTAACTCGGAAGTTAAGGAAGCTAGAGAACGAGTCAGGATAGCCTTAAAAAATTCAGGCTATATGCTGCCCGCCAAACGAATTACTGTCAATCTATCACCGGCAGATATAAGAAAAGAAGGAACAGTTTTTGATCTGCCGGTGGCTATTGCAATTCTTGCGGCCTTTGGCCATGTTCTAGAGGAGAATCTTATTAATACCCTGATTATCGGTGAATTAAGCCTAAACGGTAAAGTAGCTAAAGTAAACGGTGTCCTGCCCCTTGTATACTCGGCAATGGAAAGGGGCTTTAAAAGATGTATTGTTCCAAAGGAGAATGCGGGGGAGGGGGCTGTGGTTTCCGGTATAAAGACCTATGGGGTAAGCAGCTTAAAAGAAGCAGTTACCCTTCTTAATGATTTTAAGAGCAAAGAGCCTGAAACTATAGATATAAAAAATCTTTTTGATAATAGCTACAAAGAAGATGATTTGGATTTTTCTGATGTAGCCGGCCAGTTTGCGGTTAAAAGAGCTATAGAAATCGCAGTATCCGGTATGCATAATATTCTAATGATAGGGCCTCCCGGAACAGGTAAAACCATGCTGGCTAAAAGAATACCTACCATTATGCCAAAATTGACTTTTGAGGAAAGTATGGAGATATCAAAGATTTACAGCGTGGCCGGGCTTCTTGACAGACAGGCTCTTATTACCAAGCGCCCCTTTAGGTCTCCCCATCATACCATTACAAGCACCGCCCTTATCGGTGGCGGTGCCATACCTAAGCCGGGGGAAATCAGTTTAGCCCATTTAGGTGTCCTATTCTTAGATGAGTTGGCAGAGTTTAAGAAAAATACCATTGAAGTTTTACGCCAGCCCCTAGAAGAAAAAGTTGTTAACATATCAAGGCTTAATGCCTCTTTTTCTTATCCGGCTGGTTTTATGCTGGTCTCATCCATTAACCCTTGCCCCTGTGGATATTTCCCGGACCGTAATAAATGTAACTGCTCTCTTAATATGGTTAAGCGCTACCTTGGTAAGATATCTAAGCCTTTATTGGATCGTTTTGATATTTGTATTGAAACTATGCAGATTGATTATAAAGAACTTCAGGCTAAGAAAAAAGAAGAAAGCTCTGCCCAAATAAGAAAAAGAATTTATGGTGCCCGTCAGATTCAGATGGAAAGATATAAAGGGCAGGATATCTGGTTTAACTCACAGCTGACTCCCAGAAGGATTAAAAAATACTGTATCCTGGATGAGGGGGTAGAAGATTTACTGGAGCAGGCATTTGTCAAAATGAATTTATCTGCTAGGGCTTATCATCGTATCTTGAAGGTGGCTCGAACTATTGCTGATTTGGATCAAAGTAAAAAGATAAGTAAGAAGCATATCAGTGAAGCCATTTGTTATCGGAGTTTAGATGCAAAGTATTGGGGTGAGTAAGATGAATACAAAATCAGATCAAGAAATATATAATTATTGGATAGGTGGTTTTTTTAATTTTAGTGCAAAAAAAATCTTGGCAATTCTTAATTTATTCGGATCTTCCAAGGAATTATTTTATGCTTCAGATAAAGCAATGGAAGAAATGTGTAATATATGTAGTAAGAAAGGTGTCCGTATAACTAAAAGGGATATGGAATTGTTAAAATCCCGCCGGGATATAAATTTACTGATGAAAAGTCTTGAGTATCTTAAAGAACATAGTATAGATTATGTAACCTTGCTTGATAATACTTATCCGGATAAATTAAGGCATATTTATAATCCCCCCTTTTTACTCTATCTAAAGGGTAATCCCTTTCCGGTTCATAAGAAAGCTATAGCCATAATAGGGGCAAGAGAGTGTTCGGCATATGGAAAAGAGATAGCAAGAAACTTAGCAGGGGCCCTAGCTAGGGAGGATATTGTTATAATCAGCGGACTTGCAAGGGGAGTGGACTCTTATGCCCATCAGGGATGTCTTTTAGTTGAAGGAAGTACCTATGGAATTTTAGGTTGCGGTATTGACATTTGCTATCCTAAGGAGAATATTAATATTTATATGGATATGCAAAAGAAGGGAGGAGTTATATCGGAATATGGACCGGGTATAAAGCCTTTGGCTTATAATTTTCCCATGCGTAATCGTATTATTAGTGCTTTAAGTGATGGAATAGTAATAATTGAAGCCAGAGAAAAAAGCGGTTCCCTAATAACTGTAGATATGGGCCTTGATCAGGGTAAGAATATCTATGCTGTACCCGGCAGAATTACAGATAAACTAAGCATGGGTTGTAATAATTTAATTAAGATGGGTGCAAAAGTGGTCACTTCCCCCCAGGATATTTTAGAAGACTTTAGCTACTATTGCTCTAGAGCTAAGTCAGATGAGAAAGATTTGAATATAATACTAAATAAAGAAGAAGAAGCTATATATAATCTTCTAAGCCTTAATCCTAGACATATTGATCAGCTGGTGGATTTATCCGGCATTTCTATAGACAAACTGATGGAGTATCTACTTTCATTGGAATTAAAAAATTTTGTAGATCAACCCAGGAAAAATTATTACATAAGAAAAGAGGTATGGTAATTTTAGCTGTCATTATATGCAATAAACAGCATAATATATGGTAAACCCTATAGAATATACACTTTATAAGATAAAATAAAATAATTATTTACTTGAAACGCTCTGAAAAATAGTGTATGCTTGTTTAAGCTTTGACTCAGAAAGGTAAATTCTGTGGTATAATATTTACTTATATTTTATTTAAAAAAATATATCAGAAAATAAACATTATAATTAAAAATTGTTTCAATATTTAATATTTAATTTTGCATTAACATAAATTAAAGATTATAGATAGAAGGTTATTTACACATAGAAAGAGGAGTTTGATTATGCCAAGATATCTTGTGATTGTGGAATCTCCGGCAAAAGCGAAGACCATAAAAAAGTTTTTGGGAAGTAATTATGAAGTAGTTGCATCTAACGGTCATGTAAGAGACTTACCTAAAAGCCAGATGGGCATTGATATAGCTAATGATTATGAACCTAAATATATAACCATTCGGGGGAAAGGTGAATTACTGGCTAAACTTCGTAAAGAGGTAAAAAAGGCTGATAAAGTATATCTTGCAACTGACCCGGACCGAGAAGGAGAAGCTATTTCATGGCATCTGTCCCATGCTTTAAAGCTGGATAATAATATTGCAAATAGAATTGTCTTTAATGAGATTACAAAAAATGCTGTAAAAGCTTCTATAAAACAAGCCAGAAAGTTAGATATGAATCTTGTGGATGCCCAGCAGGCTAGAAGAGTCCTAGACCGTATGGTGGGATATACCATAAGTCCTCTTTTGTGGACTAAAATTAAAAGGGGCTTAAGTGCCGGAAGAGTTCAATCTGTAGCCTTAAGAATAATATGCGATAGAGAACAAGAGATTAACTCTTTTATTCCGGAGGAATACTGGAATTTGGAGGCTGAGTTTGCCTTAGGAGGAAAAAAACGTCCCCTTATAGCAAAATATATCGGTAAGGATAAAGTTAAAACTACAATCCGTACAGAAGCAGAAGCTACTAATATAGTAGATGACTTACAAGATGCCCAATTTATCATAAAGGAGATAAAAAGGGGAGAACGAATAAGAAAAGCCCCCTTACCATTTACTACCAGCACCTTGCAGCAGGAAGCGGCAAAGACATTGAACTTTTCTACAAAAAAGACAATGCAGCTGGCTCAGCAATTGTACGAGGGAATCAGTATTAAAGGCCATGGTAGTGTGGGTTTAATTACTTATCTGCGTACGGATTCCATTCGTATTAGTGATGAGGCTGATTTGGCAGCTAAGCAATATATAGAAGAAAAATATGGGAAGGAATTTGTGGCTGATAAGGCTAATAACGGCCGCTCGGGTAAAAAAATACAAGATGCTCATGAAGCAATTCGTCCTACCAATATGGAGTTTGAGCCATCTGAAATTAAAGAATCCCTTACAAGGGATCAGTTCCGTTTGTATCAGCTTATTTGGAGACGTTTTATTGCCAGTAGAATGCAGCCTGCCAAGTATGAGACAACTTCTATTAAGATAGAAGGAAAGGGGCATTGGTTTTCTACAGCTGCCTCCAGGCTTTTGTTTGAAGGTTTTTTAAGTGTCTATCAGCAAGAGGATACTGAAGATACCATAAAGGCTTCTTATGAGACTCTAAATGAAGGTGATATCCTTAAATTAAAAGAACTTAAGAAAAGCCAGCATTTTACCCAGCCTCCGGCTCATTATACTGAAGCCTCCTTAGTTAAGACCTTAGAGGAATTGGGAATTGGTAGACCCAGTACTTATTCACCAACCATCAGTACAATTATTGCAAGAAGGTATGTTATAAAAGAAAATAAAAATCTATATGTTACTGAACTTGGTGAGGCAGTAAACAATATTATGGTGGAAGCATTTCCTAGCATTGTGGATGTGAATTTCACCGCTAATATGGAATCATTATTAGATAGTGTAGAGGATGGGACTATAGCTTGGAAAACCATTATAAGGAATTTTTATCCCGATTTAGAAGAGGCAGTAAATAAAGCCAATGAAGAGCTGGATAAAATTAAGATTGAAGATGAAGTTACAGATGAAATCTGTGACTTATGTGGTAGAAATATGGTCATAAAATATGGACCCCATGGTAAGTTCTTGGCATGTCCAGGTTTTCCTGACTGTAGGAATACTAAACCTTATCTTGAAAAGATTGGTGTGGAATGTCCTGTTTGTGGCGGAGATGTGGTTATAAGAAAGACTAAAAAGGGTAGAAGGTATTTTGGCTGCAGCAATCATCCGGAATGTACCTTTATGACCTGGCAGAAGCCTTCAAAGGAAAAATGTCCCAAATGTGAAAGCGTATTGCTTGAAAAAGGAAATAAATTAGCATGTAGTAATGAAACTTGTGGTTATGTAATAGCTAATAAAAATTCTGATATAGATTAATAGAATATATAATTGCCTCAATATTCCTAATAATTATGACACAATATTACAAAATTGGATATAAAAATAAAAAATAATGGGTAAATGTGTGTCAAAAACAAGGAAAAAAAAGTTGTTTTTTAAAATAATATATGATAAAATGAAAAAGGTAATACAATTAGAAAAAATCTAATGTATTACCTAATTTAGTTACTTGTTCTTGTTATTTGCTTCATAACTTTGTAAGGGTATTGTTTGGATTAGGAAATAAATTGGAGGAACTGATTAATGAGTGTACAATTACTTGACAAGACAAGGAAGATTAATAATCTTCTACATAATAATAATTCCCACAAAGTAGTTTTTAATGACATTTGTGTTGTGCTAAGCGATATATTAAATTCTAATGTATTGGTTATCAGTCGAAAAGGCAAGGTTCTTGGTGTTAATAACAGACCGGATATTGCTGAAATTCAGGAACTGATTAAGGATACGGTTGGCAGGTATATTGATAGCTTATTAAATGAGAGACTTCTTAATATTTTGTCAACAAAGGAGAATGTGAATCTGGCTACCTTGGGATTTGAATTTGATGAAGTTAATTCTTATCAAGCCATTATTACCCCCATAGATATAGCCGGTGAGCGGTTGGGAACCTTATTTATATACAGAATAGGTGAGTCCTACAATATAGATGATATAATTCTTAGTGAATATGGCACTACAGTTGTAGGCCTTGAGATGATGCGTTCGGTTAATGAAGAAAATGCGGAAGAAAATCGTAAGATTCAAATTGTAAGATCCGCAATCAGTACTTTATCATTTTCAGAGCTTGAAGCAATACAGCATATTTTTAATGAATTAAAAGGAAATGAAGGTATTCTTGTGGCAAGTAGAATTGCCGACCGTGTAGGAATAACCAGATCTGTTATTGTCAATGCTTTGAGAAAATTTGAAAGTGCGGGAGTTATAGAATCCCGTTCTTCAGGAATGAAAGGAACATATATAAAAGTGTTAAATGATGTAGTATTCGAAGAGTTAAAAAATTTGCAAAATTAATATTAATTGCCAGCAAAAGGATTTGTGGGGATATCTCATAAGTCCTTTTTGTGGTTTTTTTTGGGGATTAATAGTAAAAAAAGTAGACAGGATAATACAATATGTGGTACTAATCTACTATATTTTTAATTATATCTTGTGTTTTTTGCAATATTTAATATAATGTTTTTATGGAGGTAATTAAATGATTGGATCGAATGCTTTTAACTATATTAATGTATTGAATAAGGCTGCCAGTGCCAGCTGGAAGAGGAATGAAGTAATAGCCAATAATATTGCAAATGTAGACACTCCGGGATATAAAAGAAAAGATGTACAATTTGAAACTTTTTTAATGAGTGCTCTTACAGGTGATAGTTCTTTAGATAAGCGTGTATCTAATATCCGATTAGATAGTTTAAATCCCCAAGTATATACGGATTATTCCAATCTCAGTTATCGGCTAGACGGTAATAATGTAGATATTGATACAGAATCTGCTAATTTGGCAGAAAATCAAATTAGATACTATGCACTGATGGATTCCATGACTCAGGAATTTAATAGATTAAAGATGGTGCTTCAGAATAAATAGTGTATGGGAGGAGTATAAATGTCTGCTTTTAGCGGGATGAATATTAGCGCCAGCGGGATGAGTGCCCAAAGGTTGCGAATGGATGTTATATCACAAAATATTGCCAATGTAAATACTACCAGGGATAAGAACGGAGAAGCATACAGACGTAAGGCAGTGGTGTTTTCTGAAAAGAATACCACCCCCTTTCAAGAGGTGTTTATGAAAACAGCAGGGCTTGCCGGTAATGGTGTAAAAGTAACCAAGATTATTGAAGATGATATAAGTGATTTACGTAAGGTTTATGATCCGACTCATCCGGATGCAGATGAGGAGGGATATGTATCTTATCCCAATGTTAACATAGTCCAAGAAATGACGGATTTGATTGATGCAACAAGATCCTATGAGGCTAATGTAACAGCCTTTAATGCCACAAAGAACATGGCTCTAAAGGGATTGGAAGTAGGCAAATAGGAGGATATAGATAGACTATGGATATTACAAGTATAGGTAGTTTAAATGAGCTTAGTAAGTATGGCATAAAATCAGCCACTACAGCCAAGGAAAATCGAAACGCAGCTTTCGAGACATTGTTTGAAGCGGCAGCGGGTATGATAAAAGAAACTAATCGTTATACCAATGAAGCGGAGGAAGCAGAGATGGCCTTTGCCCTCGGTCTTATGGATAATACCCATGATTTGCAGATAGCACAGCAGAAAGCTAACTTGGCATTGCAATACACAATTGCAGTCCGAAATCAGGTTTTAGATGCATATAAAGAAATAATGAATCTGCAATTTTAATAAATGTGTTTAAGCCGCATTACCAAAGATATTGTGACTTAGTACACAAGAAAAGCAGACATTCTGCTTGTGCTTTTTTTTGTGTGTTATAGTCATGTTTATCACTTTTAAAAAAAATCTTAGGAGTAGGGATAATGGCAGAGAGGCTGAAACAAATACCAAAACAACTATTGGAAATTTGGAACAAATATACAGCAAAACAAAAGACAATTTTAATCAGTGTGATTAGTGCAATTTTTATAGCGTTTTTAGTATTAGTTTATGTAACTAATAAAGTTGAATACGAAGAATTAACTATTACCGAAACAACTAAAGAGGCTAGTGAAGTTATAGAATTGTTAAAGTCAGAAGGTATTAAATATAAATTAGGTTCTGACCGCTTAACTGTCTCGGTAGATTTAAAAAGATATTCTGATGCGGTGTTATTGCTCGCCAGTAATGATATGCCTTCTACAGGTCTATCCCTAGACGAGCTATTAAATAACAGTCTTAGTACGACAAATAGTGATCGTAATCTTAAATTAAATCTCTATTTACAAAATCAATTAAAAAAATATATAGAGAGCATGGAAGGAGTTCAGGATGCAGAGGTTTATTATATACCGGTGGACGACAGTAATTCCATATTAACCACCCAGAGAGAAACCAGTGCCAGTGTACTCCTTAAAGTTGATAAAAATTTTAAGCCAGAGACTGCTGAAACCATTGCGGAAGTAGTGGCTGCGGTAATTGGAAATAGTACTACGGATAATATAAAGGTTGCAGATCAAAACGGTAACTTACATTTTGGTGGTGCCAAGGACTTATATACTGGAAATGCATCATCTAAGGAAGAGTACCGGGAAATGCTTCGTAATACCTTTATTAATAATTTATATATGGGCTTAATCAAACGGGGATTTGATGATGTGGTTATTATGCCCAATCTATCATTAGATTTTAAGAAGGTTCAGGAATTATACACTGAATATCTGCCGGCAGAAGGCCAAGATCAAGGTGTATACAGTCATAGCTATACCTATAATTCGGAAAATGCCGGATCATATGGTGCAGGTGTTCCGGGGACTTCTTCCAATGATGAAACGGATTATATGATAGAGGATTCATCAAACACCTCAGGTAATGTAAAAATTGAAGAATTTGATTATTTACCCAATGAAAGGGTAACCAATATCGAATATGAAGTAGGTGCAATTATACCGGAGGAATCTTCCGTAAGTATTTTGCTTCGTAAGATTGTCACCCGTACCGAAGAGGATTTAGAGTCTGAGGGACTACTAGATGAAATGAGTTTTGATGAATATGTCAGATTAAATAGTGAAGGAAGAAAACTAGAGCTAGATCCGGATATTGTATCTATGGTATCCATGGCAACAGGTATATCGGAAAATAATATACAGATAACGGCTATCGAACAACCGGTATATGTACCAAAGGTGATTGAATACAGAGAATGGACCGATTATCTACAGATTATACTGGCGGTGTTAATAGTAGCCTTATTACTATTTGTAGTAATTAAGGCTCTGAAACCGGTTGAGGTTACTGAGCTTGAGCCGGAGTTGTCAGTTGAAGAACTTCTGGCTACCACCAAGGAGGCTCAGCCTATTGACGATATTGAATTTAATGAGGTTTCTGAGGTACGTAAGGTAATTGAGAAAATTGTTGATGAGAAGCCGGATGCGGTGGCACAACTACTTCGCAACTGGTTAAATGAGGATTGGGAGTAAGGAGGAAGTATTTGATGGCAAAGGTTGGCGCAAGTGATATATCAGGAGTTCAAAAAGCAGCTATTTTACTAATCTCCTTAGGACCGGAGCGTTCGGCCAATATATTTAAACATTTAAAAGAAGAAGAGATAGAAACCTTGACATTAGAAATAGCCAATACCCGCAGTGTTTCACCGACTACTAAGGATTTGGTATTAGATGAATTCTATGAAATTTGTCTTGCTCAGCAATATATTGCTGAGGGAGGTATTGCATATGCTAAAGAATTATTAGAAAAGGCCCTAGGGGTGGATAAGGCTAAAGAAGTTATAGGAAAACTTACAGCTTCTTTACAGGTACGGCCTTTTGAATTTGTGCGAAAGACAGATGCCACTCAGTTATTAAACTTTATACAGGATGAGCATCCACAGACTATAGCACTTATTCTTTCCTATCTGTCTCCCTCACAAGCATCTGCAATCATATCTTCTCTGGCTCCGGACAAACAGGCAGATGTGGCCAAGCGTATAGCTATGATGGATAGAACATCACCGGATGTAATTAAAGAAGTGGAAAAAATATTGGAACGGAAGCTGGCTTCCTTAGTGAACCAAGATTACACCATTGTTGGCGGTGTAGATTCAATCGTAGAAATCTTAAATACGGTTGATAGGGGAACAGAGAAGCATATTATGGAGACTTTGGAAATAGAAGAGCCCGAGCTTGCTGATGAAATTCGTAAGAAGATGTTTGTATTTGAAGATATCCTAAGCTTAGATGATAAATCCATTCAAAGAGTTCTTAGGGAAGTTGATAATAACGAACTTGCTGTTGCTCTTAAAGGTGCTACTGAAGAGGTACAAAATGTTATATTTAATAACCTATCAAAACGTCTTGCGGCAATGATAAAAGAGGATATGGAATATATGGGTCCTGTCCGCTTAAAGGATGTAGAAGAAGCACAGCAAAGAATTGTTAATGTGGTTAGAAAACTTGAGGATTCTTCCGAGATTATCATCTCCAGAGGCGGAGGTGACGAGATAATTGTCTAATGTAATTAAAGCTTACAGTGTTCGTTATGAAACAAACAGTAAGATGACAATAGATTATAGCAATAAGGATATTGAGATTTTGGCCAAACGAGAAAGCATGGCTTCACAAACTAAAGATGAACAAGGATTTGAAGTGGGGCTGCAAGCAGTTGTTGTAGATTCTATTGAAGGGGATAAGCATCTTAAAGAAGAGGCAAGTAAGATAATTGAAAATGCCAAGAAAGAAGCTGCAATTATACTAGAAAAGGCCAATGAGGAAGCAAGAAGTATTAAAGAAGATAGCTATAAACAATCAGAAAAGCTAGGATATGAAGAAGGAATAAAAAAAGCAAGCCTAGAAATTCAGCATATAAAAGAAGAATTAGCTGCAGAAAAAGCCAGGCAGATTCAGGAATATAAAAATATGCTTTCCGGTATAGAGGGACAATTAGCTGAGGTTATAGCTTCTTTAGTGACAAAGCTTACCGGTATCCTAGTAGAAGATAAGAAGGATATTATTCTTTATCTGCTTGAGCAGGCTCTATTTGATTGCAATAGAAATGAAACTTATACCATACGTGTAGGTAAGGGGGACTATGATTTATTATTATCAAAAAAGTCTTACCTTGAAGAAAAAACAGGTTGCAATTTACAGATATCACTGGATAGCCAACTGGAGCAGAAACAGTGTTTGATTGAAACTGAAAGCAAAGTGATTGATTGTAGTTTAGATGTGCAGTTGGATAATTTAGTGAAAGATATAAAAATGCTGTCTAGTTTAAATTAATATTTGAAATTTTTAAATTTAATAAATTAAATTAAAGAAAGCAGGAATAAATGAAAGAAATAAACCTCGATAAATATAGACGATTATCAGATAAAAACTATTGTAAAGAATATGGTAAAGTAGTTAAGATGGTCGGCTTAACTATAGAGGCGACAGGACCTACTTCTAATTTGAATGATGTTTGCTATATAACAAGTAATGTTAGTAGCAAGGATAAAAAACTGGCAGAAGTAGTAGGTTTCCAGGAAAACAGAATACTTCTTATGCCCTATGATGATATGACCGGTATAGGCATAGGAAGTTTGGTGGAAAACCTGGGAACATCCTTTAAGGTTCCTGTGGGAGAGGAACTTTTAGGCAGGACCCTTGACGGACTGGGCAATCCCATAGACGGTGCCGATATATCTTGTAGGGAGTTTTATAATGCAGAGGCAGAAGCTCCGGATCCCATGAAGAGAAAACTAATAGATGAAGTGCTTCCCCTAGGTGTAAAGGCTGTGGATGCCATGATTACCGTAGGAAAAGGCCAAAGAATTGGAATATTTGCAGGTAGCGGTGTAGGTAAGAGTACACTTTTAGGCATGTTTGCCAGAAACACAAAGGCAGATATTAATGTTATTGCCTTAATTGGAGAACGAGGCAGGGAAGTTAGGGAGTTTATTGAAAGGGATTTAGGAGAAGAGGGATTAAAAAGATCTGTTGTGGTTGTGGCAACCTCAGATAAACCGGCCTTAATTCGTAAAAAAGCAGCAAAGACAGCAACTGCCATTGCTGAGTATTTCAGAGATCAGGGAAAGGATGTCCTATTGATGATGGATTCATTAACCCGATTTTGTATGGCTCAAAGAGAGATTGGACTAGCTTCAGGGGAGCCACCTGTATCTAGAGGATATCCACCTAGTGTTTACTCAGAAATGCCTAAGTTATTGGAAAGGGCAGGTAATTCCGATAAGGGTTCTATTACAGGGTTATATACTGTATTAGTAGACGGTGATGACTTTAATGAACCGATTACTGATACAGCCAGAAGTATCTTAGATGGCCATATTATGTTGTCTAGAAAATTAGGTCATAAAAACCATTATCCTGCCATTGATATTTTACAGAGTATTTCCCGTGTTATGAGTCAAATCGTAACCGATGACCATAAAAGATTAGCAGGAAAGTTAAAGAATGTTCTGGCCACTTATCAGGAAGCTGAAGATTTGATAAATATTGGGGCATATAAAAAGGGTTCCAATCCTGATATAGATTATGCAATCTCTCAAATACAGCAAATTAATGAATTTTTGATGCAGCCGGTAGATCAAAAGCTGGACTTTAATGAAGAGATTGCCATGTTAAAGGAGATTTTTGAATAAATATGAAAAAATTCCGTTATAGCATGGAAAGTATACTTAATATAAAGTTCAAGCTTGAGGATCAGGCAAAGCTGGCATATGCTGAAGCAAGAAATCGCCTAAGCATGGAAGAAGAAAAGCTTCAAAAAATGGAGCAAAAGAAATTATTCTATGAAGAAGAGCAGCGTAAATTTAGCAACAGTAAGCTTAATCTTATAACAATGAAGCAGCTTTCTGAAGCTATAGAAATTATGAGCTTTAATATTGAAAACCAGAAAGTAGTTGTAAATGCAGCTGCCAAACGTCTAGAGATTGCCAGAATCCGATTAAATGAAGCCATGATTGAAAGAAAGACCCATGAAAAGTTAAAAGAAAAGGCATGGCAGGAGTATTTGATGGAATATGAAGCCCAAGAGCAGAAAGAGATAGATGAGCGCAATAGCTTTAATCATAGAAGTTTTCTGCTATATGAGGAGGATAGATAATGGCAAAAAAAAATAATGCCGATGGGATGGATAAGGAAGGCGGTAAGATATTAACTGTCTTAATAGCCCTTCTGATTGCCATCATATGGTTTGCTATATTTGGAATTTTAATTAAATTTGACGTAGGAGGCTTCGGCTCCGGTGTTTTGAGACCAATTATAAAAGATGTTCCCCTAATTAACAAAATTCTTCCGGACATATCTGAAGAAGAATTAGCTAATGAAAAGGATTATGATTATACTTCCTTAGCAGAGGCAGTGGCTAAAATTAAAGACTTAGAAGCACAGATTGATAAGATGGAAGAAAGTAAAAAAGAAGATAGTGACAAGATAGATGAATTGACGGCTGAATTGGAGAGGCTTAGGATATTTGAAAAAAATCAAGAAGAATTTGAAAAAAGACAGCTGGAGTTTGACAAAAAGGTAGTTTTTGCCGAGGGGGCTCCGGATTTAAAGGAGTACAAGCAGTTTTATGAAGATATTAATCCTGCCAATGCAGAATTAATCTACAGGCAGGTAGTAGAACAGCTGCAATATTCTGAGGCAATTAAAGAAAAGGCTGAAATTTATAGAAAGATGGAACCTAAAGCCGCAGCCAAGATTTTGGAAACAATGACTGCCGATATTGAATCCGTGGCAAAGATCTTATTGGCCATGAGGCCAAAGGAAAGTGCAGATATTCTTGCTGAAATGGATTATGTACTGGCAGCAAAGATTACAAAGAAAATGCTTGATATGGATGAAGAAAGACTGGCACAATAGGTCACACCAGGGAGACAATTACTTGTATCCCTGTTGTAGATAAAAACAAGAATGAACAAATTAGTGTAATAAAAGAAAGGAGGGATAAAAGATGGTGATGCAAAAGCTAGTGGCACATAACTTTCAGGTAACAGCAGGCTCGGGGGATTTTGCTACTAATGGTATAAAGACAAAAGGAAATGACTTTGATATCTTCCTTGAAAATAGCATGCTTAAAGAAGACAAAAAAATCTCTGATAGCAGGGAAACACCTGCCACAAAAGAGACAAACAAGCCCTTGCCTAAAGAAAAGCAGTTATTAGATTCAAAAGAGGAAAAAATCACAAAAGTACAAACCCACAAGCAGAATAAGCCAAATAAAGATTCTGTAGAAGAGACAGCTTTTGAAGGACAAGTTCTAGCTATGTTTGAGCAAATTCGCAGTGCAATTATGGAGGCGCTTAATCTAACTTCTGAAGAATTGGATCAGATGATGGAAGATATGGGACTAAATACAATGGACTTATTAGATCCTAATACAATCATGGAGTTAGTGCTTAATAAGTACGGTGCTACAGATTCTACAGCAATGCTTTTAAATGAGCAGTTGGCAGATACCTTCAAAAATTTATTAATGGCTGTTGATGACATTAAAAAAGATGTTTTTCAGGATATAAGCCATGATGAGATTAAGCTTATGTTAGAAGATAGCACAGACTCTAAGAGTGATGAAGAAATTTTAATTTCGGACCTTAATACAAATAAGACTTCTGATAGCCAAGCAGATAAAACTGGTGAAAAACAAGAAGATACAAATAAGTCCCAGCTTAATAATAATCATAATCAAGATGAGACAAAAGCAGTGGACAAATTAAAGCAAGACCGTAGGATGGCAAATCAATTAGAAGCTGATCAAGAAGTAGCTAGCACAGATGGATTTGAGGTTTTTCTTGATAATTTAAGTAACAACTATGAAAAGCCTACAGCTTTATTTACCCAAGATACGGCTAGGTTAGTAGACATTAAAGAAATTGCACAAGAAATTATAGAAAGTGTACGGGTAATGGCAAAACCCGGACAGACCACTATGGAACTTCAATTATATCCTGAGCATCTAGGTAAGGTTAATATAACATTAACTTCAAATAATGAAGGTCTTATGACAGCCCATTTTGTAGTTGAGAACAAGCTGGCTAAGGAAGCTGTTGAAGGACAGATGTTTACACTTAAGGAAAACCTGGCAGAACAAGGAATTAAGGTTGAAAATATCGAAGTTACCATTGCCGAGTATTCTTTTGATCAGAACAGTCAGTTCGAAAACGACAATAGTATGATGCGAAAGAAAAGTAATAATACCAATAAAATCACCTTCGAAGAAGCTGTGGCCATGAATGAAGAAACCCAGGAAGCAGCGGATAATAACTATATTGCAGGAGTTATGGGTTCAAACATTGATTATACGGCATAGCTTAAACAGCAAAAATCAAGGAGGAAAGCCATGAGTGAATTAATAAAACCGGTTAAGAATGGCGTGATTGAACAGGCAAATCGGACCAGTACTGAAAGTAAAGCAAAAAATGAACTTGGCAAAGATGCTTTTTTGCAATTGCTTGTTACACAGATGAAGTATCAAGACCCATTAAACCCCAGTTCAAATACGGAATACATAGCCCAGCTGGCAACATTTTCCCAATTGGAACAGATGCAAAACATCAGTGCTATGACCTCTACTTCCCAGGCTCTTAGCCTAGTAGGAAAGAATGTTATAGTAAAGACCAAAAGTGATTCGGGAGCTATAAATTATATCAGCGGTAAAGTGGATTTTGTAAATATGTCAAGCGGTAAGGCTCGTATTTCCATTAACGGTAATCTGTATTCTATCGATGATTTGGACAGTGTTATAGATGAGACTTATATTTTAGAGCAAGGAAGACCAGGTATAAAACAAAAGGTGGATTTGGAATATGACGCAGAAAAGCCAGAAGATCTTGTTTTTGAAGTATACATGGGTGAAGGTGATTCTGTGGCCAGTGATTTAGCTGTAATAGTGGATCAAACCTTGCTAGATTCTTCAGTGGTTAGTGTAAAAGACAACAAGGTAATCATCGATAAATCTGTATTTGAAAAGGCGCCAAACGGCATATACAATGTAAGTGTGATGTTTAATGACGTCCTCTTTACGGTAGTAAAAGATATGGTTACCGTAACAGTCAAAAATTCTACAATTGCAAAAGAGGATACACCTGAAGAAGCTAAAGAACCTGAAGGAGTAGATGATTTAGAATTTGTGGATAATGACGGTAATGAAGAAGAAGGTGCTATTTATGCAACTTAAAAAAGTGAGTGGTTATTATGAGTAACATTCCAATTAACAAAATACCTTCCAGTCTGCCAGTGGCAAATAGAATAGGCAAAGGTAAAAATACCATCACTGGTGGCAGTATACCAAATGCAGGAGTCCCTTTCCATGAGATATTAAAAGAAAAGCAAGCCGACATTAGGGGGGAAGAACTGAAGTTTTCCAAGCATGCCAATGAACGGCTGACCAGTAGAAATATAGATCTTACGGATGAGCAGTATAGAAGGCTTCAAATAGGAGCTCATAAAGCATCCTTGAAAGGGATAAGAGAATCTTTGGTATTGGTAGACGATCTGGCATTTATCGTAAACATTAAAAATAATACAGTAATTACAGCGGTAAATGACGGGGAAGAAAAAATTTTTACTAATATTGATGGTGCAGTAATCATTTAAAGCCGGACCTTTTGGAGGCTTTCGTATCCATGACTGACAGATTGGATATTTAAGATTACGAAGCATATTTAGGAGGTCATTTATTATGATGAGAGCATTGTTTTCCGGTGTTTCCGGTTTAAAGGTACACCAGACTAAAATGGATGTAATAGGTAATAATATATCAAATGTAAATACAATAGGTTTTAAATCCAGTTCGGTTACATTTTCAGACGTTTTTTATCAGACAATTCAAGGGGCAACCGGGCCTAATGCGGCAACCGGTACTACAGGAAGAAATGCCATGCAAATTGGTTTAGGAACAAATGTGGCTTCCATTACTACCTCAGTGGGAGTAACCGGTGCCTCACAAAGAACCGATAATCCTTTTGATGTTATGATTGAAGGGGACGGATTCTTTATAGTTAACTATGGGGGAACAAATTACTTTACCAAAGCAGGATCCTTTGATGTAGATGCCAGCGGAACCTTATCTACACCTGCCGGTGCCGCTGTTATGGGATGGCAGGTTGACCCTAATGATCCCACTAAAACCGTAGCAGATACAGTCTCTCCTCTACAGATTATGTCTCCTGAAAACCTCTATGCAAATCCTGAAGCCACTACAGCGGCTTATATAACAGGTAATATAGACAGTAAGGATTCCCAGATTGCATATAATGCTACCGGTAAAATGGTTAGCTTAAGTTTTTATGATAATATGGGACATAGCTATAAAGCCGATATCAGGGTTAGACAGACTGAAGATGGAGGTACTAATGTATACGGGGTAGATATTTTAGATATTAAAGATGAGACAGGTAAATCCATATTCGTTGTAGAAGAAATAGATGAAGACGGTAATATTACTTACGAGGCTTCAGGAATCACCCGTTTTAATTTTGGTAATGCCCAATATACTGCAGAAGTGAATGAACAAACAGGTGAGGTAACATTAGAAGCCACAGATACCGTGCTACTTACCTTTAACGGTTCTACCGGTGCTTTTGTTAGTGTGGGAGATACAGGTGCAGACAGTGCCAGTAATAGTGTTACACTTTCAATTGTTGCAGACGGTGGTGGGGCCAATCCATTTAGACCTATAGATGTGGATTTTTCAAAGATTACCATGTTCTCTAATAGCGGTAATTCTTCTTTAGAAGCCTTTAGGGGAAGTTTAGATGGTATCGGCGCAGGAAAAAAGGTAGGTAATATGACCGGTGTAAGTATTGACGCTTCCGGTAAAATATACGGCAGATATGATAACGGTGACAGCAGGCTTTTAGGACAGATTGCGGTGGCAACCTTTGCTAATCCGGCAGGTTTAGAAGCAGTGGGCAACAGTATGTTTGCAGCCACCCAAAACTCCGGTGATTTTGATGGAATCGGTCAAGATCCTGCCCAGGGTGGCGGAAGTCTAACAACCGGTGTATTAGAAATGTCTAACGTAGACCTGTCCCAACAATTTACCGACATGATTACCACCCAAAGAGGTTTCCAGGCAAACTCAAGAATTATTACTACATCAGACTCCCTTTTGGAAGAGCTTATTAATCTTAAGAGATAAGGTATAAAAATTTAATATATCTATGCCATAAATCAATAATGATGGGTGGCAGATTGGCTGCCACCCATTTTTAAAAGAGAGGATGGGGTATCCTGTGATTGAGGTTACAAGATTAAACGGAAAAAAATTAACCGTAAATGCAGAATTGATTGAACGGGTGGAGGAATTACCGGATACAGTAATAACATTTACAACAGGAAATAAAATTATCGTAAAAGAAAGTAGACAAGAGGTAAAAAATTTAGTAATATTATACAAAAAGGAAGTTTTGTGTAGAGAATTGTAGAACAAAATAGATAATAAATATCTTTATTATAGATATAGCATAGGATATTCGTAAATTACAAGGATGGAAGGTGGCAGATTTGGATTTAGCGTCCATTTTAGGATTAGTATTATGTGCAGTAATAGTTATATTCGGTATTCTATGGGGGCAAGATGGACTGGCGGTTTTAGGTAATTTCTATGATGTTCCATCAATTTTAATTACCTTTGGTGGTGCCTTATGTTGTGTGCTTATTATGGCTCCCGATTTGAAGACTTATCTAAGATACCTAAAAAGTTTTACTTTAATTTTAAAGGTACAGCTTTCTAATGAAGAAGAAACCATAAGGGAAATTATATCATTATCCAATATAGCCAGAAAAGAAGGACTTTTGGCACTGGAGGAAGCGGCCAATGGTATTGATGATGAATTTTTAAAAAAGGGAATTTTATTGATTGTAGACGGTACAGATCCCGAGTTGGTAAGAAGTATTTTGGAAACAGAGTTAAATTGTATTGAAGATAGACATGCAGATGTGGTGGGTTTTTGGGATTCTTTAGCTTCTATGGGACCTGCTTGGGGTATGATTGGTACCTTGATTGGTCTGATTAATATGCTTAAAGTTATGGATGACCCTAGTTCAATCGGACCTGCTATGGCAGTAGCCCTTATCACCACTTTCTATGGATCTATTTTAGCTAACTGGATATGTATTCCTATAGCAACAAAACTAAAATCCAAAAATGCCAGTGAAATTATGATAAAAGAACTAATGGTAGAAGGACTTTTATCTATTCAGGCAGGAGAAAACCCCAGAGTTATTGAAGAAAAATTAAAATCATTCTTATCTCCGTCACGTAGGGAAGCTTTTAAAGAAGAAGGCGGTGAGGAGATTGGCTAGAAAAAGAAGGAAGGAAGCTCCCAGCGGGGGTAATGCTCCATGGCTTGCTACCTTTGCGGATTTGATGAATCTGCTGTTATGTTTTTTTGTAATGTTATTTGCAATGTCTGACTTAAATGCTGAGAAGTTCCAAAACATAGCCATTTCTATGTCTAATTCCTTCGGCATATTTGACGGTGGTGGCAGTGCCTTAGATGAAGGACCCTTGATTTCATCCGGTATGTCCCAGCTTAGTAATTTGGGTGAATATTTTACCGGCACCTCATCTGAAGAAGTCCAGTATGAAGGAGACTTGACAGAGGCTTATGAGCTTCTTAAGGAAAAAATGCAGGAAGTCTCCGGTGATATGTACAAGACCTTGGAAGAGTTACAGGGGCAATATAATTTAGGAGACTATGTGGAGCTTAGTATAGATCCGGAATTTAGATATGTCCAATTATCTATGAAAGGGTCTGTGCTTTTTGAATCAGGCAAGGCTGATATTTTAGATGAAGCTAAGCCGGTTCTTGGAAAAATCGGAGATATCCTTAAAAATTTTGAAGGCTATATTATAGAAATAATCGGACATACAGATAATGTGCCTATGGCTAGTCCGACTTTTAAGGATAATAATTGGCTTTCATCAGCCAGAGCCTTAAATGCCGCAGAATTTTTAATTAAAAATAATAAGCTTGATCCCAAGCTGGTTAAATATTCAGGAAGAGGAGAATACGAACCGATTGCTGATAATAATACCGAAGAGGGAAGAGCAAAAAATCGTAGAATAGAAATAAGAGTTTATAATGAATACAGTGGAAGATAGACTAACCCAAAGAAAAGGGGAGAACTAAATGAAGAAAAATATTTTAACAATTGTAATATTGGCTATGTGTTTTGTTAATATAGTTCTTTCAGCTATATTAATATTCGTCATGATACCTACTGCTAACAAATCAATAAGGCTGGTTAATAAAGTAGCCCAGATTATTGATTTAGAATTGGAATCCCCGGAAACCTCCATGGAAAGTATTGATGTATCAGACATTGAAACATATATTTTTGAGGATAAACTGACATGTAGGCTTGCAAATAGCGGTGGTAAAGATTATTATGCAGTAATATATCTGACATTATCATTAAATAAAACCCATGATGATTATTCAAAGCTTCAACCATATATATCACAATATGAAGGCTATATTAAAGAAATTGTTACCGATGAATTTGCTAAGGTTACTAAGGATGAAGTCATGATTATGAAAGATAAGGTAAGAGACCAAGTTTTACTGCGACTTCATGATCTTTTTCAATCAGACTTTATATTAAATATTTCTTTTGGTAATATTGTAACAGGTACTTATTAATTTCTTGTTAATTAGTTATGAAGAAAAATGATGATTTTATTAAGAATTTGTGTTATTATGGGTGTAGAAGCTAGGAGGTATGAACATGGGCGATGTCTTATCCCAAAATGAGATAGATAATCTGCTGGCTGCATTAAGTAGTGGCGAATTAGATGCAGAAGAGTTTAAGCGAACTAACGAGAAACATATAAAAACATATGATTTTGCAAGACCGTCCAAGTTTTCGAAAGAACACCTAAGGACACTTAACATAATATTTGAACATTATGGAAGGCTTTTGTCCACTAATCTTCCGGCATATCTTAGGAAGAATGTGCAAGTAGAGGTTATTAATTCAGAAGCGGTCACATATTCGGAGTTTACTAACGCCCTATCAAATCCGGTATTATTGGGCATAATAGATTTTTCACCCTTAGATGGAAATATAATTATTGAAATGTCTAATAATCTTGGTTATGCTATAATTGATAGGATGCTTGGAGGTGGAGGATATCCACTGGAAAAAAATCGGGACTTTTCTGAGATTGAACTTACCTTAATCGAACGGATATTTAATGTATGTACTAACTTGCTTAGGGAACCTTGGGCCAATGTAATAGGAATTGAACCAAGACTTATTCGAATTGAGACTAATTCACAGTTTGCACAGATTATATCTCCAAGTGAGATGATTTCTATAGTGACATTAATGATAAAAATTGGTGGCATTGAAGGGATGATGAATATATGTCTCCCCTATGTATGCTTAGAAAAGGTAATTGATAAACTTAATACCAAGTATTGGTATTCGACAATGAAATCAAGCGACAATTCAACCTATAAAGATCTAATAGAAGTCGCAATATCTAAAGCAAATATTCCGCTAAGAGCTGTATTGGGAAAAAGTACAATATCAGTCAGTGATTTTATGAACATGCAACGGGGTGATATCATTAAGCTTGATTCTAAAGTAGATGATGAAATAACCGTTTATGTAGGAAACTTAAATAAATTCACTGCACTTCCTGGAGCTTATTCGGGTTCATATGCGGTTAAAATTTCATCAATTATTCGAGGAGAGGAGTAACAGGCTATGGATGGAATGTTATCCCAAGAAGAGATAAATGCCCTACTGAGAGATTTAGGAGCAGATGGAGCAGATAATCAAGAGAATGTGATTACAGAGCATTTAACAGATGCTGAAAAAGATGCAATAGGTGAAATATCAAATATCAGTATGGGAACAGCCGCAACAACTCTTTTTTCCTTAGTAAATCAAAAAGTCGTTATAACCACTCCTGTTGTAGAATATGCCACGTGGGAGGACATCACTAAAAGTTATGACAGGCCCTGTGTTTTTATTCAAATTTATTATTCAGATGGTTTAGACGGCAATAATATATTGATATTAAAGGAAAAGGATGTAAAGGTTATTACTGATTTAATGATGGGTGGTGATGGTACCAATATTGACGGGAAATTATCAGACCTTCACTTAAGTGCTATAAGCGAAGCAATGAACCAGATGATGGGGTCGGCAGCCACTTCAATTTCATCAATGTTAAATAAGAGAGTAAATATTTCACCTCCTTCAGCTAACATTGTAGAAATGAATGAAAATATAAATGGTGAAAATATAGCAGAGTTTCTAAAACAACCTTTTGTTAAAGTATCTTTTAATATGGTGATAGGGGATTTGGTAGATAGCGTTCTAATGCAGTTGTATCCCTTTGAGTTTGCAAGAAATCTATATAAGGAATTTATCAGTGCCAATTCCATGGAAACAGAAGCTGAACCTATAGAAACAGATACAGAAACTGTAACTGTTCAGAGGGAAGAACCTAGGGAAGAACCTAATGCAGCAACATCATTTGCCGGCGAAACACCTCAAAACATGCAGACAAATATACCATATATGAATCAAAATCAATCAAATATGAATTCGAACTCTCCATATATGCGGCAACTGGTTCAAGATATAAACGTACAGCCTGCGCAGTTTGCTCCATTTACACCATTAACACAAAGCAGTGTTACGCCTGAGAATATAGATTTACTTATGGATGTACCTTTAGAGGTTACAGTAGAACTTGGTAGGACAAGCAAATCTATAAAAGAAATTCTTGACTTTGCACCGGGAACTATAATAGAGCTAAATAGAATGGCTGGAGAACCTATAGATGTCCTAGTCAACGGTAAATTCGTTGCAAAGGGTGAAGTTGTAGTAATGGAAGAAGCCTTTGGCATCAGGGTTACAGAAATCATTAAGCAAAAACAGTAAAATAATACATTATGATAGGAGATATGATATGGCGAAAAGTATATTAATCTGTGATGATGCAGCATTTATGAGAATGATGATTAAAGATATTTTGGTGAAAAATGGTTATAGTATTGCAGGAGAAGCCGAAAACGGTCTTAAGGCTATTGATAAGTATACTGAAACGAAACCTGATTTAGTTATGATGGACATAACTATGCCTGAAATGGACGGTATACAAGCACTGAAAAAAATAAAGGAACTTGATCCATCCGCTAATGTAATTATGTGTTCAGCGATGGGACAGCAGGCAATGGTAATAGAGTCTATTCAATCAGGAGCTAAGGACTTTATTGTAAAGCCATTCCAAGCTGAAAGAGTACTTGAGGCGGTTAAGAAGGTTGTAGGTTAATTAGAATGCTGATCAAGAAAATGGTCGTCGTATTGCAAAGTACCTCAGATGAAGAAATAATAAATATGATTAATAATACCACAAGCAAGGCCATGCCCGAGAAACATTCCACCTTGGATAATTTTTTGCAATTGCTTGGCCTATGCTTGTTATTAGTGATTATTTTGCTTGCTGCTTATTTTACATCCCGCCTTGTTGGAAAATACAAGCTAGGGCAATTAAAAAATAGTAATTTTGAAATTATCGAAGTTTATAGAATTAGCACTAATAAGATGTTGCAATTAGTTAAGATTGGCAGCAAATATGTAGTTTTAGGTATTTCCAAAGATCAAATCACCTATATTACAGAACTGGAAGAAGATGATGTCTTATTCCAGGAAATTAGGGAGATAGACAAGCAAAGTTTCTCTCAAATATTACAAAAATTTAAGGGCAATAAAGAGTAAAGGTTGGTATCCATGATTGCATCAGAATTAAAAGGTATTGGGATAAGAATGGCTATTGCTTTGGTTTTATTTGTTAGCGGAGTGGTGTTCTTATCCAATGTAAAAGAGGTATCGGCTGCAAATATTGGGGATACCATTACAACTGATGATACAGAAAAAGAGGTTCAAGAAGGTAATAATATAAGCGGCACATTAGGGCCTTTGGAATTTACCCTTAGTACAGATGAGGATGAGAAAAGTCTATCATCTACTTTGCAAATTCTTATGGTTTTAACCGTAATTACTTTAGCTCCTTCTATCTTAATTATGGTAACCTCTTTTACAAGGATTATTATAGTACTACATTTTGTAAGGTCGGCCCTAGGTACTCAGTCGACGCCGCCGAACCAGATTCTTGTTAGTCTGGCATTATTTTTAACATTTTTCATTATGTCTCCGGTAATAACTAAGGTAAATACACAGGCTATACAGCCCCTATCCCGGGGAGAAATTTCACAGAAAGAAGCCTTTGAAACCGGAGTTGCCCCTATTAGGACTTTTATGTTGGAACAAACTGATGTTAAGGATTTAAGATTATTTATGGATATTGCAGGAATTGATACGGTTGATACCGTTGAGGAAATACCCTTAACTGTCATAATACCCTCCTTTATCATCAGTGAACTTCGTAAAGCATTTATAATAGGTTTTTTAATATATATACCATTTATAGTTATAGATATGGTAGTAGCATCTACCTTAATGTCCATGGGTATGATGATGCTGCCACCTACAATGATTTCTATGCCCTTTAAAATACTGTTATTTATTATAGCAGATGGCTGGAATCTAATTATAGGGCAATTGGTTAAGACATTCTATTAGCAAGCAGACATTGAAGGGAGATTAGCAATGAGTGAAAATATTGTAATAGATATTGCCAGGGAAGCTATATTTTTAATTATTAAGGTAGCAGCCCCAGTGTTGATAGTCTCCTTAGTGGTAGGTCTGGTTGTAAGTATATTGCAGACAGTGACATCTATTCAGGAACAAACCCTCACATTTGTACCTAAACTGATTGCAATTCTTCTGGTTACCTTGTTATTTGGTAATTGGATGCTTACATCTATCAAAGAATTTATGCAGGAACTATTTATGAATTTTAGTTATTATATTAAGGCCATATGACATTCAAATTAGAAAATTTTGAAATATTTTATTTAATACTTGTGAGGATCAGTGGATTTATCTACACGGCGCCCTTATTTTCATTAAGGAATATTCCATTTAGGGTCAAGGCAGGGCTCTCCATATTTATATCATTTATATTATTTTTTACTTTACCGGTATCTGCACCAGAGTATAATGGGGTCATTGAATTTGCAATACTAGTTGTTAAAGAAGCAATAGCCGGTGCCCTAATGGGTCTTTTTTCTAATATTGCTTACCATATTTTGTCCTTTGCGGGGCAGATTATAGATATGGAAATCGGTTTTTCGATGATAAATCAACTAGATCCCTTAACAAATGTCAGTACTACTATTACAGCTAATTTATATGGATATCTGGTTCTGCTTATGATGGTTGCTACTAATCTGCACCATTATATTATTAAGGCGGTTGTAGATTCATATAAAGTAATAGGCTTAGGCCAGGCTGTATTTCAAGCTGATATGTATCGACTGATGCTGCGTTTTATAATAGACTATTTTATTATAGGAATGAGGATTGTGCTTCCTATATTTGCAGCTATATTGGTTGTTAATACGGTTTTAGGTATATTGGCAAAGGCAGCACCTCAGATGAATATGTTTGTTATCGGTATGCAACTAAAGGTATTAGTCGGACTTTTCGTTTTATACTTAATAATGGCTTTTGTACCCTCGGTTGCAGACTATATATTTAATGAAATGATGGAACTGCTTAGGGCAGTAATTGGTATGATGCAATGATAGGGATGGATTGGGAGGATTCTTTGAAGCAGGATTGGAATAAAGACAAAGAAGGGCAGGGTTACTTGCTTCCTTATCGCCTACAATTTTTTGCTGAAGGGGCTGATAAGACAGAACAACCCACTGCAAAGAAGCTTAGAGATGCAAGGAAAGAAGGACAAGTAGCAAGAAGTAAGGAACTTACTACTGCCACTGAATTAGTAGCTTTATTCTTAGCTTTAAAAGTTTTCGTATCTTATATGGGAGAAAAATTTATTGAAAATTTTAAAAGGTCATTTCAGAATATAGAAAAAATGTTGGAGGGGGAGTTTACCCCTATGATGGCGGAAGGAATTCTAAGAGATTCTATTATAAGAATAATAGTGATTTGCCTTCCCATATTTGCTATAGCAGTGACAGTGGCCTTTACAGTAGTTTTATATCAGGTAAAATGGAAAGTTTCAGGCCAAATTATAAAACCAAAATTTAGTAAACTAAATCCGGTTAGTGGTTTTAAAAAGATTTTTTCAAAGGATAAAGTATTTGATTTGTTTGTGGAAGTTATAAAAATAGTTTTAATTGCTTATACAGCCTATAATACACTGAAATCCGAATGGAATACTCTTTTTATTTTATACGATATAAGCCTGTTTCAGGCAGTTGGTCTGATTGGCAAGCTGGTAATTGATCTGGGACTAAAAATCAGTATGATTTTTTTAATTATAGGTCTCGGAGATTATATGTATCAGAAATTTAAATTTAAAAAAGATATGATGATGACTAAACAAGAAGTTAAGGATGAATTTAAACAGTCTGAAGGGGATCCCCAGGTTAAAAGAAAAATTCGAAGTAAGATGATGGAGGTATCCCAAAGAAGAATGATGCAACAACTTCCCCAGGCTGATGTTGTTATAACAAACCCTACACACTTAGCAGCGGCTATCAAGTATGATAAGGAGACTTCTGAGGCTCCAATTCTTTTAGCTAAAGGTGCCGACTATATAGCTATTAAAATTAAAGAAGTTGCTAAGGAACACCAGATTGAGATTGTAGAAAATAAGCCTTTAGCAAGAATGCTGTATTATAATGTAGAGGTAGGTTCAGAAATTCCTCCTGAGTTGTATCAGATGACAGCAGAAGTCCTTGCTTATGTATATAAGCTTAAAGGTAAAATATAAACAAGTTATATAAAATAAATAATTATAATAAATTTAAACTTTAATAAAGAAATTACTGCTGAAATAATTTCGGCTTTGATTAATAGACAAATTATTAGCAGAAAGGTATGGGAGACTTGAAATGAAGAAAAATGATATAGCTGTAGGACTTTTTATATTAGTAGCGATCATGTTTTTAATCATACCTATGAGTCCCCATTTATTGGACTTCTTTCTGGCCTTAAATATTTCTATATCATTGGTTATATTGTTTAATGCCATGTTTACCAAGGAAGTCCTTAATATGTCGGCATTTCCGACTATTCTGCTTTTTACAACGATTTTTCGTATAGCTTTAAATGTATCCAGTACAAGACTTATATTATCAACCGGTGACCCAGGTAAGGTTGTACGTACCTTTGGTGAATTCGTTGGTGGCGGCGATATGGTTATCGGTATTATCATATTTATTGTACTGATAATGATTCAATTTATTGTAATAAATAAAGGATCAGAAAGAGTGGCAGAGGTTACTGCCAGATTCACATTAGATGCTATGCCCGGTAAGCAGATGGCTATTGATGCAGACTTAAATGCCGGGGTAATAACTGATGCACAAGCGGTTGAACGAAGACAGAGAATTCAAGATGAAGCTGCATTTTTTGGTTCCATGGATGGTGCAACTAAGTATGTTAAAGGTGATGCGGTAGCCGGACTTATAATAACTATTATCAACATAGTAGGCGGTACAGTTACCGGTATGCTAAATGGCGGTATGTCAGCTTCCCAAGCATTTCAGGAATATATTATACTTACCATCGGTGACGGACTGGTATCTCAAATTCCATCACTTATGATTTCCTTGGCCACCGGTATATTGGTTACAAAAGTATCTAAGGAAGCAGATTTTGGTGATTTATTAATAGGGCAGCTATTTTCCATACCCAAGGTCTTATATATTGTAGGTACCAGTATGATAGTACTAGGACTAGTAACTCCCTTGAATGTATTACTATTTTCAGGTTATGGTTTAGCTTTTATCTTATCCGGTAGATCCATAGCGGAAAAAATCGAAACAGCAGCTATTGAACAAGAGGTATCCTCAGATGAGGCTGAAGCAGATGAGATACGAAAGCCGGAAAATGTATCTGCACTTTTGCAGGTTGATCCCATAGAATTGGAATTTGGTTATGGAATAATACCACTGGCAGATGTAAACCAAGGAGGAGATCTCCTTGATCGTGTAGTCCTTATTAGAAGGCAGATAGCCTTAGAGTTGGGAACAGTGGTACCAATGATTAGGCTTCGTGATAATATTCAGCTTAACCCTAATCAATATATAATAAAAATAAAAGGCATACGGGTAAGTGAAGGAGAAATTCTTTTTGACCATTATATGGCCATGAATCCAGGTTACGTTGAAGAGGAGATTACCGGTATACCAACCAGAGAGCCTTCCTTCAATTTACCGGCCATATGGATAACAGAAAGCCAAAGAGAAAGGGCAGAATCTTTAGGATATACGGTTGTTGATCCCCCATCCATTATTGCAACTCATTTAACAGAGGTTATTAGAAGCCATATCCATGAGTTGCTTACAAGGCAGGATGTTCAAAATCTCATAGATAATATACAAGAAGCTCATCAGGTTTTAATATCAGAGTTAGTACCTAAACTACTTAGTATTGGTGAAATACAGAAGGTTCTGCAGAATCTTCTTAGGGAGCAAATCTCAATCAGGGATCTTGTCAGTATCCTTGAAACCTTAGCAGACTATGCCCCCTCCACTAGGGATGTTGATGTACTTACTGAATATGTAAGACAAAATTTAAAGAGAGCTATTTCCAGCAAATATTTCCCTGAAGGGGAGATGACCAGTGTTGTAACCTTAGATCCTAAGGTGGAACAGGAGATTATGGATTCGGTTAAGCAAACAGAGCAAGGGGCTTACATGACCTTAGACCCAGAAATAACCAGAGAGATTATTAATTCTGTTCAGACAGAGATTCAAAAACTTGAGGAACTGGGCAAGAATCCAATTATTATAACATCTCCTATAGTGCGTATGTATTTTAAGAGATTGACCCAGGATTATTTTAAAGATTTGATAGTAATATCATATAATGAGATAGATTCCAATGTAGAATTACAGTCAGTAGGGATGGTGACAGTTTAGTGATTATCAAGAAGTTCCAAGCAAATACCGAGACCGATGCAATTATGCTTGCTAAGGAAGAACTAGGCAAGGATGCAATCGTTATGAATATAAAAACCATATCACCTAAAGGGATTTACCGCTTGTTTAGGAAACCTCTTGTAGAAATTACAGCTGCCATTGATGATACTAGCACATATAAAAATGATAAGACAGCTCAGGTAAAAAAACAAAAATTTCCTGATATTATATATGATGCTTCACAGATAGAAACTGTCACTAAACAAAGTGATTTACAGACTAGTAAAATGTATGGTACAAGAGAAACTTCAGCCATAGAGGAAAAACTTAATAATCTTCAAAGTCTTTTAGAAAAACAAATGCTTGAAAATGAAGAAAATAATAAAGAAGATAATAGTCCTCTAAACAAAAATCTGACTTGCATACAACTAATTTATAATCAGCTAGTTCGTAATGAGGTGGACGAAAAGTATGCTAATCAGATTATCAGTGAAATAGAAGGTACCCTTAAAAGGGATGCCTCCATGGATAATATATTATCCAGTATATATCAAAAAATTGTCCTTAAACTAGGACAGCCTAAAACTATTAATATTGAGCAAGATAGGCCAAAATTTATATTTTTTATAGGTCCTACGGGAGTTGGTAAGACAACTACCATAGCTAAGATAGCCTCTAAGTTTAAGATTGAAAAAAAGGCAAAGGTTGCCTTTATTACAGCAGATACATATCGTATTGCTGCTGTTGAACAACTTAGAACTTATGCTAATATCCTTGGAATTCCTCTAAAAGTTGTATATAATGTAGATGAGCTTGAAAATTCAAAAGAAGAATTTGCCGATTATGATATTATATTTGTTGATACAGCAGGTCGTTCCCACAAGAATGAGAATCAGAGACAAGATATAGAAAGGCTAGTTGATACAATTGCTGAAAATGAAAGAGAAATTTATCTGGTTCTTAGTGCCACTACAAAATATAGGGATCTGGTAAGTATTACAGAGGCATATAGTGAAATAGCTAATTACAACTTAATTTTTACAAAATTAGATGAAACTAATTGTGTAGGTAATATATTTAATATAAAAATGTTGACTAATGCACCCCTATCATATGCTACTTTCGGGCAGGATGTCCCGGATGATATTGACCAGATAGATCCGCAAAGTATAGCAAAGCAGTTGCTAAGGGGGCAATAAGATGGACCAGGCAGAAAAACTAAGGAAATTGGTTAAGGAGCAAAATTCTCCCAAACCTACATCAAGAGTTATTACAGTTACAAGTGGCAAAGGTGGAGTAGGAAAGTCAAGTATTTCTGTAAATTTAGCATTAGCTTTAAGCCGTTTGGGAAAAAAAGTCCTTATATTGGACGCTGATTTTGGATTGGCTAATATAGAGGTTATGTTAGGGATTCGTCCTAAATATAATTTGGCTGATTTGATGTTTAAAGGTAAAAATCTTCCAGATATTATAACCAATGGACCTGAGAATATAGGCTTTATTTCCGGCGGTTCCGGAATACAGGAGCTTACCAATTTAACCAAAGATCAGATTATCTATCTTATAAATAAATTAGTGGAACTGGATCAAACAGTAGATATTATTATTATAGATACAGGGGCAGGGATTACAGATTCTGTATTACAATTTGCAACCGCCAGTTCAGAAATTCTATTAGTGACTACACCGGAGCCTACTTCCATAACAGATGCTTACGCATTACTAAAGACTCTGAATAAAAAAGCAATTTTTTCTGTTGAAGATACTGCTATTCGGTTGATTGCAAATCGTGTAACACTAGATGAAAAAGCAGACGATATATACGAAAAACTAAAAACGGTTGCATCCAAATTTTTAAATCTTAATCTAGACTACCTAGGCTATATACCTTTAGATAATACTGTATCAAAAGCAGTAATTAGACAACAACCTGTTATTAGTGTATATCCAAACTCTAGTTTTGCAAAACAGATTAATAGTTTTGCTATGAAACTATGTGATACAGATATGGAAATCAATCAAAGAAAGAAGGGTATTACTCAGGTGTTTTTAAAGCTGTTAAGATCTAGAATCCAAAAGTAATAGGGGTGAATAGATGCTTAGTGAGATTGTACAAGTTGGAGATAAAATTGAAATAAAACAATTGGATCATAATGGAGAATTAATTAATAATTTAAAAGTGTATGTGAGCCAGTTAGTAGATTATATAGATGATGAGAAAATAAGCATAGCAGCTCCTATAAAGAATGGAAGGATAATACTTTTAGAAAAGGGGTCAAATTATAGACTTTATTTTTACACCGCTAAAGGTCTGTATCAAACAACTTGTACTTTGATACAGACATATCGGGAAAATAATATGATAATATCTTTAGTAAAGCTAAACTCTGATTTGGAAAAAATACAAAGAAGGCAGTATTACCGCCTTGAATGTATTCATGATATTGATTATAGGCTTATAAGTGAAGAAGAAATAAGACTTGAAGAAAAACTTAGTCAAGGAAATTATGCCAGTGAGGATGAAAAAATAGATATAAAAAATAGATTGAATAAGTTAAATAATGAGTGGGTTCATGGTATCATAACTGATATTAGTGGGGGAGGTTGCAGGTTTAATTCTGAACAAGAGTTAAAAGCAGGGGACAGAGTTAGGATAAGATTTAATTATATATTAATGGGCCAGTTAAAAGAACTAGATATTATTTCACATATAATTGCCTCACAAAAAATAATGGGGCAAATTAGGACATATGAGCATAGGGCTGAATTTTATACAATAAGTAATAAAGAGAGGGAGGATTTAATAAAATACATATTTGAACAAGAACGAAAACGTATGAGATTCGATAAGAAATAAAAATATTTTTTCTAATTCTATTACAGAAAGGTCACGGTATGAAGGAAAAGAATATTTTAATAATAGATGACTCTGCACTCATGAGAAGGGTGCTATCTGATATAATTAAATCAGATAAAAGATTTAAAGTTTTAGGAGCAGCAATTAACGGCCTTGATGGTTTAAATATGCTTCAAGAAAATGTGGATAAAGTAGATGCAGTTCTTTTAGACATTAATATGCCGCTGATGAATGGTATAGAAATGCTGACAGAAATGAAAAAACAAAATATTGAAACAAGAGTAATTGTAGTAAGTGCTATTACAACCAAGGATGCAAAGGAAACCATACTTGCTCTTGAGTTGGGAGCCTTTGATTTTATTACAAAGCCTGAAAGCTTGGAGACACTTAAAAGTGATGAGTTTTCTATGCAGCTTCTTGATTGTCTTGCTGTGGCTACAGAGTTTATGCCGGCTCAAATACTAAGTCAAACAACATCTGAAAAGGAAGAGCCGCCCTTAAAACATACTTCAAAGCCAGTAACTAAAGTCGGTGTTAAAAAGTTAGTAACTATTGCATGTTCTACTGGCGGACCTAAAGCACTTCATACTATCCTTCCTAAGATTCCTAAGCAATTGGATGCAGGAGTCCTTATTGTTCAACATATGCCAGAGGGGTTTACTAAATCCTTGGCGGAAAGACTAAATTCCCTATGCCAGATTCCTGTAAAAGAAGCAGAGGATAATGAAGTAATACAGAAGGGATGGGTATATATAGCCAAAGGAGGCAGACAGCTGAGGGTTGTTAAGGATAAAGAAGGAAATCATCGGATTAGTCTGTCACTGGAAGCACCTAGAAAAGGACTGTTGCCCTGTGCAGATGTGATGTTTGAATCCCTAGTAAATACTGATTATGATGAAATCACCTGTGTTGTACTTACCGGTATGGGGAGTGATGGTTCCGATGGAATTACAACACTAAGTAACAAAAAAAGAATTCATGTGATAGCTCAGGACAGTAAAACAAGTGTTGTATATGGAATGCCAAAGATGATAAAGAAAACAGGGCTTGTAAATGAAGTTGTACCGCTTCAAGAGGTTTCAGATGCTATCATAAAGAATGTGGGGGTGTACTAATATGGACGTAAGTCAATATCTTGAGATTTTCATCGAAGAAACAAAGGAACACTTGCAAAGTCTAAATGAACATATCTTGATTTTGGAAAAAGAGCCTGAAAATGAAGAAACCATCAATGAAATATTCCGTGCAGCCCATTCCTTAAAAGGAATGTCAGGAACCATGGGTTACAAAAAGATGCAGCGGTTAACCCATGATATGGAAAATGTATTTTCAGAAATCCGAAATGGCAAGATGAAAGCGACATCAGAATTAGTTGATATTTTATTTAAAGGAATAGATGTATTAGAAGCTTATCTAGAAAATGTTCAAACAGACGGTACTGAAGGGGATTTAGAGTGCGATGATTTAATCAAAGCCTTGAACCAGATTTTAGTAAGCGGTACAAGCAAAGCCGATACATCATCCGAACAATCATCCAAACAATCATCCGAACAGAAAAAGAAAAAGGACGAAACAAAGGTTGCAGCTACGGAAGTATCGACAAAATCCTCAGTCGGTGAAAAACATAAATACAAATCAGTAAAGTTAGAAGATCATGAGAAAAAGGCAATTGCAAAAGCCACCTCTCTAAATTTAAACGTAATAGGTATGACTATATACATACAGGAATACTGTGTTCTTAAGGGTGCCAGAGCCTTTATGGTAAATAGAACCATAGAGGAATATGGAGAGATAATAAAATTAAATCCTAGTGCCGAGGATTTAGAAGATGAAAAGTATGATTTTGATTACTCGGCTTTTGTGATTACCAAGAGGACTCCCGAAGAAATGATTAAATTCATAATGGGTGTTTCTGAGGTTAAAGAAGTAGTTGCCGGTTATATAAAATTAGAAGAAGCTGAGTTAAAATCTTATCTTGATATTCTAAAACAAGAAGAGCTAAATATATCTTTACCTAAACTAGCTAAGGAGCAAAAAGGATTGCAGACCGGCAGCCCTGTAAGGCAGAAAAAGCCTGCTAAGCCCATTGCTAATCGTTCAGTACGTGTGGATATTGAAAAATTAGATGTTTTAATGAATCTGGCAAGTGAGCTGATTATTGTTAAAAACAGTTTGGTATCCTCTAGCAGTGATTTACAACATCAATTAGATCTTGCATTTTATGATAACATTGAATATCTTGAGAGGATTTCCACAAATCTTCACGAATCTGTAATGAAGGTTAGAATGGTTCCTATTGAAAGTGTAGTAAACCGCTTCCCAAGAATGGTTCGTGATTTATCCAAAAAATTGGACAAGCAGATGGAACTTTATATGGACGGGGAAGATACTGAACTAGACCGTACAGTTATAGATGAAATTGGCGATCCCCTTATGCATTTGATTCGTAATGCCGCTGACCATGGCCTAGAGAGAAGTGAGGAAAGGGAAAAGCTGGGTAAAAACCCTGTGGGATCTATATTCTTAGACGCTTATCAAGCGGGCAATAATGTTATTATTGAAGTAAGAGATGACGGACGGGGAATTGATGTAGATAAAATTAAAGAAAAAGCAATTGCTAGGGGTGTTGTTTCTGAAGAACAAGCAGCTAAAATGTCAGATAAGGAAATTATAGATATCTTGTTTATGCCTAGCTTCTCTACTTCTAAAGAGGTTACTGACATCTCCGGAAGAGGCGTAGGTCTTGATGTGGTTAAAACTAAAATCGAAGCTCTTGGTGGCGATATAGAGGCAAGAACAAAGTTAGGAGAAGGTTCAAACTTTATTATTAGACTTCCGCTTACTTTGGCAATTATGCAAGCTTTGATGGTAAAATTATCATCGGAAAAATATGCGTTACCTCTTGGAAATATACAGACTGTGGAAAATGTAGATAGAACAGATATAAAGACAGTTTCCGGAAAAGAAGTTCTATATCTTAGAGGTGATGTAATACCTATTATCCGTCTGGCTGATGTTTTAGATTGCAAAAAGAGTGAAGAAGAAGAAGACCAGGTTCTTGTAGTAGTAGTTAAAAAGGGCGAGAAACTGGCAGGTATGGTTGTTGACGAGCTTATAGGACAACAGGAAATTGTTATAAAATCTATAGGTGAGTATATTAATAATCATAAAGTTATCAGCGGTGCAACCATACTCGGTAACGGTGAAGTAGCATTAATACTGGATGTTAATCCGTTAATATAGCTTTTAAGCTTTGAAATTGGAGGTCGTAAATATGGGAGATGTTAGTTCAAAGCAATATATTGATGTCAGACTGGGAAGTAATTTATATGGTATAGATATAAAATATATTGATAATATTATTGTAATGCATAATATTACCAGGGTGCCTAAATCACAGCCATATTTTCTTGGTGTAATTAACTTAAGGGGAGAGATAATTCCCATTATGAGCTTAAGAAGAAAACTGGGGCTAGAAGATGATGAATTTACTGAAAGTACTAGAATTATGATTATTAAGCCCGAGCCTTCTGCAGCCCCTGTAGGACTTATTGTTGATGAGGTAAATGAGGTTATAACTCTTGAAGAAGAGAATATAGAAAAGTTTAATTATACTGACGAGACTAAGGCCGATTATAGTGAAGGCATAGGTAAACATGGGGATGATTTAATAAATATATTAAATATACTTGAATTAATTTATGAAAAGAATGAATAAAGAATAATAGGGGAGGTGCAGTAGTGTCAGATATTGATTTAAATAAAATGAATAATATGCAGTATGATGTGCTACGAGAAATTGGTAATATAGGTGCCGGAAATGCAACTACAGCACTTTCCCAAATGATTAACTCCAGGATTGAGATGAAGGTACCTAAAGTAGAAATATTAGAGTTTAGTGAAATAGCTGAAATTGTCGGTGGACCAGAAAAAATTGTTGTGGGTATCTTATTTACCCTTGGTGGAGATATAGATGGAATGATGATTTTCATGACGGATAAACCGGCTTCCATGCACATGGTTAATATTCTTCTTGGAAATCAGAAGCAAACTAAAATTGCTGATGACTATGAATTTAATGAGATGGAGTTGTCAGCCCTTAGTGAAATCGGTAATATAATAGCCGGTGCTTATTTGTCATCTTTATCTACCCTAACTAATTTAAAGATACTCCCCAGCATACCTTATTTGGCAATTGATATGGCAGGTGCCATACTTAGTGTACCGGCCATTGAGTTTGGAAAAATCGGGGACAAGGGCCTTTTGATTGAAACTGAATTTGGTGATAAGGATAAGGCGGTAAACGGTTATTTTATCCTTATCCCATCATTGGATTCATATGCAGCCATACTAAAATCTTTGGAGTTATAGGAGAATACATGAACAACAATATGATAAAAGTAGGCATGGCTGATGCCAATGTATGTGTTCCACCGAATACAATTACGACTCTAGGACTGGGTTCCTGTGTAGGTATTGTTTTATATGATCCGGTTAAGAAAATTGCAGGATTGGCACACATCATGCTACCAGATAGTACAAAAATAATGAATAATTCTAATAAATATAAATTTGCTGATACAGCTATAGATGCCCTTATTATAGAAATGGAAAAAATAGGTGCAGACAAAAGAAGTTTAATTGCAAAAATCGCTGGAGGAGCACAGATGTTCAGCTTTGGTAACAATGTAGACATGATGCGAATAGGCGATAGAAATGTAGAAGCTACGAGAGACAGACTGTATAAATTGGGGATTCCAATTCTTGCAGAGGATACAGGTTCCAATTATGGTAGAACTATAGAATTTAATCCCAAAACAGGTTTACTACACATCAAATCTGTTGGCATGAAGGAAAAAATCATTTAAAAATCCCCATAGAAAACTGATGGAAGGTGAAAGGATGCGTGACAGGTTAATACCGCCTCTAGTTACACTGACAGCGGGTGCAATAACCTGCATAGTTGATATATACCATAAGGCTGAACTAATACCAAGCTTAAAGCGGCTATTATTAGTCCTTATTATTTTTTATATTATTGGCCTTATTGCAAAGGCTATTATAGTAAAGACTTTGCAGCAAAAATCAAAAAACGATGACCAAGTAAATGATGATATAATGGCCGATGATAATCATAATAATGATAATCATAATAATGATAATTATAATGATGATAATTATATAAAGAATGAATGATAATAAAGAAGGCAAAGTAAAAGAATAGGAATGGCTAATAAAGAGAAAATTAAACTTAGGATATATAGCTTAAGATTTCCGGTTAATTAGGAGGCAGTATGGATACTGATAACAAGCAGAAACTTTGGGAGGAATATTCCAAGAACAAGACTTTTGAACTTCGAGAAAGAATAATTATTGAATATGCTGGATTGGTTAAGCTTGTTGCAGGTCGCCTTAGTATGTATTTTGGATATAATGTGGAGTATGAAGATTTAGTCAGCTATGGCATTTTTGGTTTAATCGATGCCATTGATAAGTTTGATTATAGTAAAGGTTATAAATTTGAGACTTATGCATCCTTAAGAATTCGTGGGGCAATTTTAGACCAGATACGTAAGTTGGATTGGATTCCCAGAAGCATACGTCAAAAAAAGCGAAAACTAGATAAAGCATATCAAACTCTTGAGGCAAGATATGGCAGAAATATTAGTGATGAAGATTTAGCAAAGGAGCTGGATATTTCTCTAAAAGAATTAGAAGACTGGCAAAATCAAACTAAGATTACAAATCTTATATCCTTAGAAGAATTTTTAGATCAAGGTAGTGAAGCTAAAACTGAACAGTATTTTGCCAATACCTTTGAACAACCGGAAAGAATAGTGGAACAACAAGAGCTTAAGGAAATACTTGCCAAAACATTAGATGCATTAACTGAAAAGGAAAAAAAGGTTATAGTGCTTTACTATTATGAGGACTTGACCTTGAAGGAAATAAGTAAGATCATGGGAGTTTCTGAATCTAGGGTATCACAATTGCATACAAAAGCATTGCAAAAAATGAAAGTAAAATTAGGAGTGAATATGGATGTCCTTACTAGCTATTAAAAAGTTTGGACCTCATATTCACAAATTATTATTAAGGAATATTATATCACGGATTATAGTCTATCTGTGATTATATATAAGGCTCTGAAGGGAGGCAATAATGAGGGCTAAAAATGCTTATTTCCAATTGACAACAAAAGAAGATGGAACATATTTGAAACTTTATAGTTCTGAACCTGGTGGACAGGAAATAAATTACGATGAATTGAGGAACTATTTAATAGATAAAAAAATATACGAGTTTGATAAAAAAGCTTTAGGAAAGGCTCTTGTAAACTTAAAAAATGAGACTGAAGTAAAGCTGACATCAGCCATGCTTCCTCCTCAGGATGAGGCAATGAAAGTTATAATTGATAAGGGAGGAATGTATGCAGGATGTAGGTTTTATCCTCCCAGTAATAATGGAAAGCTTCTAACAAAAGATGATATTATATCCAACTTGTCCAGTTATGGAGTTAAATATGGAATTGATGAGACCAACATTGTAAAATTCCTAAATGATCGCAGATACTGCACCGATTATATTATTGCTAAAGCCACCCCTCCTATACAAGGCCGTGACGCTGTTGTTAAATATCACTTTAATACGGATTTTACCTTGAAACCTAAGACAAATGAAGATGGTTCAGTTGACTTTCATCAACTAGATATTATTAGTCATTGTAAAAAAGGAGATATTCTTGCCAGCTTAACACCTGCAGATTATGGAAAACCCGGAATGGATGTATATGGAAAAGTCTTGCCACCTAATAAGGTTAATAATAAGGTACTTAAGTATGGTAATAAGGTTAAAATATCTGAGGACGGCCTAACCCTATACTCAGAGGTTGACGGTCATGTTACTTTAATAGATGGTAGGGTTTTTGTATCTGATACCTTTGAAATACCTAAAAATGTTGATACATCCACCGGCGATATAGATTATGACGGTAATGTAATTATAAAAGGTAATGTTATTACAGGATTTACTGTTAAAGCCAAAGGTGATATTGAAGTTTATGGCGTAGTAGAAGGGGCCTATATTGAGGCAGGGGGCCATGTTATCTTAAGACGGGGCATGCAGGGAATGAATAAAGGTATTTTAAAAGCCCAAGGTAATATTATAACAAAGTTTATTGAAAATGCTGAGGTAATAGCCGGAGGTTATATAAATACTAACTCCATCTTACATAGTAAAGTATCGGCAAAAGGAGATATTATCGTATCCGGAAGAAGGGGATTTGTAACCGGCGGTATGATCCGGTCTGGAACTTTAATATCTGTAAAAACAGCCGGTTCTCATATGGGGACAAATACAATACTGGAGGTTGGAGTTGATCCTAAAGTTTTGGATGAATTTAGGGAACTGGATAAAAAAATAGCTACTATTGAATCGGAGAAGGAAAAGGTTGCCAAGGCTGTTGAAACTATACGAAAAAGAATACAATCCGGTGCGGACATTAATTATGATAGATTAGACAAGCTCAAAAAATTAACTCAGACCAGCCTTATATTAAATGCTCAGCTTAAGGAAGTAAAATCCAAATATGATATTCTTAAGTTAGAGATAGAGGCTAATGAGCAGGGAATGATTAGTATTTCCGACACTGTATATCCCGGAACCAAAATAGTAATATCAAATACTATATATCACGTTAAAGAAAAAATTCATAATAGTAAGTTTATCCGTGATAGAGCAGATATAAAAGTAATACCATTATATTAATATTTAGGCATAATAATTTGACATCCCCGGTAATTCATAATAAATTCTTTTAAAGGGGGAATGAAAATGCCAATAAGGCCTATTGATATTGTCAGATCTCATGAGGCTTCCCAGTATAAGCAAGTTCAAAATCAGAAAGTATTGCATGAACAGGTGCAGATAGAAAAAAACTTTCAAAATATGATACAAGAAAAGGCCTCAAAGCCTGTGGAAACTACTAAAAGTGATAATAAAGAATTTAGGTATGATGCTAAAGAAGAAAGTAGGAATAAATATAAAGGTTCAGACAATAAAAGAAATAAAAGCCGGGATACTAACAAAAGTAAGGAGACTATTAATAAAGCAAAACCCGGAGGTATTGATATACTAATCTGAGTAATTTACCTATTATAAAAATAACTTGAATGTGAATGGAGTAAGTTATGGATCTATTAGAAATCGTAATGTTACTTATAGGAATACTTATGATTATTTTAAGTTGCACCTTAATTAAAGAACCAGAAAAAAAAGGGGAAACAGGTTCCTATGAGATAAATACCAAGGATAATATATTTAGTCAGAAAGAATTCGACCAGATCAAACAGCATCATACCGATAAATTATCCTTAATAAGCGAAGAGATTATTGAAAAGACTGAAGATTATCTAAATAAGCTGTCTAATGAAAAGATTATGGCAGTCAGTGAATATTCAGATCAGATTCTTGATAAAATTAATCGAAATCATGAAGAAGTAATATTTCTTTATAATATGCTTAATAATAAGGAAAAAGAGATGAAGGAAACAGCAATAAGGGAAACAGTCAGCAGCAAAAAAAGCGATGTAGAAGAAAAAAAAGTTCCTGTAAAGGCAAAGAAAAAGCAGGTATCACAAGGTGAAGATAGCCGGCCTGTTTCTCTTAATAACACAGAGATTTTAGAGCTTTATTCTAAAGGCAAATCCATCATGGATATTTCTAGGCAGCTGGGAGTAGGTCAAGGAGAGGTTAAGCTTATAATTGACCTGTTTAAAGATAAATAATAAAAAGCCTGTGGCATTGAAGAAGGACGTGGATATCAAAATGAAGCTTAAGTATTATTTAAGAGGTATTGGTGTCGGGATTCTTATAACTACAATTGTTTTTTCATTTAGTAATAAATTTAATAAGAAAGATAAAATCACCCAAGAGGAAAACATTACAAATGAAAATCAAAATGAGAATCAAAAAGATAATTTAGAAGAACTTATAGAAAAATCCTTAAATTCCTCGGATAAGGATAATTCAGATATAGATACTGCCCACAAAGGAGAAAACTTAAATAATTCCAATCAGACAAAACAAGAGGAAGCAAATCAGAGTCCCGCAGATGATGATATGCAGATGTCTAATGAAGAACATGATACTAATCTTCAACAGGAAGAAGGGGAAACTGATAAAGAGATAGATTATATAACATTTTCAATTGAAAGTGGAATGTCCTCCCGTGAGGTTGCTAAGCTTCTTTATCAGAACGGTTTAATCGAGGATGTAAAGGATTTCAATGATTATATTATAGAAAATGGTAAGGCAGAAGTTATCCGTATTGGTACTTATACTTTGCCAAAAAATGCTGATTATAAGTTAATACTAGATACAATAACATAAAATATCCTTTACATAATTAATTTATTATGGTATAATCACAACGTTAAAATAACACGTATACTGATTTCATGGTTGGTGCCGGATACCGGTCTACATGAAAAATGATGTGTACGGATGATATTAACCAAATGGAGGTAAATTATGAGTATTATTTCAATGAAGCAATTATTAGAAGCTGGTGTACATTTTGGACATCAGACAAGAAGATGGAATCCTAAAATGGCGGAGTACATCTACACAGAGAGAAACGGAATCTACATCATTGACTTACAAAAGTCAGTTGTTAAAGTAGATGAGGCTTATGCAGCTATTAAACAGATTGTAGCAGATGGCGGAACAATTCTCTTTGTAGGTACAAAGAAGCAGGCACAGGATGCTATTAAAGCAGAAGCAGAGCGCTGCGGTATGTACTATGTAAATGAAAGATGGTTAGGTGGTATGTTAACCAACTTTAAGACCATCAAGAGTAGAATTGACAGATTAAGAGAAATTGAAAAAATGGCTGAAGACGGTACATTTGATATCCTTCCTAAGAAGGAAGTTATTCAGATAAAGAAAGAATGGGAAAAGCTTGAGAAGAACCTTGGCGGTATCAAGAACATGAAGAAACTTCCCGATGCTATATTCGTAGTAGATCCTAAGAAGGAAAGAATCTGTGTTCAGGAAGCACATACCCTTGGAATTCCTCTAATCGGTATCGCAGATACTAACTGTGATCCTGAAGAGCTTGATTATGTAATCCCTGGTAATGACGATGCAATTCGTGCAGTTAAGTTAATAGTTTCTAAGATGGCTGATGCTGTTATTGAAGCTAATCAGGGAGTACAACTAACAGATACAACTGAAGAAGCTGAAGAAGCATCTGCTGAATTAGAAGCTAATAAGGATGCTGAAGAAGTAGTAGAAGCAGTTACAGAATAATGTGTGGATGGGTCTGTTGCAGATGTAGGCTTACCTTTTGGTTAGTATCAGACATAACAACAGTCCCATTTTTTAAAATATAATCATTTTGGAGGTAAATAATGAATATAACAGCTAGTATGGTAAAAGAGTTAAGAGAAATGACCGGTGCAGGTATGATGGATTGTAAAAAAGCACTATCAGAGACTGGCGGCGATATGGACAAAGCTGTTGAGTTTTTAAGAGAAAAGGGTCTTGCTGCTGCAGAGAAGAAGGCAGGAAGAATTGCTGCAGAAGGTGTTATTGATACAAATGTTAGCGAGGACGGAAAAGTTGCTTCTATCGTAGAAGTAAACAGTGAAACAGACTTTGTAGCTAAGAACGATAAGTTTAAAGAATATGTTGCGGCTGTTGCTGCTCAGGCAGCTAAGACAAATGCTTCAAATATTGATGAATTTCTTGAAGAAAAGTGGGAATTAGATCCTACTAAGACTGTTAAGGAAGAGCTTTCTTCTATGATAGCTATTATCGGTGAGAATATGAATATCAGAAGATTCGAAAAGCTTGTTTCTGAGAACGGATTTATAACTTCCTATATTCATGGGGGCGGCAGAATTGGTATATTAGTAGAGCTAGAATCTGATGTGGTAAATGAGGAAGTTAAAGAAGCTGGTAAAAACATAGCTATGCAGATTGCAGCTATGTCACCTAAATATATTAGCAGAAATGATGTTGCAGAAGATTTTATTGCCCATGAGAAAGAAATTATAAAGGCTCAAATAAAGAATGATCCTGCTAATGCAAGCAAGCCTGAGAATATTATTGAGAAGATGATTGAAGGCAGACTTAATAAAGAACTAAAGGAAATCTGCTTACTAGACCAGGTATATGTTAAAGATGGAGATATGAACGTTGCTAAGTATCTTGAGTCTGTATCTAAGCAAGTAGGTACCACAATCACCGTAAAACATTTTGTACGTTTTGAAACAGGTGAAGGCCTTGAGAAGAAAACAGAAGATTTCGCTGCTGAAGTAGCTAAACAGATGGGACTGTAGATATCAGATACCGTATATATTGACAATATAATATAAGCATATAATGTACTGAAGAGATTATCCTTAAGGATATAGACCGGGGTCTTGGCAATGTGTGCCTAACCCCGGTTTTTTCAACACGGAGGGAGAGAGGATAAATTGGTTACATCAGAGCAAAAAAAGGTCTATAAGAGTATACTAAAAGAAAAAAAAGCTATTCTAAACAGCGCCACTAGAAAAAGTAAGCTGACCTATTTTGTAACTTTGTTATCCGGGGCTGTTCTAGGCATATCCCTAGTAATAATCGGATTTATCCTAGAGGAAAATAAAATTATAAGGCATGGTTATTTTAAATATTATACTTTGTTGGGGTTTGCACTATTATACCTTTTCTTTTTTCTACATATTATCATACATGAGGCAGGACATTTGGTTTTTGGTTTAATAAGCGGATATCGTTTTCTATCTTTTCGTATATTCTCTATAATATTTGTAAAGGTAGACGGCCATATTGTAAGAAAAAGATATTCTTTAAGAGGAACAGCAGGACAATGCCTTATGTATCCCCCTAAAAGAGAGTATGACGGAAGCTTTCCATTTATACTTTATAATTTAGGGGGCAGTATAGCAAACCTAATATTTTCAGTGGTCTTTATAATTCCGATAATTATCACAGACAATGCAATAGCCCGTACCATATATATTGCTTTTTCCATGGCAGGCATCTTAACAGCTGCTACCAATTTACTTCCGATGAATCTTGGGGTTCAAAATGATGGCATGAATCTGAGGCGTCTTTTAAAAGATAAATATTCACAGGAATGTTTTTATCTTCAACTAAAGATTAATGCAGATCTAAGTGATGGTAAATCAATAACAGATTATAGTTTGGATACCTTTAGTATACCTGAAGAAGCGGATGAAAAAGATTTGATTGTGGCAAGTAATTATTTTTATTCATATTATTGGCTTTTAGCCAAGCAATATTATGAGTCAGCATATAGATATCTATTAGATATGTCAGAAAGATTATCAAGGTTTCCTGTGGCTGCAGTAAATATGATATATGCTGAGCAGTTGTTTTTTGCGGTTCTGAAACGTAAGCCGGTTGAGGAGATTGCTGCTCTTTATAGCATGGTAAGGTTTCTGTTTGCTGGAGGAAAAGACAATGTTGCCATTAGAAGGATTCATTATATTTATGAAGCCTTATTAAGCGAGGATGAAAAGCAAGATATAATGACATTAATCGGTAGGAAAGGATTAATGAGATGGAAGCAAACCGATAGGGAGAAGCTATACGGAGACTTTGTGGAAACAGTAAGAAATCATCCGGTTTTGGGAGAAGCAGAAATGCACATGTCCATTGTTAATTATTGTATGGAAAACTATATAAAGAAAAGTTATTAATAAAATATGCCTCAATAGATAATTGCTATCTATTGAGGTAATTTTATTGATTATTTTATTGAAAGATTTTGATTAAAGGTGTATTTTCCAATCAGTTTATGCTACAATAAAGAGAAGAAAAATAGTCGGTGAGGGTGAAAAAATGCAGGAAAACATGGATAAATCAACGTATAGGATAAATATAATACCTGAGGATATTAAGGAAAGAAAGAGAAAGACTGCATTGATTGTGATATTATTGTTACTTACCCTAATACCCACCATATTATGTATTATATTAGGAATACGTTTAGGCAAATTGAATAATCAGGTTGAGAAACTAGTATATAATAATAAATATAAATTTGAGCAATATGCAAATGCTTCAGGCACTACTAATAGTAATAGCGAACTTTTAAATTTTGTAAAAAAGATTCTTGGTAAAGATAGTAATATTGCCTACGTAGATGAATTTGACATAGGAAGGATTCCTAATCATTCTGAAATATCTGATAAAGATAATGTATCTTCAGATCAAGAAGGTAAGACGGAGAAGGATAATACATATAAGGACAGCGATAAAGAGCCTGATAATAAGAATAATATAAATAAAGATAAGGATAATAAAAGCTCTGACAGCAAAAAAAGCAATAATGAAGATGCCGATACTAAGGATGCAAAGAAGGATAAGTCTGATATCAAAGAGAAGGATTCTGATAAGGATATAACACAAAAGCCCCCTGAAAAAACTGATAATAAAGATCAGAAAAAGGAAGAGTCCAATAAAGATAATAAGGATAAAAAGGATAAAGAAGACATTTCCAAAGAGGAAAAAGAATCGGAAGCTAATTTTAAAAATAAAAAGGTATACTTAACTTTTGATGACGGTCCAACTTATAACACAGATAAAATTCTTGATATCTTAGCTGAATATAATGTTAAGGCTACTTTTTTTGTTATCGGTAGTACTGATGAAGTGGATAAGGAGAGATATAGAAGGATTGTAAATGAAGGACACACCCTTGGTATGCATTCTTATTCCCACGATTATAATAAGATATATAATTCTTTAGAAGATTTTGATAAAGACTTTACAAAACTAATGAAATTGTTATATGATACTACTGGATATACACCCACTATATACCGCTTCCCCGGAGGCAGCTTAAACCATGTCAGTAAAAGTGATATGAAAATATTTATTAAATACTTGATTGAAAAAGAAATGAACTATTATGACTGGAATGTAGTAAATGGGGATGCAGAAGGTGTAGATTATACAGAGGAAGAAATGATTGATAAAGTATTAGAAGGAGTGGCAAGTAAAAAGACTTCCATTGTACTTATGCATGATGGCCATGGTAAAGAAAAGACTGTAGCTTCTTTGCCAAAGCTATTGGAGGCACTTATATCCAGAGGAGCCGAGATTTTACCTATGGATGAAAATGTTCCGCTTATTCAACAGATCAAGGTTAGCAGCGTAGATTAATACATAAGGAGGTTTTGAACTGATGGCTTCTTTCAAGAATTTCAAGGAGGATTTTACGAAAGCAGTTAATCAACTAATTCCGGAAGATAACGATGAAAGTACTGCTAAAGATTATATGGTAGATACCTTGGATGATAAAAAGAAGTATAATATGGTACAGGATACAGTTCAAGTTAAAGATAGCGGGACAAAAGAGGGTACCGGTTATGATGGTGTAGAAGAAAAATCAGAAGGATTTATGGAGGGCAATGAAGTAGATATGGAAGAAAACGTGGATCTAGAATTATTAGATGCTTTAAATGCCAATACTTCTGAAGAAAATGTAAGTGCAGCCTCTGTAGGTGATGAAAGTGAGACAACTATAATTTGCAAAGGCACTACTATCAACGGTGATATATCAACCGATGGTTCTCTAGAAATTATGGGTAGTATTACCGGTGATGTGGAATGTCAAGGAAGATTATCAATTAGCGGTAAGGTTATAGGTAATTGTACTGCTAATGAAGTTTATCTAAGTACAGAACGGCTAGAAGGCAGTGTTAAGAGTGAAAGTAGCATAAAGGTTGGATTAGGTACTGTTGTTGTAGGTGATATTGTAGGTACATCTGCTGTAATTGAAGGGGCAGTCAAAGGTGAGATTGACATTAAGGGTCCTATAATTATTGACTCCACTGCAGTTATAAAAGGAAATATCAAAGCAAAATCAATACAGATTAATAACGGTGCAGTAATCGAAGGATTCTGTTCACTTAGCAACTCTGATATTGAAATAGATAATGTTTTTGAATAACTTGCTAATTCCGGTTTATTGTGATAGATTAATATCGGTATAGTTAAAGCTAATAATATCTTAAAAAGACGTTTGATATGGAGGCATACTTTTTATGAAAAAATTTAACCGGGTTTTATTAAAGCTTTCAGGTGAGGCATTAGCCGGAGAAAGAAAAACTGGCTTTGATGAAGATACTTGTATCAGAGTCGCTAAACAGGTTAAGACACTGGTGGATGAAGGTATTGAAGTAAGCATAGTAATTGGCGGGGGTAATTTCTGGAGAGGAAGAAGCAGTGAGACTATCGACAGAACCAAGGCAGATCAGATTGGTATGCTTGCCACTGTTATGAATTGCATCTATGTATCTGAGATTTTCCGCTATGTAGGAATGAATACAAAGATTTTTACACCCTTTTCTTGTGGTAGCATGACGGAGCTATTTTCTAAGGATGAGGCTCTTGCGTGCATGAGAAACAAAGGGGTAGCCTTCTTAGCCGGAGGGACAGGGCATCCCTATTTTTCTACGGATACTGCAACTGTACTTCGGGCAATTGAACTAGATTGTGACATTATCTTAATGGCAAAAGAAATTGACGGAGTCTATGACAGTGATCCCAAATTAAATCCGGAAGCGAAAAAGTATGATGTAATTTCAACACAAGAGTTACTGGATAAAAAACTGGGTGTCATTGATCTTACGGCTGCTGTTCTTAGCATTGATAATAAGATGCCCATGCTCTTATTTGGGCTTTCCGAAGAAGATAGTATTATTAAGGCAGCCCAGGGAAATTCAAATGGTACAATAGTTACTGTTTAAAACAACTTGCATATAAGATAAAATAATATAGGGGATACAATATACGAATTAGGAGGGATCATATAATGGATAAAAGACTTGAGCAATATAATACTAAAATGAAAAAGACAATAGAAAACTTGAAAGAAGAGTATATGACAATCCGTGCAGGAAGGGCTAATCCTCGCCTTTTAGATAAGCTAAGAGTGGATTATTATGGACAGCCTTCACCCTTGCAGGCGGTTGCCAATATCTCTGTTCCGGAAGCTAGAGTAATCCAGATTCAACCTTGGGAGTCTAAAATGATTAAGGAGATTGAAAAGGTAATTTTAGCATCAGATTTGGGAGTTACTCCTTCCAATGACGGTCAAGTAATTCGACTGGTATTTCCTGAACTGACAGAGGAAAGAAGAAAAGAACTTGTTAAGGATGTTAAGAAAAGGGCTGAAAATGCAAAGATAGCTATCAGAAATATCCGTAGGGATGCCAATGATTCTTTCAAAAAAATGAATAAGGCCAGTGAGATTTCAGAAGATGAATGGAAGTCACTGGAGGATGAATGTCAAAAGTTGACTGATTCCTTTATTGATGAAATTGATAAAATATTGGATGAAAAAACAAAAGAAGTTCTTACTGTATAAAATTGCAGCAGTTTATGTAATAGCATGATGTAACTAGGGTGTCCACAAAAGTATAATATATAACCCTTTTGGGACACCCTTATTCAATGGTTATAAAGTAGGTGTATGTATGAGTGAAAATAATCTAAATATTCCAAATCATGTTGCCATAATCCTTGATGGCAACGGAAGATGGGCTAAGAAAAGATTTATGCCTAGAAATTATGGGCATTCTCAAGGAAGTAAGGTAGTAGAAAAAATCTGTGAGGATGCTTATAAAATAGGAATAAAATATCTGACAGTTTATGCGTTTTCTACCGAGAATTGGAAGAGACCTAAAGAGGAAGTAGATGCTTTGATGAAGCTTCTAAAAAGTTACTTAGAAACCAGTATTAAAACCAGTAAGAAGAATAATATGCGAGTTAGGATTATTGGTGATATTACAGTTCTTTCTAAGGAGTTTCAAGAAAAAATAAAGGAACTTGAAGAGGCTTCCAAGATGAATACCGGCCTGAATTTTCAGGTTGCAATAAATTATGGAAGCAGAGATGAGATAATTCGTGCTGTTAAGACCCTATCAAAGGATGTAAAAGAGAATAGGTTGGCACTTGATGATATAAATGAAGACTTGTTTTCTCAGTATTTAGATACCAAAGGGATTCCCGAACCGGATCTTTTAATAAGAACCAGCGGTGAACAGAGGCTGTCTAATTTCTTATTATGGCAGATGGCTTATACTGAGTTTTATTTTACTGATGTTCTTTGGCCTGATTTTAATAAGGAAGAATTATTAAAAGCTATCCAGTATTATTCACAAAGAAATCGAAAATTTGGTGGTATATCATAAAATACTATTTTAAACAAATGAAAAGAATATACAATATACGTGGGTTAAAATAATCCATATTGGAGGTAGACTATGTTCATGACAAGATTAATTAGTAGTATTATCCTTATGGCCATTACCATAACGGTTGTAGTACTAGGAAATGACCTGCTGTTTACTACGATTCTTGCTATTTCCTTAATAGGCATGACAGAATTGTATAAAATCATGAAGATCGAAAAGGCTTTACTTGGGATAATAGGATATTTGGCTGCAATCCTTTATTATGGTCTGATATATTTTAAACTTCAGGAATATATGATGGTATTGATCATAGGCTTCCTCCTGTTACTTATGATATCCTATGTAATAACTTATCCCAGCTATAGAATTGAACAGGTAGTTATTGCTTTCTTTGGCTTATTTTATGTCAGTGTCATGTTGTCCTATATATATCAAGTTCGTATTATGGAGGACGGTGCCATTTTAGTCTGGCTAATTTTTATAGGAGCTTGGGGATCTGATACCTGTGCTTACTGTGTAGGTATGCTTATTGGAAAACATAAGATAGTGCCGAGACTTAGTCCAAAAAAATCCTTAGAAGGCTCAATAGGTGGAGTAGTAGGTGCAGCCTTAATAGGATATATATATGCATTGGCTTTAGGAAGTAAAGTTACCGGTATCGATAATCCCCGCCTATTATTTGCCATTATAGGTGCGGCCTCTAGTGTTATATCACAAATCGGGGATTGGGCAGCCTCTGCTATAAAAAGAAATTATAATATTAAGGATTATGGTAATTTGATTCCCGGTCATGGTGGTATCTTAGACCGATTTGACAGTATGATATTTACAGCCCCTATTGTTTATTACTTAGCTGAATTTTTTTAGAATCCTATAGAATTATTTATAAATTAAACTGATTATAAAAATAATCACAAAATGAACATAATTACATGATAAAATCACATGGTATTTATATGTGTAAATTACATGGAGGCAATAATGAAGAAGATAGCAATACTTGGTTCTACAGGCTCCATAGGCATTCAGACCTTGGAGGTTGCAAGAGAACATAAGGATGAAATAAAGGTAGTCTCCCTTGTGGCTCATTCCAATATAGACTTACTGGAGCAGCAGATAAGGGAATTTATGCCTGAACTTGTATGTGTATATGATGAAAACAAGGCAAAGCAGCTTAGAGAAAACATTAAAGATTTACAGGTTCCTGTTGAAACCGGGATGGATGGGATTATTGCCTGTGCCAGCTTAAGTTCTGCCGATACGGTTGTGGCTGCATTAGTTGGCATGATTGGTATATTGCCCACTATAGAAGCAATAAAAGCCGGTAAGAACATAGCCTTGGCTAACAAGGAAACCTTGGTTACAGCAGGGCATCTTATTATGCCCTTGTGCAAGGAGAAAGGTGTTAAACTACTGCCTGTAGATAGTGAACATTCAGCTATTTTTCAGGCTCTTAATGGTGAAAGCAAAAAAAACATCCATAAAATTATACTGACAGCCTCCGGCGGACCCTTTCGTGGACTGAATATTTCATCTTTAAAAAATATTACTCCCCAGGACGCCTTAAAACATCCTAATTGGAGTATGGGTAATAAGATTACAATAGATTCTGCCACCTTGATTAATAAAGCCTTAGAGGTTATGGAAGCGGCCTGGCTTTTTGGAGTGCCTATTTCTCAAGTGCAGGTTCTTGTTCATCCCCAGAGTATTATCCACTCAATGGTGGAATACTTAGATGGCAGTGTTATAGCTCAGATGGGCTTACCTGACATGAGGCTTCCTATCCAATATGCCCTTTTTTATCCCGACAGAAAGGAAATGAAGTTGGGAGAAAGGTTGGATTTGACTAAGATAAATCAGCTTACTTTTGAAGAAGCTGATATGGAGACATTTTACGGACTAAAATTAGGACTTGAGGCAGGAAAACTGGGAGGAAGTATGCCTACGGTATTTAATGCAGCTAATGAATGGGCAGTGGCTAGATTTTTGGAAGGTAAGATTGGGTTTTTGGATATTCCCAAACTTATTTCTAAAGCTATGGAGAATCATATTATAATTACATCTCCTTCCTTAAATGAAATTCTTAACACAGAACAAGAGACATATGATTTTATAGAAGGAATTGTAGATACCGTTAGGTAATTTATTTATCTAATTGAGAAAGGATTATGCTTATGAATATATTAATAGCAATTCTAATTTTGGGATTAATTATTTTTATCCATGAACTGGGACATTTTCTTCTTGCTAAGAAAAACGGTATAACAGTAACGGAGTTTTCCTTAGGCATGGGCCCAAGATTAGCCAGTTTTGAAAAAAACGGAACAAGATACTCCCTAAAACTTTTACCTATCGGCGGATCTTGCATGATGTTAGGTGAGGATGAAGATCTTAATGAGGAAGGGGCTTTCCATACTAAGGGAGTATGGGCCAGATTTTCTGTAATATTTGCCGGTGCTTTTTTTAATTTTATCCTTGCAATTGTTCTGGCTTTAGTAGTAATCGGAGCGGTGGGAGTTGATAAGCCTGAAGTGTTACAGGTTAAGGAAGATTCTCCCGTATATGAAGCTGGGATAAGAGAAGGAGATATGATAAAGAAGATTAACGGTAAGAGAATACATTTTGGAAAAGAAATCGATTTGTACTTATTCTTTAATCCTATTAGCAAAGAAGCAATTGATATTACTTATGAAAGAGATAATAAGGATTATAAAACAACTGTATATCCTAAGTTACGACCGCCTTTTTATAAATTAGGAATTGAATATAGCGGTGAAACTGAAAATGCTGTACTGCTTGGGCTTGAACTGGGCTTTCCTGTTTATGAAGCAGGCTTAGTACCTGGGGATATTATTACCGGAATTAATGGAACTGCTATTGAAACCGGCAAAGATATGGTAGAGTATTTTCAGGCAAATCCTATAACCGATGCCCCCCTAGATATTACCTATCTTCATGGAAACGAAGAAAAGACTGCTAAAATAACCCCAAAACTTGTGGAAGACAGTTATGAACTGGGGCTACATTATAATTTGTATAGGGAAAAGGTATCACCTTTTGAGGTGGTAAAAAATAGTTTCTTTGAACTGAAATATAGTATTGATTATGTTATAAGCAGTCTTAAATATATGGTATCCGGTAAGGCCAGTATAAATGAAATCAGCGGCCCTGTGGGCATAGTCTCAATGGTAGATAATATAGTGGATCAGACTTCCGATGAAGGTGCCGGTATAGTCTTTCTTAGTCTTGCAAACTTTGCAATTTTACTAAGTGCTAACTTAGGTGTTGTTAATCTGCTGCCTTTACCTGCACTGGATGGTGGAAGATTAGTCTTTCTTATTATTGAAGCTATCAGAAAAAAACCTATTCCTAAAGAAAAAGAAGCCATGGTGCACTTTATAGGATTAACACTTCTTATGCTGCTGATGATTGTAGTAGTATTTAATGATTTCCGTAGAATTTTCGGATAAGAAAATATGAATGAAGAATTATAATTTGCGATTAATTATATTAATTTAGCCGCATAAGAATTTAGAGAGGCTGTGAAATATGTTTAGAGATAATACCAAGGTGATTAAGATTGGTAATAGGGTAATAGGAGGAGGAAATCCTATCCTAATCCAGTCTATGACAAATACAAAAACAGAAGATGTAAAAGCCACTGTAGATCAAATACAAAGGCTTACCAAGGTAGGCTGTGATATTATTCGCTGTGCGGTACCTAATATGGAAGCAGCTAAGGCATTAAAAGACATTAAGAAGCATATTAGTATACCCCTGGTGGCTGATATTCATTTTGATTACAGGCTGGCCATTGCCGCCATGGAAAACGGAGCGGATAAAATCCGTATCAACCCAGGCAATATAGGTGATGATGAAAAGCTAGGGGCTGTAGTTAAGGTGGCAAAAGAAAGAAAGATACCTATCCGGGTAGGGGTAAACAGCGGCTCTCTTGAAAAAGATATATTGGCAAAGCATGGCCGGGTAAATGCAGAGGGACTGGTAGAAAGTGCCCTAAATAATGTTAAGAGAATAGAGGATATGGGCTATGATAATCTTGTTATCAGCATTAAATCCTCCGATGTAATTATGTGCATTAAGGCCCATGAGCTTATTGCCAAAGAAGCTAACTACCCCCTGCATGTGGGTATTACTGAAGCCGGTACTGTTAATGCCGGTAATATAAAATCCTCCGTGGGACTTGGAATTATTCTTTATCAAGGTATAGGTGATACCATAAGAGTATCCTTAACCGGAGATCCCGTTGAAGAGATAAAATCAGCGAAACTTATCTTAAAAACCCTAGGCTACCGAAGGGGAGGAATTGATGTGGTATCTTGTCCTACCTGTGGAAGGACACAGATAAATCTAATTAAGCTGGCCGGGGAAGTTGAAAAGCTGACAGCAGAGTTTGACCATTTAAATATTAAGGTTGCAGTGATGGGTTGTGCCGTAAACGGTCCCGGAGAAGCTAGGGAGGCAGATATAGGCATAGCCGGAGGTAATGGTGTAGGCCTGCTGATAAAAAAAGGTGAGATTGTCCGTAAGGTTGCGGAAGATGAGCTTCTTGATACACTTCGTTATGAACTGGAGAATTGGAAATAATATTTTAATAATATTTTTAAGATAAGCAGATTAGTCTATGGAATTCTAATCTGCTTATCTGTTATAATAGAAAATAATTAATATAAATGATGATTAGAATGGGAGAATAAGTCATGTTATTTTTTGAAGCTTTTGAAGGATTGACCTGTGATGACAAATTAATAGATCTTTACAGCCAGGCTGAAGTTGTAAGGGTGGTTGCATCCAGGAAAAACAGGACCATTCAAATTCATATTAAAAGTAATAGATTGATTCATAGTAAAAACATAAAAAGGATGGAAGAACTGCTTAATCGGCAGCTTTTTTTACATACCGGAAATAAAGCATACATTAAACCGTATTTTGAGCTTAATAGTGATTATAATCTGGAAAAGCTTTTTTCTATATATCGTGACTGTATCTTAGAGGAACTAAAAGAGGAAAGTATTGTTACTTATCATATTTTGACACAGGCAGAGACTAAAATCGAAGAAAACAAAATTATTATTAAGTCAACTGAAAGCTGTGTGGTTAAGGATAAACTAGAAAAGCTTAAGGATTATCTTATAGATTTGTTTAAGGAACGTTTCGGTTATGATATAAATGTAGCCTTTGAATATGTAAAGCCTAAGGAAGAAAAAAAGGTTAAATTGCCTGCTTTTTTAAGACAGGATGATGAGGAGGATTACGACGATGATGAGGAGTATGCAAATCATCATTATGAATTTGTTAAAGCAGAAAGTATAAGAGTAGATAATCTTACAGAAGATGCTGGAGTTAAGGAACCTTCTAATTATGCTATAGATAATAAGGAGGTAAGTAATACCATAGAAACACCTGTACCCAGTGATAATAAAAGTGGAAATGGTAATGCTAATAAATCTAAAAAATCCACATATTATAGATTACCTAAAGATCCTTCCGTAGTATATGGCAGGAATTTTGAAGGAAATGTAATATCTATCAGTGATATTATCGGTGAAATCGGTGAAGTAGTAATCCGGGGAATGGTCAGGAAGTTAGAGACAAGACCCATAGGTAATGAGAAAAGCTTAATTACCTTTGTCTTAACGGATTTTACTGATTCTATAAAGGTAAAGCTGTATGCAAAAACTATTCAAGTAGATGAAATCCTAGATAGTATTAAAGAAGGTTCCTTTTATATGTTAAAGGGAATTGCCATGGCAGATACTTATGAGAGGGATATTACCATAGGATCTGTGGTAGGTATTAAGACCATCGAGGATTTTAGAAGCAAAAGAATTGACAGGGCCCCTAAAAAGCGTGTGGAGTTACATGCCCATACCATGATGAGTGATATGGATGCAGTAGTGGATGTAAAAAAATTGGTTCGCCGTGCTTTTGAATGGGGACATCCTGCAGTGGCAATAACAGACCATGGTGTAGTACAAGCCTTCCCCGATGCAAATCATGCCCTAAATCCAAAGGCATTTTCTGATCCTAAGGAGCAGGAAAGAGCTAAGGCTTTTAAGGTTATTTATGGTATGGAAGCATACCTAGTAGATGATATTAAGGAAGTGGTAGTAGGTGGGCAGGGTCAAAGCCTTATAGATAATGATTTTGTTGTATTTGACATTGAGACCACCGGTTTTAGTAAGATAAATGATAAAATTATTGAAATTGGAGCGGTGAAGATATCAAAAGGGGAAATTACCGAAAGATATAGTACATTTGTAAATCCTCAGATACCAATCCCATATGAGATTACCCAGTTGACTACCATTAATGATGATATGGTTGCCCAGGCCCCTGTCATAGAAGAGGTTCTTCCGGAGTTTTTGGAATTTTGTAAGGGTGCCGTATTAGTGGCCCATAATGCAGCCTTTGATATGGGCTTTATTATAAGAAATGCTCAGATACTCGGTTTAAATCATAAATTTACCTATATTGATACCGTCGGTTTATCAAGAATCCTGCTTCCTAATTTAAGCAGACATAAGCTAAACAATGTAGCAAAGGCACTAGGGGTATCATTAGAAAATCATCATAGGGCAGTAGATGATGCCGGTGCTACCGCTGAGATTTTTGTTAAGTTTATAGATATGCTAAAAGAAAGAAATGTTGATAATGTAAATGAAATCGATAAGCTGGGAAGGCTTCCTGCAGAGTCTATTCGTAAGCTTCCTGCTTATCATGCCATACTACTGGCCAAAAATGATCTGGGACGGGTTAATTTATATAAGATGGTTTCCATGTCCCATATAGAATATTATAATAAGAGGCCTAAAATACCCAAGAGTCTTTTAATGGAATGCAGGGAGGGTATCCTAGTAGGGTCTGCCTGTGAAGCCGGTGAGATATATAGGGCATTACTTTCTAATCAATCAGATGAACAGATTGAAAGACTGGTTAATTTCTATGACTATCTGGAAATACAGCCACTGGCTAATAATGAATTTTTAATCCACAGTGAGAGAAGCGATGAAAGAAATATCCATTCCAAGGAAGATTTGATAAAGATTAATCAAAGGATTGTAGAGCTTGGAGAGATATATAATAAGCCTGTTGTCGCCACCTGTGATGTGCATTTTCTTGATCCTGAGGATGAGGTGTACCGCAGAATCATAATGGCCGGTAAGGGCTTTAAGGATGCAGACAATCAGCCTCCCCTGTATTTTAGGACTACCGAGGAGATGCTGGAGGAGTTTTCATATTTGGGTAGCAAAAAGGCAGAAGAGGTGGTTATCACCAATACTAACCTGATATGTGATCAAATCGAAAAGATATCACCGGTGCGGCCGGATAAATGTCCTCCTGTACTTCCAAATTCCGATGAAAACCTAAGAAAAATCTGCTATGATAAAGCCCATGCTATTTATGGTAAAGAGCTTCCGTCCCAGGTTAAAGAAAGGCTGGAACATGAGCTTACATCCATTATATCCAACGGATTTGCGGTTATGTATATAATTGCTCAGAAGCTGGTATGGAAGTCCAATGAGGACGGGTATCTGGTAGGTTCCCGTGGCTCTGTGGGATCTTCTTTTGTAGCTACCATGGCAGGAATTACGGAAGTTAATCCTTTACCCCCTCATTATTACTGCAGTAGCTGTAATTATAGTGATTTTGATTCTGAGGAAGTAAAGAAGTTTGCAGGAAGTTCCGGATGCGACATGCCGGATAAGAATTGTCCTGTATGCGGCAAACCCTTAGAAAAAGACGGCCATGATATACCCTTTGAAACCTTCCTCGGTTTTGATGGGGATAAGGAGCCGGATATAGACTTAAACTTTTCCGGTGAATATCAAAGCAGGGCCCATGAATATACGGAGGAAATATTCGGCGAAGGCCATACTTTCCGTGCCGGTACTATCGGAACCTTAGCTGATAAGACTGCCTTTGGTTTTGTAAAAAATTATTTTGAGGAACGGGGCATACACAAGAGAAATGTTGAGATAGAACGTTTGATTGAGGGCTGTGTAGGAGTAAGACGAACCACCGGTCAGCATCCCGGTGGTATAGTGGTATTACCCCATGGAGAAGAAATATATTCATTTACCCCTGTTCAGCGTCCTGCTAACGATATGAATTCCAAGACCATTACCACACATTTTGATTATCACTCCATAGACCATAACTTATTAAAGTTAGATATACTGGGCCACGATGATCCTACCATGATTCGTATGCTGGAGGATCTTACAGGAGTAGATGCCAAGACTATTAGGCTTGATGAGAAGAAGGTATTATCTTTGTTTAGTGATACCAGTGCCCTTGGTATAACTCCCGATGATATTGGGGGATGTGAGCTAGGCTGTCTTGGTGTTCCCGAATTTGGAACGGATTTCGTTATGCAGATGGTTAAGGAAGCGCAACCAAAGACTTTCTCAGACTTGGTCCGTATATCGGGACTTAGCCATGGTACTGACGTGTGGCTAAATAATGCTCAGCTACTTATTAAAGAAGGAACCTGTACCTTGTCTACCTGTATCTGTACCCGTGATGATATAATGACTTATCTAATTAATGCAGGAATGGAGCCGGGGCTTTCCTTTAAGATTATGGAAAGTGTAAGAAAGGGTAAAGGCTTAACTGCTGAAATGGAAGAAGCCATGCTGGCAGCAGGAATTCCTGAATGGTATATCAGATCCTGTAAAACCATAAAGTATATGTTCCCCAAAGCCCATGCGGCGGCATATGTTATGATGGCCTTTCGTATAGCTTACTTTAAGGTATATTATCCCTTAGCTTACTACTGTGCCTATTTTTCTATCCGTGCATCGGCATTTAACTATGAGCTGATGTGCCAGGGAAGGGAACATCTAGAACAGGTAATGGCTGACTACAAACGTAGATATAGTACCCTGACTAAGAAAGAACAGGATACATATCGAGATATGCGTATAGTTCAAGAGATGTATGCTAGAGGATTTGACTTTGTACCCATAGATGTGTATAAAGCACAAGCCCATAGATTCCAGATTGTAGGAGATAAGCTTATGCCTTCCTTAAGTTCCATAGACGGAATGGGAGATACGGCAGCTAAAGGGGTAGTAGAGGCTGCAAAACAAGGGAAATTTTTATCCAGAGACGATTTTAAGATACGTAGTAAGGTAAGCTCTACGGTGGTTGATACTATGGCAAGACTGGGGCTTTTAGGAGATCTTCCCCAGTCCAATCAGATGTCTTTGATGGATTTTTTATAAAATTTACAAAATGTTTCAATTAATAAAACAATTTAAAAAATTAAAAATAAAGCTTGCATTTTATCGAGGAATAGTATATTATATATATTGTTCCAAGGCTCGTTGGTCAAGGGGTCAAGACGCCGCCCTCTCACGGCGGAAACAGGGGTTCGATTCCCCTACGAGCTGTTAATTGATAAAAGCCAGTAAATATGCCACTTCCAGAAATTTGGAAGTGGCTTTTTGTTTGCCTTATTTGACGTTTTTTCAACGGAATTTTCAAAGTATTAGATATTGTACTCCTTTTCCAAGGGGTGGATTCGATGTATATGTGTATGCAATATATTTGCTATTTTGACACATTAGTATTCATGGTAACTGTCACAATTATAAATTCTCATTCTTCAGTGCATCTAATATATTTTCTTTTCTAATCTTTTTCATGGAATACATCATAGATATAAAGACCACCAAAAATATACTGAGTATGCTAATGAGAATGCTATGTGCCGGCATGTAGAAACTGGTCTCTACACCTTCATCTATGCTTAAATATATCAAATAGGTTATAAATATAGAAGTCGGTATTCCATATATGAGGGCTTTTAACCCGTAGAAGATACATTCATAATTAAGCATTTTGTTAAATCCTTTACCTGTAATTCCAACAGATTTTAACATTGCAAATTCTCTTCGGCGTAAATTAATATTTGTAGTTATGGTGTTAAATACATTTGTCACAGAAATCAATGACATTAATATAATAAAACCATACGCAAAAACTTTTATTATAAGAATAATATTACGTTCATACTCTACATCCTCTGCTATATTATAGAGATTACCACTATCGAGCCCGGCATCATTTAGTATTTTTACTATTTGATGTTCTACATCAAAAGGTTTTTTTGCACTAAAGAACATATAAAACATATGAAACCAATCGAAATCCTTTAAAATATCCTCGTCTATAAGTAACGTAATACTATAGTCATAGCTATATTCAGGAATACCTATAGGAACTGTATCTGCATATGCTCCTAAAACAATAGAAGTGGATATAGTATCACCATCATCATTATTTAGATCGATAGTTATGTGGGTATCAGGCTTAACCTTTAGTAACTTGGTATTTTTAAATCGTTCTTCCTTATCGTCATAATAATGTTGTCTGTCGATTGCTATTGCAGTAATTTCTTCGGTGTTTTGGAACTTATCTTTTTTTAAGCCTAATTTTTCAATGTAATTGATAAATGTTTCATGATCAACTTTATATATATCTACATGTAGTGGTATATCATCTCCATCATTTATGGAACCATTCTCTATCATATCCGAGTAATAGAAAGCTTCTAATTGTTCTTTTTTTAGATATGCTGTACCATATATTTTTTTTATTATAGAACTATCATAAATGCCATCCAAGTTGCGAATGTTTTCATAAGCTACTAAATATTCCTCACTTATATCTGTTGTTCCGCTAACGGCATATCTAAAATCATAATTGTATTTATCATATACATTTTCCACACTATCTGTTAAATACATGGAAAATGATGAGGCAGTTATAAATAACAAGACAGATATAAATAGGGAAAAGACTGTGCTGCGATAACGTTTTTTGTTCCGTTTTAAGTTCTTAAGTGCCAAATCCCCCTCAATACCAAAGATTTTTCTGGTTAACTTAGAAGTCTTAACTTTTTTATATGTTAGCTTTATATCAGCTGTTTGTCTTACAGCGTCTATTGCAGATATTTTCTTAGTTCGCCTTGCAGGTATATATGCAGAGATTAATATAGTAATCAAACTAAAAATAACAGCTGCAATTACAGAGGGTACCGATACATTTAAAGTTAATTCAACGGGAATTCTTTCACCAAGCATTATAATAAAATTATCCCTAAGTTGATGTAAGGTTATGCCTATTCCCAGGATGCCTGAGCATATACCTAAGGGGATGCCAATAACAGCAATAAATAAGGATTCAAAAAATACAGAGTTCATTAATTGTTTTCTTGTAGCACCAACACTAGACAGGAGACCAAATTGCTTCCTTCTTTCACTTACAGAGATAGAAAAGGAGTTATAGATTAATGCTACGGAGCCAATTATAATTATGGTCATAATGATTCCCGATAGACCATAAATTACAGCGTTAAAACCTGATATATCACTTGAACCTTCTAACTGCAAGATATCATAATTTATAGAATCAATATGATAATCATGATCTTGATAATTATCTATATAATTAAAAGCTTTTCTAGGATTTTTAAAATTAATGTATATATATAGGTCCGAATCTTCCAAAGAAGTCAGGGAGGAATCATCTAAACATGTTAATATACTGTATCCGGGAGCTGCGAAATTTTCAATTTCAGTAGGAAAACGTTCAAAAAAACCCACAACGGTAAATGACCTAGTACCACTTGCAATAAATTCTTCAGTTTCACCGGTATCTATATGATGGAAAGAATTTTGTTGGTCTAATTTATAACCGTCACTATAACGGGCTCCAACTTCAAGACTTATTTCTTGTCCTAGTTTAAACTCAACCCCTCCATTGTATAGGATGTGTTCTGAGAGCAGTACTTCCTTGCTGTTTTTAGGTAGGCGACCCTGTGTTATGTGAATAGGCAATGTATCAAAGGCTTTATTATCCAATTCCATAATATAAAGATAGGGTTTATATTCATTTTTTGAACCTACTAGGGGGGCATAACCTCCGTCTTTTACCACAGAATATTTCTTTATCTGATTGTCTTCTATAATATCTTGATATTCATCTATGGTGCGGGTTTTAATTCTTATATGCCAATTACCGATACCATATGTTGTATAATTTATTAAAAAATGTTGAAGGCTTGAAGCAAATGATGTGACAGCTGTAATCATAGCTGTTGATAATATTACGCCAATAATAGTAACAATAGTTCTTGTTTTATTCTTTTTTAAACCTTTTAAAGTGATTCGATTCATTATATTCATGATCTTATCACCTCATCTTTAGAGATTTTTCCATCCTCTATGCTTATAATCCGGTCTGCTTGAAGTGCAATTTTTTCATCATGGGTTATGAGAATTAAGGTCTGATTATACATTTGATTATAGAGTTTTAATAAATTTACTATCTCTTCACTATTTTTACTATCAAGATTACCTGTAGGTTCATCGGCCAGAACCAGGGCCGGATTATTAACTAAGGCACGGCCTATGGATACTCTTTGTTGCTGGCCGCCGGATAATTGATTAGGTAGATGCTTTAGCCTTCCTTCTAAGCCTAGGGTTGAAATTAGCTCATTTAAATGTTCCTTATCTACAGAACCTCCATCTAAAAGCTGGGGTAGGGTTATATTTTCTTCTACATTTAATATAGGTATTAGATTATAGAATTGATAAATTAGACCAATCTGTCTTCGTCTAAAGATAGCTAATTGGGTTTCATTTAGATTATAGATATCAGTACCATCTATAAATACTTTTCCGGAAGAGGGAAAGTCTACTCCCCCTATTATATGAAGTAAAGTGGATTTACCTGAACCGGAAGGTCCTATAACAGCCACAAACTCCCCTTTATTTACACTGAAAGAAACATTATCTAGAGCAGTAACGGCAGTATTACCTTTTCCGTAGGTTTTAGTAAGATTTTCAACTCTTAATATTTCCATTTTATAATCCTCCTCATACTTATAAATCATATCTAATCACATCTGATATAGATTTTAGATAATACTACCATTGTAAGATGACTTTTAAGTGACTGGAATTATTACAAAATTGTCACTTTTAAGAAAGAGGGGACTTCTATACATTTTCTTAAATAACAGATTTATATAATTTAATATTAAATATGCTTCCTTTACCTTCCCTACTATCTACAGTGATATCCCCCCCTTGACCTCGTATTATACTTTTAGACATTGACAAACCGATTCCCACACTGTCTTTTGAGGAATTTTTCCCCCTATAAAATCTTGTGAAAATATGAGGTAAATCTGCTTTGGAGATTCCTATCCCCGTATCTTTAATAATAATTTCGGAATACAAGGGATTATCATTAATTTCAATAAAAAGCTGCCCACCGAAGGGGGTATGTTCCATACAGTTTTTAAGTATGTTAATTATAGCTTCCCTGGTCCAGTGCAAATCACAATAAAGATAATTGTCCCCTCCTTTAATATGGTAGCTAATATCTTTAATCTCAAGAGGAATTAAAAGCGGTTCAATAGCTGACCTAATTAAGTCATAGGCCTTGGTTTTTACGGGTTTCATTTCAAGAACACCGGCATCCAGTTTAGAAATTGTAAGAAGAGAAGTAACTAACCATTTTATTCGCTCCAATTGAGAATATATATTTGAAACAAATTGATCATACTTATCTTTTGGTAGATTCCTATCTTTTAATAAATCAACAGTGACCAACATTGATGTCAAGGGAGTTTTTAACTGATGAGATATATCAGCCATATGATCAGCCAGGAGGATTTTATCTTTTTTTAATTTCTCATTATATTCCGATAACATACTTGTGACCTTATATATTTCATTTTTTAAAATACTAAGTTCCCCTTCTACATTATCTCTTATATCAAGGGAATGTTCTCCTTGGCGAATTCTTCTTAAATATGTAGATAGTTTTTTGATATTTCTATAACGATATAAGGTAAATAAAAAGAAAAGAAAAATTAATAGTATACCTTGTAAAACTAATAAAAGTGCTACTTCTACACTTATCCATAATCCAAGCAATGTAAATATAAGTACGGATGTTATGGATAGAATTAATATATTTCGCAATTCCTTATTTCTTAAAGACAACATAACATAACCATGCCTTTCTTACGACTTTATAAGCTTTCATTTCCTTGTACCTGATATCCTAAACCTCTTACAGTTTTAATAATTGTCGGATTTTGAGGATCATCTTCAATCTTATCCCTTAATCTCTTTATATAAACAGTTAAGGTATTATCATTTACAAAATCTCCGGACACATCCCAAATACTTTCTAAAAGCTGGCTTCTTGTTAGGACCCTGCCTTTATTTTGGCATAAGGTTAGAAAGAGACGATACTCAAGGGCAGTTAAAAATATAATATTTCCATTTTTTCTTACGTTACCTTCTTTTAGGTTGATTTCAATATTGCCAAAGGTTAAAATATCTTCGCTATTATTGTCTTTTCCTTTACCATATCTTCTTAAAACACTTTTTATTCTAGAGTGAAGTTCCCTTATTCGAAATGGTTTTGTAATATAATCATCAGCACCCATATCAAGTCCCATAACTGTACTTCCTTCATCATCCCTGGCGGTTAAAAATATTATAGGGATATCGTTCGTATTTTTAATTTTTAAGCAAATATCATATCCGCTGCCATCAGGTAAGGATAAATCTAAAATAGCAATATCAAAGGTGTTTTTTTCAAGTATTTCCATAGTAGATGCCATATCATAACAACAGGTAACTTGAAAGCCTTCCTGGCTTAGATAATATTCCAGTCCTTCCACTATGGATTTATCATCTTCAACCAGTAAAAGCTTATATCCATGCAAGGGTTCTTGATTTATAGAACTCATATAAAACGACCTCCCCCTGTTATAAAAGTTAAATTTAAAACTACATATATAGCTATAGTATTCTAAATTAATAAAACAAGCAATAAGAAATATAATAAAGAATACGATTTATAACTAATATTAATAAAACCCATAAGAATAAACGGGGTATGATTCTATTGACAATAGGCAATAAATAATATAACTTTAAACCATAAAACTAAAGCAGGTGCAAATATTAGGGAAAGAGGGATTGTTATGAAACTTGTATATAAAGGAAAAACCAAGGACGTATATGAACTAGAAGACGGAAATTATTTGCTAAAATTTAAAGATGATGTAACCGGAGAAGACGGAGTATTTGATCCCGGTGCCAACTCGGTAGGATTAACCATAGAGGGAATGGGTAGATCAGGATTAAAGCTTACCAAATTATTTTTTGAGAAAATCAATGAAAAAGGAATACCTACCCACTATATAGATTGTGATATCGATGCAGCCACTATGACTGTCAAACCGGCAACCATGTTTGGTAAAGGCATTGAGGTTATCTGTAGGTATAGAGCGGTGGGAAGTTTTATTCGCCGTTACGGACTCTATGCCAAGGAAGGAATGCCCTTGGATGCATATGTAGAAGTAACCTTAAAAGATGATGAAAGACAAGATCCACTGATAAATGAAGATGCTCTTCATATGCTTGGCATCCTTACCAGAGAAGAATATGCAATACTAAAAGATTTAACTGTTAAAATATCAAATATCGTGAAAGAAGAACTGGAGAAAAAAGGAATTGAATTGTACGATATTAAGCTGGAATTTGGACGTATCGGTGAAGATAAGCATATTGCACTGATAGACGAAATATCCGGTGGTAATATGAGAGCATATAAAGACGGACAATATATCGAACCCTTGGACTTAGAGAAGATGTTGCTGTTAAAATAAAGGTACCGTAAAAGGTACCTTTTTAAGATACTTTTAAGATTTTCATCTACTGGTATTTAAGATTCCCCTACTAGTATAATAATATCGGTAAAAGAGGAGGTTAAGCCGGATATGGAAACTGCAAAAATTTTAGTGGCTGATGATGACAAAGAGATTGCGGGGGCAATCGAAAAACTTCTGAAAATGGAAGGCTACGAAGTTATTAAAGCCTATAATGGTATGGAGGCACTTGATGCTTTGGTATCTAATCAAGTTCAGCTTATTATATTGGATATTATGATGCCTAAGCTAGATGGTCTATCTACCATGATGAAGATAAGGGATAGCAAGAATATCCCAATTATATTACTGTCAGCCAAATCAGAGGATTCGGATAAAATACTGGGCCTTTCTATGGGAGCAGATGATTATGTGACTAAACCTTTTAATCCCCAGGAGCTACTGGCTAGGGTAAAAAGTCAGCTTCGCAGGTATCTGCAGCTTGGAGATAAGGACAGTAATAATTCTGCCAATAAAATTGTAATAGGTGGCATATGTATGGATGTAGAAAAGGTGGAGTTAACCGTAGATGGTGAACCTGTTAAGCTGACTGCAAAGGAGTTTAAGATTTTAGAGTTTCTTATGAGAAATGCAGGTTGTGTGTTTTCAGCAGAGCAAATTTATGAGAGAGTGTGGCAGGAAACCGCATATTCTGTTGAAAATACTGTTATGGTCCATATCAGGCGAATTCGTGAAAAGATCGAAATTAATCCTAAGGAGCCGAAATATTTAAAGGTGGTGTGGGGAATTGGTTACAAAATTGAGAAGATTTAGTAGAAAGAAAGGTTTGAAAATTTTCTCATTTGCTCTTACAGTGTTTCTTTTGGTAAGCGCTATTATACAAACCTATTATATTTTTTATGCTAGTAATTTAAATATTGAGTCTTTGTTTGTAAAAGATTATGTGGAAAGTGATGGCTTTCGATATGGGGAGATAACACCGGCAATCAATGATGTTCTCAATAAAATTACAGTCGGCAAAAAGTTAGATTATATACCAAAATATTTTTATTATTATACTGACGGTGAAAAATATTATAATAATATTACACTTAGTGAAATAATTAAACTTAAATATCATTATGAATATGATGGGGAGATATGGTTTCCTAAAGAAAAACCAGATGATTATAATTCAAGTGACAAAAATGATTCTGATTACTTAGAGGCTTATTATTTGGTTGGTTCAGATCACATTTATGATATAAGTCACAATGAAGCTCAAGATGGTGAAATGAAAAATTATACCTTATATATAGGTTTTTCAGAGGAACATATGCAGCAAAAGCAGCAGGAATGGAATTCTGACAGGTCAGAGGTTCTTTCTAAGGTAAAATTATTAGTACTATCCCTTGTTATATCCTTAATATGTATTATTCACCTTATTACTGTAACAGGTCGAAAACCTGAAGATGATAAGGTTCATTTAACTCCTTACATGGACAGAATTTATACTGATATACAATTTTTACTTATAATACTTACCCTAGTTATATGGTTTGGTGGTATAAACAATCAGATGAATTATACAAGCGATCCCAGTGATGTTCTAAGTATGGACCAAATTGTAATGATGATTTACCTGGGAATTTTATCAGGAATTGCCCTAATTATATGCGGAGTTCTTTTTCTTAGCATGGTACGTAAGTTAAAGGCAAGGAAGTTGTTGAAGCATAGTTTGATGTATGCAATCGGGAGCGGTATTAATAAATATATCCGGAGTTTATTTGATATTAAAAGATTTGAGAATTATCCTCTTACAGATTCTTTAAATCGAAGACAGATTATATTTACAGTGGCCAGCGGATTATTAGTATTTCTATTCACTATATTTTCACTTTTAAGCACTATATTATGGATCTTTCCATTAATGTTAGAAGCTGTAGTAATATATTGGTATTTTTACGAAAATAGAAAAACTTTTGAAGAAATCAATCTGGGCTTTCAAGAGAGTTTAAAAGAGCAAATGAAGTCAGAGAGGATGAAGGTGGATCTTATCACTAACGTATCCCATGATTTAAAGACTCCATTAACTTCCATAATTAGTTATGTGGAGTTACTATCTAAGGAAGAGTTGCCGGAAGCGGCCAGGGATTATGTAAATATTTTAGCTGATAAATCCGGAAGGTTAAAAAATATTGTATCTGATCTTTTTGATCTGGCTAAAAGTACCAGCGGAAACCTTCCCCTTAATATGGAAAATCTAGATTTAAAGAAGCTGATTGAGCAGACTTTAGGGGATATGGAGGATGAGATTGAAAAGTCAAATATACGTATAAAAACCACTCTGACAGAGTCACCGGTATATATATATTCTGACGGAAAGAAGCTATATAGGGTATTTCAAAATATAATTGGAAATGCATTAAAATATTCACTTCAAGGTACTAGGATCTTTATTGATATGGAGGTTGATAATAAAATTGTAAATGTAGTAATAAAAAATACAGCATCATATGATATGGATTTTACAGCTGAAGAAATACTACAAAGATTTAATAGGGGAGATAAATCAAGGACAACTGAGGGAAGCGGACTAGGTTTATCCATAGCTGAAAGTTTTACCAGGGCATGTGGAGGAAACTTCAAAGTAGAAATAGACGGAGATCAGTTTAAAGTTAAGTTAAGATTTACAATATCAGGGGTAGTTCCACTTCCTGAAATGGATAATTAATTGTGTCAATTTAATGGTGTCAGGTACTGTTAATAAAACATTAGCAAATTATGAACAATGTATGAATGAAAGAGGATTTGTTTATAATTTGTTAACAGTACCTGACACTTTTTATGAAATATGATATAATTACGTCGTAAAGGAGGAAAATCTATGCAATCTATGGATGATACAATAAAGATGCAGCTTAACCACCGTACTATAAGAGAATTTACTGATAAAGCAATTTCAGATGAAATTATATCTCGGTTAGTTCAAGTGGCAGAACGTACTGCTACTTCCAATGGTTTGCAGGCCTGTTCAATAATAAGGATAAGTGACCAAGCTATAAAAAATGAGCTGGCTGATATCTGTAAGCAGGAGTACGTGGCAAGAATGCCTGAGCTATGGATTTTTATAGTGGACCAATACCGTAATGGTCAGATAGCCAAGGAGAAGAACTGCCATGAGGAAAGTATTGGGGATATGGACCGCTTCTTTCAAGGTTTTACCGATGCCTGCCTGATGGCTCAAAATGTGGTAACCGCGGCAGAAAGTATAGGACTTGGGACTGTATATTTAGGTAGTATACTAAATGATCCCAGTAGGACTGTGAAACTGCTTAAGCTGCCTAAACTGACATTTCCTGCCCTGGGTCTTGGATTTGGATACCCAAATCAGAATCCAAAGTTAAAGCCTAGGATGGATATGAAGCTTCGAATGTTTGAAAATAGCTATAAATGTTTTGATAATTATAGTGATTTGATAAAAGAATATGATCAAATTATGAAGACTTATTATGATTTGAGGGATACTAACAATAGGGTTGATAGTTTCAGCAATCAGCTGATTACTAAGCTTAAAAATATTAATCCCATAAGGCAGAAGATAATTAATGTCATTGCCGAACAGGGTTTTGATTTAATGATATCTGATAAATAAATAATAGGAGGGAATAGCCCTATGAAAGGTATTATTTTAGCCGGCGGATCCGGCACACGGTTATATCCGATTACTATGGTGACATCTAAACAGCTTCTGCCTGTATATGATAAACCAATGATTTACTATCCTTTATCTACCCTAATGCTGGCGGGTATTCAGGATATTCTTATTATATCGACTCCAACTGATCTTCCAAACTTTGAAAGGCTACTGGGTGACGGTTCAAATTATGGTATTAATCTAAGTTATGAGGTTCAGCCATCTCCGGACGGTTTGGCACAGGCCTTTCTAATCGGTGAAAGATTTATTGATGGCGATTCTTGTGCTATGATTTTAGGGGATAATATATTCTATGGAAATGGTCTTACAAGGCATCTTAGGGAAGCAGCTGCCAGAAAGCAGGGGGCTACCGTATTTGGTTACTATGTAGAGGATCCTGAAAGATTCGGTATAATTGAATTTGATGAGGAGGGCAAGGCTATATCCATAGAAGAAAAGCCTGAGAATCCCAAATCTAATTATTGTGTAACCGGATTGTATTTTTATGATAATAGAGTCTGTGATTTTGCAAAAATGATAAAGCCTTCCCCCAGGGGTGAGCTTGAAATTACAGATCTTAATAGGATCTATCTAGAGGATGGAAGTTTAAATGTAGTAACCCTTGGTAGGGGTTATGCTTGGTTAGATACGGGCACTGTAGACTCTCTTAATGAAGCTTCGGAATTTGTTAGAGTTATTGAGAGTCGCCAGGGTATACAGATAGCAGCCCTTGAAGAAATTGCATATATAAATGATTGGATTACCAAGGAAAAATTACTTGAGGCAGCAGAGCGTTATGGAAAATCAAATTATGGTGAACATTTAATGAAGGTCGCCCAAGGTAAAATCCTTTATTAACCCTAAGTACCAATACGATACAAAGGAGCTTATTTTATGGATATTATTAAGACAAGTATACAGGATTTATATATAATCCAACCCCAGGTTTTTGGCGACAGCAGGGGATGGTTTACTGAAAGCTGGTCAAAAAAAGCATTTGAAGAGGCGGGACTTTATTATGATTTTGTTCAGGACAATCATTCATTTTCTGCAAATAAGGGAGTCCTTAGGGGCCTGCATTATCAAAAAGGGGAGGCGGCTCAGGCAAAACTGGTTCGCTGTACTAGGGGGGCCGTTCTAGATGTGGTAGTAGATATGAGAAAAGGTTCTCCTACTTATATGAAATGGGAAGCCGTGGAGCTATCTTGTCAAAACCATCGCCAGCTGCTTATTCCAAGGGGCTTTTTGCATGGTTTCTTGACTTTAACTGATAACGTTGAATTTCAATATAAGGTAGATAATTACTATAACCAAGAGGCAGACAGAAGTATACGGTGGGATGATCCGGAAATTAATATAGATTGGGGAGTTAAAGACCCCATACTATCAGATAAGGATAAGAATGCTCCCTTTTTAAGAGATAGTGATATAGATTTTTACTATTAGTTAATAAATATAAGTAATATTTTTACAATTATATTAAAAATTTTAGTTTTATACCAAAAAATACTAAAAATATGTTATTATAATATTAAGATATTATTAATATTGATAAATTTAACATAAACTAAAGTTTTTTGATAATCTTAAGAACGATTTTACAAACCATAATATTTTACTAAAATAAAAACTATAACATAGAAAACGAGGTAAGAGTGAATATGAAAATTATCGTTACCGGTGGAGCCGGATTTATCGGAGGAAATTTTGTTCATTATATGTTAGAAGAATATCCTGAAGATCAAATTATATGTTTAGATAAACTTACCTATGCCGGAAATATAGAAACCCTTGAGCCGGTTATGAATAATGAAAATTTTAAATTTGTGAAGGGAGATATAGCTGATAGAAGCTTTGTATATAAATTGTTTGAGGATGAAAAGCCCGATGTGGTAATTAATTTTGCCGCAGAAAGCCATGTGGACAGGTCAATTACCGATCCTGATGTATTCTTAAAAACCAATATTATGGGTACCGGTGTACTTCTTGATGCATGTAGAAAGTATGGAATAGAAAGATTTCATCAGGTATCTACAGATGAAGTTTATGGTGATTTACCCTTAGACAGGCCGGATTTGTTTTTTACAGAGGAAACACCCCTTACTACCTCAAGTCCATATTCTGCATCCAAGGCTTCCTCAGATTTGCTGGTACAGGCTTATCATCGTACTTATAAATTGCCGGTAACTATATCTCGTTGTTCCAATAATTATGGACCTTATCAATTTCCCGAGAAACTTATTCCCTTAATTATTGCCAATGCCCTAAATGACAAGCCCCTTCCGGTATATGGCAAAGGAGATAATGTTAGGGATTGGCTATATGTAATAGACCATTGTAAGGCTATTGACTTAATAGTAAGGAAGGGAACTGTAGGAGAAGTCTATAATATAGGGGGACATAATGAAAAGACCAATCTAGAAGTGGTGAAGATTATTTTAAAAGAGCTTGGTAAGAGTGAGGACTTAATCCAATTTGTCAAAGACCGTCCGGGCCATGACAGAAGATATGCCATTGACCCTACAAAGATTAGAAGGGAACTAGGTTGGGAACCTACCACTTTCTTTGATGAAGGAATAAAGAAAACAATTAAGTGGTATCTAGATAACAAGACCTGGTGGGAAAACATAATCAGCGGAGAATATCAAACCTATTATGAAAAAATGTATGGCAACCGATAAATACTATAAGATAAATTGTAAATTTTGACAGTTAAAATTATTGGCAGCACTTATTTGCAACTTTTTACAAGGTTTACATTCATTATACCAAAGAGTATAATGAATGTTGCCAACATTCTAATGGAAGGATGTCATAACATGCTAAGAATCTTTATCTGTCCAAAATGTTATAATTTTAGAATAGTATCAAGAAATCCTGATGCTATTTGCTTCCATTGTGGTGCAAAATTACATAAAAGCGACCTGGATTACGTGGAATTTATTGATATGAATGAACAGGAACGCATGAAATATAAAGAAAATTTCATTAAACGAATGAAAATGTTCCAAAACGAAGTTGACAGTATACTTGTAGAACAAGAAGTAAACAAGTTAGGATAATAATGATGACTAAAATCAATAAAAGTAAATAGTCATTTAGAAGATTTTATTTAATATTGTGGGATATGGCAGTAATCTTTGTAGCAAGTGCTTCTAGATTACTGCTTCCTTATGATTCCACATTTTCTAAGGTGGATATGAGATTTAATATGATATCCACCTTGATTATATTTTATGTATCTTTATAAGTGTTTTATCTGCATCTTTTGGAGAGCTAATATAGCCAGTGGCAGATATTTTACTGAGTGTATGGTATTATCTCAAGAAAATCGCACAAGCTAAAAGATATCATTATATTTATACATTACAGCAGACAGGAGAATTGTATGTCAATTTCAGGTATACTTATTTATCAAATTGCAGTTATATTTATCATAATTATAATCGGTGTAATATGCTATAAAACTAACTTAATTGATGATGCTACTAATAGTAAATTATCCAATATATTATTGACCCTGGTTAATCCCATAGTTATCTTTGTATCATATCAAAGAGATTTTTCTTATGATTTATTAGAGGGACTTCTCATATCTCTTTTACTTTCCATAATAACTCATATTGTCGGTATCATTATATCCTATACATTGATAAGAAGAAAAAGGAGAAAGATTGTAACAATAGATGGCAGTACTACTAAAAGCTATGTGGAAAATGAAAATGTAGAGGTTGAGCGTTTACAAAGTATCTATTCCAATTTGGGTTTTATGGGGATACCTTTAGTTAACAGTATCTTTGGAAGTGAAGGAGTATTTTATGTTACGGCTTCCATTACCATATTTAATATTTTTATATGGACCCATGGTGTAATATTGATGTCCGGAGCTGAGAATCTAAAATTCAAGGACATTATAGAAAAACTAATATCTCCTACTATTTTTGCAATTATTATTGGTCTTTTATTCTTTATCTTTCAGATTAGGGTTCCGGATGTAGTGTATGAGGCACTTGATTATATAGCAGATCTTAATACACCTTTTGCCATGTTAATAGCAGGTGTAACCATAGGAAAGACCAATATTATTAAGTTATTTACCAAAAATCTTAGGACTTATTATATAGCCTTTATAAGACTTATCATAATACCTTTTGTATTGTTGCTTCTATATATATGGTTACCTATAAATGAGATGGTTAAGATAGTTGCTATTATAATGGCTTCCTCACCTACGGCAGCTTCCGGTGCCCTATTTGCCATAAAATTTAATAAAAACTCTGTATATGCCGCAGAAATATTTACTGTATCAACTTTATTTTGCATTCTAACTATTCCGTTAATTGTAAAAATTGCAGAACTTTTAGCTTAAAAAATAAGACCTTATTCCAATGAGCTATATAGCCATCTTGGAATAGGTCTTATATTATTTAGCTATCCCGATCTTTCATAATAAGATCTAACAAGTCTTCACCGAGATTTTCAAGAGTCCTTCCTTCTAATCTAAGATCGCGGCCTAAAGCGGCGGATGCAATATTAATTAAAGCTGTACATATAGGTGTTGCTATCTTATACTTTAAACCCAGAGATTCTAAAAGAACCAGCCCTTGAGGTACATCTTCAGATATGTATCTTGAATCTACTTTAGTTGGGCCTTTAGCCCGTGTAGGCATATCTGCATACCAGAAAAATACTTCTTTAGCATCCCTTTCATCATCTAGGGTATTTCTGAATTTGCATGCTTCCACATAGGGCAGCCGTTCACAGCCCATTTTCTCCATTACATCCATTTTTTCTTTATCCAGTGCCTCTAAGATATTCCATACACTGGGGGTAAATACTTCATGATACATGCAGTATTCGCCTTTGGTTTTTTCAATGCGAGGAATACTCATAATTGCACCTACTGTATGGATTATTAGATTGGGATTATGTAGTCCTGCCTCTATTACAGAGGGCAGGTATACGAAGGGAAATCCAAGATGATCCAGTTTTTCTTTACCATATTCCAAATGTTTTTTAGGATATATTCCCAGAGGATTACGTACATTACGAAAACCAACTTTTATAGTTCCCGGTTCATTTATCCTGCAGTCAATAAATGAACTTTGGGCTTCGCAAATGGTAAGATCTATATCTTTACAATGCCTTAGGACATAAGTAGTTGATAGATAACCTGGGTTAATTAATAGGACTTGCCCATCTTTTAGGTAAGGCTTTATCCTTTTAATCAAGTTTTCATGATAATTTGTCTGTATATATATAATTACAACTTCACTTTCACTAAGTTTTGAAAGATCCCTTGTTATTTGCTTGATTTTAGCAACCTTTGTTTCGCCGTTTTCTATCAGTTTAACAGTACCCTCATTCTTTATAAGATATTCGAAATTTTGATCATGGAGGGCATGGGAAGTTTTTATTAAAGTAACATCATGACCTCTTAAACTTAAATCTGCTGCTACAGCTGTACCGCCGTTACCGGCACCTAATACTGAAATATTCATCTTAATTCCTCCTTATGAAAATTAGTTTATAGCTACATTTGTGGCAACCATTGTCTCTTCTAAAAAGATTTCATTTAAGACGCTTTCTGTAAGATCCCCAAAAAGCGGGCCACAGCTGACTTGATTCATACCGGGAGCCCCGTTGTATTCGATTAAAACCGGATCTCCCACTTCATCTATTGAGAAATCCCAGCCGATAATGCGAAAATGAGGGATATCTTTATGGGCTCTTTTTATAGCATCAAGCACTTTCACGTAAGATGGAATTGTAATCTCACTAAAGACGGTACCGCCCGGATGACTGCTTACCCATTGAGACTTTCTATTAATAGCATTATCACTTAGTCTGCCATCGTTCTTAATTGGACAAGCCAGACCACCGGCTGAAACATTATCAAGACGAGAGCCTCCAACACCCATACGCAGTATAGCAGAAGATATATAGACTTCACCTTGGAACAAAAATGATATTACCCGAATGGTATTTAGGGATTTAGGGTGTATGTCTGCCAAGGTTTTATGTTGGGATACAATGTCTTGAACGATATAATCGGAATTATATAATTTCAATAAATTATCAAAATCAATATCCATATGTTCTTCTTTATCATAAAAGAATATATCTACTCCCTCGCCGCTATATATTGCCGGCTTTAAAACAAACTGTTTCTCAGATTCTAAAATAGCTTTGGCTTGTGCAAAGCTTATAATATTTCCTAAGCCGTCATAAAAGCAATTATTACTGTTTCTAAGAATTGTTCGAGGCTGCTTCAAATAAGGGAATAGCTGTTTATAAAAGCATTTATCTGTATATGCATGGCGAAAACTAGTTTTATTAAGGGTCGGATAAATTATTCTCCAGTATATATCTTCCGGGATATATCTAGGATCATATTCCTTATCCTTATAGCAATAAAGGTCATACCACATTTTTTTGGGCTTTATATTGTACCTGCTCCAAAATGAAAGTACTTGCTGGCGAAAAAGCTTGTTACTTCCTCTAAAGCCCCCCTTGATAGTAGCCAGACTACGTCTGCAATTTTTCTGTGCCTTTTTTGCTTCTGCATAAAGATCAACACTTTGATAGATAGTTTTACAAAATTTTTCCCATCTGCCAGCCTGATTAATTCCCATATGCACAACAGCCTCCGAACACCAGACCTAAATCGGTGTATTCTGTCTTAAAACAAAAATTATGCATCTTATCATCCCTTTCTATAAATATTATTATTTTATTTGATTTTGACAGTATAAGAAATAAAGCTGAAGAAAGCTTCAACCTATTAAATAAATGTATTGATTAGCAATACTTTTTGTGAATTAATGATATGTTGTAGAAAATTTAAGAAACTGTTTGATTAATTAAAAAATAGATTGCAATTAATTCCAAAAGGAAAGGTTATTATTAAAAATAAAGTTTATTTGGGGCATTATTTGTATTATAGCATAAATTAAAAATTATTTCAGACAATTATTCTAGTTTTTAAAAATTTAATAAATATAAAATGAATTTAATCAAATTATTATGTTTTAGAATCCATTTATTAAAAAATCTTGATATCGCAATTGGTAAATGGTATACTGTTATGGAAATAAAACAACTATAAAACAGGAAATTTTTAAGGTTAAAGATGGATGTAAATTAAAATTATTTAAAATAGAATTTTGTATCAAAAGGAAGCAAAATAAATGACTTTAAACTGTACATTATATTAGACTACAAAAGATAGGAGAAGATATAGATTATGAAGTTAAACAGCATAAGTAAAAAAATGTATTTAATAGTATCGATGATAGTAATTACATCATTAATTAGCATTTCGGTGATAAATTACACTATTTCCAAGGGGGAATTATCCCGTTCCAATCAACTTATTTTAAAAAATGCCATCGAATCTACCATGGTAGAAATCAACAAGAATTATCGTAATTCTATTAATAATTCAGAGTGGATGAACGAGGAAAGTGCAAAGGCTGCATCTTTAGCCTATATAGGGGATTTAACAAAAAGCCAGATGGATGAAACATCCGGGGCTACAATTAAAGAAACCGATGCTAACAGTTCAGCAACTCATAACAGTATATTTGCAGAACATAAAATTGATTTAGGTGAATCAGGCTACTTTTTTATAATAGATTCTGAGGGAAATATTATTTCCCATCCTTTTCTTACTGACAATATTTACAATCTGAAATCCCGGGATGGACGAAATATTACCAAGGAACTAATTGATACAGCCAAATCCGGTGGAGGTATGCTCAATTATGCCTTGGAGGAAGGCAGTAGTAAAATTACTGGCAGTAAAACAGTATATTCCAAATATTTTCCCCATTGGGATTGGGTGGTAAGTGCCGTTATATATGATACGGAACTGGCAAGAGGAGCTAATATTATATTAAAAAGCAATATTCGCAATCTTATCTTAGTCTTGGCCCTATCAATGGTTATAACAATTATATTCACCCGTATGATAATCAATCCTATTAAGAAAATAAGTAAAGCATTAGTTGGAATATCTGAAGGGGATTTAACGGTTGATAGGATTGATATTAGAACAAAGGATGAGATGAAGCTATTAGGGGATTCAGTAAATCGATTAATTGATAACCTAAATAAGGTTATTAAGGCGATACAGACTTCTAATGATAGGCTTAATCAATATGCAGGAAGACTTAGTGAATCTTCCGGATATGTATCTGAAGCTACCTCAGAAGTAGCTAATGCCATTTCACATATGGCCGGTCAGACCGATGAACAACACAGACAAACAGTTGACAGTGTAGAAAAGGTAACTTTACTTGGAGAGAATATAAAAGAAACAGCTGAGGCCAGTTCTAAGATCGGCACTATAGTAGATAAGAATATAGAATTAAAAGAACTTGGCTTATCCTCTGTTGGGCAGTTAAAGGCAGCTGCCATAGAGAATAACGAGAATACAGATATAGTAGAGGAACTGGTACATAGAATTAATGATCATTCTTCTGATATAGGTGAAATAACTACTATTATATCTAATATAGCAAAACAAACCAATCTCTTAGCCTTAAATGCCAGTATAGAAGCTGCAAGGGCTGGGGAGCATGGTTCGGGTTTCGCTGTGGTTGCAGATGAAATCCGTAAACTGGCCAATGAAACAGCCATAGCAGTTGATGATATTCATCAAAAGATAGAACAGATGCAGGATCAATCTGCTAGAGCGGTGAACTTTATATCTAGAAATCGTGAAGGTGCCGATAAGATTAACTTATCTGTTAATAAGACAGAAGAGATAATCGGTATGATTTCTGACGGATTACAGGCTTTAATAGAGAGTATAAAGGTTATTGTTAATCACAATCAGGTAATCAACCAGAAGAAGGATGAAATACTTGAAATGCTTGGCCATGTATCAGAACTAGCGCAGGATAACTCTGCATCAATAGAAGAAATCTCAGCAACAGCACAAGAACAGTCAGTTACAGTACTAGAGATTAATGAAAGTATAAACCAGCTTAATGAAATGGTAAGTGATTTGAATACTTTAATTAAGGAGTTTAAGGTAAATTAACCGGTAATTGCATAAAATAATGACAAATGTAAGCCACAAAGCTTTATATAATATGTATAAAGTTTTGTGGCTTATTTAAAAATTTAATCTTGCATTATTTGCGCTGTCGTGGTAGCATGGTAAAGTGATAATTAACTAAACAATAGGGAGGCTTCATATGAAAAAAGCAGTAATTGGTTTAATTATGTTGACTTTGCTGATGTTTGCCTTGACAGCCTGCGACTCCAAAGATGGTGGGAATGATGTGTCAAAGCAGGAGGCCACAGGTAATGATAACAAAGATACAGCAAACAAGGAAGAAGCAGATCAGTCAGAGGATAATAATCAGACTGATACTTCATTAGAATATGTGAAGAATAAAGGTAAGTTAATTCTTGGCCTGGATGATTCATTTCCACCCATGGGATTTCGTGATGATGCAGGTAATATTGTAGGTTTTGATATTGACCTTGCAGAAGCAGTATGCAAAAAGCTGGGAGTGGAGCTGGTAGTTGAACCTATTAAATGGATTGCTAAGGAACATGAATTAAATACCAAGAGTATTGATTGTATCTGGAATGGTTTTTCTGTTACACCGGATAGGGTGGAGCAACTTTCAATGTCTATACCATATATGGAGAATAAATTAGCCATTGTTGTAAAAAATGGTAGCGGTATAGAGTCCAAAGAGGACTTGGCCGGCAAACGATTGGCTGTACAAGGCGGTTCCTCAGCAGAGGAAGCCCTAAATACAGAAGAAAACAAGGAATTTAGAGAGTCTCTTGGGGAGATTAACAGCAGCTTTAAAGATTATGTAACAGCAGTAATGGATCTTGAGACCGGAAATTCCGATGCTGTACTTATGGATTCTGTAGTTGCTACATATATGATTCATGAAGTCGGCAAGGACTTTGTAATACTTGACGATTACCTTCTGGCTGAAGAATATGCTATCGGTTTTCGTAAAGGTGAAGAGGCCCTGGTTAATGCAGTAAATGAGGCTTTAAGAGAATTAAAAGCAGACCAAACGGTGGCCGAAATTTCAGAGAAATGGTTTGGTTCTGATATAACAATTATTGAATAGAATAAATCTTATATGTAAAGGCAAGAAGGTTTCGCTATCTTCCAAGAGGAAGATAGTGAAACCTTCTTTTGGACTGCCAAGTAAATCTTTAGTGTAAAACCTGGTGTAAATTATAGGGGTCAAATAGATAAAATATATGGGGATGGTTATATTATGACTAATATTTGGATAAAAGTCAACTATTTTTATGCAAAAAATTACAAACAAGTGTAAAAATTAGGGATTTAGTATTATTTCATACGAAAAATGAGCAATTACAACAAGAAAATAAGATTGAAATCCTCACATCATTATGGTAGTATGGTAAAGTGCTAACAGACAATATTATTTTGAAAGGCTTGGTTGACTATGGTAATCGATAAAGTACCGATAGACTTGCTTGTAAAGAATATGATCTTTGCAACCGGAACAGTTCTAAAGATTTTTTTTCTAACCATTTTGCTATCAATACCTTTGGGATTTTTGGTAGCCTTAGCAAGAGGAAGTCGGTATAAAATAATTAGTGTACCTACAAGGATATATCAGCTGATATTCCGAGGAACACCTCTTATGTTACAGCTGTTTTTTTTCATGTATGCCCCTTATTATATATTTGATACGGGCTTTGAACGATTTACAGCATGTATTATAGCTTTTGTAATAAATTATGCTGCATATTTTGGAGAAATCTTCAGAGGAGGAATTGCAGCCATTCCCAAGGGACAATATGAAGCAGCCAAGGTATTGGGATATAGTAAATTACAGACATTTACAAGGATTATTTTGCCCCAGGTAATAAAGCATGTTATACCTGCTACAGGTAATGAGTTTATGACCTTAGTTAAAGATACATCCCTTGCTCAGGTTATTTCCGTAAAAGAAATTTATGATGTAGCCAGCAATGCCGGTTCAAGATATTTTTCAACTATACCTTTGGTTGTAGCAGGGGTATTTTATCTAGTAATGAATACTGTAATAGAGTTTATTTTTAAGTATATTGAAAAGAAACTTAATTATTATAAGACTTGATTTAATTTAAAGGGGAATTACATATGCTACTTAAGGCTGAAAATATAAAAAAGAAATTTAATAAGGAAAATGTTCTTAAAGATATATCTTTGGAAGTCAAAAAGGGAGAAGTAGTGGCAATCATAGGACCATCCGGCTCCGGTAAATCCACATTACTTCGCTGTCTGACACAGCTTGAACAGGTGGATGGGGGCCGAATTGAGATTGACGGCAAGCTTATGGTTGATGCTGTAGACGGTAAAGCGGTATATTCCGATGCTAAAACTCTTCATGAAATACAAGTAAATGTAGGATTAGTATTTCAAAATTTTAATTTATTTCCCCATTATTCTGTGCTAAAAAATATAACCGATGCCCAGATTAGGGTGCTTAAAAGAGATAAAAAAGAAGCTAAAGTTATAGCTATGGATTTACTTTCAAAAATGAATCTCTCTGATAGATGGGCTGCTTACCCTTGTGAGCTGTCCGGGGGACAGCAGCAGAGAATAGCCATAGCAAGAGCCCTAGCTCTAAATCCTAAAATTCTTTTCTTTGATGAGCCAACATCAGCCTTAGATCCGGAATTGACAGGAGAAATTCTTAAAGTTATAAAAAATCTGGCAAAGGAAAAGATGACCATGGTTATAGTAACCCATGAGATGGCATTTGCAAAAGAAGTGGCTGATAAAGTTATATTTATGGATAATGGTGTTATTATTGAACAGGGTACTCCGGGAGAAGTTTTTTCCAATACAAAAAATCAAAGAACTAAGGAGTTTCTGCAAAGATATTCTGAAAAATAACCCTTGCAAATATTACCTATATTTGATATAATAACATGTGTGCAAAATGATAAGACTAATTAAGAGTGGGCGTGAGTCCACTCTTATATTTTGTGAACAGACATTTTTTTATTCAAAGAAAGTAGGGTTTAAGATGGCAAAGCACGAAGTTTATGAACAAAAGACAGAGAAATTATTGGAGCCTATTTTGGCAGAGCATCATTTTGAATTATATGATGTGGAATATGTAAAAGAAGGCAGCAATTGGTATCTACGGGCTTTTATTGATAAGGAAGGTGGTATTACTGTAGATGATTGTGAGCTGGTAAGTAGGAAGCTAAGTGATTTGCTAGATAAAGAGGATTTTATTTCTGAGTCTTATATTCTTGAAGTTAGTTCACCGGGTCTTGGCAGGCAGTTGAAAAAAGACAAACACTTTGATCGTAGTATTGGTGAGGAAGTTGAAATTAAGTTATATAAGGCCATTGATAAACAAAAAGAATGGATAGGTATATTAAAAGACTATAATGCAGAAGTCATTAAAATCCAGCTAGATGATGAGACAGAGATGGAATTTCCAAGATCTAATGTAGCAGTGGTTCGTTTGACCATTGATTTTTAATAGTAAATTTGATGTGATTTATTATAGTATATAAAGTTAGTGGAACATGTAGTTTGTTGAAGGGAGAAAAATTCTCCCTATGTAGTTAATGGAACGTGTTAGTTTATTGAAGGGAGAAAAATTCTCCCTATGTAGTTAATGGAACGTGTTAGTTTATTGAAGGGAGAAAAATTCTCCCTATGTAGTTAGTGGAACTCGTTAGTTTATTGAAGGGAGAAAAATTCTCCCTATGTAGTTAGTGGAACTCGTTAGTTTATTGAAGGGAGAATTGGGTAAAATGGATGCGAACAGGGAACTGATTAATGCTTTAAACCAGATTGAGAAAGAAAAGGATATTAGTAAGGATATCTTATTGGAAGCTTTGGAAAACTCATTGGTTGCAGCATGTAAAAATAATTTTGGCAGGGCAGATAATATAAAAGTTAGTATTGATAGGGAAACCGGACAGGTAAATGTCTATGCCATGAAGGAAGTAGTCGAAGAAGTGACAGACCCCGTTACGCAGATTAGCCTGGCCCAGGCCAAAATAAAGGATGGTAATTTTAACCTTGGAGATATGGTAAGTGTAGAAGTAACTCCAAAGAATTTTGGTAGGATTGCCGCACAGAAAGCAAAACAGGTTGTGGTCCAGAAAATCCGTGAAGAAGAAAGAAAAGTATTATATCAGCAGTACAGTAGTAAGGAAAGAGATATTGTAACCGGAATTGTACAAAGATATGTAGGAAATAATGTAAGTATAAACCTAGGCAAAGTGGATGCCATGCTTAATGAAAATGAACAGGTTAAGGGAGAAGTCTTTCGTCCTACAGACCGTATTAAGCTATATGTTCTTGAAGTTAAGGATACTCCAAAAGGTCCCCGGATCTTGGTTTCTAGGACTCATCCTGAGTTGGTTAAACGTTTATTTGAAGCTGAAGTTGCCGAAATTCAGGATGGTACTGTTGAAATTAAAAGCATTGCAAGAGAAGCAGGTTCCAGAACAAAGATGGCAGTATGGAGTAACGATCCCAATGTTGACGCCGTAGGAGCTTGTGTGGGAGTAAACGGCGCAAGGGTTAATGCCATTGTATATGAGCTTCGGGATGAGAAAATAGATATTATCAACTGGAGCGATGACCCTGCTAAGCTGATTGAAAATGCCTTAAGTCCTGCCAAGGTTATTTCCGTTACAGTGGATGAAGAAGAAAAAAGTGCAAGAGTTGTTGTTCCTGATTACCAGCTGTCATTAGCTATCGGTAAGGAAGGCCAGAATGCCAGATTGGCAGCTAAGTTGACAGGATATAAGATAGATATTAAGAGTGAATCTCAGATAATGGGATATTAAGGATGTGATTATGGATGGCAAGGAAAATACCATTAAGAGTGTGTACCGGATGCGGTGAGTCAAAACCCAAAAAGGAATTAATCCGAATCCTACGAACCCCTGAAGAAGAGATTATTGTGGATACAACAGGAAAGAAGAATGGTAGAGGGGCATATATTTGCTGTTCTTCTGATTGTTTAAAAAAAGCAATTAAAACAAGGGGGTTAGAGCGTTCATTAAAGGTGGAGATACCTAAAGAATTGCTTGATACTTTAGAGAAGGAGATGGTATCACTTGAATCCGACATTAAAAAAGGTATTTAGCCTGTTAGGCATTGCAACGAAATCCAATAATATAGTCAGTGGAGAATTTTTAACGGAAAAGGCGGTGAAAGAACATAAAGCAGCCTTAGTCATAGTAGCTGAAGACGCATCGGATAATACTAAGAAAATGTTTACCAATATGTGTACTTATTATAAAGTGCCGATATATTTTTGTGGTTTAAAGACTGATCTTGGCCATGCGATAGGCAAAGAATTTCGAGCTTCTTTAGCGGTACTAGATAAGGGCTTGGCAGACGCAATTGAAAAGCAACTTAAAATGATGTAGTGAGATTAACGGAGGTAGTAAGTATGGCAAAGATGAAAGTATTTGAATTAAAAAATCTAATAAATGAACAAATTCATGGTAATATCGAGAGTAAGGATATACAAAAATTCCTGGAGGAAAAATTGGGTATAAAAAAGACCCATAGCAGTAATCTTGAGGACCATGAAGTAAAAGCTGTTAAGGAACATTTTATTCCTTCGGCTAAGAAAACTTCCGAAACTCCTGCAATTAATAATGTGCGTACTGCAAGTCATAACATTGAAATGGGTCAGGAGCTTGCGGGAAGTCAACCTAAGGAGACACAAGGCAAGCAGACGGAGCCTACGACCGCAGCAAGACCTGCAGGCCAGGCAAGGGGCCAAGGTCAGATACAAAATACCCAGGCAAGGCCTCAAGGTCAGACGCCAAGAGGTCAAAGGCCAAGAGGGCAAAGACCAAGAGGTCAGATGTCCTCTCAAAATGCAAATGCTCAAGGACATTCTGCACAGTCAGCAAGACCGCAAGGAGCGGCAAACAGAAGTCAAAAACAAGCTAATCAGCAGCCAAGCGGACAAAAATCCCAAGCAAGACCACAGGGGCAACAGGGTCAGCAGGGACGCGTGCAGCAACAAAGTGGCAGAAGATATGCTGATAATAATCAAAGACCGGCAAATAGACAGGGCAGTGGTCAAAGAGCCGGATATAATACAAGACCTAATGAAACTTATAAAAAAGATCAAGAGGGTAGACAGTCATATGCAAATAGAAATAAGAGAAGTACAGGTTCTAGAAATGCCAATGACAGAAAGAATTTTGATCAGCAAATATTAGAACAAAAAGTAGCAGAGAAAAATGATTTTAGTAACAAAAGAAATAGGGACAGAATGAACAAGGATAAGATGTATAAAGATAAGGCTTTATTGCACGATGAGGAAGAAAAGAACATAAGCAAACTTACTCCTAAAAAGGGACAATTTATTAAGCCGAAGCCGGTTGAAGAAGTGAAGGAAGAAATTAAGGTAATTACTCTTCCTGAGGTTCTGACAATTAAGGAACTGGCAGATAAGATGAAAATATCTGGAGCTACTTTGATAAAGAAGTTATTCCTTGAAGGTAAAGTAGTTACCATTAATCAAGAAATAACATTTGAAGAGGCAGAGGAAATAGCCATAGAATATGATATAATATGTGAAAAAGAAGTTAAGGTTAATGAAGTTGAGGAATTGTTAAAGGAAGAGGAAGAAGATCCTGCAACTATGGTAAAGCGACCTCCTGTTGTTTGTGTTATGGGTCATGTTGACCATGGTAAGACCTCACTTCTTGATGCAATCAGGCATGCCAATGTAACCTCAAAAGAGGCGGGAGGAATTACCCAACATATCGGTGCTTACATGGTTGAAGTTAACGGTGAGAAGATTACATTCTTGGATACACCGGGCCATGAGGCTTTTACTTCCATGCGTATGAGAGGTGCTCAGGCTACAGATATAGCAATCTTAGTGGTTGCGGCAGATGATGGTGTAATGCCTCAGACAGTAGAGGCTATTAGCCATGCTAAAGCAGCAGGTGTTCAAATAATAGTTGCAATCAATAAAATAGATAAGCCCAGTGCTAATGTAGAGAGAGTAAAACAAGAGCTTACTGAATATGAATTAATAGCAGAAGATTGGGGCGGAGATACAATATTTGTTCCTGTTTCAGCCCATACTAAAGAAGGAATTGATCAGCTACTTGAAATGATTCTTCTGACTGCCGAGATGGAAGAGTTGAAGGCAAATCCCAATCGTATGGCCAGGGGTCTTGTTATTGAAGCAGAACTGGATAAAGGAAGGGGTCCTGTAGCTACTATCTTAGTGCAGAAGGGAACTTTGCATGTGGGTGACAATATTGCTGTAGGTTCCTCTTATGGTAAGGTTCGTGCTATGATAGATGATAGGGGCAGAAGAGTTAAAGAAGCAACTCCTTCTACACCTGTAGAAATATTAGGATTAAACTCAGTTCCTGATGTGGGAGAGATTTTCCTATCAACCGAAAGCGAAAAGGAAGCAAGAAATATTGCGGAAGCATTTATTAACCAGAGCAAGGAGAAATTGATTGCCGATACTAAAGCAAAGTTATCCCTAGACGGACTCTTTTCACAAATTCAAGCAGGCAATATTAAAGAACTAAATCTTATTATCAAGGCCGATGTACAAGGTTCAGTAGAGGCCATGAAGCAAAGTCTGCTGAAGTTGAGCAATGAAGAAGTTGCTGTAAGGGTTATTCATGGCGGTGTTGGTGCCATAAATGAATCTGACGTTATACTGGCTAGCACATCCAATGCTATTATCATCGGTTTTAACGTAAAACCCGATAATATGGCTAAGGAAAGAGCAGATCATGAAAAAGTAGATATAAAATTATATCGTGTTATATATACTGCAATTAATGACGTAGAAGCAGCCATGAAGGGTCTCTTAGATCCTGTATATGAGGAAAAAGTAATTGGCCATGCAGAGATTCGTCAAACATTTAAAGCTTCAGGAATAGGTACTATCGGAGGAGCTTATGTTTTAGACGGTAAAATCGTAAGGGGCTGCAAAGTTCGTATATACAGAGATAATAAGCTATATCATGAGGGTAACTTAGCTTCACTTAAGAGATTCCAAGATGATGTGAAAGAGGTTGCTGCAGGTTACGAATGCGGTTTGGTATTTGAGAAATTCAACGATATTAAGGTTGATGATAAAGTAGAATTTTATGTAATGGAAGAAGTGCCCAGATAAGAATTGGCTTAAGTTGAAGGAAAGGTATTGGTGATAGTATGAGGAAAAACAGCATTAAAAACACCAGAATAAATGGAGAAGTAAAAAAAGAGCTAAGCAATTTAATCAGCAGGGAGATTAAGGATCCTAGAATTCATCCTATGACTTCAGTCATTGACGTATATGTAGCACCGGATTTAAAGACTGCTAAGGTATATATAAGTGTTATGGGAGATGAGGAATCTAAAAAAGAAACCTATCAAGGATTAAAAAGTGCGGCATCCTTCATCCGTGGCCAATTAGCAAAAAATCTAAACTTACGTAACACACCGGAACTTACCTTTATCATTGATGACTCCATAGAATATGGTGTGAAAATGTCAAAATTAATTGATGAGGTAAATTCTCAATCCGCTAATCATGACATAGAAGATAATGCTGAAGAAAATGTAACTGAGTAACTTTTTGTATATAATAGGAACTGAAAGGATATTTTATGAGCATTATTAATTTAGAAAATATAACAAAGGAATTAATTGCTGCAAAAAAAATTGCAATTGCCGGCCATATTCGACCGGACGGCGATTGCATCGGTTCCTGCACGGCATTATATCTATATTTAATGAATAATTGCCATGAGCTGGGGATAGAGCAGGTGGATGTTTATCTAGAACCCTTTGGAGAGGAATTTAATATTCTTCCCGGTACAGATAAAATCAGACACAGCTATGATTATGATGAGTCTTACGATTTATTCATTTCCCTAGATAGCAGTAGTTTAGATCGTATAGGAAATGCAATCCGGTATTTTAATTCAGCCAAGAGAAAAATCTCCATAGATCATCATATTACCAATGAAAATTATGCAGATGTTAATCATGTGGTGGCAAATGCTTCTTCTACTTGTGAAGTTTTATATAATTTAATGAATGAAGATAAGATAAACGAAGATATTGCAATGTGTCTATATGTTGGCATAATACATGATACAGGAATATTTAGACATAGCAGCACCTCAGATAAGACAATGGAAATTGCTGCAGCCTTGATTAGGAAAGGTATAAACTTTACAAGACTAATTGATGAAACTTTTATCCAAAAGACTTATACCCAGCTGCAGGTATTAGGTAGGTGTCTTACGGAAAGTGTACTTTTATTAGAGGGTAAGATTATTGTTTCTCATATAAGCAAAAAGACCATTGATTTTTATGGGCTGGCTTATACAGATTTAAATGGAATAATAGATCAGCTTCGTACTGCTAAAAACACTGAGGTGGCTGTATTTATTTACGAGACGGATTTTAATGAACATAAGGTAAGCTTAAGATCCAATGGCATAGTGGATGTCAGTAAGATTGCACATTTATTTGGTGGCGGTGGACATGTAAAGGCTGCAGGCTACAGCATGGTAGGCACCGTTGATGATGTAATTATTAAACTGCTTCCACAAATCAAGGCACAATTAACTTAAGCTCTTAAAGGAGCAGATGATTTTGATAAACGGAATTATAAATATAAATAAGGAAAAAGGATATACCTCTCATGATGTTGTTGCAAAAATGAGAGGTATCTTAAAAATGAAGAAAATTGGACATACAGGTACCTTAGATCCTGAAGCTGAAGGTGTACTACCTGTATGTATCGGTAAGGCAACAAAAGTCGTAGATTTAATTGTAGATAAGGATAAGACTTATGAAGCTGTCCTTAAGCTAGGCATAGTAACCGACACCCAGGATATGACAGGAAATATTATTAGGACTTCTGTTGTGGATGTGGATTTATCCAGGATAAAAGAGGTGGCAGAAAGTTTTATTGGCGGGTATGAACAGCTTCCCCCTATGTATTCTGCAGTAAAGGTAAATGGAAAAAGACTTTATGAACTGGCAAGATTGGGAAAAGAAATAGAACGTAAACCCAGGAAGGTTAACATTCACAATATAGAGATTATAGATTATAATCCTCAAGAACATGAGGTGAAATTAATTATAGCTTGTGGTAAAGGTACTTATATTCGCACCCTTCTTCATGATATAGGTGAAATATTGGGCTGCGGAGGAGTGATGATGAGCCTACTTAGAACCAGGGTAGGCGAATTTACCATTGTAAATTCTTTAAGTCTTGACCAGGTGGAGGAATATGTCCGAGCAGGATCTATCCAAGAACATATAGTATTGATAGAAGATATTTTTTCATCTTACCCAAAGGTAATAGTGGATAGTCGTTTTAGCAAATTAATATATAATGGGAACCATTTTTTTGAAAATCATGTATCAAGCGCAGAGGATTTTCCCAGCAAAAGTTCAAATGTTTTTGTTAGGGTATATGATTCTCAGGGACATTTTATAGGCATATACAAATATGAATGGGAGAAAAAAAGATTCTCTGTTGAAAAAATGTTCCTATAGAGACTGACGGAGGAATAGATGAAATATATATCAGAAAATATAGATTTTAATATAAAAAATAGTGCAGTTACCTTAGGTAAATTTGACGGACTTCATCAGGGACACCAAATCTTAATTGATAAGGTTTTGTCCCTAAAAGAAGAAGGCTATACATCAGTAATGTTTACTTTTTTATACCATCCATATAATCTTTTTTCAGATAATGAGATCAAATTGATTTTCACTGAGGATGAAAAAAAACATATACTTTCCCAAAGTGGTTTGGATGTTTTAATATCATATCCCTTTTCCCATGATACAAAAAATATTGAACCGGAAGATTTTATCAAGAATATACTTGTTGAAAAACTAGATGCTAAGCTAATAGTTGTAGGTAATGATTTTAGATTCGGCCGTAACCGAAGGGGAGATATTAATATGCTTAAGGCTATGGAAGATATCTATGGCTTTAAAGTTATATCTTTTGAAAAAAAACGATGGGAAGATACCATCATTAGCAGTTCTGTTATAAGAAATGAATTACAAAGGGGCCATATGGAAAGGGTAAATAACTTACTTGGCCGTACCTATTTTATACGGGGTAAGGTTCTTGACGGTAGAAAAATAGGAAGAACCATTGGAATGCCTACTACTAACTTACTTCCTCCATCAAATAAGCTGCTCCCGCCCTGCGGTGTTTATACCTCAAGGACTATTATAGATGGAGTGTCTTACCCAGGCATGACCAATATAGGTTATAAGCCCACTGTGGGAAAAGAGAAGGAAAAAGGTGTGGAAACCTATATTTTTGATTTTAGCAAAGATTTATACGGTAAGGAAATTGATGTTGAACTTCTTGAATATGTAAGACCTGAGATAAAGTTTGATAGTATAGAAGAATTAAAAGTTAAGATGGAGGAGGATTTAACTTTCGGCAGAAAGTTTTTTAATATTTAGCTTTTAATTGACTGCAATGTCTTTTTATGGTAAGATTTATATAAATTTGACGAATGGGAAAGGGTGATTATTTTGGAAAAGGTACTTGAAAAGAAGAATTTTGGAATACCAGTTACAATTCTTACAGTATTTGCTTATCTTATAGGGTATTCTTTAACTAGAAACTTGACCGGTACACTATTAGTAGCATTCTTATTTGCTGCACTTGTGTTTACATTCCAGTTCGACAATAAAGTAAAAAATGCCGTAAAATATTCTTATATTATTGCAGTAATTATGCACTTGATATATCTAGTTTTTGATTTATTTGAGGTATTTATATCTATAGTTTTTGGAGGTAAATTTACCGGTTTAAATTCACTTGATATTTATGACTATAATGAATTTAGAAGAGTTCTAAGTTTTTTATATACTTATGGATTACTTATAGTTAATGGGCTTGTAATTGTAATCTTTGGTATATTAATTTTGAAGGCCCTTCTAAGAAATGATGTAAAGATTGACTTTATCGATGATATTTTTGCACCAAAACAGCCTAAACCGCCGGTAAAGCCTAGACCGGCAAAAGGACAAAGTCCTATGCATTCAAAACCAGTACAAACTAAACCACCGGTACAGCCATCGGTACAGGCTCCTAGGCAGGTAAATGATCAAACTTCCATGGATACTAAACCTGTTCAAGCTCAAGAAGTAATCCGGCCTCAGGAATCAGAAGAAGATCAAGTACCTGTGCAAACTCAGACTGCAGACCAGCCTCAAACACCCTTAAAGCATAATCCAGAAAGATGTTCTAATTGTGGTAGGGTAAACCATAAGGGAGCTATATACTGTGCTTCTTGCGGATCAAAATTAATAAATTAAAAAATAAATATCAAATAATCATTTTTTAGCTTACATATTGGAATAATAATTATTAATTTGTAGTTGAAAACAATAATATATTATGTTATTATACCAGTTGTAATCATTTAGCCGGTACTAGGAATAAGGACGCTCCGACCTTTTCTTGGTATTAGGTGATTAAAATTAAAGGAGGAAACTAATAATGATTAGCAAAGAAAGAAAAGCAGAAATTATTAAAGAATTTGGCAGAACACCCAATGACACAGGTTCACCAGAGGTTCAAATTGCCTTATTAACTGAAAGAATTTCTCAGTTAACCGAGCATTTGAAAGCCAATAAGAAGGATCATCATTCAAGAAGAGGACTTCTTAAAATGGTTGGACAAAGAAGAGGTTTACTGGAGTATCTTAAGAAAACCGATATTGAAGGTTATCGTAGTTTAATTGAACGTTTAGGTTTAAGAAAATAAACCGGTTAATTTAAAAAGCTGTTCCGTATTTAATTTTAATGGGACGGCTTTTTTAATGGTTAAATAAATATTTATCACATATAAAATTACATGAAAGAGGAACATGAATGAAACAATTTAAAATTATCTTAAATGACAAAGTGTTTCTTAAAAAAACATTAGCAATCACTATACCTATAGTATTACAAAATCTACTGAACAATTTGGTGAATCTGGTAGATACCTTGATGATTGGAAAGTTGGGAGAGACCAGTATAGCAGCCGTAGGTCTTGCTAATAAATTGTTCTTTGTCTTTTCATTACTTATGTTTGGAGTCAGCAGCGGCTCTAGTATTTTAGCAGCCCAGTATTGGGGAAAAGGAGAACTTTTAAGTATAAAAAGGGTACTTAGGATTTCCTTGTTATTTGGTGTAGGAGGATCACTGATTTTTGCCATACCCGGTTTTTTATTTCCAGAAACTATTATGGGTATTTTTACACACCTTCCCCAAACTATATCTGAAGGTGCAAAATATTTGATAATTATAGTATTTAGTTATCCTTTAACTGCCATTACTATGTGCTATGTGTCAATACTAAGAAGCATGAATTATGTTAGGCTTCCTGTAATTATTACAAGTATATCTATACTGGTAAATGTGTTTTTTAACTATGCCATGATATATGGTAATTTTGGTTTTCCTAAGATGGGGGTTGTCGGTGCAGCCTTAGCCACTTTGATTGCAAGAATTGTAGAGTGCGCCAGCTTACTTCTTCTGGTTTACACCCATAAAGCAGGGGACGGTAAACTGGGAGATTTCATTCATTTAAAATATGACAAGGTAAAAGAAGGTGGGGCTGCTTTTATCAATAAGCTTTTTATGAGCAAATATTTATCTACTGCAGCTCCGGTTATAGCCAATGAATTTATGTGGGGGCTGGGTGTAACTATGTATTCCCTAGTATATGGAAGAATGGGCGATGCTGCCACAGCAGCTATTACCATAACCAATACAGTTGAGCAGGTGGCTTTAGTATTCTTCTTTGGGTTATGCCATGCATCCTCAGTAATGCTTGGTAACGAGCTGGGTTCCGATAGGCTTGATAAAGCAGAAGAGTATGCAAAAAACTTTATAGCCATTATGTTTGTCTTGTCCATAGTAGGAGCAATTATTGTATTCTTTATAAAAAATCCAGTGGTTTCTTTGTTTGATGTATCAGATGAAGTTTTAGAATATGTAAAACTATGTATCACAGTTTTCGCCCTATATATGCCCGTAAGATTACTCAATACTCTGTTTATTGTGGCAATCTTAAGAAGTGGTGGAGATACTAAGGCTGCATTATTCCTTGATATAACTAGTGTATGGTTTATTGGTATACCTATGGCGGTTCTTGGAGGTTTAGTGCTTAAGCTTCCCATTTATACTGTATATGCCATGATATTAATTGAAGAAATATATAAGTTAGTTCTTAGCTATATACGTTATAGGCAGAAGAAATGGCTTAGAAATATCGTTGCATAAAATTCTATTACAAGAAACCCCTTTTTGTTAAAAAATACAAAAGGGGTTTTTGATATTTAATAGGAAAATTATTGTAGCATAATGGTAATAATAATGGTATAATGATATAGTTAGAGCCTAGAGAGGACAACCCGAGACTACTGAAAAGCCTATTGGTTGTCGGTAATCTGTAGGTTTTTCAGTTGTTTCGGTGCCTCCGGCTCTTTCAAATTATAATTTAAAAGGAGACCAAAGTATGTATAAAAGTTATTCAATGGAACTTGCCGGTAGAACTCTTACTGTAGAGATAGGCAGAGTTGCCGGACAGGCTAATGGAGCTGCTTTAATGCATTACGGTGATACCGTTGTACTATCAACTGCAACAGCATCCGATAAGCCTAGAGAAGGGATTGATTTCTTTCCCTTAAGTGTTGAGTATGAGGAGAAGCTATATGCCGTAGGTAAAATTCCCGGAGGCTTTATTAAGAGGGAAGGAAAGCCTACAGAGAATGCTATACTTACCTCCCGTGTTATCGACCGTCCCATGAGACCTTTATTTCCAAAAGATTATAGGAACGATGTAACTTTAGATAACCTGGTTCTTTGTGTTGACCAGGATTGCTCACCGGAGCTTACAGCCATGCTTGGATCATCAATTGCTACCTGTATTTCTGATATTCCCTTTAATGGACCGATTGCCTCAACTATGGTTGGATTAGTTGACGGAGAATTTGTATTTAATCCCACATCGGCACAAAGGGAGAAGTCCGATATGGCTCTTACAGTGGCTTCCACTAGAGATAAAGTGATTATGATAGAAGCAGGGGCCAATGAAATTCCTGAGGATAAGATGATTGAGGCTATATATGCAGCCCATGATCTTAATAAGACTATTATAGAATTTTTTGATAAGATTGTGGCAGATTGCGGTAAGCCAAAACATGATTATGTTAAGTTCGAGATACCTGAGGATTTATATGAGGATATGGTGAATTTTATAACTCCTGAAGGTATGGAGCAGGCTGTATTTACAGATGAAAAGCAAGTAAGAGAAGCCAATCTTAAGGAAATTACAGAAAAGTTAACAGCCCGTTATGAAGAGGAGCATCCTGAATGGATACCTTTACTTGGTGAGGCTATATATAAGTTCCAGAAAAATACCGTTCGTAAGATGATTTTAAGGGATAAGAAGCGTCCTGATGGAAGAAAGGCCGAAGAAATTAGAAAGTTATCTGCGGAGATTGATATTCTTCCTAGGACCCATGGTTCAGGTATGTTTACCCGTGGCCAGACCCAGGTACTTACAGTTACTACCTTAGGGGCTTTGGCTGAAACCCAAAGACTAGACGGTATTGATGAAAATGAGACAGTAAAACGTTATATGCATCATTATAATTTTCCTTCCTATTCCGTAGGTGAAACAAGACCTTCAAGAGGTCCCGGAAGACGTGAAATCGGTCACGGTGCATTGGCTGAAAAGGCATTGGTGCCTGTACTTCCTTCAGAAGAAGAATTTCCTTATGCTATCCGTACCGTATCAGAGGTATTAGAGTCTAACGGCTCAACATCCCAGGGAAGTATCTGTGCTTCCACCCTGTCACTTATGTCTGCCGGGGTGCCAATTAAGGCAATGGTTGCCGGTATATCTGTAGGCTTAGTTACAGGAGATTCTGATGATGATTATATAATTCTTACAGATATTCAAGGTCTAGAGGACTTCTTTGGAGATATGGACTTTAAGGTTGCAGGTACCCATAAAGGTATTACTGCAATACAGATGGATATAAAGATTAACGGCTTAACTAGGGAAATAATAGAAAAAGCTATTTATAGAACTAGGGAAGCTAGATTATATATTTTAGATGAGGTTATGGCTCCTGTTATTTCTGAGCCAAGGCCTGAGGTTGGACCTTATTCACCAAAAATTGTACAGATTAAGATAGATCCTGCCAAGATTGGTGATGTAGTGGGTCAAAGAGGTAAGACTATTAACGCAATAATCGAGCAGACCGGAGTAAAAATTGATATAACAGATGATGGTGCTGTGTCTATCTGTGGTTTAGATAAGGAGAGCATTGATAAAGCTGCTAAGATGATACAAATGATAGTAACTGATTTTGAAGAGGGTAAGGTTTACGAAGGTAAAGTTATTAGTATCAAGGATTTCGGTGCCTTCATAGAATTTGCTCCCGGTAAAGAAGGTTTAGTTCATATATCAAAAATCTCTAAAAAGAGAATTGAACATGTGGAAGAGGTCTTAACCTTAGGAGATAAGGTAAAGGTTGTTTGCTTAGGACAGGATAAGATGGGAAGAGTATCCTTTAGTATTAAGGATGTAAAAGATAACTAAGGTTTAATTACAATCGGGCTGCTAAAGTATTGCCTATTAGTGCATACATTAGCAGCCTCTTATATATTTGGCATATGTTATGATTAAAACATTTTATGTTAAGCATTTTTACATTTAAGTAGAAGACAAAATATATAAATGATTTGAGGTATTTTAATGACAATAAAAGAACTAACGGCTAAACAAAGGGAAGAGATATTTTTTCAATATATGGTCAAGCATTTTCATAAAAGTGAGATAAAACCCTTTGAAATCATTGAAAAGTTAATATCTGAAGGTAAATATGTCTGTTATGGCTTATTTAATAGCAAAGAGGACCAATTAAAGGGATATGCTTATTTTATTAAGAATGAGGATGATAAAATCCTGCTTCTGGATTATCTGGCTGTTTTAAAGCCTTACCGCTGCCATGGGATAGGGGGTAAGTTTCTAAATCAAATGAGAAAGATGTTTGCCGGAGAATATAAAACCATTTTAGCTGAGGTAGAAAATCCTGATTTTGCCTATAACAAAGCAGATAGCTTATTAAGAAAGAGAAGAATACAGTTTTATCTAAAGAATGGTATGAGTTTAAGTAATGTTTTAGCTAGAGTTTCGGTAGATAATTATAGAATTTTATTTATGAGTTTGGAGGAAGTAACCCAAGAAGACAATAAAATATTAAAGGCCATGGATACTATATATCAAATAGCTTTTCCCAAGGAATTTTATGAGAAACACATAGAATTGGAAATTACAAATGTTATAATATAAATTTAAAAAAATTAAATTTTATATAATAATATGAAATTAGAATTAAATTAAAACTTAATGGAATTTATTGACATGTGCATACTGCATGGTATATTATGGAGTCATGTGTAATATTTACATAATACTTTATTAGTAGCCAGGAGGTAAATTGTATGAAAAAACGCTTTATTTCGCTACTGCTGATGGTCTCTATCTTATTATCTACATTTTCAGCAGGCACTGCATTAGCTCAGGATGACCAATTATATTTAGAAGACCTATTGACAAATTCATTGGCCTCAGAAGACTTAATTGTCGGAGATACTTATGGAATATATCCACAATCATGGTATCTTTCTGATATGAATAAGCCTATAAGCCATGCACAGCTTAGAGTATTAATGGCCGGTTTACGTCATAAGATATTAAAAACTGATTGTGTTATAGATTATGAAGAAGTCAAGTTTAAACTTCATGAAAAGATGACAGTTAAAGAAGTATTAGAAGCATTCTATTTATTGATTTCATCTTATGATTTTGAAGGAGACATCGGTATTGTAGATGGTGGTAATGCTGTAAATTATATGAAAACCCATGGCATATATAAGAGTAAAATTGATCTTTCCCTAAAAGATGTATGCAGCATAGAACAAGCCTGTGTTATAGCTACTAGGCTTATTACTTATATATATGATGCCCTTGATGCTGCCAGTAAGGGCTTTTTATGGGAAATAAATTCAGGTGAAAATACCGTATATTTATTAGGCTCTATTCATGTGGCAAATTATGATATATATCCTTTTAGTAAAAAGATGTTAAAGGCATTTGATGAATCAGATGTACTTTATGTTGAAGTTGATTTGCTAGGTGGTATTGATGAATTGCCTAATTTACTTGAACAATATGGTTTATATACAGACGGTACGACTTTAAAGGATCATGTATCGGAAGAGACCTATGAAAAGACTATCAATATATTTTCCATGTTAGGAATGTCAGAAGAAGAAATTATTATGTATAAACCTTGGGTAATTCAGTATATATTAGCACCTTTAGCAGCTATCAACAATGTTGATATGGAAGATGTTGAAAATTTAACATTAGACGCTAGCTTAGGAGTGGATCTTAAATTTTTATTAGATGCCTATCTTAAAGGTAAGCCGGTTGAAGAACTTGAAAGCTATGAATTACAGATAAAATTGCTTGACAGTTTTTCCGACCAACTGGATGAATATCTATTGGTAAATACCTTAGATTCACTTTTAGGTATATCACAGGAGAATGAAGCTCTTGAAGCTAATATGTTTAATCAAATGTTGGAATATTGGCATACCGGTGATGTAGAAGGCTTTATGGAAGTGATTGCTCCAATCTTAGTACAATCTGAGTTACCTTTTGATTTAAATGAAGAGGATAATGAAGTTTTAGCATTAATGGAAGAATATTACGATAAGTTATTAACTCAGAGAGATAAGGTAATGGCAGAAAAAATAGACCGGTTACTTAAAGAAGAAGGTGGCAAAACCTATTTTATAGTAGTAGGAGCTGCTCATTATATTAGTAACTACAGTATTCTAGATATTCTCAAAGAAAAGGGCTATGAAATCAATCAAATAAAATAAAACTTAGCTTATGCTCCTCTTACTAACAAGGGGAGCATTTTATATAAAATCCCTTTATGATTGCCATTTGGATATAGATATGATAAAATCACGCTTGTTAATATATTTAACTTATGACAATTTGTGAAAGGAAGAACGGGGGCATGACAAGTATCCACAGATTATCCAATGGGATAACCCTTGTAATGGAAGAGATGCCTTATCTAAAAAGCGCGGCCTTTGGAGTATGGGTAAGAGTTGGTTCAGCCAATGAAGACGAAACTAATAATGGGATAGCTCATATGATTGAGCATATGATGTTTAAAGGAACAAAGAACCGTACAGGTAAGCAGATAGCAGATGAGATGGCTCGAATCGGAGGTAATATTAATGCATTTACCAGTAAGGAATGTACTTCATATTACGCCACTACCCTTAGCCAACATCTGCCAATAGCAATCAGAATTATAGGTGATATGTTAAATAATTCTCTTTTTGATGAGAAGGCTTTAAGGAAAGAAAAAAGTGTTATTATAGAAGAAATAGATATGTACGAAGATTCTCCGGAGGATTTGGCCCATGAACTGCTTCAACAAAGGATTTGGAAGGGACATCCTCTAGGGTATATGATTTCAGGTAAAAAAACAATTGTAAGAAAAATAAACAAAGATCAGATTCTTGATTTTATGGATAGCTATTATACAGGGGAGAATATTGTTATTTCCATAGCCGGTAGTTTTAATCAAAGGGAAATTCTATCTTTGGTTGAAGAAGAGTTTGGTAAGATAAAAGCTAAATCTACAAAATTAATAAAATCACCGGATAAACCAAGATATCATAAAGTAGTATGTAAGAGAAATAAAGATATTGAACAGCTTCATATTAATATAGCCTTTGATGGAATTTCATATCTTTCTGATGAAAGATTTACCCTGTCAGTATTAAATTGCATCTTTGGTGGAAGTGTAAATTCCAGGTTATTTCAGAAGATTAGGGAGGATGAGGGATTAACTTATTCCATATATTCTTATGGAAGTTCATATAAGGATACGGGGCTTCTTCATATATATGCAGCCATGAATCCCAATCAGAAGGATATGGTAATAGATATGATTTATAATGAAATTTACCAGCTAAAGAGTAAGGGGATTACCAAGGATGAGCTTATAATGACAAAAGAACAGATAAAAACAGAGCTTATCTTAGGCAGTGAAGGTGCTAGAAATAGAATGAATTCCAATGGAAAATCAATGCTTAACCGTGGAAGAATAGTATCAATAAATGAACTGATAGATAATATTGAGAAGGTGAGCTTAGATGATGTTATATCATTTGCCAACAGGTATCTAGATCTGTCTAATTCATCCATATCCTTAGTAGGGAATTTAAAATAAACACATTTTCTATTTGATACTTGACATTGTTATTAGGAATGCTATAATTAAGTACAATAAAAAAATATTTATTTAATAAGAATAACACGATGATGAGACCAGTACTATGTGGAAGTTTACAGAGAGAGATACGTTTGCTGAAAGTATCTTATTCGGAAACATAGGAAAACCAGCTCTGAGTGGCCCTAATCCGGTCCGGTGATTCCGTTATAATCAAATGAAGTGGGTGCTATTTGCACCAATAAGGGTGGAACCGCGATGTATATAATATGCTCGTCCCTTTCGATTTATATGTCTAAATCGAAAGAGGCGGGCTTTTCTTATTTGTTCTTAAAATAAAATATGAAAGGGGTATTTTATATGAAAATTACTTTAAAAGATGGATCTGTAAAAGAATATCAAAATAAAATGTCTGTATATGAAATTGCAAAGGATATCAGTGAAGGTCTTGCCAGAGTAGCTTGTGCTGCTGAACTTGACGGTAAAGTGGTTGACCTTCGTACCGTTGTTGATAAGGATTGTGAACTAAATATTTTGACCTTTGATCATGAAGCAGGAAAAGCTGCCTATCGTCATACTACTGCCCATGTATTGGCCCAGGCTGTAAAGAGACTCTATCCTGAGGCAAAGCTTGCCATAGGACCTGCCATAGAAAATGGTTTTTATTATGACTTTGACACTGCCCCCCTAGATCGTGCAGCTTTAGATGAGATAGAAAAGGAAATGAAGAAAATAATCAAAGAGGGAGCAGAATTAGTACGCTTTACCCTACCAAGGGATGAAGCCATAGCCTTAATGAAAGAAAAGGATGAGCCCTATAAGGTGGAACTTATTGAAGAACTGCCTGAAGATGAGGAAATTTCCTTCTATCAGCAAGGGGATTTCGTAGATTTATGTGCAGGCCCTCATCTGATGACTACAAAAAATATTAAGGCAATTAAGCTTATTTCCTCTTCAGGTGCTTATTGGAGAGGCTCGGAGAAAAATAAGATGCTTACCAGGGTATATGGAACAGCATATACTAAGAAAGCTGACCTTGATGCTCATCTTGCTCATCTAGAGGATATTAAGAAAAGAGATCACAATAAGCTAGGCCGTGAGATGGGTATCTTTGCCACCGTGGATGTTATCGGACAGGGATTACCCTTACTTATGCCAAAGGGTGCTAAGATTATTCAGACATTACAGCGTTGGATTGAGGACGAAGAGGAACGTAGAGGCTATATGAGGACTAAGACTCCTTTAATGGCCAAGAAGGATCTTTATGTTATATCTGACCACTGGAATCATTATAAAGAAGGAATGTTTGTTATTGGGGATGAAAATGATGAAAGTTCAGAGGTATTTGCCCTTCGGCCTATGACCTGTCCTTTCCAATATTATGTATATAAGCAAACACCAAAAAGCTATCGTGATCTTCCTTGCCGTTATGGTGAGACTTCAACCTTATTTAGAAATGAAGATTCCGGTGAAATGCATGGATTAACCAGAGTTAGACAGTTTACTATTTCAGAAGGACATCTAATTGTTACTCCCGAACAAGTTGAAGAGGAATTTGCAGCTTGCTTAGATTTGGCCATGTACTGCTTAAAGACCCTGGGGCTTGATAAGGATGTTACTTATCGTTTGTCTAAATGGGATCCCAATAATAAGAGCAAGTATCTAGGTGATGAGAATGATTGGGAAAAGATGCAGAGTAAAATGCGAGAAATGCTTATTAAAAACGAGGTAGAATTTGTAGAAGCCGAGGGCGAAGCAGCATTTTATGGACCTAAATTAGACATCCAGGCAAAGAATGTGTATGGTAAAGAAGATACTATGATTACTATTCAATTGGACTTTGTCTTAGCTGAGCGCTTTGATATGACTTATGTTGATGCAAGTGGGGAAAAGAAACGTCCTTATATTATTCATAGAACCAGTATCGGCTGTTATGAGAGAACTCTGGCATGGCTGATAGAGAAATATGCCGGAATGCTACCTACTTGGTTGTGTCCTGAACAGGTAAGAATACTGCCTATTTCAGAAAAATATCATGACTATGCCAATAAGGTAAAAGAAGAACTTCAAAATAACAATGTTCTTGTTACCGTAGATGAGAGGGCTGAAAAGATAGGATACAAGATTAGGGAAGCAAGATTGGACCGTGTCCCATATATGCTAATAGTTGGTCAGAACGAAGAAGAAAATGGACTTGTAGCTATAAGAAGCCGTTATCTTGGGGATGAAGGCCAGAAGCCTTTAGATACATTTATCAATGATATATGTAAGGAAATTAGAACTAAAGAAATAAGAAAAATTGAACAAACTCCTACTAAGGAGTAAATAAACTTTCCGGGTTAGAGTGAGTACTATCTCCTCTGACCCGGTTTTTAATTAAAAAAATGTTTATATTTACAATTAGATAATTCTGTATTATAATACCAAATAGTGGTATTTAAAAATATGTTTTTTTATATAGATAAAGAGGCTGAATTTAAAATGAATACATATATATTATTAGATGCTTTTCATGGAACGGATCTAAGTAATGCAGAAAGTATAATGAAATCCGGATTTAAATGCAGACCTAATAAACATCATTGGCTTGGTAATGGTATATACTTTTATATGGATTATTCTTTAGCTAAGTGGTGGACTACAAATCCATCAAGTAAATTTGGAGTAAAAATTAAAAATCCGGCTATAATAAAATGTAAAATTTATGTTAAAAATGATAATTTACTTGATTTACGACGATTAAAAGATTATACTAAATTTGTAGAAATTTATAGAAATGAGTTTTTACCATTTCTATTTTGTGGCGAATTAAGTTCTTTAAGTGAAGATACCATCGATACAAGAACTTTACGTTGTACTTATTGTGATTATTTAAATTTAAAATATAATTATAAAGTTATCATCGGTACCTTCTATCTTCCTACTCAACCATATATGCCAACCGATTATGGTAAATTTTTTGATACCTTTAACATATCTTATATTGAAAGTCAAATTTGCGTATTTGATTCAAATACCATATCAAGTATGGAATTGGTTTCTATAGATCGGAGATGATATTATGATTAATAAAAGAAAAATCAGTAGTGAGAAAGCTTTTAAGGAAGCATGCAAAAGAAATGGTCTCAGTTATAAGAAACATAACAAGGGAACAAAGACCGATAGTATTAAATTGGTTGATGAGGAAGGCAACAGTTTTTACCTTAATAATGACTTAACTATTAAAAAGTGCAGTTTAGAGGATGATAACGAATTAGCAGTAGCCAGGGAGGGTATATTAAGAGGAGGAAAAGTCTGTAAAAGATTAAAGTCATCTTATAAAATTCAAAAAGGGCTGCAAAAAGCATAGTTTGCTATTACCGTCAATCTTTAAAAAGGCTGACGGTAATTCTATTTTTAGGGTAATGCTTTTTTCTTCTCTTTATAGTATAATATTTTATATTTATACAAGAAGGAATAGATTCCCAAGCTAATAATAATTACAAGGAATAATTTAGGAAAGGGGCCATTTTAATGAATAATTATCATATTGACACTAAATGCATCCAATCAGGATATGAGCCAAAAAACGGAGAGGCCAGAGTACTTCCCATATATCAAAGTACTACATATAAATATGATTCCAGTGAGCATGTAGCTAAACTTTTTGATCTGGAAGAGGAGGGCTTTTTTTATACAAGACTTGCTAATCCTACAGTGGATTGTGTAGAAAGAAAAATTGCCGACTTAGAAGGCGGTATTGCTGCAATGTGTACTTCTTCAGGACAAGCTGCCACCATGGTTGCAATTCTAAATATATGTAATGTGGGCGATCATATAATCTCTTCCAGTAACATATATGGGGGAACCATGAATCTACTGGCGGTTACATTAAAGAAAATGGGGATTGAATGTACATTTGTTGATCCCGATGCTTCCATAGAAGAGCTTCAAGGGCTAGTAAAAGATAATACCAAACTGGTTTTTGCTGAAACCATAGCCAATCCATCCTTAGTAGTAGCTGATTTGGAGAAGTTAGCTAAGTTTGCCCATTCCAATGATTTGCCCTTAATTGTAGATAACACCTTTGCAACACCTATTAATTGTAGACCTATTGAACACGGAGCAGATATAGTTCTTCATTCAACATCCAAATATATGGATGGTCACGCTGTGGCCCTGGGAGGTGTAATTGTAGACAGTGGTAATTTTAACTGGGATAATGGTAAATTTCCCGGATTATCTACACCTGATGAATCATATCATGGTATGGTTTATACAAGAGATTGCGGCAGGGCAGCCTATATTACTAAGGCAAGGGTACAGCTTATGAGAGACATGGGTATGGCACCATCACCAAACAATGCATTTTTGTTAAATTTGGGTCTGGAAACTTTACACCTTAGAATGGAGCGCCATTGTAGTAATGCTATGAAGGTGGCAGAGTACCTTGAGCAGCATAATCAGGTGCTTTGGGTTAATTTTCCTGGACTTAAGAGTAATAAATATTACGATTTGGCTAAGAAGTATCTGCCTAAGGGAGTTTGTGGCGTAATTTCATTTGGTATAAAAGGAGGCAGACAAGCTGCTGTTAAGTTTATGGATAGTCTAAAACTTGCTTCTATTGTGGTACATGTAGCGGATGCCAGAACCAGTGTTCTGCACCCAGCCAGCACCACCCATAGACAGCTTAATGATCAGCAGTTAGCTGACTGTGGCATTTCTCCGGAGATGATACGCATGTCTATAGGAATTGAGAATGTTGATGATATTCTTAATGATATTGAACAGGCATTTAGAAATATATAATATATCAATATAGCATTTAGTATTACAAGGGCTGTTAAGAAATTGTCTTATCCTGAAGTAAATTTATGTGGATAGCAATCATTAACAGTCTTTTTTGTTAATATATGTTTATGTTATAATTATATATAATAGTACTAAATTTGGACATTTTATTTTTGGGAGGTGACTACAATTAGAATTTTTAAGAAGAGTAAGTTACAATTAAATAAATTAAAACCCCTATACTTTATGAAGGCGGGAATAGGATCGGCCGTAGCTATTATAGTGGCTGAAAGCCTGGGGCTTTTATTTAGCACTTCTGCCGGTATCATCACCTTGCTTACCATATATGATACAAAAAAAGAAACCTTACTGGTTGCTGCAAAACGCTTGGTAGCTTTTATTTTAGCCATTAGCATATCATATATATTATTTAATACTTTAGGATATAACCCATGGGTATACGGTATATTTATAGTTTTGTTTGTGGGCTTAAGCTATTTATTTAATATAAAAGATGGTATTGCAATGAATGCGGTACTAATGACTCATTTTCTGGTTGAGGAACGGATAGATTGGCCTTTACTTGTCAATGAGCTTACGATACTTGGTATTGGTATGGGAATTGGGATTATAATTAATATGATTATGCCTAATTATAAAAAACAGATACGAATAAAACAAGAGATACTAGAAGAAAAAATAAGGATGATACTAAAAACAATGGCAATTGCTCTTAAGGATAAAAAGGCCTGTTTAGTCCAAGGAATATCCTTTGAAGATGATTATAAAGAGAAACCCATAGATAGGGATAAAAAGCCGAGTAAGATGGTTTTACCGGAGGAAAAACCAGAGCTTTTATATGAGCAGATTATAATAGATTTTCGTGACTTGGATTTGTTTTTAGAGGAACTAATTAAAAAGGCATATGAAGATGCCGGCAACAACTTATTATCCAATACCAGATACTTAATTTCATATTTGGAAATGAGAAGTCATCAGATTGAAGTATTAAAGAAAATTAGTTTACTTATAACAGATATTCCGGTTCTATTAAAACAGTCTATGCCCTTAGCTGATTTTATAGAAGAAATAGCAGAGAATTTTCACGAAACCAACAATGTGAAAGGATTATTGGAGGACTTAAAAAAACTCTATGACCATTATAAAAAGTACAAGTTACCTGTTACTAGAGAAGAATTTGAATATCGTGCCACTTTATTTGAAATTTTGAAGGAACTGGAATACTTCCTTAAAATTAAAAGAAAGTTTATGCTGGAAATGGCAAGAGGAGGATATTAATTTTTTATAAAATAATAAGCCAACTTTGCATATGGGGAAAATAAATCAAGTATAAATCAAGTTATTTTTCACATAATAGTATGGAAAGTCTGCAAAATACTAAAAAAGGAGTACCATATGCAAAGGGAAAGAAATATGCAAGAAACAAATAATAATGGCCAAAAGGAAAATCAAAAAAATCCTATAGATGTAAATAATTCTGATTCAGATAATGAAAATAAAGAGCCTGTGGAAGATCAAGAGGCTGAAAAGGTAAAAAAGGAAAATGAAGAATTAAAGGATAAAAAGATTAGCGAGTACGGTCAGACTGTTCTAGAAAACAACAAAAAGGAGCATAAGATACATTTATTATCAATTATAGGGGAAATCGAAGGCCACGAATGTCTTCCCCAGCATAATAAAACCACAAAATACGAACATGTCTTGCCACAGCTGGCAGCCATAGAGGATAGTTCTGAGATTGACGGACTGCTGATACTTATCAATACAGTGGGGGGAGACGTAGAAGCAGGCCTAGCCATTGCAGAGATGATAGCTTCCTTAAGTAAGCCCACTGTATCCTTGGTACTTGGTGGAAGCCATTCCATAGGCGTTCCTCTGGCTGTTTCTGCAGATTATAGTTTTATCGTACCTACAGCCACCATGATAATCCATCCGGTTCGGATGAACGGAACAGTTATCGGTGTTACTCAAACATTTGAATACTTTGAAAAAATCCAAGATAGAATTATTAAATTCGTAGTCAGTCATTCGGGAATCAGTTACTCAGACTTTAAGAATTTAATGTTGGCCACAAATCAGCTGGCTAAGGATGTGGGATCTATCCTGGTAGGAGAAGAAACTGTAAAACTAAAGATTATAAAAGAGGTAGGAGGCATTAAGGAAGCCCTGGCTAAAATGAATGAAATGATTGAAGAAGGGAAGAAACAGTAAAATTTAATTTGTTTTTAGTATGAAAGAAGGGATTACTTATGCTTTATACTGTAGTACCATTAGAAAGAATATACCTAGATCACAGGGCAAAAGATCAAGGAAAAAAAGAGGAAGCTGAGCCTGAATATAAAGAAATACAATTAAAGCATGGAAGGGTACTAGCCCGTCGTGAGGGTGATAATTATATAGTTCACAGAATTACTTCTACAGATATGAGTGATTATTTAAATGGGGATTATAGTCCGGGAAAACCAGTATTATAAGGTGACAGATACCTGTCACCTTAAAACAAAGGATGAGTTGATTTGAAAAAATTGTATATTGTTATAACTATAATAATTTCATTTATTCTTTATATTTTTTTAGGGATAATTATATCTTATAAGAAACAGCCGAATATCAGTGATGATTATATTAGCTCCTTTTACCTTGAAGATTATTATTCTGATGATATTTCTTGTGACAGGGCTTGCATCATTGAGGATAATAAGGAAGCTTTAATAGAACGGCTTAGAATGATAGAAATGGCCGAGGAGAGAATTATTTTATCCACATTTGACTTTAGATCAGATAATAGTGGTAAGGATATTTTAGCTGCTCTTTATAGTGCTGCAGAAAGGGGCCTTGATATTAAAGTTTTGGTTGATGGCTTTTCGGCATTTTTACAAATGTATGGTAATGAGTACTTTTTTGCTTTATCTACCCTTGATAATGTAGAGATTAAGATATATAATCCCATTAATCTTCTAAAACCATGGAAAAGTATGGGCCGGTTACATGACAAATTTTTAATAGTTGATAATGAATCATATATTATAGGGGGCAGAAATACATTTGATTATTTTTTGGGAGATAAGGGATATAAAAATTATGATAGGGATGTACTGGTATACAATACCAAACCATACAGTAAGGAAAGTTCAATTTATGATTTAATCGATTATTTTTATAAGGTGTGGAATTTAAAAGAATGCAAATTATTCAATGATGAAGAATATAAGGGTAAAAGAAAAAAGGTTATTAAGGCCAGGGAAGAATTAAAGGAGATTTATAAATCTAATATTGATAAATACCCCTTCCTTTTGGAGGACTTTGATTATCAGGAGATTACATATGAGGTAAATAAGATATCCTTACTTTCTAATCCGGTTCATGTCTATGCAAAAGAACCTGCTGTATTTTATTCCTTGATACAACTTATGAATAATGCCAAGGAGGAAGTAAAAATTCATACTCCCTATATTATATGTAATGATTTTATGTATCAAGCTATAAGGTCGGTTACAAGTAGTGGGACTAAAGTTTCTATTATGACAAATTCACCGGCCAATAACGGCAACCCTTTTGGTGCTTCCGATTATATTATTAATAGGGATAAGATTTTACAGACCGGTGCTAAGATTTATGAATATGAAGGTGGTATCTCCTATCATGGAAAAAGTATAACTATTGATGATAATATATCTATTATCGGCTCCTTTAATATGGATTTAAGAAGTGTGTATCTAAGTACGGAGACAATGGTGGTTATTGACAGTGAAGAGATAAACAAACAGCTTAAGGAATACTTTAAAACCTATGAAGAGGATGCAGTATATATAATTGATAAGGACAGGATTGAAATACCAAAAGGGGTTGTAAGACAGGAATTTACAGAAAAAAAGAAGTTGTTAATTAGGATAATATCAAGATTTAATTGGTTGCGTTTCTTGATGTAGAAAGCCTTACAAGGCCTTATTTGGCTTGCATAAGATTTACCTAAAAGGTATAATGAAAGGCGGAAGATTAATAAAAGGAGGATTTTGCATGCCTTCCAAAAAGACAACAGGTAAAAGAAATACAAGTAAAAGAAGTACAAGCAAAAAAAATACAGCAAAAAAGAGTACATATAAATCTAAGAAAAAACAAAAAGAAGCAGTGAAACAAAACGGAGCTATACAGGATGAGATTATCCTTATAATTACTCTGGTTGTTTCTATACTTATATTTTTAAGTTATTTTGATTTATGCGGTATTGTAGGTAAGCATGTTAGTGAATTTTTATTTGGCATAATTGGCCTAGAAGCATATATACTGCCTTTTATATTATTTTTTGGTACTGCATTTTATATATCTAATATGGGTAATAAAGTAGCGGTAAAGAAATTGCTAAGTGCTGCAGTTTTTTTACTAGCACTGGCAGGGCTTATTCAAATGATTTCTAAGCCCTATGATAGCAATATGAAGATATTGGATTATTATAGCAATTCCAGTAAGGGCCGGTCCGGTGGAGGCATTATCGGAGGCATTCTTGCAATGGTATTATGCGGAGCCTTTGATGAGACTGGAGCATATATACTAATAATAGCTACCATGATTATATCTGTAATTCTTATGACCGGTAAAGCTTTATTTTTATATATGGCAAGGCTTAGCAAGAAATCCTTAGAAGATAGAAGACAGTACAAGATGATAAGAAAAGAACAGTATGAAGAGCAAATGGCTAAAGAGGGCCTAGAAAAGCCCGGTCGGAGAAGGTTTAAAGCTTTTAATCTTGAGTCAGAGGATGAAGAGGAGACTGATATAGATCAAGATGATTCTAATATTTTAGAAATATTGGGAAAAAAGAGAAGAAGAAAGAAGAAAGAAGTAGATGAACTTCCCATAGTTAATCTGGGAGAATTGTCCCCACATGATGCCAAAACAGCTGCTGATCAAGTAAATAGTATAAATCTTGCTGATATGAAAATTCAAGGTCTTGATGAAGAATATGTGCCAGCATATGAAGAAGAGTTAAGAAATAAGTTTGGAAATAGCAACTCTGAAGCTGCTATAGAGAAAAACTTAGATACTTCAAATGAAAGTGAAAGCTCGTCTCTTTCTACAAGTGTAGAAGCAACCATGAAGGATAATGAGGGGACAAGGGGTAAAAAGAAGGCAGTCGCCTCTGATAATTCTACCGATGTAGAAAATCTAGATATTAATCAGATGGCAGAAGAGAAGGAGTATGTATTCCCGCCGGTTAATCTCCTTACGGCTCCCAAAGCAAGGTCAGCAAGAGGGCAGATGACCGAACGGACTCTTAAAGAAACTGCAGCAAAGCTTCAGAGTACCTTAGAAAGTTTTGGAGTTCATGTTACTGTTACTAATGTCAGCTGCGGACCTACCGTAACCAGGTACGAACTTCAACCGGAACAGGGAGTTAAGGTAAAAAGTATCACCAGTTTGGCTGATGACATTAAGCTTAATCTTGCTGCCTCTGAGGTTAGAATAGAAGCACCAATACCCGGCAAATCTGCCGTCGGTATCGAAGTCCCTAATAAAGAGAATTCTGTAGTCACCTTTAGGGAATTGATAGAAAGCAAGGAATTTACAAATCATCCCTCGGATATTGCTTTTGCTGTGGGTAGGGACATAGGGGGACAAGTTATTATAACAGATATAGCCAAGATGCCCCACCTTTTAATTGCCGGTGCCACAGGTTCCGGTAAATCAGTTTGTATAAATACTTTAATTATGAGTATCTTATATAAATCAAAACCTTCTGATGTACGAATGATAATGATAGACCCTAAAGTGGTGGAGTTAAGTGTATATAACGGTATCCCTCATCTATTAATTCCTGTAGTAACCGATCCGAAGAAGGCTGCTGCTGCACTGAACTGGGCAGTTATGGAGATGACTGACCGTTATAAGAAATTTGCAGAAACCGGTGTTAGGGATCTTAAGGGATATAATAAAAAGGTTCAGGAAGTGGCTCATCTTAATGATGAAAACTTGCAGAAGCTACCTCAGATTGTAATTATTATTGATGAGTTGGCAGATTTGATGATGGTAGCTCCCGGTGAAGTAGAAGATGCTATCTGCCGTCTGGCACAGATGGCTAGGGCTGCCGGTATACATTTGATTATTGCTACCCAAAGACCCTCTGTAAATGTAATAACCGGTCTTATTAAGGCTAATATACCTTCTAGGATAGCATTTGCAGTGTCTTCTGCGGTGGATTCAAGGACAATTATAGACAGTGCCGGTGCCGAAAAACTACTGGGTAAGGGGGATATGTTATTCTTCCCCTCCGGCTATCCTAAACCCGTAAGAATTCAGGGGTCATATGTATCTGATAAGGAAGTTAGTGCTACGGTTGATTTCCTTATTCAGAATAACAATTCCGCCAACTATAGTGAAGAAATTAAGGAAACCATAGCTAATGTCAAGGCAGCAGAGGCCGCTGCAGCAGCCGCCAGTGAGCGGGATGAATATTTTGTTGAGGCCGGAAGATTTATTATTGAAAAGGACAAGGCTTCTATAGGTATGTTGCAGAGAGTATATAAAATTGGCTTTAATCGTGCGGCCAGAATTATGGATCAGCTGGCAGAAGTTGGTGTGGTAGGTCCTGAAGAAGGAACTAAACCAAGAAAAATTTTAATGTCAGCCGAAGAGTATGAGCAGTTTCTTAGTGACAATGGCTTAGCTTAAAATACAATATACCAGTAATTAAAAAATAAAATTTAAAGAAGAAGGTCTGACTAAAATGCTTGCTTGGCTTATAGTAAATGAATTTTTAGAATCAAAGAAATTTAATGAAATACATAAATATATTTACGAAGCTGCAAAGAGGCAGGGTATCGATTTAGAGCAAAAGACAAATGCCCAGCTTCTGATTGATCTTCCTTTTAAAGAAAAAACCGGTTCTTCTGCGGATTTTATCTTGTTTTGGGATAAGGATGTAAGACTTGCAAAATATTTGGAGATGAAGGGATACAAGGTTTTTAATTCCTCAGACTCAATTTATGCCTGTGATGATAAATCCAAGACCCATATACTTTTAGCAGGGGCGGGTATTGTTATGCCAAGGACCATAATTGCTCCCATGACCTATAATAATATCGGTTATACTAATACCGGCTTTCTTGATGAAGTGGCAGACAAACTGGGATTTCCTCTGGTTGTAAAGGAGTGTTTTGGTTCCTTTGGTCAGCAGGTTTATCTGGTAAATGATTTTAATGAACTGACTGTAAAAGTAAAGCAGCTGGGGGCAAAACCCATGCTTTTTCAAGAATATATAAGATCCAGCCATGGAAGGGATATAAGGCTTCAAGTTGTTGGTGATAAGGTAGTTGCTGCCATGTATCGCTATTCCGATAATGGGGATTTTCGTGCCAATCTTACTATCGGAGGTAAGATGAAGTCCTATGAGCCCACAAAGGAACAATGTGATCTGGCTATAAAAAGTTGCAAAATCTTGGGCCTTGACTTTGCCGGAGTTGATATTCTATTTGGTAAAGATGAAGAGCCTATGGTGTGCGAGGTAAATTCCAATGCCCATTTTAAAAACATATATGATTGTACCGGAGTCAATGTGGCGGATGCTATTATTAACCATATTAAATCCCGGCTTTAAGATGGGATTTTTTAATGAAATTAGATTACAGGATTGGAGATAGATTAATTGAATGCCTGGATTATATATTACAGGGACAAAGCAGAATATAACAGAAATTATATTGATATTTATAAAGAAGAAGGTAAAAAACTAGGTATAGATTTTAGCTTGGTTTTGATTGAAGATCTGGATTTTGGTGTAAAAGATGGGAACTTGTATCTTATCCACAAAAATATTACTTATTGGGAAAGAGATGAAAAATTTCCTGACTTTCTTGTGTTTAGAGCAATTTATCCTCTGCTTTCAAAGCATTTGGAACTAATGGGAATGAAAGTTTATAATAATTCTTTTGTGGCTGATATATGTAACGATAAGGCTAAAACCTATCAGTATTTAGCAAGAACCGGTATTCCTATGGTGGATTCTTTATTTTACAAGAATAATCGGGTTGAAAATCTCTTGCAAAATCTAGATAAGCCTACTGTAATTAAAGCTGTAGATGGACATGGGGGCAGTCAGGTATTCTTACTTGATGGCCAGAATAAACCTAAGTTTAATAATAGACAATCAGATAGCAACTGGTCAGACAAAGTAAAGGATATAGTTAGGGGAATAGGTAATTCGGATGTTGTATTACAGCCACTTGTTGGAAAAGCTGCCAAGGATCTTCGAGTATATGTCATAGGCACTGAAATAATTGCAGCTGTTATGAGGACTGCAAAAGATGGGTTTAGAGCTAACTTCTCCCTAGGTGGAAATGTTTCCTTGTACCGGTTATCAAAAGAAGAAAGGCAATTGGTTAATACTATTATTGAACAGTTTGAATTTGGACTTGTGGGTATTGATTTTATAATCGGTGATAATGGCCAGTTGATTTTTAATGAGATAGAAGATGTGGTGGGCTCCCGAATGTTATATCAATGTTCGGATATTAATATAGTGGAGTTATATCTGAAATTTATAATTAAAGATTTAAAGATAAAATAAGGCTGTTTTAAGTAATTTAAAACAGCCTTATGTATGTATTACTAATTATCTTTAAAATGAAAAATTTCATTAATAATATATTATTACAAGAAAAAGTAAATACATGTATATATAATTTTAATTTATATTTACTATAGTAAGTAATTCCTTGGGAGCATCAATTAAGTAATCTGCCCCTTCATGTCTTAAGACCTCTGGACTGCGAAATCCCCAAGTTACCCCTACACATGGTAGCCCTGCATTTTTTGCTGTCTGGACATCGGTTTCAGAATCCCCTACAAATATAGTTTTATTGATATCTGCACCAAGTTCTTTAATGGCTTTAAAGACAGTATCAGGTGCAGGTTTTCTTTTTATGGTGGCACTTTCCCCAATGGCTACATTAATTAAATCACCAAAATAATCTTTAGCCAGTTTTTTAACTGCTATATCAAATTTGTTGGATACAATTGCAAGTTTGTAATCATTTTCTTTAAGCTTGTGAAGAAGTTCAATGATACCGTTATATGGTCTGGTTTTATTTTGCATATTTTGCTGATAATGTTCTTTAAAAGTAGCAAGACATTTTTGTATATTTTCATGGCTACTATGAAGAGGAAGGGAACGTTCAACAAGTTTTTCTACACCATCTCCAACGAAACTTCTGACTTCTTCTAAGCTTCTAGTTTCATATCCATGGCTTGTTAGGGCATAATTTAAACTGTCTTTTAAATCCTCTAAGGTGTTTAGTAAGGTTCCATCCAGATCAAAAATAATAGTGTTATATTTCATTAAAAGTTCCTTTCTAAGTATGTATATAGGTAATTTAGTTGTTTTATTATTAATTGCATACTATATACTATTATATCAAATTAAAAGAAGCTGTGCAAAATTTATCTTGACCTAAAATATTTATATGCTACAATATTTTTGATTAGATTAAAATGCAGAAAGGTTGGGGAAATAGATGAAGACTGATATACAAATAGCTCAGGAAGCAAAATTACAGCATATAGGTGAAGTGGCAAAACAACTTTCTATATCGGAAGATGACTTAGAGTTCTATGGAAAATATAAGGCTAAGCTTTCAGATGATTTATGGGATAAAATAAAGGATAGAAAAGATGGCAAGTTGGTACTTGTAACTGCCATTAATCCTACTCCTGCAGGGGAAGGTAAAACCACAACTACTGTGGGTCTGGGACAGGCTCTAGGAAGGATGAATATAAAATCGGTAATTGCACTTAGAGAACCATCTCTAGGTCCTTGCTTTGGAATAAAAGGCGGTGCAGCAGGGGGAGGTTATGCCCAGGTTGTGCCTATGGAAGATTTAAATTTGCATTTTACAGGAGATTTTCATGCAATTACCTCAGCCAATAACCTTCTGGCTGCTATGTTGGATAATCACATACATCAGGGGAATACTTTATCTATTGACCCTAACCAGATTGTATGGAAACGCTGTGTTGATATGAATGATCGGGTTCTTCGTAATATTGTAGTAGGCCTAGGCAGAAAAGCCGATGGAGTAGTTAGGGAAGATCATTTTGTAATTTCGGTTGCCTCAGAAATTATGGCCGTATTATGTCTGGCCAAAAACATGGAAGATCTTAAAAAACGATTGGGTGAAATAGTTGTTGCCTATACCTATGAGGGAAAGCCTGTTAAGGCAAAAGAGTTAAATGCCGTAGGGGCTATGGCAGCACTATTAAAGGACGCATTAAAACCTAACCTTATTCAGACTATAGAAAATACACCGGCTATAATACATGGAGGACCATTTGCTAATATTGCCCATGGCTGTAATAGCGTCATAGCTACAAAAATGGCTTTAAAGCTTGCTGATGTGGTAGTTACGGAGGCAGGCTTTGGGGCTGATTTGGGAGCTGAGAAATTCTTAGATATAAAGTGTAGGACAGCGGGATTAAAACCGGATGCAGTGGTTTTAGTTGCAACACTTCGAGCACTAAAATATAATGGAGGTCTTTTAAAGACCGAACTTTCCGCTGAAAATCTGGATGCCCTTAAAAAAGGTATTGTTAATTTAGAGAAGCATATTGAGAATTTACAAAAATTTGGTGTACCGGTGATAGTTGCCTTAAATCGCTTTGTTACCGATACAAGTGCCGAGATAGAATTTGTAAAGAATTTTTGTATAGAAAGGGATTGTGAATTTTCTCTTTGTGAAGTATGGGAAAAGGGCGGAGAAGGTGGTATAGACTTAGCTAGCAAGCTTTTAAAGACCTTAGAAGAGAAAGAGAGCAATTACAGACCTTTATATGGTTTAGAACTGTCTATTAAAGAAAAGATTGAAACCATTGCCAAAGAGATATATGGTGCAGACAAGGTAACATATGATCCTGCTGCAGATATGGCAATAAAAAAGATTGAAGAACTTGGTTATGGTAATCTGCCGGTTTGTATGGCGAAAAATCAGTACTCCCTATCAGATGATCCTAAAAAGCTTGGTAGACCCTCAGGCTTTTCAATAAATATAAGAGAAGCTTATGTTTCGGCAGGTGCCGGTTTTGTGGTGGCAATAACAGGTACAATGATGACTATGCCAGGACTTCCAAAAGTTCCTGCTGCAGAAGGAATTGATGTAAATGAAGAAGGCAGGATTGTAGGGTTATTTTAGTGATTTAGATAAATTATAATTTATAATAATAGTCATAGCTTATAAAAAGTCCCCGTATATATATTAGTATAATGAATATGGCTTGTCACAAGAAACCATTCATAGATTGGGTAAAGGGGGGCTTTTTATGATTCAAAAGGTTGGATTTCATTATACCGATGATATAACTGTAATAAATCGTCAGCAGTTTGAGGCACATATAAGATTGTATGGGGGATATGTAGATAAGATCAATGAAATTGATCAGATACTTATGAATAATCCGGAAAGAGAAAAGGCCAATGCTACCTTTAGCTTCTATAGAGAATGCAAAAGAGGTGAAACCTATGCCCTTAATGGGGTAATTCTACATGAGCTTTATTTTGAGAATATAGGTGGTATTGTAAACAAACCGGATAAAAGAGCTATGGAGCAGCTTGCTATGTATTTTGGCAGCTTTGAGGGATGGAAAGAAGATTTTATAAGTACAGCAAAGGCTAGCAGGGGCTGGGCACTTCTTAGTTACGACCAAAGAAGTTTAAGACTGCGAAATATCAGTTTAGATGCCCATGATCTTGGTAATATTGCATACTCTGCCCCAATCCTTGTGCTGGATGTATATGAACATGCCTATTTTCTGCAATATGCAGATAATAAAGTAGAGTATATCAATAGGTTTATGGAGAATATCAATTGGGAAGTAATATCCGACAGAATGGGGATTTACTAATAAAAAACCATGGGCAAATAAAACTGCCCATGGTTTAAAAAAGCTCATAAATATTTCACAGTTTCTTAACGGTACCTGACACCTTTAAAAGCTTGCTCGCAGTAGATACATCTATAGACACCGTTTTTCTTATCTGTCAATTTAAAGGAATGGGGGATACCACTTTCTATAGAAGTTATGCATCTAGGGTTTATGCATTTTAGTATGTTATCTACTTTATCCGGTAGCCTGGGATTTTTCTTTTCTATGATTTCTCCGTTTTTAATTATATTAATGGTTATTTTGTGGTCTAGGGCCCCTAGGATGTCCAAATTTATATCGTCTAAGGTTCCTTCTATTTTTATAATATCTTTTCGTCCCATCTTATTGCTTCTGGCATTTTTTATAATAGCCACACTGCAATCTAGATTTTCAAGATTAAGGTAGGTATATATTTTCATTGCTCCCCCCACCTTTATGTGGTCTATAACAATTCCCTGATTTAGTATGCCTATATTTAACATAGGGGCCTCCCTTCTTTATAACCTAACAAGGTGATTATTAATGCCATTCTTGCATAGACACCAAATTCAGCCTGTTTAAAATATACTGCCCGGGGATCATCGTCTACCTCTACGGCAATTTCATTTACCCTTGGCAGGGGATGTAATACCAGCATGTCCTTTTTAGCCAGGGACATTTTCCTAGTATTAAGTATATAGGTGTCTTTTAGCCTGATATAATCCTCTTCGTTAAAGAAGCGCTCTTTCTGGACCCTGGTCATATACAAGATGTCCAAATTGGGGATGGCTTTTTCAAGACTTCTTACCTCTTCGTAAGGAATATTGTTCACATCTAGTATTTCCTCTTTGATATAGGTGGGAACTTTTAGTTCTTCAGGGGATATAAGGATAAATTTCACATTCTTATATCTTGATAGGGCTCCTATTAGGGAATGTACTGTTCTTCCAAATTTTAAATCGCCACAAAAACCAACGGTTAGATTCTCGAACCGCCCTTTAAGATTTTTTATAGTAAGTAAATCGGTAAAGGTTTGAGTGGGATGATTATGACCGCCGTCTCCGGCATTGATAACTGGAATGGAAGAGTGGAGTGCTGCTACTAAAGGAGCACCTTCCTTGGGATGACGAATTGCACATATATCTGCGTAAGAAGAAATAACGCGAATTGTATCGGCAACGCTTTCGCCTTTTGCCACTGAACTAGAATCTGCAGATGAAAAGCCAAGAATACTTCCGCCTAAGTTTAGCATGGCGGCTTCAAAACTAAGTCTGGTTCTGGTACTAGGTTCATAAAATAGGGTTGCTAGTTTCTTTCCTTGACAAACTTTAGAATATTTTTTTGGATCTTTAATAATATCTTCAGCTAGATTTAGAAGTTCATCTAATTCTGAAATAGTAAGATCCGTAGGACTAATGATATGCCTCATATTTACCTCCATTATAATAGTTGTGTAACTATTCTAACTAAGTATTCTAATATATACTATTTAAAAAGACAATCTGTTTTTGAGAAGTTTTTATAAATTAAACTAATACTATGGATTAGTAATTATAATAACTAAATTCAGCATTTATACAAATATAGGAATATTTAAAATACACTTTTTTTTATTATGTGGTATAATAGTAGGATACAGTATTTTGTTATCTAAGTGAAATGATTTTATAACTGGAAAAGAACATAATTTAAGCTTAGATAAAAGAAAGGTGTGCAAAATATGATTCAAATTTCACGGACAGGTATCAGGAACTTAGCCTCCAATGATACGGTTTATGCTAGAGGCTTACAATACTATAAGGAAAATCGTGTTGTCAGTGCCTCTTATTCAAACTCTGCAAAGCTGTATCGTATGGAGGTACAGGGGAATTTTAAATATTCTGTCATTGTGGAAGAACAAGAAGACGGATCCTTTGATTATAATTGTAATTGTCCATCAAGACTAAAGGATCAGGGGGCTTGTAAGCATGTGGTAGCTGCTTTATTATTTATATTAAAATATCAGGAAAGGACAATGCTATCAGAGACAAGAAGTCCTGAGGAAAGAAAAATCATTCAAATACTAGACTATTTTGCCTCTCAGGAAGAGGCTTATCTGGTAGGAGAAACTTTTTCCCTAGATACCATTATAACTATTCCACAGCTTATGAAGGGGGATAGTGCTAGGGCATATGCATCTTTTCGCGGAGGTAGTAACCGCAAATATAAAATTCAGACCATAAAAAAATTTTTATATAATATATATAATAACGAAAGTTTTTCCCTAGGAAAGGAATTTAAATATATAAGCGGGGAAAGTAACTTTGACAAGCCTTCCCAGATTATTTTAGATTATCTTTTGGATATTTATGAGATTCAAGAGGTGATTAACAGCTCCCATTTTTCAAAAATATTTACAAAATCCAATGTTATTTTGACTAAAAATATGTTGTTTAAACTTTTGGAGCTTTTATATGGGACCACCTTTACCTTGGAGCTTTATGGCAGGGAGTTTACCAATGTAAGTTATATTAAGGGAAATCCAAAGATTTCATTGCAACTTACCATGGATGAGGAAGCAGTTTTTGTTGACTATCAGGGTAAAGAGGCTGTTTTACCTATTTTAGATACCGGGGAATTGCTTTATTATGACGGGGCCATATATAAGCCGGATAAAAAGTTTATTCGAAATTTTAAGCCTTTTTATAATAGTCTTGGCAGAGATAAGGAGCCTTTAGTTTTTAAAGGTGAAAAGAAAAACAGCTTTCTTGAGCATGTATTGCCAAGAATAAGTGAAACCATGGAACTGGATGTACCGGAGGAATTAAAGAAAAGATATATTTCTGAAGACTTAGAGGCTAAAATTTATTTTGACAGACATAAACATGGTATTAAGGCTGAACTTAGATACCGTTATGGGGATTATGAGTTTAATTCCTTTGGCAATGCTTCCTCCGGATCTTATATAATAGTCCGACAAAGGGAAAGTGAAGAGGCAGTTATTGATGAGATTTTAAAACTGGGATTTGTTCCTTATAAGAACTATTATCTTTTAAAAAATGAAGAGCTTATCTATGAATTTTTATCCGGTAAAGTAATGGATCTTGAGGGAGTGGCAACTTTATATTATTCTGAGGATTTTAGAAAGCTTAGTATTAATCCTCCGGGAAATTTTAAAGCCAGTGTTAGGGTAAATGGCGGTATAAATCTTTTGGAGCTGGATATATCTTTTGAAGGTGTACCTAAGGATGAATTAAAAAATTTGCTTTATGCTTATCAGGTTAAAAAGAAATTTTATCGGCTAAAAAACGGTAGCTTCGTTAAACTGGAAGGGGAAAAAGTAGAAAATCTGTCCAAAATTTTAAGCTCACTAAATGTAGGTAGCAATAATATGGAGGAAAATAAGCTTTATTTGGAAAAGCAGCATGCGGTATATTTGGACAAGGCATTTTCAGATAAGGAGCTGGAACTTCATAAAGATCGGGATTTTACCGCTCTGACGGATAAAATACTTAATCCTTCTGTAACGGATTTTAAGGTACCTGATGAAATTCAGGCAAGCCTTCGTCCCTATCAGGTAACCGGTTATAAATGGCTAAGAACATTGGCACAAAATGACCTGGGAGGAATTTTGGCTGATGACATGGGCCTTGGAAAAACATTGCAATCCATAGTATTTATAGCTTCCCTGATATTGGAGAATAAGAAGCAAAAAAAAGATACACATTTTTTAATTGTCTGTCCTACATCTTTAACATATAATTGGCTTGATGAGATGGAGAATTTTGCTCCCTTTATTAAGGCTGTAGTTGTTAGCGGAAATCCCCCGGAAAGACAAGAAATAATTGAAAGATATAAAGACTACGATGTCCTAATTACATCCTATCCCTTAATAAGAAGAGATATTAGTGTTTATGAAAAAATTGAATTTCACGGAGTATTTATAGACGAAGCCCAATTTATTAAAAATAATGCTTCACAAAATGCAAAATCAGTAAAAAGATTAAAAACCAAACATAAATTTGCCTTAACAGGAACCCCAATAGAAAATAGCCTATCTGAGCTTTGGTCAATATTTGATTTTATAATGCCAGGATACCTTTATAATCATTCAAAATTTGTTGAAGTTTATGAGAAACCTATTTTAAAGGAAGATAAGGAGGCCCTAGAAGATCTTCACCAGCATATATCACCCTTTATCCTGCGCCGTATGAAGAAGGATGTTCTTACGGAACTACCGGATAAATATGAATCGAAAATGCTTACGGATCTTTCTGAAGAGCAAAAGAAGGTATACTTAGCCTACCTTGAAAATATAAGAAATGAAATTCATACGGAACTGTCTGAGACAGGATTAGAAAAGAGCAGGATGAAGATACTTGCAGCCCTAACCAGGTTAAGACAGATTTGCTGCCATCCCTCTACATTCTTGGAAAATTACCAGGGGGGAAGCGGAAAATTGGATTTACTTATGGAGCTTATTCCAGAAGCTATTGCCAATGATCATCGTATATTGGTATTTTCACAGTTTACATCAATGTTACAGATTATAGAAGAGGAACTTAAAGATATGAATATTCCCTATTTTTATCTGGAAGGAAGTACTCCTACACAGGAGCGTAATGAGCGGGTAAAAAGGTTTAATGAGGGAGAAGGCAAAGTATTTTTAATTTCCCTAAAGGCCGGTGGCACAGGCTTAAATCTTATCGGTGCCGATACGGTAATCCATTATGATCCTTGGTGGAATCCTGCAGTAGAAGAACAGGCTACTGACAGGGTATATAGAATAGGTCAACAAAACAAGGTTCATGTATTGAAACTGATTACTAAAGGAACCATAGAAGAGAAGATATTTAAGCTTCAGAAAAAGAAGAAGGAGCTTTCCGACTCAATTATCAGTTCAAAGGAAGTGTTTATTAATACCTTATCCAGAGAAGAGCTGGAAGAATTGTTTAGCCCTATGTAATTTAGTATTACTAAAGCTCATCATAACAGATAATTTGCTCCACTAGGGGCTAAGTCTGTTTGATGAGCTTTTTATGTATTTCTTGTGACAAATGTGCTGAATTTATATAACTTGGCCTAATACTCTTTTTATTGCCATGGCAGCAGATAAAGCCATAATGATTTTTAGCAAATCAAATGCTATAAAGGGAATCACACATACTGTTAGGGCATAGCTTATGGTGGTGTCTGCAACATAACTAAACCATAGGCTGCCTATTAGATAGCATATAAAAAGAGATATAACCATTCCTAAGGCCGGCAAAGTCTTATGGTTTAACTTATTCCAAGATGAAGTTGATTTTAGTTTTAAACTTATCTGATAGAATAAGGATGTGATAAAAGCCATCAGAGGGTAGGCCATAAGAAATCCTCCTGTCATTCCCGTAAGGATGTTAATTCCCCCTTTAAATCCGGCAAAAACCGGTAAGCCAAAAGCCCCTAAAAGAAGATAAGCTAATGTAGATAAAAAGGCATACCTTGGCTCAAGAAGGGCTCCCGTTAAAAATATGGCAAGGAGAGACAAAGAAAAAGGAATAGGCTGAATGGGAATAATAATCTGAGACAATACACAGATTATGGCAGTAAACATAGCTGTTATAATTAAGCTTTTAGTAGAAAGTCCTTTAGAACTTGAATATATCATAATATCTTACTCCTTTATTCTGAAATTATTTGGGCAAATAATCTGTTCTTATACTGACTTCTCCTGAAGTTAATGCTTCCTTGGTGGAATCGGGATATTCCACAAGCAATCTTGCCCTGTTATCTATACCGATAGCCTTGGCAGGAAAAACTTTTTTTTCTTTTAGTACATATATATCCTTACCTATAAGAAATGAACGTTTCTTATATTCCTCAAGGTAATCTTTACTGGTCAGCTTATCCATGGAATCTGCCAGATTATTTAAGACTTCAGCTGCTAGTATTGATGTTATAGGCTGATTTTTTGGTTTATCTAAAAAGATGGAACCGGCAATATCCTTTATATCACTGGGAAAATCCTTAGTGTTTACATTTATACCGATACCGACAATGGCATATTCTAAACCGCCGTTTTCAATATTTAAGGAAGCTTCAGTAAGAATTCCGCATACCTTTTTTCCCTGCATAAATAAATCATTAACCCATTTTATATGAACGTCTTCATTTGTGATTTTTTCTATAGCCTTTGCCACTGCCACAGCAGAACTGGTTGTTATTAATAAAGAGTCTTCAATACTAAGCTTAGGCCTTAATATAAGGGATAGATATAGCCCTGTAGCAGGAGAGTAGAAGCTGCGGCCCATACGACCCCGGCCATTGGTTTGCTCTGAAGCAATAAGAACTGTTCCCTCGGGGGCTTTATTGGCAGCCATTTCCTTGGCCAGGGTATTGGTAGAGCTTACGGTTTTTCTGACATCAAGAATAAAGTTTGTAGCCTTACCTTTAAGATATGGACTTATACTTTGGTTAGTAAGTATATCATTTGATTCTTTAAGACAATAACCCCGATTAGGTACTGCCTCTATTTGATAACCTTCGTTTTTTAGTTGATTTATATTCTTCCAGATGGCACTTCTGGTAACATGAAGTTCTTTAGCCATCAAGGCACCATTAACACTGTTTCCCCTGTTTTCTTCTAAAATTTTTAATATCTGTTCTTTAAGTTCCATTTTGGACCTCCCTTGTAGGGTATTTGTATTTTTATAGACTTTAGTATAACAGCTTAATCTAAAATGTCAACATACAATGACTAATAAGTTGACAATTAAATGCAATATATAAAAGTATAGAAAAAGTGGCTTCCACTATCTTAAATGAAAGCCACCTTAAAGTTTTTATTCAATTAATTCTAAGTATCTTATTAAAGATCAAATACTTGGTTATAATATTCTTCAATAAGTCGGTCAAGATAATCATGATTTTGCTCACCAAATTCAGCAAGTAACATATCCCGTATGGTATCGGTCTGCTTCATATAATTTAGCTCTTCTGATAAATTATCATTACTGATTGAAGCTAAAAAATCTTTTGTTACAGTTTTTTGTAACCACTGATTAATTTTCTCAGTCAGTTGATTTTCTTCTTCTATTTCCCACTTAAGCTTCTTGGCCTTATTCCATATGGTTATTGCCTCATATATAAAGAACAAAAAGAGGGCACCCATAATAAAATTAGGAAAGACACCATTTAAGATAGTTAAGACTCTAGCTATATTTAGGATTACGAAGATAACCCCGGCGATGCCTAGAAAGAGAAATATATAAAAGGTTCCGGTGTAATCTTGATATTTTTCCGATTTAAACATATAATTTCCGGATCCTGTTATTAAGCCTTTATAGTCTTCGGTTTCTACTTCACTGGTCATATCCTCTTCATCATCTGTAGGGGTTTGACCGGCTTTGTGGCTAACAAGTTCCGACTCGGTTTCTTCCTCAAGTTCATTTTCTGAAATTACCATATCCTCAGATATATCCTGAGAGGATTTTTCACTTGGCTCTTGTTTTGCTTCTTCAGATATTTCAGAGCTTTTTTCATTTTCTGCCTTTTTAATCCTTTCCCTTTCCACGAAGTAGAAGGCCTGATAATGTTTTTTAGCCTCCTTTTCTTTATCGGCAGGAACAGATAAGATATAGACATCATTTGCTTCATCGTAATCTATTTTTGATTCTAAACCAGAGTATTCAAAATATTTAGCCAATTTCTCTGTGAAGCTTCTGTTTTCGCCTTGGAAAAATGGGATATATTCTTGCATAATCTCAACTCCATTCTTATATTTTTAATTAAATACAAATGAAAACATTATGCTAACCAAGTATAAGCTAAAGTCCATTTCTACAGTAGATTCTTATTCGGCTATAAATCTGTGGTATGATTTCTTACCCTTTCTAATCAGAATTGCTCCGTCAGAATCAAAATCCTTATCTGTTAAAATCAAATCAAAATTATCTACTTTTTTATCGTTTACCGAAACTCCTCCTTGTTGTATGGTTCTTCTGGCATCGGAACGGGAGACGGCTAATTTTGCATCACACATTAAGGTAATTAGGTCTATTCCCTCAGCAAATCTAGCAGCAGGATAGCTGGTGGTAGGTATATTTTCAGACTTTACGCCACCACCAAATAAGGCCTTGGAGGCCTCTTGTGCTTTTTTAGCTTCTTCTTCCCCGTGAACAATCTTTGTTATCTCATAGGCAAGAACATCCTTAGCATGATTTATCTCTGCACCTTTAAGGGCACCTAATCTTCTTACTTCATCCATAGGTAGGAAGGTTAATAGGCCTAGGCATTCTTCAACCTTTACATCTTCGATATTTCTCCAGTACTGGTAGAATTCATATGGAGAGGTTTTATTAGGATCTAGCCATACAGCTCCCTTCATAGTCTTACCCATCTTAATACCTTCACTGGTTGTAAGAAGTTTAAAGGTTAGGCCGTATGCAGGCTTTTGCTCCTTACGGCGTATTAACTCAACTCCACCGATGATATTGGACCACTGGTCGTTACCTCCAAGTTGCAGTTTACAATCATATAATTTATTAAGCTTCCAGAAATCATAGGACTGCATAAGCATATAGTTAAATTCGAAGAAGGTAAGTCCCTTTTCCATTCTTTGCTTATAGCATTCTGCAGCCAGCATCTTATTTACTGAGAAATGAACTCCTATTTCTCTTAAAAATTCTACGTAATTTAAGTCTAGAAGCCAATCGGCATTATTTGCAAGAATTGCTTTGTCGTCACTAAAATCAATGAATTTAGAAAGTTGCTCTTTAAAACGGTTGGCATTGTAATCAATAGTTTCCCTGGTCATTAAGGATCGCATATCAGATTTGCCGGTTGGGTCACCAATCATGGTGGTACCGCCACCTAGAAGGGCGATGGGTCTATGTCCTGCCCGTTGCATATGCATCATGGCCATAACTGTAAGGAAATGTCCCGCAGTTAAACTATCAGCGGTAGCATCAAAGCCTATATAAAAGGTAACGGATTCCTTTCCCAATAATTCGCGAACTTCATCCTCATGGGTACATTGTTCAATAAAACCCCGTTCCTGTAGTATGTCATAAACATTTGTTGACATTGGTATTCCTCCTTATAATTGTCTATTAGTTAATTAAAGTCATTATATATGAAAACCTTATATTTTTCAATGAATTTTCGATAGCCATCAAATAAAGGCTTGTAGAAGAAGATTTGCCTTTAAGTGATGTGGAATATATCTTGTTTGGTTGAAATATAATGAAGTTAAGAATATGTAGATGTTTTGAGTATACTAATCTTTATATATTCAGCCGGTGAATATATGTAGAAGGAGGGATAGGAATGGATGCCAGTTATGAGGATAAAATCTATAGTCAAATTGAAAAGAATCTATCAAACAATATAGATGAAAAATATTATGTACCCATTGAAATGGTAGATAGATACCCTTACATAGATAAAACAAATAATAATGTAAATCAAAGGCAGGAAGACTCCATATACTTTGATAAAGCTAATATATATAATGAAAATCCAAATAATCAAGTAGGCCAGGCAAGGTTATCCCGGGCTGAATATATCCGCCAAGCCAGGGAAGCTTGTCTAAGACAACTAAATGCTTATGATACATCAGGCAGAATTAGTGATTATATTTTTAGAGAAGATGATACAGCTAATTCTGTATACGGAAAAAAGAAAAAGGACAAAGTAAGTAAATTATTTAACCAGGGCAGGGATGAAGAAAATATGGAAAAGGAACTGCTTTCTTATAAATCCTTGGTCATTCGTACTGTTTGTGCCCTAGTAATATTTTTTAGTCTGTTTATTATTGATAAAATAAAGTTTGAATTAGGAAATTTTACCTATGAAACCATAAGGCACTATGTTACAGGCTTTAATCAAATGGATATTATAGAGGAAATAATTGTATCATGGCTTAAATAGGCGGGTTTTTACTTCGTTGTATTTTTTTATCCTATAAGTTATAATATTCGATAGACAATCTAGAAAACTTATATTACTAGATTTATTATAGGAAATATCCTAATCTGTCTGCTATGATTTTTTTTAGAAAGGATAACATGATGAGAAAATTAGCACTATCAGATGAAATACTCCTTTCCGTAGATAAGCCGGCCCGCTATATCGGCGGAGAGATAAATATGAAGGTAAAGAATCCCAAGGATGTAGATATAAGATTCTGCATGTGTTTTCCGGATGTATATGAGATTGGTATGTCCCACCTGGGAATTCAGATACTATATGATATACTAAACCGCAGGGATGACACCTATTGTGAAAGGGTTTATTCCCCCTGGGTAGATTTGGACAAGCTTATGAGGGAGAAAAAGATCCCTCTTTTTGCTTTAGAAAGCCAGGATCCTGTTAAGGATTTTGATTTCTTAGGAATTACCATCCAGTATGAGATGTGTTATACCAATATACTACAGGTTCTGGAACTTTCACAGATCCCTATCTATGCCAAGGACAGGACAGAAGATGATCCTATTGTCATAGGGGGCGGACCATGTACCTATAATCCGGAACCTATTGCTGATTTCTTTGACTTTTTCTATATAGGTGAAGGTGAGACAGCATATGATGAGATTCTTGATCTTTATAAGGAATGTAAAGGGTCAGGAAAAACCAGAAGAGAATTTCTAAAACTGGTTGCCCAAATAGAGGGTATCTATGTTCCTGCCTTCTATGATGTAGAATATAATGAGGACGGCACTATTAAAAGTTTTACTAAGAATCTTGATACTGCACCGGATAAGGTTAAAAAGCAAATTGAAATGAATCTGAGCCAAGCCCAGTATCCTACAAAACCCTTAGTACCTTTTATAAAGGTTACTCAGGACAGAGTGGTACTGGAGATTCAAAGAGGCTGTATCCGTGGTTGTAGATTTTGCCAGGCAGGTATGATTTATCGGCCAAACAGGGAAAGGGATTTGGAATATTTAAAGAAATGTGCATATGAGATGTTAAAATCCACAGGCCATGAAGAAATTTCTCTAAGTTCCTTAAGTTCCAGTGACTACTCTAAGCTACAGGAATTAGTCTACTTCCTAATTGATGAGTTTGGAACAAAAGGTGTAAATATATCCTTGCCCTCCCTTCGTATAGATGCATTTTCCCTTGATGTAATGAGTAGGGTTCAGGATGTAAGAAAAAGCAGCCTAACCTTTGCTCCTGAAGCGGGAACTCAGAGGCTTAGGGATGTAATAAATAAAGGTCTAACTGAAGAAGATATTCTAAATGGTGCTTCACAAGCCTTTATCAGCGGTTGGAATAGGGTTAAGCTATACTTTATGATGGGCCTTCCTACGGAAACAGAAGAGGATATAGAAGGGATTGCCATATTATCGGATAAAATAGCAAGAAAATACTATGAAATCCCTAAGGAAGAAAGACAGGGAAAGGTAAATGTTGTAGCTAGTACATCATTTTTTGTACCTAAGCCTTTTACTCCTTTTCAGTGGTCTAGGATGGATACCCCAGAAGAGTATTTACAAAAGCAGCAGCTGTTAAAAAATAAGATAAATGAACAATTAAACAGAAAAAGTATTAGATATAACTGGCATGAGGCAGAGTTAAGTCAGTTAGAAGGAGTATTAGCCAGAGGGGATAGAAAACTTAGTAAGGTTATTTATGAAGCTTATAAGGCCGGATGTCTTTATGATTCTTGGAGTGAATTTTTTGATTATGATAAATGGTTAAAAGCATTTGAAAAAGAGGGTATATCTATTTCGTTTTACAACAGCAGAGAACGTGGAGAAGATGAGATTTTCCCTTGGGACTTTATAGATGTCGGTGTAAGCAAGGCATTTCTTCTTCGGGAATACAAAAGAGCAATTAAAAGCACAGTAACTCCTAATTGTAGGCAGTTATGCTACAACTGTGGTGCTAAGGCATTCGGAGGCGGTGTATGTTTCGAAAATATAAGTGCAAAAGAAAAACCGCAGGAGGTAAAAAGTGAAGGTTAGAATTAAATTTAAAAAATATGGTGCCATGAAATTTATCGGTCATTTGGATGTAATGCGGTATTTTCAGAAAGCTTTTCGTAGAGCAGATTATGACAGTGAATATACCAAAGGATTTAATCCCCATCAGATTATGTCTTTTGCGGCACCTTTAGGGCTTGGATTAACCAGTGATGGTGAATATGTAGATATAAGCCTAAATTCAAGCAAATCCCCTGAGGATATGGTTAAGGCTATAAATGAGGTTATGTCAGAGGGATTTTTAGTTACCGGCTTTCGTATATTAAGGGAGCCTAAGGAAAATGAAAAACATGTGACTGCCATGTCCTTGATATCATCGGCTGATTATTTAATTTCCCTAAAGGATGGTTATTCTTTAGGTGAAGAAATCCTATCCGGCAAAGACTTTAGGAAGGCATTTGAGAAATTTTATAGTAAATCAGAAATTATTATTAACAAAAAGACCAAGACCAGCGAAAAACTGGTCAATATAAGACCTATGATTAGCCTGGTATCCTATGATGAAAAAGAATATAAAGAAAAATTAAGGGATAAATTAATGAATGTCACAAGGCCGGAAAACGGGGAAAAAAGTTATTTTCTTGATATAGAAAGTATGGCCCAAGTCTATGACAATGATATTAAGGTATATCTTCAACTGGATACGGGAAGTGTATCTAATCTGAAGCCGGAACTTGTTATGGAAGCCTTTTGTAAAGATAATAATATAGAATATAATTCATTTGCTTGGCAAGTTCATAGACTAGAGCTTTATACTAGGGATGAAAAGACTAAAAAATTAATTCCGCTTGATCATTTGGATAAGTAGGATGCGGGGGATGCTTTTATGAGTCATAAGATTATTATTACAAGGCAAGATCATACTATAATCTCTGCATTATTTGAAGGGAAGGATATGGTGCAAGTATCCCTAAATCCTGATAATGAGGAGAATATTCTAGGCAATATTTATCTTGGTAAAGTAAAAAATATTGTTAAAAACATAAATGCTGCCTTTGTTGAAATTGAAGAGGGCAGGATGTGTTACTTTTCAATGAAGGAAAATCCCTATCCCATCCTTGCCAATCAGGCCTGTGATGATAAGGAAGCTTCCCTTAAGGAAACTCAGATTAAGATAGGTGATGAGCTGATTGTTCAGGTTACCAAGGAAGATGTTAAGACCAAGGCACCTGTAGTCAGCTCCAATATCAACCTGACCGGAAAATATGTAGCTTTAACCTATGGAAAAACCTCTATTGGAGTATCCAAAAAGATTGAGGATCAAGCAGAGCGGCAGAGACTTCGATCATTGGTAAAACCCTATGTCAGTAAGGAATTTGGTTTTATAGTCAGAACTAATTCAGCTTATATGTCTGATCAATTGATAATTAATGAAATAAATAATCTTATAGAAACTTTTAAAAACATAAGAAGATACGGAGTTCATAAAAGCAGATTTTCATTATTATATAGTACACCACCGGCTTATATTTGTGATATTAGAGACGGATATGCAGATAGGGTTGATGAATTTGTAACCGATGATGCAAGGCTTTATGAAAATATTAAGGAGTATCTGACACAACATCAGCCGGAAGATATGGCAAAGTTAAGATTATATCAAGATGATAATATAAGCTTATGGACCCTCTATGGAATTAAGGAGAAGCTAAAGGAGGCACTTAAGCCCAAAGTTTGGTTAAAATCAGGGGGTTCTCTTATAATTCAGCCCACGGAAGCCTTAACGGCAATAGATGTCAATACAGGAAAGGCAGTGGCAGGAAAGAAAAAGGTTCAAGAAACCTTTTTAAAGATCAATTTAGAAGCAGCAAAAGAAATTGCAAAACAAATACGGTTACGGAATTTAAGCGGAATAATTATAATTGATTTTATCGATATGGAATTAGAAAAAGATAAAGAGTTACTAATGAGAGAACTAGAAGAATATCTAAAAAAAGATCCAATTAAAACAACCCTTGTGGATATGACAGCCTTAGGTTTAGTAGAGGTTACAAGAATGAAGCTAAGAAAACCTTTACACGAACAGCTTCCTTTTATCGATACTATACTTCAACAATGATTAAATTAGGTCATTGAGTTTTAGCTACGTGCTTGTAAAATTTTAATTGACATTTTTTAAGGTATATGCTAACATAATTTAGTGTGCCGCACAATGGGGTATAAGTTCCGTTTATACGGACACCGTAGTTGGCGAGTAATGATAATAGGAGGTGCCATATGTACGCAATTATTGCAACTGGTGGAAAACAGTACAAGGTAGCGGAAGGCGATATCATTAAAGTTGAGAAGCTTGGCCTAGAAGCTGGCCAAGAAGTTACTTTTGACCAAGTACTAGCTGTAAATAACGGTAAAATGATTGTTGGAAATCCTACAGTAGCAAATGCTAATGTTACAGCAACTGTTGTTGAAGAAGGTAAAAACAGAAAAGTTGTTGTATACAGATACAAAGCTAAAAAAGGATATAACAAGAAAAAAGGTCATAGACAGCCATATACCAAAGTTAAGATTGAAAAGATCAATGCATAGGTAATGGTATATTATGATTAAAGTAACCATTTATAAAGATAAAGATAATTTGATTACAGGTTTTAAGGTGCTAGGACATGCAGGTTATGGCCAAGAGGGCAATGATGTTGTATGTGCAGCAGTATCTGCCTTGGTAATCAATACAATAAATTCTATTGAATATTTTACTTCTGATACTTTTGATTATAGTGAAGATGAAAAAAGTGGTTTAATAGAATTTCACCTGACTAGCCCCATAAGTAAAAATGGAAATTTACTCCTTAGTTCACTGGCCTATGGACTTCATGGAATAAAAAAGGAATGTAAGGGTAAGTATATTTCAATATCCGAGAGGGTCAGTCAAAAGAATAAGTAAAGTAGCAGGCAGATTCAGCTTGAATTTATATAGTGGATTTGCACGGTTTGATTATAAACTAGGAGGTGTAAAACATGTTAAGAATGAACCTTCAATTTTTTGCTCACAAGAAGGGTGTAGGTTCCTCAAAGAACGGTAGGGATTCTGAATCCAAGAGACTTGGCGCAAAAAGAGCTGACGGACAGTTTGTTCGTGCCGGTAATATTCTTTATAGACAGCGTGGAACAAAGATACATCCGGGACTTAATGTAGGTCGTGGTAGTGATGATACATTATTTGCATTAGTAGACGGTGTTCTTCGCTTCGAAAGAAAAGGCAGAGACAAGAAACAGGCAAGTGTTTATCCTGTAGAGAGTGTATAAAAGCAGATACATGTGATGATAACCCCAAATTCCTATGCAGCATGAATTTGGGGTTCTTTTATGTTTATTGTTTATTATGGTGGTTGTTATTACCATAAATTCAGATTATAATAAGCATTATAGGAATTGGTAATAATACAAGTACATAATACAATATCATTCTATCTTAGATACATCCATGGAACTCATGAGATTTATTTAAGAAAGCTTGATAAATGTCATGAATTACATGAATTGAATGTAAAATTTCTTATCTAGTAGTTGGTAGTTCTTGCTTAAATGGAGGATATTATGTTTGCAGATAGAGCTGAAATTTATATAAGATCCGGTAAAGGCGGAGACGGCCATGTCAGTTTCAGAAGAGAAAAATACGTTCCGGCCGGTGGCCCGGACGGAGGAGATGGCGGAAAAGGCGGAGATGTCATTTTTGAAGTTGACGAAGGTTTGAACACCTTGGCTGATTTTCGATATACCAGAAGGTTTATTGCTGAGGATGGAGAAAACGGCAGTAAAAAGAAATGTTCCGGTAGAGACGGCAAGGATCTTATACTTAAGGTTCCCCCGGGAACAGTTATAATAGAGGTAAACACCGGAAAAGTAGTAGCTGATATGTCAGGAGATAACAAAAGAGAAGTGGTCCTAAAAGGAGGCCGTGGGGGTAAAGGAAATCAGCATTATGCCACTGCCACCATGCAGGCGCCTAAATATGCCCAACCGGGACAAGCTGCCATGGAAATGACTGTACGTCTGGAACTTAAAGTTATAGCAGACGTAGGTTTAGTAGGCTTTCCCAATGTAGGTAAATCCACACTATTATCCAGGGTTACCAATGCAAGGCCTAAAATCGGAAACTATCATTTTACCACCACAAGGCCTAATCTTGGAGTGGTTGACTTAGAGGAGGGCGGCGGTTTTGTTATAGCTGATATTCCGGGATTAATTGAAGGGGCTTCAGAAGGACTAGGTCTTGGACATGAATTTTTAAGGCATATTGAGCGTACTAAGGTTATAATTCATCTGGTGGATGCAGCCTCTACAGAGGGTAGGGATCCTATAGAAGATATCCGTAAGATAAATTCAGAGCTGGTTTCTTATAATGAGCAGCTGGGTAAACTGCCACAAGTTATTGCGGCAAACAAGCTGGATGTATTATATGGTGATGAAAAAGAAGAAATTATAAAGAAACTTAAGTCTACCTTTGAACCGGAGGGATATAAGGTGTTTCCCATATCTGCAGTAAGCGGTGAGGGTGTTAAGGAACTTTTGTATCATGTTAAGGCTATGCTAGATCAAATGGATACAAGTCCGGTTATTTTTGAAAAGGAATTCTTCCCGGAAGAACTTAAAGATAAATCCCTGCCATTTGAAGTATGGAAAGAAGAAGACCATGTTTATGTGGTGGAAGGTCCAAGGATTGAGCGTATGCTTGGTTATACTAATTTAGAATCTGAAAAAGGTTTTGTGTTTTTCCAAAATTTCATGAAGGAAAATGGAATCTTAGATCAGTTAGAGGAACTGGGCATTCAAGAAGGGGATACAGTAAGAATGTATGGCCTGCAATTTGATTATTATAAATAGGCTAATTATTTAAATTATTTATACTAATATGTAATTATGGAAGGGAGTGCTTTATGACAACAAAGCAACGGGCTTATTTAAAAGGATTAGCCATGAAGATAGATCCGATTTATCAAATCGGAAAATCAGCATTAACTCCTGAAATTACTCAAGGAGTTGCTGAGGCTTTAGAAGCAAGGGAATTAATAAAGATAAATGTTTTGAAAAATTGTATTGAAGACATTAATGTAATGGCACAAACTCTTGCAGAAAGAACTCGTTCGGAAGTAGTTCAGGTTATCGGAAGAAAGATTGTATTATATAAGGAATCCAAAGATAAAAAGAAGATTGTCTTACCCCCGGATAAAAAGATAAAGGATTAAACATAATCTGATATTTACTTTGCGAAAGGAAGAAAATCAATGAAAAAGATAGGAATTATGGGTGGAACCTTTGATCCTATCCATAATGGCCATTTATTTTTGGCGGAGCATGCATATGAGCAAGCGGGCTTAGATTATGTACTGTTTATGCCAACCATGAACCCTCCCCATAAGGCTGGAATAACCGTAGTATCCGGTGAACATAGATTAAATATGGTAAGACTTGCTCTAAAAGACAATCCTAATTTTAGACTATCGGATTTGGAGCTTAATAGACCCGGTTTAACTTATACATCAGATACTTTAGAGGTTCTAAAAAACAGGGAGCCTGATAATGACTATTATTTTATCTTAGGAGCAGACTCCCTTATGATGATACCCCAATGGAAGGATCCTCAGACTATATTTAACCTAAGTACTATTGTTGCAGGGGGAAGAATTCAATTTTCAATGGAGCAACTTAAAGAACAGGCTGAATATCTAGAGAAGACCTATAAGGGAAAGATAATTTTACTGGATATGCCCATTATGGAGATATCATCAGAAAAGATCCGTAAAAGGATTAAGGAGGGTAAGTCTATACGGTATTATGTACCAGGTGAGGTGCTAACTTATATAAATGATCATAATCTATATAGCTAATACTATTATGTAAATAAAGTAGCAGCAATTAAGTCCAAAATATGAGGTAATTATATGGAAGATATTCTAAGCAAATTAAGAGATAGCATGAAACAGGTATTATCAGAAAATAGATATCGCCATGTATTAGGTGTAGAAGAGGTTTGTTATGATTTAGCTTTGATTTTTGGATATGATACTATAAAAGCTAGCATAGCAGGAATACTTCATGATTGTGCAAAGCATTTGACAGCTGAGGAACTAATCCGGGAATGTAAAAAAAACAACTTGGAAATAACAGAAACCGAACGAATGCAACCTTTACTTCTTCATGCTAAGCTAGGTGCAATCTATGCTAAAGAAAAATATAATATATTAGACGAAGACATTCTAAAAGCAATCAGATACCATAATACAGGCAGGCCCGCTATGTCTAAGCTTGAGAAAATTCTATACATTGCCGATTTTATTGAGCCTAACAGAAAGAATATTCCTGTACTTGATAAAGCAAGAGAAGCAGCCTATCAAGATTTAGACCGGGCTCTTGTTATAATAACAGGCAGTATTCTTAATTATCTAACAGAAAAAGATGAAATAATAGATAACTTAACAAAGGACACATATGAATATTATGTGAACCTAGGTTAAGTTAATAATATAACTTGGAGGTAGATATGGATAATTCAAGGGAAATGGTAAAACTAGCTTACGACGCTCTAGAAGATAAAAAAGGAGAAGATATTCAGATAATTGATATTAAGGATATATCGATTATTGCAGATTATTTTATTATTGCTAACGGAACTAATGCTCAGCAAGTAGATTCTTTGGTAGAATCGGTTAAGGATAAATTAGGTAGGAATGGTTATGAACCCCAGCGAATTGAAGGAGTAAAAAGTGCAGGTTGGATACTGATGGATTATGGGGATCTTATCGTCCATGTATTTTCTAAGGAAGATCGTTTATTTTACGATTTGGAAAGAATCTGGAGAGACGGAAAAACTATTACTATAGATCAGCTATAAAATAAAGGTGTCAGGTACTTATAACAGATTTGAACTTGCGTTCACAGCTTGTTAACAGTACCTGGCACCTTTTAAAATATACGGAAAAGTCCGATAACAACTCCTAGTATCTGTAAATCCGATACTATAATAGGCTCCATGGTGTCGTTTTCAGGTTGTAAGCGGAAATGACCGCCTTCTTTATAAAATGTCTTTACAGTAACTTCATCATCTATAAGTGCTACTACATAGTCTCCGTTCTTTGCATGGGATTGCTTTTGGACAAGTATTTTATCACCGTCATAAATGCCTGCGTTAATCATGCTGTCGCCCTTAACTTTTAACATAAATGTTTCTATATTGGGCATATATTCAGAAGGAATAGGAAAGTAGCTCTCTATATTTTCAACAGCCAGAACCGGATGTCCTGCTGTAATAGTTCCTACAATAGGGACATTGATAAGTTCTCGTCTGGTGAGGTTGAACTCGTCATCTATAATTTCAATTGCCCTTGGTTTAGATGGATCTCGGCGGATATAACCGTTTTTTTCAAGAGATTCTAGATGTGAGTGAACAGAAGAAGTTGATTTTAGTTTAACTGCTTCACAAATTTCACGAACGGCTGGGGGGTATCCTTTGTTAATAATCTGAGATTTTATAAATTCAAGAATCTCTTTCTGCTTATTACTTATCCTGCCATATCCCATATGTATCTGCCTCCTCATATATTTTAATACCTTTATTTATTCCATAATCTCATCAAATATTATATTTGTTAAATATTATGCTTAGTATAACATACTTGGCAGTAAAATGCAAAACTTATGTTCTGAAAAACGAAAAAACGTTTGTAAAAAGGAATATATGTTCGAAAAAACTATTGACAAGCAAATGTTTGTTCGATATAATCAATTTAAAACATTTGTTCGGATTAAGTTTTTATAAAATTTTACTTTCTAAGACATCAGATGACCTTGGCTCATATTATAATTGGTAAAAATCAAGAATAAATTTATAGTTTATAACCGGGAGGTATATATTATGAATAAATCTTTAATCAGTAATTTTAATTCAAATCATGAGCCTATAAGAAATATAACTGATAGAAGAATGAAGAAGAGTATAAAATGGATCGGACTGTCAGTATTAATTATTATCATTCTTCTAACAGCTATATTTACCGGCAAGACTGCTACAGCAAAGAATGAAAGGCATAGGGTTAAGCAGGTAGCCAGTGTTCAGATTCAAAAGGGAGATAGCTTATGGACTATAGCTTCTAGATATATGACAGAGGAGTATAAAGATATCAACGATTATATTGAAGATATTATGATTTGTAATGGACTTACATCTGATAAAATCCATGCCGGTAATTATATTATTGTTCCTTATTATGTAGATTTATCTAGTAATTAATAGACTTTATATTATGCTAAAACCTCTTATATTTAGCCAAAGAATACATTTTTTTAATTATTACTTGACTTTTTGGGAAGAATATCATAGGATACAGAATAAGGTATAAATATTATAAAGGCTGTGAAGAGAAGAGTAGTCTTAATGGCAACCTACAGAGAGTTCCGTTTGCTGAGAAGGAATGGGGAAGTTAAGATGAAGCAAGCCTCGGAGCCGCATACGGATCCGGATTAGATGATTTACTAATCCGGTGATGCTATGACGTTTGTCCACGTTACAGGACTAAGGTATAATCTGTACCTAATAAGTTTGATATGGTAACATATCAAAAAAATAGGGTGGCACCACGAAGTATTCGTCCCTACGGTAATCTTTGGATTATCGTAGGTTTTTTTATATGTAAAAGTGGTGTCGGTAAATTACAATAAAGGAGGAGCTTATGAAAGAGGAAAATATAATCAGAAAAAGACCGGAGCCTGAAAGACCAAAGTTTCCAAAAAGGGCAGTTGTAACAGCAGGAATGCCTTATGGAAATAAAGGGCTTCATTTTGGACATATTGGCGGTGTATTTATCCATGCCGATGTATTTGCCAGATTTTTAAGAGATAGGATTGGTAAGGATAATGTAATATTCGTATCCGGTACCGACTGTTATGGTTCTCCCATAGTTGAAAATTATAGGAAGATTTGTGAGCAAGAAGGTTATAAAGGTACAATCGAAGAATATGTTACCGAAAACCATCTAAAACAGAAGAAAACCTTGGATGATTATGAAATTGCTTTAAACTTATATGCTACATCTGCTTTTGGAAGAAGCGGGGAAATTCATAACAAGGTATCCGAAGAAGTATTTGAATTACTTTATGAGAAAGGTTATCTAGAAAAGCTGTCAACTCCTCAGTTTTTTGACCCGGAACATAAGGTATTGTTAAACGGTCGTCAAGTGGTAGGAGAATGTCCTATTGAGGGTTGTAAATCAGAAAGAGGTTATGCTGATGAATGTTCTTTAGGACATCAGTATATGCCAAGTGAGCTTATTAATCCTAAAAGTACCTTGTCCGGAAAAACTCCGGAAGTTATAGATGTAACTAACTGGTATTTTAAGCTGGAGGAGTTCCAAAAACTACTGTCAGACAGGGTGGAATATCTTAGAAAGAATACTAATTCCAGAAAATATCTGCTTAATACCATGGAAGAGTTCCTAAGGGAACCTATGATTCATATAAAGAAAAATCAGCTGCCTAAGCTTAAAGAAATTATTGATAAATTACCAGACCATGAATATATAGAAGAAGAGAAGAAACCTTCAGTTACCTTGGTATTTAAGACCTTAAGGGATAGGGAAGAGGCAACAAAGATTATTGCAAATCATGGAGTCAACTTCCGTACCGGAAAGACCTTGGTGCCATTTAGACTGACAGGTAATATCGAATGGGGAGTAAAGGCACCGGTTAAGGAAGGACTAGAAGGTTTGACCTTCTGGGTATGGCCTGAATCTTTATGGGCTCCCATATCCTTTACGAGAACATATCTAGAGACCGGTTCGGCTTCCTCAAAGGATTGGAAGGATTGGTGGTGTTCTAAAGAGGCCAATGTATATCAGTTTATAGGTGAAGATAATATTTACTTTTACGGAATTGCCGAAATGGCAATCTTTATGGCTCTGCAGAAAGAAGCACCGGATTTTATACCAAAGGATGGAGATTTAATTCTTCCCCACCTAATAGCCAATAACCATGTGCTTTTTATGGACAAGAAAGCTAGCAGTAGCTCAGATATTAAACCTCCCATGGCTGATGAATTATTACAATACTATACCAATGAACAACTTAGAATGCATTTTCTAAGCTTTGGCCTAGATAATAAGAGTGTAAGTTTTCAGCCTGCGGTTTACCAAACCCAAAAACAGGATGGGATAGACCCTGTATTAAAGGAAGGAAATCTTTTAACTAATGTATACAATAGGTTAATCCGTTCTTGTTTCTATACGGCGCAGAAGTATTATGATTCACATATACCGGAGGGAACAATCAGTCAAAATATTTTAGATGAAGCTAGAAAAGTAATCTTAAAATACGAAAGACACATGTATAACCATGAGTTCCATCGTATATGCGACTTGTTAGATAGCTATATTCGTAGCAGTAATAAATATTATGTAAATAATATAAGAACTGCGGAAAATAACGATGACGATGCTCTAAGAAGACAGGTTTTAATAGACTCTTTTTATGCAGTGCGAGTTATAGCTACCTTGGTTCATCCAATTGCCCCCACCGGTGCAGAAATGGTGAGAGAGTACTTAGGTGTGGATGAGAGAATGTGGGATTGGGAAACAATATTTGAGCCCTTGGATTATTTTATTTCTAATCTAAATGAACATAAGCTTAAATTCCTTGAACCTAGGGTAGATTTCTTTAAAAAACATGAGAGCCAGCTGAGATAATCAATAGGCCATAAAAAACGGACCTTCCACTTTAGGGAGGTCCGTTAATATTATATGCAAAATATCATAACCGACATTCATTATAGTAATTTAAATTATTGCTTATACATTGTATAAAGGCTATAGGTAGCAATATTTACCATGGAATAACCATTATTTTCTTCTTCTTTAAAAGAAATAATAAAGTCATTTTTAAACTGAATAGAAGAATCAGATTTACCATTAATAATTAAGGCTTCAGGAAATAACACAAGATAGATGCCATCCCCCTCATTAAGACTTAAACTGGGATTTTCCACATCGCAGCCGTAAGTTCCGTAATGCATATTATTTTTATTCTTGCTCTTGTCACTATACCATTCATAGGTACCGTCTTCAGAAAATATCAAATAACCTTCCTTGTTAAGATCCCATTCTCCCACAAGGAATTCTTTAGCCTTTTTTTCATTTTCATTATTAACTTCTTCGTTAACTTTAATTTGAGACATTAGCTTAATAGCTTCATCATATCCGGCATAAAAATTATCAATTATGGAGGTATAAGATACAGAAGCTGCAGTATAATATTTTCCATAATACCTTTGATAAACTTTATAGGTAGTAGATCCGACTGTATATATATATCCATATTCATACCACTTATTGCCATTTACTGTTATTTCATTAGGTTCTTGAAAGACCTGAAAATCTTCACTAGAAGACAGGATATCCTCAATAAAACTAATCATTGTCATCGGATGCTGATATGTACTTTCTGTACTGGTATATATATTGATTATATTGTCATTACTATCTCTTAACTCAATAGAAGTACTTTCATCGGATTTTTCAAGCATTTTCCATACTTTAGTATCATATTTAAAGGAGAGATTGCCTAGGGTAATTGAGCTTGTGTTTTTACCACAGGCTGTAAATAAAAAAATAATTAGGAAAATATTTAATACATATATAGTCTTTTTCATAATGCTACCTACTCTTTCTTAATTAAGCTAATAAAGGTCAATCTTAATTTTATATAATACAACTAAATGGAAAAAATATCAACCATATTAGTTTTAAATTAATATTAATTAAATACGATTATTCTTCTTAATATTGTAATATTTGCAATATATGATAAAATAAGTATGGAAGAAGAAAAATTCTAGTATAAAGGAGAATGTCATGGCTATGTATGAGATGAAACCGGAATATTACACCGGGATTGATTTTATTGATCAAGAACACAAAAAACTATTCGACATTGCTAATCAAGCATATGAATTGCTAACTAATGAATTTATACCTGATAAGTATGACTACATTATGGAAGTTATTGATGAGTTAAAAGATTATGCCAAATATCATTTTGACCATGAAGAAACCTATATGACAAGCATAAAATATAAAAGGTTTTTGTCTCAGAAAGTGTCCCATGATGATTTTATTGAAAAGATTAACCAGTATGATTCTGAAATTGTTGATGAACAGCAAAGAGAATCTTTATTGGACTTGTTAGAATTTTTAACAAGTTGGTTAGTAGAACATATCTATAAGCAGGATAAATTAATAGCTGAAGCTGAGTAAATAATAAAAATAAAGACCGCTTTTGAGGTATAATGTAATTATCTCTAAGGCGGTTATTTTTATAAACAAATCAAATAAAGAATAAGGGGCAAATAACCATAATTATTTGGTCTGGCTTACATATAATTAAATAAGGAATACTTAAGGAAGAATAGTATGTCAGACCAGGAGTTTTATACCTTCAGTGAATATATGCGAAAAGATCAGGAAATCTTATCACCCTCTGCCGAGGATTATATGGAAATGATTTATAGACTTTCAAAAAATCAAGGTTTTACCAGAGTAAATGACCTTGCTATGGCTTTAAATGTGCAACCTCCCTCTGTTACTAAAATGATTCAAAAACTTTCTGAGATTAATCTTATTAAGTATGAAAAGTATGGTGTAATCATGTTAGAGGATAAAGGTCTAAAACTGGGAAAAGCGCTTCTTTATAGACATAATCTAATTGAGGATTTTTTAAAGCTACTAAATATTACTGAAGGTATATTGGCAGAGACGGAAAAAATGGAACATACCATAAATGATGAAATTCTTACAGGAATTAAAGACTTGGTGGATTTTTTCAATGATAATCCTGAGTTATTGGAAAAACTAAACAAATATCGGAATCAAAAGAAAAAATAATTTAATTAATTACATGACTATAAGACATAGAAGACGGACTATGATTTATATAAATATATAATTTAAACCATAGTCCGTGTTATATTGTAAATTTAAGCAAATTCAATTAACCCCATCCCAATAATCTAAATATTATAGTGGTTATAGAGCATATTATAATTGCAACTAATGTTGGAATAAGAGCTGCAAGTACAGTCCATTTAGTACTTCCGGTCTCTTTTTTTATGGTCAGTAAGGTTGTGGCACAGGGCCAATGAAAGAGGCAGAATAACATAGTATTTAAGGCAGTAAGATAAGTCCAGCCATTTTCCAGCAAAATAGTCCTAAGGGAATCTAAACTGTCAAAATCTATCATGGACCCTGTGGACAGATAGGACATTAAGAGGATGGGAAGTACAATTTCATTGGCAGGAAGCCCAAGTATGAAAGCCATCAGTATATATCCATCCAGTCCGATTAATTTAGCAAGAGGATTAAAAAACTGTGCTCCATGGCCTATTAAGCTTAAGTCTCCAATATAAATATTTCCTAAAATCCAGGTAATAGCCCCCGCCGGTATAGCTACCATAACAGCTCTTGCAAGAACGAATATAGTACGATCTATAATGGAAGTATATAGTACACGGCCAATTCTTGGAATCCTATAAGGAGGCAATTCCAAGGTAAAGGTGGAGGGGATGCCTTTGAGTATAGTTTTTGACAGGAGATAGGAAACCAATAGGGTTACAATTATTGAAAATACTACCAGCCCTGTAACAGTTAGTACAGGTAAAAGTCCATAAGCAAATCCGCTTCTTGAAAGTAAAAATACAGTAGATAAGGCTATAAGGGTTGGAAATCTTCCGTTGCAAGGAACAAAATTATTAGTTAAAGTAGCAATAAGCCTTTCTCTGGGGGATTCAATAATTCTACAGGCAATAATCCCTGCGGCATTACATCCAAAACCCATACACATGGTTAAACACTGCTTTCCGTGAGCCCGTGCCTTTTTAAATAAATGGTCCATATTAAAGGCAACTCTCGGAAGGTAGCCTAAATCTTCTAAGATAGTAAATAGAGGGAAAAAGATTGCCATAGGCGGCAACATAACAGATATAACCCATGCCAAAGTTCTATATATCCCCAGTACAAAGAAAGCAGAAAGCCATTTAGGTGCATTAAAATAATTAAATAATAGAGTCAATTTATCCTCAAGAAAAAAGAAGAAATTTGAAAGTATTGCAGAAGGATAATTTGCCCCTGATATGGTAATCCAAAAAACAAGAGCCAAGGTTAAAAGCATTAATGGAATACCGAATATTTTAGAAGTAATATAGCTATCAATAATCCTGTCACGGTTTATCCGTTTTGGATCAATTTTGACGTGATTTTTAGTTATTTCATAAGCTTTATTATAGATTTTTGTACTTATAGTATCTCGAATATCTTGCTTATTCTCAATATTTGCATTATCAAGAATAGACTGGATTTGTAATGTTTCTTCATCAGCTATAAAATCATATAAGGAGTGAATAAGTCTTTCATCCCCATCAATCATCCTAAGTGCCAGCCATCTAGGGGTTATTGTTCCTGAAATTTTTTCGGTTATGGGCTCAATGGATGTTACAATTTCTTCTAATTCATTATCGTAATAAACAAGATTTGGATTTGCTTTTATTTTACCTGTAACAAGCTGGTATATAGTAGATTTTAAATAATCAATTCCTACACCACTTCTGGCCGCACATGTAACAATAGGAATACCCAGTTCCTCTTTTAGCCCAGTGACATCAATATTTATTTTTTTCTTTTTGGCTTCATCTATTAGATTTATACATAATATAACCTTATCGGTTAATTCCATAATCTGATATACCAGATTTAGATTCCGCTCAAGGCAGGTTGCATCTGTTACAACTATTACTGCATCGGCATTTCCAAAACATATGAAATCCCTAGCCACTTCTTCTTCAATAGAAGAAGAGAAGAGGGAATATGTCCCCGGAAGATCAACTAAGATAAAATCTTTATCTAAATGGCTAAACTCACCTTTGGCATTGACAACGGTTTTACCCGGCCAGTTTCCTGTATGCTGTTTTAATCCCGTAAGACAGTTAAATACAGTGCTTTTGCCTGTATTGGGATTACCTGCTAAGGCAATAACAAATTGTCCTTCTTTTTTATCAATATGAAATATATCCTTTAAAGCAGAATTTTTTGTAGATTGATATGATAAACCCATTAAAACCTCCAAAACTATAACAAAGTTTATTTAAATAAATTAGAATTCTTCTGTGCAGTATTAATTTTGCTCTACGGTAACTAAAGCTGCTTCTTCGTTTCTAAGGGCAATCATAGCGCCACGTATATTAAAAATAGTAGGATCACCGGATGGACCCCGTCTTATTACTTCTATTTTTGCCCCTCTTGTTATTCCAAGAGCTAACATTCGTTCTCTTAAGATACCGGTTGAAACTAGATCCTTAACAGTAACAATGCTTCCTACAGAAGCTTTATGAAGTTTTTCCATTATAACCTCCCGAAAATTTATTATATTTAACTTTACTATTTAACTTAAAATAAAAGTTTTAGCCTAAGCTAATATATAATATGATTAATTACTAATCTGGTTCATAGAAGTAATAAAAAAACGTGCCATAAGGCAAAAACCAAAATCCTTTTGGAATTTACCAATATGGCATGTTCTTATAAGATTACTATATAAAATAATATAATTTTTACTATAATTATTAAACGATTTCTTTTATAATTTTATCATATATATGGTCAACTTTTGAAAAATCCATAGCTTCGATATAATAAGCTTCTAAATCATCATGAAGAAGTTTCGCCTTCTTTATATGTTTTGTGCCGGTGTCTATTAATTCTTTAGCATTTTTAAGATTTAAGGTCATCTGTTCTTGATCGGATTTAGAAATAGTGTCCATTAAATCTTCAATCAAAATATCCTGCTTACTACCCTGAAACTTATGGAAGTCATTTGCTGTGGTTATGGCTATGGCTGCGGAGGGAAAGATGATATGGTCTATCTTTTTTGGTGTCCTTATAGAACAGTAACATACTATCTGTTCAAATCCCTTAGCTGCAGCAGTTTGATATATGTTGGATAGTAAAAGGCCGGAAGCAGCTCCCCATATATCATTAATTACATATACGGTTTTGGCAAGTTCAGATATAGTTTCACCAAAAAATACGGTTTCACCTACGGAAACAGCACTAAGAAGACGCTTTTTTTCTTTACCTAAATTAGATCCTTCTAGTTCTTTTAGTATTTTGTTAGTAATATCATTAATAGTACTTTGTTTTATATAGCCTGAGGCTATTTTTAAGTTATTATCAAGTAAAGTAGCTGCCCCTTGAATATATGAGGTGGCTGTATTATGACAGGAGCTAATAGTATCACTTAAAGAGATAATATCCATTTTGCTTTTTATAAGTTTGGAATCCTCCCAACAATCAGCCATATTAATAATAAGATCATAAGCTCCCGGATATCTTGGATCCATTATATGAGGAGCGGTTCCGTCCACCATGGCTACTTTGGCATCATGGTCTATAAATGCGTCCAAAGACTTGGGATCACTGGCGCAGTGGATATATTCCAACTCATGATTTTTATCAAGAAGAGTTTTTATAACTCGCTTCATTAGGGAGCTTTTTCCGCTACCGGGTCCCCCTTTTATTATATATAATCTTTTACCATACCTAGGATCTCTAAGTTGATCAAATAAGGAAACAAATCCCTGTTTTGTATTACTTCCCAATAAAAAGCGAATATTTTTTTTAGCTGACATAGTATCACCTCATAATTATTATAGTATCAAAAATATACTTGGTGTATCAAATTTTTACATTCTAACATTTATTATTTAAATATTTAATATATTTAATATTTTATGTAATTACTATATTCTTTGAATATAAGTAATATATTATTACATAAGTATTATAATATTTTTAATAAGGATTTTCTTGCATTTTGCTAAAAAGAATGATATGCTCATACAGAATTATTAGCATAAATTTTATAAAGGCGTGGAGGGGCATTATGTTAGATATTCTAAAAGCAATTATCCTAGGCATTGTTGAAGGTATTACGGAATGGCTTCCTATTAGCAGTACCGGACATATGATACTGGTTAATGAATTTATACCTTTAAATGTATCAGAAGAATTTATGGAAATGTTTCAAGTAGTTATACAGCTTGGAGCAATTCTGGCTGTGGTGATTCTCTATTTTCATAAATTAAATCCTTTTTCTCCAAAGAAAAGCAAGGAAGAAAAAAAAGATACCATGAGTATTTGGTATAAGGTAATAATAGGAGTAATGCCGGCTGGTATTATGGGAGTTCTTTTTGATGATTGGTTTGATCAGCATTTTTATAATTACATAACTGTAGCTATAATGTTGATTTTTTATGGAGTATTATTTATTCTAATTGAAAATAAGAACAAAGATAAGGGAGCCGAGATTGAAAGCTTTAATGAACTGTCTTATAAAACAGCCCTTTTAATCGGTATCTTTCAGGTTCTGTCCTTAATTCCCGGAACCTCCCGTTCGGGAGTAACTATTTTAGGGGCAATAATTCTTGGAACTTCTCGATTTGTTGCTGCTGAATACTCATTTTTCTTATCTATACCGGTTATGTTTGGAGCCAGTGCATTAAAACTTATAAAATTTGGTTTTGACTTTACAGGTAAGGAAATTGCCATATTAATAACCGGTATGGCTGTGGCTTTTATAGTATCAATTATAGCTATAAAATTTCTTATAAGCTATATTAAGAAAAATGATTTTAAATCCTTTGGTTGGTATCGAATAGTTCTTGGTATATTAGTACTGGGATATTTTATGGTAATTGCATAATAAGATGAAGAAGCAATGGATATATTTTGACCTTGTATAAAATTATAAGATTTAGTATAATTTTTATAATTTTATAACAGAAATATATTTATTGCTTTTTTAATTGAAAGAGGTGGGAAATGGCTAAGAAAAAACATGTGTTATACGGTATATTTATGTTTTTTGCTATTATCATCTTACTTATTATTTTGTTTTATGCAGTTAAAATACTAAAGAATGGAATAAGTTCTTGGAATAAATCCGATATGGATCTTGTAAACAATGAAACTGATGAAGGTCTAGAAACAGAAAACTATGACTTAGGGGAAAATTCTTTGCCTAATTATGAAAATGAGGATGATATATCTACTGAAATAATTGATGATACTAGAAAAGAAAATGATCAAGTGAAAGTAAAAGACCCTAATGAAACAGATGATATAACATTTGGTATTGATGTGGCAAAGTGGCAGGGTATAATTGATTGGGAAAAAGTAGCTGCTTCTGATGTGGACTTTGCCATAATAAGGGTAGGCTATAGGGCTCAGGCAGACGGTAAAATTACTGAGGATCCATATGCTAAATATAATCTACAACAAGCACAAAAGCATGGTATTAAATTAGGAGCATATTTCTTTTCAACTGCTGTTTCGGAAAAAGAGGCAATAGAAGAGGCAGAATGGGTAGTAAATTTTATTGCCCCCTATAAGATTACCTATCCGGTAGCATATAACTGTGAAGGTTTTAATGATCCAAGCAGCAGGCAGTATGGTATGAATAAGGAAAAGAGAAGTAAGCTTGCGGTTGCTTTTCTTGATTATATTGAAGAAAAAGGCTACACACCTATGTTTTATGCAGCTAGAAGTGAACTTGAAGGTAGTATGGAATGGGATACAGATATTTTGACCGAAAAATATAAAATATGGGTGGCTCACTATCCCGATTATCATGTTACTGCAGATATGAAATCTTCCTATTTAGGATCCCATGATATGTGGCAGTATACCAGTAAAGGAAGTGTAGCTGGTATAGAGAATCCTGTGGATTTAAATTTTGCATACTTTGGCTATAAAAAAGAAGCAGAAGCTAAAATAGATACTCCTATAGAAGAAGTCGAAGCTGATCCGGCAGCCTTATTTTATTTTGAAGAAGTTAATGAAAAGGTAACAGCAAAAGATGTAACCAATCTTAGGAACCAACCTAATATCGATGACAGTGAAGTTATTTCTGTGCTTAAATATGGAGATACGGCTAAAAGGATTGGAATAGGAGATAACGGCTGGTCTAAGCTAGAATACAAGGGAGAAATTTTATACGCAATTTCTAGCTACTTGACTACAGATTTAAATTATCAGGAGAATTCTAAACCTACATTAGAAAATCCTGAAGCAGGAATAACTTTTACTGAGGTAGAAGAAAAAGTAACAGCTAAGATAAAAACCAACTTAAGACTGGTTCCCAGTACGGACAGTGACGATACCATTGTAACATCTTTAAAGAAAGGTGATACGGCAATCAGGACCGGTATAGGCAGTAATGGTTGGTCTAGGGTTGAATATGATGGCAAGACCTTATATGCTGTATCAAATTATCTAGTGCTTGTAGAAGAAGAGTAAAAAGAAATATAAGAAGGAACATAAAGACTTACAAAAAGCTTTATGTTCCTTAAGTTTTTATTTTGTGTAATTATCAAAATAGCCCTGTATTAAAACAATAGGTGTTCCTTTATCTCCACTTCCGGATGTAAGGTCGCATAAGGAACCGATTAGGTCAGTTAACCTTCTGGGAGTAGTACCCTGAGATTCCATGCTTCCCACTAAGTTATCACCTTTATTACGTATATATTCAGAGATAGCTTTTTTTAACTCATCTCCATGGAGATGGGAGAAATTATTATCTGCAAGATATTTTAGCTTGATTTCATTAGGCTGGCCTTCTAAACCTTTTGTATAAGCAGGGGATACTACAGGATCGGCCAACTCCCAAATCTTACCTATAGGGTCCTTAAAGGCTCCATCACCATAAACCATAACCTCTACATTTTTTTTGGTAAGCTCATACATCCTTTTGCTTATACTATCTACAATAATCTGACAATCACGGGGAAAAAGTTTTACCGAATCTTCAGTTGCTTTATTACTTCCTAACAAGCCATAATTTTCATTATAGCCACTGCCATCAATGGAAGAAGCAAGTATTTGATCAAGGCTATATACAGTCTTTGCACCGGCAGAATTTAATAACCTTTTGCTGCGATTTCTGGAATGAATATCACAACAAAGAACATGCTTAGTATAATTTAAAATAGCACGGCAGTCATTAGCCAGAATTATTTCCGCCTGGCAGCCTTCATCTTGTATTATTTTTTTATAATATTCAATATAATCAACCCCTGTGAAAGGATGTTTAATATATCCAAAAAGCTGACGGAATTTTTCCTCTGTTAATACATCAGTCCATGGATTGATTCCTTTTTCGTCCAAGGCATCTAGATCAACCAGATGATTTCCAACCTCATCGGCAGGATAGCTAAGTAATAGATATATTTTTTTTGCACCTTTTGCAATACCTTTAAGACAAGTGGCAAATCTATTCCTGCTTAAGATTGGAAATACTAAACCGATTTCATTATTAGCAAATTTATTTTTAATATCTTTGGCGATATGATCCACTGTGGCATAATTTCCTTGGGCACGGGCTACGACAGCTTCAGTGATACCAATAATATCTCTATCAGCTATCTGAAAATTTTCTTGCTTAGCAGCCTCAAGAACACTGTTTACTACAATTTCTACAATATCATCACCCTGACTTATAATTGGGGCACGGACTCCTCTTGATACTGTTCCGATTAATCTTTCCATAAAAATTCGCTCCCTTTTATTTATATTAATACAAAATTTCAAGAATAAATTTAATTAATGTCCCACTAATCTGAATACATAAGTAGTATATCATTCTTTTTATCTTTAGTAAAACTAATAGTATTTATACATACGATAAGCTGTACTTATGGGAGAACATAGGATTATGGAGAAAAAAGTACTGATATTCTCATTATAAATAAGCTAAGGAGAATATCAGTACATTAAAATTGCTATGTAAATATTAATTAATATAAATTAAGCGTAAGGATGGATAGTCTGTATAGTTCCGTCCTCATTATATTTAATCTCTGTAAATTTAATAGAACGTCTGTGGTCGATGCCACCGGAAAGAGAAGCATCATGATAGAATAAATACCATTTGCCCTTAAACTCAACAATTGAATGATGGGTTGTCCAACCAATAACAGGCTCTAAAATTCGGCCTCTGTATACAAAAGGTCCTTTTGGATTGTCTGAGGTTGCATAACAAATATAGTGGGTGGAACCGGTTGAATAAGAGAAGTAGTAGGTTCCATTATATTTATGCACCCATGCAGCTTCAAAGAAACGTCTGTCCTCATCACCTGCAAGAAGGGGGGTGCCATTCTCATCAAGAATTTTGATTTCCTGAGGTGTATCGGCAAAGGTTAACATATCGTCACTCATAGTAGCTACTATAGGACCTAGGGCAACTTCATCAGGTTTCTGAGGTCCTGCCTCAGGATTGAAAGTTCCGGTCTGCCATTTTTCTAACTGTCCACCCCAAAGTCCTCCAAAATACATATATGCCTTACCGTCATCATCAATAAAGACAGCGGGATCTATACTAAAACTTCCCGGTATATAATTTGGTTCCGGAGTAAAGGGACCGGCAGGGCTTTTACTGGTTGCTACACCTATACGGAAGATACCATCCTTATCCTTGGCAGGAAAGTAGAAATAATAAGTACCGTTTTTGTATGCAGCGTCGGGAGCCCACATCTGTGTACTAACCCAAGGAACATCATTCATATGTAAGACTTGTCCGTGGTCTACTACAGGAGCATCTATATCATCCATGGAGAATACATGATAATCTTCCATACGATATTGAGTGCCGTCATCGTCAGATACTCCATCATGTTCTAAATCATGGGATGGATAGATATAGATCTTATCTTCGAATACGTGGGCAGATGGGTCAGCAGTATAAATATGAGTTACCAGTGGTTCATTTTGCTTTGTCTTCTTATTCATCAATATATCTCCTCATCTAAGTAATATTTTGATACCTTAATTATAGCAAGGATAAATAATCAATCAAGTTAAAATATTGACTATATATCATATGAAATTTGAGCACTTTTGATAAATATGAAATAAAAATATAAAGAAAGTAAAATAAATATATTTAAAGATATAAAATGCCTAAGGTTTTTTGTTAAAATCTACTGCAACAAGAAACATATTACATATTTATCTGATAACATGTCAGAATAAAGGTAGGAAAAGATAAACATATTGTTTCTATTCGGAATAATTCTTTGAAAATATTGTGACTTTAGTATTAAAATATTGCATTAATCCCCACACAATCTCCTAAATACACAAAAGGCATAGATAATAGTCTGTAATATATAACATAAAGTTCAAAAATTGCTCAAACGGCCAAGGGGGATTTGACAGTAAAATTTGATACAAAAAGAAGGGATGAATTTAAGGAATTGGCCAAGGGAATTTCCGATATGATGCAACATATGAGCAATCTAATTGGACAGGTGCAAGCAGTAACTGGGACTGTAAGTAATTCAGTAAAGCATTTATCTACAACATCCGGTGAACTGCTGACAGCAACAAAGGGAATTACTGAGACTATTGATGATATGGGTAGCGGAATGGTTCATCAAGCTGAAGATGCACAAAATTGTGCTATGCAGATGTCTGGTCTGTCAGAGCATATTAATCAGCTCTATGAAAATACTAATGAAAATGAAAAAATTGCTGACTATACACAGGAAGTTACCAATAACGGAATACAAATAATAGAAGAATTAAATGAAAAATCAAAGGCTACGTCGGAAGTTACTCAGGATGTTATTAGAAAGATACAGGAATTTGAAGTTCAATCAAAGAAAATAGAAGGTTTTGTAAATATAATTAATGAAATTGCTTCCCAAACCAACCTATTGTCATTAAATGCCTCTATAGAAGCAGCCAGAGCGGGAGAGGCAGGAAGAGGTTTTGCAGTAGTGGCTGAGGAAATAAGAAAATTAGCTGATCAAAGTATGGAAGCTGCCAATCAAATTCAAAATACAGTTAAGGATATTACCGAGCAAAATAAGGAAGCTGTTTCTACAGCCGGTAAAGCAGAAGAAATTGTATCATCACAAACAGAAGCATTAACAAGGACTATTAATGTGTTCAAGAAAATTAATCTTCATGTTAATAGCCTAGCAGATAACTTTAAAGACATTATAGAACGATTAAAAACTATAGAAACAGTTAAAGAAGGTGCTCTAACTTCTATTCAGAATATTTCAGCTGTTACACAACAAACCGCTGCTTCTTCAGAAGAAATGAATGCAACAGCAATTCTTCAGATGGAAGCGGTTGAACAACTAAGTAAGTCGGCAAATATTCTTGAAAATGATGCTAAGAAGCTTGTAGAGGCTATTAAAATATTTAAAATAAAAAACCAGTAAACATTATTTCATATCTTGTTGAAGGCTCTTGTATTTAAAAAGTTGTTTGAAACTAATTAAAGTATACAAAAGGATTTATTAAATTTTATCAAAAAAATTTCTATTAATTATGGTTATATCCATCAATAATTACATATATATTTATTAAGAAGCTAGCAAGATTGAACAAAAATAGCAATATATGAGCTTAAAATAGCAATATTTGAGAAGCTTGTGCATCAATTAACTGTTATAATACACTTGTATTTTTTGAATACAAAAAACAAGAGGAGGGTATAATATGAAACGTATTATTGCTTTATTTCTTGCATGCCTGATGATAATGTCATTGGCATTAACAGGATGCGGAAAGCGCAACACAAAAGATGGTTCTGCAACAGATCCCGGAAGTAATACCGGGCAGAATACTGATCAAGAGGACAACAATGACAATCAAGGGGACAACAATGAAACTGCAACAGTTGAAGATGATCCAAGTGTTAAGACATTTAATATTTATGCCTTTACAGACGAAGTTCCTAATATGATTAAAAAGTTTAAGGAACTGTATCCGGATGAATTCCCTTATGAAATTAAAGAAACTATTATAGCTACAACAGATGGTCTTTATCAACCTGCACTTGATCAAGCCCTTGCAAATGGCGGTTCCGATGCACCGGATTTATATGTAGCGGAAGCTGCATTTGTTATCAAGTATACTCAAGGAGATGCTTCTCAATACGCAAAACCTTATAAAGAACTTGGTATAGATGTTGACAATCTATTAAAGGAAGCTGAGATTGCACCTTATACAGTTGATATTGGAACTAATACAGACAGTCAAGTAGTTGCCCTTGCTTACCAATCAACCGGTGGAGCCTTTATTTATCGTCGCTCCATAGCAAAAGATGTATGGGGTACAGATGATCCTGAAGTAATCAAAGGTAAGATTGGTCCTGGTTGGGATAAGTTCTTTGAGGCAGCTGAGGAATTAAAGCAAAAAGGTTATGCTATAATCTCCGGTGACGGTGATTTATGGCACGCTGTTGAGAACAGCTCTGATCAGGGTTGGGTAGTTGACGGCAAACTTACAATCGATCCTAAACGTGAAGAATTCTTTGACTTATCCAAGAAACTTAAAGATAATAACTACCATAATGATACTGTAGACTGGCAGGACGCTTGGTTTGCTGATATGAAGGGTGTAGGTGAAAAAGAGGTATTCGGTTTCTTTGGCCCTGCTTGGCTTATTAACTACACTTTACATGATAACTGTGGAGGAACTAAGGTCGGCGAAGGTACATATGGTGATTGGGCAGTATGTGAGCCTCCTATAGGATTCTTCTGGGGCGGTTCATGGATACTTGCTAATAAAGACACCAAGATACCTAAGACCCTTGGTAAAGTAATTGAGTGGATTACACTTGATTCCTCAGAGAATGGATTACAGCATATGTGGGCAAACGGAACATTTAGTGAAAATTCAGCAAAAGATACTGTTGCTTCCGGTACTGTAATGAAAAGATCTGACGGTGAACTTGATTTCTTAGGCGGACAGAATATGTTTGAGGTATTTGTACCTGCCGGTGAATTTGCAAATGGTAAGAACTTAACACAGTATGATGAAACTATAAACAAGGTTTGGCGTGAACAGGTACGTGAATACACAGCCGGTAATAAGTCTAAAGAACAGGCTATAGAAGACTTTAAACAAGATGTAAGGGATAACACAGATCTTATTGTTGAGTAGTCTATATTGAATTTTTTGGGGCGGCGAAGCCTTTCGACCGCCCTAAAATTATACAAAAGCAAGCCTAATTATACCGGAGGTGAAATTAATGAGGCGTAAAGGGGTTAGTTACGCTAAATATGGGTATATATTCTGTATACCATTTGTAATTGCATACTTGATTTTTTCATTTTATCCAACTATTTTTACTTTAGTAATCGGTTTTACTGATTTTAAGGGGTTAGGTAAAACTGAATTTAATTTCTTGGATAATATATTTGAGAATTTTATATTGATACTGAAAAATCCTTCATTTAAAAGATCATTAAGCAATACAGTTGTTATCTGGATTGCAAACTTTATACCACAGATTTTATTGGCACTTCTTCTTACTGCTTGGTTTACAAGTCATCGTCGTAAAATTAAAGGGCAAGGTATATTTAAAGTATTGTTCTATATGCCAAACATTATAACTGCTGCAACTATTGCTATATTATTTAGTTCATTGCTTGCTTACCCCATTGGACCCGTTAATGCATTATTACAAAAACTAGGATTTATAGACGAACCAACTTATTTTCTTATGAGTAAGAAAATTGCCCGGGGAACAGTGGCATTTATACAGTTCTGGATGTGGTATGGATATACAATGATTGTACTAATATCAGGAGTGCTAGGTATCAATCCTGAATTATTTGAAGCTGCAGAAATTGACGGCGCCAACAGTAGACAGATATTTTTCAGAGTAACGCTGCCAAATCTGAGAACCATAATGCTATTTACCTTGGTTACCAGCTTAATTGGTGGATTAAATATGTTTGATATCCCTAAGCTTTTCTTAAACGGTGGTCCTGATAACGCCACGGTTACAACTAATGTATTTATATATAACCAGGCATTTTCAGGAAGTTATCTATATAATCGTGCTGCGGCTGCCAGTGTCATAATGTTTTTAATTATATCTGTATGTTCGGCAATACTATTTATGATACTACGTGATAAAGAAGCCTCTAAACTTAGAAAACTGGAAAAGATGCAGCAAAAAGAACTTAGAAAAGCTGAAAAAGAAACAAGGAGGCTGGATAATGAGACGTGAGACGACCACACCTCAACGGATATATAAGATATTTATATACATAGTATGTATACTGTTGGCAATTTTAAGCATACTTCCGTTTTGGATTATGATTGTAAATTCAACTCGTAGTACTGCTCAGATACAATCAAATGCCTTATCATTATTTCCGTCTAAATATTTAATTAACAATTTTAAAGTTTTTATAGGTAAAAGTTTTAATCCCTTAAGAGGGTTTATAAATTCAGTAATTATATCTACAAGTGTAACAGCATTAACAGTTTACTTTTCATCACTGACAGCTTATGCTCTAGTGGCATATAGTTGGAGACTCAGGCAAGCTTTCTTTACATTTATTATGGCTATAATGATGATTCCGGCACAGATAACCAGTATAGGATTTTATCAATTTATGTATCGTATTGGCTGGACTAATAACTTTCTACCTTTAATTCTTCCGGCGATTGCAGCACCTTCAACCGTGTTTTTTATGCGACAATATCTATTAGGGACCTTATCACTGGATATTGTAAATTCCGGTAGAATTGACGGGGCGGGAGAGTTTCATATCTTTAATAGAATTATAATACCTATTATGAAGCCTGCCATAGCTACCCAAGCTATCTTCGCATTTGTGGCTAGCTGGAACAATCTATTTATGCCAATGATTTTATTAACAGATTCTAAAAAATATACAATGCCAATAATGGTAAGTTTGTTAAAAGGAGACTTTTATAAGACAGAATTTGGATCAGTTTATCTTGGACTTACTTTGACTGTTTTACCCTTATTTGTTGTATATTTCTTATTAGCTAAGTATATTATAGCCGGAGTAGCTTTAGGAAGTGTCAAAGAATAATTAAAATAGATTTATACTATTGAAATATTGCAAACAAAAAGAGATGGTAACTGATATTACCATCTCTTTTTGTTTACAATATTCGTTTATGCTCATAATTTGTCGACAGTAGCTATCTGCACTTGACATTTGTGTGTATTTATATAGAATAAATATATATGCTTATTTACTAATCCCTAATAGATATGCTAATTGTATATACATAATAGCTTATTTAAGTTATAATTGGCCGGTTACTTCATAATTGTAAATAAGTATTAAATAACTAGACAAAACAAGGAGGAAGAACAATGTCAGAATATGCTACTTTAGAAGTGGAAGTAAGAAAAAATATTACTAAAGCAGAGAATAAGAAATATCTTAATAATGGTTATATTATTGGTGTAATTAATCAGAAAGGTTTAGATTCAATACCCATTGCTGTTAAGAGGGATGCTTTTAGGAAGGTACTTAAGGATTATGGCAGAAATGCTATAGTAAAATTGAAAGATTCAGATAAGAATAATTATGATGTAATGGTAAAGTCTATAGAGCTATCTCCTTTAAAATATGAGTATTATCATGTGGATTTTCAGAAGATTTCTCTTGATGAAGAAATTAAAGTTGATGTGGCTTTAAAATTCCTAGGTGGCGATTTATTAGAGTCTAAACGTCTTATTTTAAATAGGCAAATGGATACGATTTTAGTATCTGGATTGCCTCAAAATATTCCTGAGGCTATCGAAGTAGATGTATCTAATAAAGAAAGTGGAGATAATATATTTGTAAGTGATTTAGAACTTGGAAAAGGTATTACTGCTGAAGTAGATTCTACTTTGTTGGTTGCCTCCATAACTGAATCTAAGGTTGAAGTGGAAGAGGAAGAGACAGAAGATCAAAACGAAGTTGCAGCAACTACCGAAGACTAATAATCATTAGATATCCAAATAAAATATATTAAAGTAAAATATATCAAAATTATGGACTTTAACACAATAATATGCTATTATTAGATAAATAATAGCATATTATTTTTTGAATACGAAGGATATGAAATGATTAGAAAATATATAGAAAAGCAAAATAATATACCTAAATCCCCCAATCTTATAATTAATAAACCAATACTTTGGATTGGTCATTTTGTGTGCTTTTTTATATTAATAATAAGCAGTGTCTCCTATGCTCTATTGTATAAGGAAGAACACAAATGGCTTTTTATTATTCCTGCCAGCTCTTTAATTATTTTTTTAATAAGTGTTTGGTATATGAAGATGTTAAAAAAGCAGATAAATGACATACATAATTATAGTATATGGTGTAAGGATAATGAGAAAATTCTTCATCAACTGCTTTATTACGATAACTTAACAGGTCTACCTAACAGAAAAATGCTTCTTGATGAAATGAATCGCATGATAGAAGAGGATAAGAATATAAAGTTTTATCTGATTTATTTTGATATAGATGATTTTAAAAGAATTAATGAAACAGCAGGTTATTTTGTAGGAGATGAAATTCTTCGCCAAGTTTCTTGTAGATGGAATAGTATAACAAGAGATAAGGATTTACTGGGCAGGTTAAGCGGAGATGAATTTTCTCTGTTAATTAAGGGAGATTTAGACAGAGATAGGTTGCTAGAATATTTGGAAAAATTCCGTGGGATTCTTAGTGAACCCATAAGTCTATTCGGTAAAGATTATTTAATAAGTGCCAGCTTTGGTATTGCGGAATATCCCTGTGATGGCAAGGATGGGGTAGAAATACTTAAAAGTGCCGATATAGCTATGAGTATGGCTAAAAAATCCGGTAAAAACTTTATTCAATTTTATACATATGAGATGCAGTTGGAAATTTTAAAAAGATTACAGATAGAAAACGGCTTGCTTTATTCAGTTAAAAATAATGAATTGTATATGGTTTATCAGCCTATGTATCATTGTGAAACAAAGGCGCTTCGAGGTTTTGAAGCCTTGGCCAGGTGGAAATATCCAGGCATAGGCTTTGTAGGACCATCTCAGTTTATACCTATTGCTGAGGAAACAGGGATTATTGTTGATATTGGAAAATGGATTATCCATGAAGTATTGACAAAGTTTATGGAGCTTCAAAGAAGATACCAGTTTTCAACCATTGTATCTATTAATATTTCTGTGGTACAGATGATAGATTCTTCATTTGTATCTATGATTAAAGATGTTATTAAAGAAACTGGATTTGACAGTAAATATTTAGAACTGGAGATTACAGAATCTGTCTTAATATCTTATCCGGAGCAAATTATAGATATAATAAAACAGTTAAGAGCTTTGGGAATTCGAGTTGCTTTAGATGACTTTGGAACAGGATATGCTTCTTTAAGCTATCTTCAGATGCTTCCTATAAACGTTTTAAAGATTGATAAGTCGTTTATTGACAAAATTAATATAGAGGATTCGATGAACCAGATTGTAGAACATATCATTAATCTGGCCCATCGGCTTGGAATTGAAGTGGTAGCAGAAGGTGTGGAAAAAGAGGAACAGTTAAATTTCCTCTTACAACATGGATGTGATTATATTCAGGGGCATTTATTAAGTGCACCTCTTGAGGATGAGCTTATAATAAATCAATTCCTATCCCTGCAAAACAACTAATTAATTAGCTATAGGAAAATTCAAGTGTTACAAATGCTTCAATAGAAGTAGCTCCGGGTTCAATTGGAGTTGTAACAATATCTTCTCTTAAAAAAGTTCTGCTTGGAGATACAGATGGGCTAGTGTTTTCTATTATCCTTGTTGGAATTGGATTTAGTTTGGCATTAAATTTTTCTGCAATTGATCTTGCTTTTATGGTGCCATTAGTTAGAGCAAGACTCAATGCTTCAAGGTAATAAGTTTCAGTTTCAGATACTTCAAAACTTATTAATTCAACCAAATTTGCCCCCATTGATACGGCAGTATCAATAATTATACCACTCATATCTATCATATGAGTTCGAATTTCAAATATATGGCGGACCGAGAATCCTCGGTCTATTCTTATGCCGTTTTGAAAATCATATATTTTATCAATTAAATATTGAAAGGTAGCTATATCGGTTATTCCTATCTGATTAAGGCTTTCTAGAACTGCTTGGCTTATTCTAGCATTTTCTTCTTGGACGCTGCTTAAATTATCTCCACTGGTCAATACCCCTAGTCTTATTACTACCATATCTGGTATGACCTTTACCTTACCCGTACCGGTAACTGTCATTATGTTTTGATCTCTTTTTATCTGAAAATTATTTTCCATATAATTAGCTCCTAATTATTCTTACCTAAGTATATGAAATTCTATGCTTGTTTAGAATGACATAATCTGCTAATATAATTATTAATGTAAATTTAAATACTGGAGGAAGAACATGAATACATTTCTTTTTGATTTAGACGGAACCTTATTGCCCATGGATCAGGATTATTTTGTAGATTTATATTTTAAAGGGATAGCTGCAAAGCTTCTTCCTTATGGAATAGATTCTAAAATCTTAATAAAAACGGTCTGGGAAGGCACAAAGGCAATGATAGCAAATGACGGAACTATGAATAACAGTCAGCGGTTTTGGAATACAGCCAGTGATATTTTAGGAAAAAATATCTTGGATTATGAGCCGGTTTTTTATGATTATTATAAAAATGAATTTCAAGAAGTGAAAAAAGCCTCAAGACCAAGTGGATTTGCAAAAGAGTGTATAAAAAAACTTAAAAGTAAGGGCTATAGGCTTGTGCTTGCAACAAATCCCCTTTTTCCTCAGATTGCTACCCATAGCCGTATTCGCTGGGCCGGACTAGAACCTGAGGATTTTGATTGGATTACTACTTACGAGAATTCTTCTTACTGTAAGCCTAATATAAAATACTATAAAGAGATTCTTCAAAATATAGGGGCTAATCCCAAACAATGTATAATGATAGGTAATGATGTTAGTGAGGATATGGTCGCAAGCAGCTTGGGAATGAATACTTTTCTTGTAACAGACTGTTTGATTAACTCAGAGGGAGAGGATATTAGCCAATATGAAAAGGGTTCTCTTAAGGATTTGTTGGAATATATAAAGGAGTTGCCAGGGATAAATTAGTAGGATACAAAAAGATATTAATAGGACTAAGACATGGGTTTTAAACCTTTGTCTTAGTCCTAATTTTTAACTTAGTCTGCTTCTTATATTTGTTTATTTAATTCAGCTTGGAGCTTTTTATCTTTTTCTATGACTTCCTTAGTCATTTCATTTCTCATATCATCAAGCTTAGCGGATAATTCGCAATCATTAACTGCCAGAATCTGAACTGCTAGTAAGGCAGCATTGGCAGCACCATCAATAGCAACCGTGGCAACAGGAATTCCCTTTGGCATCTGAACTGTAGATAAGAGGGCATCAAGTCCATCTAAGGTAGAAGATTTTATGGGGATACCTATTACCGGTAAAGTGGTATGGGCTGCTATAACTCCTGCCAGGTGTGCTGCTTTTCCTGCTGCACATATAATAACACCAAAACCATTTTCTTTAGCATTTGAAGCAAATTCACAGGCATGTTTGGGAGTTCTATGGGCGCTCATAATATGGACTTCTGTTTTAATTTCAAAATCCTTAAGGATATTAATGGCATCTTTTACAATTGATAAATCAGAGTCACTCCCCATTATTACTGCTACTTTTTTTAGCATAGTAACCTCCTTGTATATTAAAGCTTATTTTATAAATTTATTTTTATATAAAAGTAATAGCTTAAAAGAATGTGCAATAAATATAGCTTATATTTATTAATGTGTCAATAAAAAATATTCAAATGAACTTAAATATCAACAGAAAAAAACCAGTATACTTACGTTTTATATTAGATATTTAGGACTATATTATGTGTAAAAATAATGTATAAAAATAATGTGTAAATTAATTCCTATTAATGGTTGAAATTTATCCTTAATTGTAATATAATAATGCAAGATTTAAAAAAATTATAAAATTTATAAAAAAATTATTATATAAAGTAGGGTTTATTATGAGATACAATATTTTTATAGTGTTAACCCAGACTAAGACCTATCCTGCCAGGGTTATACGATTATATACTAATGAGCCTTACGCCCATGCTTCCATTGCTTTTGATGAGAATTTAGATGAAATGTATAGCTTTGCACGACGGGGAATGTATAATCCATTTAACGCCGGATTTATTAGAGAATATATTGATAAGGGTGTTTTTGGACGATTTAATTCTACTACTTGTTGTATATATAGGCTTAATATAAGCAAAGATCAGTATATAAGGCTGCGTAAGGAAATAGATATATTTAAGGAGAATAAAAAAGAATATTCATATAATTATCTGGGTTTATTGGGAGCAGCATTTAATATTCCTATATGTTCTAAACATAGATATTTTTGCTCTCAGTTTGTTGCATATGTCCTTGAAAAGAGCGGTATACATATTTTTGATAAAAGCTATGCTTTGATAAAGCCAAGGGATATAAGAATTAATCCATATTTAGAAAAAATATATCAAGGCAGATTAAGTGACTATCGCATTTTTAAGAAGAAAAATTTAATTGCATTAGAAGGGGAGGCTATATTATAGAATAAAATTGAGGCTGCTTCTACCGAAGTATATAATCAGGTAGAACAGCCTCAATTTATTTAAAGTTAGATTTTAATATTCAACATGCTTATTCTTTTCTGACATGTGCATGAAAATCTTTATAATTTCATTTACTATAAGTGGCACAAGGGCAAATACGAATACAATTCCCCAATCCTGAAGAGATAGGTTCTGTACCTGAAATGCCTTGGCAAAGGCAGGGATTGAGATAACAGCAAGTTGAAGTATAAGTCCTACAGCTATGGCACCTATAAGATACTTATTCTTAAATAGGCCTACTTGGAAAATAGATTTTGTGGTGTTACGCATTGAAAGAGAGTAGAATAGCTGGGAAGCAGCCAGCACCACAAATGCCATGGTTCTTGCATAAGTTAGAGCATTTTGGTGATTAGGGTTACTTAAATCAATACCTGTTGTTCCAAGAGGGATATTATGTTCCCATAAACCGTAGTAAAAGGCAGTTAATGTTAATAGGCCTATTAATGTTCCTCCTAAGATAGCACGAACTCCTGCACCTCTTGCAAAGAAGCTTTCCTTAGGATTTCTGGGTTTATACTTCATTACATCGTGATCTCCCGGATCTACTCCTAAGGATATGGCAGGTAGGGAGTCTGTAATAAGGTTAATCCAAAGTAAATGAGTAGCAAGCAGGGGCACAGGCCAATTAAGAAGGATAGACAGGAATATGGCTATAACCTCACCTAAGTTACAAGACAGCAGGAATATAACTGCCTTCTTAATATTATTATATATATTTCTTCCTTCTTCAATGGCATGAACAATAGTAGTAAAATTATCATCGGTAAGTATCATATCGCTGGCACCTTTAGCTACATCGGTACCGGTAATTCCCATGGCTACACCGATATCTGCATATTTAAGGGAGGGTGCATCATTAACACCGTCACCGGTCATGGATACTATATTACCTTGAGCTTTAAATGCTCTGACAATTTTAACCTTATGTTCGGGAGATACTCTGGCAAATACCCTATAATCATTAATTCGCCTTGAAAACTCTTCATCAGACATTTGATCAATCTCTGTACCGGTAATACTTTGGTCGATACTTTCTGCAATATCCAGCTCTTTAGCAATGGCAACGGCTGTGTTTTTATGGTCACCGGTAATCATTATAGGTATTATACCTGCGTTTTTAGCCTCACGGATAGAGTCTTTTACCTCAAGTCTTGGAGGATCAATCATGCCTACCAGGCCGACTAAGGTAAGGTCTTTTTCCATTTCTCCCGGTTCGATTATTTCTTCAGTGTCTTTATAAGCTGCACCAAGAACACGAAGGGCAGAATCGGACATTTCTTCTGTTACTTTAAGGAATTTCTGTTTTATATCATCGGTCAAAGGAACAATATTGCCCTCAACTAAGACAGTATTACAAATCTGTAAAAGATTATCTATAGCACCCTTAGTATTTACTCTGTATCCTTTTCCTTCTATATTTAGGGTAGACATAAGTTTACGGTCAGAATCAAAAGGAAATTCTGAAACTCTCTTATGTTCTTTATTTAGTGCATCTTTTGTTAAATTATATTTGTTACCGAGAACAATAAGTGCAATCTCGGTAGGATCACCTGTACCTTGGCCGTTTTCATAGGTGGCATCGGAACATAGAACTAGGGTTTTTATTAATTCTTTTTCATTGTTAGTTCCGCTTAAATTCTCCGCAGATTGGCTAACGTCTGTAAGTGAACCATAAGTATAATGCTTTGTTACTGTCATTTTGTTCTGGGTAAGTGTACCTGTCTTGTCTGAACAAATTATATTAACAGAACCAAGGGTTTCAACTGCGGGAAGTTTTTTTACTATAGCATTGATTTTAGACATTCTGGTAACCCCTAAAGCTAAAACAATAGCTACTATAGCTGCCAGACCTTCTGGAATTGCAGCAACAGCCAAGCTAATGGCAGTTAAAAACATCTCTAAAATATCTCTTTTTTGGATAAGAGCTATTACAAAAATCAGGACACAGATTCCGATGGCCAGAAATCCAAGGATTCGTCCAAGCTCATCTAATCTTTTTTGTAAAGGTGTCATTTCATTTGTATCATCATCTAAAATTTTTGCTATTTTACCGATTTCGGTATCCATAGCAGTAGCAACAACTATACCTTCCCCTCTACCATAGGTAACTAGGGTTGACATAAAAGCCATATTGGTTTTATCCCCTAGGGATGTATTGGGATCTGAATGTATGGCTGAGGCATCCTTATTAGTAGGAACAGATTCACCGGTTAGGGCTGATTCCTCAATCTGAAGATTGGCACTTTCTATAAGTCTTATATCCGCAGGGATGAAACGACCTGCATCTAAAATAATAAGATCTCCCGGTACGACTTCTTCAGAGTTTATCTCTATAACCTCCCCATCTCTACGTACCAGGGATTTAGGAGTGGTCATTTTTTGCAGGGCTTCAACAGCTTTTTCTGCTTTAGCTTCTTGTACAACACCGATTACTGCATTTAGAACTACAACCAGTAGAATAATTATAGCATCGGAATACTCACCGATTGCTATTGTAATTGCAGCAGCTCCTAAAAGAACATAGATAAGCATATCGTTTAACTGGGAAAAGAATAAAGACAATATGCTTTTTTTGGGTTTACCCTTTAGTTTATTCATTCCGTACTGTTCAAGTCGCTTTGCAGCTTCTTCTTTAGATAGACCAACACTGGGGTCTACATTAAATTCTTTTATAACTTCTTCCTGTGATTTTGAAAACCACATATCTACACCTCTTTCATCAGTATGTTTTTATTATCGTTCCTTAAATTAATGTCCATTATACTTTACATATCATTACTCCTTTTTTTATTTTTGCGTGCAAATAATTATAACAAAATATTTTAATCGTAACATTAGAATTTGATAAAAATTTTTAATTTATAAAAATACTTGCAATATTAACGAATACCATAGAAAATATAATAAAAGATAATATAAGGAATGTGGCACATATGAACTTTATATTATGGGAGGATTCTAAAGATATGTTAGATTTATTAAGAACTTATTTTAAAAATTATGGAGCAAATAAAGGAATAGCCGAGATATTGGCGGCTCTTGCTATTACATTTTTTCTTCTGCTAATCAGCATATTAGCGCATTTCATATTAAAAAAAGTAATATTACGGATAGTAACTAAAATAATAAAAAACAATAAATTAGCCTGGGATGATATTCTTTTGGAACGAAAGGTTATACAAAGGGTACTGATGATGGTTCCGGGCATTATCATCTATAGTGCAGCAATACTATATGAAAATAAAGAACTTATTGAAGTTATACAGCGTTTGGCTACAACTTATGTGCTGATTATAATGTTTTTTGTTATTAGTTCTGTTTTAAACGCCATTGATGATATTTATCGCACCAAGCCAATATCTAAGTTAAGACCCATTAAGGGTTTCCTTCAAGTGGTAAAAATAATAGCCTATATTGTTAATGTCATTATAATAATTGCTAACTTATTAGATAAAAGCCCCTTATTATTACTAAGTAGTATAGGTGCCTTAACCGCAGTATTTTCATTTGTATTTAAAGATTCTATACTTGGCTTTATAGCCGGTATACAGCTAACATCCAATGATATGCTTAGAATAGGGGATTGGATTGATATGCCCAAGTATGGAGCCGATGGAGACGTAATTGATATCACCTTAAATACGGTTAAGGTTCAGAATTTTGATAAAACTATAGTAACCATACCGGCTTATGCCCTGATTTCAGATTCTTTTAAAAACTGGAGAGGTATGCAACAATTTGGAGGAAGAAGAATTAAAAGATCAATTTATATTGATGTAAATACTATCTGTTTTTGTACTCCGGAAATGATTGAAAAATTTAAAAAGATACATTACTTAGAAGAATATATTTCTGAAAAAGAGAAGGAAATTGAAGAATATAATATTAAAAATAATATAGATACAAATCAAAAGATTAATGGACGGCGCATGACTAATATTGGAACATTTAGAGTATATCTACAAAACTATATTAATAATCATCCCGGTATAAATCAGGAGAAGATTACTATGGTAAGGCAATTGGCTCCCGATGAGAAAGGCTTGCCACTTGAAATCTATGGTTTTACCAAAGATACTATTTGGGTAAATTATGAAAGGGTGCAAGCGGATATATTTGACCATATTTTTGCGGTTGCAGGGGAATTTGGTTTGAGAATTTACCAGAAACCTTCAGGTTATGACATAAGGAATGCTACTTGTAATGATAATCTGAATGATATTAATAAAAAGGTTAACTAAAATGAAGAATGACAGAAGCGGAAATAATAAATATTTCCGCTTCTGCCATCTGGTGTCTCAAATATTTACTTGTTGGTGTAACCTTACAATGAGATTTACAAGAACTTATACCAATAATGGTTAGTTTTCTTGCTTACAGAATTAAACTGTCCAAAGCAACCACCTCATGTTCTTGGTTAACCCACACTTATAGTTTTTGTTTGTAATTCTGAGACTAAATTACAAACAAGATCTATATCCAGATACGGATGAGCTTATTCGAACTAGTTACTCATGATGTCAAGCATGTTTACATGGTTTAAGCATGTTTTACATGGTTTAAGCATGTTTACATGGTTTAAGCATGTTTTTAACATGGTTTAAGCATGTTTACATGGTTTAAGCATGTTTTTAACATGGTTTAAGCTCTTTGTCCGTATCTATCACTTATTATATCTAAATAAATAAAAAATATACCTTATAAAATATATTTTTATATATATTTTTTATTTATCGAAAACGATTAAGTAAAATTTACAAAAAACACTTGCAAAAATCTTAGAAAAGGTTTAAGATAATAATACAAAGATTAGTAATAAACATATAGAAATTGCCATTATATTAAAAATGTATTTTTATAAAAAGAGTATTTAAGTATTATACTTGGTATAAATCCCAACAAAACAATATATAAATTCAATTTATTGTATATAGTGACGAACAAAAAAATAAGAAAACGTTTAAGTAGATTTGTATAATCTATATGAATAGGGGATAAGCATGGTATCAATAAAGGATATATCTATCAGATGTGGCGTGTCAGTTGCTACTGTTAGCAAGGCTTTAAATAATCACAACGATATTTCTGAAGCCACTAAAAAGCATATTCTTAAAGTGGCAAGAGAAATGGGATATTTTCCAAATTCTTTTGCTAGAGCTTTAAAAACCAATCGTACATATAATATCGGAGTTCTTTTTGTAGATGAAGCACAGAGCGGACTGACCCATGAGTATTTTGCTAATGTCTTAGATAGTTTTAAGGTTGAAGCAGAAAGTCATGGATATGATATTACCTTTATTAATAAACATATGGGATTAAATAAAATGTCATACTATGAACATAGCAAATATAGAGGTGTTGATGGTGTAGTAATTGCCTGTATAGATTTTTCAGATCCCGATGTGTTAGAGCTTATTAATGGTGATTTACCTGTAGTTACTATTGACCATGTATTTGACAATAGAACTGCTATTATTTCTGATAATGTTAAGGGTATGAGGGATTTAATCACATATATTTACCAGATGGGACACAGAAAAATTGCATATATTCATGGAGCAGATTCTTCTGTTACACAAAATCGTGTGGGAAGTTTTTATAAAACCTTAAGTGAGTTGGGAGTTGACATACCTGATAAATATGTCAAAAGTGGCATTTACCATGATGCTGAAACTACATATAAGCTTACCAAGGAATTATTATCCATAAAAGATCGTCCCACCTGTATTGTTTTCCCCGATGATTTTTCCTGTATCGGTGGAATTAATGCTATTAAAGATTACGGTCTTTCTATTCCGGATGATATCTCAGTGGCTGGATATGACGGAGTCCTTTTATCACAGGTACTTGATCCGAAAATAACCACCCTAAAACAGGATACAAAAGCCTTAGGAAAAAATGCAGCTTTAAAGCTAATTGAATTAATAGAAAATCCTAAAGCCAGTATTATAGAAAGAATTGTAATTGAAGGAAAACTTATACAGGGTGAATCTGTTAGGAATCTTAATTAAAATTAATTAAGATAGATTAGCCAGTCATTTTATTTTGTAAAGCAATATGTATAGCGATGAAGGGGAGTTTTAACATATAAAAATACATATAAAATGACAGGTATCTTATATTTTTCCTCCTATATATATCCGCTGCTTTCATTAAACCTGGGGAGAGTTTGATGAAAAGCAGCGGATATATTTTTGTTATTTATTTATCAAAATTGTTTAAAAATTCAAATAATTAAATAAATATTTGGTAAAATAACAAATAAGATATTCATATTTGCCTTTAAAGCATTGAATAAATAAACTAATTCATATATAATAAAAGTGGTTTTTTTTACAAAACCTAAAGTGAGGTGAAAATATGGCAAAGGAAACAGTAGAAGCAATCCGTAAAGCGGAAGCTTTAGCTGCACAAATGGAAAAAGAAGCTTTAGAGAAAAAAGAAAAAATGATTTATCAGGCACAAAATAATGCCAGAGAACTAGTAAGTAAATTAATTAAAGAAGCAGAAAAAAAGGCTAAAGATGATATTAATAAAGCTGAGCAAGAAAGGGAATTAATATTGGAAAAGGCTAGTGAAGAAGCCAAGCAAGAAGCTGATCTTCTTCTAGCTATGGCCAAGAAAAAGGAGCAATCAGCAATAGACCTAGTTATCTCCAATATCTTATAATTTTAATAAAAATATAAAAGCAAAGGAGGTGTTAGGTTATGGCTTTGCTGCAGATGCAGCGTATTTATATTTATGCTTTAAAAAAAGATAGAAAAAAGATACTTGAACTTCTACAGCGCCGTGGAGTTATAGAAATAAGGAGTATGTTAAAAGAAGATAGTATCTTTCATAAAACCGATGTCCAAGAAGCAAAGGAGGGCTTTGAAAAAAATATAGCTTTGGTTAATAATGCCCTAGAGATGCTTAATAGCTATGTTAAAGAGGATAACTCCTTGCTTAGTGTATTATATGGCAAGAAGGAAATACCTGTAGAAGTCTATGACTCATTTGCAGAGCAATACGAATCTGTAATTGGGATAGCAAATCGCATTATCAGCTTATCCAAAGAAATTGTAGAATGTAGGTCAGAAATATTAAAATTACAGGCTCAGATTGAAATCCTTAAACCATGGGTTAATCTAGATATACCCTTAAACTTTAAGGGGACAAAATATACAGCAGGCTTTATAGGAAGTTTGCCTAGAGCTTGGACATTGGAAGAGCTATATGAAAAGCTGGCACAGTATATGCCTCTAGAGATTGAAATAATAAGCTCTACCAAGGTACAAACCTGTCTATTTGTCCTTTGTTCCAATAGCAAGAAGGATAAGGTTTTTGAGGCTTTAAGGGAAATAGACTTTACCCTTCCTTCCTTATCTATAGATAAGTCTCCAAAAGAGCAGCTTCAAACTCTTGAACTGGAACTAAAAAAACTTCAAGATCAGGTTGATATGGCCTTAGAGGAGATAACATCCTATGATAAAGAGAGGGATAATTTACATTTCTTATTGGACTATGAAACTATTAGATTGGAAAAGTATGAAGTTATTGGAAAGCTTCTTCAATCTAAAAATGTATTTATTATTACAGGATTTATTCCGGAAAAAGACAGCCATAACGTAACAGAAGAATTAAAATCAAAATTTGACCTAATGGTGGAAGTAGAGCAGCCTAAAAAGAAAGATGATGTTCCGGTGCTTTATAAAAACAATGGTTTTAGTGAACCTTTAGAGGGAACGGTTAATTCCTTTAGCCCACCGGGTAAGGGGGAGATGGATCCTACTATGGCCATGTCCTTATTCTATTATATATTATTTGGATTAATGCTTTCTGATGCAGGTTATGGATTTATAATAGCTGCAGGATGTGCATTTGTCCTTTATAAATTTAGGAACACCCTAGAACGGCCCATGAAAAACACCTTAAAAATGTATTTGTATTGTGGTGTCGCCACTGTCTTTTGGGGAGTTATGTTTGGCAGCTATTTTGGGGATATATTTGATGTGGTAGGAAGCACCTTTTTTGGTGTAACTGATATTCCGGTAATTGCTCCATTATGGTTCTTTCCGGTAGAAAAACCTATGTTAATGCTGACATTTTCCATGGCAATAGGGATAGTTCATCTGTTAACAGGCCTTGCCATGAAGGGATACCAAATGGCAAAACATAAGGATTATAAGGGAATAATTTATGATGTGGTATTTTGGTATGTACTTCTTATAAGTTGTGTGATTTTACTCCTATCCATGGAGATGGTTACAAATATATTAGGAATTTCTGTATCATTACCTTATAGGGTAATAGATATAGCTAAAATTCTGGCAATTATATCAGCTGTAGGAATAGTACTTACCAACGGTAGAGAATCAAAACATCCCTTTAAACGTTTCTTAAAAGGTTTATATGCATTATATGGCATATCAGGTTACCTTAGTGACGTACTATCTTATTCTAGATTACTGGCTTTAGGCCTTGCAACCGGTGTTATCGGCTCTGTAATTAATAAGATGGCAGCCATGACAGCAGGTGGCTTTTTTGGTCCTATTTTATTTACAATAATAGTTATAATAGGACATGCCTTAAATATAGGTATAAATGCCCTTGGGGCATATGTTCATACTAACCGTCTTCAATACGTAGAGTTCTTTGGAAAATTCTACGAAGGTGGCGGTAAAATATTTAAACCTTTCGGAATTAATACAAAATATTATAAAATTAAGGAGAGTAGAAAATATGGAAGTATTAAATAGTTATGGTATTGTATTAGCTTTAATTGGAGCAGTATTATCAGCCCTTATTCCGGGAATGGCCTCAGCAAAGGGTGTCAGCATGGGCGGTATTGCCGGTGCCGGAGTTATTACCGAAGATCCTTCACAATTTGGTAAGGTACTTATTCTTCAGCTTCTTCCCGGAACTCAGGGTATCTATGGACTTTTGATTGCCTTTATTACCTTATCTCAAATTGGTGTTCTAGGTGGAAGCAGTGATATTTCCTTTGTAAAAGGTGTTCTTTATTTGGCAGCATGTATGCCTATAATAATAGTAGGTTATGCATCATGTATCCGACAGACAAAAGCTTCTATTGCCAGCATTGGGGTTGTAGCTAAAAGACCTGATCAGTTTGGTAAAGCCATGATTTTCCCGGCAATGGTTGAGACATATGCTATTTTAGCACTTCTTATTTCTATGTTGGCAGTAAACGGTGTTAGTGGATTAAACATATAAATATGTTAAACATATAAATATGTTAAACATATAAATATGTTAAACATATAAATGTTAAACATATTAATATATAACAGTTGGGAGAATTAGCATGACTGGATTAGAAAAAATTATTGAGGTAATAGAAGCGGATTCTAAGGCAAACATAGAGAAGATAATGGCTGAAGCTAATGAAGAAACAGAAAAGATTTTGTCTTTAGCTAGAAAAGAGGCCAAAGAAAAGTGTGCTGAAATTTCCGCAAAAACCGAGAACCAAGTTAAAATTATTTTAAACCGTGCCCAGTCAGGAGCAAATCTTATAAAAAGACAAATGATTTTGGAAGCAAAGCTTAAGATGATTAATGAAATCATTGATAAAGCTAAAAGCAAACTGTCCAGTCTTTCAAATACAGATTATTTTAATACAATCCTTCAAATTATTAAAAAGCATGCCCATCCGCAAGAAGGTATAATAATGTTTTCCGAGTACGACTTAAAAAGAATACCCAATGATTTTGAAAAAAACTTGGAAAATACTCTAAAAGATATTAAGAATGCAGCCTTGACAATATCAAAGGAAGCTGCCCCCATTGATGGCGGCTTTATACTTGTATACGGAGATATAGAAGAGAATTGCTCCTTTAAGGCATTATTTAACAATGCTAAAGAAGAGCTGCAGGATAAGGTTAATGCATTTTTGTTCCAATAAATGAAGGAACGGAAAGAAGGTGATAGCTTGCAACAATCATTTAATGAAATGACTGATAAGCTTTATATATATGCAGTGGCACGGATTCGTTCAAAGGAGTTATTATTATTTACTAAGTCAGATATAGAGCAACTTATGAGTTGTAAAACTGAAAAAGAATGCTTGGGTTTTTTAGCTGATAAAGGTTGGGGAAAGGATGGAGTAGAAACTTCCGAGGAACTTTTAGCTGCAGAAAGAGAAAAAACCTGGGATTTATTAAAAGAGCTGGTCCAGGATATATCTGTTTTTAACACATTTCTTTACGGAAATGACTATCATAATTTAAAAGCTGCTATAAAGCAGGTATATAAAAATATTGAGCTTCCGAATTTATATCTGTCAAATTGTACCATAGATCCTGAATTGATAAAAAAGGCAGTCAGTGAACAAGATTTTTCACTCCTTCCGGAACATATGCAGGATGTGGCCAAAAATGCTTATGAGATTCAGTTTCATACCGGAGACAGTCAGCTTTGTGATATAGTTATAGATAAGGCTGCCCTTGATACTATTTATGCCCATGGAAAGGCCTCTAAAAGTGAACTTCTTAGCCAATACGTGGAGCTAAAAGTGGCAGCAGCCGATATAAATATAGCTATACGAAGTGTTAAGACAGGCAAAGATAAAGATTTTTTAGAAAAGGCTTTGGCAAAGTGTGAAAGTCTTGATATAGAAAAACTTATCACTAGTGCCACAAAGGGTATAGAGGCAATATATGAATATTTGAACAGTACAGTTTATTCGGATGCTGTATTAGCAATAAAAGAATCTTCTCAGGCTTTTGAACGTTGGTGTGATAATCGAATTATTGAACTTATAAGGCCACAAAAATACAATCCCTTTACCTTATCTCCTCTTGTTGCATATTTACTTGCGAGGGAAAATGAGATTAAGACAGTTCGTATTTTGCTATCGGGAAAGAGAAATGATATAGCGGATAATGTAATCCGAGAAAGATTGAGGGAAATGTATGTATAAGGTAGCTGTAATGGGTGATCGTGACAGTATATATGGCTTTGCTGCTATCGGCTTAGATACCTTCCCGGTAAAAGAGCCCCAAGAAGCGGCAAAACTTATAAAGGAACTGATTGAAGAAAAATATGCAGTAATATATATTACGGAAAGTCTTCAGTCTGTTCTAGAGCCGGAGATTGATAAATATGTTACTGAAAAATTACCGGCAATTATACCTATTCCCGGAGTATCCGGTAATACGGGAAAAGGTATGCGAAATGTTAAGAAATCTGTAGAGAGGGCCGTAGGCTCGGATATTATATTTAACAATGAATAGATTTATAAAATAGAGAATAAGAAGCAGGTGAAAAATATGAGCATAGGCACCATAAAGAAAGTAGCCGGTCCCTTGGTTATTGCAGAAGGAATGCGCAATGCCAATATGTTCGACGTGGTTCGAGTAAGTAAGCAGCGTCTAATCGGTGAAATTATAGAAATCCATGGGGATCAAGCTTCTATCCAAGTATATGAAGAAACTTCAGGACTTGGACCGGGAGAACCTGTGGAATCAACCGGTTCCCCCCTTAGTGTAGAATTAGGACCGGGACTGATAGGAAGCATATTTGATGGTATTCAACGTCCCCTAGTAGACATTATGGAGGCAACCGGTACAAATCTTAAACGTGGTGTTGAGATTCCATCCCTAAATAGAGAAAAAAAATGGCATTTTGTACCCACCGTATCCGTAGGTGCACAGGTACAAGCAGGAGATATTATAGGAACAGTAAAAGAAACCGAGATAGTAATTCAAAAAATCATGGTTCCTTACGGACTTAAGGGTAAAATCACATCTATAAAAGAAGGAGATTTTACCGTTCTTGATACTGTTGCGGTATTAGAAAAAGAAGATAAGACCACAGAAAATATTACTTTAATGCAAAAATGGCCGGTTCGTAGAGGCAGACCTTACAATCAAAAATTATCACCGGATCAACCTCTTATAACCGGACAAAGAGTAATTGACACACTATTTCCTATAGCTAAAGGTGGAGTTGCAGCGATTCCGGGACCATTTGGAAGCGGTAAGACCGTAGTTCAGCATCAGCTGGCAAAATGGGCCGATGCAGATATTGTGGTATATATAGGCTGTGGAGAGCGTGGAAATGAAATGACAGACGTTCTTAATGAATTTCCTCAGCTAAAAGATCCCAAGACAGGTAATTCTTTGATGGAGCGAACAGTACTTATTGCTAACACCTCAGATATGCCGGTTGCTGCCCGTGAGGCTTCCATTTATGTCGGCATTACCATAGCAGAGTACTTCCGTGATATGGGTTATTCCGTAGCCTTAATGGCGGATTCCACATCCCGTTGGGCTGAGGCTCTTCGTGAGATGTCAGGCCGTCTTGAAGAAATGCCCGGAGAGGAAGGATATCCTGCATATTTAGCCAGCCGTTTAGCACAGTTTTATGAAAGGGCCGGAAGAGTAATTTCTTTAGGAAGGGACGGCAGAGAGGGAGCCTTATCTGTTATCGGGGCAGTATCACCCCCCGGAGGTGACATATCAGAACCGGTATCCCAAGCTACCCTTCGTATAGTAAAAGTCTTTTGGGGCCTTGATTCTAATTTGGCTTATAGAAGGCATTTTCCGGCTATAAACTGGCTGACTAGTTATTCCTTATATGATATGGGTAAGTGGTTTAATTCCAATATAAACGATAGATGGACTCTGCTTAAGAGTCGTATTATGAAATTACTAAATGATGAAGCAGAACTTGATGAAATTGTAAAGCTGGTAGGTATGGATGCCCTGTCAGCCTCTGATCGTTTAAAATTAGAAGCGGCAAGATCTATACGTGAGGACTACCTCCATCAAGATGCTTTCCATGAAGATGATACCTATACAAGTCTTGAAAAGCAATATCTTATGATGGAGCTTATCCTTAAGTTTTATGACAGTAGTTTGGAATATTTAGATAAAGTATCTATTGATGATTTGACAAAATTACCTGTTAGGGAAAGAATAGGCCGCTTTAAGTATGTAGCTAAAGATAAGATTAATAAAGAATATGAAGAAGTTCTCCTGCAATTAAGCCGTGAGATTAAAGAACTTGTACAGAAGGAGGGAGCCTAATGCCAAAAGAATATAGAACAATTCAAGAGGTGGCAGGTCCTCTTTTGTTGGTTCGTGGTGTAGAAGGAGTAACCTTTGATGAACTTGCTGAGATTGAGCTTGAAAACGGTGAAAAACGCCGTTGCAGAGTTTTGGAAATTGACGGTGATAATGCACTGTTACAATTATTTGAACACTCTACAGGTATAAATTTATCCAGCAGTAAAGTTCGCTTTTTGGGACGCAGTATGGAGCTGGGTGTATCTGAAGATATGTTAAGCCGAGTATTTGACGGTTTAGGACGTCCAATTGATGGGGGCCCGGAGATTTTACCGGAAAAAAGGATGGATATTAATGGTTTACCTATGAATCCCGCCGCCAGAAACTATCCCCAGGAATTTATTCAAACAGGAATTTCTGCTATTGACGGATTAAATACCCTGGTTCGGGGTCAAAAACTTCCTATATTTTCAGCCAGTGGACTTCCCCATGCACAATTAGCTGCACAAATAGCCCGTCAAGCCAAGGTTAGGGGGACAAAGGAGCCTTTTGCCGTTGTATTTGCCGCTATGGGTATTACTTTTGAAGAAGCTAATTTCTTTACGGAGTCTTTCCGTGAAACAGGGGCTATTGATAGGACAGTAATGTTTATAAATCTGGCCAATGATCCGGCTATAGAACGAATATCCACTCCTCGTATGGCCTTAACAGCCGCTGAGTATCTGGCGTTTGATAAAGATATGCATGTTCTTGTAATCCTTACTGATATTACTAACTATGCGGATTCACTTAGAGAAGTTTCCGCAGCCAGAAAGGAAGTTCCTGGACGGCGAGGATACCCCGGTTACATGTATACGGACCTGGCTTCATTATATGAAAGAGCCGGAAGAAAAAAGGGCAAGGCAGGTAGTATTACTATGATTCCAATACTGACCATGCCGGAGGATGATAAAACTCATCCTATACCTGACCTTACAGGATATATTACTGAAGGCCAGATTATCCTAAGTCGTGAGTTATATAGGCAATCCATAGAGCCTCCCATTGATGTACTTCCTTCTTTGTCCCGTCTAAAAGATAAGGGAATCGGTGAAGGTAAAACCAGAAAAGATCATGCCAATACCATGAATCAGATTTTTGCAGCATATGCAAGAGGTAAAGAGGCAAAAGAGTTGATGGTGGTTCTTGGTGAAGCAGCCTTAACAGATATAGATAAATTATATGCACAGTTTGCCGATGCATTTGAAAGAGAGTATGTTTCCCAAGGATATAATTGCAACCGTGATATTGAGGAAACATTAAATCTTGGCTGGAAACTTCTTGCTATCCTTCCAAGAGCTGAGCTTAAGAGAATTAAGGACGATTTATTGGACGAATACTATGGTAAGTTTTAGAAAGGGGAGGTTTTATGGCTAATATACATGTAAATCCTACCCGCATGGAACTGACCAAGTTAAAGAAGAAATTGGCTACAGCTACCAGGGGACATAAGCTACTTAAGGATAAAAGGGACGAGCTTATGAGGCAGTTTCTAGAGCTGGTTAAGGAAAATAAAGCCTTAAGGGAGAAGGTTGAAGCGGGCATTCATGCTGCCAATAAAAAATTTCTATTGGCCAGATCTGTTATGGATGATGAAATATTAAATGTTTCCTTAATGGCACCTAGGCAGGAAGTTTATCTAGAATGCCATACAAAAAATGTTATGAGTGTGGATATATTGCAATTTGATTATAAAACCAAGTCTCCCGATGAACATGATATATATCCATATGGCTATGCATTTACATCCAGTGATTTAGATGAGGCAGTAAAGAGCCTACAAGATATTTTACCTGATATGTTAAAGCTTGCAGAAGTTGAAAAATCCTGTCAATTGATGGCTGCAGAAATTGAGAAAACCCGCCGAAGAGTTAATGCTCTTGAACATGTAATGATTCCTGAAATGCAAGAAAAGATAAAATATATTGTTATGAAATTAGATGAGAATGAGAGAAGCACACAAGTTCGACTTATGAAAGTTAAGGATATGATGTTAGAGCAGGCCCATCGATATAGGGAAAAATATTATAACTAATCTAGCAGTATTTTTTAAGGTATAGGACCAATATTATTGGGAATACTTCTAAAAGAAACCAATTATGGAGGTCGTTATACTATGGCAGTGGACTTTAAGAGCAGTCAGACTAAGGATAATCTGATGAGAGCTTTTGCAGGAGAAAGTATGGCAAGAAATCGCTATACCTTTGCAGCTTCACAGGCAAAAAAGCAAGGCCATCATGTTATTGAAGCAATTTTTAGGTTTACAGCAGATCAGGAAAAGGAGCATGCAGAGATTTTTTATAATCATATGAAGAAGATGGCAGGAGAAAATATTCATGTTGATGGTTCATATCCGGTAGATATTACCGATGATTTAGTAGAGCTACTTCGTATGGCTCAGCATAACGAATATGAAGAATATGATCCTGTATATAAGAAATTTGGAGATATTGCTAAAGAAGAAGGATTTTCTGATATTGCTTCATCTTTTCATATGATATCAAAGATTGAGAAAACTCACGGTGATAGATTTGCAAAATTTGCTCAGTTACTAGAGGAGAATCAGCTTTATAAAGCTGATGAGGAAATAGGATGGATGTGTTTAAACTGCGGCCATATACATTGGGGAAAAGAAGCTCCTAAAATATGCCCAGTCTGTGACCATAATAGAGGATTCTTTATAAGGCTTGAAATGGCGCCATATAGTTAATCTGATTAATACTGATGAGAGTTATTGCAAATATATAAAAATATACTTAGCCAAAAGTCTTTAAAATAAGTGCAAATTACCCTAATTCCATTAAATGAAAAATTTAATGCTTAATCAGGGTAATTTTGCACTTATTTTGCTTATGTAGTAACTAAAACTATGTGTAGGGGATAGTAAAACTATAATATATTGACAGTAAATCCTCATATTGTTATAATAATTACAACTCCGGTATTAATACCGGATATTTTCAAATAAATAGTTTGATTATCAAAGTATTTATAAATACATTTTAGCTCTATATGGAGGTAGGCCATGAATATGAAACCATTAATCATAGGTGATTTGAAAGTAAGGATACCAATTATTCAAGGGGGAATGGGAGTAGGAATAAGCAGATGGAGATTAGCCGGTTCTGTGGCAAAAGAAGGGGGAATAGGTATTATATCAACGGCTCAGATAGGATACGATGAGCCTGATTTTGAAAAGGATCCCATTAAAGCAAATTTAAAAGCTATAAAAAAGCATATTGACTTAGCCAGAAGCATAGCTGATGGGGGAATAGTAGGTGTTAATATTATGGTTGCTACCAAACAGTATGAAAGCTATATTAAAGCGGCCTGCATGGCAGGAGCGGATGTTATTATATCCGGAGCCGGGCTTCCCATAAAACTTCCGGACTTGGTTAAGGGTTATAATACTAAAATTGCCCCTATTGTATCCAGCTTAAGGGCAGCTTCCATTATATTAAAGATGTGGGATAAAAAGTATAAAAGATGCGCCGATTTTATTGTTGTAGAAGGACCTAGGGCCGGAGGTCATCTGGGATTTACTAAGGAGCAACTAGCCGGTGATCTTTCCGATTTTGATACAAGTATCAAAGATATAAAAAATTATATTAAGGTATTTGAGGAGAAATATCAGAGAAAAATACCTGTAATTGTGGCTGGGGGTATATATGATCGGAATGATATTAAGCATGCCCTTTCCCTAGGTGCCGACGGAGTACAGATTTCTTCCAGATTTGTGGTAACAAATGAATGTGATGCCAGTAAAGAATTTAAAGAGGCCTATATTAATGCAAGAAAGGAAGATATTGTTATAATTGACAGTCCTGTTGGAATGCCCGGTAGAGCAGTTTTGACCCCCTTTGTAAAAAAAGTTGCAAAGGGTAAGCTTCCTGTAAAAAAATGCTTCAATTGTCTGGAACGCTGTAATCCTAATGAAATACCATATTGTATTACAAAGGCATTAATAGAGGCTGTAAAAGGCAATATTGACGAAGGTTTAGTTTTTTGCGGAGATAATACCCACAGGCTTAATAAAATAACTACGGTTAAGGAAATATTTGAAGAATTAGTATTTTAGTTTACTAATAATAAAATGTTACTTAGATATATAGCCATATGTGATTTAAGTCACAGAAGTAATTTGATTTATTTAGCATACTCCTATAAAGGAAAATTTCATTTAAATGATTATATTAAAAATGTTAAAATATCTTATCTCTTATGGGGATTAAGATTGGATATGATTTTACAGACTAACATATAATAAAAGAAGTTGTACTTTGGTTGATTATTGCATATAAAACTTGTTGTAGATTAAAGTTTCTTAATAGGAGGAATTATTATGTCAAAAAAGCTAGTTGGTGTAATCGGATTAGCCGTTATGGGTAAAAATCTTGCACTTAATATAGCAGACCATGGATATTCTGTAGCTGTATATAATCGGTCAAGAGAAAAAACAGATAGTTTATTAGAGGAGGCCAAAGATAAGGATATTATAGGCACCTATTCTTTGGAAGAGTTTGTAGAAGCCCTTGAAAGGCCCAGAAAGATTATTTTAATGGTTAAGGCAGGTAGGGCTGTAGATGATATGATAGATAAACTTATTCCTCTACTTGATAAAGGAGACTTAATAATGGACGGAGGTAATTCTAATTACCTTGATACCATAGATAGAAGTAAGAAATTAGAAGATATGAGTATCCATTATCTTGGAACGGGTATTTCGGGAGGAGAAGAAGGGGCACGTAGCGGTCCTGCTATTATGCCCGGAGGAAGCCTTGAAGCTTATAAGATTATGGAAAAGATACTAAGAGATATATCGGCTAAGGTGGGAAGTGATGCTTGTTCTACTTATATAGGCAAAGACGGTGCCGGTCATTTTGTAAAAATGGTTCACAATGGGATTGAATATGCTGATATGCAACTGATTTGTGAAGCATATTCCATCTTAAAGAATACATTAAATCTTACGGCCCCAGAATTTCATAAAATATTTACAGAATGGAATAAGGGTGAGTTAAACAGTTATTTGATTGATATATCTGCTGATATATTTAAAGAAAAGGATCCTGAGACCGGTAATTATTTGGTAGATATGATTTTGGATGTGGCAGGTCATAAGGGTACAGGAAAATGGACCGGACAGATTTCCCTGGAGCTTGGGGTACCGACTCCTACTATTACCACAGCTGTATATGAAAGATATATATCTTCAATGAAAGAAGAAAGAGTAATTGCCCATAAGGTATTAAAAGGACCGGAAAGTAATAAGCCATTTCCTAAAGAGCAGGCTGAAGAATTTATTGAAGCAGTTCGCAGAGCCTTATATGCCAGTAAGATAATTGCATATGCCCAAGGATTTAGCTTAATGCGAGCAGCTTCCATGCAGTATGACTGGGACTTAAATCTTGGTGATATAGCAAAAATATTCCGGGGAGGCTGTATTATAAGAGCCCAATTCTTAAATCGAATTATGGAAGCATATGATAAGAAAAAAGATATAGTTAACCTTTTACTTGATGATTATTTTAATGAAATCCTAAGTAGCTACCAAGAAGATTGGAGAAAAGTAATTAACACAGCCATATCCTACGGTATATCAACACCGGCCTTTAGTAGCTCTTTGGCATATTACGACAGCTACCGCAGTGCTCAACTTCCTATGAACTTGCTACAAGCACAAAGGGATTATTTTGGGGCACATACTTATATGCGTATAGATAAAGAAGGTGTTTTCCACACCCAGTGGTAGATGCTACCGGGTAGGGTAAACAAACTGTGAACAAACCATAAACAGAATCCTTGTAAGAAGGGAGTGAATACCAATGATAGTAAATAATAATATGATAGGTGGAGAAAATAATTTGTCTGCAATTATGGTGATTTTCGGTGGTACCGGGGACTTGACTCACAGGAAGCTTATGCCTGCCTTATACAATATGCTCTTAGACGGATTACTGCCGGAGAAGTTTCGTGTGGTCTCTATCGGTAGGAGAGACAAGACAGAAGAAGAATACCGTAATGAAGTGCGAACTTCCATTGATAAACACTCCAGAAATAAAGTAGACCCGGATAAATGGGCTATTTTAAATGATATGATTAAATATTACCGTTTTGATTTTAGGGATCTTGAGGGATATTCTTTACTAAAAGACTATTTATATCAGCTAGATAAAGCAGCCGGTACAATGGGCAATAGAATCTACTATTTGGCAGTTGCTCCTGAGTATTTTGAAACCATTGTACAGGGACTTTATAAAAGTAAGATGACCAAAATAGAGGGGGCATGGAGTAGGCTTGTTATTGAAAAACCCTTTGGAAAAGATTTAATAACAGCTAGACAACTTAACCAAAAGCTTCTTGAGGTATTTGATGAAAGTAATATTTATAGAATAGACCATTATCTGGGTAAAGAAATGATTCAAAATATAATGGTTCTAAGATTTGGTAATTTGATCTTTGAATCTTTATGGAACAATAAGTTTATTGATAATATACAGATTTCCTTGACAGAAAAATTAGGTGTGGGAAGCCGTGGAGGGTATTATGAAAACTCTGGAGCCATGCGGGATATGGTGCAAAATCATATTATGCAGATATTATCATTAGTGGCCATGGAACCTCCTATTAAATTAGATACAGATTCTATTCGAACGGAAAAACTTAAGGTTATTGAAGCCATAGAAGAGATAAGCCCAGAGTTTCTTCGGGATAATATAGTTTTTGGCCAATATGGCAGGGGGATTATAGATGGTGTCCCTGTTCAGGGCTATCGTGAAGAGGAAAATGTCCCAAAGGATTCTATGACTGAGACCTTTGTTGCCTTAAAGCTTCATATCAATAATTTTCGCTGGGCAGGTACCCCATTTTATATAAGAACCGGTAAAAGATTAGGTACCTATGGAGCAGAAATTGTGATTCAATTTAAGGCACTTCCAAATATCTTGTATTTTAAAGACAGCAATATTCAGGAACCCAATCTTTTAGTTATACGAATTCAACCAAATGTAGGAGTCTTCTTTCAATTTAATACTAAGGATTTTAGTACCCATCATGATCTGGTTACTACAAAGATGGATTTTTCTTATGCAAGTCCCATACAAGGAAATACTCCAGAGGCTTATGAAAGGCTGATATACGATATTTTAAGAGGAGATTCCACCCTATTTTCTAGATGGGATGAAGTGGAGGCAGCCTGGACGGTGGCTGATAAGATTATCGGGTACCGAAAACAAAGTAAGCTTAAATTCCCTAACTATGATGCCGGCTCTATGGGTCCTATTAGGGCTTTTGAGCTTTTAGCAAAGGACGGAAGAAGATGGTGGAACATATAAAAGGAAAGTAAAAAAGGAGGAAAATATGATTATCGATACAAATTCTTTGCAAATTTATGATATTTCTATGGCCATTACTCCTTCCATGGCCGTATATAAGGGTAAAGATTTTAAAAGGCCGATTATCAGCCTTGACAGTGATTTTTCTACCGGTTCATCTTATGAGTCAAGGTTAGAGTTTAATCTTCATACAGGAACTCATCTAGATACCCCTCTTCATATGATACCACAGGGTTATACTTTAGAAAAAATAAAGCTAGACCGGGTAGTAACCAAATGTAAAGTGCTGGATCTTACCGATGTCAAGGAAAAAATTACAGATAAGGATTTAGCCAAGTTTTCAATTGAAGAAGGGGATTTTATTTTATTAAAAACCAGAAATTCCTATGAAGATATTTTAGAAAATAATTTTGTATACCTTCATAAGAGCGGAGCAAATTATCTGGTAAAGCAAAATATAAAAGGGGTAGGTATTGATGCTCTCGGAATAGAAAGAGATCAAGCTGACCATGAAACCCATATAAGTTTATTTAATGCTGATATTATGATACTTGAAGGGCTAAGGCTTAAAGATATAGAAGAGGGAGAATATCTCCTTAGTGCAGCCCCTATACTTATACCTGGGGCAGAAGCAGCACCTGTTAGGGCCTACTTAATAAAATCAAAGTAAATTATATGAAATCTTGCTTAAATAATGATTAATAATAAATGTTCTGTCATAGATAAAATTATAAATAGAAATGAATAATACTTAATTAGGTTGACAAGGGGCATTTTTCACTCTATCATAATTTTATATTATCAAAAAACAATCCGGAAAGTCATAAAAATAATATAAATTGAGTGAAAAATTTATCTTTCATCGGATAAAAAGGAGAGAAACAAATGAGTAGAGTTAAAATTGTGACAGACAGTACCTGTGATTTATCACATGATTTATTAGAGTTATATGATATTAGTGTCTTACCATTAATGATTTCTATGGGAGAGATAACTAAGAAAGATGGTTTAGAATTAGTTCCTGAGGAAATTTACCGATGGTCCGATGAAACCGGTCAAACACCAAAAACCGCCGCCCCAACTATAGGTGATGCTGTTTCTTTTTTAGAACCTTTTGTAAATGCAGGATTAGATATAATTTTCTTTGGAATCTCTGAATCTATGTCAGCAACATGTAATGTAATAAGGCTGGCAGCTCAAAATCTAAATTACGATAAAGTTTATGTGGTTGATTCAAAAAATCTTTCTACCGGTATAGGATTGCAGGTACTTCGTGCAGCAAAGATGGCAAAAAAAGGATCTACTGTTTTGGAAATATTAAATGATAACTCTGAAATTAAGGATAAAGTAAGAGCTAGCTTTGTTGTAAATACTCTTACTTATCTTCATCGGGGAGGAAGATGTTCCGGTGTAACTGCCTTACTTGCCAATACTTTAAAACTAAAGCCGGAGATAATGGTAACAGAAGGTAAAATGGTTGTAGGAAAGAAATATAGGGGCAATATCAAATCTGCCCTCTTAAAATATGTTCACGATAAAGAGAAACAACTTCTAAATGCCGATAATGATAGGGTGTTTATTACTCATTCCGGATGTGACCAAGAAATAATAGAGGAAATTAGACAGTATCTTGAAGACTTAAACATATTTAAGGAAATACTTATAACCCGTGCCGGTGGTGTTATATCCAGTCATTGTGGTCCTAATACATTGGGAGTTTTATATATAAGTAAATAAATCAAGTAAATAAAATATAAAATTAAAGCTGTTTCATAAAGTAATAATAGGTAAGATATGTCCTAGGATATTATGAAACGGCTTTTTTATTTTATCCAAAAATTATTTTAATAATATGAGTAAAAAAGGAAACACTGTACTTTAGCAGAATTCATCAAAGCTATGATTATTTTTTATTGTTATAAAGGAGGTTTCTTATGAAGAGTAAAGATCATTTTAATTTTCAGGGTGACAACAATGAAAGGTTAGGAAAAATTCATCCTACAAACAAGGAAGGGACAGCAGCCTGGCAGAATTTTGAGGGCTATTATAAGGTGGACCAGGTTGGTAAACCCTCTGAGCAAGATGTTATAGAAGCCAAGGAATGGGTAGATAATGGTAGTAGATTATAAAAGGAGAGTATAGTATGGCAAAAATTCAGATGACAGTGGATGGTAATACAGCAGCCGCATATGCAGCATATGCTTTTACGGAAGTGGCAGCCATATATCCCATAACTCCCTCTTCCGGCATGGCTGAAATAACTGATGAATGGGCTGCCAACGGAAGAAAAAATATTTTCGGTCAAAAGGTTAATGTGGTGGAAATGCAATCTGAAGCAGGTGCCAGCGGCACATTTCATGGTTCATTACAGGCCGGGGCTCTTACTACCACATTTACAGCTTCCCAAGGCTTGCTTTTAATGATTCCCAACCTATACAAAACAGCAGGTGAATTACTGCCGGGGGTAATTCATGTAAGTGCAAGAGCTATTGCAACCCACGCCCTAAGTATATTCGGTGATCATCAAGATGTGATGGCAGTAAGACAGACAGGTTGTGCCTTGCTTGCAGCCGGCTCCGTTCAAGAAGTGGCTGATTTGGCTCCCATAGCTCATCTGGCAGCTATAAAGGGACGCTTACCCTTTATCCATTTCTTCGACGGATTTAGAACTTCCCATGAGGTTCAAAAGGTAGAATTATTGGAGTATAGAGATTATGGTGAGCTTCTTGATATGGAGGCGGTAAGGGACTTTAAAGACCGGGCACTTTCTCCCAATAATCCCTTTTTTAGGGGTACGGCACAAAACTCAGATATATATTTTCAAGGAAGAGAAGCTGCAAATCCATTTTACTATGATATTGTTCCTATCGTAGAAGAGTATATGAATAATATGGCAAAAAGAACCGGAAGACAGTACCATCTTTTTGATTATTATGGAGCTGAGGATGCGGAATATATAATTGTTGCCATGGGTTCCGTAACTCAGGCTATCCAGCAGACCATAGATTATTTTAACAGTAAAGGTGAAAAATATGGGCTGGTTATGGTAAGGCTTTACAGACCATTTTCTGTGCAACATTTCTTAGAGGTTATACCTAAGACAGTAAAAGCAATTGCAGTCTTAGACCGGACTAAAGAACCGGGATCTGTAGGAGAACCTCTTTACGTAGATGTATGTTCAGCATATAAAGATATAAGTAATCCTCCTATAATTGTAGGTGGCCGTTATGGACTGGCTTCAAAGGATACAACTCCTAGCCATATTGCTGCCGTTTATGAAAACTTAAAAGAAAATCAACCTAAAAACTCCTTTACCATAGGAATTATAGATGATGTATCAAAGACTTCCTTAAATATAAAAGAAGAAATAAACGGGGAACAGGAAGATATGAATGCCTGTCAGATATGGGGACTTGGATCCGACGGTACCGTAGGTGCCAACAAACAAGCAATTAAAATAGTCGGTGATAATTCTGATTTAAATGTCCAAGCATACTTTGACTATGATTCTAAAAAATCAGGAGGACTTACGGTATCCCATCTACGTTTTTCAAAAGAACCCATACGATCCACATATCTGGTCAACCATGCAGACTATATTGCCTGCCACAATCCATCCTATGTATATAAATATGATATGCTAGAAAGCTTAAAAGACGGGGGCACATTTGTACTAAATACTCAATGGGATGAGGAAGAAGTGGAAAAAAATCTGCCTGCTAATATGAAGAGGCAGCTGGCAAAGAAGAAGGCCAAGTTCTATATAATTAACGCCATAAAAATTGCCTCTGATATCGGACTTGGCAACAGAATTAACATGGTTATGCAAGGAGCCTTCTTTAAACTGACTAAACTGCTTCCTGAAGATGTCTATGTGAAGGAGCTAAAAGATGTAATTCATAAAATGTACGGTAAAAAAGGTGAAAATATAGTTAAGATGAACCATGAGGCTGTTGATCAGGGTATTATGGCAGTCAAAGAGGTTAAAATACCGGAAAACTGGATAGAGGCTGAGGATGAGAAAGAAGAAAAGGTTAAAGAACCTGAATTTATTGAAAAGATTATGAGACCTATGTCTAATTTAAAAGGAGGGGAGCTGCCTGTCAGTGCTTTTTCCGGCATAGAAGACGGTACATTTCCTTCCGGAACTACGGCCTATGAAAAACGAGGCATAGCGGTTAATGTTCCTGAATGGATTATGGAGCGTTGTATCCAGTGTAATCAATGTGCCTATGTATGTCCCCATGCTGTTATTAGGCCCTTTTTGTTGGATGAAGAAGAGTTACAAAAGGCCCCTGAGACCTTTGTTACAAAAAAAGCCACAGGAAAGGCTTATGAGGGCTTACATTATAAAATACAAATCAGTCCCCTAGATTGTACCGGTTGCGGTAATTGTGCAGACGTATGTCCCGCCAAAGGAAAAGCCCTTATTATGCAGCCTTTTGAAACTCAAGTGGAGAAAGAAGTGGTAAATTGGAGATTTGCCATGGAGGGTATCAGTTTTAAAGAAAACCTTTCATATGGTCAATCATTTAAAGACAGTCAGTTTAAGCCTCCATTAATTGAGTTTTCAGGTGCTTGTGCCGGTTGCGGTGAAACTCCTTATATTAAACTGGTTACCCAATTATTCGGTGAAAGAATGATGATTGCCAATGCCACAGGATGTTCCTCCATCTGGGCCTCATCTGCACCAAGTATGGCCTATACAATTAATAGAAAAGGCAAAGGACCTTCTTGGGCCAACTCTCTTTTTGAAGATAATGCCGAATTTGGCTTCGGTATGTATTTGGCTGTAAAGCATATACGAGATAAATTGGAAGATACTATGAGAAAGCTAAATACAATGAATATTGAAGAAAAGGTTAAAGAAGCTTTCCATGATTGGATTCATTATAAGGATGATAGTGATGCTTCAGAAGAAGCCAGCAAAAAGGTACTGGACGTATTGGAGAACTTTACTTCAACAGATATAGAAATTATGAACATGGTTAATGATATAAAGGAAAATAAGGATTATTTAGTTAAAAGATCTATCTGGATTGTGGGCGGTGACGGTTGGGCATATGATATAGGTTACGGAGGACTTGATCATGTAATGGCTTCGGGAGAAGATGTAAATGTATTAATATTTGATACTGAGGTTTATTCCAATACCGGTGGTCAGGCCTCAAAGTCTACTCCTACTGCAGCCATAGCAAAATTTGCTGCTTCCGGTAAAAAACAAGGTAAAAAAGATCTGGGCAGAATGATGATGACATACGGCAATGTCTATGTTGCTCAGGTTGGTATTAATGCAGATAATACCCAGCTGATTAAGGCTTTACGGGAAGCAGAAAGCTATAAAGGCCCATCACTGATTATATGTTATTCTCCTTGTATTAACCATGGTATAAAAGAAGGCATGGGCCGCAGTATGGCCAATATTAAGAAGGCGGTTCAATCAGGATATTGGCATCTGTATAGATATAATCCCATGCTTAAGAAGGAAGGAAAAAATCCTTTTATTCTAGATTCTAAGGAACCTACAGAAAGCTTCCGGGACTTTTTAATGGGGCAGGTCCGTTACAGTTCCCTGATGAAGGCATTTCCCGATATGGCTGAGGAACTATTTGAACAGGCAGAAAAACAAGCAAAGGAAAAGTATGCTATTTACAAACAGATGGCTGAACAGGAACCTATCCAGGTATAGTAATTTATAAAAACTATAAAGGGGTAAAGATATTTATAAGATATCTGCCCCTTTTTTTAGTAAAAACAAACTGATTACCATAAAATTTATTTGAAGTGAGTATTATGATTGGAATAACTATCAATAATCAACAAGTAAATGTAAGTTTATTGGATTATGGTGGTGACATTTCAATAAATTACATAAGAAAAAGCATTATTAATTGTATGAAAATTATTGTTTTTTTGATATAATTATAATAAAAATACACAAAGAGGTGGCAGCAGTGCTTATTAAGTCATTAAAAACGACAGTTAATACTAGGGCAAATAAGGATGTTGAAATTATTTATAATCTATTTTTTAAAAATGCACTATATAGCTTAGAATGCATTAAGATGAATTGCAATAATAAGGAGCCCAATAATTATTGCCTTGTAGAAAATTTTACGGAAGATGAGACAGAAGCAGAAACTATACTTCATATCCTGGCAAAAGGAATGGCAGCTCCAATACATATCAAGGATTTAATTGAAGATTTATCAATTAGCCTAACATATTAATAACAAGTACATAGCTAGAGACCGTGAGTTTTCCTAATATTATGGAATCTCTCGGTCTCTTTTATTTAATTAAAATTGTATATTTAGGGAAGTGTTAGGAAAATATAGATGTATAGGTTTGGTTTAAATCTACTAAGAAAGAAGGATGAAAATGGATGGGAGAATAAATTCAGAAGTTTTTAAGAAATTGTTTTCAAAAAGCGGCGATGTGCTTATAAGGCCGATTAAAATAAATCAAAATAATATAATTGTACATTTATTTTGCGTAGACGGCTTAATAAATCAAGAACTGTTTGATACTGCCGTCTTTAAATCCTTAAAATTTGACCCATATTTATCACAGTGCAAAACCGAGCGGCAAATGATGGACTACCTTTTAGAAGGCGGAGCCTACCATGTATTTACCAAAGAAGAGACTGATTATAATCTCTTACTAAAGTATGTACTTAGTGGTATGGTGGCCTTGATCTTTGATAAAGAAGAAAAGGCAATTGTTTATGATATACGAAAATTTGAAAAACGTTCAGTTTCAGAGCCAACTGAAGAAAATGTTATGAAGGGATCTAAGGATTCCTTTATAGAAGTAATGAGAATGAATACGGCCTTGATTCGAAGACGGATAAGGTCTGAGAAGCTGGTAGTAGAAACCCTAAGTGTCGGTAAATTGTCAAAAACCGATATGGCCTTAATCTATATAAGTGATATAGCAGATTCTTCAACTGTAAATAAAATACGTCAAATCATAAACAGTATTGATATAGACAATATTTCGACTCCGGCCTTTATTGAGGAGTTTTTAGTGGAAAATAAACATAGTATTTTTCCACAGATAATGTATACCCAGAGACCGGATAGGGTATCTGCCAATTTATCAGACGGAAGAGTGGTGTTAGTGGTTGACGGAATTCCCTTTGCATATATTCTTCCTTGCCAACTTCCAATGCTTATGCAGTCCCCTGATGATTATGCCAATCATTTTTTAATAGGCTCCTCCCTGCGGATAATTAGGTACTTATCAATGATAATTACTTTATTTTTACCGGCATTTTATATTGCCGCCACCACCTATCAAAGTCAGATGCTACCGGTACAATTAGCCCTATCAACTCAAGCAGCAAAGCAAAATGTACCATTTTCCTCCGCTTCAGAGGTTTTGGGACTTTTAATTTCCTTTGAAATTTTAATAGAAGCCGGACTTAGGTTGCCAAAAGCGGTAGGAACCGCCATGTCAATTCTTGGGGGTATTGTAGTAGGCCAATCAGCCGTTGCTGCCAATTTGGTGTCTCCTGCAGTAGTAGTTATTGTATCTTTGGCAGGAATATCAGGATTTATTATGCCAAACCAAGATTTAAGCAGTGGAATTAGACTTACTAGATTTATACTGGCAATTTTAGCAGCCGTAGGAGGCTTTTTTGGACTGGTTGTGGGATTAATAGTATTAATAACTCATTTGTGTAGTTTGGATAACTACGGAACAGCTTATATATGGCCTTTTGTGGACGTAGAGGAAAGGAATATAAGGGATACTCTATTTCGGTTTCCTATAAAATATTTTAAGAAAGGTCCTTTAAAACAAAATGATGGGAAGGCTGAGATTGAATGAAGAAAATAGTTATACTGGTAATGTCTGTTTTATTTTGGGGATTATGGGGTTGTAGCCATGATATGAACCGTAGAGAAATTGATGAGATTAATTTTATACATGTATTAGGTATAGATTATTCTATGGGAGAATATGTTTTGACAGCCATTTATAGCTCAAATCAGGGGGCAGATGCAGAAAGCGGCCAGGCAGGCAAAGAAGAAATATCTCAAGGAAGAGGCCAAACTCCTTATGAGGCCCTTCAATCTTTAAAATTAAAGAATAAAAAATCAGTTTCCATAGCTAATACCGGATATTTTTTAATCGGAGATAAGGCTGCATATAACGGTATAGATGTCTGCTTAGATTTTTTATCTAGGGATGAAACTGTTAAAATGGAATCTTTAATATTTATTATTAAGGATGATAATGCTGAGGATTTTATCAAGGATAGTATAGAAAATGGACAAACTGTTCATGAGGATTTAGAAGCAGTAAAACAAAAACAAGAAGAGTTAATTACTAGAAATGATAATACTTTAGTTAATATACTTAATGAAATGGAAGTAAAGACGGCCAGTGTATTAATTCCTTATCTTATAACAGAAGAAAATGCCTTTCTTCTTAAAGGCTATGCAGTAATTGATCAGCTTAAACTGGCTGATTATTTGGATATGGAAACTTCATCGGCTATAAATTTTATTAAAGATATAATTCGGGCCTTTCCAATTTATATTGAAAATAAGGTGGGATTATCCATATCCTATTCCAAATGTAAGTTGAAGTCCACAATTAAGAATAATCAGATAAAGGTATTAATACATCTGGAATTTGAAACTATGGTAAAGGAAGTTAATACTAATCAGATGATTTTTTCCGGTGAATCTTTAAGGGAGCTTACTGATAAACAAAATGAGTATATTATAGAACTTTTAAAAAAGGCAACTAATTATTCAATTCAACATGGCCGGGATATACTGCAGATTGGTCGGCTTTTGGAAAATCAACAGAATAAAAGGTGGAAAAGCTTAAAAGAAAATTGGAATGAAAGAATCTCGGAAGTTCAATATGATTTTGAGATTAAATCAAAGATAACAAAATCCTTTATTATGGGTAATGAAAGTTAGATTGTGGAGGGAGGAAAAAATGATTTATGTCTTTGGATCTTTACTGATTATATCTTTTATGAAACATAAGGATATATTGCTTAATAAGAAAAGAAATCTTGTTTTGTTTTTGATTTTATCAGTATGTGGGATAGCCTTGGGGGTTGTCCGTATGATTTATCCATATGTTCCAAGTATAGCATATATTTTGGAAAAATATTTGAAATGAGGTAACTATATGAATAAGCTAATAACTATGCGACAGGTAGTTTTTATGTATCTTTTTATATCTTTATCACCGGTATTAAGACAAGTTCCTACAGCTTTAGCTAAGCAAGCGGGCAGAAGTGGGTATTTAAGTCCATTTTGGTCTTTAATGGTTATAGTTCCATTATCGGCCATAATCTTATTACTGATTAGATCCTATCCGGGGCTAAATCTTTATGAAATTATGGTTTATATGGGGGGTAAGATTTTTGCTAAAACCTTTATTTTCCTATATATAATTTGGATAATCTTATTCTTATCAGCTAAGATTAATGCTTATTCCTTAACATTACAATTTACCTTAATGCCTAAAACAAGATCCGATTTTTTTATGCTGGTAATCTTACTACTAGTTTATTATGCCCTTCTTAGGGGTAGCAAAACAATATTTCGTTTTTCAGAATTAGCCCTGGGACCGATTTTTCTTCTAATAGCTATATTTTTATTATGTGCCCTAAGTAGATTAAGGACCGATTATTTACTTCCCGTATCAACTATTAACTTACCTTCCACAATCAAAGCATCAAAAGATATATTAGCTGTGGGTGGTAATTTAATTCTTATATTGTTTTTTTCAGATAAAATAGGAATATCTCTTACAAAAAAACAGATAAGGAAATTTTGGCTTGGTTCAATCGTATTTGTTATTTTTACCTTTGTAATTACTATTTTTACCTTTGGTATTACCGGAGCAAATCTAACTAAAAACCTGCCCTTTCCTTTTTATATAACAGTTAAGAGCATTTCATTTTTTAATATATTTGAACGATTTGAAGTAATAGTTACTATTATGTGTGTCTTATCCGATTTTATAACCATATGTATTATGTTTTTAATCTTGTTACGGTTAATAGATTGGCTCTTTGACATTGAGGAAAGGGGATTTTTGTTCCTGCCCCTAGGAATAATTATATATTACTTAACCTATTATATAAGCACCACTCAATTTGAATATAATTTCATATATGAGAATTTAATTGTTAATGTAAATTTGGTATTTCAATATATAATACCTATGATACTTGGATTATTATCTTTGCTAAAACATAAAAATGTTAAAAAACAGTTCTAAGGTCTACTCATAAATATGGATATTAATATCTTCATCATCGTATTTATATATTTGATGCTTGATATAATCCTGGGCTACAGGATCAATAAATTGATATACCCTGTGATATTCCTTGGTTTCAGGGTCTTTGACTGTTTCTGATCTGTTTTTATATAAAAACTGAACTAAATCATAACAGTCAATCCAGATTTCATTGACACTATCTTTTTGAGATTCATCAAAGATTAATTGTAAGCCAAAATGCAGGTGAGGAGTTCGTATATTATTAGCATTTTCTTTTCTGCTGTAACCGGTTCTGCCAAGATAGCCTATAACATCCCCGGCTTGAACCACACTTCCTATCTCTAAGGATTTATTGTAGGGATAATTTTGCCTAAGATGGGCATAGTAGTAGTATCTTTTTTTATCAAAACTGCGGATGCCAATTCTCCATCCACCATATTGATTCCATCCCAAGGCTTCCACATAGCCGGATTCTACCGCAATAATAGGGGTACCTACTTGACCCATCATATCATGGCCTAAGTGCTTTCTTTTAAAACCGTAGCTTCTTGATACACCGAAATCATCAAAATGGCTATAAGGATAATATTTTGCTATGGGAAGAAAAGCTTTTAGGCCATATTTTTTTTCCCACCTTTTACCCCCGGGGGCGGTCTCATCTGCTACTTCAATTTCATATTCTCCCACCATACCACCAAGAACAGCACTATAGGCCTCAAGATAATAATCATAATACTTCATATTTTCTGTTAAGGATTCCATGGTTTCTTCTTTATTAATCAGCTTATTTGCCAGATCATTCATATGTTTTTCCTTATATTTTGAAAAATCTCCCCCATACTTTGCCCCTAAGTAGGCAAGTAATTCAATCCAATTAAGATGGACCTGGCTATCATAGGTTTCCACATCATAGCGGTATGCCCGGTCCATGGCTTTATGGCTGACATCAAAACTAACCCACTTAATAAATTTTTTTTCGGTATCATACATTGAAGCATACATAGCTTGGTCATATTCAATACCCTGTTTAATTAAAACAGAAGATAAGATAAGTATTAGAATCAGTTCACATATAATAATATGCTTAGCTTTATATTTTACAAACATAAAGACTTCCTCAACATAGACCTCGTAATATCTTATGAGATTTTTCTCTTATTCATTCCCTTTATTCAAAGATGTCAGTTTTTAATTTTTTATGATATTTTAAATATATATTAATATCATTTTTATTAATATCATAACTGGCAAGCATTACCTCATTTATATCAGATACTCCTTTTTCTTGAAGCTTTTTAATAAGCCATTTTTCATTTTTACCTGTATGTTGTAAATTTCTATACATTATACGACCGTCAATTATTATATTGGCCATGGGTTCCGGTTGAATAGGATTCATATTCATATCAGCAGGGCAGAGAGGACGCTGTGTAGACATGGGGAGTATACTAATTTTTCCGTTGCTTTCCAAATAAATAGTGTGAACCTCCTCTAAATCATAATAACCTTGAATTCTACATTCCGATAATAATTCACCTATATCCATTTTGGCAGAAAGTAAATTTTTTTCATAAATTTGCCCATCCTGATATAGTATAAGAGCCTGTCCTTGAATAAATCTTCGTAGTTTTATGGATTTACAAGTTAGAAAGTTAATAGTTACTGTAAAAATTGCAAGAAAAATCATGGAAAGTAAGGGTTCTAATAAGGAGTCAGTTGACATGGCAGCCATCTCTCCGGCAATTGAACCTACTGCTATACTACTTATATAGTCAAACATACTTAATTGTGACATCTCCCTGTTACCCATAATTTTTGTAAGGAAAAATAAGGCCATAAGAGAAAGAGAAGATGAAATTAGTATTTCCGTTATCTTCATAATTTTTCCTCCTATATTAACACATTCTTGCTAATCTTATGGTTTACAAATCAAATAAAATTATTTATATAAAATATAATTAACCCCATGGCTATTTTTAATAAATAGCAAGATATATGAGAAAATTTGGTTCAAGCAAGTATAATAAAATATTTTATAAGCATAATATGTTTGAAATGATTCTAAAATAGAAAGGAGCCTGCTTATGAAAGCATATGTAGATCAGGAGGGCTGCATAAGTTGCGGCTTGTGTATAGACGTCTGTCCTGAAGTATTTAGCTATAATGACGACGGGGTATCTCAGGCCATTGAAGATGATATTCCCAAAGACTGTCTAGAGCGAGCAGAGGAAGCTAGGGATGGCTGCCCTGTTAGTGTAATAGATTTAAAAGAATAACTTCTTTTATATAGGCAAAATATAAGCAAAAAACCTCTGTTAAAACATATTTTCATGATTTACAGAGGTTTCTTCTTTTATATATATTGATAATTTTAAGAACTTTGTTACTAATTTATCCTGCAGCTTCTGTCACCTTTTGAATATAGTCAGTTATTTTAATGGGACCTTCTAATATTTCTCTTCCCACATATAGGGTACGGTCCGGTTTAATCATTATGGACCACCTAATTAAAGCTATGGCGCCATTAATTATTTCAATTCCTGTAATACATCTTGGATGAACACAGCTGCCGTCATTAAAATACGGAATATCTCCCGGTTTTGGAAAAACCGGTCTGTGAGTGTGGCCGGTTATGATGGCCTGATTATTCTTTAAGGACCAATCGGCAATTCTTTTTTCTACCTTGCTTTTTCGTACACTGTTTTTTGAAGCACTGGTGGGGTCCCTAATGCCAATTAATTCTAAAGGCCTCCAAATATACCGAACCAAAAATCTTGATAATCTCCAGAAGTTATCATTTATCAAATCTCCCTGATGACCATGGGTAAGGAAAATCTGATATGGGGCATCCTTATATTCTAATATTAGGCCTTCTGTTATTTTAATCCCTGGAAAAAGAGGCATGGTAGAATTTCTACTGTCACAAAAGAAGGAATTACATTTTGTTTTTGAGTATTTAGGATTTTTTTTAACTATATCATGATTCCCATATATCATATAGAATCTTCCTGCCTTATAAAATTGAGACATAATCCAAAACACATCACTATAGGTACTTATTATGTCATCAATTTTGCGATTTTCCCACAGTTCATCCCCGTCACCTAATTCTATATAAGTAAATCCCCTTTCATAATAGTATTGTAATGCTGCAATAAAAAGATTTTGGTTATTGTAGAAATTATCTGACCATCCCCCGTCTCCTCTATGACAATCACTCATAATAATAAATCTAGAATAATCATCGAAGTATATCTTAGGAGAAGAGGATAGAACTTGTGTTAATCGCTTAGAGACACCCATAGCATCATTCCTCCTCTTCTAAATCCTGAATTTTAAGAAAACCTTTAATTTTATTGAAGGATTCAAATACTTGATGAGGTTTACCCATGTTTATAATATGATTGTACATATGAGGTGCCTGCTGCTTAATGTGGGCAATTTTATCAAGGGTATTGACATAGGAGGAAGTAAGATAGTGGTAGGCTTCACAAAAAGAACGATTATTACTCTGCATAAGATTTACGGTTAAGGGATTCTTAGTAAAGGGCTGCTGGGTATGGGGTTTGTCAAAATGTATAAATACCCGTCTACCCTTTAACATAAATTCATCTTCTCCGTAACCTGTTTCTTTAAGTCCCCTTACAAAGGCCTCGGCCATTTGTCGATTATGCATATCTAAAACAATATCCATAGTAAGTTCTGAGGGTTGGGAGAATTCACCCAGTTTAAAACCGGTTAGCCACCAATGATATCCACTTCTGCTTAGTAAAACATTTCCGTTTTTTTTAAGGGTAAAAGACATATTGATTCTGTCTTCATCCTTTACACTATAATAAAAGGTACCGTTAAATATACCGGGAATATTAATGTCCGGGGCGGTGGTATAGTATATGCCGACTTCCCCCCCTGTTGTCATGCCGTATTGACCCTTCCAAAATTCAAGAAGCCACTTCTTTCCATTATATCTAAAATGAATTGGTTCACAGTCAATTATCATGCTTAAGGTAGCACTGGCCTCATCATAAAGTCTGCAATATCCGAATTTTCTTTGCCAGCATTCATTTAGGGAATAGAATATGTCCTGTGAAGGATCATAGGCAAAGCCAAAGAGTTTCAAATCCTTATTTAATTCTTCCAATTGCTCTTGGTCGCTTCCGATTACATCTGTAATCGGGCGGACCACTATATTTTCATCGGCCTTCTTCTTTTTATTTCTACGGAACCTTTTAAACAATGAAACTATAAGGATAAGAATTAAAATAAGTGAAATTATAAGAATTTTATTTTGAATATATAAATTCCACAGGAATAAAAAAATGCCATTATCACCCATAATATAACTCCTTTCTTTAGGCTATATATCATCATATTCCGATGATATTGAACTTGTTAAATGAAAGGTAAAAATAATAGAAATCTGGTATATTTTGATGAAGAAAAATAAAATCATATAAAATAAAAAATAGGGGCTGTTTCAAAATCCAAGTTTTGAAACAACCCCTATAATAGTGTCTTGTTTTTACTTTCAGTTTTATTCGATTAAAGTTATAGCCTCTTTAAAGCCCTTAGTGTAATGGACTTCATAGTCGGAAGTAATAAAGATGCCATAGGTATCGGGAATGCTCTCTAGGAGTTTTATTCCTTCATCAAGTCCCAGTGCAAAACAGCTGGTACTTAATCCATCTCCGTCTACTGAAGCCTTTGATATAATGGATACAGAGATAAGATTATTATTATAAGGATATCCTGTTTTTGGGTTAAGAATATGGTGGTAATTATTTCCTTCAAAGGTAAAATAGCGTTCATATACTCCGGAGGATACCACTGACATATCATTAATTTCCATAATAGCTATGGTTTCATTTCTGTCGGCATAGGGTTTTTGAATACCAACCTTAAAGTATGATCCGTCCGGTTTTGTACCAAGGCAGAGGACATTTCCACCAAGATTTATAATGGCACTATTTACACCCTGTGATAATAAATATTCTTTAACTTTATCAGCAATATAACCTTTGGCAATGGCTCCCAAATCCAATCTAATGCCTTCCTTTGCAAAGGTTAGTTTATTTCCTTCTAAATGGATATTTTTATAATCAATATAGGCCAGTGCCTTATTAATTTCTTCCTTACTAGGAAGTCTAGGATTAATACCGGTAAAATCCCATAGGGATGAGACAGGAGCAATGGATATATCAAATGCTCCATCTGATAATTTGCTATAATATAATCCATAGGCAATTAATTCAGACATTTCATCAGAAATATAGTAGGTTAAGCCCTCATGGGGAGCGGTTTGATTATTTATAGCATATAGTTCACTTTCCGGATCTGTTCTACTGAATATTTTTTCATATTTTTTTATAAGCTCCATACATTGATCCAATATGGCTTCTTCCTGTTTGTCATATATTGATATACTTATAAAAGTATTTAGCAGAAAGGCAGACTTACTAATAAATTGAGAGTCAACATCTTTTTTATCATTGTTTATAGCCGGTTGGCAGCCGGTTAAAATTATTGTAATTAAATATATTGGTAACAAGACAAAAATCAGCTTATGTTTTGCCATTACACCTTTTTTATTATAAAACTTTTTCTTAATCATAAATCTCCTTGATATTTTTTTCAGAATTTTTTTTGTTTATTATTACAATGCTATTATTGTAAGTTTATATATTTTCTATGTCAAGAAGCAATAGTTTAAGAGGAGAATAAATGGAATTATATGCTAATATCTTTATAATTTATTTGCTTGACAATTAATCTTGTCCATATTATGATATCCACAACTAATATAGTTAGAAACCTTGGAATAATGTGTTTATAGGTATTTGTATATATAATAATGTCAAACTTTTAACAAGTAAGAGATGGCAGGAGGGCTATTAGTTTTGAAGAATTATTTTCACGGTGGAATCCATCCGTCCGATGGTTCTGATAAATCATTAAGTAATCAAATACCGATACGTAAGTTCTTGCCTAAAACAGTGGAGATTTCTATGAAACAGTCACCAAATAGTATCTGTACTGCAATAGTTAAGGAAGGTGATAAGGTTTCAAAGGGAGAACTAATAGGAAAACCCACTGGTTTTAGCTCTGCCAATATCCATGCAAGTATCAGCGGAACTGTAACCAAAGTTATAAAAAGCAAGGATGACAAGGATAGGGAATTTGATATTGTTGTTATTCAATCGGATGAAAGTAATACAGATAGTTTAGATACAGCTGGCGGATGGGAATACGAAAGTAGTCTTGTAGACCTTTCGGCCTATACTAAAGAAATAATTATAGCTAAAATGGAAGAAGGCGGCCTGGTAGGCATGGGAGGCGCCGGTTTTCCTACCCATGTAAAATACCAATCAAAAGAAATAATTAAATATATCCTTATTAATGGGGCAGAATGTGAACCATATCTTACCTGTGACCATACCCTTATGAGGGAACAGGGCTATGCAATTATTAATGGGGTACTCTTATTTGTTAAGGCCTCAGGTGCAAAAAAGGCAATTATATGCTTTGAGGATAATAAGCTTGATATTGCAAAAGATTTCGAACAGATTATTTCAGGAAAAGAGCTTCCTATAGAAATTAAGGTACTTCCCACTAAATATCCTCAGGGAGGGGAGAGGCAACTGGTGGAGGCTGTACTTGGTATGGAAGTTCCGGCAGGAGAATTGCCCACTAGTATTAGTACTATAATAAATAATGTAGGTACAGCAAAAGCCTTGGCAGATATTGTACTTAAGGATGAACCCCTAATTTCCCGTGTGGTTACAGTTACGGGAATGGTGAAAGAACCATGTAATTACTTAGTTCCCATAGGAACAAGATTTAGGGATTTAATTGATATGTCCGGGGGATTTACATCTAAGATAAGCAGGGTTATAGAAGGTGGGCCTATGACCGGTCGCAGTATACAAATCGGTGGCGCCCTTGATGACTTAGAGGGAAGTGTAGCTAAGACCACTTCCGGTTTATTAGTACTGGAGGATAGCTACAAAATAGAATCTCCATGTATTCGCTGCGGAGAATGCGAGAGAATATGTCCTGCAGGCCTTGCCCCCTTTAAAATTGATTTTGCTGCTTTAGAAAATGATATCACTTTATGTGATAAATTATATGCTACTGAATGTATCAGTTGTGGTAGTTGTTCCTATGTCTGCCCGGCAAAAAGGGAATTGGCATATAGAATAACAGAGGCCAAAAATGAAATTTTCAGACTGAGACGAGAGCGGGGGGCTAAATAATATGAAGCTAAAAAGTGGAAAACAGTTACATGATGTAAGTCCTCATATTGTTAAGAATTGGTCAACAAAAGAAATTATGCAGGATGTGGTTATTGCCCTTATGCCTGCCTTCTTAGGTTCTATCTATTTCTTTGGCCTTAATAGCCTAATCCTTGTTTTAACTGCCGTTACAAGCTGTGTATTATCAGAATATATATGGCAGAAGATAAGAAAAGAGCAGCTGACAGTGGGTGATTGGAGTGCTGTAGTTACCGGTATTCTCCTAGCCTTTAATGTTCCTTCCACTACTCCTATTTGGGCTGTCATGGTAGCATCGGTATTTGCCATAATTGTGGTAAAACAGTTTTTTGGTGGTATAGGTAGTAATTTTGCCAATCCTGCTTTAATGGGAAGAGCATTGCTGTTATATCTTTGGCCTGCCCAGATATCCAATTATATAACAACCAACCATTCCGGTGTCGATGCCGTAAGCTCACCCACAGTTTTGGGTATGTTAAAGAGCGGTTCAGAGATTAGCCAATTTTCTAAATGGGACATGTTTATAGGAAATATACCCGGCTGCCTTGGAGAAACCAGTGCCTTATTACTTTTAATAGGCTTTGCTTACCTTTGTTATCGGAAAGTAGTTAATCTTGCAGCAGCAAGTTCTTACGTTCTTACAGTATTATTGGTAACCTTTGTATTTTCTAAAGATGGATTTTTTAAAGGTGATATATTAACCAACCTATTATCGGGAGGACTAATCTTAGGAGCCTGCTTTATGATGACCGATTACGCTTCAGTTGCCCCTAGAATAAAAGTAGTCTTAGCAATAATTGCAGGTCTTATTACGGCAGGAATAAGAATTTGGGGTATGTTACCGGAAGGGGTAAGTTACGGTATATTAATAGCAAACTGTTTATCGGGAATTACTGAAATGATTATAAAACCCCATATTTATGGTGTAAAGCTTAAAAGCAAAAAATAAGTCATACTTAAGAATGCTTTAGTAATTTAATAGATTATTAGAAAAAGTGAGGGAATTATTATGAAAGACAACAGATTAAAAGGTATTATTGCTTTGGCAGTAGTAACAGTATTGGCCTTTGGTATTATTTATGGCAGCAAAATATTAGTTAAGGATGAAGCAAATAATCAGAAAGATGTAGGTCAGAATGATGAAAATCTTCCCGGCTCAATAGATGTATCAGGAGCAGAAGGTATTGTTTCTGCTAGAGAGATTACCGATGATGCCGGCAATATTACAGCCTACTCAGTAGTTGCTGAGGCTACCGGTTTTGCTACAAAGCCTGTTACCATGGAAGTTGTATTTGAAAATGATGCTAAAACAATCAAGGAATTAAAAGTAGTAAGCCATGCCGAAACTCCCGGTTATGGTCAAAAAATGGAAGAGGAAAGTTTCCTAAATCAATTTAAGGGAATTTCTGCTCCTATTTATCTTAGGGGAAAAGCTCCTGTTGCAGATACAAGCAACCAAGATGTTACTGCCCCTACACAAGAGGGTTACCAAGACGGAATTTATCGTGTAGAAGCCGATGAAGTAGATAACAAGGGTTATCTATATATGCTTACAATTAAGGTTGAAGAAGGTAAAATAACCTCTCTGGTGTTTGATTCCATGAACAGAGAAGGGGAATATAAAAGCTACCTGTCAACTGTAGGGGAATATGTTATGACTGATGATGGTCCTACATGGAAAGAACAAGCGGATGCCTTAGCTAACTATGTCTTGGAAAAACAATCTATTGACGGACTCACCGTCGATGAGAACGGTAAAACCGATGTGGTTTCCGGGGTAAGTATCAGTATTAATAATTTCCTTGACCTGGCCAAGAAAGCTCTACAAATGGCTAAAACCGGTGAAGGGGCAGAAAGTACAGGCTCAGATGAGGCCGGTTATGTAGACGGTGATAGTGGTGAGGTAGGAGAAATTGACGGTATATCCGGTGCAACTGTTACAAGTAATGCTATAATTAAGCTTGTTAATAATGCATATGATTTTATTTCTGATTATGCTAAATAGTAATATTATTTTAAAAACTTAAACTAATAAATAATTTTATGAAAATAATAAATTAATTTGTAAATAATTTATTATTGGAAGATACCAAGGAATAAAAAAGAAAGGAGAGTATGATGTAGTAACTACATCATATAGGGATTATATGAAAGCAAGATATCCGGTGGAAGCATATGCACTGGCCATGGTGATTTTTTCACAAAACATGAGGATAGCCCTAATAACCGGTATATTGATCCTCTTTATAAGCACTTTAGGTCTGGTGATAGATGGATTGGTAAAATGCAATCTTCCAAAATGGAGTAGGAATTCAAGTATAATAATCCTTATGGTATCCTTAACCTTTTCCCTATTTCAGATTGTATTAGTAGCTGTCTTAGGGTATAAAATTAATGATACAGCATCCATATTCCACATCTTCCTAGGCATACTTATTGCAAAACATATTATTAATAAAGCAGATGAAATAGATTATAATAGCCTTCTATTAGAGGGAGCCGGGGCATTTGCCATGCTGCTAATTATCTCTCTTATAAGGGAGTTTATGGCAGAGGGCTCAATTTATGGGTATAAAATATTGGATTTTAATCTAAAATCCTATGGTTTTTCACAGGTAATAATGGGATTTTTGCTGACAGGACTGGGTTTAGCTCTTCTTAATAGGATTTTCTACCATAAGGAGAAAGAAAAAATTAAAACAGACAGCATCTTTGTAATATTGCCTGTGGTACTACTTGAACAGCCTTTTACCATAGACGGGATTGATCCTTCTGTTAGTATGCTTATAATCATAATAATTGTTTTGATTTTACTATATTCCATTAGAAAACATCTTGTCTTTTCAAGACTAAGTAAAGGGATTAAGAATTTACCTGCCGAGCTTGTTTCTGCAGGAATGGTATATATGATTTTATCTATGTTTTAACAAATAAACAATCAGTAAGGTAACATAATTATGGAGCAAGAATTATCTTGCTCCTTCTTATGGTAAGGATGATATATGAAAAAAAATGATTTATATTTAATAGTCGGTATCTTAACACTTATTGGAATTTCTTTTTTAATAATTAACTTATACAAAACATCCGGTAGTAAAGTTATAATAACTGTCGATGGTAAGGAGCATAAAGTTTTTAATTTAAAGGAAGATACCATTTATAAAATTGAACATGATAACGGACATTGGAACACAATTGAAATAAAGGATGGATATGTAAAAATGCTTGATGCAAGCTGTCCCGATAAGCTTTGTGTAATGCATAAAAAGATTCAAAATAATAACGAATCAATTACATGTCTTCCCAACAAGGTTGTTCTTCGTATAATCGATGGTAAGGAAAAAGGTCCTGATGCCGTCGCCAATTAAATGCCAAGATATTTTACTAAAAGGAGTTATAATGAATTCTAGAAAAATAGCCTCATATGGCTTATTTATTGCACTGGCTTTTATATTTAGCTACATAGAAAGCCTTATTCCTATGCCCTTTGCCCTACCGGGAATGAAACTGGGATTAGCAAACTTAGTAATAATAGTAGCTTTATACGGTATTGGGGTTAAGGAAGCATTTGTCTTATCAATGGTACGAATTCTTTTGGTAGGATTTACTTTCCGGGATCCCTCTACTCTTATTTTTAGCTTTGCAGGGGGAATACTTAGCTGGCTACTGATGACTGTATCTGTAAAATTCAAGTTATTTAGTATGGTTGGAGTCAGTATCCTTGGAGGAATAGCCCATAATATAGGTCAGATTATAGTAGCAATGATATATGTAAATAACCCCAGTCTTATATATTATTTGCCCTTATTAATGATAAGCGGTCTTGTAAGCGGAGCACTTATAGGAATACTTGCGGCATTAGTAATAAAGAGGCTAAAAAAGTTTTTATAAAAAGTCGGATGCAATAAAGCCATCCGGCTTTTATTTGTATCCATGGCTACTATCTATTTAATAAATTATCATATAATTATTAGTAACAGTAAGAGAAATCAATTATAGGAATTATATTACATTTAAACATTATGAAATCTAGGAGGATATAGTAAATGGTCAGACAGATAATAAAAATTGATGAAGAATTATGTAACGGTTGCGGTCTATGTGTAACCGCATGCCATGAAGATGCCATAGGTATAGTAGAGGGTAAGGCTAAGCTTTTAAGAGATGATTATTGTGACGGATTAGGCAACTGCCTGCCTGTTTGTCCCACTGGTGCATTAAGCTTTGAAGTAAGAGAGGCCTTGGCATTTAATGAAGAAGAAGTAAAGAAAAACATGGAAAGGAAAAAATTAGAGGAAGCTAATTCAAAAACCATGGGATGCCCCGGTTCTAGGATGATGAACCTACAAAAAGATAAAGTCCAGGAGGAAGTTAGCTTAGATACAAGTTCTACACCTATGGCCTCTATGCTCAGGCAATGGCCGGTACAAATTCAACTGGTTCCAGCTAATGCGCCTTATTTTGACGGAGCTAATCTTTTGGTTGCAGCAGATTGTACTGCATACGCTTTTGCTAATTTTCATTCCTTTATGAAAGATAAGATAACCTTAATCGGATGTCCTAAGCTAGATGAGGCAGACTATGGAGAAAAACTTACTCAGATAATAAAAAACAACAATATTAATAGTATTACAGTAATACGTATGGAAGTACCTTGTTGTGGTGGTATGGTAGAAGCAGTAAAGACTGCCATATTAAATAGCGGAAAGTTAATTCCTTGGAGAAGGGTTACACTTTCTACCGAGGGAACAATACTTGAAGATACTAAATAAACTTAAGGAATATCATTCCAGATTGTTAAAATATTATTTAAAAAATACCCACTTGACAAAAAGTTTAAGTGGGTTTATTATTATTTTAAAACATAGTAATTCGCTATGTAAACTATGATATGTTATTTGCATATAATGCTATAAATCAAATACAAATAATTTGTAGGCAAAAATATAATAATAATTTTAATTAAATCTCTTTAAAGAAAGGAATAATATTATGGCAAATATTAAGAAACAGATAACTGAATTAGTAGGAAATACACCTCTTCTTGAATTAAGTAATTTTAATAAAAAACATGAACTTAAGGGAAAAATAATAGGTAAACTTGAGTATTTTAATCCTGCAGGAAGTGTTAAAGACAGAATTGCTAAGAAGATGATTGAAGAAGCATTAAAGACAGGACAGATAACAAAAGATTCCGTAATTATAGAACCTACAAGCGGTAATACCGGTATAGGCCTTGCCAGTATATGCGCCAGCTACGGCTTAAAGCTGATAATTACTATGCCTGATACAATGAGTGTTGAAAGACGAAACTTAATGAAGGCATATGGGGCAGAGCTTATCCTTACAGAAGGTGCTAAGGGAATGAAGGGTGCCATAGAAAAAGCAAATGAAATTCATAAGGCTACACCGGGCAGCTTTATACCTTCCCAATTTGAAAATCCCAATAATCCTAAGGTTCATGAAGAAACCACAGGGGTAGAAATATGGAATGATACCGAAGGACAGGTCGATATATTTGTTGCCGGTATCGGTACAGGTGGTACCATAAGCGGTGCAGGTTTATATTTAAAATTAAAAAATCCTAATATAAAGATTATAGCAGTAGAACCCACAGATTCTCCAATTTTATCTGAAGGAAGAGCAGGTTCCCATAAGATACAGGGAATAGGAGCCGGCTTTGTTCCAAAAACTTTGGACACAGATATATATAATGAAATTGTTACGGTTAAAAACGAGGACGCCTTTGAGACTGCAAGGGATGTGGCAAAAACAGAGGGACTTTTAGTAGGTATTTCCTCCGGAGCAGCCATATGGGCAGCAAAGCAGATAGCACTTCGGGCTGAAAATGAAGGAAAGAATATAGTAGTAATTCTTCCGGATACCGGAGAAAGATATCTATCTACCCCATTATATTCCGAATAAATTATTATAAAGGACTGTTTCTTAATACTATAGAAACAGTCCTTTTAACATGGTACTAATAACCGTATTTTATTACATATAATATTAGTAATAGATAAAAAAAGGTGGTTTTATTTTGCCTACTTCAACTATTATATTAGATGCCGGTCATGGGGGAAACAGTCTGGGGGGAGCATATGGTTTTAGATATGAAAAAGACGATAATTTAAGACTAGCCCTAGAGGTAGGCAAGTACCTGACGGAATATGGTTATAGGGTAGAATATACTAGGACAACAGATATATTTTTATCACAAATAGATCGTGTTAACTTTGCAAATTCCCTCAGAGCCAGTTTACTTCTTTCTTTTTACCGAATGGGAGAGGAACTTTGTATTAATGAGCAAGAAGTAAGTTTTGAAGTGGATTCTATGGATAGTATATCTGAAAGTATAGCCATAAATATTGCCTTGGAATTAAGACCCCTAGGCTTTATAAATTATAGAATAGTAGTCAGAACGGAATTACCTATACTTAGGGATAGTCATATGCCGGCAATGACTATAAGTGTTGGAAATTTAAAGTCTACTTATGATAATTATTTGTTTGACACTTGGTTTAATGAAATAGCTGCCGGTATTGCCAGAGGTATTTATAGTATAATTCCTGTATATAGCTAACTAATATAAGAGAAAGAAATTATACTTTTATATAAGAGTTTACAAAATATAGAAAAAATCCATGTAATTATTTTACTATGCTTGACTTACAATATAAATTAATTTATAATTAATTGGATATAAGTCATCATATAAAAATTAACGGAAGTGTGTGAATAATGATAAAGAGTATGACAGGCTTTGGAAGAAGTGAAATTAGCAGCGATGAGCGTAAGATTACAGTAGAAATGAAGGCTGTTAACCATAGATATTGTGACATTTCAATTAAACTTCCTAAGAAATTAAGTTTTTTTGAAGCAGGTATAAGAAATCTATTAAAAAAATATATCGGTAGAGGCAAGGTAGATGTCTACATTACATATGAAGATTTTACCGAAAATAATGTCTGTGTTAAATATAATGGGGATCTGGCAAGGGAATACTATAACAATCTTAAAAAGATAAGCCAGGAGTTTGATATTGAAAATGATATACGCACTTCTGTCTTATCTAGATATCCTGAAGTGTTAACATTAGAAGAGCAAACCATTGATGAAGAAAAGCTTTGGGAGTTGGTGGAAGAGGCGGTAAATAATGCGGCAAAAGCATTTGTTGAATCTAGAATCACAGAAGGGGAGAATTTAAAGGCCGATTTGATTATGAAGCTTAACGGAATGCTTAAGCTTGTTGAATTTATAGATGAAAGATACCCGGAAGTGGTTAGTGAATATAGAAATAAGCTGTTAAGCAAGGTTACCGAACTACTTCAAGATACCAAGGTTGATGAAAGTATACTTCTTACAGAAGTAACCGTATATGCTGATAAAATCTGTGTAGATGAGGAAACCGTTAGATTAAAAAGTCATATTGATAATATGATTAACACCCTAAATGATGATAATGATAATGTTGGTAGAAAACTTGATTTTATAGCCCAAGAAATGAACAGGGAAGCCAATACTATATTATCAAAGGTTAGCGATATCGAAATCACTAATAAAGCAATAGATTTAAAGACTGAAATTGAAAAAGTAAGAGAGCAAATCCAAAATATTGAATAGAGGATACCGAAAAGAGGAATAACGTTGAATAGGTTAATTAATGTAGGTTTTGGTAATGTAGTAAATTCAGGTAAGATTATAGCTATTATTAGTCCCGATGCCGCTCCGGTAAAAAGAATGGTTCAGTCAGCTAAGGATCTTGGAATGGCTATTGATGCAACCTGCGGCCGAAGGACAAAAGCCGTAATTGTTACGGACAGTGGACATTTAATATTATCTTCTCTGCTTCCGGAAACCATTGCAGGCAGGGTAAATAATCATTATGAAGATAATCAAGATATAAATCTAAATAAGCTTGATTAATGGATTAATACTATATTCATTATTATAATATATACATCAGAAGGAAGGAGAGATAGTATGTTATATCCATCATATACAGACTTAATTAGAGTAGTGAACAGTGATGTAGAGCCGGGGGAACAACCGGTTGTAAATAGTAGGTATTCCATCGTGATTGCTACTGCAAAACGCGCAAGGCAGCTTATTAGCGGAGCAGAACCCTTAATTGACAAAGAATTTCCCAAGCCTTTGTCTATGGCTATAGAGGAGTTGTACCAGGGAAAAGTAAAAATTGTGGCAGATGATAATATTAATAAAGAGTACCTGCAATAAAAATTGACACAATTTCATCAGCACTTTCATATTAGATTTATATGAAGGTGCTTTATCGTTATTAGGCATTAATTAGGGGTTAGGAAAGGAATTAACAAATGGACTTAAATCAAGTAGATGGTAATAGCCGCAGTACTGATCTTACTGATGAATATCGTAGTGAAAATTTTCCAAGTGAAAATGATGATGAAGGTTTAGAAAATTTAGAAGTCGATCTAAATGAAAGTATAGATGATAGCATGGAATATGCTCCCAAAACTCCAAATTTGCTTAAAAGATTTTTATATGACTTAATTTTTTATGCTGTATTGCTCTTTGCCTGCGTTTATATTATTCCTAATTATGTTTTACAACGAACCATAGTTGATGGAGAATCTATGGAGAATACTCTTTTTGATGGAGATCATCTATATGTTGAGAAAATTTCATATAGATTTGATATATTAAAACGTTTTGATATTATAGTTTTCTATCCCTATGGCCGTGAGAATGAAGACTATTATGTTAAACGTATTATCGGGCTTCCCGGCGAAACAATTCAAATAGTTGACGGAAAGATTTATATAAACGGTGAAGTCCTTGAAGAAAACTACGGAAATGAGCCAATTCTAGATCCCGGTAGGGCTGCTCAACCTATTACCTTAGAAGAAGATGAATATTTTGTTCTTGGTGATAACAGGAATATCAGTAAAGACAGCAGATATCCCATAGTTGGTAATGTTAAAAAGAAAAATATTGGGGGAAAAGCTTTCTTTAGGGTCAGTCCCTTAAAAAAATTTGGCCCTATTGATTAGGAATTGGTTAATACTTTACTCTTGCATTTTATAAACCAATTAGGTAGAATATATAATGTTCCGAAAGGATGGTCTGATTTACTAATGAAATCAATTAAAGAAGATATCAAAACAGGCAGCTTTAAACAGTTCTACCTGCTTTATGGTAGTGAGGCTTATTTGTTAAAGCTTTACCGGGATAAATTAAGAGATGGAATATTAGGAAAATCAGATCAGATGAACTATTCTAGATTTGAAGGAAAAGATATTGATTTAAAAGAGGTTAATGATATAGCACAAACATTACCCTTTTTTAATGAAAAAAGATTAATACTCATAGAAAATAGTGGTTTATTTAAAGTTCAAAGTGATCTTTCAGAAATTCTTAAAAATGCCCCTGACAGTACATTTTTTATTTTTGTCGAAAATGAAATAGATAAAAGAAACAAAGTATTTAAACTGATAAAAGACCGGGGTAGCATATCAGAAATGAATGGGTTAGATGAAAAGAACTTAAAGTTATTTATAGGATCTTTATTAAAGCCTTCCGGAAAGAAGATTACTATGAATACTGCAGACTATTTATTAGAAAGAACCGGTACAGATATGGAAAATATCTGTAATGAAATAGATAAGCTAATTAGCTATACAGGAGACAGAGATATTATTACTTTAGAAGATATAGATGAAATAGTTACACCACAGATTACAGGAAAGATATTTCAGATGATGGATGCCATAGGCTTAAAGCAACAGGATAGGGCTTTGTCATTATACTATGATTTATTATCAGTTCGGGAAAGGCCTTCTCATATTCTGTATTTAATTATGAGACATTTTAATATACTGTTGCAGGTAAAGGAGTTAGCAGCTAACGGATATGGAACCTCCCTTATTACACAGAAGGTATCGATTCCGGCCTTTACAGTAGGTAAATATATAAGTCAATCTAGAAACTTTACAAAAAATCAGCTGACATATGCCTTAAAACTGGCTGCAGATACTGAGGAACAGATAAAAACCGGCAGAATACATGAAAAGATAGGAACTGAACTTTTAATAATTCAATTTAGCTCAAAATAATTTTTTTTTATATAATTTGGAGATGTATCGAAGTGGTCATAACGAGCCGCACTCGAAATGCGGTTGTCCGCAAGGGCACGTGGGTTCGAATCCCACCGTCTCCGTTTAGCAGACCATCTAATGATTTTTAATTAATCATTAGGTGGTTTTTTATTTGTAAAAAAATTTACAAAATAATGAAACTATGGTATAAATTACATCGTCTAATAGTTAAAATTATGAAAATTTAAGGAGGAGGAAAAATGGGAAGAAAAATTTTATCATTATTTCTGTCCGGTATCTTACTGGCAGGCTCCGCTAGCACAGCTAGTGTATCTGCTGAAGTTATAGCAAATGAGCCATATGTAATAGCTATGGCTGATACTAAAAAAGATGAAAAGGCAGATAAGGGATTAGAAAAATCCATTAAAGCTGTCAAGACAAAAATTGATATTCCAAAAGAGTATACAGATTTTAATTACTATTACTATGGTTCTAACACTTATACAAATAATTATTGGACTTTAATCTGGAGTAATCAAAAGGATTATAGTTATATTGAAGTTAGCTTGGATAAGGATAATAATATTACTTATTACTTTAAATATAATGGCTACGATAAAGACAAAAGTGTTCCTTCTTATTTGAAAAAAGAGCTTTTAGATGAGGCAGAGGATTTTATAAAGCAAATTGCTCCTAAGCTTTATCCTAAGTTAGAATTTGTATCTTCTAATTATGATGGCATCTATAATAACTCCTATACTTATGTCTTTAATAGGAAAGAAAATGGAATTATATTCCCTGATAATTTAGTAACAATCAGTGTTGATGCCCATACAGGGGAAGTAAAATCTGCCTATCTAGATTGGTTATATGATGCTAATATACCGTCAGCCCACAGCAAAATTACTAAAGAAGAAGCCGCTAAGCTTATAGGTGAAAATCTTAATATGAAGCTAACTTATAAAACAGACTATTATCAAATCTTTGAAGAGGGTAAAAGCGAAATAAAAAAGAAGGCATTTTTAGTTTATGAGCCTGATATTCCCTATATTTCAATAGACGCCAAGTCAGGTGAAGTATACTTAACTAAATCTGAATGGGTAGAGAAGAAAGTTGATAATCCTAGTAAAGAAGCTGAAGAAAAAGATGATGTAGCAAAATCCCCTGCAGGTGTTCTTACAGAAGAAGAGATAGCAAAAATTAAAGAGTTAGAAAATCTTATTAGCAAGGAAAAAGCATTAGAAATATTAAGATCTAATCCATATCTTTATATAGATGAAAATCTTATAAGCTTTACTGCCAGCTTAAGTAAATCCTATGGGGCTAATGATAAGGAAAGCATATATGTATGGACTCTAGTTTTAAGGGATGAGAGGCCTGTAGATAATGATAGGGACGATTACAGGGCCTTTGCCCATGCAACAGTGGATGCCAAGACAGGAAAGATTTTAAGCTTTAATGCCAGTCTTAAGAATAATTATGACTACCAGACAGGTAAATGGCTTCCGGTTAAAATTAAATATGACAGGGAATATGGACAAAAAGTTTTTGAGAAATTCCTAAATGGTCAAATAAAAGACAGGTTTAAAAAGACTAAACTGGTAGATCAAGGCCATGATTATATAGCCTATTATAAAGAGGATAATGCCCCTGTATATGGCGGCTATTACTACCGGTATAATCGTTTTAATGAAGGTGTAGAATTTTCCTACAACAGTATTTATGGGGCGATAGACGGTGTAAGCGGTAAGATTTATTCATATAACTGCAATTGGGATGATGATATCATCTTTGAATCACCTAGAAATGCCATGACTGATAAGGATGCATTTGACCATTATATCAGTAAGGATGGATTTGATTTAAAATATGAAGTAAATGTAATTAATCAATATGATCCTGATTATAAGGCCCATAAAGCTTATTATGATTATTCAGAGGCTTATGAAATACGTTTAGTTTATCGTCCTGATATCTATCCTTATTATATTTCTCCTTTTACTGGAGAACAACTAGATGACAGGGGCCAAGTTTATAAAGGGTCTAAAACCTATGCCTATAATGATATAGCTGATACAAAAGAAAATCGAGAGATACTTATACTTGCGGATATGAATATCGGTTTTGAAGGTGAGAATTTCAATCCTGATAAATTAATTACCGTAAGTGAAATAAATCAACTTTTAGAAAGTCTTGGTTACTATACAAAGGACAGTGAAGATGCCATGGATTCTTCTAAGTTAATTACCAGGGAAGAATTGGCTTATAGTTTTATTAAAAGACTTGGTCTTGAAAATGTGGCTAAATTATCAGAAATATATAAAACCGGCTATTACGATGAAAGCCATATAAGTTCTAAATATCTTGGGGCAGTGGCACTGGCTAAGGGCTTAAAACTGTTTCCAAACCAGGATAGTAATAATTTCTTTCCAAAGAATAATATAAGCAGAAGGGAAGCCGTACAACTGATTATAAACTTTGTTAGCGTAGCTAATGAAAGTAGATAGTAACAATAGTAATAAAGGATAATTAAAAGGGCTGTCTATATAATTTGCTTATAAGCAAATTATTGGGCAGCCCTTGTTATATCTAGATTTAATTTAAATTAAATTAAGCTAATGAGTTAACTTTTTTTGTTAAACGAGACACTTTTCTGGAAGCTGTGTTCCTGTGAATTACGCCTTTGGAACATGCTTTTTCGATTTCAGAAATAGCAAGAGACAGATTTGCCTTAGCAAGCTCCTTATCATTAGCAGCAATAGCAGTCTCGACCTTTTTAATCATGGTCTTTACCTTGGATCTGATAGCCTTATTTCTTTCAGCTCTCTTTGCATTTACTAAAATCCTTTTTTTCGCAGATTTAATGTTAGCCAATATTGCACCTCCAAAATTATAATAATTTTACAACCATAGTTCCAAGGACAACATTGAGAGAGTGGAATGCGAATCTTGGATTGGTGGTATTTACTTTGTTTCATTAAATCCGGACACGGTCGTTATAATGAAAACATACTATTATATAGTAGTATAATGATTTAATAATGTCAATACATATTTTTTAAACTCTTGCAAAAAATATTAGTGTCATTGGAATATTCGGTAAAGAGTATAAAAATTATCATTAATTTGATGGAGGTAAGCAAATGGAGCATAAAATAAGAACGGACCTTGCCCTTGAAGTGAGAGAAAGCTTTCCTGAGGACGATGTTGAAATAAAGGGTGTTATATTAACCGAGGAAATAGATGAAAAAAACAATATCCGAATAACTACTGTTGAAATCAAAGATGATAAAGGGGCTAAGGCTATGCAAAAGCCTATAGGAACATATATAACCATTGAAGCACCTGAGCTAAATAATGCTTCAGATGATTATCATAAACCGGTTTCTGAATTAATAGCTAAATATCTTAGAAAACTTACAGGGGATTTAAGTCATGATGAGGTACTGGTGGTTGGGCTAGGTAACCGTGAAGTGACTCCCGATGCCCTTGGTCCTCAAGTTGTAGACAATCTATTTGTTACAAGGCATCTTATTCGTGAATATGGAGATGAATTTAAAGTAAGAAATAATCTTGGTAGTGTCAGTGCTATCTCTCCCGGTGTAATGGCCCAAACCGGAATGGAAACCATGGAAATAATAAAAGGAATTATTAAAGAAACCAAACCTAGACTGATTATTGTAATCGATGCCCTAGCCTCAAGAAGTATTCACAGGTTAAATACCACGGTTCAAATATCAGATACCGGAATTAGTCCGGGCTCAGGAGTGGGAAATAACCGTAAGGCCCTTAATGAAGAAAGTCTTGGGGTCAAGGTAATTGCCATAGGTGTTCCTACCGTAGTAGATGCTGCCACTATTGTAGCTGATACCTTAACAAAATATATGGAATCCACAGGATTTGGTGAAGAAGATATCTTTCAATTTATTTCAGAAGTTAACGGCAGTCAGATGTATAATATGTTTGTTACACCAAAAAATATTGATGAAGCAGTAAAAGAAATTAGTTATACCTTATCAGAAGCTCTTAACTCCTGTTTTTCCCAACCCATAATCACTTAGGTACTAAAAACAAGTCAATTGAATATAATGAATTAGGCTTGTTGTTTTAGTATCCCTATGGTTTGGAGGCAGTGATGAAAAAATTCCGATTTAAGGACAGAAGAAGGCGTTATCAAATAATACCTGCAATTGCCATTATAATATCCATATTTTTTTTGATATACGCCTTTACCCTGTCATTTTCTAAGGAAATTGGCCAAGCTAAAGTAAAAATGAAAAGATCCATTATATCCGGAATATACTCCAATATAATGGATTCAGGATCTGCACTGGTAGCTTATCAAAGTGCAGATAAAAAACATTCGTATCCCTTCCCCCTAAATTTAGCTTCCAATTTTTATAATCTACATCAATATGTATCAGCCAGTATATCTTTACCTAAGAAGTACGACACTTTAATTACAAAAGAAGAGGTTCATAAGCAAGTAGATATAACACATATTAATAATGGGAACTTGACCAAGGAATATATTTTAACTAATGGGGCTATCTTAGACAAGAAAGAATATCAAGAATATTTAGAAACAGAAGTAGACTCTTTTGAAAACACTCAGGAGCTACCGGTAGTAATTATGGAAGGGGCTATAGATCAAAATCAGTTTTATATAGGAAAAAATCAAAATGCAATTGAAACCATGAGAACATTTAACGGAACCCCCTTTACTTTAGAGCAACTTAAGGATTTCAATTTCTTAATCAGTCATTTTTATATAATAGATCCTTCTACAAAGGTTACTGATAATTTATTTAATTCTGAACAACTACTTAAAAAGGATATGACAATAAAAACTACTAACGATAAGCCTCAGATTCTAATCTATCATACTCACTCCCAGGAGGCATTTTTAGATAGCAGGGAAGGAATTGAAGAAGATACTGTTGTGGGTATAGGGGATTTGTTAGCTGAAATATTAGAGGAAAAGTATGGATACAATGTAATCCATGATCGTAGTGTATATGATTTGGTTGATGGAAAATTAGATAGAAACCAGGCCTATAATTATGCCAGGAAATCTATAAAAAAGATATTAGATAAACACCCCAGTATTGAGGTTGTTATTGACTTACATAGGGACGGAGCCAAAAAACGTTCCACTTACATAAAGGGAGAAGAAACAGCTCAGATTATGTTATTAAATGGTTTAAGCAGGAATCAAAATGGTCCTATTAGTAGGCTTGATAATCCATATCTTCAGGATAATTTAGCATTTAGCCTGCAACTACAATTAAAATCTTTAGAGTTATATCCGGGCTTATTATATAAAAACTACTTACAGGCATATAGATATAATCTAGATCTTAGACCTAAGAGTATCTTAATGGAATTAGGAACCCACAAAAACTCCCTAAAATCTGCAAAAAATGCTATAGAACCTTTTGCAGATATATTAAATGCTGTACTAAAAGGGGAATAAAAGAAATCTAATTATCTTGTAACACAATTTCTCATATGTTATAATGTACGCGATAAAGAAGAGTACCAAGATTTGTTTTTTCACTAGCTTTTCTGGATAAATAGATTTTTCATCACATTTTGTGAGATTATTATACACAGGAGGATTGACATGGGCTTAGACCAGAGTAAAATAAGAAACTTTTGTATTATAGCACATATTGACCATGGTAAATCTACATTAGCAGATAGAATAATAGAAAAAACGGGATTACTAACTAGCAGAGAGATGCAGTCTCAGGTTTTGGACAATATGGACTTAGAAAGAGAAAGAGGCATTACAATTAAGGCACAGACCGTTAGGACAGTATATCAATCAAAATCCGGTGAAGAGTATATCTTTAACCTGATTGATACCCCGGGACATGTTGACTTTAATTATGAGGTCTCAAGAAGCTTGGCAGCTTGTGAAGGGGCAATCTTGGTGGTGGATGCCGCCCAGGGAATTGAAGCCCAGACCCTTGCCAATGTTTACCTTGCTCTTGATCATGATTTGGAGATTATGCCTGTAATTAATAAAATTGACCTTCCCAGTGCTGATCCGCAAAGAGTAATTTCTGAAATTGAAGATATCATTGGCCTAGAAGCCAGTGATGCACCATTAATTTCAGCAAAACAAGGACTTAATATAGATGAAGTCTTAGAGCAGATTGTTAAAAAAATTCCTGCCCCTAAAGGGGATGTAAAAGCACCCTTAAAGGCATTGATTTTTGATTCGCTTTACGATCCTTATAAAGGGGTTATTATATTTTGCAGGATAATGGAAGGTACCGTAAGAAAGGGAACCGAAATTAAAATGATGGCAACCGGTGCATGTTCAGAGGTGGTTGAGCTGGGGACTTTTGGAGCCGGACAATTTATACCTTGTGAGGAACTGACTGCCGGAATGGTAGGATATATAACTGCCAGCTTGAAGAATGTTAAGGATACCAGAGTAGGAGATACCGTAACCGATGCAAAAAGACCTTGTGATGAGCCGCTTCCCGGCTATAAAAAAGTTTTGCCTATGGTATACTGTGGTATGTATCCTTCAGATGGGGCTAAATATCCGGATCTTAGGGATGCTCTTGAAAAACTTCAGCTAAACGATGCCTCCTTACAATTTGAGCCGGAAACTTCAGTAGCCTTAGGTTTTGGCTTTAGATGTGGATTTTTAGGACTGCTCCATCTTGAGATTATTCAGGAAAGATTGGAGAGGGAATATAATCTAGATATTGTTACCACAGCACCTAGTGTAATCTATAAGGCCTATTTAACCGACGGACAAGTTATAGATATAACAAATCCCACCAATATGCCGGATCCGACCCTAATTGATTATATGGAGGAGCCCTTTGTAAACGCAGAGATTATGGTTACCAAGGAATTTGTCGGTCAAATTATGTCCTTATGTCAGGAGAGACGGGGCATTTACTTGGGAATGGAATATATAGAGGAAAATAGGGCCCTATTAAAATATGAGCTTCCTCTAAATGAAATTATCTATGATTTTTTTGATGCCTTAAAATCTAGATCAAGGGGTTATGCTTCCTTTGACTATGAATTAAAGGGTTATGTTAGGTCTGAACTGGTAAAACTGGATATTTTAATTAATAGAGAAGAAGTGGATGCCCTATCATTTATCGTTCATGCCGACAGTGCCTATGAAAGAGGCAGAAAAATGTGTGAAAAGTTAAAAGAAGAAATTCCCCGCCATTTATTTGAAATACCTATTCAAGCAGCCATTGGCAGTAAAATTATTGCAAGAGAAACTGTCAAAGCAGTACGTAAGGATGTACTGGCAAAATGTTACGGCGGTGATATAAGCAGAAAGAAAAAGCTTCTAGAAAAGCAGAAGGAAGGTAAAAAGAGGATGCGCCAGATTGGAAGTGTAGAAATTCCTCAAAAAGCCTTTATGAGCGTATTGAAGCTAGATGATAATTAGGCATATACCTAATTAAGGAGCTGAAAGAATGGACAAGAAAAAAAGAATAGATAGGGGAACATGGAAAAAGGAACTAAGACTTTATGTCCATGTTCCTTTTTGTGTAAGAAAATGTTACTATTGTGACTTTTTATCAGGGCCTTCCAATCAAGAAGGTATTGATACTTATTTTGAAGCCTTATATAAGGAAATTAATAGTTATAAAAATAGAGGGGATGATTATCGTATTAGTTCGGTATTTATCGGAGGAGGAACCCCTTCTTGTGTAGATTCAGGAAAAATTGTTCGAACCCTAGAGGAATTAAAAAATGTATTTGAATTTAAAAAAGAAGCAGAGATTACCATAGAAGTCAATCCCGGTACCGTGGAAATGGATTCTATAGCCGATAATAAGCTGCTTAATTATAAAAAGGCCGGAATAAACCGCTTAAGCTTTGGGCTTCAGTCAACCATAGACAGCGAACTTAAGCTTCTTGGAAGAATTCATACTTATGCTCAGTTTGAAGATAATTATAAACTGGCAAGGAATTTGGGCTTTAATAATATTAATATTGATTTAATGTCTGCCCTGCCGGGACAAAATATAAAGACTTGGGAAGAGGGGCTTGTAAAGATATGCAAACTAGAACCGGAACATATATCTGCCTATAGTTTGATTATTGAAGAAGGAACCCCTTTTTATGAAATGTATGGACCGGAGGGAAGGATGAAGGATAAATTGCCTTCAGAGGAAGAGGAAGGAGAAATCTACAATCTGACAAGGGAGATTCTATTATCAGCAGGTTACCAAAGATATGAGATATCCAATTATGCAAAACAAGGATATGAATGTAGCCATAATCTAGCTTATTGGGAAGTAGATAATTATCTGGGTCTTGGTCTAGGGGCGGCTTCTCTTATAAATAATCAGAGATTTCATAATACCTATAAGTTGGAGGAATACCTTGATTTAATATTAAATAATAATACTAAGCTTAATTCATTAGATAGTACTAATACCAACTTAGAATATGATCCCTTTAATATTCGAAAGGATATTGAAGTTTTATCAAAAAATCAACAGATGGAAGAGTTTATGTTCCTTGGCCTTAGAAAAACCAAAGGAATAAGTAAAGAAACCTTTTATAATAAATTTGGTCTATCAATATATGAGATATATGGTAATGTCCTTAATAAACTTGAGAAACAGGGCCTGATAACTACAGATGATAAAAGAATTTGGCTTACTGATTATGGTATAGATATCAGTAATAGGGTATTGGCAGATTTTTTATTGGACTAAGCTTTATGTAAATTAATCCTTGACAAATAGAAATGATAGTGATATTTTATTACTAGATGTTAGCACTCAAATCTAGTGAGTGCTAATTAAATAGTTTCAAAAGATTAATTAAAATATTTTTTATTATTGGATTAGGTGATTGAATGCACGGGCTGGATGAAAGAAAATTAAAAATTTTGCAAGCCATAATACAAAATTATCTGGATACAGGTGAGCCTGTGGGATCCAGAACCATTTCTAAGTTAACGGATCTTAACTTAAGCTCGGCTACAATCCGTAATGAGATGTCGGATTTGGAGGATATGGGCTATATATTCCAGCCCCATACTTCTGCCGGTAGAATTCCTACGGATAAGGGTTACCGCCTTTATGTGGATATGCTTCTTATGGAAAAAAATACAGAGCTTGAAAATATGAAAGGTATTCTTATAGAGAAGGCAGATCGTTTAGAAAGTCTGCTCCAGCAAGTGGCTAGACTTCTGGCAGTGAATACAAATTATACCACTATGGTAACCACACCCCAATACAAAAAAAAGGTTAAATTTATACAGTTGACTGAAATTGATGAAGATCAGTTACTGGCTGTTTTAGTATTTGAAGGTAATATAGTAAAGAACAAAATATTAAAAACATCAGTAAGCTTAACTAAGGAAACAATTTTAAAGTTAAATATTGTACTTAATACCTTTCTCCAAGGACTGGACCTTTCAGCTATTAATCTTCCTATTATTACTAAGATGAAGGAACAAGCTGGGGAATATAGAGAATTAGTAAATGATATTTTAGAGGCCATAATGCAGGCTGTCACCGAAGATGATGACTTTGAGATTTATACATCAGGAACCACTAATATACTTAGGTATCCGGAATTAAGTGACGCCAATAAAGCCTCTGAACTTTTATATACTTTAGAAGAAAAAGAAATGCTATCAGAACTAATTCACCATCGAATGGAGAATGATAAAAACAGGGGAATACAAGTCTACATAGGTGAAGAGACCCCTATAGAATCCATGAAGGACTGCGCTGTTGTAACAGCCACATATGAAATAGATGAAGGTGTATATGGTAAAGTTGGTATCATCGGTCCTAAGAGAATGGATTATGAAAAGGTTGTCACTACTTTGCAGACTTTAATGGCTCAGCTGGATGATATATTTAAGAATAAAACGTAATTTGAAAGGTGGTTATGACTAGTGGAGGAAAAGGATAAAACTATAGAAGTAATGAAGGCGGCCATGGAAAAAGAAAAGAAGGCTAAAGAGGCAGACAAATCTGCTGATGAAAAGATAGAAGAAAAAGATGACCATAGCTTGTCAGAGGAGAATACAACTTTGGAGGATAATGAGATGACAAAGAATCATCAGGAAGATGAGACAAAGGATGAGGTAACTACCGAAGAAGATATACAGACAGATTCAAAGGACAGTGAAAAAAAGTCCGATGAAAAACCTTCAAAATCCGGTAAATCATTGTTTAAAGGCTCTAAGAACAAAGAATTAGAAGCAAAAGAACAAAAAATACAAGAGCTTTCAGACAGACTTATGAGAACCATGGCTGAATTTGATAATTACAGGAAACGTTCAGAAAAAGAAAAGTCACAAATGTTTGATTTGGGTGTAAAACATGTTATAGAAAAAATGCTCCCTATAATTGATAATTTCGAACGGGGACTAGGTTCAGTTGATGAGGCTAATAAGGATAATCCAATAGTTCAAGGCTTTAATATGATCTATAAGCAGTTAATGACTACTATGGATGAACTGGGTGTTAAACCTATAGAAGCCCTAGGTAAAGAATTTGACCCTAATTTCCATAATGCAGTTATGCATGGTGAAGATGAAAACCTTGGTGAGAATATAGTAGCTGAGGAATTCCAAAAAGGATATATGTATAACGATATAGTCGTTAGACATAGTATGGTAAGAGTAGTTAACTAATTATATTATTTAAGTTTAATAGGAATTTTATTTCTAAATCATATAGGAGGAATCAAAATGGGAAAAATAATTGGTATTGACCTTGGTACCACAAACTCATGTGTTGCCGTAATGGAAGGTGGTAAACCTGTCATTATTGCTAACGCAGAAGGTGCCAGAACCACACCGTCCGTTGTGGCATTTACAAAAAACGGTGAGCGATTAATCGGTGAACCTGCAAAGCGTCAGGCAGTTACGAATGCAGATAAAACTATATCATCTATTAAAAGACATATGGGAACCGATTTTCGTGTTAAAATTGATGATAAAAGATATTCACCACAGGAGATTTCAGCTATGGTGCTTCAAAAATTAAAAGCAGATGCTGAAAGTTATCTAGGTGAAAAAGTAACCGAAGCAGTTATTACTGTTCCTGCTTATTTTAATGACGCTCAGAGACAGGCAACTAAAGATGCAGGTAAGATTGCCGGTCTTGAGGTTAAGAGAATTATCAATGAGCCTACAGCAGCAGCCTTAGCCTATGGTCTTGATAATGAAGCTGAGCAAAAAATCATGGTATATGACCTGGGTGGAGGTACATTTGACGTATCGATTATTGAAATCGGTGACGGTGTAATTGAAGTATTAGCTACCTCCGGTGATAACAGGCTTGGTGGCGATGACTTTGACGAGAGAATAACCAGATACATGGTTGATGAATTTAAGAAAGCCGAAGGTGTGGATTTATCCACAGATAAAATGGCTATGCAAAGACTAAGGGAAGCAGCAGAAAAGGCTAAGATTGAATTGTCTTCAGCAACAACTACAAATATTAATCTTCCTTTTATTACTGCAACTTCCGATGGACCTAAGCACTTTGATATGAATTTAACCCGTGCTAAGTTTAACGAACTGACAAGTGACTTAGTAGAGAGAACTGTAATTCCGGTTCAAAATGCTCTTAAGGATGCGGGAATTACTGCTTCCGATCTAAAGAAAGTATTATTGGTAGGAGGATCTACCCGTATTCCGGCTGTTCAAGAAAAGGTTAAACAACTGACCGGCCAGGAGCCTTCTAAGAGCTTAAATCCTGATGAATGTGTTGCCCTTGGTGCTTCCATTCAAGGTGGTAAATTAGCCGGAGATGCCGGTGCAGGAGATATCCTACTTCTTGACGTTACTCCCCTGTCTTTATCTATTGAAACCCTTGGTGGTGTGGCTACTAAGTTAATCGAAAGAAATACAACCATACCTACCAGAAAGAGTCAGATTTTCTCTACAGCAGCAGATAATCAGACTGCGGTTGATATTCACGTAGTTCAAGGTGAAAGACAATTTGCTAAAGATAATAAGACCCTAGGCCAATTCCGTCTAGACGGAATTCCACCGGCTCCAAGAGGAGTACCACAAATTGAAGTAACCTTTGATATAGATGCCAATGGTATCGTTAATGTTTCTGCAAAGGATCTTGGTACCGGTAGAGAGCAGCATATTACTATAACTGCCAGCTCAAATATGTCAGATGATGAAATAGAAAAGGCAATAAAAGAAGCAGCCGAATTTGAAGCACAGGATAAGAAACGTAAAGAAGCCATAGACCTAAGAAATGAAGCAGATTCAATGGTATTCCAGACTGAAAAGGCTTTAAAAGAAGTGGGAGATAAATTAAGTGATGCCGATAAAGAAACAGTAGAAGCAGATCTTAAACACCTAAAAGAGCTTCTTGAAAAGACTAATCCTGAGGTTATGAGCGACGGGGAAATTGAAGATATAAAAGCAGCTAAAGAAAAGTTAATGACCGATGCTCAGACTTTATTTACAAAACTTTATGAACAAAATGCTGCCGGTGCAGGTGCTGATCCTTCCGGTGCAGCAGGTTCCGGCACTACTGAAACCTATGACGGTGATGTAGTAGATGGTGATTATAAAGAGGTATAATAAATATCCTTCGTTGTCCCAAAGGGTCCGTGGGCCTTTTGGGACAACAAATCTTGACTAAAATAATTTTATTGGTTAAGATAATGACTATTATAATTAGAATATGACAGGTAGTCCATACGACTGCCTATCTGTTATGAATGAAATTGTACAGCTATGAAAGGTGAAGGATAAGATGGCAGAGAAAAGAGATTATTATGAGGTTCTAGGTGTCAGTAGGACTGCAACTGATGATGAGTTAAAAAAAGCATATAGAAAATTGGCCAAAAAGTACCATCCTGATACCAACCCGGGGGATAAATCTGCTGAAGCAAAATTTAAAGAAGCATCTGAAGCTTATGCAATTTTAAGCGATCCCGATAAAAGAAGGCAGTATGATCAGTTTGGCCATTCTGCATTCGAAGGGGGAGCCGGAGGAGCCGGCGGATTTGACTTTTCTGGTTTTGATATGGGAGATATATTTGGAGATATCTTCGGAGATATCTTTGGAGGTCGCTCAAGAAGAGCGAATAACGGACCGATGCAGGGAGCAAATATTAGAACCTCTGTCAGAATTACCTTCGAGGAAGCTGTATTCGGTACTGAAAAAGAACTGGAGTTAAATCTGAAAGATGAGTGTCATACATGCCATGGAAGCGGTGCTAAGCAGGGAACAAAACCTGAAACCTGTTCAAAATGTGGAGGTAAAGGTCAGGTAGTATATACTCAGCAGTCTTTATTTGGAATGATAAGAAATGTACAAACCTGTCCGGATTGTAGGGGTTCAGGAAAGATTATAAGAGAAAAATGTTCAGATTGTTACGGAAGCGGATATATCACCAGTAGGAAAAAAATCAAAGTTGGTATCCCCGCAGGTATAGATAATGGCCAAAGTGTAAGAATTCGCGGAAAAGGGGAACCGGGCATTAACGGTGGCCCAAGAGGAGATTTATTGGTAGATGTTGATGTAAGTAGACATCCTATATTTCAAAGAAGAGACTATGATATCTTTTCTACAGTTCCCATATCATATGCTACGGCAGCCCTAGGAGGGGATGTAAGAATCAGTACTGTAGACGGGGATGTTATATATACAGTTAAGCCCGGAACACAGACTGATACAAAAGTACGTTTAAGGGAAAAAGGTGTTCCTACTCTTAGAAATAAAAATATCAGAGGGGATCATTATGTAACCTTAGTAGTCCAAGTACCTACTAATTTAACATCAGAACAAAAAGAGCTTTTGAGAAAATTTGATGAAGCAATGACGGGAAAAAGCAAATCTTCTGATAATGAACAAGAAAGCGGCGGCAAGAGTAAGAAAAGATTCTGGAAATGAAAGCGTAGAGGATAATTTATATGAAATGGATAAAATTCACCTTAGATACAACTACCGAAGCAGTTGACTTTATTAGCCTTATGTTATCAGAATTGGGTATTGAGGGAATAGAAATCGAAGATAATGTTGGGCTTACCGATGAAGAAAAAAAGCAAATGTTTGTAGATATTCTACCGATTACAGAAGTAGATGATAAGACAGCGAAAGTAAATTTCTATGTGGATCCTACTACTGATGTAGAATCTTTACTTCTAAAGATTAGGCAAGGTTTAAATGATATTTCAGAATTTGCTTCTATTGGAAGGGGAACTATTGATATATCAGAAACAGAAGATAAGGATTGGATGAATAATTGGAAGAAATTTTTTAAACCTTTTCGTATTGATGATACAATTGTTATCAAGCCCACATGGGAAAATCTGACTGATAGTAAACCGGATGACCTGATAATAGAAATCGATCCCGGTATTTCCTTTGGCACAGGTTCCCATGAAACCACTAAACTTTGTATCATAGGCATTAAAAAATATATTAAACCTGGAGATTATATTCTTGATGCAGGCAGTGGAAGCGGGATACTGTCAATCGTCGCAAATAAGTTAGGTGCCGGCCATGTTCTTGGTATAGATATTGATCCGGTTGCAACGAAATCTGCCATTGAAAATGCCGGTGTTAATAATATAAATTCAAAAGAATGGAAGCTGCAAGACCAAGAAGAGCTACCAAGTACACCGATAACATTTGCTACCGGGAATATTCTAGAAGATGACAAAGTTCGAAGCCGCATAGGGAAAGAAAAATATGATTTAGTTGTAGCTAATATATTGGCCGATGTTATTATCCCCCTTTCCGATGTAATAGGAGAAAATATGAAAAAAGGAGCAATTTTTATTTGCTCAGGAATTATAGATACTAAAGAAGAAGAAGTTAAAGCTTCCTTAGAGAAGAACAATTTTACCATCTTAGAAGTTAATAGGATGGGAGATTGGGTATCCTTTATCAGTAAAAAATAAACCGGTTATTCTACCGGTTATTTTTTTGTGTACTAATTGAAACTTATATTTTTTAGAACAAGTGTTTGAATTAATTGCCATACAATGGTATACTATTAATAGTCCATATTTTATATTTTGGTTAATCAAAGGAGTAAGCTTATGCATCGTTTTTATGTTAATGAAAAGCAAATTCATGATAATCTTATTACCATAATTGGCTCAGATGTAAATCATATAAAAAATGTACTCCGCATGAGATGTGGGGATGAATTGGTAATTTGCAATGGACAAGGAAAAGATTATTATTGTATAATTAATAGGGTATCTGATGGGGAAATAGAAGCAAAGATAGATTTTGTTAAGGATACAGGAAGTGAACTTCAAACGAAAATAACTCTCTTTCAAGGTCTTCCTAAATCCGATAAGATGGAACTGATTATACAAAAGGCTGTTGAACTGGGTGTATATGAGGTGGTACCTGTTACCATGGCCAGATGTGTTGTTAAAAACACTGATAAAAAGAAGGAAGAAAAGAAATTACTGCGCTGGCAGGCTATTGCCGAAAGTGCAGCAAAGCAGTCCCATAGAGGGATTATACCAAAAGTTAGACCTATTATGTCATTTAAGGAAGCAATAAACTATGCATCAAAGATGGATTTATCACTTCTTCCTTATGAAAATGAAAAAGGGATGGAGGCCACAAGGGAGGCTATTTTTAAGTTGAAAGACTGCCAAAGTGCAGGAATAATAATTGGCCCTGAGGGAGGTTTTGAAGAGGCTGAAGTTAAACTGGCCAAGGACCATGGTATTATTCCTATTTCTTTGGGAAGAAGAATACTTAGAACCGAAACAGCGGCTTTGGCAACTTTATCCATGATGATTTTATATTTAGAAGACTAAATAAATTATATAAATTCTACTATTTCATATAAGTGAAGGTATTTGGGGAGGTTAAATTATGGAGATACAATTATGGAGAGAAATTCTTGATCCTTATTCTTTGGCTGTAAATGAATTGATTGTTAAATTTAATCATATAATTGAAGAATACCGCCGTAAGGGTTCTTATTCCCCCATTGAACTGGTAACAGGTAGAGTAAAGACAATATCTAGTATTCTAGAGAAGGCTCAAAAAAAGAATATAGCCTTAGATGATATAGAAGAAAAGATAGATGATATAGCAGGAATACGTATTATATGTCAGTTTGTGGAAGATATTTATAAAGTAGTTGATATAATTAGACACCGTTCAGATATGACTATTAAAAGTGAAAAAGATTACATTGAGAAGATGAAAAAGAGCGGTTATCGTTCTTATCATATTATAGTTTATTATGATGTGGAGACTCTAAAAGGAAGTAAAAGACTTCAGGTTGAAATACAAATCAGAACTTTGGCAATGAATTTTTGGGCAACTATTGAACATTCTCTACAGTATAAGTATAAGCAGAATATACCGGAACATATTAGAAAGCGGCTATCTTCTGCAGCTGAGGCGATTCTTATACTAGATAGAGAAATGAGTGTAGTAAGAGATGAGATTATGGATGCTCAAAATTCTTTTACTATAAAGGCAAATATGGTGGCAGATATTCTTAATAATATTCAAAATCTATACAAGGTTGCCAACAAACAGGAGGTTATAAAGATTCAGGACGAATTTTTCAGGATATATCAAGACGGTGATAAAGAAGAGCTTGAAAAGTTCAGTAAGAATATTGACTTAATTGCACAACAATATAGAGCACAAAGCTTGCATTGATGGATGGTGATAATATGAATTTACCTAGATTATTTGAGGACAGGATGAGAAATCTTTTGGGAGATGAATATGAGGAGTATCTTAAATGCTATCACAAGCCATATTATGGTGGAATTAGGGTCAACACCCTAAAACTTTCTCCGGAAGAATTCGAAAATCTTTGTCCTTTTTCTATTAAAAAAATACCTTGGATTCCCAATGGCTATTTTTATGATACCAATGAACAGCCTGCAAGGCACCCCTATTATTATGCAGGGCTATACTATATTCAGGAGCCCTCTGCCATGACCCCTGCCAGCCTTCTTCCCGTTAAACCGGGAGAGAAGGTTCTTGATTTATGTGCGGCCCCGGGAGGAAAAAGTACGGAATTGGGAGCTAAATTACAAGGAAAAGGCCTCTTGGTATCTAACGATATTAGTAATTCAAGAGCCAAGGCACTATTAAAGAATATAGAGTTATTTGGAATAAAAAACGCTTATGTTTTATCTGAGAGCCCCAATAGACTTGCTGAGCATTTTCCCCAGTATTTTGATAAAATATTGGTAGATGCCCCCTGTTCCGGGGAAGGGATGTTTAGAAAAAGTCCTTCTATTATGAAAAATTGGGAACAGTACGGTGTGGACTATTATAATAAATTACAAAAAGAAATAATTATATATGCCGCTAAGATGCTTAAACCCGGCGGTATGATGCTGTATTCTACCTGTACCTTTTCACCGGAAGAAAATGAAGGGACCATATCATATTTATTAGAAGAATGTCCTGATATTCATGTGGTAGAGGCCCTGCCTAGTCTTGAAGAAAGAAAGGGCCTTGGCCTTTCTTATGAAGGTTTTGACAGGGGTAGACCAGACTGGGTCAATGGACCGGAGCAATTAAAACATTGTATAAGACTATGGCCTCATAAAATATCCGGAGAAGGGCATTTTATTGCTTTGCTTAAAAAAGAGGGCCCTTCAGATACTGATAAGGATAATAGTAGTATTAGGGGTAAAATCTTAGATTATAAAAAAGGAAATACTTTGTCAAAAGAGGCCGAGGATTTTCTTTATAATCTTTCTAACTGGGATGACCTAATTAGTCAAAGCAGAATTTTAATCCAAAAAGACAGAGTTTATCTGGTGCCGGCTGAATTTGAAGAAAAGCAAGGACTTCGCACCTTAAGGCAGGGACTATTTCTCGGTGAAATGAAGAAAAACCGTTTTCAACCCTCCCAAGCCCTTGCCATAGCCTTAAAATCAAACCAATATGATAAGCTTATAAACCTATCCTCTAAAGACCAAGATGTTATTCGATATTTAAAATGTGAAACCCTGACTGTTGAAAAAAGTAATGAAAAGGGATGGCAATTAGTATGTGTAGACGGCTATCCTTTAGGCTGGGGAAAGTTAAATAATAATACTTTAAAAAACATGTATTTGCCGGGATGGAGATGGATGTAATGGCAAAGCTTTTAAGACTTGATAAATACTTATCGGATATGAATATAGGCAGCAGAAGTGAAATTAAAATATGGATAAGGAAGGGAAGAGTTTGTATCAATTCTGTCCCTTGTAAAAAACCAGAGGAAAAGGTCGAGATTAATAAAGATGAAGTATGTTTTGACGGGAAGATAATAAAATATGAAAAATATATTTATCTTATGCTTAATAAACCGGCAGGATTTGTATCTGCTACAAAAGATAAGAAGGATAAGACAGTTATAGATTTGATAAGTGACATCCCCCATAAGGATTTGTTTCCTGTGGGAAGACTGGACAAGGATACTGAAGGGCTTCTTTTAATAACTAATCATGGAGAATTGGCACATCAATTACTGTCCCCAAAAAAGAAAATAGATAAGGTTTATTATGCAAGAATTGAGGGTAGGGTTACAACTGATGATGTAGAAGCCTTCTTATCAGGAATTTCTATAGGTGAAGAAAAACCCTGCCTTCCTGCAAAACTTAATATCTTAGTATCCGGTGATATATCAGAAATAGAACTTACTATTTGTGAAGGTAAGTTTCATCAGGTAAAAAGAATGTTTGAGGCAGTAGGAAAAAAGGTTATTTATCTAAAAAGGATATCCATGGCCGATTTACCTTTAGACCCTAATTTGGCACCGGGGGAATATAGGCGGTTAACAGATGGGGAAATAGAACACCTTAAAAATATTACATCACTAAAGAAGGAGTAAGTATTATGGAGATGTTAAAGAATATTGATGCTGTGATATTTGATTTAGACGGAACCTTGGTAGATTCCATGTGGATGTGGAAAACCATTGACATTGAGTATCTTGCTAGATTTGGTTTAGAATTTCCCGAGGATTTACAGGCTGATATTGAAGGAATGAGTTTTACTGAAACAGCCATCTTTTTCAAAAATCGCTTTAAGCTTCCTGATCCAGTGGACAAGATTAAAAGGGATTGGAATGAGATGGCATGGGATAAATATCTTAATGAAGTCCCCTTAAAAGAAGGGGTTAGAGAATTTTTGGACTATTTAAAAGAAAAGCAGATTCCTGCTGGGATTGCTACCAGTAATTCTAAGGAATTGGTAGATCTTATTATTAATAAGCATAATATTAGTGAATATTTTAAATCCATAAGGACTTCCTGTGAAGTTGAGAAAGGAAAGCCCTCCCCGGATATATATTTATTAGTGGCCAAGGATTTAAAGGTAGAGCCTTTAAGATGCCTTGTTTTTGAAGATATTATCCAAGGAATTATGGCAGGAAAAAATGCCAATATGAAAGTTTGTGCCGTATATGATGAGTTTTCTAAAGATGATGAAAAGGAAAAAATAAAATTAGCTGATTATTATATCCGCTCCATGAGGGAATTATTACAGTAGGAAACTGTGAAAGCAGGTGTAAGGATGAAACAGATTTTTGTGGATGATAATCAGGCCGGTCAGCGTTTGGATAAGCTTTTGTTAAAAGTATTAAATAAAGCCCCAAAAAGCTTTATTTATAAAATGTTGCGGAAAAAAAACATTGTATTAAACGGTAAAAAAGCTAATGGTTCGGAGATTCTAGCCCTTAAGGATGAAATAAAACTATATCTATCTGATGAGACCATAGAAAAGTTTTCTAAACCCATGGAGGCAGTTATCATAGATTATGAACTTGATATAATCTATGAGGATAAAAATATTCTAATATTAAATAAACCCCTAGGTATGCTTTCTCAAAAGGCAGTAAAGAGTGATTTATCAATAGTTGAATATCTTATTTCATATTTGCTGTCTACAAGACAGATAACAAATAAAGAGCTGCAAAGTTTTAAGCCCGGAATATGTAACCGCTTAGACCGTAATACCAGCGGTCTTTTAATTGCCGGCAAAACTCTTATAGGATTACAGGAGATGGCAAGGCTATTTAAGGAAAGAAAGATTGATAAATACTATCTTTGTATTGTTAAGGGGCAGATAAAAGAATTTAATAAAATAACAGGATACTTAAGCAAGGATAGTTCTAAAAATATGGTAACCATATCAAATGAAGAAACTGAAAATTCCAGCAATATCTGTACAGAATATCAGCCCCTAGCTTCAAATTCGGACTTTACCTTATTACAGGTTAAACTTATTACAGGCAGAACCCATCAAATTCGTGCTCATTTATCCGGTATGGGACATCCTATTGTAGGTGATGCAAAATACGGAGACTTAAAAACCAATAATTATTTTAAGGAGAAATATGGCCTAAAACATCAGCTTCTTCATTCTTACCGTTGTGTTTTTCCGCAGATTTTAGGTCAGCTGTCTAATTTGTCAGGTGGTGAATTTGAGGCAAAGGAACCTGAAATTTTCTCTACTATAAAAAAAGATTTATTTCATTTTTAATAATTTGATATTACAAGGGAGGATAAATATGGCATCCTGGAAATCCAGAGGACTGCGAGGTTCCATGCTGGAGGAGATGATTAATATTACCAACACTAAATATCGGGAGAAAGGTCTTGCCTTAATACAAAAGGTTCCTACTCCAATTACCCCCATTAAGATTGATAAAGAGACCAGGCATATAAATCTTGCTTATTTTGACCAAAAAAGTACAGTTGATTATATTGGGGTAGTACAAGGAATCCCAGTTTGCTTTGATGCAAAAGAGTGTGCCGGTGATACTTTTAGCCTAAGAAATGTCCATAAACATCAGATTCAGTTTATGAAGGAGTTTGAAGCCCAGGAGGGGGTGGCCTTTTTACTTATTTATTTTAAAAAACATAACCTATACTATTATCTTACATATGAATTATTATCAAAGTTTTGGAAAAGAGCCTTAGAGGGTGGAAGAAAAAGTTTTCGCTTTGATGAACTTGATTTATCCTTTCAAATACATATAAAAAACGGTGTTTGTATTCATTACCTTGAACAACTACAAAAAGATTTACTTTTAAGGGAAGCAAATATCCAAGATAATATAAAAGCATAAAAATTCATTATTGACATAGGATGTCTTATAAATTATAATGTAATAACACCTTCGCGTGGTAGCGAATTATCACGTTACCATGCGAAAGTATTATAAAAAAAGGTTGGTGTTATATATGAAAGATAAATTACTCCACACTCCTGAAGGGGTAAGAGATATTTATGGTACTGAATGTGCCGCCAAACTGATCTTGCAAAAGAAATTAGATCAGGTACTTAAGCTATATGGATTTAGGGATATTCAGACACCAAGCTTTGAATTTTTTGATATATTTAATCAGGAACGGGGAACAGTTTCTTCAAAGGATATGTACAAATTATTTGACAAGGAAGGAAACACCATGGTCCTTCGCCCCGATATTACACCTTCCATAGCCAGATGTGTGGCAAAATATTATAAAGAAGAAGAACTTCCCATACGTCTTTGCTATATAGGTAATACCTATATTAATAGCACCACATATCAGGGGAAGCTAAATGAAGTAACTCAGCTTGGGGCTGAACTGGTCAATGACGACAGTGTTGATGCCGATGCACAGATGCTTGCTATTACAATAGAATGCCTATTAAAGGCCGGACTCAAAGAATTTCAACTAGAGATTGGTAACGCAGACTTTTTTAGATCATTAATATCTGAAGCAGGTTTTGATGATGAAGAGGATATTGTAAAGCTAAAAACATCAATAGAAAATAAAAGTATGTTCGGCGTCGAAGACCTGGTTAAAAATAAGAAGATTAGTCAGGAATTAAAAGAAATATTTTTAAAGCTTCCTGAATTATTTGGTTCCATAGAAATATTAGATTATGCAAAAAGTCTGACAAATAACCCCCGTGCCATTAAAGCTATAAATAGATTAGAAGAACTTTATGATATTATGGCCATATATGGCTTTGAAAAATATATTTCATTTGATCTTGGTATGCTTAGTAAATATGACTATTATACCGGCCTTATCTTTAAGGCTTATACATATAAGACCGGAGAGGCCATTGTAACCGGCGGCCGATATGACAATCTAGTAGGACAATTTGGTAAGAATTGCCCTGCCATAGGTCTTGCCATAGTAATTGATAATTTAATGACGGCATTAAGCAGACAGAAATTATTACCCCGGATAGAAGCTTCCGATACTATGATTCTTTATAGGCAAGAGTATAGAAAACATGCCATAGCCTTAGCTAATTATTTCCGAAAAGAAGGGAATAATGTTATTCTACAGCTGTCGAATGCCCATATATCAAAAAGTAATATGTCCGCAGACAATAAGTCTATGGATATCTTGTCACTTAATGATTATAGGTCATATATGCAAAGAATGAACATAGGGGGCTTATTATTAATTGATAATGATAATGAAATTACAATTATGGATGCCCATGATGGCAGTATCAAGAAAGCCGATTTTAAAGAGCTGATAGGAAGTAAATAAAAAAGAAAGATACATACTACTATAGTAGAATGCATGTCTATGAAAGGGTGGTGACCATGAGATATATTACAATCGCATTAGCAAAGGGTAGATTGGCTATAAAAACTTTAGACTTGTTAGAAAAAATAGGAATCACCTGTGACGAGATTCGGGATAAGTCTTCCAGAAAATTAATTTTTGTTAATGATGATTTAAAGCTAAAGTTTTTTCTTGCTAAAGCCAATGATGTACCTACATATGTGGAATACGGAGCAGCGGATATAGGTGTTGTCGGTAAGGATACTATACTAGAAGAGGGCAGAAAGATGTATGAGGTCCTAGATCTTGGGTTTGGTAAATGCAGAATGTGCGTAGCAGGCCCGGCCTCTGCAGATAAATTTCTACATCACGGTGAATTAATCCGTGTTGCAACCAAGTATCCTAATATTGCAAAGGATTATTTTTACAATAAAAAACACCAGACGGTTGAGATAATAAAACTGAACGGTTCCATTGAACTGGCACCGATTGTAGGCCTGGCAGAAGTAATTGTAGATATTGTTGAGACCGGATCAACCCTTAGGGAAAACGGTTTGGTTGTTCTTGAAGAAATCTGTGATATATCAGCCAGAATGGTTGTCAATGAAGTCAGCATGAAGATGGAGCATGAACGAATATCTAAAATAATTAAGGATTTAAAAGAATATTTGCATGGGGGTAATTAATATGAGAATTATTGAATTAAATGAAACAAGTAAGAAGAATATTTTGGAAAACTTATTAAAAAGAAGTCCAAATCAATACGAAGCCTATGCTAATATTGTGGATCAAATTATTAAAGATGTCCGTAATAATGGGGATAAGGCTTTGTTTTCTTATACTAAGGAATTTGATAAGGCTGATATTAATGAAGCTAATATAAAAGTTACAGAAGAAGAAATAAAAAAAGCTTATCAGCAGGTTGATAATAAATTACTTGAAATTTTAAGAAAAGCTAAGAAAAGTATTGAAGAATATCATACAAAACAAAAACAAAACAGCTGGTTTGATGCTTCAAAGGAAGGTATTATACTTGGTCAAAAAGTAACTCCCATAGAAAAGGTAGGAGTATATGTTCCCGGCGGAAAAGCAGCTTATCTTTCAACTGTACTTATGGATGTTATTCCTGCAAAGGTTGCAGGAGTAGATAGGATTGTTATGGTAACCCCCCCAGATACTAAGGGAGAAGTTTATGCCGGAACCTTAGTTGCCGCTAGTGAAGCAGGAGTTACTGAGATTTATAAGGTGGGAGGTGCCCAAGCTATTGCAGCCTTAGCCTTTGGAACCAAGAGTATTCCCAAGGTAGATAAAATTGTAGGTCCCGGTAATATATATGTTGCCTTAGCCAAAAAAGCTGTATATGGTCATGTCAGTATTGATTCTATTGCCGGTCCCAGTGAAATTCTTATTCTTGCCGATGAAACAGCAAATCCCAGATATGTGGCGGCAGATTTATTGTCCCAGGCCGAACATGATGAACTGGCTTCTTCAATTCTAGTTACCACCAGTAGAAAGCTGGCAGAAGAGGTTTCAACAGAAATTAATAAGTTCCTTGAAAGTCTCTCAAGAAGAGATATTATAAAAAAATCCCTTGATAATTACGGGTATTTATTGCTTGCAAAAAATATGGATGAGGCTATAGAGGTAACCAACGAAATAGCTTCTGAGCATTTAGAAATAATGACCAAGGATCCTTTTATGGATATGACCAGGATAAAAAATGCCGGAGCTATCTTTATCGGAGAATATTCCAGTGAACCCTTGGGAGATTATATGGCAGGGCCTAATCATACTTTGCCTACCAACGGCACTGCAAAATTTTTCTCTCCCCTAAGTGTGGATGACTTTATAAAAAAATCCAGTATAATATCATATACAAAAGAAGCCTTAGAAAAAGTGCATAAGGATATTGAAGCTTTTGCTTTATCCGAGGGACTTAGCGCCCATGCTAATTCCATAGCAGTAAGATTTGATGAAAATTATTCTAATTAAGTTTGACATCTAAAACTTAGGTTGGTAAACTAAGTTTAAAAGATTAGGGAGGATGATCCTTAATGGATGGTAGATATACCAAGGTAAATCGTAAAACAAATGAAACCGATATCCAGCTGGAATTTAATCTTGACGGTCAGGGAAAATGCCAGATAGAAACCGGTATAGGTTTCTTTAATCATATGCTGGACAGTTTTGCCCGTCATGGATTTTTTGATATGAAGCTTACAGTTAAGGGGGATCTTCATGTAGATGCCCATCATACAGTAGAAGATACGGGAATAGTTCTGGGACAAGCCATTAAAGAAGCCCTAAAAGATAAAAAGGGCATAAGCCGCTATGGTTATTTTATCCTTCCTATGGATGAAGCCTTAGTATGTTGCGCAGTTGATTTGTCCGGTCGTCCCTATCTTTCCTATGACTTAAAATTTGATGCCCCCATGATAGGTCAAATGGATACAGAACTTATTAGAGAGTTTTTTTATGCGGTTTCTTACAGTGCCGGTATGAATCTTCATATAAAACTCCTAAACGGTTTAAATAACCATCATATTGCAGAAGCGGCTTTTAAAGCTTTTGCTAAAGCACTGGACATGGCCAGTGGATTTGATAAAAGAATTACTAGTGTTTTATCCACAAAAGGCGTTATTTAACAATCAAACTAAAGAGAGGTCTTATGAGATGAAATTATTCCCTGCAATCGATATTAAAAACGGTCAATGTGTTAGGCTAAGACAGGGTAGCTTCCGTGATGTCTTAGTATATTCCGATACCCCCATAAAGGTGGCTAAAGAGTGGGAAGCATGTGGAGCTTCTTTTATTCACGTGGTAGACTTAGATGGTGCCTTAGTAGGGCATTCTGTTAATGAAGATGTGATTAAAGAAATAGTTCAAAATATTAATATTCCAATACAATTAGGGGGAGGCATACGATCAATTAAAGATATTGAAAATAAACTTAACTTAGGAATTGATCGAGTAATTATCGGAACAAAAGCGGCCACTGACCCCGGATTTATGAAAGAAGCAGTAGGACTTTTTGGATCTGACCGAATTATTGCCGGAATTGATGCTAAAGATGGAGTAGTTGCAGTAGAAGGCTGGGAGAGGCTCAGCCATTATAATGCCGTTTCATTAGCCCTTGAAATGAAAAAGGTTGGGGTTAAGACTATTATTTATACAGATATAGCAAAAGATGGTATGCTGCAAGGACCAAACCTACCTTATACAGCAGAAATGGTGGAAGAAACCGGCTTAAATATCATCGCATCCGGAGGAATCTCTTCCTTAAAGGATTTAGAAACCTTAAGTGAAATTAATGTATACGGTGCAATTATAGGTAAGGCCCTATATGAGAAAAAAATTGATTTAAAAAAGGCAGTTGAATTATTTGAGTAGTTTTTAGGAGGTTACTATTAAATGCCATATAAGAAGATTATACCCTATATTAAAGCGGAGGGAGAGATAAATGCAAATCTCATCCGGCTAGCTAAAAGATATTCAGATGAAGGTGCCGATATGCTCCTTCTATATAACTTCTCAGAAGATGAAGAGGCAAAAGAGGATTTTTTAAAACTCTCAAAAGAGATAGCAGGAGTTATTGACATACCTTTTATCATTGGCTGCAATGTTAATAATTTTGACGATATAAAAAGGGCTCTGTATACAGGAGCTTGTGGGATTATGATTTCTTTTTCTCTTATTAAGAAGCAGGAACTAATTAAAGAAGCAGCCGGCAGATTTGGAAATGATAAAATATACTTAGAAGTAGATCAAGCTACTTTTTTAGAAACTGATAATTTATTTGAACTATGTAATAATCTTGGCATAGGTACTTTAATAATTAAGCAAGTTGATTCTTCTTTGGCATTTAATAACATACTAAAACAATCCCCCCTAAATCTTATTATAAATGTTAGCAATGATAATAATGATATTATAAATTTACTTAAAGCTTCTAAAGTAATGGGTATTACAAGCGATTATTTTAAAGATAACAATATACTGAGATTTAAACATAATCTAAAGAAAGAAAATATTAGTGTAAATGTATTTGAAAGTAAATTTTCTTTTTCGGATTTTAAATTAAATGATGATGGATTAATACCTGTAATTACTCAGGATTATAGAACAGGCCAAGTTTTAATGCTTGCTTATATGAATGAGGAGGCTTATAATAGGACTATTACAGAAGGGATAATGACTTATTACTCTAGAAGTAGAAAATGTCTATGGTTAAAAGGAGAAACATCAGGAAATTATCAGTATGTAAAGGAAATATTTCTTGATTGTGATAAGGACACCCTTCTTGCAAAAGTTCTTCCCCATGGACCGGCCTGTCATACAGGAAATAATACCTGCTTTTATACCGGCTTATTTGATAAAGAACATAAAGCTAGGGATTCCTACGGTGTCCTTCAGAGTGTATATGATGTTATAATGGATAGAAAGAAAAATCCTAAAGAAGGCTCATATACAAATTATTTATTTGAAAAAGGAATTGATAAAATTCTTAAAAAATGTGGAGAAGAGGCAGCAGAAATAATTATAGCTGCTAAAAATCCTGAAACCGGAGAACTTCGCTATGAAATAGCTGATTTTATATATCATCTTATGGTACTGATGGTTCAGTGCGGATTGGATTGGGAAGATATTTGCACTGAGCTTAATGACAGAAAATAGTAGGGAAGTAGACTCTTTATAGTCTATGGTAAACTTATTACAAGAGAAAACTTATAGTTAATACAGGAGGCAAGAAAAGTGCAGACTTATGGTGTAAATGATTTGAGGAAAATGTTTTTGGATTTCTTTGAAAGCAAGGATCATCTTGTACTTAAAAGTTTTCCTTTAATACCTCAAAATGACAATAGCCTGCTTTTAATTAATGCAGGAATGGCTCCTTTAAAGCCATATTTTACAGGACAGGAGGAACCTCCAAGAAAAAGAATAGCTACATGTCAAAAATGTATTAGAACCGGTGATATTGAAAATGTAGGAAAGACATCCCGTCATGCTACATTTTTTGAGATGCTTGGTAATTTCTCCTTTGGAGATTATTTTAAACGGGAGGCTATTGCCTGGTCATGGGAATTTTTAACCCAGGTAATAGGCCTTGATAAAAATCGCCTTTATCCTTCCGTATATGAAAAAGATGATGAGGCCTTTGAAATTTGGAATAAGGAAATCGGCATAGCAAAAGACCGTATCTATCGTATGGGCAAAGAAGATAACTTTTGGGAAATCGGTTCCGGACCATGCGGCCCTTGTTCTGAAATATATTACGACCGGGGCGAAAAATATGGCTGCGGTAAGCCTGACTGTGAAGTAGGCTGTGAATGCGATAGGTTTATTGAGGTTTGGAATAATGTATTTACCCAGTTTAACGGAGACGGTAAAGGCAATTATACTGAACTGGAAAATAAAAATATTGATACAGGTATGGGACTAGAAAGACTTGCTGTTATTGTGCAAGACGTAGGGTCTATTTTTGATATAGACACCTTTAAGGCAATAAGAGATAAAATATGTGACATTGCAGGGGTAACATATCTTAGTGATCCTAATAAAGATATTTCTATCCGCTTGATAAGTGACCATATTCGGGCAGTTACTTTTATGGCTTCCGACGGAATTATTCCTTCCAATGAAGGAAGAGGTTATGTGTTCCGCAGACTCCTTCGCCGTGCTGCAAGACATGGACGTTTACTTGGAATTAAGGATAAATTTTTAGCAGACTTATCAATAACAGTTGTAAACGAGTTTAAAGCCGGTTATCCGGAACTGGAAGAAAAGAAAGATTATATTATAAAGCTTCTTTCTATTGAAGAAGATAAATTTAATAAAACCATTGACCAAGGATTATCTATTCTTCAAGAAATGCAAAACAACTTAGAAAAGAAGAATTTAAAAATCCTGCCGGGAGAAGATGTATTTAAATTATATGATACCTATGGCTTTCCTTTTGATTTAACTAAGGAAATATTAGAAGAAAAGGGCTATCAGGTAGATGAAGAAGGCTTCAAAAAATCCATGGAAATTCAAAGGGAAACTGCCAGAAGCGCAAGAACTACCACAAATTATATGGGTTCTGAAGAAACTGTATACCAGCATCTAGATCATAATCTTACTTCAAAATTCGTAGGATATGATAGCTTAGTTCATGAATCAAAAATTATAGCCTTAACTACCGAGACTGAGCTGGCTTCTGATTTGGTGGCCGGACAAAAAGGTACTATTGTAGTGGAAGAGACTCCCTTTTATGCAGTCAGTGGTGGTCAAATTGGTGATACCGGTGTAATAGTTACTGATTCTGCTGAATTTGCAGTAGAAGATACCATTAAACTTCCCGGAGATAAGATCGGACATGTCGGTAGAGTAATCAAGGGAATATTTAAGATTGACGATAGGGTTAGTCTAAAGGTTGATGAAAATCTTAGGGCGGCAACGGCTAAAAACCATTCCGCAACCCATTTACTTCATAAGGCCCTTCGTATGGTATTGGGTAGTCATGTGGAACAAGCCGGTTCATATGTTTCAAATGATAGATTAAGATTTGACTTTACTCATTTTTCGGCCATGACCGATGATGAAATTACTAGGGTAGAAAATATTGTTAACCAGCAAATATTAATGAATCTTCCTGTAAATACCCAGCTGATGAATATAGACGATGCTAAGAAAGAGGGAGCCATGGCACTTTTCGGTGAAAAATATTCCGATAAAGTTCGTGTTGTTTCCATGGGAGATTTCAGTAAAGAATTATGTGGGGGAACCCATGTGGCAAATACCGGCCATATAACTGTATTTAAGATAATATCAGAAACAGGTATTGCAGCCGGTGTAAGAAGAATAGAAGCCTTGACCGGAAACGGTGTAATTAATCATTATAAGGATTTAGAAACTAAGTTATATGAAGCAGCAAAAGTTGCTAAAACAGAACCCAGCAGCCTTATTCATAGAATAGAAAGTTTACTGGAAGAAATTAAAGTTCTAAAATCTGAAAATGAAAAACTTAAATCCAAACTGGCCAGCAACACACTTGGGGATGTTATGAATGAGGTTCAGGATGTATCGGGAGTAAAATTACTGGCTGTTAATGTACCTGAACTTGATATGAACGGTCTAAGAAACTTAGGAGATAAGTTAAAAGATAAATTAGGTGAAGGTGTAATTATTCTTGCTTCTTCTACGGCGCCAGATAAAGTAAGCTTAGTTGCCATGGTAAGCCAGGAAGCCATAAATAGGGGTGCCCATGCCGGTAATCTAATTAAAGAGCTGGCTGTATTAGTAGGCGGTGGCGGTGGCGGAAGACCAAATATGGCACAGGCCGGAGGAAAAAATGCAGCCGGTATAGCTGATGTTATTGCCAAAGCAAAAGATGTTTTAAGCAAACAATTAAAATAACAAAAAAATCCTATTAGTATACCAAGGTATAAATAGGATGGTGGTCTTATTTATCATGAAAAATCGTTGACGAATGATAAAATTATGTTATAATCTATAATAGTGCTATGCAAAATAATACCCAAACAGTTGTCAGGCACAATACACAACTGGAGGGAGGTTAGGTGTGAGACTATGTCAAATGTTATTGTGAAAGAAAATGAAACATTAGATAGTGCTCTCCGCAGATTTAAAAGAAACTGCGCGAAAGCCGGTATCCAACAGGAAATCCGTAAGAGGGAGCATTATGAAAAACCAAGTGTAAGACGTAAGAAAAAGTCTGAAGCTGCTAGAAAGCGTAAATATTAATTTTATAAAAGGACTTCCAATGATATTCATTGGAAGTTTTTTGTATTTATATTAATTTAAAACTTTCTTTATCAAATCTTTCTTTACTTTAGTCTACATATTCCCAAAAAATCATATATTAATAACAGTATCTGCTAAGGATTTTAGGGGGAACCATGGGTAGAAACCTTAAATCAACACATAAAAAATTTAAAAAGGAAGCAAAGAAAACTTTATATAAAGGTTTAGATACAAAAAAAAGAAAATTAGAACCCAGATTGACCTATCTGGAGGAATTATCAAGCCACCTTAGCCTGCCTCCGGATATCATAGCCGGAGCTCCCATTATTACAGCTTACGGCAGGAATGAAATATGCATCGAAAATTATAAAGGTATTATAGAATATAATGATAAGCTGGTAAAGGTGCAAGCTAAATCATGTAAAATTTGCATTGAGGGTAGGGCACTAAATATTCTTTACTTTACAGAAGATGAGATGAAGGTTACAGGATATATAAAGGCAATATATTACCAGTAAGATCCGTTATTTTAAAGAACTGCATATGGGGAGGGGTTATTATGTTAAGAAGGCTTAAGCACTGGCTTTTAGGTTATCTGACTGTACATATAAGCGGTAGGTCACCTGAACGATTTATTAATTTATGCAGTAATAGAAGGATTTATATTTGGAATATCATAAGGGAGAATGAAAATTATAAATTTAATTTAACTGTTAAAAACTATAAGAAATTAATGCCTATTTTTAGGAAAACAAAGCTTATACCAAAAATAGAGAAGAAACATGGACTGCCCTTTTTTATCAATAGATACAAGAAAAGAAAGGGCTTTTTTCTGGGCCTTATTATATGTATAATATTGGTATATATTATGTCCTTGTATATTTGGGATATAGAAGTATTAGGGGGGTCAAAATACACTCCGGAAGCTATATTAAAATTCTTAAGTGAAAATAATATAAAAGCCGGAATAAAAAAAAAGAATATAGATGGCAGTAAAATTGAGGAAGAAATAAGGCTTGCATATGAAGATATAGGCTGGGTTTCTGCTGAAGTAAAAGGAACCAGACTGATTATTAGGATTAGGGAAACCAATATGCCTACACCGGTTATAAGGACCACAGCTCCCAGTCATATAGTAGCAACAAAGGATGCTGTTATTAAAGAAATTATAACAAGAAGCGGAACCCCTATGGTAAAACCCGGAGATGTAGTAAGAAAAGGAGATATATTGGTTTCTGGAATTATAGAAGTAATGGATGACTTTGGGGGCATTCTTTCTAAAAAACCTGTTGTAGCCAGTGCAGATATAGTTTGCAAATCTTTTTATGACTACTATGACTCCTTTCCCCTAGACCATACAATTAGAATTTTTACTAATAAACAAAAAAAGGGCTACTATATCACTTTACTGGGCAAAAAATTATTTTTATATCATCCTAGATATTCCTATAGTATGTATGATATAATTGTTAACGAAAATACACTACATATAACCAACACATTTTATCTTCCTTTTCAATATGGCACCATAACAGTTAGGGAATATATAGAACAGAAGGATAAATATTCTGAGAATGAAGCATTAGAAATTGCAAAGAATAAATTACAAAGATATTTTGATAAATTAAGTGAAAATAAAGTTACTATTACCAAAAATAATGTTGACACAACTATAAAAAACAATACTTGTATATCCAAGGGACGTATTCTTGTAGAAGAACCTGCTTGGGAATATAAAATAATTGATGAGAGTGAGTGGAGGATCGAACAAACGGATGAGTATAACGGAAACAATAATTGACATACCAATGGAACATGAAAAAAATGTCTTTGGAAATTATGATACCTTTGTAAAAATCATTGAGAAAACCTTAAATGTAACAGTTGTTGAGCGAAACGGCGAAATTAAAGTTGTGGGAAATGAAAAAGATGTTTCTAGAGCAATATCTGTATTTATGAAACTTGTAGAGCTGTCAAAAAGAGGCAATACCATTACAGAACAGCAAGTAAACTATGCATTATCCCTATCATTCGATGAAAAGGAAAAGGAGATTGTAGAGATAGACAAGGATTTAATCTGTCATACTATTAACGGTAAACCTATTAAGCCAAAAACCATAGGTCAAAAAAATTATGTGGACTATATCCGCAATAAAATGATTGTATTTGGTATAGGTCCCGCAGGAACCGGTAAGACTTACCTGGCCATGGCTATGGCTATAACTGCTTTTAAAAACGATGAAGTAAATAAGATTATTCTTACCCGTCCTGCTATAGAAGCAGGTGAGAAACTGGGTTTTCTACCCGGGGACCTTCAAAGCAAGGTGGATCCATATTTAAGACCTTTGTATGATGCCCTACATCAGATTATGGGACCCGAAGCTTTTATTAAGAACTCCGAAAAAGGCCTGATTGAAGTGGCACCACTGGCATATATGCGTGGTAGAACCTTAGACAATGCCTTTATTATATTGGATGAAGCACAAAATACTACACCGGCACAGATGAAAATGTTCCTGACAAGAATCGGATTTGGCTCAAAAGTAGTAATAACCGGTGATCAAACACAAAAGGATCTTCCTAAGGGAACAAAATCAGGATTAGATGTTGCCATAAAGGTTTTAAGCAAAATAGATGATATCGGCTTTTCTTATTTGACTAACCAGGATGTAGTAAGACATCCCTTGGTACAAAAGATTGTTAAAGCTTATGATGCATATGAGGAAAAGCAGAAGCGGTATGAATTAATGGCACAAGAACAACAAAAATTATCCAAAATAAAAAGAGGAATAAAAGCGGGAAAAATCAGGAGTAATCGTTATGAGAACAGATAGTAAATTATCTAAAAAAATTGATAATCTATCTAAATCCATCTTGTTATTGACCTTATTGCCCATAATTTCTGTATTTATAGTTGGGTTAACAGGTATGCTTAACAAAATGGAATTTACAGCTATTCTAAAAATTAGTATCATAACCCTTTTACTTACTTCGATTATTTTACTCTATATACGGCTAAGTAACCATATTCTTAAATTAAGATTTGCCAAAAGCATAATTATTATTTCATATATAGTATCCCTATTGCTGATTATGCTTCCAAATAATCCCCAAATCTATAGTTTTTGGATGTTAGGGGGCATATTAATAGCCATGGTTATTGACAGTAAGTTGGGATTATTGGTATACTTTAACATAACTTTTATATTAAGCATAAGATTATCTCTTGAACCGGAAACTATTATACATTTTTTAATTATGGGCATATTATTTGTACTTTTATCTAATGCCCTTAAAAGTAAGTCCACAGTAATATATGCCTCGATTATTTTACTTTCTACCAATATTACTTTGGCATTTATTATGAATAATTTTTTTATTGAAGCAAAAACTGACTATAATTATTTGGCTTCATTTTTTAGTATCTTTGCGGTACTTGTTACCGCCTTTTTATTATCTTCACTACATAAGAGGGTAACAAATAATTACCTACTAAGTAAAGAAGAAACAATAATTAATAGTGACGACACCAAAGATGCAATTAATAGTGAAATTAAGATTCAAGAAAAAATAAGCCTTGTTGAAAAAGCCAGGACAAGTTATGATGTTTTGTTATCTGATGATAATGAACTGCTACTTAGGATGAAAAATTACTCGGAAAATCTTTATAAGCATTGTAAGTTAATCGGAGATTTATCTGGTCGGGCAGCTAATTATATAGATGCCGATGAAGATTTGGCCCGTGCCGGAGGGTATTATCATGAAGTAGGTAAAATCATAGGGAAAAACTATATAGAAGAAGGCTTAAAACTGGCAGAAGAATATTCATTTCCTGAAAAACTGAAAGAAATAATTAAACAACACAATATAAAGTATGATAAACCTACTTTTATTGAAGCCGCTATCGTAATGATTTCAGATAATGTGGCAACCACTATAGAGTACATAGATAAAACCGGTGATCAAAAGTTTACATCAGATAAAATTATTGATAACATATTCCGTATAAGGATGGACAAAGGTACTTTTGATGAATCCGGCTTATCTGTAAGGGATTTTAAACTCTTAAAGGAGTTTTATAAAAAAGAGTTTGGACCTAAGGATAGTGATTAGGCATAACAAAGGAGGATTTTTCCCTTGACCATTCATATTGACAATGAATCAACACAGCAAGTGGATTTTGATTATAATAAGCTTATAGAAAGTACAATACTAAAATGTCTAGATTATGAAAAATGTCCTTATGAGGCAGAAATTAGCATTCTTCTTACTGATGATAATGAGATAAAGGAAATTAACAAGCAATATAGGGGTATTGATGCTGCTACGGATGTATTATCCTTTCCTGCCATTGAATATGGTACCCCAGGGGATTTTTCTGATTTAGAGAAGTCAGAAGAAGAGTATTTTAACCCCGATACTGGGGAGTTAATACTTGGAGACATTGTAATATCAGTAGAACGGGCAATAAAGCAGGCAGAAGAATATGGCCATTCATTAAAAAGGGAAATAGCCTTTTTAACTGCCCATAGTATGTTTCATCTAATGGGATATGATCATATGACAGATGATGAAAGAACTATAATGGAGGCAAAACAAAAAGAAGTTTTAGACTTATTAAATATTTCAAGATAATTTGAAGCAAATAAATTTAAAGATAAGAGTTTGAAAGGTATGTGTGGTATGAAAAATATGAAAAAAACAATTAGTTTAATCCTTATATTTTTTCTTGTTATTGTAGTGGGAGCTTGCAAGAAGAAACCCAAAGAAGACAATACTACAAAGGACAAGCCTAGTCCTACTCCAATTACCTTAGAGCCTACACAAGCTCCGGAAATTGAAGATACCCATGAAGGGGAGATGAGAAGTCATTTATCAGGGCTTTGGGTACCTGTTGAAATAGGTACTAAGCGTCCTTATGCTATACAATTTAGTAATTTTAAAACCGTAAGAAATCAATGGGGTATTGGTCAAGCTGACATAGTGTATGAAGCTTTAGTTGAAGGAGGCATTACAAGGCTCCTTGCAATCGGTCAAAATTTTACCGGTGACAGAATTGGTTCTATAAGAAGTTCTAGACATTATTTTGTTAGCTTTGCCGATGAATATGATGCTATATATATCCATTTTGGAAAAACAAAGTATGCTGTATCAAAGATAAAAGAATTGGGTATTGATAACCTAGACGGTGAGACGGGCCTTGGAAATACCGTATTTTACCGGGATAAATCTATGAAAGCACCCCATAATGCATTTACCAGCTTAGATCAGATTTTATTAGGTATTGAGAAAAAAGATTATAGGACTGAGCTTAATTCTGATTATGAGCCCCATTTTAGCTTTTATAAGGAGGATACCGATCTTTTAACAGATACAAGTTGCAATAAAATTACTATCAATTATCCATACAATAAGCCCTATTTAGTTTATAATTCAGAAGACAAGCTTTACTATAGATATCAATTTGATGAGATTCATAAGGATTCTAATACCGACAAGCAGCTGACATTTAAAAATATTATTGTACAGTTTGTTAAGGAATGGAATATTGATAAGAATGGTTATCAGACCATGGATTTGGAAAATGCCCAAGGTACCGGTTATTATATTACCAATGGCAAAATGGAACCCATAACATGGAAGAAAAATGAAAGCAAAAAATGGATGAGATATTATAATTCATCCGGTGAAGAATTGACAATAAACCCCGGTAAGACTTATATAGCAATTTATCCAAATAATAAGACAGAAAATGTGGTTTTAGAGTAAGGATTTTAAATGCATAAGATAAATCCTTAAATAGAATAGGCAAATAAGGGGGATATTTGCCTTTTAAAAAGGAGAGTAACATGGATACATACAATAATAAAGGAAATCAATTTTTGCTTCAAGGCAGTATACTTGCTGCCTCTTCCTTAATTGTACGGATGATAGGATTGATTTACCGTATACCCATGACCCGTATTATAGGCGATGAGGGTATGGGTTTATATACAGTAGCTTATGAATTATATAGCATAGCTCTTATTCTTTCGTCATATAGCTTACCTTTAGCTGTATCAAAATTAGTTGCAGCTAAAAATATCACCAGAGAATATAGAAATTCTTTTCGTATTTTTATATGTGCTATGGGCTTTGCTTTGGTAGTGGGAACTATTGCCACCTTAGTATTATTTTTAGGAGCAGATTTTTTTGCCACGGTACTTAATAACGATGCTAATGCCATACTTCCCATTAGGGTTTTAGCTCCTACTTTATTTGTATTTTCAATTATGGGAGTATTCCGTGGCTTTTATCAGGGAAAAAATACTATGGTACCCACGGCTATTTCTCAGGTTATTGAACAAATTGTAAATGCAGTAGTCAGTGTTCTGGCCGCTTATGTCTTTATGAAAAACAATAGTGCTTCGGAGCAAATAGCAGCTTACGGTGCTGCCGGAGCCACCTTGGGAACCCTAATGGGGGCTATAGCCGGACTTTTGTTTTTAATGTTTGTTTATATGGTATATAGACCTACATTAAGAAAGCAAATCATAGCTGATAGAATTAGTAAAACTGATAGTTATAAAGATATATTGAAAATCTTGATAATAACCATATCTCCTATAATCCTTAGTCAGACCGTATATCATATAAGCGGAGTTATCGATAATGCTATGTTTGGAAATATAATGGCCACTAAGGAAATAAGTTATTTTGATAGTACGGTTTTTGCCGGTAGTAAGCCCGGTACTTTATATACATCAGAAAACATCAGTATTCTCTTGGGTATATACGGCAACAAGTACCGTAATCTATCCAATGTACCGGTGGCCATAGCTACTGCCATAGGTACCGCTGTTGTTACAAGTATTGCTGCAGCAAAAGCTAGGGGAATGTATGGTTATATTCGAAGTAAAACCCATATAGCAATCAAGTTTAATATGATTATTGCAATCCCTGCTGCTATAGGAATGGGAGTATTGGCTTATCCGATTCTTAATATGCTTTTTCCCGGTTCCCGCCAACTGGATGCCAATTATTTAACCCTAGGCTCCATGGCAATTGTATTTTATGCATATTCAACGGTAACAACCTCAATACTTCAAGGTATAAATAAGCTTCAGGTACCGGTAATTAACTCTGCCATATCCTTAGGTTTTCATGTGGTCTTGTTATACTTATTACTAAAGTATACACCTCTTAGCGGATACAGCCTTGTTATAGGTAATGTTACCTTTGCCTTGGTGGTATGTGTACTTAATTGGATGTCTCTAAAAAAATATTTGAATTACAAACAAGAAATTCTAAAGACCTTTATTATACCTAGTGTAAGCGCAGGCCTTATGGGAGTTTCAACTTATTTTATTCATCGTGGGTTATATAAATGGACTTCTAACAATACCCTTTCCACAATAATTTCTTTATTAGCAGCAGTAATTATATATTTCGCTTTACTGATTTTCTTGAAGGGTATAGATGAAGAAGAGTTAGAGAGTATGCCCAAAGGAGATTTAATTATACGATTTTTACATTTCCTTCGTATTCTTAGGTAGACTTGTAATAAACACAAAAACAATACATGTATAAATATGTAAATAAGGGGAAAAATATATGCCAAAGGAGTGGTTTTATGAAACTCAAGAAGGCATATATTTTTGTTTTGGGATTTTTAGTCTTAGCTTTCTTTTTTAGTTTATGCTACTATTTAAGCTATTTACATGCTTTACGTCAATTTAACAACAAAGCCATAGAAAGATCAGATGAACTTGCCGAACTTCATGGGGATTTGATACCTACACCCATAACAACTACGGATAATAGTGATATGGCTGAAAATAATGAAGAGCTTGATTCAAATGATCATGTGTCAGTTGGAGTGCAAGATGAGCCCATTATCCTTCCTAGCACTAAGTATATTCTTGAAGTTTATGACCGAAAGGAAGGTAAAATAGAAGAAATCGAGCAAAATCCTCCGGGAGATTTAGTGGGACTTACCAGGGCTGAAGTAGAACAATATTTGGATGAATATATGAAGGATCTGACCTTGTCTGAATATAATAATGGCTTGCTTTCTTATGAACTGATATCTTTTTCAGATAAAGCTGTTAAATTCAGAAAAAGTTATGATGCAGATATAGTACCCTATAGATTTTACGTAGTTGTAAAAAACGGTTATGTTGTAGTATATAACAGCGACTTAAAATCAGTATATGATTATACCTATATAGAGGCCGAAAATCTTCCTGAAGAGGATAGGATAGCCCTAAGCCAAGGAATTTATGTTGATAATATCGACGATTTATATGCATTATTAGAAAGTTATACCAGCTAAATAATCTTCAAGAGCTGCCAAGGTAAAGAAAACTTGGCAGCAATTTTTTTGGAAAAGATTTCTTAGATTTAGATTATTGCTTTATTAAAATATAACTAATTATCTATTAATAAAACAAGAAAGTCTTGAATTAAATCTTAGGGTAAAATATAATTAAACAAATACAAATGACCGAAATCCGGGAGGTTAATCATTGGATTATGATATTATTATAGTCGGTGCCGGTGCTTCAGGGCTTATGGCAGCCATAGCAGCAGCCAGAAATGGGGCTTCCGTTCTTATTATTGAACAGAAAGAAAAAGCAGGTAAAAAAATACTGGCAACCGGCAATGGAAAATGTAATTATACTAATATGTATCAAGCAGCTGATTGTTACCGTAGTGATGACAGTACATTTGCTATGAAGGTACTGTCTAATTTTGACCATCATCAGACTTTACAATTTTTTGAGAAATTGGGTATTATCCCAAAAGAAAGAAATGGTTATATATATCCCAATTCCGAGCAGGCACTTAGCATAGTCTCTGTCCTGCTAATGGAATGTGAAAGATTAAATGTTAAGATTATTTATAATGAAAAAGTAAATGGGGTTTTGAAACCGGATTTTACCTTGATTACGGAAAGAACAGATAAAACTAAGGCTTCATATTTCGGAAAAAAATTAATCTTGGCAACGGGAGGCTGTGCCTCTCCTAAGCTGGGATCTGACGGAAGCGGGTATGTACTGGCTAAGGCATTTGGCCATAATATTATTAAACCTTTACCTGCCTTGGTTTCTCTAAAATCCCCTGATAAGTTTTGTAAGAAGGTATCCGGTGTTAGGACTCAGGCTAGGGTTAGTGCATACCAAGAAGCAAAGTTTCTTTCCTGTGAAGAGGGAGAAATACTTTTTACAGATTATGGTATATCGGGAATCCCTATTATGCAGCTAAGTAGATTTGTTTCAAAATCCCTTGATATGGGTAAATCGGTTCACTTAATTTTAGATTTGTTTTTTAAATATACCGAAGAAGAACTTAGAGAGATATTAATTAACCGTTGTAAAAATAATCCTTATAAATCCTTAGAAGAGATGTTAGTAGGTATGTTTAATCATAAACTAAATCATATTATACTTAAGGAAGCTAAGCTGGACTTAAAATTACCCTGTCATAAGTTAAGTAAATCAGATATAATAAAACTTAGCAAAAAAATAAAGAGTTTTCCGGTGAGAATTAATGGTAGCAACTCCTTCGACTTTGCACAGGTAACTTCAGGAGGAGTATCAACCGGGGAGATAAATCCTTATACTATGGAATCTAAAAAGAAAAAGAATTTATATCTAACCGGTGAATTAATTGATGTGGACGGAACCTGTGGGGGCTATAATCTACAATGGGCATGGAGTACAGGATATATTGCCGGAACTTGTGCATGGAGATAATAGCTACAATAAATATACTTGGAGGTAACATAAGTGCAGGAAAGAGAACATTTAATTAACAAAAAGAGAATAGTTGTAAAAATCGGATCGGCCTCACTGACCCATAAGGAGACCGGACAGCTTGACTTAGATAAAATGGAAAGGTTGGTAAGAATTTTAACTAACCTAAGAAATCAAGGAAAGGATGTTATATTAGTTACATCTGGTGCCATAGCAGTAGGAAGAAACACCTTGGGCTTTTTAGAAAAGCCTAAAGAACGTTCGATTAAACAGGCCTGTGCTGCAGTAGGTCAAGCAAGGCTTATGATGGTCTATCAAAAATTATTTTCTGAATATAATCAAGTTGCTGCCCAAATACTTATGACAAAACATACTATGCTTAATGATATAAGCAGGGAAAATGCCCAAAATACTTTTAATGAATTATTTAGCCTGGGAGTAATTCCCATTGTCAATGAAAATGATACCGTATCAACCGATGAGCTGGACTTTGGTGATAATGATACCTTATCAGCCATTGTTACGGCCTTGGTAGGAGGAGACTTGTTGATTTTATTATCTGATATAGACGGTTTTTATACGGATGACCCCCATAAAAACCAGGATGCAACCATGATATCCTGTGTAAGAGAAATAAATGATGAACTTTTACAAATGGCAAAATCCACAACCGGCTGCAATCTTGGAACAGGGGGAATGGCTACCAAGATATCCGCTGCAAAAATAGCCAATGCCTCCGGGGCTGATATGGTTATCACTAACGGAGACGATGTAAGAAATATCAACCGAGTTATTGAGGGCAAAGAAATAGGTACTCTTTTTTTAGCCCATAAAGCAAAAGATTTTAACATTATGGATTACATAAGAACTAAGCAATATAATTAATAAGGAGCAAGATAATGAATATAAACATAGACAGAATAAATGAATTATACCGCAAATCCCAATCAGTAGGATTAACCGAAGAAGAAAAAGAAGAACAGGCCTATCTTAGAAGTGAATATATTAAAGCCATAAGAAAAAACTTAAGGGGAACCTTAGATAATGTAAGCTTTGTAAATCCAGACGGATCAATTACTAAGGCAGGGGATAAAAAGAAAAATAATTAATAAACGTGCAAAAAGGATGATATCATGACTAAGAATGAAATCCGCAGCCTTATCAAAGAAAAAAGGAATAATCTTACCCTAAGAATTCGTAGAGAATATGATAAGGATATTCATGAAAGGTTATTTGAACTACCTGAGTTTAAGGATTGTAATAAATTATTTACCTATGTATCATTTGGCTCAGAGGTAGATACTTTTGCCATAATAAATAAGGCCTTAGGGATGAAGAAAGAGGTATATATCCCTAAGGTGGAAGGAAAAAATCTTAACTTCTATAAAATTAATAAGCTTGAGGGTCTGGTTCGGAGTAAATTTGGTATTTTAGAACCGGAGGGTATAAATAATCCCTATCTAGCATCCCATTTGCAAGAAGATAATAAGCTTATGCTACTTCCGGGTCTTGCTTTTGATAAGTATGGCAACAGGATAGGGTATGGTGCAGGATATTATGACCGTTACCTAGGGGCCTATTCTATAAATAATTGGATTAAAATTGCCCTAGCATATGACTTTCAAATTATGGATAGGTTAAATGTTAATGAATATGATATAAGGACAGATTATATTGTAACTGATAAGAGGGTAATCTCTTGTAATTAATATTTATATGAAGGAGGTTAAAGATGAGATCTTTAGAAGAAATTGGTATGCTGGCAAAGAAAGCCTCGGTTAAATTAGCTCTTCTGCTTCAAGATGAAAAAAACAAGGCACTAAAAGCATGTGCCGCTGCTCTTATTGATATGCAGGATAAGATATTAGAAGCCAATCAAGAAGATGTAAAGAGGTCTAGGGAAAATGGAGTTAAAGAATCCTTGATTGACAGGCTTATGCTTACTCCCGAAAGAATAAAAGCTATGGCAGATGGCCTTATAGAAGTATCTGCCCTTCCCGACCCCATAGGGGAGGTAATATCCATGCAGCTTAGGCCCAATGGACTTACCATAGGAGAAAAAAGGGTACCATTAGGTGTTATAGGGATGATTTATGAGTCTAGGCCCAATGTAACTGCAGATGCATTTGCATTATGTTTTAAGACAGGAAATGCTGTAATTCTTCGTGGTGGTAGCGACGCCATAAAATCCAATATGGCCATAGTAGCAGCCTTGCACAAAGGATTAAAAGAAGCCGGTGTAACGAAAGATGCAGTTTTACTTATTGAGGATACATCCAGAGAAATAGCAAATAAGATGATGAGACTGGATGATTACATAGATGTACTGATTCCTAGAGGTGGAGCTGGACTTATAGGTTCTGTTAAAGAAAATAGCAGTATTCCCGTAATCGAAACAGGTACCGGTAATTGTCATATTTATGTAGATGAATTTGCAGATTTTGATATGGCTCTTGATATTATTGACAATGCAAAAACTCAAAGGCTTGGGGTTTGCAACACTTGTGAATCCTTAGTTATTCATGAGAAAATCAGTAAGGAATTTATACCTAAGCTTTATCAAAGGCTTAATGCAAAAGGTATAGAAATTCGAGCGGACGAAAGAGCTTGTGCCATCTGTTCGGAATTTACTCCTGCCACAGAAGAAGATTATGCCACAGAATATCTAGACAAAATCATATCCTTAAAGGTAGTTGATAGTATAGATGAGGCTATCTTGCACATCAACAAATATAATACTAAGCATTCTGACGCCATTATTACAAAGGATTATAATAATGCCATGAAATTTCATAATGAAATTGATGCGGCTGCTGTGTATGTTAATGCCTCAACAAGATTTACTGACGGTAATGAATTTGGTTTTGGTGCAGAAATAGGCATAAGCACTCAAAAGCTTCATGCCAGGGGGCCAATGGGACTTAAGGCCTTGACTACAACTAAATATATAATATTTGGTAACGGACAGATAAGGCAGTAAGGTACAATTTTTATAAGTTATAAAAACATAGAAAGAAGGTAGATGAATGTCAGGAAAAGTTGTATACGATTTCCCTTCTGGGGAAAATTTGCGAGGTTTCTTTAAAAAGATTAAAAAGCTTATACCTATCCTAATCTTACTACTGTTAATTGCTATATTTTCACTTGACTCTTTTTACACAATAAAAGAGCAAGAGCAGGCAGTGGTAATAACCTTTGGAAAGGCTAAGACGGTTAAGGATGCCGGACTTCACTTAAAGATACCTCTTATTCAGAAGGTAGAAAAAGTAGATACTACTATAAAAGGCTTTCCCATTGGATACGATGAATATACCAATGAAACAGTAGAAAGCGAAGCGGTTATGATTACCAGAGATTTTAACTTTGTTAATGTAGACTTTTTTGTAGAGTATAAGGTGGCAGATCCAGTAAAGTTTTTATACGCTTCCTCAGATCCGGTTACTATACTTAAAAATATTGCACAGAGCAATATCCGTACTATTGTAGGAAGCTTTGATGTTGACAGTGTTATAACTGACGGAAAATATGAAATACAGTCAAAAATCAAAGAAGCCATTATAGAAAATCTCATGGAACATGATATAGGTCTTATGCTTATTAATATAACAATCCAAGATTCTGAGCCTCCTACCAGTGAGGTTATGGAAGCATTTAAATCAGTTGAAACTGCCAAGCAGGGTAAAGAAACAGCGATTAATAATGCCAATAAGTATCGTAATGAAAAACTGCCCCAGGCAAAAGCTGAAGTTGATAAGATTCTTCAACAGGCTGAGTCCACAAAAGCAAAGCGAATTAACGAAGCAGAGGCAGCAGTAGCAAGATTTAATGAAATGTATAAGGAATATAAAAAATATCCTTTAGTAACCAAGGAAAGAATGTTTTATGAAGCCATGGAAGATATCCTTCCTTCACTTAAAGTGATTATTGACAGCGGAGACGGAAATATTAATAAGTTCCTGCCCCTAGGACCGATTATGGAAGGAGGAAGTGCTAATGAGTAAAAAGGTAAAAAGAATATCGGGAGTTTTCCTGATACTACTAATAATAGCTGCAGCAGTACTTTTATCCACCTCTTTAGTGGTTACAAAAGAAGATGAATACTCTATTATAAAGCGATTTGGGAAAATTGAGCGGGTAATTGATAGTGCCGGATTATCAATTAAAACTCCATTTGTGGAGACCGTAGATAAGCTGCCAAAGAATATTCAATTTTATGATATGCCCCAATCCGATGTTATAACTGTAGATAAAAAAACCATGGTAGCAGACAGTTATGTTCTTTGGAAAATAAGCGATCCTATATTATTTGCTCAGACCCTAAACTCTTCCATAACCTTAGCTGAGAGCAGAATTAATACTACCGTATATAATGCTATGAAAAATGTAATCAGTAGCAATACCCAAAATGAGGTTATAAGCGGTAGAGACGGGGAGCTTAATGCTGCATTTATGAATGATATAGGTGATACCATGGAGCAATATGGTATACATCTTATAACAGTGGAAAATAAACATCTGGATTTACCCAGTGATAACAAAAATGCCGTATTTGAAAGAATGATTTCCGAACGTGCCCAGATGGCTGCTACATATACAGCTGAAGGAGAATCAGAAGCCCAGATGATTCGCAACAGTACAGATAAGGAAATAGAAATAAGCATTTCAAATGCTCAGACAGAAGCAGCTAAAATCATTGCTGAGGGAGAAGCTGAATATATGAAGATATTATCAAAGGCCTATCAAGATCCCTCTAAGAGTGAATTTTATACCTTTATTAGAGCATTAGATGCAGCCAAAAACTCTTTAAAAGGCTCCGACAAGACACTTATACTATCTGAGGATTCACCACTGGCACAGATATTTTATAATCTTGATTAAAGATTAACTTTCGGCTCTATTAAGTTAAACCTTAAGCATAACTTTTATTATTTTCTCATAGGTTGTAATTGAAGTATTAATAGGAGCATGCATATGATTATCGATTTTAGCAAACCTATGTATTCCTATGAAGATTTAATTACAGATAGCAAAGTTTTAGTAAAAGAGTATAACAAAATCATAAAATATGTCACGATTGGCACTTCCCATGACAATCGTGACATTGTTATGCTTAAATTGGGAACAGGAAGAAAATATATCCTTTTTTGTGGTGGGGTCCATGGAAGAGAAAATATTAATCCCATAGTACTTTTAAAAATCGCAGAATTCTATGCCAATCAGTATGAGAATTTTAATAAAGTAAAAGAAAAATTTGACTTGATGTTAAAAAAAAATTCAGATAATATAGAGAAGCAGTATGATAAAATGCTTTTTGGAAAATGTGTTTATGAATTATTACAAACCTATACCATCCTGATGATTCCACTTTTAAATCCCGATGGTTATATGATATCATTATATGGTTATGATGCCATTAATAATCCGGAACTTAGGAGAAAGTGCATATTAACAGGCTATAAGCATATAGAGTGGAAATTTAACGGCCGTGCTGTTGATATTAATAGAAACTTTCCCTGCAGATCTTGGAAGCCAAAAGGTCCGGGTGACTATGCTTCTAGTGAGATGGAAACTCAAGCCCTGATACAAACATTTCACAACTATCGTATTAAATGCTTTATTGATTTTCATTCCCGGGGTCAGTCTATTTATTACTACCGAAATAGTATGCCCCCTTCCTATAATAAAAATCAGTTTGCAATAGCAAAAAGATTAAAAGATATTACAAAGTATACGCTGGTTGATCCAAAAGATGAAATCGAACAGGGAGATAGTGGAGGTAATACTGTACATTATTTTTCTGAGCGTTTTTACAAACCGGCATTAACAATAGAAACCGTTGATGAAAATGCAGCTTTTCCCTTAGATATTAAATACCGCAGTTTAACCTTTGAAGAAATTAAACTGGTATTATTTGAGTTGGGAGGCTTATCAATATAAATACAAAGGACATAAATTTGGAGGTAACAGTGGAAAATAATATAAATATAAATAAAATTGAAGCAGATAAACAGCTGGAGATTATAAAAGAGCTAAATCAAAGATTTGAAGAAGAATATGAAAAAACAGGAATTAGAAAAACTTATCATATTGTAACCTTTGGCTGCCAAATGAACAGCCGGGATTCAGAGAAAATATCCGGTATCTTAAAACAAATCGGCTATGTAGAAACCGATACTGAGGATGCAGATTTTGTTATATATAATACCTGTACGGTCAGAGAAAATGCCAATAACCGTGTATATGGCAGATTAGGCCATTTAGGTACCTTAAAAAAGAAAAGACCCGGTATGCTGATTGCTTTATGTGGCTGCATGATGCAGGAGAATACTACGGTAGAAAAAATCAAAGAAAGTTATCGTTTCGTAGATATAATTTTTGGTACCCATAATATATTTAAACTGGCTGAACTGATTAAAATCCGATTGGATAATGAAGAAACCGGCGGTAAGCAATCTGACCTGATGGTAGTAGATTTATGGAAAGATACAGATATGATTGTTGAAAATCTGCCCAATGATAGGAAATATCCTTTTAAGGCAGGAGTTAATATTATTTTCGGTTGCAATAATTTCTGTAGTTACTGTATTGTACCTTATGTAAGGGGAAGGGAAAGAAGTCGTAATCCACAGGACATTATAGAAGAAGTAAAAAAATTAGCCTCAGAGGGTGTAATTGAGGTAATGTTGCTGGGGCAAAATGTTAATTCTTATGGTAAAAACCTTAATCCACCTATGAGTTTTGCCAAGCTTCTTTTAGAGATTGAAAAGATTGAGGGTATAGAAAGAATTAGATTTATGACTTCTCATCCCAAGGATCTTTCACAGGAATTAATTGATGTAATGGGTGCTTCTAAAAAGATTTGCAAGCATCTTCATCTTCCTTTGCAATCGGGCAGTTCAAGATTATTAAAAATTATGAATCGTAGATATACCAAGGAAGACTATCTTGATTTGGTAGAAAGAATACGAAAAGCCGTTCCGGATATATCCTTAACTACGGATATAATAGTAGGCTTTCCCGGTGAAACAGAAGAGGATTTCCTTGAAACCTTGGATGTAGTAAAAAAGGTTAGATTTGATAATGCCTTTACCTTCTTATATTCTAAACGTACAGGAACACCTGCCGCCATCATGGAAAATCAGGTAGAAGAGAAAGTAGCCAAAGAAAGATTCGATAGACTTTTAGCTGAAATTCAAAATTCAGCTGCAAAATCTTCTTCAAGATATGAGCATACCATTCAAGATGTCTTAGTTGAAGAGGTTAATACACAGGATGAAAACTTACTTACAGGTAGGTTAAGTAATAATATGCTGGTGCATTTTGCCGGTGATAAAAGCCTAATTGGAAAACTAATTCCGGTATATTTAGAAGAAAGTAAAGGATTTTATTATATAGGTTCACAAGTAAAATAAGATGATGACAAGGCCCTTGTAATAATTTTGTAAATAATGTGAAATTATATCTGTTAAAATGTTCAAAAACATACCTTATTTGACATGTTCGAGTGTATAAATTGACAGTTGATATTAAATTTATGCACTCGATTTTTACAATTTGGTTAAATAAATCCAGGTCAATACTTGACATATTCCAAAAAACAGTATAAAATTTATATATTGTATTATTTATAAAAATGTATTTCTTGTATATTATTTGTAACTTATTTTAGCAGGGGGATTTTTTTCTGATTCTACCTTGTAAATAAGTTACCTATATTAGAATTCATTTTGAATGTACAATGAAAACTTAATAAGGAGGTGCTCCTGTGCTAGAAGTAATTATTGCTATTGTAGTTACCTTCGCGATCACATCTCTCCTTGTTTGGAAACTTGCTACTGCTTATCGAATTAAAGTATATGAAGCAAAGATAGGCAGCGCAGAGGAAAAAGCAAGGGAAATCATAGATGAAGCTTTAAAAACAGCTGAAACTAAGAAGAGAGAGGCACTGCTCGAAGCAAAGGAAGAAGCTTTAAAAGCGAAAAATGAATTCGAGCGAGAAACTAGGGAACGAAGAGCAGAGTTACAACGCTATGAGAAACGTGTTCTTACCAAGGAAGAAACCTTGGATAGGAAGACTGAAGCACTGGAAAAAAAGGAAGCAAAGCTTTCTGTAAAGGAAGCGGAACTTGATAAGATTAAACAAGAAGTTGAGGAGTTCCATGCTAAACAATTACAGGAGCTGGAGAAGATCTCCGGATTAACCTCCGAACAAGCTAAGGAATATCTGTTAAAGACTGTTGAAGAAGATGTAAAACATGAAACCGCTGTTCTCATTAAGGAATTAGAGAACAAAGCAAAAGAAGAAGCGGACAAAAAAGCCAAGGAATATGTGGTTACAGCCATACAGCGATGTGCAGCTGATCATGTGGCAGAAACTACAATCTCGGTAGTTCAGCTTCCTAACGATGAAATGAAGGGAAGAATTATCGGTAGAGAGGGAAGAAATATCAGAACCCTTGAAACCTTAACAGGTGTAGATTTAATTATTGATGACACGCCTGAAGCTGTAATTTTATCAGCCTTTGATCCTATCAGAAGAGAAATTGCAAGAATTGCACTTGAAAAATTGATAGTTGATGGAAGAATTCATCCTGCTAGAATCGAGGAAATGGTTGAAAAGGCTCACAAAGAAGTTGAGGTGATGATCCGTGAAGCCGGTGAGGCTGCTACTTTAGAAGTAGGTGTCCATGGAATTCATCCGGAATTAGTTAAACTTCTTGGTAAAATGAAATTTAGGACAAGTTATGGTCAGAATGCCTTAAAGCATTCAATAGAAGTATCTATTATTGCAGGCTTATTAGCCAGCGAAATTGGAGTTGATGTAAGACTAGCAAAACGTGCCGGTTTATTACATGATATCGGCAAATCAGTGGATCATGAAATTGAAGGTACCCATGTTCAGATTGGTGTGGATTTATGTAGAAAATACAAAGAATCTCCAACCGTAATAAATGCAGTGGGTGCCCATCATGGAGATGAAGAATTCCAATCATTGATTGCATGTATAGTGCAGGCGGCTGATACAATTTCAGCGGCCAGACCGGGAGCAAGACGAGAGACCTTGGAAACATATACCAACAGGCTAAAACAATTAGAAGATATTACCAATGGCTTTAGAGGAGTAGACAAGTCATTTGCTATTCAAGCAGGTAGGGAAATCCGGGTTATGGTTGTACCGGAACAGATAAGTGACGCAGACATGATTTTATTAGCTCGTGACTTATCTAAGAGAATTGAAAATGAATTAGAATATCCGGGACAGATCAAAGTTAATGTAATTAGAGAATCCAGAGTAACTGATTATGCAAAATAAGAAAATGAAAATTAAGGGTGTCGGCATTGCTGACATCCTTTTTTGTATGTAAATTTATATTAAGATAAAGCAAACTACCAAGTATTGACAATAAAGTGTAATTATAGTAATATAGAAATTAATGACAAAATTGATAAAAAAATCCTACAAATTAAGAAATTAGGCTTATAATATATGTTCACAGATAAGAGATGATTTGTTGTCAAGATAGTATCTAACTCAGTAAAAGTGTAATATTTAAGGAGAAATATTATGAGAATTTTAAGAAATATTTTAATAGTTTCCATAATAAGCTTATGTTTTATTTTTAATGCTTGCTCAAAACAAGATGAAGCCAATAACTCGAAAACATTCACCAATATTAGTAAACCATTAAACCAAATAGATGATGAGAACATAGTATTACTGAACAACTATGTTTGTATATAAGGATGGTATTTATTATATAGTTGAAAGCGAAGATAATATTAATAAGACTATAAATAGAACTATGTTTTATGCTTGAGACAAATTCCCCTATACAGATTATAAAGTATTGCATTATACCACAAATCAAGGTCTGTATTTGTGCAGTGGCTTTATTTATATTTGCAGATATGTGGAATATGGTGGAACAACCTATGCTGTATTTAAATGATAATAAGTTTAGAAATCTATTGGCATTTATAGTACAGGTAGATAATTATAATTCGGAGGTTTTAATGCCTGCCTCTGTATTTTTTATACTACCGGTATTTTTATTTTATTTGTTGTTTCATGATGAATTAAAAAGAGGATTTAAAATATAGTTATTGATAAGAAATCTGATATAATATTTTATGGGAATTAAAGTAATAGAAGAATAAAATTAAACATATTGCACAATAATTCTTCCTGTGACGGACACATGGTGTTGTAGGATAATACTTTTTTTGAATTTTATTGATATTTTTGTTGCAATTTAAAAAGTCTTATATTACAATGTAATACAAATTCTTAAATTAAGGAAAAATAACCATAAAGGAAGGTGCAATATGGCATTAACATTATCTAAGAAAGCTATGGCAGTAAAGCCATCATCTACATTAGCTATTACAGCAAAAGCTAAAGAAATGAAAGCAAATGGTATTGATGTTGTAGGATTTGGGGCGGGAGAACCTGATTTTAATACTCCCGAGAATATATGTAATGCAGCCATTAATGCTTTAAATGAAGGTTATACAAAATATACACCGGCGGCAGGGAGTTTGGAACTTCGCAAGGCTATATGTGACAAATTTAAAAAATTCAATAATTTGAACTATGAAGCGGATCAAATTGTTGTCAGTAACGGTGGAAAGCATTCTTTAACCAATATTTTTACGGCAATCTTAAATCCCGGTGACGAAGTTATAATCCCTACACCTTATTGGCTAAGTTATCCTGAGATTGTTAAATTGGCTGACGGTGTTCCCGTTTTTGTTAGGGCAGATAAGAGTCAAAATTATAAAATTACAGCTAAGCAGCTGGAAGAAGCATGTACAGATAAGACCAAGGCCTTAATTTTAAATTCCCCTAACAATCCATCCGGTATGGTATATACAAAAGAGGAACTAGAAGCAATAGCAGAAGTGGCTGTAAAAAAAGATTTTTATGTTGTATCCGATGAAATGTATGAGCATTTGGTTTATGGAGATGAAAAACATATTAGCATCGGCTCATTAAACCATGAAATATATAAACGTACTATAACCTGCAGCGGAGTTTCTAAGGGGTATTCGATGACAGGATGGAGAATTGGCTATACCGGCTCTTCAAAAGAAATTGCAAAACTTATGAGCAGTGTTCAAAGCCATCAAACATCCAATCCTAATTCTATTGCTCAAAAAGCTGCTTATGAAGCACTGGTGGGGCCACAAGATTCTGTCTATGCTATGAAAAGTGAATTTGAAAAGCGCAGGAACTATATGACAGAAAGAATAGCAGCTATGAAACATATTTCTGCAGTAAGTCCCCAAGGAGCTTTTTATATGTTTGTAGATATAAGCCTTGCCTTAAGCAAAACCTACAAGGGGCAAAAGATAGAAAATGTTAATAACTTTTCTAAAATACTCTTAGAAGATTATAAGGTGGCGGTTATTGCCTGTGATGATTTTGGTTTTGACGACCATATTCGTCTATCATATGCAATTTCCTTAGAACAGATTAAAAAAGGACTTGACCGGATCGAAGAATTTCTTGAAAATTTACAATAATAGTATCATATAAGTAAATGAATATTTTAGTTATGGTAAAAATAAAATAAGCAAAAAAATAATGGTAGTGTTATAAAAAATGCTAAAACACTACCTATTTTTTGTTTTTTATGTTATTATTCAAGATAGACAGATTTATGATTAATGAAATAATCAGAAAGAGGTATGATTTAATGTCATTGTTTGGATTTATCGGCGCCGGAAATATGGGTTTTGCTCTTATGAAGGCATGTGTAAAAAGTTTTGGACAAAATCAAATTGCTTATTATGACCTTTCTATGGAAAAATGTTCTTTTGTAAAAGAGCAGCTAAATATTTCAGCTGAAAATGATAATATCTCTGTAGTTAATAAATGCAAATACTTGGTTCTTGCGGTAAAACCCCAGTTTTTACCTGAGGTTTTAGAAGAAATAAAGGAAGCTGTATCCGATCATATAGTTATATCAATTGTAGCCGGAGTCAATATTAAAAGTATTAAATCTATCTTAGGTTCTGCTACAAGAATTGTCAGAGCCATGCCCAATACTCCGGCCATGATTTCAAAAGGTTATACCGGAATATGTTTTAGTGAAGATAATTTCCATGATAGTGAAAAGGAATTAATATATAAATTTTTTAATGCCTTTGGAAAGTACGATATTTTTAATGAGAAATTGATGAATGCCGTAACTTGTGCCAGTGGCAGTTCCCCTGCCTATGTATATACATTTATAGAAGCTTTAGCCGATAGTGTAGTTAGTCTTGGAATACCCAGGGACAAGGCCTATACTATGGTTTCACAAACCATATTAGGAGCTGCAGCCATGGTACTTGAGGGCGGACAACATCCGGCCCATTTAAAAGACCAGGTGTGTTCACCTGCAGGAACCACCATAGCCGGTATAAAAGCCTTAGAAGAGTTCGGCTTTCGTAATGCCATAATGAAGGCAACAGATGCTTGTTATGAAAGAGCAGTAGAATTGACTGAAAAAAATTAAGAAAATTGACGGATTAAATGAGGTGCAAAAGTGGAACAATATAAAAGAATCAAAAGAGAATTATCACATAAGGGCAATATAATAGATTTTTATAGTGATACTATTGAAATTAACCAAGGAAATCAAGTTGTTTTTGACTTTATAAATCACAAGGGAGCATCGGCAATGATACCGGTTGACCGGGAAGGAAAAATTCTAATGGTACGCCAGTATAGAAACGCCATAGACAGTTATACCCTTGAAATTCCAGCCGGTGGTCTTAATCCCGGTGAAGATAACCTTAGCTGCGCTATTAGAGAGTGCGAGGAAGAGACCGGCTATAGGCCTAATAATCCACAGCATTTGATAGATGTACATACAACAGTGGCATTTTCCAACGAACTAATAAAAGTCTTTTATTCTAATGACTTAACCCCTAGTAAGCAAAATTTAGATGAAAATGAATTTGTATCAATAGAACGTTATTCCTTAGAGGAATTAATTTCAATGATATATGCAGGGAAGATTACAGATGCTAAGACAATTGCAGGACTCCTTGCCTATAATACTAAAATGAATTTATAAAGCTTGTTCTATTTAAAAAATCCTGTCATATCTATAGTTGATATAAGAAGTTTTTATATTAGATAAGGCGGGATGAGATTATGAAGCATATTAAAATAAGAGTACAAAGCATGAGTCTGATTCAGATTTCAATCCTCCTCATGATTTTAGGAGTGTTTTTTGGTGTATTCTTCGCTAATATATTTCAATCTAGCTATTATGATCGGATGATGAACTACCATAATCTTGTTTTTACTGAAATAGTAAGAGAGGATATTGATTATACAGGATTATTCCTATATGTTCTAAATAAAAACTTTAAAGAATTTATTGTATTTTGGCTAATTTCCATTACTATTTTAGGAATACCATATATGATTTTTAAACTACTAACCTTAGGATTTTCTATGGGATTTTTCATATCGGCAATAGCTATGCAATATGGGTTTAAAGGAATATTATTGATTTTGTCTTATGGATTTCCCCATGGACTTATTTATATTCCTTTGATTATCTTGTGTTTATATAAGGGCTATAGCCTATGTGTGTCAATATATTATGATAAAAGAAACTATGCTGGAACAATCATGGAACATATAAAATCCAATATTTTTGTATTGATCTTTCTGGCAGTTCTTCTTTTACTGGGAAGTTTTTTAGAAGCATATGTGGGCTCATTTTTCCTGAAAAAAACTCTTGTTTTTTACATAAATTAAATATCTGTTATATCAGTTATTTTTATAAAGAAGCAAATGAGGAGGTTTGGAATGAAGCAACAGATTGAGGATTTTATCAGCTATCTTCAGGAAGTGAAGCAGGCTTCACAAAACACAATCAGAGCTTATCAGAATGACTTAAAAAAATTAGAATCCTATCTTAGTCAGCAGGGGATTCAAACAGCTTCAAAAATCACAGAGACAAGCTTAAATTCCTATGTACTATATCTAGAAAAAGACGGTATGTCCCCGGCTTCTGTTTCAAGGCATATTGCTTCCATGAAGGCATTTTTATTATTCCTTCTAAAAAGAGGCCTTATTAGCGGAGACCCTTCCGAAAATATTAAAGCACCCAAGGTTGTAAAAAAGCCCCCACAGATATTAGAGGAAGATAAGATAATGGCCTTGTTAAACCAACCGGATCTTTCTTGTAGCAAGGGTATCCGGGATAAAGCCATGTTGGAGTTATTATATGCAACCGGAATGAAGGTATCAGAATTAATTAATGTAAAAGTATCCGATGTAAATTTATCAGGCAAATATATTACTTGTGGGGAAAAACAGGAGAGAAGTATCCCTTTTGGGGAGGCGGCAAAAAAAGCACTTAGAGACTATTTAGATATCAGAGAAACGGTATTTGATAGAAAGAATAATGAATATCTGTTTTTAAACAGTCAAGGGAAACAATTAAGCAGGCAGGGATTTTGGAAAATACTAAAAGGATATGCAAAAGAGACCGGAATAAGAGATATTAATCCTAATATGATTCGCCATTCCTTTGCAGCCCATATGATAGATAATGGTGCCGACATCGGTGTGGTACAAAAATTTTTGGGTCATACGGATATCAGTACTACACAATTGTATCTTTCACATAATTATCATAATAGCCGTGAAGTTTATGCCAATTCCCATCCAAGGGCATAATTCCATACAAGATATAATCCCATGTAGGTCATGGTATCATATAAGGGCATAACCCAACAAATAGTATAGGTTCAATGTAAAACATAATCTAATACAAAACATAACTTTTATTATATACTGATTTATGATATGAATTAGTACATAATTTAATAAAGCTTTATAAAAGGAAAAGTGTTAGGCACCAAATTTGGTGCCTAACGCTTTTTTTACAGTCCATCTGCAATAGTATATATTAACTTCTCTGATTCTTCCCATCCAAGACATGGATCTGTAATAGACTTTCCATATACATGGCCTGATACTTTCTGATTGCCGCTTTCTATATAACTTTCTATCATAACTCCTTTAACAAGTTTAGCAATATCAGGGCTTATTCTTCGGCTATGGAGTACTTCCTTAACTATTCGGGGTTGCTCTGCATAATTTTTATTAGAATTAGCATGGTTGGCATCCACAATTGTAGCAGGATATTTCAAGTTTCTTTCCTCATACATATTATATAAGCGTATAAGATCTTCATAATGATAATTAGGTATGGATTGACCATGCTTATTAACGGCTCCTCTTAGGATGGTATGGGCAAGGGGATTGCCGGAGGTTTTTACTTCCCATTTTCTATATAAAAAGGTATGACTGGCTTGAGCTGCTACTACTGAATTTAACATAACAGAAAAATCGCCGCTGGTGGGATTCTTCATACCGGCAGGTACGTCCATGCCGCTGATAGTTAGTCTATGCTGCTGATTTTCTACGGAACGGGCACCGACAGCTACGTAGGATAGCACATCTTTTACATAAGGCCAGTTTTCGGGATAAAGCATTTCGTCCGCCACCGTAAGTCCTGATTCGGCAATTGCTCTAAGATGCATCTTTCTCATGGCAATTAGGCCTTCCTGCAAATCAGGCTCTTTCTCAGGATCCGGCTGGTGTACGATTCCTTTATAACCTTCCCCTGTAGTCCTAGGCTTATTGGTATATAGCCTTGGTATAATGATTATCTTATCTTTAACTTTTTCCTGCACCCTAGCCAGCCTTGATATATAATCACAAACGGCATCTTCGTGATCTGCAGAGCAGGGGCCTATAATAACCAGAAACTTGTCAGATTTACCTGTAATAATATCTTTAATTTCTTTATCCCTTTCATTCTTTAAAATTACGTCCTTAGCCGGTAAGGGATAAGCTTTTAATAATTCTTCCGGTGATATAACCTGTCTTATAAATTCAAAGCTCATAGCAACACTCCCTTCTTGATATTGAGTTTCATTTTATATTTTTTTATATAGATAGTCAATCTGTAATTCTAATTTCATACATATTATTCATATTTATTAGAAAAATATAGGATTTTTCATTAAAAATGATATAATAGTTATATAGGCAGATGAAATATCTGTATTAATATTATGTTCCAAAAGAGAAAAAATAGGAGTGAAGCCCCATGCAAATGTATGATTTAATTAACAAAAAGAAAAATAAAGAAGTACTAACTAAAGAAGAAATTGAATTTATTGTTAATGGCTACACCAAAGGATCAATCCCTGATTATCAAATGTCCGCATTTTTAATGGCTGTATGTTTAAATAAAATGAACCATGAAGAAACAGCACATTTTACCATGGCTATGGCTAACAGCGGTGATATACTGGACTTATCGAAAGTCCATGGAGTTAAGGTAGACAAACACAGTACCGGGGGAGTGGGAGATAAGACCTCTCTTGTACTTAGTCCTATGGTTGCTGCTTTAGGAATTCCTGTTGCTAAAATGTCCGGAAGAGGACTGGGACATACGGGAGGAACCGTAGATAAGCTTGAAAGTTTTCCCGGTTTTTCAACTGAAATTTCCTCCGAACAGTTTATTGAGAACATAAATAAAATTAAGCTTGCTATAGTAGGTCAAACTGCAAATCTGGCTCCGGCCGATAAGAAAATATATGCCTTAAGGGATGTTACGGCAACCGTAGATAATATCTCCTTAATAGCCTCTAGTATTATGAGTAAGAAGATAGCTTCCGGATCCGATGTTATTGTTCTAGATGTAAAGACGGGAAGCGGTGCCTTTATGAAAAAATATGAGGATGCCTTGGCTTTGGCAAAAGAAATGGTTGAAATCGGAACAAGGGCAGGTAAAACCACATATGCTCTTATAACCGATATGAACCAACCTCTAGGAAGGGCCATCGGAAATGCAATTGAAGTTAAGGAAGCCATAGAAACCTTATCAGGTAATGGACCTAAAGATTTGCTTGAAGTAAGCCTTACCCTTGCTTCCTATATGGTTCTTGGTGCCGGAAAGGCAAAAACTTTTGAGGAAGCGAAAAAAATCTTGCAAGGTACTATAGAAAGCAAGAGTGCTTTAGATAAAATGGCTGAGTTTATCAGGGCCCAAGGGGGAGACAGTGAATTTGTTTATAATCCGGAATTATTAAAGACTGCTTCCATTTGCTATGATGTTAAAGCACCTTGTGATGGCTATGTGAAGGAAATCTTGACAGATGAAATAGGAATGGCTTCTTTAGTATTAGGTGGTGGAAGAGTAACAAAAGACAGCAAGATTGATTTAAGTGTAGGTATTATAATTCACAAAAAACTGGGAGATAAGGTTACAAAGAATGAGCCCCTTGCCACCTTGTATGCCAATGATGATGACAAGAGAAAGGAAGCCAAAAAGAGGATAATTGGTGCCTATGTTATTAGTAAAGAAGAGGTTGAGCGTCCTCCATATATCTATAGCATTGTAACAAAGGATGGAGTAAAGCGTGCATAATGCACGCTTTTTTTCATGTAATTAAATACCTATAAATTAAATATTTATATCATATAAGGGAGGTCTGTATGAAAATATCAAAAAGCTTATATAAAGGTATTTCAATTACATTGATACTTTTTATAATAATACTTTCTTTGTATAGAAACACCGGCTTGTTTTACCGTAAGAAGATAATACTCCCCTTTAGCCTCCATCTAAATAGGCAGGATCTTATATTGATTAAAGGAGAGGAATTTAGATTATTCGTTTATGGTATAAACAAAAGGGTATCATACCGTTCAACCAATATTAGGGTAGCCGGAGTGGATTTTTTAGGTAGAGTTTTTGCCTATAGAACCGGAAAAACCTATATAATAGCAAAGGTTTCCGGCAAAAAGCTTAAATGTCGAGTCAGGGTTATAGATCTTAATAAGAAACATCTAAAATTATCGGTGGGAGAAACTTATCGATTAAAAGTAAAAGGAATTACAGATTTTGCCCGATATAAAAGCAGCAATCCCAAAGTGGCAAAAGTAAATATCTTTGGAAAAATAAAGGCAAAAAAACCCGGAAAAACCACTATAACTGTATATATTAAAGGAAAAGTTCTTAAATGCAAGGTGACAGTAGAATAAATGAATATTTTCAAGACAAATTTATACTTGTATAGGTCTAAAATGATAGGGCATGGATTAAAATATTAGTAAAAGAATTATAGTGGAGTTTGTTATGAGAAAAATAAATATCCTGCTTGTGCTAGTATTATTAATTATGTTTATATTACCCAGTGCCATATTTGCCAGTAATATAAAATCTTCAAAACCGGATATTGACGGTGTCATACCGGTTACAGCCATGGTAGATTCTAAGATGGAACTAGAATCCCCCTCTGCCGTATTAATGGAAGGTTCTACCGGAACAATATTATTTGAAAAAAATAAAGATGAAAAATTAAAACCGGCCAGTATAACAAAAATAATGACTTTGTTATTGATTTTTGAAGCTTTAGATGCAGGTCAAATAAGTCTGACTGATGAAGTCAGTGTAAGTGAACATGCAGCCTCTATGGGAGGATCACAGGTTTATTTAGAACCCTATGAGGTTCAAAATGTAGAAACTTTAATAAAATGTATCAGTATATCCAGTGCCAATGATGCCTCGGTTGCCATGGCTGAACATATTGCAGGATCTGAAGAAGAATTTGTTGCCAGAATGAATAAAAGAGCTAAAGAGTTAGGTATGAATAATACGAATTTTGTAAACTGCTGCGGATTGGATGCCGACAATCACTATAGTACAGCTTATGATATTGCATTAATGTCTAGGGAGCTTATTACAAAACATCCCGAAGTTAGCAACTATGCAACTATTTGGATGGATACCTTCGTTCACACTACCAGAAAAGGAAGAACAGAGTTTGGACTGACCAATACCAATAAACTTATAAAATCCTATAAGGGCATTACTGGTCTTAAAACCGGCTCCACAAGCATTGCTAAATACTGCTTATCCGCCACAGCAAAAAGAGATAATATGGACCTAATTGCCGTAATACTGGCAGCACCGGATACAAAAACAAGATTTAAAGAAGCAGCTAAGCTACTTAATTATGGTTTTGCCAATTATTCTATATATGTTGATGATAACAAAGATATTGACCTTGAGCCTGTTAAAGTAAATAAGGGGGTCTTAGATTATGTAAACGGACATATTAAGGATAAATTTTCTTATTTATGTTCAAAAAACAGGTCACAGGAAAATATCAGGAAAGAAGTTGTGCTTTATGATAAGGTTCAAGCACCTGTATCATCAGGAGATAAAATCGGTGATATCATATATTATTATGATAATGAAAAAATAGGCATCATAGATATATTAGCTGCTGAAACAGTAAATAAAGCAGGCTTTAAAGATTGTTTGCTTAAGACTTTAAAAAAATATTTTCTTGCAACTAAATAAGCCATTCATTAATTTAATCTTTATTGACACTTTTTATCCTAATGGTATAGTATAATAAATATGCATTATTTTGATTGCATAAAATCAGAAAGGAGAAACCATGGTTTACTTATGGATATTCTCTGGTTTACTACTATTGCTAATTCTATGGTCCAGCCTGGAACAAAGGATATTAGTAAAATCGGAATATATTATTCAAGCAAGGAAGGAATCCCTGACAGAAGAAATTAACTTTGTTGTACTTTCAGACCTGCATAATAAAAAAATTGGGAAAAACAATAGGGTCCTGATTAAAAAAATATTGGATCAAAATCCTGATTTTGTTATAATAGCTGGGGATTTAGTAACAAAACGAAAACCCTGTTACCCAAGTAATGCATATGATTTGATTAAAGAGCTTTCAGATTATTATCCAATATTTTATGGATATGGTAATCATGAACAATCTTTTGAGGATATGAGTAAAGACCCTAATAAAGATGAATTTCTGTATGAAGCATGGTGTAAATATAAAAATAAGCTTTTAGATCTTGGTGTTCATCTTTTAGATAATAAAAGTATCATAATTCAAAGTAGTAATAATAAGCTCACAATAACCGGGCTTTCTTTACCTATGGATTATTATCGTAAAGGCAAGTTAGCAAAGCTTGAACAAGATGAAATTACTAATAAAATCGGCAAAAGAAGCAAAGAAGGATATCAGATTCTAATTGCTCATAATCCTATGTATTTTAAAGAATATATAGGCTGGAGGGCAGATTTGGTTCTTAGCGGCCATGTCCATGGGGGATTAGTAAGGCTTCCCTTTATTGGAGGGGTTATTTCTCCACAGGTAAGGCTGTTTCCCAAATATGACGCAGGATTATTCTCTGAGCAAGGTTATAATATGGTGGTTTCAAGAGGCCTAGGTACACATTCCTATATGCCTAGGTTCTTTAATCCACCACAGCTACTAGTTATAAAAATAAAGCCAAGTTAATGGTAGTCAGATGAAAGGAGCAATATGAGCATTCCGGTAAAACTGGAGGCATTTGAAGGTCCTCTTGATCTTCTGCTTCATTTAATAGATAAAAATAAAATAAATATATATGATATACCCATAGTTGAAATAACCGAACAATATCTTGAATATATTAAGCAGATGGAGTCAAAGAACCTAGAGATTATGAGTGAATTTCTGGTTATGGCTGCTACATTAATTAACATTAAATCCCGTATGCTTTTACCTTCTAAGGTTGAAGAAGATGAAGAAGAGATTGATCCTAGGCAGGAACTTGTAGAACGGCTGTTACAATATAAGATGTTTAAATATATGGCTGAGCAATTAAAGGACAAGCAAGAAGATGCTTCAAGGATTATGTTTAAGCCTCCCACCATACCTGAGGAAATTGGTGATTTTAAGGAAGAGATAGATGTCAGTCAGTTGATAGGAGATTTGACTCTTACTAAACTTCATGATATTTTTAAAAAGGTTATAAAAAAACAAACTGATAAAATAGATCCAATACGTAGCAAGTTTGGTAAAATTGAAAGGGAAGAAATTGATTTATCCCATATATTTACCTATATTCAGCAGTACGGTATTGAACATAAGAAATTTTATTTTAGCAATCTTTTAAAAGAAGAATCTACAAAGATGGAAATTATCGTAACCTTCCTAGGAATCTTAGAACTGATTAAGCTTGGAAGAATTAAGATAGAGCAGGATTATATGTTTGATGACATAAGGATTACTTATTTGGCTTCAGACATTATAGAAATGGAGGAGGAAGGATTTTAGTGGAGTTGAAATTAGCAGAAGCACAGATTGAGGCAATTCTTTTTACCATGGGAGAAGCTGTTGAGTTGGGTCGGCTGGCTAAAGCTATTGAACATGATGAGGAAACCACCAAAAAAATAATACATAGTATGATGGATAAATACGAGGATGAAAGCAGAGGTATTCAAATTATAGAGCTTAACGGAGCATATCAACTTGGAACTAAGGCTTCATTATATGAAACCATAGTAAAGCTTACCCATATCCCTAAAAAACATGTACTGACCGATATACTGCTGGAAACCCTATCTATCATTGCATATAAACAGCCCATTACCAAACTTCAAATTGAAGCAATTCGAGGGGTTAAATCAGATCACGCCGTTAATAAATTAATAGAGTATGGTTTAGTTTGTGAACTGGGCAGGATGGATGCACCGGGAAAGCCTATATTATTTGGTACTACCGAGGAGTTTTTAAGATGTTTCGGCTTACAATCATTAGAGGCTCTGCCGGCTATAAATCCTGAAAAAGTAGAAGATTTCAAACTACAGGCTGAAGAAGAGGCAGAACAGCTAACCCTAGATATATAAAATCAGAGTCTGTTTCAATCTATAAATTATATTGAAAACAGACTCTGATTTTATCTATTTATAGGTTGGTACCATGATATCAATCCCTCTTGCAGGGCCTCTTCAAAAGACGACGGAATATCCGGGGCTTTACCCCCATAATGCTTATAAAAACTTTCTGGGTAAAGAATTTTTTTATTCTTTTTTATACTGTCTATATCTACCCTTGCTTCTTCACCTTCTCTTATTTTCCTGGCTACTACAACAATTCGATAATTGGCCAGTTCGTAGGAACAGGTCGACAGGGTTAAAATTTGATCATCCTCATTTATATCTATATCATCAATATTATAAAAAGATCGAACCCTTAACTGATATATAAATTCTAAAAAGTCCTTATGGTTTTTAAAAGTGGATCTGTTATATCTGAAGAAATCACCTTTATCATCATTTCCCGGAGTTATAAATACGGAAAAAACCTTCCATAATGCCTCTTCATATATAGTATCAAAACTTATAATGGGATGTTCCTTCATAAAATCTAATTTTTTATATTCCAATAGATAATGGAACATATCATCAGAAGAGGTCATATTATGGCCGTGGATTACAAGATTTTTTGTATTCCTTTCTACTGATGAACTAGAATCTAGAAAGATGCTGCCGGCTTTTAGATATTCCTTAGTAGTCCAGTCCCTTGTCAGATAAAATTCCGGATCTTTAGGGTCGGATTGAACCACAACATAGTCAATCTTTGTATCGTTTTCCCCATTTATATTATCTATCTTAATCCAACCCTTAACCTCTTCATTAACTTCCAGTAGTTTTTTGAATTTAATAAGTCGTCCCTTCTCATCACGATTAGGATCGGGAGTAGGTGTTATTGCTACACTTATTTTTGAATCATCTGGAGTATTAATCCTATTATCAACTTCTATATTTGGCCCAGACCTCACATTAACTTGTGGTAAAGGAGTATGATATAAATCTCTAGCCTTATCTATAGCTTTTTTTAGCTTGTAGGGCTGTATTAGAACTTCATTAATAAAAAGAACTGAAAATACTATAAAACCTATGGTAAATAAAATCCTAAGGCTACGAATAATAATTTTTCTTCTTTTTTTCTTTTTACTAATAGACTCTTCAGACATAACAGTATCCCCTTTTGCTAAAATCTTGGTATATCATAATTATATATCTTAGGAATAAGTAGGTAAAGATACAAATAAATTGAAATAAAGAATAGGATAGGATGATTGTTTTGACAAAGATTAAACCTATGCTAAATTTAAGATTTTGTATCTGTTTTATACTTCTGCTTATATCGTCTCTTATCAATTATAATAGTTTATATAACTATTATAAGGATAACTTTAATCAAGAGATTATAAAAGAGGAGAATATTGAAGAAAAATTCAAAAAAGAAAATATTAAAATTCAAGAAGAACAATCCTACAGTCCATCCCCTAAAATAGAACTTAATTCTTTATCAGCCTTACTTATGGATGGTGAAAATAACCGGGTATTGTATGAAGTAAATGGATATCAAGAAATGCCCATGGCCAGTACAACAAAGATTATGACTTGTATTATAGCCTTAGAAGCAGGCAATCTTAATGATGTGGTAACAGTATCATCATATGCCGCAGGAATGCCCGATGTACAGTTACATATTAAAGCTGGGGAACAGTATTATCTAAAAGATCTTTTATATCCTCTGATGCTTGAAAGTCATAATGATGTTGCTGTGGCAATTGCTGAGCATATAGGTGGATCCGTTGAAGGATTTGCCACTATGATGAATGATATGGCCAGATCCCTAGGCTGTAATAATACCAATTTTGTAACTCCCAGTGGCCTAGATGCAGAAGGACATTATACTACTGCCAAAGATCTGGCGGTTATTGCATCTTATGCTATTAAAAACAAGGATTTTATTACCATAACTAATACACCTACATATCAATTTAAAGAGCTTAAAAAAGGAAGAACTTTTTCTGTTTCAAATAAAAATAAGTTCCTATATATGATGGATGGAGCAATAGGTATAAAAACAGGCTTTACCGGAAAAGCAGGATATTGTTTTGTAGGAGCCCTAAAAAGATCTGACAGAACACTAATTTCAGTAGTTCTAGCTTGTGGTTGGCCCCCAAGAAAAAATTTGAAATGGGCAGATACAAAGCAGTTAATGACCTATGGAATTGAAAACTTTGAAAAGAAGCAGATTTTTGAAGAGGTTAATCTAGATCCTGTCTATGTAGAAGATGGTCAAAGGGCTTATATTGGCCTTGATATAAAAGGAGATTTAAATCTCTTATTGGGAAAGAATGAAAAAGTTTCTATCGAATATGAGCTGCCGAAATCTTTATACGCACCTGTAGAAAAAGGATCCAAGGTGGGAGTGGCAAAATATTATATTGATAAAAAGCTATACACAGAAATACCGATTTTTACCACTGAAGAAAGTAAAAAGATTGATTTTAATTTCTGCCTAAAAAAAATAATAAAACTTTGGAGCTTGCAATATTAATAAATAATATTAATGACAAGCTTGTGATTTGAATCAAGGAAAAATGCATATAATCTATTTATACTGGGATTGTATTTAATATGAATTAGAAAAATACAAATATACACATAATAGTATATATTATTAAAGTGAAAGAAGAGGTGCTATATGAGAAAGAGGATAACAGATAAGGTTACATGGGTTGGTAAAGTGGATTGGGAACTTAAATCCTTTCATGGCCCAGAGTATTCTACTAATAAGGGTTCTTCCTACAATTCATATTTGATTAGGGATGAAAAGACTGTTTTGATTGATACTGTATGGTTGCCCTATGATAATGAATTTGTACAAAACTTAGAAAATGAAATTGATTTAAATAAAATTGACTATATTGTTGTTAACCATAGTGAAATCGACCATAGTGGAGCCCTTCCTGAACTTATGCGAAAGATACCAAATACACCCATATATTGTACGGCAAACGGTGCTAAAATCTTAAAAGGTCACTTTCATCAGGACTGGAATTTTGTTACTGTTAAAACCGGTGACACCCTAAATATCGGCAGTTCTACTCTTACCTTTGTAGAGGCTCCTATGCTTCATTGGCCGGATTCTATGATGACATATATGTCCGGTGAAAATATCTTATTTAGCAATGATGCCTTTGGACAGCATTATGCAACAGAAAGCTTATACAATGATAAAGTTGACAATTGTGAGCTTTTTGCAGAGGCAATAAAATATTATGCCAATATCTTAACTCCTTTTAGCCGGTTAGTTACAAAGAAGATACAAGAGGTATTAAGCTTTAATCTTCCCCTTGATATGATATGTACCAGCCACGGTGTAATATGGAAGAATGAACCTGTTCAAATTGTTGAAAAATATCTTGAATGGGCTAATGATTATCAGGAAAACCAGATTACCCTTATCTATGATACCATGTGGAATTCTACCAGAATAATGGCTGAATCAATAGCAGAAGGTATTATGAAGGCAGATCCTCAAGTTACTGTTAAAATATATAATTCTTCAAAAGAAGATAAGAATGATATTATTACTGAAATTTTCAAGTCAAAGGCTATCCTTGTAGGCTCACCGACAGTAAATAATGGACTTTTAAATTCAATTGCAGGACTTTTAGAAATGATTAAGGGTTTAAAGTTTAAGAATAAAAAGGCTGCTGCTTTTGGTAGTTATGGATGGAGCGGAGAAGTAGTAAAGCAAATTAACCAGAGTTTAAAAGAGGCCGGCTTTGAACTTGTAAATGAAGGAATTAGAAGCTTATGGGTTCCTGATAATAGTGAGATATCTAGTTTGATTGATTTTAGTAAATTATTTATAGAACAGATAAAATAAGGCAAATTAATAAATAAATAAGGATGACATAAGCAGTCATCCTTATTTTAATATATATATTTAATTTTCTTACTTATCAAATCCAAAATAGCTAATGCTATTATTGTAAGATATATCTTCTACAAGCTTTTTAAGAACTCTTAAATCATTAGGGAATCTACCTGTTTCCACGAAGTTTCCAAATACATCGCAAAGGATTCTTCTGAAATACTCATGTCTGGTATAAGATAAGAAACTTCTCGAATCAGTTAGCATACCTACAAAATTGCTGATAAGTGTGGTACTGGTTAGGGTTAGGATATGATCTCTCATACCAAGTTCATGGTCATTAAACCACCAAGCTGAACCATGTTGAATCTTTCCTAGGGCTGAATCATTTTGAAAACATCCCATAACCGTATCAATAGCGGCATTATCAATAGGATTAAGAGAGTATAAAATTGTTTTTGGCAACTGATCTGTAATTTCAAGGGAATTAAGAAAATCTGCCAGTTGTGCTGAGGAATTCCTGCTATTATCAATACAATCATAGCCGGTGTTAGGACCTAGCTTGTTAAACATACGGGTGTTATTATCTCTCTTACAACCATAATGAAGCTGCATAACCCAGTTTAATCTATGATTTTCTCTACCTAAGAATTGAAGTAAGGCTGTCTTAAACTTAAGGATTTCTTCTTCGGTAGGAATTTCCCCTGCTAAGCGGCGTTTCATAATTGATTCAATTTCATCATCAGAAGCAGGGTAGTACATAACAAATTCTAAACCATGATCAGAAGTTTTACATCCGACACTATTAAAGAATTCCATACGAGCCTTCAAAGCTTCACATAGGGAGGCAAAACTATTAATCTCAATATTGCTGACCTTGGAAAGTTTTTCAAGATAAGCAAGATAGCCGGGTTTTTCTAAGTTTACTGCTTCATCAGGACGAAAGGCCGGAAGTACCTTTGTCTCAAAAGATTTATCATTAGCAAGCTGTATATGATATTCTAATGAATCAATGGGATCATCAGTAGTACAAAGGAGTGTTACATTGGACTTACGAATTATACCCCTGGCACTTAAATTAGGATCTTTTAGCTTTTCATTACATAGTTCCCAAACTTCATTGGCTGTTTCTGAGTTAAGGATACCCTCATAATCAAAATATCTTTTAAGTTCCAGATGGCTCCAATGGTAAATAGGATTGCCTATGGCCAGTTCTAGGGTTTGGGCCCATTTTATAAACTTATCTTTATCCGGAGCATTTCCGGTAATATATTCTTCACTAACTCCATTAGCACGCATCAAACGCCATTTGTAATGGTCCCCTCCAAGCCAAAGCTGTGTAATATTTTCAAAGCGCACATCTTCAGCTATTTCCTTAGGGTTAATATGGCAATGATAATCTACAATCGGCATTTTTTCTGCATAATCATGATATAATTTTTTTGCTGTTTCAGTTGATAATAAAAAGTCTTGGTCCATAAAAGGTCTCATAATGTCCTCCATTCTGTTCATATGTTATTATTTTTGGACTACACTAAATTATATATTCGTCATATAGTAAAAGTCAAGCTATCAAAGATTTATGGGCAATTTTTATCTATTAATGTATTAGATTGCGTAAATAATGTCATATTAATATTAATATTTGATTAGAATAGTTGACTTAATATTTTTTTAGTTTTATACTTTAAGTTGCTAAATATGTATAGACAAGATAAGGAGAGATTTTATGGCTAAAGTTATTACTATGGGAGAAATTATGCTTCGTCTTTCAACTCCCGGATTTCAGAGATTTATTCAAGCAGACAGTTTTGATGTATGTTATGGAGGCGGAGAAGCAAATGTAGCCGTATCCTTAGCCAATTATGGACATGATGCTTATTTCGTAACTAAAGTTCCCAATAATCCTATCGGAGAAAGTGCAATTGCAGCTCTTAGAAAGTTTAATGTCAATTGCGATCATATAGTAAAAGGTGGAGATAGGCTAGGTATTTATTTTCTAGAAACCGGTGCTTCCATGAGAGCTTCCACCGTAGTTTATGACAGGGCAAATTCAGCAATAGCAGAAGCTGATCCTTCAGACTTTGATTTTGATAAGATTTTTGAAGGAGCAGATTGGTTCCATTTTACAGGAATAACTCCTGCTATCAGTGATAAAGCAGCTGTATTAACAGAGGAAGCCTTAAAGGCAGCCAAGAGAAATAATGTTACCGTATCTGTGGATCTTAACTATAGAAAAAAATTATGGTCAACAGAAAAAGCTCAACGTATCATGACCAATTTAATGCAATATGTAGATGTATGCATAGGTAATGAAGAAGATGCAGAAAAAGTTCTTGGCTTTAAACCGGGTAATACCGATGTTACCAGCGGAGATCTTGAACTTGCCGGTTATCAGGATATATTTAAACAAATGATTAACAAGTTTAATTTCAAATATGTGGTAAGTTCCCTTAGGGAAAGTTATTCTGCTTCCGACAACGGTTGGTCAGCTTGCATCTATGACGGCAATGAATTCTATCATTCTAAAAAATATAATATTAGAATTGTAGATCGTGTGGGCGGAGGAGATTCTTTTGCAGCCGGATTAATCTGTGGACTATTAGACGGCAAATCCATGAAGGATGCTTTAGAATATGCAGTTGCAGCCTCAGCCTTAAAACATACCATCCCCGGAGACTTTAATATGGTAAGCAGGGCAGAAGTAGAAACATTAGTAGGCGGAGATGCTTCCGGAAGAGTTCAAAGATAAATAACTTATCTTAGATAAATAACTTATCTTAGATAAATAACTTATCTTAGATAAATAACTTATCTTAGATAAAATTATCTTAGATAATGTATCTTAATCAATAATATTTTATAATTATTAGTTTTAACTTATTAATATAAATAAGCCAATTATCCTAATTTTAGGTTTATTGGCTTATTTTTCATAATACAATTTCTATTTATATGTTTAAACCTGAATAATATGTAAAAATTACTTGATATTTCGATCTAATACAAGTATGATAATTATTGTTTACATTTAAATTACGGAGGTCTATGACATGAAAAAAGTGAAAGTAAAAAAGGATCAGAAAAAAGAACCCATGAATAAAAAAACAAAAATCCTTATATATGCTTTAGCTGGGGTTATAGCACTACTATCAATTATGTTGATTTTACTTGAGAGCTCATCAGGTTATATAACAGTACATAACAAATCCAGCAGAAAACTAGAATATGTAAAGGCTTACTTTGTTGATATGGAAGGTCAATTTACCGAAACTATGCTATTTGAAGATCTTACAGATGGAGATAAGCTTAAATTGGATTTAGAAAAATTAGACTTATCATATCGTGAAGCTAATCTTGAAGTTATATTTAAGTTCGAAGGATATGATGAACTTTTTGTAGATGCAGGATATTTTAATGATGAATTTAAGGGAAAAATTACAATTAGCTTCACAGATACGGAAGATGAGAAGGTACTATTAAAAATAAAAGCTTCCGGAGGAATATTGCCTTCACCAAATATTAGTTGTAATGAAGAGCATATTGTTAATCTAGAAGAAGGATATGTAGAAGAATAATGTATGGGATTAATCCCTTATTATAAAGATAGCAAGGAGATAGAAAGATGATTAAACTTTATGATAAAGGTGTATATCTGGTTAATGGAAGAGAAATTATCGAAGATACGATGGATGTCCATTTAGCCGTTAAAGAAAAAACCGGTATTGATAATATAAGTAAGGAAGAAGCAAAAAAAGGTACTATGGCCTATAGTATATTAAAAAGTCATAATACCTCAGATAATATGGATAATTTAAGGTTAAAATTTGATAAACTTATTTCTCATGATATAACCTATGTTGGAATTCTTCAGACTGCAAGAGCCAGCGGACTTGAGAAATTCCCTATTCCATATGTATTAACCAATTGCCATAATAGTCTATGTGCCGTTGGTGGAACAATCAATGAAGATGACCATATGTATGGACTGTCTTGTGCCAAGAAGTATGGTGGAATATATGTTCCTGCCCATCAAGCAGTAATTCATCAATATGCCCGTGAAATTATGACTGAATGCGGCAGTATGATATTAGGTTCCGACAGCCACACCCGTTACGGTGCCTTAGGAACCATGGCTATGGGAGAGGGTGGACCGGAACTGGTTAAACAGTTATTGGAAAGAACCTATGACATTCCTATGCCCGGGGTAATCGCTGTTTATTTAACCGGAAGTCCAAGAAAAGGTGTAGGACCCCAAGATATAGCCTTAGCCATAATAAAAGCCGTATTTAAAAACGGTTATGTTAATAATAAGGTTATGGAATTTGTCGGGGACGGAATTAAAAATCTTAGTATGGATTACAGAATAGGCATTGATGTTATGACAACAGAAACCACCTGTTTATCCTCTATATGGGAAACAGACAATGCTGTTAAAGAATATTATGAGATACATAATAGGCCCTCAGCCTTTAAATATATTAAGCCAGAAGATATTGCCTACTATGATGGAATGGTATTCGTAGACTTATCACAAATCAAACCCATGATTGCCATGCCTTTCCACCCCAGTAATGCATATACCATAGATGAGTTGAATGCTAATCTTTATGATATTTTAGATGAAGTAGAAAAAAATGCCCTAATCAGCTTAGATAATAACAATATACAGTATACCTTAAAGGATAAAATTAAAAACGGAAAATTATATGTTGACCAGGGAACAATTGCAGGTTGTGCAGGGGGAAGCTTTGAAAATATCTGTGATGCGGCAGATATACTTGATAATAAGTATATCGGTGCTGATGAATTTTCCTTAAGTGTCTACCCAGCAAGCCAGCCTATCTTTATGGAACTTGTTAAAAATGGTGCTATAGCTAAGCTTACAGCAGCTGGAGCTACTATCAGAAGTGCATTTTGCGGACCTTGTTTTGGAGCAGGGGATACTCCTGCCAATAATGGCCTTAGTATACGCCATACTACCAGAAACTTCCCTAATAGGGAGGGATCAAAAATAACTAATGGTCAAATTGCCTCAGTGGCCTTAATGGATGCCAGATCTATTGCTGCTACAGCTGCTAACCAAGGATATTTGACATCAGCTGAGGATATTGATGTTAATTTCGGCAAGCCCCATTATTTCTACGACCGTAGAATATATGAAAACAGAGTATTTGACGGATCAAAAAATCCGGATCCTTCTATAGAAGTAAAACTAGGTCCTAACATAGTAGATTGGCCTAAGATGTCTAAATTAACCAATGACTTGGTTTTAAAGGTTGTTTCTGTTATCCATGATCCGGTAACTACAACTGATGAATTAATTCCCTCCGGTGAAACATCTTCATATCGTTCAAATCCTCTAGCCTTGGCTGAATATACCTTGTCCAGAAAGGATCCTGCCTATGTAGGGAGAGCAAAAGAAATTCAAAAAGCTGAAAAAGCCAGAATTGCAGGAGAGGATATATTAGAGGCTTATCCAAGCTTACTTAAAGTCTATGAGGCTATTGAAAAGAAATTTACCATAGACAGATATAATACCCAAATAGGAAGTACAATTTATGCCGTAAAACCCGGTGACGGCTCAGCAAGAGAACAGGCTGCCAGTTGTCAAAAAGTACTTGGGGGACTGGCAAATATAGCTAAGGAATATGCTACTAAACGTTATCGTTCCAATCTTATAAATTGGGGCATGTTACCCTTTTTATACGATGGTGATCTTCCTTTTGAGAACGGGGACTATATTTTTATCAAAGATATTAAAGAAGCAATAGAAAATAACAGATCTGAAATTAAGGCTTATGTGGTTAATAAAGATATGAAAGAATTCACCATGCAAATGCCTAAACTTACCGATGACGAGAGAAAAATCATTTTAAAAGGCTGTCTTATAAATTATTATAAAGATGAGGAATAAGCCTTGTAGAATAAAACTAATAATTAAGAGCTGCTTATCATAAAGCAGCTCTTTAATGATTTTAAGTATTTAGTTTTTATTTAAAGCTTCAATATAGGCTTTAAGATTTTCATCTTTTTCTATGGCTTTCTTTGTCTTCTTTTTAGTATTAGTAATTAACTGGTTAACTTCTTCATCCTTATCTCTTTCATTATAATAGTTTTGAAGGATTTTGCTCATATCAGAATTATATATTTTTAGATTATTGTCTTTATCAGTAATGAGATAGAACTTGTCCAACTGAGGATAGGGAGTCTCAATATTAATATATTTCATCTCATGATAAGCATATACAATGTATGCACCTTCCTCATAGCTTTTTATAATATAGCAGGTAATATTAATAATATCATCTAAAAATCGGGTTTCGTTTCGTAAATCTAGTAAGGTCTGTGCATTTTCGGGGTCAGTGTGCATGTTTTTTAATTGACTATGATCACAATCGGACTTGGCAAAATAATAATTTTGAAAGAAAGACTCAATGTCCGCATTTCCTCCCTTTTCCATTTCATAAACCGGCAGCGGTGTCGGTGTCGGAGAGATTGTCGGTGTTGCTGTGGGATCCGGCGACGGGGTAGTATCTATATTCATATCGGTAGCCTCTTCTTTATCGCCTTTACTGACTAACTTCATTACACCGTCTGCTAAGGAAGCCGGATATGATTCTCCTAAAATGAATGTTAAACAGCCAACTCCTATAAAGCATAATAATATTAAAAATACTGAACGTTTTCCATTTCGCCACATAATAACTCCTTAAAATATAATATTATTATTTAAACTTACAAAGCAATTTTAACTAATATTGACGTAAAATACAAGTTTATAATTACATTTTTGTGGTATTATTGTAAATTATGATTATTTATATCGATTTTTATATCTATTTAAGTTATAAAAACTTTTAAATTATAATGTAATATCTCTTGTGATATCTTTTGGGATATAATAGAATTATATAAAGTTAAATTATAGAGATAGGAGAGATACTATGGCAATAATAATTGATGGTAAAAAAATATCCACTGAAATTAAAGATGAGTTAAAGGAGAAGGTGGCAAGTTTAAATAAAGATATTACTCTATGTGTAATACAGGTTGGATCAGATCCTGCCTCAACTATTTATGTTAATAATAAGAAAAAAGCTTGTGAATATATAGGTATTAAATCATTATCCTATGAACTGCCCAATGAAACCACCGAAGAAGAACTTATAGGTTTAGTGGAAGAATTAAACAATCAGCCTAATGTTAACGGCATCTTGGTTCAGCTTCCATTACCTAAGCATATCAATGAAGATAAAATTATACAGACAATAGCTCCCCATAAGGATGTTGACGGCTTTCATCCTGAAAATGTGGGAAGATTAAGTATAGGACAAAAAGGTTTTGTATCCTGTACTCCTGCAGGTATTGTCCAACTATTAAAGCGCTATAATATACCTATTGAAGGAAAAGAATGCGTAGTAGTAGGCAGAAGTAATATTGTAGGAAAACCTATAGCTATGCTAATGTTGAGGGAAAATGCAACTGTTACAGTATGTCATTCCAGAACAAAAGACTTAAAAGAAATAACCAAAAGGGCTGATATTTTGATTGTGGCCATTGGAAAACCTAAATTTATAACAAAAGAGTATGTAAAGGAAGGGGCCGTAGTAATAGATGTAGGCATTCATAGAAATGAGGATAATAAATTATGCGGAGATGTGGATTTTGATGATGTTATAGAAAAGGTAAGCGCTATCACACCTGTTCCTGGCGGTGTAGGCCCTATGACTATAGCAATGTTAATGCATAATTGTGTTGAATCAGGAATTGCTTAAGTTGTAACTTGTATTAGATTCATGAAACTGATAAAATGTATAGAGATATATAATTAAATTACTAAATAATATTAAAATTAGATGGAGAAATTATGGACGTATTTTTTATTTCATTAGGTTGTGACAAAAATTTAGTAGACAGCGAAAACATGCTGGGAATTTTAAATGATCATGGGTATAGGATTACCGATGATGAAACCAATGCAGATATTATTATTATTAATACCTGTTGCTTTATTAATGATGCCAAAGAAGAAAGCATCCAAAATATTCTTGAAATGGCTGAATATAAAAAAACAGGCAAGTTAAAAGCATTAATTGTGACAGGATGTATGGCCGAAAGATATAAGGATGAAATTTTAAAAGAGATTCCTGAAGTAGATGCACTTCTTGGAACTACAGCCTTTACTGATATTATACCGGTGCTTGAAGAAGTTTTAGAAGGAAAGAAAGCTACATACTTTTCCGATCTAAAACAGTTACCTAGACCTAAGTCAAAAAGAATGTTATCTGCAGGATCCCATTATTCATACCTAAAAATTGCTGAAGGATGTAACAAACATTGTACTTATTGTGTTATTCCTAAGGTAAGAGGTAATTATAGAAGCAGACCCATGGAAGAACTCCTAGAGGAAGCATCATATTTAGCCTCCTTAGGAATTAAGGAATTAATACTGGTAGCTCAGGAAACAACTCTTTATGGTGTAGATATATATGGGGAGAAAACTCTACCCACCTTACTAAAGAAGCTTTGTGATATTGAAGGCATTGAATGGATAAGATTACTTTATTGTTATCCTGAAGAAATCACTGATGAACTAATAGAAGTAATTAGCAATGAAGCAAAAATCTGCAAGTATCTTGATATTCCCATTCAGCATTGCTCAGACAGAATATTAAAACTAATGGGAAGAAAGACTTCAAAAGCAGATTTGGTGGGAATCGTTAAAAAACTAAGAGATGAAATACCTGATATAGTACTTAGAACCACTTTAATTACAGGATTTCCCACGGAAACAGATGAGGATCATGAAGAATTAATGGACTTTGTTAAAGAACTTAAATTTGACCGTCTGGGAGTATTTACTTACTCTAAGGAGGAGGATACTCCGGCTGCTTTACTAAAACCTCAGATAAAGGCCAGTGTAAAGAAAAAGAGGCAAAAGCAGTTAATGGAACTTCAGCAATCCATTGTGTTTGACGCCTGTTCAAATAATATAGGTCGTATCCTTGATGTAATTATTGAAGGAAGAATAGTAGACAAGGAACATGTATATGTAGGAAGAACATATATGGATGCCCCCCAGGTGGATGGTTATATTTTCATAAACTCCGAGGAAGAACTTATGTCCGGTGATATAGTACAAGTTAAGGTTACCGGTGCAAACAATTATGATTTGGTTGGAGAGCTTGTGAAAGGAAGTGCAAAAAATGAATTTGCCCAATAAAATAACAACCGTCCGAGTACTAATGATACCCTTATATCTGATCTTTATGTTAAATCCCAATATAAGCTATGGCAGATATATAGCCGGAGCTATATTTACTTTAGCTGCAATTACCGATGCCTTAGACGGTTATATAGCCAGAAAAAATAACCTGATAACTAATTTCGGAAGGTTTATGGATCCATTGGCTGATAAGCTTCTTGTCTGTTCTGCCCTTATATGTTTTGTGGAATTTAACCTGATACCTAGCTGGATTGCAATTATTATAATTGCAAGAGAATTTATTATAAGCGGTTTTAGACTAATTGCCTCTGATCAGGGGGTGGTATTGGCTGCCGGATGGTGGGGAAAAATAAAAACCAATGTTCAGATAATTATGAGTGTAATGCTTACAATTGATTTGGATTATACCTTTATAAATATTCTAGAAATAGTAGCCGTATATTTAGCCTTGGCATTAACTTTAATATCTATGATGGATTATTTGATAAAAAATCGTAAGCTGATACTAAATGACAATAATATATAAGAAGTTTATTTTAATGAAAGAAGGCCAATTTTATGACTGTAGAATTAATCAGTATCGGTACAGAGCTTCTTTTAGGCAATATTATTAATACTAATGCCACTTATCTGTCAATACAATGTGCAAAACTAGGTTTTACCTTATATCACCAGATAACTGTCGGTGATAATGAAGTAAGATTAAGCGATGTAATAAAAACGGCCCAAGATAGATCAGATATAATAATACTAACCGGGGGACTTGGACCTACAAGCGATGATATTACCAAGGAAACCTTGGCCAAGGTAGTTGGTAGAGAACTTGTTATGGACGAACATTCCAAGGAAAGAATTTTATCCTACTACAAGCAGTTATATGCCTATGATACCAATAAAGTACTTCCTAAGGGCTTAGAATTAATAACAGAGAACAATTGGAAGCAGGCTTTAAAGATAAGAGATTCTATTGTAATAGATAATGATAACGGAACAGCTCCCGGATATATAGTGGAAGATAAGAATAAAATATTTATTCTCTTACCCGGACCTCCCGGCGAAATGATTCCCATGTTTGAAAATCATATCTTACCATATTTAAAAAAACTTCAAGATAAAGTATTTCTTTCGAAAATGGTAAAAATTTGTGGCATTGGTGAAAGTAAGGCGGAAACCATGATTATGGATTTAATTAAAAGCCAGACTAATCCTACCATTGCACCTTATGCAAAAAGCGGGGAAGTACATTTTAGAATCACTGCCGGAGCAGACAAAGAAGAAGAGGCAGAAGCTTTAATTAAGCCCATTATTAAAGAGCTTAAAGCACGTTTTGGTAATAATATTTATACAACCAGGGAAGATATTACTTTAGAAAAAGCTGTTATAGACCTTCTTATCAACTATAAACTTACACTGGCTACTGCCGAATCATGTACCGGAGGTTTATTATCCGGAAGAATAGTAAATGTTGCCGGTGCTTCCCAAGTATTTACGGAAGGCTTTATTACCTATTCTAACCAAGCGAAAATAAAATATCTTAATGTAAATCCGGATACATTAAATACTTACGGGGCGGTAAGTGAAGAGACAGCTAAGGAAATGGCTTTAGGTCTTATAAAAACCACCGGCTGTGATGTGGCAGTTGCGGTAACCGGCATAGCAGGTCCCGATGGGGGTACTAAGGAAAAACCCGTAGGGCTGGTTTATATTTCCTGTTCCATAAAAGGCAAAACCTTTGTAAAGAGATGTAATTTTAAAGGCAACAGAGCCAAGATTAGGGAACAAAGCGTAGTGGCTGCATTAGATTTAGTTCGTAGAAGTATATTAGAAATATATGTCTAATATAATATATTTTTTAAACTTATAACATAGAAATGACACAGTTATAGGATATTATTGTATCAATTGATAGTTTATTATTGTTGTTTCAAGTAAGGAGGTACTTATGAAATATTACAATAAAAACTTAGTATTGATACTGGTATTATCATGTATATTTTTATTTACAGGATGTAATAGTGTCAGACTAAAAACATTTAAAGAAGAAAATGTTCCCGAAAAAAATGTAGAAAGTAATGAAGAAAATCAAGAAAATCAAGATAATCAAGATAATGAAGAAGATTTAGAAGATGCAGAGTCTTTAGTTTCTAATCCGGAGGATACATCTAATTCTTCAGATGAGACAAATGATAATGGTTCAACAGCTAATATCGTTCAGCCGGTTGAAAATGTTGAATTATTAATTTATACGGTAAATAGTTCTTCGGAACTTGAGGCTGTTACAGCTTTAGTACCTGCCAATCAAGAACTAACACCCAAGTTAGTAGTGGATACAGTGGTTGATTCCATGGCTGACCAATCCTTATTAATTGGGGTTGAGAATGTAACAACACAGGATGATACCGTAATAGTCAGCTTTTATGCTGATCAGGCCCCTTTAACTAATGTGGGAGCAGGCTTTGAAGAAGCGATACTTAATGCTATAGCCCAAAGTATTACAGATAATTTAGACGATTATCATAAGGTTATATACCGAGTAGAGGGCGGTCCGTATATGAGCGGCCACATTGAATTGGAAATAGATGAAGTTTATTTTGAGGATAGTAAGTAGGCATATTGTATAATAGGCTTAATAATAAATAATAATAAACTTACCTTAGGTAATTGCGATACTAAAAAACGTATTCGACAATTACCTAAATTTATGTTATTCTATATAATTAAAAATAGGTGGTAACAAATATGGCAAATGTATATGTAATAGGAGGCGGCGCCTCAGGTATGATAGCAGCCATTGCAGCTGCAAGAAAGGGTCATAAGGTAACTTTATTTGAAAAGAATGAAAAGCTGGGTAAAAAACTCTATATTACCGGAAAGGGAAGATGTAATCTAACCAATGCCTGTGATAGGGATACTTTTTTTGAGAATGTTATTTCTAATTCCAAATTTTTGTATCGGGCTTTTCATCAGTTAAGTACCTATGATCTTATCAGTTTTTTTGAAGAATTGGGGTTAAGAACTAAAATTGAAAGAGGAAATAGAGTTTTTCCTCAATCGGACAAGTCCTCAGATGTAATTGCTGCTTTAAGAAATGAGTTAGAGCGTTTAGGAGTTGACCTAAGATATAATAGTGAAGTTAGTCAAGTACTTTTTAAAGAAAAAAGCTTTTATGGCCTTAAGCTGAAAAATTCTGATAAAGAATATTATGGTGATGCGGTTATTGTTGCTACAGGAGGGCTTTCATATCCTTTGACCGGTTCAACTGGAGACGGTTATGATTTTGCACAAATGGCAGGACATTCTATTACCGATTTATATCCCTCCTTGGTTCCCCTATATGTGGCCGAACCCTTTATCAAAGACCTTATGGGGCTTTCCCTTAAAAATATAGCAATTACAGTTAAGGCCGGACAAAAGGATATTTATAAAGATTTTGGAGAGATGTTATTTACACATTTTGGAGTCAGCGGTCCGGTCATCTTAAGTGCCAGTCGTTTTATAATCCCTTATTTAACTTCAGATGAAATCACTTTATCCATAGATCTTAAACCGGCCCTTAGCAAAGAACAGCTTGATGATAGGATACTAAGGGATTTTGAAAAGTCTAAGAATAAACAATTTAAGAATTCATTATTCCACCTATTGCCAAATAAACTAATAGATGTTATTATTCGTCTAAGTCATATATGTCCGGATAAACAGGTTAATTCTATTACAAAAGAAGAACGCCTAAGCTTAGTGAGACTTCTTAAGAATTTCACCCTTAAGATTATCAAACTTGGATCTTATAGCCAGGCAGTAATAACAAAGGGCGGAGTTAATGTTAAGGAAATCAATCCATCCACCATGGAATCAAAACTTATTAAGAATTTGTATTTTGTCGGTGAAGTCCTTGACCTTGATGCCTTGACCGGGGGATTTAATCTTCAGATAGCATGGTCTACCGGTTATTTGGCCGGTATCAGTATTTAATAAAATTATTAATTAAAAATACTTAATAAAAATCTATATATTTTGGAGGAAATATGAAGTATTTCAGTATAGCAATTGATGGACCTGCCGGAGCAGGAAAAAGTACCATAGCAAAAATAATTGCTAAGAAGTTAAGCTTTATCTATGTTGACACAGGAGCAATGTATAGAGCCATGGCCTTATATTTTATCAGAAATAATATTATGGCAGATGACAAGGATAAGATTGAAGAAGCCTGTAATTTAGTGGATATATCTATAGAATATATGGATGGTGAACAACAGATTATATTAAACGGGGAAAATGTCACCGGCCTAATTCGGACTGAAGAAGTAGGCAATATGGCCAGCGCATGCTCAGTATATTCAAAAGTACGATTAAAGCTTGTTGAGCTTCAGCGTAGCCTAGCCGAAAAGTCAAATGTAGTAATGGATGGCAGAGATATCGGAACTTATGTACTACCCAATGCCAATTTAAAGATATATCTTACTGCCAGCAGCAAGGAAAGAGCAAAAAGAAGATATCTTGAGCTTATTAATAAGGGAATATCTGCCGATATAGATAATATTGAAAAAGATATTATTGACCGGGATAACCGGGATATGAACAGAGAATTTGCTCCTTTAAAACAGGCAGAAGATGCCATAGTAATAGATTCCTCAAATATGACAATTGACGAAGTGGCTGATTCTATTATAAAATATTATGAAAAATCAGTTAAATAATTTTGAAAATTAAGGAGTTAGAAATTTGAAGATAAAAGTTGCCGATAGTGCTGGGTTTTGCTTTGGTGTACAGCGGGCAGTTGATCTTGTATATAAGGAAATCAGCAATGGACTTCCGATTTATACCTACGGTCCGATTATTCATAATGATGAAGTAGTAGAAGACCTTAGGAAAAAAGGAGTAAAAGTAATAGAAACTCTTGAAGAATTAAAAGACTTACCCAAGGGAACAATAATTATACGTTCTCACGGCATTTCAAGAAAAGTCTATGATGAGATTTCCTCCTACGGCCATAATATAAAGGATGCAACATGTCCTTTTGTAAAAAAGATACACAATATTGTAAATAAACAAGATGAACGTCATATTATTATAGTCGGAAATCCGGGACATCCTGAAGTACAGGGTATAATGGGATGGTGCAATAATAATTATACTGTAGTTGAAGATATAGAAGGGGCAATGAATTTTAATTTGCCTTTAGATGTAAAAATATGCATTGTAGCCCAGACGACATATAATTACAATAGATTTCAAGATTTAGTTGAAATTATATCAAAAAAAGGTTATGATATATTTGTTTTAAATACCATCTGTAATGCGACGCAGTCTCGGCAACAGGAAGCTTATGAACTTGCAAAAAAATCCGAAGCTATGATTGTTATAGGTGGTAAACAAAGCTCAAATACAAGAAAGCTTTATGAGATTTGTAAAAAAGAATGTGAAAATACTTACTATATACAGAAACTTGATGACTTGGATTTAAATTCGTTTAAATCTTTTCGGAATGTAGGTATTACAGCAGGGGCATCAACCCCACATAATATTATCAAGGAGGTTCTTACCGTTATGTCAGAAAAGAGTTTTGAACAATTATTAGAGGAAGAAAACGTAGTAGAAATTAACAACGGTGACGTTGTGGAAGGAATAGTCTTAGGTGTTAAAGAAGATGAGATTATCTTAAATATAGGCTACAAGTCAGAAGGCATAATAACTAGAAATGAGTACACCAATACACCTAATTTAGATTTAACCACTGTTGTTAAACCGGGCGATAAGATGGAAGCAAAGGTTCTAAAAGTAAATGATGGTGAAGGACAAGTTGCTTTAACTTACAAACGCCTAGCAGCTGAAAAAGGTAATAAGAGATTAGAAGAGGCTTACAATAACAAAGAAGTTCTTACCGCTAAAGTTGCCGCAGTTTTAAAAGGCGGCTTAAGTGTTATTATAGACGAAGCCAGAGTATTTATACCAGCCAGCTTAATTTCTGATACCTATGAAAAAGATTTATCCAAATATGCAGGCCAGGAGATTGAGTTTGTAATAACAGAATTCAATCCAAGAAAGAGAAGAGTTATAGGTGACCGCAAGCAGTTAATTGTAGCTAAGAAAGAAGAGATGAAGAAAGAACTGTTCGAAAAAATCCAGGTTGGAATGACTATAGAAGGTACTGTGAAAAACATTACCGATTTTGGTGCCTTTATTGATCTGGGCGGAGCAGACGGTCTTCTTCATATTTCAGAAATGTCTTGGGGCCGTGTAGACAATCCTAAAAAGCTTTTCAAAGTGGGAGACACTGTTAAGGCCTTTGTTAAGGATATTCAAGGTGAGAAAATTGCATTAAGCTTAAAATTCGAGGATCAGAATCCTTGGCTTACAGCGGAAGAAAAATATGCAACCGGCAATGTTGTAAGCGGTGTAGTTGCTCGTATGACTGATTTTGGCGCCTTTGTTGAACTAGAACCCGGTATTGATGCACTATTACATGTATCCCAGATTTCAAAGGAGCATGTTGAAAAACCTTCTGATGTTCTTTCAATCGGAGAAGAAATAACTGCTAAGGTTGTAGAATTTAATAAGGAAGATAAAAAAATTAGTCTAAGTGTAAAGGCTTTAGAAGTAGCAGAGAATGCTAATCAAGAGCAAGACAAGGAGCAAGAATCTGAATCCAATGATGCTTCAACCACAGAAGCTTAATTAACATATTATAATGCAAATGATAAGGAGATACCGATGTGTTGGGTAGCTACGAAGCATTTAAAGAATTTATTTATCAATTAACAAAAATAGATTTAAATTCTTATAAAGAAAGACAAATGAAACGGCGGATAGATGCCTTAATAGTAAAACACGGAATAAGTTCTTATAAGGATTATGTAAACATCTTAAAAACCGATAAGACTTATTACAATGAATTTATCAATTATATAACCATTAACGTATCTGAATTTTATAGAAATCCGGATCAATGGTTGGTTTTAGAAAAAGATGTACTTCCATATCTTTTTAACAATTTCGGAAAACAGTTAAAAATATGGAGTGCAGCTTGCTCTACAGGAGATGAACCATATTCTCTTGTGATGCTTTTGGCCAAGTTTTTACCTTTAAATAAGATCAAAATATTGGCCACAGACATTGACCGGCTGGTACTTGAAAAAGCAAAAATTGGGGTATACGATTATAAAGATATGAAAAGACTTCCGCCTGAGTTTGTTAAGCGTTATTTTACACAGATTGATAGTAAGACTTATAAAATATCTGATGAAATTAAATCCTGTGTAGAATTTATGCAACATGATTTATTAAAAGATCCCTATCCGGCCGAATGTAACCTTATTGTATGCCGCAATGTTTTGATTTACTTTACCGATGAAGCAAAGAATCGTATTTATAATAATTTTCATAATGCCTTAAAAGACAATGGTATATTATTTGTAGGCAGTACGGAGCAGATGCTTAATGCTAATAAACTTGGTTTCCAAAGTCTTAAATCTTTCTTTTATACAAAAGTGTAACAAAAAGTTCCCGAATCATCGGGAACTTTTTTAGAATTATAGCTTATTTTAATAATAATTAATGGTTGATTTTTAATATGATATCGAGTATATTGATTTATAGATTAGCCAAGAAAGTATTTATTAAGGCATTTTCTTGGCTAATATCAGTAAAAGCATTGTTAATGCAGATAGGAGTTTTAGTATGCAAAAAACGATTACCATTGCCGTTGACGCTATGGGAGGCGATAACGCTCCCAAGGAAATAATAAAAGGTGCTGTACTGGCAGTACAAGAAAAAAGGAATATCAAAGTAATTTTAGTAGGAAAAGAAGCGGTCATTCGAAATGAACTTGGCGGATATGAATATGATAAAGAGCGTATAGTTATTATTAATGCCGAGGAAAATATAACGAATAATGAGTCTCCCGTCATGGCAATCCGCCGTAAAAAGAATTCCTCAATCGTTGTTGCATTAAATCTCGTAAAAAATGGGGAAGCCGATGCTTTTGTTTCTGCCGGCAGTACAGGAGCAGTCTTAGCAGGGGGACAACTGATTATAGGTAGAATTAAAGGTGTGGAAAGGCCACCCCTTGCCCCTATTATACCTACCATAGCCGGTGCCTCATTACTGATAGACTGTGGTGCCAATGTAGATGCAAGACCCAGTCATTTAGTGCAGTTTGCAAAAATGGGTTCCATATATATGGAAAATGTTGTTGGAGTAAAAAATCCTAGAGTAGCAATAGTAAATATCGGAGCAGAAGAAGAAAAGGGAAATAACTTGGTTAAAGAAACATTTCCTTTACTAAAAAATTCTACCGATATTAATTTTATTGGTAGCATTGAGGCAAGAGATATTCCATATGGTGCTGCTGATGTTATTGTCTGCGAGGCCTTCGTAGGAAATGTAATACTTAAGCTTTATGAAGGACTGGGATCTGCTCTTATAGATAAGATAAAAGAAGGGCTTATGAGTACTACCAAGAGTAAGATAGGTGCTCTTTTAAGCAAATCAGCCTTAAAAAATACTTTAAAAGCATTTGATTATTCCCAGTATGGAGGTGCTCCATTATTAGGTTTAAAAGGCTTAGTTGTTAAAACCCATGGCAACTCTAAAAGCAATGAGATTAGAAACTCTATTCTGCAATGTGTGGCTTTTAGCGAGAATAAAATTAATGAAAAAATCGAAGATAATTTAAAAGATTATGAAAATAATATAAAGAAGGGTGAATGATTATGGAATTTGAAAAACTACAAAAAATAATTAGTGAAGTATTGAATGTCGATACTGATGAAATAACTATGGATACCACCTTTGTGGATGATCTTGGAGCTGATTCCCTAGACTTATTCCAAATTATAATGGGCATTGAAGAGGAATTTGATATTGAAATAGCAAATGAAGATGCTGAAAACATTGTAACTGTTGGGGATGCCGTAGAACAAATTAAGAACGCAATAAACTAAATTTTGATGATTATGAGTACTAGGTAAAAGCCCTATGAATAAGGTTCGCCTTATTTAATGGGCTTTTATATTAAGCATATAGAATAAATCAATAACTAGGTGATTTTATTTTATGTTATAATATATTAATTTATTAAGGAGGAAATAACATGAGTAAAGCTAGAAAACCTAAAACCTCCATTGCTTTATTGGAAAAAAAGATTGATTATCATTTTAATGATTCTGCCTTGCTTCTTCAAGCCTTAACCCACAGTTCTTATGCCAATGAAATGAGGATGAACAAAGAAAACAATAATGAACGGCTTGAGTTTCTTGGAGATGCTGTACTGGAGCTTGTCACCAGTGAGTATGTATTTAAAAGTCATAATCATTTACCGGAGGGAGATCTTACAAAGCTTAGAGCCAGTATAGTTTGTGAACAATCCTTATCATCCTGTGCAAAAGATTTGAATATAGGTGATTTCTTACTTCTTGGTAAAGGAGAAGAACTTTCAGGGGGACGCCATAGGGAGTCTATTTTATCGGATGCCCTAGAAGCTATAATCGGTGCTATTTACCTTGACGGTGGTTTTACTAATGCAAAAGAGTTTGTTCATAAATTTATCCTTAACAATGTAGAACATAAGGAACTCTTTTTCGATAGCAAGACTATCTTACAGGAAATCATTCAAAATGATAATAATAAGCAAAAAATCCGTTATAAGCTTATATCAGAAGAAGGCCCTGATCATAACAAATCCTTTACTATTGCTTTATATGTAGGCAATGAGCAATATGGTTGTGGTATAGGTAAAACTAAAAAAGCAGCAGAACAAGAAGCTGCCATGCAGGCAATTAAAAAGCTTCAAAAGAAGTAATTTTATTTAAAATACGGATGGGAGATACTTAAATGTATTTAAAAAGTATAGAAGTACATGGCTTTAAATCCTTTGCAAATAAAATGCTTTTAGATTTTAATAGTGGCATTACTGCAATTGTAGGACCTAACGGTAGCGGAAAAAGTAATATAGCCGATGCAGTCCGCTGGGTACTGGGAGAACAAAGTGCAAAACAGCTTAGGGGTTCAAAAATGGAAGACGTCATATTTTCCGGTACTGAAATGAGAAAACCCCTAGGCTATGCATATGTAGCTTTAACTATGGATAATTCAGATCATAAACTTCCCATAGATTATAAAGAAGTAACTGTTGCAAGAAGAGTATACCGTTCAGGAGAAAGTGAATATCTAATTAACGGTAGCAGTTGTCGCTTAAAAGACGTTCAGGAACTATTTATGGATACCGGTATAGGAAAAGAAGGTTATTCCATAATAGGACAAGGACAAATTGATAAAATTTTAAGCGGAAAACCGGAAGATAGAAGAGAGTTATTTGATGAGGCGGCAGGTATCGTAAAATTCAAAAGAAGAAAATATGAAGCAGAAAAAAATCTGGAGGAAGAAAGAGCAAATCTGTCCAGAGTTTCTGATATTATTACAGAAATTGAACGACAGTTAGTTCCTTTAGAAAAGCAATCTGAAACAGCAAAGATTTACTTAAATTATAGAGAAGAATTAAAAAATCTAGAAGTATCTTTGTTCTTAAAAGAATACGATAAAATCCATCAATCTAAGGAAGATGTTGAAAACAAGTTAAAGATTGCCACCGAGGATTTGGAAGAAGCAAAAAAAGAGTATGAGAATATTAAAAATGAATACCAAAGATTAGAATTACAGTTAGAAGAGTTAGATGGCAGCATTGTAGCAAATAAGGCCTCCTACAATGAATATCTTCTTAAGAAGGAGAAAGCAGAGGGTGAAATAAAAGTATTAAATGAACAGATTAATTCCCTTCTGCAAAATGATGAGTATTATCAGGAAAGAATTCATTCCAATGAACAGGAAATTATTATAAAAAAGACCGAGGAAGAGGAGTATTTTGAAAAAAAGAATACCCTTGATATTCAGATAGCCAATATTGACGATACTCTTAGTGCTGTCTTGCTTGAACTGGAAAATATCAGAGAAAACATAGCTAAATATACTAAGGAAATTGAGGAGTGCGGCAATGCAATCTTTGAATATTTAGATGCAAATTCAGGTATTAAAAGTAATATTCAAAGATATCAAACCATGCTAGAGCAAAACTCCTTTCGAAAAGCTTCACTTAATCAGAAAGTTTTAAAAATTAAAAGTGAAGAGGGTATTTATGAAGAGGAGATTAGTAAATGTAAGCTGCATTTAGAAAATGTTTCTGATGAAATTCTGCAGTATACCAAGGATATTACAGCCTTGGAAAAATCCATTAAGGATACAAGACTTTCCCTTGATAATTTGACACTTAAAACAAGTAAACTTCATGAAGCTTATCATGTTGAAAAATCAAAACTAGAATCTTTAATTAACTTAGCTGAACGATATGAGGGCTATGGTCATAGTATCAAAAGGGTAATGGAGCAAAAAAAATCATATCCCGGCATTATAGGTGTAGTTGCAGATATTATAAAAACAAAAAAAGAATATGAAACTGCAATCGAAACAGCCTTAGGCCAAAGTATACAAAATATCGTAACAGAAGATGAACAAACAGCCAAGGATATGATTGCATATCTAAAGAAGAACAGATTTGGAAGGGCAACTTTCCTTCCCCTTACAAACATAACTTATTCTAAAACCTTACATAACCATAGTGTATTAAAGGAAAAGGGTGTTATAGGTATTGCCAGCCAATTGGTTGAAGTTGATAGTAAATATCATACATTAATAGGCTATTTGCTTGGTAGAATAGTAGTTGTAGATAATATAGACAATGCTACCATTATAGCAAAAAAATATCAGTATTCCTTAAGAATAGTAACCTTAGAAGGAGAATCTCTTACTCCTGGAGGATCTATTTCAGGTGGAGCTTATAAAAATGTCAGCAATTTACTGGGAAGAAGGCGTGAAATTGAAGCTTTAGAATCCTTAGTAAAAAAGCTATATAATCAGGTCCAAGAGCTGACTTTAGAAAAAGAAAAGGAAAATGATAAATATAAGAACTTATTAGTTAGGCTAGATGAAGTAAAAGAACAACTTCAAGAAAAATATCTTCTGCAAAATACTGCAAAAATAAATCTTGACCAGGCTCTTACAAAAAAGGCTGAGACAGAAACCATATATCAGGATTATGTAAAAGAATTAGAAGAAATAAATAAGCAAGCTTTTGAACTTAAAAGCAACTTAGAGGAACTAAACAAATCTCTTTCTGATAATTTATTGAAGAATTCGGAAAATGAACATAAGATAGAAGAGTTAAACAAGCTTCTTTTAATAGAAAAAGAAAAGGAAGCCGCAACCGCTGAAAAAGCTTCTTCATATCGGATGGAATTATCTAAGCTTGAGCAAAATAGCCAGTTTATATTGGAAAATATAAAAAGAGTAAAAAAAGAAATTGAACGCTTATATAACGAGGAAGCCACTATAAAGGCCGATATGGAAAAAGCTTATCATTTAGTCCAGGAAAAAAAGGAAAGTATAAAAAAGACACAGGAGAGTATAAATGAAACTAACAATATTCTTTCCAAACTAAATGAAAACATTAATGAGCAGACTAAAGAAAGAGATAATATAGCAAAAAATCATAAGTCTATCTTTGAAAAAAGAGACGAATTATCCTCTAGAATTCACGCTTTAGACAAGGAATGCATAAGGCTTACCGGCCAAAAGGAAAAGCTTATAGAGCAGCTTGACCAGCAAATGAATTATATGTGGGAGGAATATGGCCTTACTTATACCACATCTTTAGAATATAACTGCAATAAGGATATTAGCTTAACTGCTGCCAAAAAATCCATTCAAGAAATCAAAGGAAAGATTAGGGAACTTGGAGATGTTAATGTTAATGCCATCGAGGATTTTAAAAATTTATCAGAACGCCATAAGTTCCTTACAAGCCAGAGGGAAGATTTAATCCAAGCAGAAGAAGATCTCCTTCAAATTATTAGTGAATTAGATAAGGAAATGAAATTGCAGTTTGAAATGCAGTTTGCAGACATTAAAGAGCAATTTGACATAGTATTTAAAGAGTTATTCGGGGGAGGAAAGGCTGATTTAGAACTGACAGATGATGAAAATGTCTTAGAGGCCGGTATAAGAATTAATGCCCAGCCCCCGGGAAAAAAACTTCAAAATATGATGCAGCTATCCGGTGGTGAGAAGGCTCTTACTGCCATAAGTCTTTTATTTGCCATACAAAATCTAAAGCCTTCACCTTTTTGTTTACTGGACGAAATTGAAGCGGCTTTAGATGATTCTAATGTAAAACGTTTTGCAAACTATTTACAGAGATTGTCAAAAGACACACAGTTTATTATAATTACACATAGAAGAAATACAATGGCCGCTGCTGATATATTGTATGGTATAACTATGCAGGAAAAAGGGGTATCTACCTTAGTATCAGTAAGCTTAATTGAAAATGAACTAGATAAATAATAAGATTTATTACGGAGGTTTTTATGGGAGAGAAGAAAACCGGATTTTTCGGTAAACTAGTTAAAGGTCTTACTAAAACACGAAATAATATTGTCCAAGGTATTGACGCTATTTTCAGTGGTTTTTCCAGCATAGATGAAGATTTCTATGAAGAATTAGAAGAAATCCTGATTATGGCTGATCTTGGTGTTAAAACAACTACTGCAATTATTGAAGACTTAAGAGCTAAGGTTAAAGAAAATAAAATAAAAGATCCTTCAGAATGCAGAGAGCTTTTAATAAACACAATAAAAGAGCAGATGACAGTTGCAGAAACTGACTATGAATTTGAAAACAGAAAATCAATTGTTCTGGTTATAGGAGTAAACGGTGTAGGCAAAACCACCACAGTTGGTAAACTGGCCGGTCAATATAAGGCCCAGGGGAAAAAGGTTATTGTGGCTGCTGCCGACACCTTTAGGGCTGCAGCTATAGAACAATTGACCGAATGGGCAAATCGTGCCAATGTTGAGATTATATCTCAAAAAGAAGGCTCCGATCCCGCTGCTGTAATTTATGACGCCGTCACAGCTTTTAAAGCCAGAAATGCAGACATACTTCTTTGTGACACTGCCGGAAGACTCCATAACAAAAAGAATCTTATGGAGGAACTAAAAAAGATAAATCGTATTATAGACAGGGAATGTCCGGATATTTACCGGGAAACTCTTGTGGTTCTTGATAGTACCACCGGTCAAAATGCCCTGGCCCAAGCCAAAGAATTTAATGAAGTTGCTGACTTATCCGGTATTGTACTGACAAAACTAGATGGAACGGCAAAGGGGGGTATAGCCATTGCCATCCAATCTGAACTAAATATACCGGTAAAATATATAGGTATAGGCGAACAAATCGATGATTTACAGAAATTTAATGCAACCGATTTTGTCAATGCCTTATTTGAAAAAAACCAATAGGGGAGACGATTATATGAACTTAGAGAAGTTTGAAGAAGCTACGGAAGCCGTAAAAAAGGTAATACTTAGAACAAAACTAATCTATAGTGACTACTTTAGCGAAATATCAGGAAATAAAGTTTATCTAAAGCCTGAAAACATGCAATTTACAGGAGCTTATAAGGTAAGGGGGGCCTATTACAAAATCAGTACTCTATCAAAAGAGGAAAGGGCTAAAGGTCTTATTACGGCATCTGCCGGAAACCATGCACAAGGTGTTGCCTATGCAGCAAAATTATATAATGCCAAAGCTATAATTGTTATGCCAAACACCACACCTTTAATAAAGGTAAATCGAACCAAAAGTTATGGTGCAGAGGTAATACTTCATGGGGACGTATATGATGATGCATGTAATTACGCTTATAAATTAGCCAAAGAAAAAGGTTATTCTTTTATTCATCCTTTTAATGATGAAGATATAGCCACCGGACAAGGTACAATTGCAATGGAGATCTTTAAAGATCTGCCTACTGTAGATATTATTCTGGCCCCTGTGGGAGGGGGCGGTTTACTGGCCGGAGTGGCCACCTTAGCCAAGCAATTAAATCCTAATATCAAAGTTATCGGAGTAGAACCGGCCAATGCAGCCTGTATGAAAGAATCCTTAAAGGCAGGTCATGTGGTTACAATTAATAATGTGGATACTATTGCCGATGGTACCGCAGTAAAAACCCCCGGCGATATTATTTTCCCTTATATACAAAAATATGTAGATGATATTATTACGGTTGACGACTGTGAACTTATCGTTAACTTCCTTGATATGATTGAAAATCATAAAATGGTTGTAGAAAATTCAGGTTTACTAACTGTAGCGGCCCTTAAACATTTAAAATGCAAAAACAAAAAAATAGCGGCTATTTTAAGCGGCGGAAATATGGATATAATCACCGTATCCTCAGTAGTCCAACATGGTTTAATTCAAAGGGGTAGGGTATTTACCGTATCAGTTCTGCTTCCTGACCGTCCCGGTGAGCTCTTGAATGTGGCTGCAATCATAGCAAAAGAACAAGGTAACGTTATTCGCCTAGACCATAATCAGTTTGTCAGCATTAATCGAAACAGTGCCGTAGAACTTACAATTACAATGGAAACCTTTGGCCATGAACATAAAGACCAGATAGTTGAAGCACTGACTAAAGCCGGATATGACCCAAAGGTATGTCATCCAAATAAGATTTATGATTAATTCATAATAAAATATTTTATTTTTAGATACTTTTACAGGGTGGAAGTTATTTACACATTAATATAGAATTGATATAATACATATATCTTTATATTCTATATTAATCTGTAAAGCTTCTACTTTTCGTGATTTCTTCCTGAGATCCCAAAAACAGTTGACATGGCTGATATTATGAGTTAATATAATATTAGAACATTCGTTCGGGTTGCGTATATAGCCCAAGAATGCAGGCTATAAAGAAAGGTGTGGATATTAATATGGCAAAAGATGATAGAATAAGGGCTTTAGAATCGGCACTAGCCCAAATCGAAAAACAGTACGGTAAGGGTTCCGTTATGAAGCTGGGGGAAACCAGAACTAATATGAATATTGAAACAGTACCTACCGGTTCCATCAGTCTTGATATAGCTTTAGGACTAGGTGGTGTTCCCAAGGGAAGAATTATAGAAATCTATGGACCTGAATCCTCCGGTAAGACCACTGTTGCATTACATATGGTAGCGGAAGTACAAAAGCTTGGAGGAATAGCCGGATTTATCGATGCTGAGCATGCCCTAGATCCTGTCTACGCTAAGAATATTGGTGTTGATATTGATAATTTATATATTTCCCAACCGGACAACGGAGAACAGGCCTTAGAAATTACTGAGACCATGGTTCGTTCCGGTGCAGTTGATATTATTATTGTTGACTCTGTAGCCGCCCTAGTTCCTAAGGCGGAAATCGATGGTGATATGGGCGATTCCCATATGGGGCTACAGGCAAGATTAATGTCTCAGGCCTTAAGAAAGCTTACTGCTGTAATTAGCAAGTCTAACTGTATAGTGATTTTTATTAACCAGCTCCGTGAAAAGCTTGGTGTTATGTTCGGTAATCCAGAGACAACAACCGGTGGACGAGCCCTGAAATTCTACGCATCGGTTCGTCTTGATGTACGGAGAATTGAATCTCTAAAACAAGGGGGAGAAGTTATCGGTAGCCGTACCCGTATTAAAGTTGTTAAAAACAAAATAGCTCCACCGTTTAAAGAAGCGGAGTTTGATATTATGTTCGGTAAAGGTATCTCCAAGGAAGGAGATGTTCTGGATTTGGCAGCTGAAGTTGGTATTGTTAACAAAAGCGGTGCCTGGTATTCCTATAAGGAAGCCAAAATAGGACAAGGCAGGGAGAATGCAAAGCAATTCCTTGCAGAAAACCCAGAGATTTTTGAAGAAATTTATGAACAAGTAAGAGAAAGTTTCGGCATAAAATCAGCTATAAAGTATGTTGAAGGAATAGAAACAGAAAAATAAAATTTTAAGCTGTCCATTTAAAAGAGGTAGAATGCCGTTCGGCCAATGGACAGCTTTTTGTTAAATAAAATATAATTTATTAGGAGCCTTATATGATAGTTACAGATATTTTAGAAGTAAATCTAGGCCACAGTAAAAAGAAAAAGGCATATAAAATATATTTAGATTATAACTTTGCCTTTTTATTATATAGCCAGGATATTAAATTATATGGACTTAAAAAGGGATTAGATCTTTCTGAAGAAACTTACCATAAAATAATAGAAGAGACCGTCTATCGCCGTGCAAAACAAAAGGCATTGGCTATATTGAAGTTTGCAGATAGGACTCAGTACGAGCTTTATATAAAACTTAAAGATGCATATTATACAGATGAAATTATTGATAGAACCATAGAGTATTTAAAAGGATACAATTATCTTAATGATGTAAGATATGCTTCTAATTATATTCGTTCAAAAATGTATCAGCAAAGTAAACTGGTACTTAAATCAAAATTATTACAAAAAGGTATAGATAGGGACACTATAGAAAAAATTATTTTTAATGAATATCAAACTAGTGCAGAAGATAAGGATCCGGAAATCTTAGCTATCAATAAGCATATAAAGAAAAAATATAAGGACCTTACATGTTTGACTAAGGAAGAAAAGCAAAAATTGATTACATCCTTATATCGAAAAGGATTTAATCTGGATAAAATCCACAAATGTTTGGATATATAAAATAATTATAAAAAATCTATTACTACTTGCCTTTTCTTTATATTTATTATACAATTAAAATTGGCAGAAAATTGGTTTTCTACTAGATTTAGAAAAATGGAGGGCTGAAAATGTCTAATACTGCACAACTATCTGCAAGGGAGAGAATTACTTCACTGCTTGATGATAATAGTTTTGTTGAAGTCGGTGCATATGTTACAAAAAGAAGTACTGACTTTAACCTTGAGCAGAAGGAAATTCCTAATGACGGCGTTATAACCGGCTATGGCCTTATTGACGGTAATCCTGTTTATGTATTTAGTCAGGATGCAAGTTCCCTAGGAGGCTCTGTCGGTGAAATGCATGCAAAAAAAATAACAAGATTATACGATTTGGCACTTAAGGTGGGCGCACCTGTTATCGGATTAATTGATTCAACAGGTATGAGATTGCAAGAAGCTACCGATGCTCTAAATGGCTTTGGGGAAATATACTTGAAGCAAGTTATGGCTTCCGGTGTTATTCCTCAGATTACTGCTATCTTTGGTAATTGTGGCGGTGGTCTGGCCCTTATGGCTTCCTTAAGTGATTTTTCATTTATTGAGGGAAATAATGCAAGACTTTTCTTGCAAACTCCTAACTCTTTGCAAGGAAACCATAAGCAAAAGTTAGATACCTCCGGTGCTGATTTTAATGCAAAATCAGGCACTGTTGATTATGTTGGTTCTAGCGAACTTGATGTATTAAATAAGATTCGTGAACTTATTACACTGCTTCCTTCTAACAACGAAGAAGCTGGCAATGTAATAGAATGCAGTGATGATTTAAACCGTATTCTTCCGAACTTTTCTGCAGAATTGGAAGATACAAAATATGCAATAATCGATATTTCTGATAATAATTATTTCTATGAAGTCAAATCTGAATATGCTAAAGAAATTGTAACCGGCTTTATCCGCCTAAATGGTATAACCATAGGTGCAATAGCTAACAGAACCAAGGTTCTAGATGATAATGGGCAGGTTATAGATCAGTTTGACCCTACCCTTACTACAGAAGGCTGCAAAAAAGCGGCTGGTTTTGTACGTTTTTGCGATGCATTTGATATTCCTATTCTTACACTTACCAATGTAACCGGCTACAAGGCTGATATTAATGAAGAAAAGACCATGGCTAAAGCAGCAGCAGAGCTTACCTATGCTTTTGCCGATGCCACGGTACCAAAAGTAAACCTAATTATAGGTAAAGCCTATGGTAGTGCATATATTTCCATGAATTCAAAACATATTGGAGCGGATTATGTCTTTGCTCTACCAAATGCTGAATTGGGAATGATGGATGCTAAGTTAGCTGCCCAGATTATCTATGATGGAGAATCAGCTGAGACAATAAATCAAAAATCTGAAGAATATGCTTCACTGCAAAACGGAGCTCTTTCGGCAGCAAAACGAGGTTATGTGGATAATATTATAGAAGCCGAAACTGTCAGAAAGCATTTAGTATATGCATTTGAAATGTTATATTTAAAGAGTGAAGCAAGGCCAGTTAGAAAACACGGCTCCTTCTAGGCTGTGTTAAGCAATGATTTTTTAATCATTTAAGAAAGGTTTGATTAATATTATGACCATAATAAATTACGGTATATCAAATTCTATGATCCTTCTATCAAAAGCGCATTTATCTGAAAGGATAAAGTTAGGAGCACTTAATACCGTTTTAGGAATGGGTATTGTATTTGTTGTTTTAACCTTAATTATATTTATTATTAGCTTGTTCAAATACTTACCTAATCCCACATCGGGAGAAAAGAGTGTAAAGAAAGATCAGGATGATCGAACTGCTTCTGTAGATAATAAGGTTACACAAATTGAAAGACTAGAAGAAGCAGATTTAATGAATGATCATGAGCTGGTAGCGGTAATTACTGCAGCAATACATGCCTACCAGTCAGATAACTCATCCGATCTTTCAGCCGGTGGTTTTACCGTCCGCTCCATTCGAAAAATAAATAATAGAAGGATATAATAATCGTACAAAGCGGTTATTAATCAGAACACAAGGAGGATTTATATCATGAAATATTATACAATCACTGTTAATGGCAACACTTATGAAGTATCTGTTGAAGAAAATACAGGAGTATCCTCTGGGGCACCGGCACCGGTAGCAGCACCGGCTCCCACTCCCGTACCAAAAGCTCCGGTACAAAAAGCAGCTCCGGCTCCAGCTCCCGCGCCAAAGGCAGCCTCTGGTGCTGAAGGCAATATAAAAGTTAGTTCACCCATGCCCGGTAAGATATTATCCTTAAAAGCTAATGTAGGGCAGGCTGTTAAGAAGGGCGATGTAATTCTTATTCTTGAAGCCATGAAGATGGAAAATGAAATAGTTGCTCCTGAAGACGGTACTGTAGCCAGCATTAATGTAAGTGCCGGCCAATCAGTAGAAGCAGGAGATTTATTAGCTACATTAAACTAAAAAATATGGATTTCATTTGCAAATCCCCTTATGGGAGGACTGAAAATGGACTATTTAGTAAATACATTAGTTAATTTATTAGAAGCTTCCGGTTTCTATCAAATTACTTATAAAAATCTTATAATGATTGCTGTTGCCTGTTTTCTTTTATACCTGGCAATAAAAAAAGATTATGAACCACTTTTGCTTATTCCTATAGCATTCGGAATGCTGCTGGTTAATCTTTTTCCCGGTATTATGGCTCAGCCTTCCGTTAATGCCAACGGAGATGTGGTTCCCGGCGGACTACTGCGTTATTTCTATCTAGGTGACGAGTATGGAATTTGGCCATCCCTAATCTTTTTAGGTGTAGGGGCCATGACCGATTTTGGTCCTTTAATTGCCAACCCATCTAGTTTTTTACTTGGGGCAGCAGCACAGTTTGGAATTTATGCAGCGTATTTTGGAGCAGTTTTACTTGGATTTACTGACGGAGCAGCAGCATCTATCTCCATAATAGGCGGTGCTGACGGACCTACATCAATATTTCTAGCTACAAAACTGGCACCTGAACTATTAGGACCGATTGCTGTTGCAGCCTATTCATATATGTCTCTTGTTCCTATTATACAACCTCCGATTATGAGGCTTCTTACTACCGAGAAAGAACGTAAGATTAAGATGGAGCAATTAAGACCGGTATCCAAGTTAGAAAAGATACTATTTCCTATAGTTGTTACTATCATAGTAGTACTTTTATTACCTGATACGGCACCTTTAGTAGGTATGTTAATGCTTGGTAACTTGTTCCGTGAAAGTGGTGTTGTACGTCAATTAACAGATGTATCATCCAATGCATTAATGTATATTGTAGTAATACTACTGGGTACCTCAGTAGGTGCAACTACCAGTGCAGAAACCTTCCTTAACTTAAGTACCTTAAAAATTGTAGCACTGGGCCTGGTTGCCTTTGCCTTTGGAACTGCCAGCGGTATTCTTTTTGGTAAATTAATGTGTAAATTAAGCGGAGGCAAAATCAATCCTTTGATTGGTTCTGCCGGCGTATCTGCAGTACCTATGGCTGCTAGGGTTTCCCAGAAGGTAGGAGCAGAAGCAGATCCTACCAACTTCTTACTGATGCATGCCATGGGCCCTAATGTGGCAGGTGTTATCGGTACTGCCGTAGTTGCAGGTGTATTTCTATCTGTTTTTGGTTAAACAGCTTAATGGGCCTTATATAAGGTCTATAATGAACAGGAGGTAAATTAATGGCTAAACAAGCAAAAAGACCGGTTAAAATTACGGAGACTATTCTTCGTGACGCACATCAATCTTTGATAGCCACAAGAATGTCCACCGAAGAGATGCTGCCGGTAATTGAAAAAATGGATAAAGTAGGCTACCATTCCGTTGAATGTTGGGGTGGAGCTACCTTTGATGCTTCCTTACGTTTTCTTAAGGAAGATCCATGGGATAGATTAAGAAAAATAAGAGCAGGATTTAAAAACACTAAACTACAAATGCTTTTCCGTGGTCAGAACATCTTAGGATATCGTCATTATGCAGATGATGTTGTAGAATACTTTGTTCAAAAATCCATTGCAAACGGTATCGATATCATCCGTATATTTGACGCCCTAAATGATATGCGAAACCTTGAATCCACAGTAAAAGCTACCAACAAGGAAAATGGCCATGCTCAGATTGCTATATGCTATACCCTAGGAGATGCATATACCATAGATTATTATGTAAAATTAGCTAAGGATATAGAATCTTTAGGTGCCTCATCCATATGTATTAAGGATATGGCCGGACTATTGGTTCCTTATCAAGCTACCGAATTGGTAACAGCTCTTAAAAAGGCCGTAAAAATTCCTATTAATCTTCATACCCACTATACCAGTGGTGTGGCATCTATGACATATATGAAAGCAGTAGAGGCCGGTTGTGATATTATAGACACTGCTATGTCACCTTTTGCACTGGGTACCAGCCAACCTGCTACAGAAGTTATGGTAGAAACTTTCAAAGGTACTCCATATGATACCGGCTATGATCAGAAGCTCCTGGCAGAGATTGCGGACTATTTCCGTCCTATCAAGGATAAGGCATTAGAAAAAGGTTTACTTAACCCTAAGGTAATGGGTGTTGATATCAAAACTTTACTATACCAAGTACCAGGCGGAATGTTATCCAATCTGGTATCTCAGCTTAAGGAGCAAAAAGCAGAAGATAAATACTATGAAGTTCTTGAGGAAGTTCCCAGAGTCCGTAAGGATTTTGGTGAACCGCCACTGGTTACACCTTCAAGCCAAATTGTAGGAACCCAGGCCGTATTAAATGTACTGACAGGGGAACGCTATAAGATGGTAACAAAGGAATCTAGGGCTCTTTTATCCGGTGAATATGGTAGAACTGCAAAACCCTTTAATAAAGAGGTTCAGAAAAAGGTTATCGGTGATAAAAAGCCTATAACTTGCAGACCGGCTGATTTACTTGAGCCTGAGCTTAAAAAAATTGAGGCTGAAATTGCCGAATGGAAAGAGCAGGATGAGGATGTATTATCCTATGCTTTATTCCCTCAGGTTGCTATGGAATATTTCAAATACCGTCAGGCACAAAAGACAGGTGTTGATGTAACAGAGGGCGATAGCGAGAATAAAGCTTATCCTGTATAAAACTAATATAAAAACTGGGCTGTCGTTTTAAGGATTAGAAAATCCTGAAGCGACAGCTTTTATTTTGCCTAAAATAGAACAGATAAAATAATATTAAGATTAATATTTTTTACTTGACAATTGTATAAGAATTAGGTATACTACCACCTGTAAAGAAAAAAGCTTTACAGGTGGTGTTTTTATGTTAGATGTTGAATCTAGGGACTCAAAACTTGATGAACTAATTAATTTATCAATGCTATATGATTTTTATGGGGAGCTATTAAGCGACAATAAAAAACGTGTATTTGAAGATTATATCTTAAATGATTTATCATTAAGTGAAATCGCTGACCAATTAGATATAACCCGCCAAGGAGTCCATGATATTGTAAAACGCTGCACCAAAGAGTTGAAGGATTATGAGGACAGATTATCTCTGTTAAAAAAATTCACCAGAGTAAAGCATATGATAGAAAATATTAAAGATACTTGCTCTGAGATTTCAAAATCCGGAGACCTTAATATGATACATGAAATCGAAACATTGGCAGATGATATATTAAAGGAGCTATGATATGGCGTTTGATAATTTATCCGAAAAGCTTCAAAATATTTTTAAAGGATTAAAAGGAAAAGGCCGTCTGACAGAAGCTGATGTAAAAACAGCCCTTAGGGAGGTAAAAATGGCCCTGCTTGAAGCAGATGTCAACTTTAAGGTTGTTAAGAATTTTATCTCTTCTGTACAGGAAAGGGCAGTGGGACAGGACGTCCTTACAAGCCTTACTCCGGGTCAGATGGTAATTAAAATAGTTAATGAGGAAATGGTAAATCTCTTAGGCGGTAGTGCTGTGGAATTACAGCTTATGCCTCCAAGTGAAATTACCTTAATTATGATGTGTGGTCTTCAAGGTGCCGGTAAAACCACCACCACAGCCAAGCTGGCAGGTAAGTTAAAATCTAAGGGTAGAAAGCCCTTACTGGTTGCCTGTGATATCTACAGACCTGCAGCTATTGATCAGTTAAAGATTAACGGTGAAAAACAGGGTGTCAGTGTATTTTCCATGGGAGATAAACACAAGCCCTTAAATATTGCAAAAGCTGCTATGGAGCATGCCTCAAAGAATGGCTATAATGTTGTTATACTTGATACTGCAGGAAGGCTCCACGTGGATGAAGCCATGATGGAAGAACTTCAGGAAATCAAATCCAATCTTAATATACATCAAACTATTCTGGTAGTAGATGCCATGACAGGACAAGATGCAGTTAATGTATCCCAGAATTTTAACGATAAGCTTGGAATTGACGGAGTTATTCTTACTAAGCTTGACGGGGATACCAGAGGCGGTGCTGCCTTATCTATTCGTGCAGTAACAGGCAGACCCATATTATTTGCCGGAATGGGGGAAAAGCTTTCAGACTTAGAACCCTTTTATCCTGACCGTATGGCTTCTAGAATCCTTGGTATGGGAGATATTCTCACCCTTATCGATAAAGCCCAAGCTCAGTTTGACGAAGATAAAGCCCGTGAAATGGAAAGAAAAATTAAAAAAGCTGAGTTTGATTACAATGATTTCCTAGAACAAATGCATCAAGTTAAAAAAATGGGTGGAATATCAGATATTTTAAGTATGCTTCCGGGTATGGGAAAGCAATTAAAAGATGTAGAAATAGATGAAGGTGCCTTATCAAGAACCGAGGCCATAATTTATTCCATGACTAAGGAAGAAAGGTCAAATCCGGACATAATTAATTTATCCCGTAAAAAAAGAATTGCCGCCGGTGCCGGAGTTGATATATCTGAGGTAAATGCCCTTGTCAAGCAATTTGACCAAATGAAAAAGATGATGAAACAAATGACCGGTATGATGGGCAAAGGGGGTAAAAGGGGTCGCTTTAAGTTACCCTTTGGATTTTAAATAGTTTTGTTGTGTTATTTGATGTATTTTACACCTGATAACATTTCAATATAATTACTTATCAAGGAGGTGAAGACATGGCTGTAAAAATCAGATTAAAAAGAATGGGACAAAAGAAAGCTCCTTTTTATAGAATAGTTGTTGCTGATTCCAGATCACCTAGAGACGGTAGATTTATTGAGGAAATCGGTACTTATGATCCTACACAGAATCCCAGCGCTTTTAATGTAAATGAAGAAGCTGCGAAGAAGTGGTTAGCTAATGGTGCTAAACCCACAGAAACAGTAGGTAAGATCTTCAAAAATGCCGGTATTCTTTAATAGAATCATTCGCACCCATATGGAGGTAGCAAAATGAAGGAATTAGTTGAGGTAATTGCTAAATCACTAGTAGATCATCCCGATGAGGTTGTAGTTACGGAAAGAGAAACTGACAAGTCAATCATTGTTGAATTGAAGGTAGCTTCTGAAGATATGGGTAAGGTGATTGGCAAACAAGGCCGGATTGCAAAATCCATACGTACCGTAGTTAAAGCAGCCGCAACTAAGGATGACAAAAAAGTAGTAGTGGAAATTATGCAATAATCCTTTTTTATGGAGGCTGTTGTAAAAGATACAACAGCCTTATTTATTATATATTAAATGGAAGAATCTATTATAACTATTATAAGAGGAAGAAATCAAATGGATAATTATCTAAGAATAGGAGTCATCACAACCACCCATGGCATAAAAGGGGAAGTAAAGGTATTTCCCACTACAGACGATATTAATCGCTTTGAATATCTAAAAGAAGTTTTTCTAGATACAGGTAAGGAGTATCTGGCCTTAGAAGTTGAACAGGTTAGATATTTTAAACAGCTTATTATCTTAAAATTTAAAGGTATTAATAATATTAATGATATTGAAAAATACAAAGGCAAGGATCTTTTGGTATCAAGAGAAGAGGCCATAGAATTAAAAGAGGATGAATATTTTATATGTGATCTTATTAATTCAGAAGTATATACAGATGAGGGAAATGAACTGGGCATCTTAACCGAAGTCCTTACTTCTGCTGCCAATGATGTCTTTGTGGTAAAAACAAAGGACAATAAAGAAATATTACTTCCTTTCATTAAACAATGTATCCTAGATATTGATATAGGTAAGAAGAAGATTATAGTCCATCTAATGGATGGATTAATATAAAATTACTTTAGGTAACCTTTTTAAAAGGTACGGAGGGATAAATGAATTTTCATGTTCTGACATTATTTCCTGAAATGATTGAAAACACCATTAATACCAGCATAACGAAAAGGGCAATTGAAAAGGGCCTCATATCTGTCAATGCTGTTAATATCAGAGATTTTTCCAGTGACAAACATAAAAGAGTAGATGACTATCCTTATGGGGGAGGAGCTGGGATGGTTATTCAGGCAGAGCCTGTATATAAAGCCTATGAATATTTGGTAAACCATATAAAATCACAAAAAAAGGACCAAAGCTCCTTAAAAAAGCCAAGGGTTATCTATGTTACCCCCCAGGGTAAAATCTTTAATCAAACTATGGCACAGGAGCTTTCTTTAGAAGAAGATTTGATTTTCCTTTGTGGTCATTATGAAGGAATTGATGAACGGGTTCTTGAAATGATTGTTACAGATAATATATCCATCGGGGATTATATTCTTACGGGAGGAGAACTGCCTGCCTTGGTAATGATTGATTCAATTGCCAGGTTGATACCCGGTGTACTGAATAATGAAGCCTCCTCCGAATTTGAATCCTTAAAAGACAATCTCTTAGAATATCCCCAATATACCCGTCCCGAAGTCTTTATGGGCCGTAAAGTTCCTGAGGTATTACTATCGGGACATCATGCTAAGATCGAAGAATATAGAAGAAAGCAATCTATTTTGCGCACCTTTGAAAGACGTCCTGATTTATTGGAAAATGCAGTACTTACAAAAGAGGAAAGAGAATATCTTACCGGCCTTTCAAAAGAATTATGAGGCATATGAATAATTTATAAGAATAAAGAAAAAAATACTTGCTTTATATAATCATATATGATAAAGTTAGATATTGTGAGATGGATGGTCCTCTGTTACATTATGTATTAAGAACATCTAAATAAATAGGAGGTCACAAAAATGAACGATATTATTAGAGAAATTGAAGCTGAACAATTAAGAACCGATATTACTGATTTTAATGTTGGTGATACAGTTCAAGTTTATGCAAAAGTTAAAGAAGGAAACCGTGAAAGATTACAGGTATTTGAAGGTACTGTAATTAAGAGACAAAACGGTAGTTCAAGAGAAACTTTTACCGTAAGAAAGAATTCCGGCGGTGTTGGTGTTGAAAAAACTTGGCCACTTCATAGTCCTAGCATTGACAGGATTACAGTTGTAAGACGTGGTAAAGTTAGAAGAGCTAAGCTTTTCTATCTCCGTGATAGAGTTGGTAAGAAGGCTAAGGTAAAAGAATTATTAAAATAATTAATGCAAAAAAGGACATACCTTGTGTATAGTCCTTTTTTTGGCTACAGGCTTTTTGAATTACCAATAAAGATATTGTAAGATTGGTAAATTACATATATAATAATTATAATCTAAGCAGATTAATCCTAAGATATAATCTGCTTATTTACATGTATACCGTAAGGAGTGGACTGCCATGGATTTTGATTTTGAAAAAGATAAAAATTCTCTTGTTAAGAAAATACTTATTGAAATACTAATATGGGCCGCACAAATTGCTGCAGTTATCTTCCTTGCATATTTCATAATATACTATTGTGTTGAAAAAACCAATGTTATAGGAATTTCTATGGAAAACACCCTTTATGCCAATGACCCCATTATAATTAATAAATTCTCATATCGTGTATCTGATCCAAAGCGTTTTGATGTCATAGTATTTAAACAAAGCGGAAAAGAACATAGCTTTTATAATATTAAGCGTATTATCGGTCTTCCCGGGGAAACTATTCTTATAAAAGAAGGAAAAATATATATCAATGGGGAAGAGATTGAAGATATTGTCAATGCTGAAGAGATGGTCAATTACGGACTGGCTGCAGAAGAAATCACCTTAGAGGATAATGAATACTTTGTCTTAGGTGATAATAGAAATAACAGCGAAGATAGCCGATTTGCCAGTATAGGCAATATAAGAAGAGATGAAATAGTAGGAAAGGCAGCCCTTAGATTATCTCCCTTTAACTTTATAAGTAAGCTTAATTTAAAAAAATCACAAGATTAGAAAATGAGGTAATAAAATGAATGTACAATGGTATCCCGGTCATATGGCTAAAGCCAAGCGTATGATGCAGGAGAACATAAAATTAATTGATGTAGTTATTGAATTAGTAGATGCCAGGATTCCCATATCAAGTAAAAATCCTGATATTGACAGCTTAGCTGCGAATAAATCCAGGGTGATTTTACTAAACAAATATGATATGGCCGATCCCAAATACAATGATTTATGGAAAAGCTATTTTGATGATAAAGGTTATTATACAGCCTTAATCAATTCAAAAAGCGGTGAAGGGGTAAAAGAGATTAAAGATATTGTATATAAGGCCTGTCAGGAAAAATTAGAAAGAGACAGACGAAAGGGAATAAAAAACAGACCTATCAGGGCCATGATAGTAGGAATTCCCAATGTGGGAAAATCCACCTTTATCAATAGCTTTGTTGGAAGAGCCACAGCAAAAACCGGTAACAAGCCAGGTGTAACCAAAGGTAAACAATGGATTAGGCTTAGTTCTAAGATAGAACTTCTTGATACCCCCGGTATTTTATGGCCAAAGTTTGAGGATCCTGCTGCGGGAATGCGACTTGCATTTATCGGTTCTATAAATGATAATATAATACAAATGACGGAACTTGCCTTAGAGCTGATACTTTTTCTAAACAAATATTATCCCGATGCTATTAAGAAACGTTATGATATTGAAGTTCCACAGGAAATGGAAGTTATAAAAGATTGCATAGGTACTTTAGAACAAATAGCCCTAAAGCGCTCATGCCTTATGAAAGGTGGAGAAGCGGATATAGAAAGAGCAGCTAAGATAGTACTGGATGATTTTAGAAATGTTCGCTTAGGAAGGATAACCTTGGAGTTTCCTTAAAAATAAATACAAGAAAAAGGAAGTGTAGTTTTTTGAGCCAAGTTACAATTGCCCAAGTAAAGCTGGAATTTATGCAGGCAGATATAAGTCTTATTCCGGCTTTATTAGAAAAATATAAAGCAGATACAAGAAGCGGTGTTATTAATATCTGCCGCCAATATCAGTCAAAATTTGAGGCTTATCAAAAAGAAATAGAACGTCTTAATGCAATGAAGCATTATGAGCAAACTTATAAAGATTATGCTTATATATGCGGGATAGATGAGGTGGGAAGAGGCCCCTTTGCAGGCCCTGTAATAGCTGCTGCCGTTATTCTTCCTAAGGATTGTGATATCTTATATTTAAATGATTCCAAGAAACTATCGGAAAAAAAGAGGGATGAAATTTATGATATTATTTTAAAAAATGCCATTTCCTATGGTATCGGCAGTATCCCTCCTAATAAGATTGATGAAATCAATATCCTTCAAGCAACTTTTTCTGCCATGAGGCAGGCAATAAATAATATGAAAATTAAACCTGATATTTTATTTATAGATGCCTTAACCATACCGGATATATCCATTCTCCAGGTTCCCATAGTTAAGGGAGATTCAAAGAGTATATCCATAGCAGCAGCCAGTATTCTTGCTAAGGTTACAAGGGATAGGATGATGATTGCCTATGATAAGATTTTTCCCGGTTATGGTTTTGCAGAGAATAAAGGATATGGTACAAAGGACCATATAGCTGCTCTTAAACGTTTGGGTCCAAGCCCCATACATCGTATGAGTTTTATTAAAAATTACATATAGCATAACAATTAGTTGCCAAAAGGATTGCCAAAAAAATAGGGGATTATGACGGGAGGGCCGGTTATGAAAAACCATAATAATATCCATGATATAAATATCAGTGATAATACCAGCAAGGAAAGTGACAAGAAGGCAGGAATTAATAAGAAAAAGACAGCAGTAGCCTTGTCCTATAATCTAGATGATGCTGCCCCTAAGATTATTGCAACCGGCAAGGGCTATATGGCCGATAAAATAATACAAGAGGCAAATAAGGAGGATATCCCTATTCATAAGGATGAAAACTTAGCCCATACCTTATCTAGACTTGAACTGGGATCTTATATTCCTCCTGAGTTATATGAAGTGGTGGCTGAAATTCTTGTCTTTGTAGATAAGATGGATCAGCTGAAAAGTAAATTGAGTTAATATTAGGATGGTATGTGGTGTGAATAAAAGAGAGCTTGGCTTTAAATATGAGCAAAAGGCGGCCAAATTTTTGGAAGAGCAGGGATATGTTATTATAGATAAGAATTTTAGATGTAGGTTAGGGGAAATTGATTTAATCGGAAAATCTGATGGATATCTATGCTTTATAGAGGTAAAATATCGTTTTGCATGTAAGTATGGTTTTCCTTCTGAAGCCGTTGATTATAGAAAAAGAAAAAGAATAGTTAGATCTGCCTTAACCTATATGCAATTTCATAAACTCCCTGTAGATACACCCTGCCGTTTTGATATCGTTGTTATACTGGATAATGAATTTACGCTTATTAAGAATGCTTTTGAAGGCATCTACTAAAGGGAGGCTTAAAGATGACATTTAAAGATAGTAATAAGGCAAGGCTTAACCGGGGGGCTGCGGCTCCTTATATTGAATTTCCCCCCTTATCTGATATACCTTTTATCGTTCATGGTTTTTCTACCAGACTTGGTGGTGTCAGTACAGGTATATTTTCTTCTATGAATTTGGGAGCGGATTCCTCCCCTTATAAGGATAATCCCGACAATATAAAGGAGAATTATATTCGAATTGCTGAAAGTATCGGAGTAGAAGCCGATTCCCTAGTTATATCTGATCAGGTTCATAAAACCAATATTCGTTTAGTAGATGAAAAAGACAGGGGTAAAGGCTTTATGATCTCAAAAGATTATAAGGAGATAGACGGACTGATTACAAATACCCCTAATATTACCCTTGTAACAAAATATGCTGACTGTGTCCCCTTATACTTTGTAGATCCAAAAAATAAAGCTATTGGCCTATCACATTCCGGTTGGAAGGGAACCGTAGGCCGTATCGGACAAAAAACCGTTGATGAAATGGGTAAGGCATTTGGCAGTAAAGCCACAGATATAATTGCCCTTATAGGACCTTCTATCTGTATGGATTGCTATGAAGTGGGAGAGGATGTAGCTAGTCAATTTGAGAATGCATTTTCCATAAAAGGGGATAATATATCTATACTGACTAAAAACCATAGAGGACGTTATCAGCTTAATCTATGGGAGGCAAATAAAAGAGTTCTGTTAGAAGCCGGACTTTTTGAGGAGAATATCCATATCAGCGGTGTATGTACCTCCTGTAATAGCGAGCTTTTATTCTCCCATAGAAAAAGTAAGGGCCTAAGAGGAAGTCTGGCGGCATTTTTGGCTATAAAAGACTAGAAAACAAATAACATAATGAAAGAAAATTGGTGTATTATATGAAGAATAAAGCACACATTATTAAAGAGATTGAAGAAGGAAGTATTGCCCATGAGCTGGGATTAGCTCCCGGTGATGAATTAATATCAATTAATGATAGTAAGATAAAAGATGTTTTGGATTACTATTATCTTATTAAAGACGAATTTTTAAATCTTCTTGTCAAAAAACCCGATGGAGAAGAATGGGAATTTGAGATTGAGAAGGATTTTGATGATGATCTAGGAATAGTTTTTGAAGAAGGGCTTATGGATACTTACAGATCCTGCACAAATAAGTGTATCTTTTGCTTTATAGATCAAATGCCCCCCGGTATGAGAGATACCTTATATTTTAAGGATGATGATGCCAGATTGTCCTTTTTACAAGGCAATTACATCACATTAACCAATCTAAGTGATGAAGAAGTTGACAGAATAATATTTTATAAATTATCACCGATTAATATTTCCATTCATACAACCAATGAAGAATTAAGATGTAAGATGTTAAATAATCGTTTTGCAGGAAGTTCTCTTTCAAAGATAAAGCGGCTAAAAGAAGCCGGTATTACTATGAATGGACAGATTGTACTTTGCAAAGGCTGGAATGATAAAGAAGAACTTGAAAAGACTATCCATGATCTTTCTGCCTTCCTTCCTGAAATGCAAAGTGTATCTGTTGTTCCGGTGGGAATCACAAAATTTAGAGATAAGCTGACACCCCTTGAGCCCTTTTCTAAAGAGGACTCTATAGAGGTCCTTGAAACAATTCATCGCTGGCAGAATATCTTTCTTACCCATTATCAAACAAGATTCATTTATGCCGGAGATGAATGGTATATCAATGCAGGCCTTCCTATTCCTGATGAGGAGGCTTATGAAGGGTATCCTCAGTTAGAAAACGGGGTAGGTATGTTAAGATCTTTTACAGATGAGTTTAAAGAATATCTTAAAGAACTACCCGGTGATAATAGAGAAAAGGAAATATCCATAGCAACGGGAGTATTAGCCGGCCCATATATATCAGGGATGGCGTCTGATCTTAAGGATAAATATCCAAATATCAAAATAAACCTATATACAATAGAGAATGATTTCTTTGGAAAAAACATAACCGTTGCAGGTCTTTTAACCGGCGGTGATATTATAAAACAGTTAAAAGGTAAAAACCTAGGTAAAAGCTTGCTTTTACCGGAGGTTCTTCTTCGTAGGGGGGAAGAGGTCTTATTAGATGATATTACCGTCAAGGATATTGAAAAAACTTTACAAACCAAAATCTCTATTGTACAATCAGATGGAAAAGCATTTATTGATACTATATTGAATGTTTAAATAATTTTTTTGGAAACATTATTATAAACACCATATTATTATATATTAGGAGTACATTATGAGTAAACCAATAGTAGCCATAATCGGAAGACCCAATGTAGGTAAATCCACCTTATTTAATGCCCTGGCAGGAGAGCGTATATCCATAGTTAAGGATACACCGGGAATTACCAGAGATCGGATTTACGCCGATGTTACATGGTTAGATACACAATTTACACTTATAGATACCGGTGGAATTGAACCGGATACGAAGAATGAAATGTTTGCCCATATGCGGGAGCAGGCAGAAATTGCTATAGATACGGCTGATGTTATTATATTTTTAGTTGATGTACGGCAAGGTCTTGTTGATGCGGATTCTAAAGTGGCAGATATGCTAAGAAGAAGCAACAAGCCTATCGTGTTAGTAGTAAACAAAGTAGATAATTTTGAAAAGTTTATGCCTGATGTTTATGAATTCTATAACCTGGGTATAGGTGATCCTCATCCTATTTCCGCTTCCTCAAAGCTGGGCTTTGGAGATATGTTGGATGAAGTAACAAAACATTTTAAAAACATATCAAATTGGGATGAAGAAGACGAAAGACCCAGAATTGCCATAATAGGTAAACCCAATGTAGGCAAATCTTCCATAGTTAATAAGTTGTTGGGAGAGAACCGTGTTATTGTATCAGATATTGCTGGAACTACCAGAGATGCCATTGATACACCAATAAGACGAAATAAAAAAGAATATATTTTAATAGATACTGCCGGGCTTAGACGAAAAAGTAAAATCAAAGAAGATATTGAGCATTACAGTATAGTCCGTACTGTAGCGGCCGTAGAAAGAGCCGATATAGCAATCCTTGTTATAGATGCCACCGAGGGTGTAACAGAACAGGATGCTAAAATAGCAGGAATTGCCCATGATCGGGGCAAAGGTATTATTATTGCTGTTAACAAATGGGACCTTATTGAAAAAGACAGTAATACAGTTAATAAATTTAGTGCAAATATAAAAAACGTATTATCCTTTATTCCTTATGCTGAAATACTGTTTATTTCTGCAGAGACAGGACAAAGGCTTAATAAACTATTTGATCTTATAGAGGTAGTTATTCAAAATCAAAATCTTCGAATTTCTACCGGTGTACTAAATGAGATCATGGCTGAAGCCACAGCCCTACAGCAGCCCCCTTCTGATAAGGGTAAGCAGCTTAGATTGTATTATATAACTCAAGTAGCTGTTAAACCTCCTACATTTGTTATATTTGTTAATGATAAAAAATTAATGCATTTTTCATATACCAGATATATTGAGAATAAAATCCGGGAGGCCTTCGGATTTGCCGGGACTTCCTTAAAGTTCTTTATAAGGGAGCGAAAGGAGAACTCTTAAAAATGTTTACAAAAATTATTTTTTGTATATTTTTCGGATATTTATTTGGATGTTTTTCTACTGGATTTTTTATCGGCAAGTTAAATAAAGTTGACATCCGCCAGTACGGAAGCAAAAGTTCAGGAACAACAAATGCCTTAAGGACCTTGGGTGCCAAGGCAGGTTTATTAACCCTTCTAGGGGATATGCTAAAAGCCGTAATAGCTATCTTATTTGTTAAATATGTTTTCTTTGCTCAATTTGAATATATTAATTTACTTGTTTTATATACAGGACTTGGTGTAGTATTAGGACATAATTATCCTGTATGGTTAAAATTTAAGGGTGGTAAGGGGATTGCAGCTACAGCAGGAGCCATGGCCTCTTTCGATCCTTGGATTATACCTTTTGGTCTGCCCATCTTTGTTATTACAGTGGCAGTTACCAGATATGTATCTGTCGGATCCTTATTAGTAGCATTATTGTTCCCCATTTGGATTAAGGTTCGTTATCCTAATGAGTTACATATGCTCATAGTAGCTTCGGCATATACTATATTGGCTATTATAAAACATCGTTCCAACATCAAACGCTTGCTTAGGGGTACAGAAAACAAATTAGGACAAAGAATAAAAATAGATAATAAAGGTTAAAAAGGAGGTAGTTCATGTTTAAAATTGGTATACTTGGGGCCGGAACTTGGGGAACTGCACTTGGAATTTTACTTTCAAATAATGGTCATGAGGTTACCCTTTGGACTAAAATAGAAGAGGAAGCTAAAAGTTTAGAAGCTTCTAGAGATAATCTGAAAAATCTTCCCGGGGCTAAGCTTCCCGAAAATATAAAGATTACCTTAGATTTAAAAGAGGCTTGTACTAATAAAGACATAATTGTTATGGCTGTTGCCTCCCCTTATGTCAGAGCCACTTCTAAAGAAGCCAGTTCCTATATAAAAGAAGGACAGATAATTGTTAATGTGTCAAAAGGAATAGAAAATAACACGCTTCTTACCCTTGCCGATGTTATTAGAGAGGAAATCCCTCAGGCAGATATTGCAGTTATGTCAGGACCTAGCCATGCGGAAGAAGTAAGCCGTCTAATTCCAACTACTATTGTAGTAGGAGCTTCATCCAAGGAAACAGCCCATTTTATACAGGACGTTTTCATGAATGAAGTTTTTAGGGTCTATACCAGTCCTGATATGATTGGAATTGAACTGGGTGCCGCCCTTAAAAATGTTATAGCACTGGCTGCAGGTATTATAGATGGCCTAGGCTTTGGTGACAATACTAAAGCAGCCTTAATGACCCGGGGAATAGCTGAAATTAGTCGCCTTGGTATAAAAATGGGAGGCTGCATGGAAACCTTCTCCGGCTTATCCGGAATTGGTGATTTATTTGTTACATGTACCAGCCGCCACAGCAGAAACAGGCAGGCAGGCTATCTTATAGGTAAGGGCTATACTTTAGAGCAAGTTCATAAAGAAGTAAGTCAGGTGGTTGAAGGTGTTAATACTGCTAAAGCAGCACTGGCACTGGCACAAAAATACCAAGTAGAAATGCCCATAGTAGAACAGATTAATTTGGTTTTATTTGAAGGAAAATCAGCTAAAGATGCTGCTGCCGATCTGTTAGTAAGGGACAAGCGTATTGAATATAAGACCTTGGAATGGGATTAAATCTTTGTATAATTATATATATAAAGGCAAGTTCAAAATGTAATATAAGACAAAAATTTGAACTTGTCTTATTTTTATATTTTTTTGCTTTTTGTCTTTACATTATTAAATTTTAAAGCTATAATATTCCAAGAATATACTATAAATGGATTTAATATGACAAAATGAAGCAACTATAATAGAAAGGATAGACAAATATGAAAGATTGGGTAAAGATTTTTAAAGAAATCAAAAGCTGGGTTATCTTATTTGTTCTGGCATTATTTTTTTCAGCTTTAATTAACAGTCAATTATTTGCCATGGCAACGGTTAAAGAAGTTTCTATGCAAGATACTTTATTTGAAGATCAGATATTGTTTATAAACCGCCTGGCATATAAAAATAAAAGTCCTAAAGCCGGTGATATTATTATCTTTTATAAAAGCAGGGAAATTGGCTCCTTTACCGAAGAATTTTTACGCTCTGTCAGTTATATTCTTCCTTTTACAAGACCAAAAGATGATAATAAAGACAGATTGGTTAAAAGAGTAATCGGTACATCTGGGGATATTATAGATATTAAAGACGGATATGTCTATAAGAACGGAGAACGCTTAGAGGAGCCTTATGCTAAAGGTGATACAAATGCAACTTATATTGAATTTCCTGTTACTGTAGGAGAAAACCAGCTTTTTGTACTGGGAGATAACAGAGAACATAGCAGAGATAGCAGAGAGTTTGGCCTTATAGATATAAGCCATGTAGAAGGAAAAGCTTCTTTTAGACTTTATCCATTTAATAAAATCGGTAAATTACAGTAAAAGATAAATTATTTTTAATATTTAAAATTTCAAGTATAACAAGTACATATCAAATATCATAGAATTATACTGCCCAGCATATCTTTAACTATAACCAATAGGAGGTTTACATATGTTAGGGCAGTTTGATGTTTATAATGATATTCAGGCTAGGACAGGCGGTGAAATATACATAGGTGTAGTAGGTCCGGTCAGAACAGGAAAATCCACTTTTATTAAAAGATTTATGGATCTTCTGGTAATACCGGGAATAGAAGATGTCCATAGCAGAGAAAGGGCAGTAGATGAACTGCCTCAGGCAGCAGCCGGAAAAACCATTATGACTACCGAACCTAAATTCATACCTAAGGAAGCCGCTGAAATAGCACTGAATGATGAAACAAAGGTAAAAATCCGTCTTATTGATTGTGTAGGCTATATGGTTGAAGGAGCCTCAGGTCATATTGAGAATGAACAAGAACGGATGGTAAAAACACCCTGGTATGATTATGAAATTCCTTTTTCCCAAGCAGCTGAGCTTGGTACCAAGAAAGTAATCAATGATCACTCAACCATCGGCATTGTAGTTACTACAGACGGAAGTTTCGGAGAAATACCAAGAAATAATTATATGATTCCTGAAGAAAAAACCATTGAGGAATTAAAACGTCTTGGTAAACCATTTATTGTATTATTAAATTCTAATAAGCCTTATTCCAATGACACTATAAGAATAGCAGAAGAAATAGCACAAAGATATGACGTAACAGTTATGCCGATTAACTGTGAACAATTGAATAAGGAAGATATCCATAAGATAATGGAAAATATTCTTTCGGTATTTCCAATTACAGAGGTTAATTTTTATATGCCAAAATGGGCAGAAATGCTATCATCTGACCACTGGTTAAAGTCAGATTTAATCAGCGCTGTAAAGAATATGTTCCAAAATATTACCAGAGTAAAAGATGCCAATCCCTCTAATTTACTTACCGACAGTGAGTATGTAAAACGATTTAAGCTAGACAGAGTAAATATGCAAGATGGGACAGTAGATGTTAATGTGGAACTTGATGACATGTATTACTACAGAATACTAAGTGATTTAATCGGTGTTCCCATTAGCGGAGAATATCAACTTATTGCCACATTAAAAGAGTTGGCTGAAAAAAAGGCTGAGTTTGAAAAAGTCTCTCAGGCTGTTAATCAGGTAAAAAGTAAGGGATATGGTATAGTTTCACCCCAGCAAGATGAAATCCGTATTGAAGAACCAGAAGTTATGAAACATGGTAATAAATATGGTGTTAAAATTAAAGCAAATGCACCTTCTATTCATATGATTAGGGCAGAAATTATGACCGAGGTAGCCCCTATAGTCGGTTCAGAAGATCAGGCAAAGGATTTGATAAATTATATTAATGAAAATACTAAGGAAAATCCTGAGGGTATATGGGAAACCAATATATTCGGAAAAACCATTCGTCAGTTGGTTAACGATGGCATTAGCAGTAAAGTTAATAAACTTACTGATGAAAGTCAGCTAAAACTTCAGGAAACAATGCAAAAGATTATTAATGACAGTAACGGTGGTATTATTTGTATAATAATTTAACTATTATCGAAACATAGGCTTTATTGTTAAAATAATCAAGAAATAACTTAAAAAAGTGCTATCTAATACAAAAAAAATTGTACTTAGATAGCCTTTCTCTTTTTTATATATGCAATTCGTCTTTTATATTTACCTCAATTTGTTAATTGTGCCGAAATATAAGAAATTTTTGACACAGAGTTGACAAATTTATCCGTCTTTGATATAATATTTACGTAACATATTTAATATTTATGTAACAATTGATTTTAAACTTTCCATTTTTATAAAGTATAAATCTTATACAAAGTATAAAGTTTATACTTGGTAAATGGAAGAAAATTTGGAGGATTTTTCATCATGGATAAGAAGCTAATTAAGTTTTCCTTGATTTTTGTTACGGGCGTATTTATATCTGCAGCATCTGCTATGGCAGCTGAAATTGCAGTTGCCGGTTATCCATACGATAAAGCAGAGACAGCTATACAGATCGATAAGGGCAAGAAAGAAACTTCTAAGGAAACTTCTTTATCCACTAAATCAACATCCGATACAAAAAAAGATGAAATCACTTCTTCATCTATTGAAAGCACAAAGAGTAGTAAAACTACCAAATATACTAAAACAAATAAAAATTCTAATGAAATTCCAATTCCCGGATTTAATAATATAGGTATAGCAAATGTTGACACAAATTTATTAATTCGGGAAAAGCCCAGTGAAAATGGTAAAATTGTCGGTAAGATGCCTAAAGATGCCGGTTGTGATATTCTAGAACCTGATAAAGACGGATGGACCAAGATTAAATCCGGTAATGCGACCGGTTATGTAAAAAGTGAATATCTAATTGTCGGACAGGAAGCATCCAAGAAGGCCTTAACTATTGCCAATCATATTGCAACCGCTAATACAGACGGACTTCGCGTAAGAACAGAGCCCTCTTCAGATGAATCAGTTGAAATTCTAGACTATGTGGCAAAGGGAGAAGAACTGTTAGTATTAGATCCTTTGGTTGTTGTATATGGGGAGGAACATAAGTACAACAAATGGGTTAAGGTTAGCTTAGACGGTGATGACAGTGAGACAGGTACTATCGGATATGTTGCAAAAGATTTTGTTAATCTTTCTTATAAGTTAGCCCATGCTTATACATTAGAAGAATTAGAATTAGGACCCGGAGTATCTTCATTAAGATTGGAACTTGTTAACTATGCTAAAAAATTCTTAGGCTATCCATACAAATGGGGTGGCAATAGCTTCTCAGCAGACGGTGGAGTTGACTGTTCCGGTTTTGTAAGATTAGTATATAAGAAATACGGATATACAAATATACCGAGGGTATCTAGGGAACAAGCAACCAGCGGTAAAACAATATCTAAGTCTGACTTAAAGCCAGGAGATTTAGTATTCTATGGTAATAATTCTACCGGGTATATTAATCATGTTGCTATTTATATTGGTAACAATAAGGTTATTCATGCAAGCAATAAAAGAGACGGAATTAAGATATCTAATTTGACTTATAGAAAACCTCTTAAATATGTAAGATATATTAATGATTAATCTTATATGATAGAGCGAGATTTTAATAATCTCGCTCTTTTTGTATGTCAATTTTCAAGTATAGATATATAGGTTGACAAAGTAATTATTATGTAATATTATGGAAGTTGTAAATATTTTTAAGTCATTAAACTGATTATGGACAAATAAAACTTGATATAATACAATATTTATTAAAGTTTTAAAATTTGCTATGAGATTGGAGTTTATATATGGACTACTTATTTTATTTTGCTATAGTTGTACTGGGACTTATTATATGGAGTTTTATAAATGATAAAAAATATCAAAAAAACCTTAAAAAGCACTTAGAAAGGGAATGGGCAAGTTATCCCGAAGAAGATTATAATGCAGATAAAATGAAATCCATTAAGAGCTTTTATCTGACAGAAAAAGACCAGTATTTAGATGTGGATGATATTACTTGGAATGATCTTGATATGGATGAGATATACAAACTTATGAATAATACTCAAAGTTCTTTGGGAGAAGAATATCTTTATGCCCTTCTTCGCAAACCATGCTTTTCATCAGAAGAACTAGAAGAAAGAAATCGCCTGATAGAATTTTTTCAGTCCAATAAAGAGGAAAGACTTCAAGTTCAGATAAAATTAAATAAAGTAGGAAAGCTAAGAAAGATTTCCGTATTTGATTATATCAACAAACTTGGGGAGCAAAAACCGGAAAGCAATATACCCCATTATCTTATGGCTCTTGGACTATTACTTTCTTTAGGATATGTTTTTATAAATCCGGGGATAGGAGTGGGACTTAGCTTATTTTTTATGGTTTTTAATATTATCAGCTATTATAGGTATAAGGCAAAAATTGATAATTTTCTATTAATTATTGCCTTCCAGCTTCGTCTGCTTGATTGTATAGACGACTTAGCAAAAATCTCTATTCCAAGCTTAGAACCCTATGTAAAGCTTTTGTCTGAGGATTTAAAGAAGTTTAAGAAGTTTAGGAGAGGATCTTACATTGTAGTTGCAAGGAATGTAAGCGGCAATTTACTTGAGGCTCTTTTAGATTATTATCGTATGATTTTTCATCATGACTTAATTAAGTATAATATAATGTTAAGTTTTTTTAAAAAGAATAAGGATATCATGAAGCGAATTTTTAAAACTGTAGGTTTTATTGACAGTATGATTGCCGCCGCTTCATTTCGTGATATGGTGGAATATTACTCACTTCCTCAATTATCCCATACTAAAGCTAATCCGAAACTGTCCGTAAGTGAAGTTTACCATCCACTGATTAATAATCCGGTAGCTAATTCCATTACTGAGGATCGTTGTACCTTACTTACCGGATCCAATGCTTCCGGTAAGTCCACCTTTATTAAATCCATAGCTATTAATGCTATATTGTCACAAACAATATATACATCCTTAAGCAAAGAATACAAGGCCAATTATTTTACTGTATATTCTTCCATGGCCTTAAAGGATAATATCTTAAGTAATGAAAGTTATTTTATCGTTGAAATCAAATCCTTAAAAAGAATCTTGGATAAATCCAAAGGCGACTATCCCATCCTTTGCTTTGTTGATGAAGTTTTAAGAGGTACTAATACCTTAGAAAGAATTGCTGCCTCTTCAAGAATTCTAGCCACACTTGCTAAGGAAAATGCTCTTTGCTTTGCGGCAACCCATGATATTGAGCTTACTTATATCTTGGAAAATTATTATTCCAACTATCATTTTAGGGAAAAAGTTGAAGGAAATCAGGTTTTATTTGATTATAAATTATATAAGGGACGGGCTGTATCCAAAAATGCAATTAAACTTCTAAATCTTTTAGGATACTCAAAGGACATTATTATCGAAGCAGAAAATGCAGCAGACCAATATATGAAGACTGGAGAATGGAGTATAATCTCCGATAATTAAGAGGTGAATTATGTTGACTAAAGTAAGTATATATACCGACGGCTCTGCCAGGGGTAACCCAGACGGTCCCGGCGGTTATGGTACAATTATAGTATTTGTAGATTCTAAGGGGCAGGAACATATTAGGGAATACTCTGCCGGTTATAAAAAGACTACCAATAATAGAATGGAGCTTATGGCTGCAATCGTAGGCCTAGAGGCTCTTACAAAACCCTGCCATGTAACCCTATATTCCGATTCCCAATATCTTGTCAAAGCCTTTAATGAACACTGGATTGAGGGATGGATTAAGAAGGGATGGAAGAGGGGTAAAAATGAACCTGTAAAAAATGTTGACCTATGGAAGCGGCTTCTTAAGGCTATGGAGCCCCATAAGGTGGATTTTGTCTGGGTTAAAGGCCATAGCGGTCATCCTCAAAACGAACGATGTGATACCCTGGCCACTGAGGCAGCCGACGGAACAAATCTCTTAGATGATGTGGTTTATAACGGTTAAATGGGAATTTAGAATTTCAAATCATTAGCTCATATGGTATAATGATTCGAGATGTAAACTATAGAATATATACGTAAGAAAGGACAGTACCATAATGGCAAATCTAACTCCGTTAATGCAGCAATATATGCAGATAAAGGAGCAATATAAAGACTGTATTTTATTTTATCGTTTAGGCGACTTTTATGAGATGTTCTTTGAAGATGCAATTATTTGCTCCAAAGAACTTGAAATAGCTCTTACAGGTAAGCACATTGGAAAGGAAGAAAGGGCACCAATGTGCGGTGTACCTTACCATGCAGTAGATAATTATTTAAGCAAGCTAATAGCCCGAGGATACCGTGTGGCTATCTGTGAGCAGGTAGAAGATCCAAAAACAGCCAAGGGCCTGGTAAAAAGAGAGGTGGTAAGGATTGTTACTCCCGGCACCAATCTTAATACACAGGTACTTGATGAGACAAAGAACAATTATTTAATGTCTGTTGTACATACCACGAATTTATACGGTATCTCCGTTGTTGATGCTACAACCGGAGATTATTTTGTTACTGAGATTGATTCTAATCGAAAGCTAATGGATGAAATATACAAATGGTCTCCTTCGGAGATTATATGTAACGATACATTTTTAGTATCCGGTATTGACATCGAAGCTGTTAAGATGATAAATAATCTGTCCCTTTCACCTTTAGAGCCCTGGTATTTTGACGATGCCTTATGTATACGGGCCTTAATGGAGCATTTTGACGTTGGAAGCCTTGATGGAATTGGCCTAAAAGATTACACCATTGGTATAATTGCTGCCGGCAGTATTATGCAATTTTTAAGAGAAACACAAAAAACTACCCTGTCTCATATTACAAAATTAACTCCATATACTTATGAAAAATTTATGCTGCTGGACAGTTCTACTGTACGTAATCTGGAGTTGACAGAGACTATCAGAGATAAACAAAAAAAGGGCTCCTTGCTTTGGGTACTTGATAAAACAAAAACCGCTATGGGTGCTAGGCTTCTTAGAAGTTATGTGGAGCAACCTTTAATTGATTATGATATGATTAATCAAAGACTTTCTGCGGTAAAGCAGTTAAAGGAAAATATGATTACAAGAGAAGAAATCAGGGAGTATCTTAATCCCATATATGACTTAGAACGGCTTATGGGAAAAATCAGTTATAAAAGTGCTAACCCCAGGGATTTAATTGCCTTTAAGACTTCCCTTGAAATGTTGCCCCATATTAAGTTTTTAGTTAAAAATTTTGATAGTAAATTACTTAAAGAAATATACAATGAACTGGATGATCTTTCTGATATCTATGAGTTAATTAATAGCTCCATTGAAGATGAACCCCCCATTACAATAAAAGAGGGAGGTATTATCAAGGAAGGCTTTAATGAGGAAGTTGACCGGTTGAAGAAGGCCAAGACCGAAGGTAAAGACTGGCTTATGGAACTGGAAGCTAAGGAGAGAGAAGCTACCGGAATTAAGAATTTGAGAATAAAATACAACCGGGTATTTGGCTACTATCTAGAAGTAACCAAATCCTATCAAGACCTTGTACCTAAAGATTGGACAAGAAAACAAACCTTAGCCAATGCAGAACGTTATACTACCGATAAGTTAAAAGAACTAGAAGATATTATTCTTGGAGCCGAAGATAAACTTTTTTCATTGGAATATGATTTATTCTGTCAGATAAGAGATAAGATAGCTAGTGAGGTTAAGAGGATACAAAAAACAGCTAAGGCAATCGCAAAACTTGATGTATTTGCCTCCTTAGCCTTGGTTGCAGAACAGAATAACTATGTATGCCCTGAAATGAACACAGAGGGTTTAATAGATATAAAAAATGGCAGGCATCCTGTTGTAGAAAAGACAATATCCAATGATATGTTTGTTGCCAATGACACCTTACTGGACAATAAATCAAATCGAATATCTATTATTACGGGGCCTAATATGGCGGGAAAATCCACCTACATGAGACAAACAGCCCTTATTGTCCTAATGTCACAAATCGGTAGTTTTGTACCTGCAGACAGTGCTAAAATTGGAATTGTCGACAGGATATTTACCAGAGTCGGTGCTTCCGATGACTTAGCAGGAGGACAAAGTACCTTTATGGTGGAGATGACTGAAGTGGCTAATATTCTTAGAAATGCCACAAGAAACAGCCTACTTATACTGGATGAAATCGGACGAGGTACCAGTACTTTTGATGGACTAGCCATAGCTTGGGCAGTTGTGGAACATATAAGCAATACATCAATACTTGGAGCTAAAACCTTATTTGCCACCCACTACCATGAGCTTACAGAGCTTGAAGGTAAGATTGACGGTGTTAATAATTACTGTATAGCTGTTAAGGAACAGGGAGATGATATTATATTCCTGAGAAAGATTGTAAAAGGGGGAGCCGATAAAAGTTATGGCATCCAGGTGGCAAAACTGGCGGGAGTTCCTGCTTCTGTCCTAAAACGAGCCAATGATATTGTTAATGAACTGATTGGCAATGATCTTGCTTTAAAAGCAAGGACCGTACCTACAGAAGTAGAACAGCCAAGATGTGATACTTTATATGACAATATATCCTTAGAGCAGCAGTTTTCTTTATTTTCCATGTACGGAAATGATGATATTATAACAGAGATACGGGATATGGATATAACAAATCTTACCCCTATTGATGCCATAAATAAATTATATCAACTTCAAAAGAAAATTAAGGATAGGATTTAGGAAAGGATGGCCTCTATGTCAATAATTCATCTACTAGATGAAAATACCATAAATCATATAGCAGCAGGTGAAGTTGTAGAACGCCCAAAAGCAGTTGTAAAAGAGTTGATTGAAAATGCAATTGATGCCGGGGCCAGTGCTATTACCGTTGAAATTAAAGAAGGCGGTATTAGTTTTATTAGAATAACTGATAATGGCTCTGGAATTGCTAAAGAGGATATTCCTTTAGCTTTTATGCGCCATGCTACCAGTAAAATCAAAACCGCTGAAGACCTTTTTTTGGTAAACAGTTTAGGCTTTAGGGGAGAAGCCTTATCAAGTATAGCAGCAGTAAGCCAAGTTGAACTAATTACAAAGCAAGCTGCCAGCTTAAACGGATATCGTTATATTATTGAAGGGGGAGAAGAAAAATCCCTAGAAGAAATCGGATGTCCCAGTGGTACAACTATTATCGTACGTAATTTGTTTTATAATACCCCTGCCAGAAGAAAGTTTCTAAAAAGTGCTACCACGGAGGCAGGATATGTTAACGATTTGATGGAACGGCTTATCTTATCTCATCCGGGGATATCCTTTAGATTTATAGTAAATAATCAGGTAAGGCTGCAGTCTTCCGGTAATAACAATGTGAAGGATATTCTTTATCATATTTATGGGCGGGATATTTCCAAGGAATTATTGCCGGTGGAATTTAACTCCCCTGATATAACTATAAAGGGCTATATAGGTAAGCCAACTATCAGTAGGGGTAACAGAAATTTCGAGAATTATTTTATCAATGGAAGATATATTAAAAATCATATTATAACAAAGGCCATCGAAGAGGCATATAAACCTTTTATGATGCAGCACAAATATCCCTTTACTTCACTATACTATGAGATTAATCCTTCATTATTGGATGTAAATGTACATCCTCAAAAAATGGAACTTAAAATAAATAACGGTGAACAAGTCTATCAGATAACCTATAATCTGATTAAAGACAGCTTATCAAAAAAAGAATTAATACCTAAAATTAGCTTAAGCAAAAATGACCAAAAGAAAGTGACTCAAGAAAAGCTTCCTGAGCCATTTGAAAAAAACAGAATAAGTAATTTAAAAGCACTAGAAACTTTAGCTGCATATCAACCTATGGATAATAGACAATCAGCTAATTACTCCGGTGACCATATTTCTACAAATACAACTGATATAGGCAGTAATATATCTGGCAATAATAAAGAAGATAATCAGCCGATATGGGATCAGATAAATAATTCAGATATAATTAAGGAAAACCATAGCTATGAAGCTACGGTTAATACCGCTAACAACATAGAAGTAAAGGATCAGTTAGGTTTGTTTTCTGACTTTTTATCGAAGGAAGCAGTAAAAGACCATAGGATTTTAGGACAGATATTTTCCACCTATTGGCTGGTAGAATATCAAAAAGAACTATATATTATCGACCAACATGCAGCCCATGAAAAGGTGTTATATGAAAGAATTCTAAAGGCCGCAAAAAATAATAAACATACTTCACAAATGCTTCTGCCACCTATTGTACTTACTCTTTCATTAAAAGAACAGGAAGCTATAAAAACCCACAATAAAATTCTGGAACAATTAGGATATGAAATCGAGCATTTTGGAGGTAATGAATTTTCCATACGGGCTGTACCTGCGGATTTATATAATCTTTCAGATAAGGATTTATTCTTAGAGTTTATTGATGAGCTTACACAAGAGCTTGGGTTTGGCCAAGGAGATCCTTTATCAATATTGGAGAAGATTGCTTCTATGGCCTGCAAATCTGCAGTAAAAGCAAATCACATTTTATCCACAGAGGAAGCCTCCTCATTAATAAAGGAATTATTAACCTTAGAAAATCCTTATCATTGTCCCCATGGCAGACCGGTCATAATATCTATAAGCCGGTATGAATTAGAAAAGAAATTTAAAAGGATTATATAACTTGGAGGAACTATGGACAAAAAGCCACTTATAATATTAACCGGTCCCACATCTGTGGGCAAAACCTCCCTATCAATACATCTTGCTAGGGCTGTAAATGGGGAGATTATCTCTGCTGATTCCATGCAGGTTTATAAATATATGGATATAGGAACCGCAAAAATTACCCAGGAAGAAATGGGAGGTATCCCCCATTACCTTATTAGTGAATTTAATCCTGATGAAGAGTTTAATGTTGTTAAATTTCAAAAGTATGCAAAAAAGTATATAGATCTTATTTATAAGAAAAATAAAATACCTATACTGGTAGGAGGAACAGGCTTTTATATTCAAGCCCTTTTATATGATATAGATTTTGAAGAACATACTTCAGATACCTCTTATCGGGAGGAACTGACACAACTGGCTAAAAGTAAGGGATCTTTATATTTACATGAAATGCTTGCAAATCTTGATCCGAATAGTGCCAAAGCAATACATCCCAATAATGTTAAAAGAATAATTCGAGCCTTAGAGTATATCAAACAAACAGGAGAACCAATATCTGCCCATAATGAAGCACAAAGAATGAAAGAATCACCCTATCAATATAGATATTTTGTCTTAACTAAGGATAGAACAAAACTTTATGAAGCTATTAATCAAAGGGTAGATATTATGATTGAAAAAGGGCTTGTTAATGAAGTTAGACAATTGTTAGATATGGGATATAATAAAGAAATGGTGTCTATGCAAGGTTTAGGTTATAAAGAACTTATAGATTATCTTGAAGATAATTGCTCATTGGATGAGGCTATTTATAGACTTAAGCGGGATACAAGACACTATGCTAAAAGACAGCTTACCTGGTTTAAACGGGAAAAGGATGTAACTTGGGTAAACAAGGATGAATTTTCAAGTGAAGATGAAATCCTTGATTTCATGCTGCAAAAACTTAAAGAAAGTGCTATAATATAGGATAAATATTTTATGTCAACTAAAATAATGATACTGGAGGAATAATTGTGTTTACTAAAGATTTAGATACATTTTATATGGAGATGGGAATTAATCCTAAGCTTATTAACTTAGGTAATAAAATAGAAGCAGGCTTAAAAGAACGTTTTTCTCGTATTGATGAAATCGCAGAATATAATCAGTTAAAAGTACTAAAGGCTATGCAGGATAATAAGGTAAGCGATGTTCACTTTTCTGCAACAACCGGATATGGTTATAATGATATCGGCAGGGATACCTTAGAACAGGTATATGCCGATGTTTTTCATGCCGAGGATGCCCTGGTAAGACCCCAGTTAATAAGCGGTACCCATGCCCTTACGGTTGCACTGGCAGGTAACTTAAGACCGGGGGATGAGCTTTTATCTCCGGTAGGTAAACCTTATGATACCCTTGAAGGGGTTATCGGTATCAAAGAAACTAAGGGATCTTTAGCAGAGTATGGGATTACTTATAAGCAGGTAGATTTAAAGGGTGACGGTACATTTGATTATGAAAAAATCGAAAAAGCCATAGGTCCTAAGACAAAACTTGCTACAATTCAAAGATCCAAAGGCTATGCCAACAGACCGACTTTTTCTGTTAAGCAAATCGGAGAATTAATATCATTTATGAAGAAGATAAAGCCGGATCTTATATGCATGGTAGATAATTGTTACGGTGAATTTGTTGAATTAACTGAGCCTACAGATGTAGGTGCCGATATTTGTGTCGGTTCCTTGATTAAAAATCCCGGAGGGGGCCTTGCCCCCATAGGGGGATATATTGCCGGAAAAGCAGAGTATGTAGAAAATGCTGCTTGTAGACTTACTGCACCGGGACTTGGTAAAGAAGTGGGTGCTACTTTAGGTATAAATTCCAGCCTGTATCAAGGGCTCTTTATGGCACCACAGGTAGTAAGCGGGGCCTTAAAAGGAGCAGTATATGCGGCAAATCTATATGAGCATTTTGGCTTTGAGGTACTTCCTGACGGAAGAGAGGACCGTTATGATATTATCCAGGCCGTTACCCTAAAAAATCCTGAGGCTGTTATTGGATTTTGTGAAGGTATTCAGGCAGCAGCCCCGGTTGATAGTTTTGTTACCCCAGTGCCTTGGCCTATGCCGGGATATAACTGCGATGTTATAATGGCTGCCGGTGCCTTTATTCAAGGTTCTTCCATTGAACTTTCAGCCGATGCCCCAATACAACCCCCATATACGGTATTTTTCCAAGGAGGACTTACTTGGTTCCATGCTAAATATGGAATTTTAATGTCCTTACAAAAATTATTAGATAAAAACCTTATTCAACTGTAAAATTCCAAAAACAGGTTAATTTATGGTTATATGTCATTATTCCTGTATACAAAAAAAACTTCTTATGATAAAATTATATTAATTTATTTACATGATAATTTTTTATCATTTAAATTATTAGTATTAAATTTATTGGCATAATTAAATTTTTTCATAATTAAATGCTTAAATCCAAGGGAGAGCAATTGTTATGGCTAAAACAATAGGAAAAAATAAATGGGCTTTATTTCTCCTAGTACTTTTAGGTATATTGATAGGAAGTTTTATAGCTCATTTAGTAAAAAATGTTGAGTGGTTATCATGGCTAAATTATGGCATGGAATTTGCCATCGGTGATACAGGTAAGGGCAATGTAGTTAGTCTTAACTTAGGTGCCCTTGTGATATATTTTGGTATTAAAATTAAGATAACTGTGGCAAGTGCTTTAGGTGCCTTAATTTCAGTAATAATCTATAAAAAAATTTAATTATTTAAGATATCCAAATGATTTCTTGGAGAGAGAAAGAAGGAGGATATCATGAAAAAAACAAATTATTTAACTGTCAAAGAATTACCTGTATCGGAACGCCCCTATGAAAAATGCCAAGCTTATGGACCACAAAGTTTATCCGATGCAGAACTTCTTGCTGTTATCCTTAGATCCGGCAGCAAAGGACAAAGGGTCATAGACTTAGCTGTAAATGTTCTTAATCATTCAAAAACCCATCCCGGACTTAAGGGTTTAAATTACCTGACTATGAAAGAACTAACTGAAATAAAAGGGATTGGAAAGGTAAAAGCCATTGAGCTTCTTTGTTTGACAGAACTGACTAAGAGAATGGCAAGGGAAGTACATAAAGAAAGCTTGGAGTTTATAACTCCCAGTAGCATTGCCAATTATTATATGCAGGATATGCGTCATCTTTCTAGGGAACAGGTACGTCTTCTTATGCTTGATTCCAAATGTAAGTTTATCAATGATATGCTTATGTCACAAGGCTCAGTAAATAGCTCTATTATGCCTGTTCGTGAGGTGTATATTCAAGCATTAAAAGAAGATGCTGTAAATATTGTCTTGGTTCATAACCATCCAAGCGGTGATCCTTCTCCAAGCACAGAGGATATAAAAATTACAAAAAGGATGAAAGATGCAGGGAATTTAATTGGAATAAAACTTATGGATCATATTATTATTGGCGATAATAAATATATCAGTTTAGCAGAACAGGGGTTATTATAATTTATAGGCATTAATGACTTACCAAAGCGCATATAGGAGGTACTTAAATAATGGCTTTAAAAACATATGGCATAGATTTTGGAACCAGTACTATAAAAATTAGCAAAAAAGGACAGGGAATAGTTTTAGATGAGCGCAATATTATAGCCATTGCAGATAGAAAAAACATTATAGCAATAGGAAATGAAGCATATGACATGTATGAGAAAGCACCCTCTAATATAGTTGTAACCCATCCGGTCAGAAATGGAGTTATTGCAGATGTAGCGAATATGTCAGCATTATTAGTTCAATTTATGAAGCAAGTCAGCAAATCTAAAAGGCCGGGAATGGCTGATTATATAGTTGCTACACCTTCAGATATTACAGAAGTAGAGCGCCGCTCCTTCTATGAATTAATAGCCAACTCCCAGCTTAAGGCCGGACGAATTAAAATAGTTGAAAAACCCATTGCAGATGCTGTGGGAGCCGGACTTGATGTAATGTCAGCCAGGGGAGTTATGATTGTAGATATAGGAGCCGATACTACTGAGGTATCCATACTATCCTTAGGGGGTATCGTTCTTAGTAAATTAATCCCCATAGGGGGAAATAAGCTGGATGAAGCAATTAAAAGTATGGTTAAAAAATGTCATAATTTATATATCGGTGATAAAACGGCAGAGAGTATAAAAAAACAATTGGCCAGTGCCTTACCTGATGTGGAAGCAAAGATAAAGGTTTATGGTAGGGCTGTAGTAACAGGATTACCGGTCAAAGAGGAGATAGATTCCAAAACCGTTTATAAAGCCATTGAGGAGTATCTCTATAACATAATAGATGCCATCCGTATTATTTTAGAAAGGACTCCCCCGGAGATTGCCTCTGATATTATTGACAGCGGAATTTATGTGACCGGAGGTTCAGCTAATATCTTCGGACTAGATGAATTGATTTCTAAGGAAACAGGACTTTTGGTAAATATTTGTGATAATCCTGCAAGTACAGTTGCTAAAGGTCTAAGCAGAATAATGGATGAGCCGGAATTATCAACCCTGGCAGATTTTTTAAGGCCAAAAACTTTCGTAGATTAATATATGGTAGGATAAATAAAAGTTCTTATCAGTGTATATAGGAGTTAGTATCAATGAGACGTAGAGCAAGATACAATTTTAAGCCAAAACATGGACTTATTGTAGGAGTAATTTTATGTATTATTCTTATAATTTTGTCATTTCGTTTTGAAGGTATATTTTATCCCGTAAGGAACGCAGTGGGAACCGTCATTACCCCAATGCAACAAGGTATCAATACAGTCGGAACATTTATTTCTGACAGAATGGAAACCTTAAAAAATATACGGGAACTTATACAGGAGAATAAAAAGTTAAAGGATCAGGTAAGCGTTTTATCCTATGAAAATAAGCTTCTATTACAAAACAAGTATGAACTTGACGAACTAAGAAAATTATATGAACTTGATCAAAAGTACTTTGATTATCCAAAAGTTGCCGCCCGTATTATCGATAAGGACATCAATAATTGGTACAATGTATTTACTATAGATAAAGGTACTAAGGACGGACTGGCCGTTGATATGAACGTACTTGCCGGTAGTGGTCTTGTTGGTATAATTACTGAGTGTTATTATAATCATTCAGTAGTAAGAGCCATAATTGATGATAAAAGTGCGGTACAGGGAATGTTTTTAAAAACATCCGATACTTGTTTTGTTCAAGGAGATCTCAAATTAATGGAGAAAGGTAAAATCCGTGTCAATTTTATCAGCAAAGATGCGCAAATTGAAGACGGTTATGAGGTAGTAACAGCCCATACCAGTCCAAAATATCTTCAAGGCATCTTAATTGGCTATGTCAGTGACATTAAACTTGATTCTAGTAATATGACAAAGACAGCTTACCTGACTCCGGCTGTAGACTTTGAAAGATTAAGTGAGGTTCTTATTATCACTGAACTTAAAGAACCTCTTATTAAGGAGCTTCCAGAAGAAGACCCTTCAATTGATTAAGAAAAGTAGGTATGCATTTTGAAGAGAGGGATTATTTATTTTATTGAAATCATTATATGCTTAGTTTTACAAAGTTCATTATATCCTTTTATCAGCTTGGCCAATGTCATGCCTAATCTGCTTATTATCCTTGTTGTTTCCACTGCCTATATGCGGGGAAAAACCACCGGGATGATAATCGGATTTTTTTCGGGACTTCTTTTAGACATTCTTTATGGTAATCTTATTGGACTTTATGCATTATTTCAAATGCTGATAGGATATATGGCAGGGTTTGCCAATGCAATTTATTCCGAGGATGATTATACCTTACCCTTGGTATTTGTAGCTATTGGAGATTTTATTTATCAATTCTTATATTATGTTTTTGAGTTTTTATTACGGGGTAAATTGGATTTTCCCTATTATTTTCGTACAATAATAGTTCCGGAAATAATTTATACGGTAGCAGCTGCTACTATTGTATATAAGCTGTTACATATGGTTAATCACCGTCTAATCCGTGATGAAAACAAGGAGGAATAACAGTGTTAGATATATTACTAGATGCCATAAAAAGAACCTTCAAATCAAGGCTACTTCCCATAGCTCTTATTTATCTGGTGCTTTTTGGTACATTAACCCACCGGCTTTTTGTGCTACAGATTTTGGAAGGGCCTACCCATGCAGAAGAATATGAATATAAAAAGTCTCAAAGTAGAGAAATTAAAAGTACAAGAGGTAATATATATGACCGTAATGGCATGCTTCTAGCCTCCAATACCCTTTCATACTCAGTTGTAATGGATGATACCTATGAGATTAAATCAGATAATCAAAGAAATGCTGTTATTCATAAGATGATACAAATAATTGAAAGTAACGGTGATACCTTAGATAATCCTTTTTATATAACTTATACAGAAGATGAAGGGTTTAAATTCACTGTATCAGGGTCTGCCCTTACTCGTTTTAAAAAGACGGCCTATGCCTATGCTCTTGAGAATAATAGGCTAACCGAGGAACAAGAAAATGCAACAGCAGAGGAAGTTTATTATTTTCTAAAAGACGGAACAAAGCAGTATCCTATGTTCGGTATATCCGATGATTATACCATAGAAGAAACTTTAAAGATAATGAGTGTTCGCTTTGCCTTATTTTCAAATTATCCTAAATTTATGCAGCTTACTGTTGCTTCAAATGTATCGGATGGTACGGTTGCTATGATAATGGAAAATTTGGCAGACCTTCCGGGAGTTCAGATTAAACAAAAAACTAAGAGAGTATATCATGACAGTATTTATTTTGCCCATATGCTTGGTTATACAGGATTTATAAGTTCCGAGGAACTTGATAAGTATAATGCTGAGAAAGGTGAAAAGTATTATAATTCTACAGATATTGTTGGAAAAACCGGACTTGAAAAAGAGTTTGAGGAATACCTAGCAGGTGAAAAGGGCAGTGAAAATGTTACTGTAAATGAGAGTGGAAAGGTAATAGAAATTGTTGATCGTATAGAACCTGTTGCCGGCAATGATATATACCTGACTATAGATGGAAAACTTCAAAAAGCCGCATATCATATTCTTGAGAAACGTATTGCAGGTATACTTTTAGATCATCTAAGACCGGACCTTAATTATGGAACTAAAGGTGAAAGTGCCAGTGAAATATACACCCCCATATATGAGGTTTATTATGCTTTAATAGACAACAATATTATTGATATTAAGAGAATATCAGATTTACCTTCCAATGCTTCTGATTTAGAAAAAAGAATTAGCAATAGGGTTCACGGTAAATTTACAGATGCAAAAGCCCAGTTATTCTCAAAGCTTAATAGTTTGTTGTCATATGACAATGAAATTACCAATAAAAAAGCCGGTGATATGGAAGATTTTCTTGATTATATCTATGAGGTACTGACTAAACAGAAGGTTATATTACTTAATAATATTGATAAGGATGATGTAAACTTAAAGTCCTATCAAAACAATAAACTTCCTTTAAACCGTTTTCTTCAATATGCCTTGGCCAACAATTATATAGACCTTTCTAAGTTGGGAGTCGATACTTATTTTAGCTCCGAAGAACTGTATCAGAAATTGCTGGATTACACCTGGGAGTATTTGGACAAAGACAGCACATTTAATAAAAAAATATATCGCTATTTGGTGTTTTCGTATAAATTAACAGGAACTGAAATTTGTCTTTTATTATTTGCCCAAGGTGTGTTAGAATATAATGAGGAAGATATACGTAAATTAGAGTCTGGAGCTATATCTGCCTACAGTTTTATGGAAAGTAAAATTAGGTCACTGGAAATTACACCGGCTATGCTGGCCTTAGAGCCCTGTAGCGGTTCAATTGTAGTTACCGATGTAAATACCGGTGATGTACTGGCTATGGTAACATATCCAAGCTATGATAATAATATGCTTGCCAATAAGGTAGATGGCGATTATTACAATTGGCTTTATTCGGATAAATCATTACCTTGGATGAATAGGCCCACCACACAACTTATTGCTCCCGGATCTACCTTTAAGATGGTTACTGCCTTTGCCGGACTTGAGGAAGGAGTTATATCTCCGGATGAGAAAATATTGGATTTAGGTATATTCCAAAAGGTAACTCTTCCTGTTAAATGTCATATTTATCCCCGCACACACGGTGCCATTGATGTTAGAGATGCTATAAAAATGTCCTGCAACTACTTCTTTTATGAAACAGGCTACAGGCTTAGTATCGATGGTAAGGGTGAATATAACGACCAGTTAGGCTTAAGTAGAATTAAAAAATACGCCTCCCTTTTTGGTCTAGATTCCACATCCGGTGTTGAAGTTGGAGAGGCTATGCCTAATGTATCAGATAAAGATCCTATTCGTTCCACCATTGGTCAAGGAACCAATATTTATACACCGGTACAATTATCAAAATATATATCCACTCTGGCCAATCGTGGTACTAATTATAAACTGACTTTGCTTAACCGTATCTTAAACAAAGACGGAAGCATAGTCCTAAAAAATGAGCCTGTTGTAGATAAGGACTTAACAAATATAAAAAATTCCACTTGGGATAGTGTCTTAAAGGGGTTATATAAAGTAGCTAATGAATCAAGAGGTTCTGTATATAGACTTTACGGTAATTATGATGTTACTGTTGCCGGAAAGACAGGAACTGCTCAGATTAGCCTTAGCAAACCAAATCATGCATTATTTGTTTCCTTTGCCCCCTATGAAGACCCTGAGGTTTCAGTTACAGTGGTTATTCCCAATGGTCATACATCAGGAAATGCTGCAGAAACAGCCAAAGATATATATGATTTATACTTTAATTTAGAAAATGAGGAAAATCTAGTTGCTAAAGAAGCAATCCTACCTGAAAATAATATAGCAGCTTTTTCAGATTAATCATTAGAAGAAATTGCATAAGGAGATAGGGATGAAATCTGTTAATAATTCAGTGATTATTAAAGGTAATAAATACGGTATCGTTGTAGTGCTGAATCCAGATATAAGCTTTGATGAAATAAAAGAACAGGTGGCTGAGAAATTCAGGGAATCAAGCAAGTTTTTTGAAAATGCCAAAATGGCAATCAGTTTTGAAGGAAGAAGCTTAACTAATGAAGAACAAAGGGATATTTTGGACATAATTGGGAACAATACCGATATGCAGATAGTTTGTGTTATAGATAATGATCCCGATAAAGAAGAAGTCTTTAGAAAAACCTTAGAACAAAAACTGATGGAGCTTGAAAATAACACCGGTCAGTTTTATAAAGGAATTCTTCGCTCCGGTGCCTCCTTGGAATTTGAGACCAGTGTGGTAATAATAGGAGATGTTAATCATGGAGCCAGGGTAGTTTCTAAAGGGAACATTATAGTACTTGGTTCCCTTAAAGGTACTGCCTTTGCCGGAGCTTGCGGCAACACCAATTCTTTTGTAGTTGCTCTGGATATGAGACCTACACAGATTCGAATTGCCGACACTATAGCTAGATCCCCTGATAAACCTGATAAAAATACAGATAAAGAAGCCAAGATAGCTTTTTTAGAAGATGGCAATATATATATAGAGCCATTAACCAGGAATATCCTTAACGATATACGTTTATAAAATAAAAAAATAAGTAATAAAAGAGGTTATATCTTTTAAGTAGACTGGAGGATAATAGTATGGGAGAAGTAATAGTTGTTACATCGGGAAAAGGCGGAGTCGGAAAAACAACAACTACCGCCAATGTAGGCACAGGCCTTGCAATGTTAGACAAGAAAGTAGTATTAATTGACACAGATATAGGTCTAAGAAATCTTGACGTTGTAATGGGTCTAGAGAATCGGATAGTATACAATCTTGTAGATGTAATTGAAGGAAATTGCCGTATTCGCAATGCCTTAATTAAGGACAAGCGTTATCCTAACTTGTATTTGTTACCATCTGCCCAGACCAGAGATAAACATGCCGTTAAACCTGAACAGATGAAAAAATTAGCCCAGGAGCTTAAAGAAGAATTTGATTACATATTAATGGACTGTCCGGCCGGCATCGAACAGGGCTTTCATAATGCTATTGCCGGAGCTGACAGAGCATTAGTAGTTACCACCCCCGAGGTTTCAGCCGTAAGAGATGCTGACCGTATCATTGGTTTACTAGAGGCCAATGAAATAAATGAAACCTATTTGATTGTTAACAGATTACGTATGGATATGGTAAAACGCGGTGATATGATGTCTAGCGAAGATGTTATGGAGATCCTTGCCATCGACTTAATAGGGATAGTTCCTGACGATGAGAACATAGTGATTTCTACTAATCAAGGAGAACCGCTGGCCGGCTCAGATTCTTTGGCTGGACGGGCATATATGAATATTGCAAGGAGACTCTTAGGAGAAGAAATTCCTTTCTTAAATCTCAGTGAAAAGAATTCCTTCTTTAGTAAACTATTTGGTAAGCATAAAAAATATTAGGGGGAGGTATAGTCATGGGTTTGGCAGATTTTTTTAGAAGAAAGGGAACCAGCAGCATAGCTAAAGACAGATTAAAATTGGTTCTGGTATCAGATCGTGCAGGCTGCTCACCTGAAATTATGGAACAAATAAAAAATGATATCATTGCTGTGATATCAAAATATATTGAAATTGACTTAGAGGGACTTGATATTAAGATTGCGCAAACAGAATCAGAATCAAACAATGGAACTGTTCCTGCTCTGTTTGCTAATATTCCCATAAAGGATATGAAGGCTTCTAAGAAGTAAGGATGTTTTAAAATGGATGTTTTTAAGAGATATGATTTTAAGAGATATAATATATCCTTGCTAGTGGTGGTAACAATACTAAATTCCATTAGCGTATTCTTGGTCAAACAAGTAGAGCCGGGTAGTTTTAAAAAGCAAATATTGGGAATAATTTTAGGGCTTTTTATTGCAGGTATCGTTTCTTTATTTGATTACCACTTTATATCCAATTTTTATATCGTCTTATACTTGATTAATTTAGTTTTATTATTATTGGTCAAGTTTATGGGTATAACTATCTATAATGCAAAGCGATGGCTGGGAATTAAAGATACCGTCTTTGTATTTCAGCCATCGGAACTTACTAAAATTATAATTATTATATTTTTTGCAAGATTGTTCACTATGTATGAACACAGAATTAATGACTTAATGTTTTTGTCAATTGTAATAATACTGATGGCAATACCTACCTATCTGATCTTAACTCAGACGGATCTGTCAACCAGTATTGTTCTAATGATGATATTTGTAATGCTTATATTTGCTGCAGGTTTAAGTTGGAAGATTATTCTTCCAATTCTTGTGATTGGAATCCCGCTGTTTTTAGGCTTGTTCTGGTATATACAGCAGGATTATCAAGCACTATTAACAGAAAATCAGCAACAGAGGGTTCTTTCCATCTTAAACCCTGAAGAATATCCCGGAACCATGTATCAACAAGACAACTCAATACAAGCCATCGGTTCCGGTCAATTGATAGGTAAATTATTTTCGGGAGATGAGTCGGGTTTACGGGGCTACAGGCATGTTCCCGTATCCGAAAGTGACTTTATCTTCTCTGTAGCCGGAGAAGAATTAGGTTTTTTAGGGTGTTGCTTTATACTGTTATTGTATGCATTTATAATATATACATGCCTATCCACAGCCAAAAAAGCTCCGGATAAGATGGGGATGCTTATAGCTATCGGTATAGCTTCAATGTTTGCCTTTCAAGTATTTGTTAATATAGGAGTTGTAACAGCCATCCTGCCCAATACAGGTATACCTTTGCCTTTCTTAAGTGCAGGTTTAAGCTCATTAATCAGCAGTATGATGGCAATCGGTATTATTTTAAATATTCGTCTGCAACCCCAAAAGCAAAGAAGATAAGATAGGAGGTAGTTACACTATGAATATTGGCATGATTGCCCATGACGCAAAAAAGAAATTAATGCAAAATTTATGTATAGCCTACCGTGGTATATTGGTTAAACATACATTGTATGCAACCGGTACCACCGGTCGTTTAATAGAAGAAGTAACCAATCTTACGGTTCATAAATATCTTGCAGGTCACCTAGGGGGAACCCAGCAATTAGGAAGTCAGATTGAACATAATCAGATTGATATGGTTATTTTTCTTAGGGATCCTTTAAACCCAAAATCTCATGAACCGGATGTTAATAATATTTTTCAACTTTGTGATAAATATAATATTCCCCTTGCAACTAACCTTGCCACCGCTGAGCTTTTAATAAAAGCCTTAGAAAGGGGAGACTTAGATTGGAGAGAACTGTTTAAATCATAATCAATTATTTTATGTAAATCTACAAAGGATGGATTAAATTGAAAAGAAGATATCTTGCCATTCTATTAATAAATGCCATCTTATTGGGAGGCTGCCAAAAATCGTCGGATCAGTTTTTTGCATACCAAGACTATATCACATCGTCAAAAAATGATTTGGGATTTAATTTATCCGAAAATGAATTTTTTGCAAAAGAATTAGTGATATTAGATAATGAGGATTCTGGGTATGATGATAATCTGGTTACTTCAAAGGCAGCTTTTCTTTTTGATATCACTAATAAGAAGGCCTTGTATGCCAAAAACCCTTATGAAAGATTATATCCGGCAAGCCTCACTAAGCTGATGACTGCTTTAATTGTATTTAAGCGGGGCGAATTAACTGATATGGTTACTATCAGTCATAATGCCAGTAATATTCCTGTTGAAGGAGCTAAAGTCTGCGGATTTAGAGAAGGGGATCTTGTTTCCCTAGAAGACCTCCTATATTGTCTTTTAGTTTATTCCGGTAATGATGCCAGCATTGCCATTGCAGAGCATTTAAGTGGCAGTGAAGAGGCCTTTGTTAAATTAATGAACCAAGAAGCTCAAAAACTCGGTGCAGTTCATACCAACTTTGTAAATTCCCATGGACTGCATGATGATAATCATTATACAACTGCCTATGATTTATATCTGATTTATAACGAACTGCTTCAATATGATACTTTTATTGATATAATAAATAAAGAATCCTTTACCTCTAAGTATAAAGATAAGTTTGGTAATTATAAAGAAAGAACATATAAAACTACTAATCTATATCTTACAGGGGAAAAAGAAGTTACAGAAGACATTACAATTGTTGGAGGAAAAACAGGACTTACTTCAAAAGCAGGTAATTGTTTGATTTTATTGCTTAAGGATGGTAATGATAATCAATATGTATCCCTTATCCTAAAAGCCACTAATAGCAATAATTTATATACAGAGATGTCTAAGTTATTCTCCTTGATTATAGAATAGATATAAGCAGATTTTTTGTTGAAATTTCAAGAGAAATTGAGGGAATTATGTGTTGTTTTTTCGTAATAACTATACTATAATTAAATTATAAATCTAGTTTTTTTATACACTTATCACAAATGGTCTTTGGTAAATATAGGCGGCACAAAATTCTTTGCGTGCTCATCATAAGGAGGAGATTACATTGATACAGATTATTGCAGGCTCTAAGGGTAAAGGCAAGACAAAAGTCCTTATCGAGAAGGTGAATAAGGAAGTTAATGTAGCCAAAGGTAACATTGTTTATCTAGACAAGAATAACAAGCGTATCCATGAACTATCCAACAAAATCAGATTAATTAATGTTACAGATTATCCCATTGATAATCATGATGAGTTTTTAGGTTTCCTCTGCGGTATCATTTCTTGTGACCATGATATAGAATCTATTTATCTTGACAGTTTCTTAACAATCGCTTTTGTAAGTGAAGATAATATCGAGCAAGTTTATAAAAAGCTTGAACAAATAGCAAATCATTTCAAAGTCAATCTATGTATTAGTATATCTTTAAACGAAGATCAACTCCCAGATAATATGAAAAAGAATGTAATTGTATCTTTATAGATATTAATATAAAGGTTTTTTTGCGATATTTAAAAACTTTAATTCATTTATCTTGGTTTAAATAGATATCTAATAATATAAAACACTGCTTGATTAGAGACCGGATAACTTTCTAGACTCTAATCAAGCAGTGTTATTTGTTTATCTTTAGCTGTTTTTAATCCTCATTTCTTATTCTGCCAAAAAAGCTTAAAGAGTAAAGGCCTGCGATTCCAACCAAGGCATATATAATCCTTGAAACCCAAGTCATATCACCAAATATAGCTTTAACTAAATCAAATTCAAAAAAACCGATTAATCCCCAGTTAATTGCACCGATTGCAACCAGAACCAGCGCAATATAATCTAATGTTTTCATTATAAACCTCCTTTAAGATAGTCATAACTTATAACTAATTCTATCTATTTATTTTAACCTTCGAGATAAATCTCTGTTTTTATTTTTTCCATATTTTCCGCCTTTATGCATAGATTTATCGAAATATATAGCTTGTATCTGCTTGTTTTATTCAGTATAATATATTCGAATAGGTAAATGGAGGCGAAAGCTAGCTTGAGTAAAGATAAAAGGGTAGTCAAATTTAGAAAAAGAAGAACTATAAATATAGGTATTGTTATCTTCTTAATTCTTTTCATCTATATTGCTATTAATATATATATCTTTTTTACAAAGGAACATATTTCTATATATGAAGTACAAGAGGGTTTTAATGTAGAAGATAGCCGGATAACCGGATTAATCTTAAGGGAAGAAAATATTGTATTATCAGAAAAAGCCGGATACGTTTATTATTTACATAAAGAAGGATCTAGAGTGGCTAAGGGCACTTCTGTGTACTCAGTTGATGACAGTACACAAATAATGGATATTATTACCGGAAGTGAAGATACTTTTACTTTAAACAAAGATAGCAGCAAGCAATTTCAGTATAAAATAAGCAAATTTCATAAAACATACTCTGATAATAACTTTTCTTATGTCTATGACTTTAAGGATGATGTAGAAAGTATAGTTCTTGATGTATTAAATCAAAATATGATTGAAAAAGGACGTCAAATTGAAGAAGATACCGGTTTTGCATTTACCTATGAGGTTTTTAAAAGTCAGGCCAGTGGAATGGTTTCATATTATATGGATAATTATGAAACCGTCACTAAAAAGTCCCTTACTAGGGAGATGTTTAATGATGAAAATTACGAGAGGGTTTCCCTTCGTACCTCTGATATGGTTTCTATAAATACTCCTATATATAAACTGGTAACTTCAGAAGTATGGTCTATTATACTTCCTTTGACCGATTACCAGTTAGAAAAGATACAGGAAAAGGATAAGATTGAATTTACTATTTTAAAGGATAATTTTACAACAAGTGCACCATTAAAAATATTTCAGAGTTCTTCGGATAATTCATATTACGCAGAACTAATTATGGACAAGCATATTGTTAATTATTTAGAAGATCGCTTCTTAGAAATAGATCTTCACCTAGAAGCTGCTAAGGGATTAAAAGTACCCTTATCTGCCATAACCACAAAAGATTTTTATATAGTACCCCTATCATATTTTACTAGTGGTGGTGACAGTGATAAACCGGGGTTGATTAAGGAAGAATATGATAAAGATACAGGAGAACTTAATCCAATATTTGTACCTGTAGATATATATTATCAGGATGATACTTATGGTTATGTGGATGCAAATCAATTTGCCCTAAATACATGGATTCGTTCTACAGAAGGCAACAGATATCAGCTTTCGGTAACAGATAAACTTACCGGAGTATACAATGTAAATATGGGTTATGCTGTATTTAAAAGGGTGGAAATTATATATCAAAATGAATCCTATTGTATAGTAAAAAAAGATACTTCCTATGGATTATCTCCTTACGATCACATAGCCTTAGATTCTACAACAGTTGTTGAACAAAAAATTATTTATTAATTTACTGATAATATTACTGAAATAAGTCTACGGATTAAGTCTTTATATAGTAAAAAATAACTCGAAGGGAGAGAAAGATCATGATGGAGAAAAGAATTACTGAAATTAGACAGCATATTGTGGCTGCCTGTGAAAGGGCAGGTAGAAACCCTTCAGAGGTAACCTTGATTGCAGTAAGCAAGACAAAGCCTATTTCCATGATTGAGGAAGCTTACGATTTAGGTATCAGAGATTTTGGCGAAAACAAGGTACAGGAATTAGCAAAAAAACATGATCAATTAATAGAAAAATACGGAGACAATATTAAATGGCACCAAATTGGCCATTTACAGCGTAATAAAGTTAAACAAGTTATTGATAAGGCTGTATTAATCCATTCCGTTGATTCTTTGCGGCTGGGTCTTATGATAGATAAGGAGGCTGCAAAAAAGGGTATAGTCTGCGATATATTAATTGAGATTAATATTGCTAAGGAAGAAAGCAAGTATGGAGTATATGAAGAAGATTTGATTCCCCTTTTCATGGAACTGATAAAACTTCCTCATATTCGGGTAAGAGGACTAATGACCATAGCACCATATGTAACTGATCCTGAAAAAAATAGGAAGTATTTTAGTAAATTGCGACAATTATTTATTGACATAAAAACTAAAAACGTTGATAATGGACATAAAGACATATACTTTAATCCCGACAAGTTTGATATACTCTCTATGGGTATGACAGGAGATTATCAGGTGGCAATTGAAGAAGGAGCCACCATGGTTCGTATAGGGACAGGTATTTTTGGAGAAAGAAATTATTCCGAACAATAAATCGATATATTAAGATAAATAGATGGGAGAGTCATAGGATGCCTAATATTTTTAAGAATTTTCTAAATTCCATGAAGTTAAATGATGAAGAGAATGATTTTGACGATTTCTTAGATGATGACTATTTTGATGAACCTAAAAAATCAAAAAGGGCAAAACGTAATGAAGCTAAAGCTGAGGACAATGATTTTATTAGCATTCAAAATCAACAGCAGACTAATGTACATAATAATGAACCAAAAAAAGAAAGGGGGAGGGCTATGGAAAGAAACTCCAAGGTTGTACCTATAAGAACCACTTCAAAGGGGTTGGAGGTATGTATCATGAAGCCTACTTCCTTTGAGGATTCTCAGCTTATTTGTGACATGCTTTTATCAGGACGGGCCACTGTAATAAATCTAGAAGGCTTTGATGACAAGATGGCACAAAGAACCATGGATTTCGTATCCGGGTGTGTATATGCCATAAACGGCAGACTTCATCGTATTTCCAGCTGTATATTTATTGTATCTCCCGATACTGTTGATATATCAGGAGACTATCTGGACATGATTAAAGACGACGGCTTTGATCCTCCTACTTTTAACACAAAATTCTAGACAGGGATTATTATGGAAAGAGAAGAACAATTACTACAAAGGCGCTTTCAGGATTTGGCTTTAATGGCAGACAAGAGGGAAATAGCCTTATTTACAGACTTTTTGAATTTACATGAACAAGACTTACTTGACCGGATGAAAAAAGAATTGCCTGATATTAAATACTTTACCTATGGCGGTTATCTAGATGCGGAAAGGAAAATTATTTGCTTATGCGGTAATAGATATATAGAAGATGTAAGGGAAATAGAGTTTCCTATTTCATGCCTTCGTATTACACCCATAAACCAAAAATTTTCTGATAAACTTAATCACCGTGATTATCTTGGTGCTGTACTAAACCTTGGAATTAACAGAAGCAAAATCGGAGATATTATTGTTAATGAACATGAAAGCTACCTGTTTTGCAGCTTATCTATAAGCAGCTTTATTATGGATAATTTACTACGGATAAAACATACAGTAGTAAGTACTTCTTTAATGGAATACAAAGATTTTATATATAAGCCCAATTTAAAAAAAATTACAGGAACCGTATCTTCAGTACGTTTAGACAGTATATTAGCTGTTGCCTTTAAGGGCTCCCGTAGCAAACTATCCGGCTTAATTACCGGTGGTAAAGTGTTTGTTAACAGTAAGAGTATCTTATCAAATAGCTATCTGTTAAAAGAAAATGATATTGTATCAGTTCGTGGATTTGGTAAATTTATTTTTAAAGGAGTTACTAATCAGACTAAAAAGGGAAGATATTCTGTAGAAATACAACTATATCAATAGACCTAACCTTATAATAATTGTATGAAGGAGGAGAGCATAACCTCGTCTTAGGGTTATAGATGTGGTTATGCGATTTTTATGTATCAGGATAAAATCATTGTTAATTATGAAAGCAAACCGGCTTATTCTATTTTACTTAAAAAAGATTTCACAGGTTTAAAAGAAGCCTTGTTAAATTTGGGCTTGCAAAATCGTCGCTTCTTGGTAATAACCGACTCTAATGTCGAAAAAATTTATCTTAAAGAGTGTATGGATCTTATAGGCCCCATATCAAGAGGTATTTACAGCTTTACTTTTGAGGCCGGTGAAAACAGCAAAAATCTTGAAACTGTAAAACTGGTTTATAACAAGCTTATAGCAAAAAAGTTCGACCGTAATGATATTATCCTTGCTCTTGGAGGAGGCGTTACCGGAGATTTGGCAGGTTTTGTTGCGTCTACTTATTTAAGGGGCATAGATTTTATTCAGATACCTACCACCTTACTTGCCATGGCAGATTCCAGTATAGGAGGAAAAACCGGTGTTGACTTTATGGCCTATAAAAATATGATTGGTGCTTTCCATCAGCCAAAGCTTGTTTATATGAACTTATCTAGTCTAAAGACCCTTCCCAAAAGGGAATTTAATGCCGGTATTAGTGAAATTATTAAGCATGGCCTTATTAAGGATGCAGATTTTTATAAATGGCTGCAAGATAATATTACTAATATACAGTCTTTAGATTACGAAACTCTTAAACAGATGGTTTATAGAAGTTGTATGATTAAGAAGAAAGTGGTTGAAGAAGATCCTAAAGAAAAAGGAGACAGAGCCCTTCTTAATTTTGGACATACCATTGGCCATGCCATAGAAAAATTGATGGATTTTCAGCTGCTTCACGGGGAATGTGTAGCTGTGGGCATGATTTGCGCTGCTTATATCTCTAATAAACGTGGATTTATAAGTAATGATGAATTAGAATGTATATATAAAATAATTGAAGCCTTCAATCTGCCTACAAGTATAAAAGACTTATCTTCCGAAGAGATATACCATGTAACAAGACTAGATAAAAAGATGGAGTCTGATAAAATAAAGTTTATATACTTAGAAAGCATAGGTAGAGCTATAATTGATACCTCTGTATCTAAAGATGAAATGATTGAAGCTATTAATTATGTTCAAAATTAATAAACATAGTGGAGAAAGGCATGGTTTAATGAAACAACGAATAAGGCATCTGATTTATTTAATAATATTAGTACTTATAGATCAATTAAGTAAATATTGGGCCCGTACTACATTAAAAAAGGACGGGCCCATAAGCATAATTTCTGGGGTACTAAAACTTCAGTATCATGAAAATACGGGAGCTGTATGGGGTATAATGGCAGATAAGACTACTTTTTTATCCATAATTACCGTTATCCTTACAATTCTTTTAGTTTTTATCTATTTTAAGATTCCTAATAAAAAAAGATATCTGCCGGTTCATATTATATGGGTTTTTATTATAGCAGGAGCCATAGGTAATTTTATTGATCGTATAAGCTTAAAGTATGTGGTAGACTTTATTTACTTTGAGTTAATTGATTTTCCTATATTTAATATAGCCGACTGTTATTTGACAGTTTCTTGTGTTCTTTTATTAATTCTTAGTCTCTTTTATTATAAAGATGATGACTTTGAATTTCTTGAAAGTATTTTCAAGATAGGAAAAAGAAAAGAAAAAGATTTAGAAAATAAGGAGTAATAAAGGATGATAGATCCAAAGGATGAACAATTAAATATCAGCCTTATTGTAGAGGAAGAGTTTGAAAAGCTTAGGATCGATAAATATCTTAGCTCAATCTTAGATGACATATCAAGATCCTCTATTCAGAAATTTATTGATGAGGGCAGGGTACTAGTGGACGGTAAGGCCGTAAAATCCAATTTTAAGCTACTTAAAGGTCAAGCCATATCTTTATATCTCCCCCAGGAAAAAGAGCCTGAAATCAAGCCAGAGAACATTCCTATAGAGGTTATTTATGAGGATGAAGACATAATTGTAATTAATAAGCATAAAGGGCTTGTGGTTCACCCGGCACCGGGCCATGAATCAGGGACACTGGTCAATGCTTTATTGTATCATTATAAAGATCAACTATCATCAGTAAATGGACCCTTAAGGCCCGGTATAGTCCACCGTATTGACCGAGATACAACCGGAGTAATAGTAGTATGTAAAAATGATCAGGCCCATTTATATATAGCCAAGCAGTTAAAAGAACATTCTATAACAAGAAAATATCTTGCACTGGTATATAATACCTTTAAGACCGAAAGTGGAAGAGTAGAGGCTGATATTGGACGGCATCCAGTAGATAGAAAGAAAATGGCTGCCGGTGTTATAAACGGAAAATATGCCGCAACAAATTACCGGCTTATTGAAAACTTAGACAATAAATATGCTTATATAGAATGTGAACTAGAAACAGGCCGTACACATCAAATTCGAGTTCATATGGCAAGTATTAATCATCCCGTAGTGGGAGATACCGTTTATGGTCCAAGTAAAGATCCCTTTAAGCTGCAAGGACAAGCCTTACATGCTGCCATACTTGGATTTATACATCCTACAACTAAGGAATATGTTGAATTTAGAGCACCTTTGCCTACTTATTTTACGGATTTACTTTCGAAATTAAGAAGACTGTAAGGGGAAATATTAAGTGAAGAGGATATATATAGAGCAATTAATAAAATGGAATCAGACTGAAGATATAAGACCGGTCATGCTTACCGGTGCAAAAGGCGTTGGGAAAACATATCTAGCCTATGATTTTGCCAAAGCCTTTTTTAAAAATATTCTATATCTTAATTTTGAACATGACCCAAAAGCAGTTGACTTATTTTCTGATAAAGACCCGGGTAAACTATCGAAAAGATTATCTGAACATTTTTATTTGACTGCCTTGGATTCAGATGATAACTTTAATGAAGATAGGCTTCTTATATTAGATGAAATATCCTATTGTCCGGCTGCACTACACATACTGTCATCCTTACAGCAAGAAGGAGCATTTCCGCGAATAATTGCCATATCCAGTAGCCCCTTAAAGAAAGAAGAGCTTAAGCCATATTATCATATTCCTATATACCCAATGCAATTTAGTGAATTTTTAACAGCTATAGGTAGTGAATGGTATATAGAAACCATTATAGCTCATTATAATTCTAATAAAAAGATACCTGATATTGTACATAAAGAACTTCTTAACCTTCATAATCTATATCTTCAAATTGGCGGTATGCCAAGTATTATCAATGAATATTTAAATTTTAACAATATATCAAATATTCCCGAGCAACATAGCCATCTGATGGGAACTTATAGACACTATTTAAGTCTATTAAGTTCAGACAGTGAAAGCCTAAAAATGAACCAAGTACTAGATTGCCTGCCTTTACAATTATTAAAAAGTAATAAAAAATTTCAATATAATTTAATTCGTAAAGGGACAACCCATGCCATGTACAAGGAGGCAATTCAAAGCCTATCTAATCAAAATTACATAATACCATGCTATAAAATGACAACAAAAGATCTTTCTAATATAGATAAGATCTTGGAAGAAGACAGGCTTAATGTCAATGAAATAACCAGTTTTAAGCTATATTTATCCGATGCAGGTCTGCTTCATTCACTATTATTAAAGGAAATTAAGACTACATTTAATAAAGTTGCTAGAAAAGCTCTTCTTGAAAATTATATTGCCACAACCCTTAAGGTCAATGGTTATCCCATATTTTTTTGGGAATCAGAATCCACGGCCAAGATTGATTTTTTACTTTCCAATAAGGGAGAAATTATTCCATTAGAGATATTTTGTGATACCAATACCAGATCTAAAAGTATAAGTGTATTAAAGCAAAAGATTGACTTTCCTTATTCAATAAAAATATCTGAAAGAAATTTTGAATATTCAAATAATGTGAAGTATGTTCCCTATTATGCGGCTTTTTGCATTTAAAAGCTTATCTTCTTATAACTATTTATTTAATAGAAGCGATGAGCGTAAGGTTACATACTTTCACCTAGTAAATATAGGAGTTTGACTACTTTAGGGTTAAACTCCTATATTTAAAATTTTTTATCAATAATTATTCTTTATATGTATTTACATTTTTATATAAAATATACAAAAAAATAATAGGAATTTTATTAATAAACTCATCAAACATAGATCCTTATAGATTCTTACTATAAATTGATGATATTTGTCCCCATTTAATCCTTGACTTTCTTTTTCTAGTACATTAGAATGAACTTGCAGGCTATTATCTACATTTGTAGTTTAGCCTATTTAAATTGTCTTAGATTCTACATATGTAGTCTATTTTTTTAAAGGGGTGTAACATATAATGGCAAGGCCAGAAATCCGATTACACGAAGGTGAACTTAATGTAATGGAGTTATTATGGGCTAACAAAGTTTTGGCAGCTCGAGATATTTCAAAAATTATCAAAGAATATATCGGATGGGAAAAGAATACTACATATACTGTAATCAAACGACTTATCGATAAAGGCGCCATCAAAAGAGAAGACCCAGGCTTTCTATGTCGTGCTGCAATATCAAAAAGAACAGTGCAAAATATTGAGACAAAGGCATTACTAGATAAATTATATAACGGATCCTTAAGTACCTTTTTAGCGGATTATTTAAAAAACCAAGATTTAAACCGTGCAGAAATCTTGGAATTAGAACGAATATTAAGTGAGCAGAGATTTTAATTTAAGAGATTAAATCTCTGTTTTTTTATTTGATTTTTATAAAACTTCGGATGTTTATGATGATAAATTATGGAACAGCTTAGAGTAAAAAACAGTTTAGAAAGTGAGAGGATTTATCGGAGAAGAATTTACAAAACAACTCAGAAAATGCAGGTTATTAGGGATAATAAAGGGAAAAATCAAATATAAATAATAAAACAGCGTAATCTAAATAGATATATAAAACTAAATAGTTATTTTGCCAACTATTGAAAATGATCGTTATATAGATGCATGGTACTATATAGATGCATGGTACTTAAAAGCTAAACATATAATAATTCCATTAGTAAAATCAAAAAACATTCAAATAAATAGTTAAATAAATAGTTAAATTTAGTTTTATCTCTAGGAGATAGATTCACGATGAAAGAAACATGCAATATGACAGACATTAGAAAAAACATTATTTAATGTTATTTTTTCACTAATTTAATGAATAAGTCCATAGATAGAAGGCTACTCCAACTATTCGCAAAACGATAGTTTAACGAATAGTTGGGTATGTTTTTATACAATACTCTCGATTTTATCAATTTAGCCGGTTTAAATACTTAAATGTATTTAAATCTATATTTTCTAATTTTACCTCATATTCTAATTCTAACAAATCCAAAATACTTCTTATCTTTATTATTAACTCTTCATTATTAACTTGAATATTCTTTAGCTTTTCAAAATCAAAATCATATTGAATAAATCTCATTGACCAATCACAATTATCTTTGTTATCAAGAAATCCGCTGGCTATTTCATAAGTTGTTTCTTTATCAGAATCTGTTATATTGTTATTGTATAAAATAATTCCTTGAATGTAATTATCTCTTAGGAAAAAATCTTTTTTAGCCATTCCTTTTAAGTGAGGAAAATATTTAAGTTTGCTTTTTCTTCTGAAATCTATCAAAATCATATAAAACTTAACAATGCCATATAAACTTTCTTTTAATGCGTATACTTCTATGTTTTTTGTAGATAAAAGCCACTTAATAACATATAATAAACACCTCTATAACGACATTAAAGTTATAATTTTATTTAATATTTATTTACAGATTTATTTACATTTAGCTGGTTAAAAAGCAATTTACGACGCACGCATGTTCGATTGTTAAATTGTTATCATATTATTAGTATCTAGTAAAATACCAGATAATTTATGGACTAGTTACTAACACTTGAACTGGTCAAATTAATAACTATATTAGCCACTCTTTCCATATTTCAGGCTTATATCCCACTGCTGCCTTTTTCCCGCTACGAACTATGGGGGTTTTAATCAATACTTGCTTTTCTAGCATTTTTTCTTCCTTATCCTCATCTGACAAATAAGTAAATAAGGCCAGAAGATTTTTATCCTTGCAATTTTCATCAAGCATATTTTGATAACCCCCTACTGCCTGCTTAATACTATTAAATTCACCTTTGCTCATACCTTTATCAAGCAAATCAATAAACTGATACTTAATACCTCTTTCTTTAAAATAACGCTCTGCCTTCTTAGTATCAAAACATTTCTTCTTTCCAAATATCTGTATATTCATATTCTCTCCTATTGTACAAAACTGTATTGCTGCCTATATAAATCTTTATATTCTTTCTGAATAATCCGATCTATCTAATAAATTTCTACAAGCAAAAAACATAATGAATGCAATAAGCATACTAACAATTGTATAGGGCAGGGTTGATAAAAATATCAATGATTCCGGCAAAACATATACCGTTATTAAAACCGATGCTGCAACCCCAGGAGCTAATACAAGTATCAATAAATAAATACCAATAAAAACTTGAGCAATTTTATTTGGCTGATCATTAAGTAGCCTTTGATAAACAACACTTAGTCCAACAAACAAAAAGCCTGAAGCGCTATATGCCAGTGCCATAAATATACATTGTAGTATATCTACTCCTCCTACCACAGCCATAATTCCAAAGATTAAAATCGAATCTACACAGGGCTTAAATATAGAAGAAGCACTGGCAGCAAGTATTTTTTTAAATGAAGATTCCGGTATCATATAAATATAGGGTTTTAACAGCTCAGTTTTAAGCCTCCCGAATGTTGTTGTAAAATATTGCATATAGATTAAAGTGCCTAAGGTTATATAAATACTGACTGTATTATGTTCTATAAATTTACTTGCAATTCCTACAGATATTGCAATAAAGATGCTATTACCGTCAATAAATATAAAACGGCTACTTCGCTTCATTTCCAAGAGATGTTTATAAACAAATGTCATAGCTCCTTTTCCTTTATGAAGCCCATGGTTTTCTTCTTTAATATTAATTTTTCGATTAGTATTAGTAGAGACATTTCTTCCTTCTTTGGCATCTTTTATTCTTTTAAAAATTACCTATTTCTATATTTGATATATTTGTGTATATAAATTATTACTATTAGGTTTACATAATAATATTATGTTATCTACCTTTCTATATATTCAAAGAAATCAAAATCCGCTGCTCTTCTTTGACCTGATAAATCTTGGCAACATATTCCTACAAATGCACCGGTAAATCTATTGGGTACAGTATATTCATCAGATAGAATACTGGCGTCAAAACTGCTACCTATTTTAATCCAGTCTTTACCGTCCTTAGAATATGAAAATTGCAAGATATGATAATCTACTTCTACCCTAAGATATACTCTCTCCCATCCTTCTATAGATATCTTATCGCTTATGGGTTCGTCAAATACTCCTGCATCTTTCTTTACAATATCAATAATCTTTCCCTTCTCTTCATGCCAGCTAATATGCAGATAGTAAAAATTATTTGTATCATAATAAGCTGTAAGCCCTGCCATCTGTTGGAAGGTATCAGGTTCAAATTCTACCACTGTAGTTGCAGTATAGCAAAAGGCCTGCTGACGTCTTGCAATAAAGCTTTGATGAAATCTTGAACCTAATGAGCCACTTCCCCTAAGTCTTAAAAATCCTGGCCTTTCTGTTAGGGAATAAAACTCATCCCCTAGAGGCATTCTAAGGGTTTGATAATTAATATTTAAATTACTAGTATCAAAATCATCTCTTGCCGGTTCTTCCTCCCACTTAACTTCCTCTAAATCCGGAGCCGGAACATGAACTTGAGGATGATTTCCCCCTGCTTCAAGGTATAGCCAATCATCTTCCCTCCATACCATTTTCTGAAGAGCAGTTTCTCTACCTAGGATACATCTTCCCCTGTTAGGAAGAGGCCGTCCGCATAGATGAGCCATATACCACTCACCATTTTGCGTCTCTACCAGACTGCCATGACCGGCTCTTTGAAGTTCTAGGTTGGCACCGGTCCAGGAGGTAAGAATAGGATTTTGTGGATGAAGTTCATAAGGTCCTTCTAGCTTTCTGGAACGGGCAAAGGTTACTGCATGTTTAAAGGTTGTACCCCCCTCAGCAGTCATAAGATAATAATAGCCGTTTCTCTTATATATATGAGGGGCTTCCACCAGACCTAATTCTGTTCCTTTAAAAATATTTGTTATGGGCCCTACTAAACCTTTTTCCTTATGGGAATATTCCTGAAGTACAATACCGGCAAATTTATTTTTACCCTGCCTATGATCCCAAAGCTGGTTTACCAGCCACTTGCGTCCATCATCGTCATGAAACAATGAGGGGTCAAAACCGCTGCTGTTTAAATAAATCGGTTCAGACCAGTCTCCCCTTATATCTGTAGTAGTAACCAGATAATTATCAAGATCCCTTGGTCCTGCATATGTCCATAATTTTACGATGGTATAAATTAAATAAAAGACACCATTATCGTAGGATAAACATGGAGCCCACACACCTTCAGAAGATGAGACACCTTTTAAATCCAGCTGTGACACTCTATTTAAGGGTCTTGCAATAAGTTTCCAATTAATTAAGTCCCTTGAATGATAAATCTGGACTCCGGGAAACCATTCAAAGGTGGATGTAGCAATATAGTAGTCATCTCCTACTCTTAGAATGGATGGGTCAGGGTTAAAACCTTTTAAAACAGGATTTGTAATCTTTTTCAAAGCAAGTCCTCCTTCTAATGTGATAGATTAGTAGCGTTTTCATTATACCATACAAGTCATAAAGCTACAATTTTCCACCATCTAAAAACTATTTATTTCCCTATTTCCAGTAATTTAATAATGAATAGAATTTTCAAGTACCCTATAATAAAAAAGGAAAATAAGTCAGTATGAGTAATATTATGTTTATTACTGATTTATTGTGTAACTTAAAGACCTGTATAGTTAGGAGGATCTTCTAATGAAGAAAAAGTTTAGGTACATAACTTATGCACTGGCTGGGCTTGCTATAATCTCAGCATTACTTATTACAAAAGATAAACTTACCGCAGAAGCTGCCAATAACATTTATTTAAATGAAACTAATCTTACATTGGAGCTTGGAAGATATAGAACTCTTAAAGTAAAAGGAACTAATAAAAATGTATCTTGGAAATCCGCTAATCCCCGTGCTGCTACCGTATCAAGTAATGGTAGAGTTACAGCAAAAGGTTGGGGAAAAACTAAGATCTATGCTACCGTAGGAAATAAAACCTTAACCTGTAATGTTACCATTGTTCAGATGAATAAAAAAAATGTAACCTTAGCAGTTAATAAAACAAGTCAACTTACCCTATGGGGAGCTAATGACACTGTTACTTGGAAATCAAGTAATAATAAGGTTGCAACAGTATCTGATACAGGTTTAGTAAAGGCAAAAAGTGTCGGTGAAGCTACTATTACCGCCACCTTTAACGGCAAAAAAATAAGCAGCCAGATAAATGTTGTGGAACTTAATACTGATAAGGTTGTTCTTGAATACGGTGGTATGTTCGATGCTACCCGTTCTAATTTTGGTACCGTTAAAACCCTTAAAGTTATCGGATCACAAGATAAAGTAAGCTGGACTAGCAGTAATAAAAATGTTGCTACTGTTAACAGCAGTGGTAAGGTTACAGCCAAAGGCCCCGGTAATGCAACAATAACTGCAAATATAAACGGTGCTAAGATTACCTGTAATGTTAAAGTATTGCAAATGTCTTTTAGTAAACTAGAACTTAGTAAGGGAGAAAACTTTTCCCTTAATGTTCTTGGAACTGATAGCCCTATATTATGGTTTTCTAATAAAAAATCTGTAGCTATCGTATCAGAAGATGGAGTTGTAACTGCAAAAAACAAAGGTACAGCTAAAATAATTGCCGAAGTTGACGGTATACTTGTAAGAAGCATTGTTACCGTAAAATAGTAAAATAATAAACTGTCTCCTAATTATACTTGGTATAAAAATCGTATAATTGGAGACAGTTTTAATTTATTAGCTTTTATTTTTGGCTTTTAACCAGTCCTTTCCGTCAACAAATCTTGCTACTAACATGGCACATACCGTATTTCCAGAAGAATTTAAAAGGGTTGCAGGGGCATCTATTATAGTCCCTATTACTACAATAACCGGTAAGGCAGCAGGAGGAAAACCATAAACACTTAAAATAAGCATTTCTCCTATCATTCCTCCCCCGGGTATGGCACCCATAACCGCACCGACCAATAAACTTACGGCCAGTATTGAGAAAAACATCGGAAGGTTGTTAAAATCTTTACCGAAAAGTCCGAACAGAAATACAATCTTTAAAACTCCTCCGATTACGGAACCATCCTTGTGTGTATTAACTCCCAAAGGAATTACGGTTTCAGCAATATCATTAGGAATTCCTATTTTTTTTGCAGCTTCAAGATTAACCGGTATAGAAGCCGCACTAGAGCAGGTGGCAAGGGCTGTTACAGCCGGAGCAATAGCATTTTTCCAATAGGCTTTTATTCCCTGCTTACCCCCTGCCACATAGGCATAGATGGTGAAGAATAGAAAATAGTAAATGATAGTTAAAGCTAAATATAAGAGGAAAACTTTCAGATAACCTTCAAGTATTTGCCTTCCCAATTGTCCTATCATGGAAGCAAAATAACAAGCAAGGCCAAAGGGTGCATAATACATAATAATTTTAATCATATTCATCATAATAACTGAACAAGCATTTATAAAATCTTTTACTATATTTGCTCTTTCTTTAGCCATTGCAATGGCAATTCCGCATATAATTGATATTACAATTAACTGAAGCATATTGCTTTTAGTAAATAATTCGGAAAAATCACCGACTGTCACGGTTTTAACCAATTGCATAGGCAAGGAAAGCTTTTTTGCGTCTTCACTTATATCTTCCTCACTAGCCTGTAAGATGTTTTCAAGGGCCTGCTCGTTCATTCCTTTTGTTGGATTAATTATATATACACTTGCCATAGATAAAAGTGCCGATAATATGGCTGTGGCTGCAAATACCAGTACAATACTTAGCATGATTTTTCCCAGTCGTCCCATACCTCCCATATTAGCTATGGAAGATGTTACACTAAAAAATACTAAGGGTACAATTAATGTAAAAATCAAATTAAGAAATATCTGTCCAAAAGGTTCTAGCACCTTAGCGTCTGGACCTAGAACAAGTCCTAGAATTCCCCCGACTATAATTGAAGATAACAATACTAAGGACATGGCATAATTTTTTATAAAATTCTTCATAAGATTCCTCCCAAAATAGTATTCTTAATCTTATTATACTTGCACTATTTACTAATTTTATTGCAGTTTATGTTAAATATATTGCAAATACTGCTCTATTCAATTACACTATAATTAAGTTTTAAAGAAGAAAAAGGTATTAATTATTAATAATAGAAAATAATTCTAAGGAGATTTAAAATGGAAGATGTAAGAATCGATGATAGGAAAAAAAGAGGATATCTAAATGAAGATTTTCTTTTCTTTAAACTTAAGGATCAGAAAAAGAATGAATTCGAATTTCATTACCATGATTTTAACAAGATAATAATCTTTTTATCAGGAGATGTTACCTATATAATAGAAGGCAAATCCTATATTTTAAAACCTTGGGATATTCTTCTGGTGGGAAAAAATGATATACACCAGCCCATAATCAGCCCAAATAAGCCATATGAAAGAATAATTTTATGGCTTAACCCTCGCTTTTTGGATGCCCATAAAAAGAATAATTGTGATCTGCAAAACTGCTTTATCTTAGCTAGGGAAAGAAAGATGAATATGATTCGTCTTAATAAAACAGATATTCCATCTTTAAAGCAGACTTTAGATGATTTAGAAGAGACAAGCGAGGATAATTCTTTCGGAAATGAAATTTTAAAAAATTCCCTCTTTATTCAACTGATGGTTAAAATCAATAGACTTTTTTTAGGTATGGATATTAAAAAGAAGTTAGAAGATGTCAAATATGATCCAAGAATTGAAAATATTCTAAGCTTTATCAATGATAAGTTAGATCAGGAATTATCCATAGATATGATATCTAATAAATTCTATTTGAATAAATATTATTTAATGCACTTATTTAAACGAGAAACCGGATATACCTTATATAACTATATCCAGAAAAAAAGAATTATTAAGGCTTCAGAGTATATAAGAAAAGGTATGCAGGCCGGTGATGTATGCTCCTTATGTGGTTTTGGTGACTATTCCACTTTTGTCCGTAGCTTTAAAAAAGAATTTAATCTTTCACCAAAGCAGTATTATAAGGCTTATCAAAATAGCTCAATTATAGAACAATAGCCCAACCATCTTTGGCGGGCTATTGCATTATCAATATTTATGGAGGTTAGGGAATAATCTTGATTAGCCTATTTACTCCCTTTTTGCTGATTTTTTTAAATAAGAAATCATGTCTAAAGTAAATATAACCATCAACTTGCTTAGTACTGCGGCCATACTCAACCTGTTTTTTAAGGATATTAGTATCTTTCTTCCATTCTGTATCTTCATCTGTTCCGACTTTATATACTGCAATTCCCACATATAGTTTTACATCCTCATTGGTACGAAGCTTTAGCCACCTATCCAAAGTTTTGTCGTAAGGGTATATAGGATGACTAAAGGACCAATAAATTTGAGGAGCAATATAATCCACATATCCGGGTTTTGACATCCAGGTCTTTATGTCACAGTAATATCTATCATTCATAACTAAGTAGTCTAAAAATCCGCTGGGACTAATACCAAATACAATATCCTCATCGACTTTCTTTATTGCTTTATATACTCTTTTAATTAGTCTATTAACATTTTGTCGGCGCCACTTGGCAATACTCAGAGCTTTTTCTCCATTTTTCTTTGAGGTGTTTAAATAAGTTTTGTATTCGGGATAGTCAAAATTTTTCTTATAATTCTTACCTAAGACAGGATAAAAATAATCGTCAAAATGAATTCCGTCTACATCGTAATTTTCTACTATTTCTCTAATCCCGTTACGAATTAGTAATTGAACCGTATCGTCAGCAGGATTAAAATATAGAGAGCCTCCAAAAGAAAGTACCCTTCTTTTTTGCTTTTTGTTATCTGAAGTCAGCCATTTTCTAGCCCTATTGTTCTTGGATAAGGTCTTTATATCGGTAGTCCCGCTGCTGACCCTGTAAGGATTAATCCAAGCATGGAACTGCAGACCTCTTTTATGGGCTGCCTTCACCATATATGCCAGTGGATCAAAGCCCGGATTTTTCCCTTGGGTACCTGAAATATATTTTGACCAAGGAAAATATTTTGATGGATAAAAGGCGTCTCCAAATGGTCTTACATGGACCACCACCGCATTCATACCAAGTGCTGCAACCTGGTCAAACATTTCATTAATTACAGAAGAAAACCTTTCTTTTGTAAAACCCAACTTTCCTGTTTTAGGGTCTTTTAGCCTATTACTAAATTCCAGATAGGATATCCAAACAGCATGAAATTCATTTTGCTTTTCTTCTTTCTTGGCTGCCTTTGCACTTTGGACATCTAAAGGCAACCAAAGAATATTTAAAAGTACTAAACATATTGCTACAATCTTATAAATCCCTTGTTTTTTATTATCAAATCCTTTCAATTTATCCTCCTTCCGGCTTTACATCAGTTACTACTTAATACTAATGATCGCCTATTTAGGAGCATAAGTATTATCTTCCGGTAGGATATTGTTCAAATACCTGCAGTAAGGTTTCATATATTACTTTAGCGGCTTCATATTGGAAGCTAGAATTTGTTATTTTAGCAAAATCATTCTTATTTGACATAAACCCAAGTTCTATAAGTACTGCAGGAACAGTATTTTTGTGTACTACAGTATAGCGAGCAGCTTTTGCACCACGGTTTTTCATATTTAAAGTCTTGCATAGATTGTTTACAAATATCTTAGCAAGTTTTTCACTATTTAAACCGGCTGCATTTGCCTTGTTATTGCTTGTAGAATAGTAAACTTCCGTTCCATATGCAGATGATGAAGTAGAAGCATTCATATGAAGGCTGACAAATAAATCTGCTCCCACTTTTTTGGCGAATGCTGCCCTATCAGATAAGGATAAGTCAACATCAGATTCCCTTGTATAATATACTTTCAGTTTAGAAGGATCTGAGTTAAAGAAGTCCTTACCTATCTCATATAAAATCTTAAAATTAATGGCCTTTTCATAGGTTTTATTATAATAGGCTCCGGGAGCCGGTCCCCCATGGCCGGGATCTAATACCACTATGTTCTTGTAAATTTCCCTGGGATTCCCCACATTGACATAAATAAATTTCTGATCTGCAAACAATTCATAACCCTGTAACTTGGATGTGGTAATTAAAACTTCAGTTTCATTTTTGGATTTTAAAGAAACTGATACATCCTTAATTACTTTTGAATTAACAATAACAGGATTATTTTTCAAATATGCAACATAATCCCCGGGTATACGGATAGCAAATCTTTGTTTGCTATATTGGTCTTCGTGCTTAATCTGTTTTACAGTAAATCCGGCCGGATTAGGTATAATAATTTCGTATTTACTCAAATCTTCGACACTGGGGGTTTCCTTTTGTGGTTCTGTAGGCTCAACCGGAACCTGTGGTTGGCTGGGATTTACCGGTATATCAGCCTGTCCCTTAAAAGGAAACATTATGGTTATTACATTACCGTCCTCTGCAATATAATATTCATATTTATCCTTAAGTCCCATAATTAATTGACTACCATCTTCTGTCTGAATAAAATAAGAAGAATGTAAGTTTTTAGCAGAAGTTATATCCCAATACTGTTCGCTAAATCCTATTTTTGTTCCCGGAAGGTTAAGGGTAATAATACTACTATTCTGATTTATAACTAGCTCCATAGGCTTAGTGGCTTCAAGAGTAATGTAATCCATTGTATCATTGGTTCCTATTGTAACCTTACTTAAGATGTTATGATAAATTGTCACGTACAGTATTCTCTTATCTGATGAAAGAGATAAATCATAGGTAAAATTATCTACTGATAGGTTAAACTCTAATTGACTATTGTAGATATCAACATTAGATAAATGAATGGTATCCAAAACATTTCCATTTAGCTCTTGCTTATTATAGCTATTAGTCACTGTATTTAAATTAGATACATTGAGAATAAGTTGTTTTTCTTTAACCTGTGATGTAACTGTGCTAAATGGAATACTGCCATATATTGCGTAAGTTTCTGAATTTGTGTACAATTTGTTGTAATCTCTGCTGATAGAGAATATAGTTCCTTTTTCATCAGTTTTGCTTTCGTTACTTATATTATGTACACCGTTACTTTTACCGATTATATCCTTGTGAGTTTCCATTTGATGTAGAATCTTACCTGGATCAAATGTTACAGCTTCATCTCCTAACTCAGGAGCCTTATTATCTGGCTGTTGCTGCTTAGGTGAAGTAATAATTGATGTAGCCTTGCTCTTATCCCAACTATAATTTAATCCAAGGCAGGAAGCAGTAATCTTGCCGGGAACCATTACATAAGAAGTACCTACATCATGATTTTTAACTATCATAGGAGCTGTATCAAGAACTAGCTTTTTATCATTATGATAAGCAGTGGTACTTCCTATTTTCATTTTTAAAGTATTACCATTCCTTGATAAAGTAATTGTCTTGTCCTTAGAGTTATACTTATAGTTTGCTTTTATCTTACTGTCAGCAAAAACTCTTTTTGCCCTTAGCATTGCTGTATTATTTCTTATAATGCTTGGCATATTACCGGGGCTTATGGTTTTGCCGTCGAAAGTAACTTTACCTTGTGTACCCTTGTAATAGAAAGGAGTTCCATTATTATAGGATAGTAGCATTGGTAAGTTTTTACCTTCTATGGCAGCAGTTCTGGTATTTTTATTCCAGGTATACTTGAAACCAAGATTTTCACTGACAAATCTGGACGGAACAAGGATTTTTGTTACATTTTGATCTACGTATTTTATCTTAACAGGAGCCACAGGTGCAGTCACTTTTTTACCATTGATATATGCCGTTCTACTTCCTATCTTCAAAACAATGGTAGTACCAAACTTAGATATAGATACAGTCCCTGCTTTTTTATCATATATGCATTCAGCTTTTATCTTTGATTTTGCAAAAATATCCTTGTATGATACCAGTGCAATTCCATTTTCAATCAAGCCGGGTGTACTATCTTTACTAATCTTCTTCCCGTTATAAGTTACTTTAACCTGTGTGCTGGTGTAAGTGTATTGTTTTTTTGTCGTATAGTTATAAATTCTTACTCCTGAAGCTGCCAGTGCATGATCATTTTTAATGTAAAATGGCATACATATAATCATAAAGACCATGACAAACATGCTCCATAAGCCAATAACATGTTTTTTCTTCAGTATTTTGTCTTTACTGGTATGAAATGTTTTTTTAATTAAACTCATCATCTTCCGTCACCATCTCCCTGTAATAAAGAAAAATCATTAGTATCAAACTTGTTCCCGGTTTTCTCATTTGTTTCTTATTTGAATTTTCTTTAGTAATTTTCATTTTTTAATAGGCAGTTTTGAAGACCATTCAATTTATTAAGTCAATTATTACAATAGTGTTAAATAGTGTTAAAAATGTGTCATTTATGAAATTTTATATAAAATATCTATTTTTTCAAATTGAAACCATAAGGAATACTAAATAAATCCTATTATAGGATAAAAATATTCCTTTAAATAGTAAATACTACTGCTGTAGTCTGCAAAAAGCTTAGCACTTAGATAATATTCTACAGTATACGACTTTCAATTTTCCCCAAAATTTTTGCATGTAAAATTATTAAATCGCTTTGTATTTTGTACTACCAATGTAGAATACATTATCAGGTTTTCATTAGTTTAAAAGTATGTTAAAATATACACATTAATTAGATTATGAATATATAAGGAAAGGTTACTACTCTATATGAAACTACAAAGATTAATGGGATATGCCAGAAGAGCTATTGATGATTACCAAATGATACAAGAAGGTGATAAGATTGCCATAGGAGTATCCGGAGGTAAAGACAGTCTTACCCTTCTCTACGCCTTAAGTGGCTTAAGAAGATTTTATCCTAAAAAATTTAATTTAGAAGCCATAACTATAAGTGCCGGCTATAAAGAAGCTGATTTTACCGCCGTGGCTAAACTTTGTGAAGAATTAAATGTAAATTATACAGTTGTAGAAACAGATATAGCAGAAATACTTTTTGAGCAACGTAAAGAAAGCAATCCCTGTTCCCTTTGTGCAAAGCTTAGAAAAGGAGCTTTTAACACTAAGGCTAAAGAATTGGGTTGTAACAAAAAAGCCTATGCCCACCATTTTGATGATGTAATAGAAACTTTGTTGATGTCATTATTCTATGAGGGGCGCTTCCACTGCTTCTCTCCTGTTACTTATCTTGATAGATCGGATATTACACTTATACGGCCTTTAATTTATGTAGATGAACAGGATATTATAAAGTTTAAAAATACTAATAATCTTCCCGTTGTAAAAAATCCTTGTCCGGTAGACGGATATACAAAAAGAGAGCATACAAAACAACTGATAAAATCATTAGATAGCGAAAGCTCCGGCCTTAGAGAAAGACTTTTTAACGCTATAAAGGAAGGTATTCCAGGCTGGCAGAAGAAGCAATAGTATTTGGAAAGGAGTATCTATATGGCAGAGCAAAATTATCATGACCAAGTAAATATTGAAAATGCGGTGAAACTAAGATCTCTTCTTGAAAAACTTCCACGGTTTTGTAAAGACTTTTTCAGGGGGATTGAATCCACTACTTCCTCTAGAACAAGGATAGCCTATGCCTATGATTTAGGAGTATTTTTCGAGTTTCTGGTTAAAAATAATCCTTCCCTAAAGGATACTCCTATTACTGATATAAAGGTAGATATTTTGGATGAGCTAACTCCTCTTGATATAGAGGAATATCTAGAATATCTTAACTACTACCGTTCTGAAGATAAAGAGTATATAAATCGCGAAACCGGCAAAAAAAGAAAGCTTGTTTGCTTAAGAAGTTTTTATAATTACTATTATCAAAAACAGATTATTAAAACTAATCCTCCTTCCTTAGTCAGTGTACCGAAACTACGTGAAAAAGAAATAGTCCGCTTAGATCCAAATGAAGTGGCATTGCTATTGGATGAAGTGGAAAATCCTAAAAATCTAACAGAGGCACAAAAAAAGTACCATGCAAAAACCAAATCCCGTGACCTGGCAATAATGACTCTGCTTTTAGGAACCGGAATCCGTGTATCAGAATGTGTGGGCTTGGATATTGATGATGTGGACTTTGATAATAACGGAATAAAAATAAGACGTAAGGGCGGTTTCGAAGTTGTTATATATTTTGGAGATGAGGTAAGAGAAGCCCTATTAGATTATATGGAAGAAAGAAAGCAGCTTACTGCGGAGGAAGGCCATGGCAATGCCTTGTTTTTATCCTTGCAAATGAAAAGACTATCGGTCCGAGCCATAGAAAATCTAGTAAAAAAATACTCATCCGGTGTTGTAAAACTAAAAAATATTACACCTCATAAATTAAGAAGTACATATGGTACCAGCCTTTACCGTGAAACCGGTGATATCTACCTTGTAGCTGATGTACTAGGACACAGAGATGTCAATACAACCAAGAAGCATTATGCTGCTATAGAAGACAGCAGACGCCGTAGTGCTGCTAAAGTAGTGAAGTTGAGGAAGGAATAATAGTAATTTTAACAACAAAAAAGAGGACTTATAAGATTAACAACTTATAAATTTTAAATCCTCTTTTTTGTTGGATGTTTATCCTAGCCCCTTAATAACAAATCTATACCATTTGAAGATTACTTATGGAATTACACGGCAGATATGTATACATCCCTCTAAAAATATTTTTCTAAAATTTCTATAAAGTCTTTATCAAGTTTATATTTTAATATGCCTTTACAAATACTAAATTCATTTCTGATGACTAAATATTGTTCTGAATTTCCTCGATTTATAGTAATTAGATATCTATAGCCTGACGTAAATGGTACGTTAATTCCTTTTAAACCACCACTATACTTATTTAATTCCTTAATAAAATTTTTGATTTCCATAGTATCCTCAATGACAACTCTTTTTCCGGTAGAGCCATTTCTTATAGCAATCTTAGTATATCCTCCTTGTCTTAACGATAGATTAGAAAATAGCACTACACTAATAATAAAAAATGAAAAAAATATTATAATAGTTAGAAAACCTTTTCTTATTTTCATATTATCCCCCTCTCAATTAAATAAAATATTTTCCATTATATTTTTAGAATTTTGTATTTATTAAAAATCATCTTTTATCCTATGTATAGATTCCATATAATATATTATATATATACGCCTATTATAATCATTAGCCATTATATGTAAATATATATTATAACAAATACATTAGTATGTGGATAAAATCAGCTTTCCACTACAAAGTAATTTTAAGAGACGGTAAAAAAAGCTCCTCACCATTGAATATTATTTATAGATGAGGAAGCTTTATTTTTCTATAATTTATTTTCATCCACCAAATAACCAGGTGTAGATACTTTTATTTAAACTCTTAATGACCCTCTAAATCCCCTAACTGAATAATATGATTCTGCTCCATTATGATATAAGAATATAGTGTCATAACGGTGATCACAAAAAAGTGCTCCACCAAGTTTTCTAATCTTATCAGGGGTTTTTACCCAGCTGGAAGTCTTTAAATCAAAGCTACCAAGACTTTGTAGATAACGATATTCCTCTTCAGATAATATTTTAATTCCCATATCTGTAGCCATCCCAATAGCACTATTAGCCGGCTTATTCTTCTTCCTTGAGGCTAGTGCTTCTTTATCATAACAGACATTTCTCCTGCCTATAGGAGTTTCTCCTGAACAATCAAAGAAAATATATTCTCCTTTATCATTATCATAAGCAACCACATCAGGTTCACCACCGGTAATTTCCATTTGGTATAAGGACCAAAGCTTATTTGGATTACCCTTAAGCCTTGCTTCCACATCTTCCCACTGTATATCCTTGTGGCGTTTCATATTTTCCTTAAAGCGATTCTTTAAAGTGTTTATTAATTCCATCTGCTGTTCATGGGTTAAATTTATTACTTTGTTTAAATCATCTATAGTCATATAAGCCTCCTTTGTATTTAAGGGATATGATACTAGTATTGCCTGCTAAACCGGCTCTAATATATGATAAGGGAAAATATCTTATATCTATATAAAAAAATCTCCCCACTAGACACATATTAAAGGGATGAATGTGTGGGGAGTTTCCTGTATTATATTCTTATTTATATTAGAATACAAATGACACAATTATAGCTATCAGGGTACTAATTAATGTACCTAATAAATAATATTCTGCAAAATGTTCTTCCTTAGTTATCCTCTCGTATCTTGCTATGGATTTTGCGGTTAGGACTAAACCGATAGCTGAATATTGATTTATATATATAAAAATCAGCATAATAATTCTTTCAACAGTCCCTATATATCTTCCTGCTTTCCTATCCTCTTTAACATTATAATCTTCCGGCTTATAATTAAGCAAAAACTTAGATATAGCAATATTAGTAGGCTTATGTATTACTAATATGGCAAATAACCAGGACATTATCTGCTTTCCTGGTATCCCTATAACATTTAAGAAATTTCTAAAGATTATGTTTAAACTAATTGGTAGATTACCATTTGCTAACCAATAAGATATTCCTAGTAAGACTAAACTATGTAGAATTTGATCAGTAAAAAATACATTTCGGTCTATTATAAGGCTAAATCTTCCTCTTTTTCTTATATGGGATATATATATGAACTTAAAAACATCAATAAGACAATGAAAGATAGCAGCAATGGTAACCCCTACTATTAATGTTACAGACATTACAGGCAATGTAACTATCAACATTACAGCCAGGTAGCATAAACTGTGAATAAGTACCCAACTTATTTCTTTTTCTTTCTTCCTGGCCATCTTATTTGTCTGTATATAGAAATCTCCTATTATATGTGCTAAAAGTAATAAGATAAAATAATTTCTAAACATATTTACTCCTAGTTTCTTCTAACAATTTTTCTATAGTATCAAATGCATCTTTATATGCATAATATTTTCCATTTGATAGACCTTTTTGTACCGAAGACTGGGTAATCCCTAATCTTTTTGCAACATCTAGCTGACTGTCTTGATGTTCCATCATATCCCAGATAATTTCTCTCTGCCTATCAGTCCAGGACTCTTTTATGGCAGTCATTAAGGATAATATGGTGTTAAGCATAATTGATAAGGACTTATAATCACCGTCAATTTCAATACGTATATCAGCCGGATTAGTCTGCTTTCTTTTTTCTTCTTTCTTTAAATATTCTATAGCAGTTCTTGCCTTATAATATCCCGGCCCGTCAGCTCCGATAGAGATTTCTCTATTTATTTCTGTGGTAATACCACCAATTCCTACTCCTATTCTAACTTTTATAGGATGTAGCTTTCTTTCAATTTCAGATAAAATCTTCATGCAATTTGCTCCGCAGCAGAGTAATCCTTGAAATTCATCTCCTAATGTTATGGTGAATTTGGAATAAATATCATCCATATATTTTTTATTAATATCTTCTAGAAGGGACTTCATTATTTTTTGAACTTTATTTCTATTGTCAATTTTTTTTGAACCTTTAATATCACCTATAATCGCTATATAATTTGGAAATGAAGTAAGCATATATACCTCCAATTATGAAATATCTTATATAAAATTACTTTTCTCATATAATTATATGGTTTTATTGGTGAATAAGCAAGGATTATTCACTCACAGATGAATAATTGACAATTATTCATCTAGAGATGAATGATTAGGAATTATTCACTACTAGGTGAATAATATCTAATTATAGCCTTATAGATGAATATTTTTGCTCCGGTCATCCCATAATCTACCAGACCTATTATCCTTTATACTATCAGTTTATCCCACAAAAATCAATGCAAAAAACTGCCCCTTTTACAATTCTAAAATAATCTAAAATTGTAAAGGGACAACTTTCCTTTTATTTGATATATAGAATATCCCTATATCCTTATTGCAATTTTGTTATATCATATACAGATAAAAGTTTATCCTTAACTTTAAATCTAATATTATATCCGGCAAAATAAAAACCATAGATTCTTTCAGGATCATCATGATATGAGGGCCTTGGGTCCTCTGCCAATACTCCCATAAGTGCCTCATGGTATTCTTCCGGTATCTGATTAAGAAGTTCCTTATCAATCTCAACTTCAAGTTTATAATCGGCTATATCTTCTATAAAGCCCTCCAAAGCATCAGGATGGCTATCGCAATATGGCAGATAAGGCTTTATGTCATATATGGGTGTCTGATTCACAAGGTCGATACCTGAAACATATAGTATAGGCCCATAATCCTTATGATATTGAATTTTATCTAGTTTTACGGATGATAGACCCAAATTGTTGGGCCGATTAGGAGAACGAGTTGCAAATACCCCCATCCGTTTGTTACCCCCAAGTCTAGGGGGTTTCACCATGGGGGCCCATTTGTCTCTTTGAAATTGATGAAAACCCCAAATTAGCCAGATATGAGAAAAACCCTCTAATCCCCTAATAGCGTCAGGGTTACGATATTTAGGCTCAAATACAATCACACCCTTTAAGGCTTCTACTATTCCACTTTGTCTAGGTATCCCGAATTTTTCAGGAAAATCAGTATGAATCCTTGCAATACATTCAAGAGTAAGATCATAAGTAAGCTTATTATCGTTATTAATCGATTGTATAAAACTATTATCACCTTGCATATAAAACTCCTGTCACTTTTCCTTACATAATAACTTATCTATTATTTATATATCAATATTAAATATCTGCCCCTTATGCTCTATATCTATAATCTTAGCTGTAAGCTGCTTATCTTCTCTTTCCTTTTTAAATTTTTTAATTATCTTTGGCTGTTGCCAAAAATGCATGGGGAATAAATAATTAATCTTAGCCCTACTTAGGAGTTCATCTATACCAAGGCCATACCACTCCTCCTGCCTAGGATCTAAGGGAGCAAATGCCAAATCAATATTTACATTGTTTAATTTATCTATTTCTTTAATAAAAATTGCTCTCATATTATTATTAAACTGTTTATCTTCACCTTTCCAAACCCAAAGATTTAAATCCCCAGCATGATAAATAGTTTTTCCTTTATATTTAATAAGGAAGGCAACACCTATATCTGTTGATTTTAAGGTATTAATCACTATATCGTCAGTATTATTCGGTAGATATTCCTGGTTTGGTTTAACGATTTGAATCAAGGAAGCTAATTCCTTAGTTATACCATATTTAGACATATTATTATCATCTAATTTAATATCTGAAGAAATAAAATATCTTATATTTGAATGCTTCTTATACAGATTAAAAATCTCTGGGTTAAAATGATCATCATGCCTGTGGCTGACAAAGACTAAAAGTCTTTTTTTGCCGTCAAAATCAGGTAAGTCTCCTTTATAATAATCAAATAACCAATAAGCCTCTTCCCATTCAAGTAAAAAACCACTATGTTCAATATAGGTTACATTAACATTCATAAGATCCCAACTTTCTTTATACTAGATATATTCTAGATTATAAAGTAAAATGGTAACAAGTACTGTTAACAAACTGTGAACAAAACAACAATAAATGTTCATACTTTGTTCATAATTTAAATTGATTAACCATCAACACTTTGTCCATTTCATTCGTTATATTATTAAAGACACGATATAAGGAGGAGAGATATGATAGAAAATTTATATAGAAACTACCATAGTCAATTACTATGGTATTGCCTTAACCTCTCCAGTAACAATCGTGCTTTAGCTGAGGATATCGTACAGGATACTTTTATCAGGGGATTAGAAAATGCCCATGTATTAAACGATTTGACCGATTCTCAATGTCGAGCATGGCTTTATAAAACCGCAAAGAATATATTTATAGACAAAATCCGACGAATCAACAGGGAGCCTAAGCAGGAGTTTAAGTTTGTTACTGAAGATGATTTAAGTGAGATTATGGTTAAGCAATTATGTGGGCAGCTTCCCAGGGAAGAAAGTGACTTGTTCTGGCTAAGACATATGGAAGGTTATAATTCCTCAGAATTAGGGAAGCTTTTTGATCTACCTTCTTCTACTGTAAGAGCTAGATTAGCCTCAGCGAGAAAAAAATTAAGAAAAATTTATTTAGAACAGAAAGGCAAAGGTGAATTATAATGGAGAAAAGAAAATTAGTAATTAACGCTGCCATATGTGATTGCAGATCAGTGACCGAGGAAATTCTAAACTCTTATGAAAGTATACAAATTAATACTTCATGTATTCTGGTATCAAAAAATTCCAAAGAGTTACTCTCACGCTATCATGTTGCTATGAATACTGCTGATGTAACGGAAATACCAGATGATGCCGAAGTCTTAATACAAAATGGATCCTTCACTATTGAAGAAAATACTATTATGTCAAAGCCCACTGTGCTTATAGTAAACGGATCCCTTCATATTAATAAAGGGAGCGAAAAAGCATTGGAGTCCTTTTTATCAATACAGGTAAATGGTTCTGTATCCTATCCATCAGATACACAAAACCAGCTACCACCCTTAAAAGTAAACGGCTCAGTTAGTACTTATCCATCTGATGCTATATGCTTAAAAAATAAATTTATACTTGATAAAGTATTTATCCTTAGGGCTAAAAATGCAAAATATTATGCTAAAAATAAGGTTTTAGTAATAGATGAAACACTGGATTTGTCATCACTTATTTCAAAAGGTACAACTTTTATTACAAATACAGCTATAATAGCTGAGAATCTATTAGATAAAGCTATTTTATTGTTTGATGATGAGACAGATATTAAGGTGTTACCTGCCGGTTACAGCTATGTTGAAGAAGGTACCTTAAATGATTTAATGGTAAGCAAACATGGGGACAAAATATATGTTGATGGAGACCTGGTAATTACATCGGAAAGCGAAAATACTTTAAAAAAGATTACAGGTTTAAAAGTGACCGGTTCTATCCTAATTAGCAAAAAATTAATTGATAATTTGCATAGTTTGGATATTGAATATAAAGATTTAAAATTTATTAAAGGTAAAATTATTAAGGATAAAGGTTTTCTTACTATCAATAAAAATACCTTGGAAGGTTTAGAAGACGGAGTTACGATTACTGACTGTGGATTTGTTAAGATAAATTCAGATATTACAGCTGAGGAAATCGAAGAAAAGCTTCATTTCATTGACTGTGGATTTATCCAATGCCAACCTGATCAAAAGGGTGCAATTGAATTGGTTTCTGAAGATGTAGGCTTAATAAAAGATAAAACAGAAACTTCAATTGAATCTTTGGATGAAGATGAAGACAGTTTAAATCCATATGATAAAAACACACAAGTTATAAATGCCGCCACTTATAAAATGTAAATCATGACCACCCGTTTGACGGGTGGTCATGATTTTATATGTATAAATTTTACTTGGTTAGTATTTAGAATTACAATATAAGAAATTATGCTGGTGCTTATTTAGAATTATGGATTTTTCGATACTCCAATTACCCTGCGCATCTACCCAGGGGTTAAAGTTATTATTATTTGTACCTTTAAACTTGATAAATATCATGGAATATCTCCTTTCATATTTTTTTATCCATAACTCATATCTTCTAGTAATAAAGTTTTTCTTGTTGTTTTCTGATATTATAAACACAAAATATTATTTGTCAAGCAATTAACAGGATTTATTTTTATTTTGTATACTTTGATTAGATTACTTATATACTTAACACAAAACTTGTAAATTATTAATATATCTTAATTACTTATCATCACCATACAATATCGCACCTATTAGTTTAAAAAACATATTATATATTAGAAAATCATGAAAGGAACATTTATTCAATGAATTTTAACAATAAACATAATAGATTTTATCCAAACTTACCTAAAAAAAATAGTTTTTATCGTGGACGATATCCTTATCGCAGTATTAGAGATTACGGTCCGGAGCCATTTGTTATAAATATTAATAAAGCTACATTGCAAAACACTACTTTCCGTACTTCCTTATGGACCGGCACTTTTTTGCAGCTTACACTTATGAGTATTGATGTTGGTGGTGAAATAGGGTTAGAGGTTCATCACGATATTGATCAGTTTATTCGTATCGAACAGGGTGAAGGATTAGTTATGATGGGGGATCAAAAAGATGATCTTTATTTTCGGGAACCTGTTAAAGATGACTATGTTATCTTTATTCCTGCAGGAAAATGGCACAATTTAATTAACACCGGTCATACTCCCATTAAATTATATTCAATTTATGCACCACCAAACCATCCCCATGGCACCATTCATGTTACAAAGGATGACGAAACTCATTAATAGCTTATTTATTATCAGATAAAAAATAGCAAAAAAGAACAAAATCATTGATTTTGTTCTTTTTTTGTTATTTGAAACTTACATATTAATTGGGTCATGGTACCCATGGGACAATAGATACACCATGATCTAGGCTTGAATAATAACATGGTAATTATACCAAGTATACTTGATGTCATCATAACACTATAAAATCCGAAAGCAAATTGGGATATCCAGGCAGGTATACCGGTTACTTTATGTGCCCAGCCCCAAGGTATTTTAAAGGTCCATAGAAGTTTTACTGTTTCTGAAAGTCCTCTGACATCTTTAAAAACCAGGTAAGTAATAAATATCATCTGTAAAAACATTATCATAAAAAAGGTTAGAAAACCATATCTGAACCATTTTGATACCATCCATCTGGGCATGGGCTTATTCCTTGATAAGGCAAATTTTTTACCCAGCAGGGAAAAAAGCTGGCCTCTTCCACAATACTTATTACAATATGATTTTGATCCCTTTACTGCTGAGATTACTAGGGGAATAATAAAACAAAGCATACCCAACCATGCAAAAAGTATATTAAAGAAGCCAAGTGTAAGATATAAAGCGGATACTATCCACATATATTCATACCAGGGTTTTTTCATGCTCCCACCTCCAACTTATTTATAGTAATTATGGAAGCGGGACACTCTTTTGCACATAATCCACAGCCGATACATTTACTTTCATCCACCTGGGCATACACTCCCCTATAGATGGATATTGCCTGTTTTGGACATACTTTTATACAGCTTCCACAGGCAACGCATAAAGATTTATCAACCTTTGCCATTCTTCTTACCATATCATATTATCCACCTTTACTTTTATGATATGGTAAATGATATCAGATTAATTCTACTTTTTATGTGATAAAGTTACATTAAAGCTACATCCTAGATAGTATTCCGTCATTCATCTGAAAGACCTCATCTGCCTTATCTGCAATGGAAAGATCGTGGGTTACTATTACAACTGCCAGCTTATCTTTATGGGCTAGATCTATAAGAAGTTTAACAACCAAATCACCATTTGCCATATCTAAATTTCCTGTAGGCTCGTCTGCAAGTAAAAGTCTAGAACCGGTAGCCAAGGCTCTTGCTATAGCTACTCTTTGCCTTTCACCACCGGACAGCATATTAGGGAATCTTTTATAGTGGTTTTTATCTAAACCGACACTAGCTATATGCCTTTCGGCTATAGCCTTAGCCTCAAGATGCTTCATCCCTTTTAACTCCAAAGGAAATATTACATTCTCAAGTACTGTCATTAAAGGAAATAGATTAAAGGTTTGATAAATAACCGAGGCCTTATCTCTTCTATACTCCTCCATATCAAGGTTTTTTATAGAGTCCCCATCATATAAAATCTCACCTGACTTAGGAAGGGTAAGTCCTGCCATCAATGATAGTAAGGTGGATTTACCTGAACCGGATTTTCCAATAATAGCATAAACTTTTCCTTGTTCAAGCTCTAAACTAACATTCTTAACCGCTTCTACACTTTGATACTGATTTTGATAGCTATAAGAAACATCATTTAATTTCAAAATCGCCATATTAGCCTCCCTGTGTATATACAATGATAAAACCTTAATAATTTACTCCTTTGAAAATAATATATCCAATAAATCAGCTTTGCCAAGATATATTAATGAAAGTCCTGAACCGGTAAGGTAGCTAATAATAAAATAGGCCACACTTGCTCCGTAATATATAAAGTACTTCGGAAAAATTAGAGAATATATGAAAACCGGAATCAATCCTAGTAAAAAAAGTATCAGCTGTTCTATAAAAAATGATAAAAATACATATGTTCTTTTTGCCCCCATACTTCTCATAATAGCTAGCTCGCTTATTCTATGACGAATCAGTAAGTATGAAACCATAAATCCTATTACTCCAAATAAAATCAACATAATTGGATTTAATATATTCATTAACTTAATATGATTATCAAAGGGTTTTATGGTTTCCTCCAGCTTTTTATCCTGGATTACTATGGCTCTTCTATTATTTTTTATCTGTCCGGCTTCACTATAACCTTGCTTATCCAAATACTCTCTAAAGGCAGCTAAATTCTTTGTATTTTTAAGGGTAAATGTAGCTGCCCTAACACTTCTTGGTAAGATTTCATTCCATATCCAAATAGTTTCCACTTGGGCTTGAGAATCTATAGGATAGCTATAATCTACATAGTAATCATGGTCATAGCTCATTATCCAAGGGGTATAAATGACGTCTGATTGCCAAGTTTGTTCATATATACCTATCACTTCTAAATCTAATACACTACATAATGCATATTCTTCTTCATAAATATACCAAGCGGTTAAGCGGATGGTATCTCCCAAATCAATATTATTTTCACTTGCAAAGTTTCTTGGAATTATTCCTATATTCTCATTTAAGCTAAGGGAGTCATAATCATAGCCTGATAGAAATTCTACTTCACAGTCTTGATTATCAAAAAACTCTGGAGTATATCTTATATCATCAGCATAAGCTAATTTTGGCATCTTAGGTATTATATTTAAAAACCAATCAAATCCAAAAGCATTCTTATGTTTTCTTATATTGGGATATGATTGTAGCTCTGGAAATTCCCTACCATCCTTTGTCTTTGAAATCCCCATATATTCATAATGTACTGCATTATAAAGATACATTTCCTTAAAAAATTCCGAAGAATCCAGTAGTTTTCTTCTTTCTTCATAAATCTTTGAAGAAGAATATTCGCCCCCACTTATTAATTCATTGTAAACTTCCGTGCCCCATCCCATTCTATAGGAATAATTAGGGTCTATAAGCCTAAAAATATCATATTGAAGATTTAACCCTCCAAGATCACGGGTTTCATTCTTGAATGTGGTCATATAGGCATTTACAGGTATATTGTCATATACATTTGCCTTTTTACTTTTCTCCATATTAGAAAGATAGCCAAGAAACACAAGAAAAACCGACATAATAAAGGCAAGTATAGGGACAATAAAACTCCTGCCGGCACTTCTAACTAAAGAAATTAAAGCAAATTTTAAAGAAAGGGGACGTATACGGCCAAATAATATATCTTTTTTATTTGCTTTTGATGGATGAATTTCTTGTATACTCTTTTTCTTAGGAGATACCTTCTTTGGTCTATTTACTTTAAATTTATCACCATTAAATACATATAATGTAAGACAGTTTATCAATATAAAGCCTATAATTAGTATTAGTAATATAATAATTACAGGAATCCAATAATTAATTCTGATTTTGGTCTCAAAATCTAGTCTAAGCCCTAGGGCTCTTTCACTGTACATTAAATCCCTATTATATGATGAAGTCATGCTGTCGAAGATTATTTTTGTTAAACTTCCTATAAATACTGATGTTATAAATGCTCCTATGGTAGAAGCCACCATAAGCAAAAGCATTGAACCAAATAAAATATATGTTAGGGTTCGCTTCTTACCTGCTCCTAAAGCCAGCATATTAATTATGGTATCCTTCTGCTTAATAACATATAAATAAGAAAATAAAACAAGTATAATAATAGCCGAAAGTCCCCCTAGAAGCAGTAGTAGAATTGAAGTATCCTTTAACTCAACTATAGGTTTTAAGGCTGCTTCATAACCTTGGTCATATAGGGTAAATTTCATATTGGCAAGCAAATCTTTTTTATATGCTTCTATAAAGATATTACCTGTACCGTTTTTTACAAGATATCTAGCCAATGTGGTTGAATGAAAATCCTGACTTATCCAATCTGCCATTGGCATATATATCTTAAATATATTGTTCTCTTTATTATCAAAGATACCTACTACTTCATAAGCAGCCTCATAACTGAAACTATAATCTTTAAAATAATCTGATAATCCAATTCCTTTTTTCCCATAATGAAGATTTAACTTAAGGCTATCCCCTATATTAAGTTCATAAATCTCTGCTAAGGTTTTACTGATTAAAATAACATTATTATTTCCTTCTTGATATTCTTCCGGTAAAAAACCCCTACCCGTGCTTATAATCAAATCACCATTAAAATATGGCTCACAAGCCTCCAAATTAGTAACCATGGTAACCGGAAGAGAACTATCAACTACATTAAAAGCCTCTGCCAGTTCCAATAATTCCTCTCCCTCTTTTGTTTCATAAAAGTCCGCTTTCTCATGGAGGTCAATTACATAATTGAAACCTTCTAAACCATTTGGAATTTGCGGTGTAATAATAGGCATAGGGTTTTTTCCGTCGGCTAAACTTCCTATAATTAAATACTTATGACCCTGTACAAAATTATAACCGGCTGCTTCCCCATACTCATTTAGACTATTTAAGATTACATATGTATTTTCTCTCATTGTCTTCCCAAAATAAACCTTATTTACAATAGCCTGATATAAGGTATCGTCGTAAGGCTTAATATTAAAAACTTCTATAATAACATAATTATTAATATCTGAAAGACTCTGATTAATTTGATTTTCAGCTACATATGCATAAGCGGATTTTTCCATATTTACCGAAAGAACATTAGAATCCTTCATTAATTTTTGAAAATCAAAATCGGACAGATCCTTATTCATTCTTTCAAAAAAGGCCTCTTGATTATTATCTGAATTACCCAGATAAGATAGTTCTACTACTGTAGAAAAGGTTTTGTCTGCATCTAAAAGCATATTATGGGCAGACATATACATTCCGGCTCCAATACTTAAAATTATAGATAAAAATCCGATTAAGCAAAAAAACAATATGGATTTTTTTGGTGTCCGTACAATACTTTTAATACTATGTGATATCATAATCTTCCCCTTTTTATATATCTTCCTTCATAATATTAGACCCTTTATACCATTCTTCTGAAAGTAACTCTCCCATATATGCCTTATTATTTGAAGGCTTGTCCATATAATCTTGTCTGATTATGGTGTTTACTCTTATAATTTCTTCCTTAAGATCATTGGCTGAAAGTCTTACTGCCCCCCTACCCAGTATTATTAATTGCTCTAAGGCATCTGATGTGGCAACAACTACATGATTATCCTTTGCAATTTCATATGTTACTTTTTCAATATATTGGTCTGCAGTTTCGGCTTCTTTGGTATAGACCACATTAATATTTTTATATTTTTGTACTTCCCCCAGACCCCCTTTAACTTTATAGGCATCAAAAACTAGTATTACCGTACATTTTTTAAAACCTTGATAATTACATAGGATATCCATAAGCCTATACCTTGCCGCATCCATATTTTCAGTTGCCAATTCTTTTAACTCATCCCAGGAGAATATGATATTATATCCGTCAACTAAAAGATATTCTTTAAGCTTTTTATTGGCTTCTGTCTTTATATATGCTTTTTTAGTTTGAGCCTTTTTATTTTCATATCCCAATCTACTTTGGGTATATACAGGACTCTGCTTAATAGGACCATAGGTTCTTGTAAATATTTCTTCAAGCTCTTTATCCTCTTGCCAAAAATCCTTATTCTTGGACAAAGATTTATTCTTAATAGGCTCAGTATTCTTGTCTTCCTCTACTGCCTTATCTTCTGCTTTATCTTTTAAATACTGATTCCAAATAGCACTTTCAATATGCATATATTCCTCAACTTGATCCCATTTTACCAAAAAACTTTCCCCATGGGAACAAAACACCGACCCGGTTGGATTATCAAAATCCTGCTCACTGTCATAGTCTATTTTACTAATCACCTCTTCAAAGTTATGACAAGGCTGGTATCCTGCCGGGGTACAAAACAAATTACCCCTTCCTCTTGTATAAGCATTTACTTCCACCTGATAACCGCTCATGGTAGCAACAGGAGCATTACCGATTAGAAGGGCCATATCCCCATTTATCTGTGGGGGATCAAAACTTCCCTTCATCCTCTGAATGTCCGTCATAGCCCGTCCTACATTTTCCGTGGGTAGCTCTAATTTAAATGAATAATATGGTTCCAGCAAAATGCTCTTAGCTTTTTTCAAACCTTGACGAATTGCCCTATAGGTTGCCTGCCTGAAATCTCCCCCTTCCGTATGCTTTAGATGGGCACGGCCTGCAATAAGGGTAATCTTTATATCCGTAATCGGTGATCCTGTTAATATACCAAGGTGTTCTTTTTCTTTTAAATGGGTTAAAATCAGTCTTTGCCAGCTACCTTCCAAATCATCTTCACTGCATTTACTGTCAAATATCAATCCACTTCCCGGCTCCCCAGGCTCTAATAGTAAGTGAACCTCGGCATAATGGCGAAGTGGCTCAAAATGCCCTACTCCTACCACCGCTTCCTCAATGGTTTCTTTATATAAGATGTTGCCCGGTCCAAACTCTACATCAAGGTTAAACCGTTCTTTTATTAAAGTTTTTAATATTTCAGTTTGTACCTCCCCCATCAGTTGTATATGAATTTCCTGTAGCTTTTCATGCCATACTATATGTAACATGGGATCTTCTTCTTCTAATTGGCGAAGTTGTGAAAGTACACTAAAAGCATTACATTCAGGGGGTAATATAAGCTGATAGGTAAGTACAGGTTTTAATATAGGGATATTTAAATCTTCTTCCATACCCAGTCCCTCACCGGGAAAAGTATTACTAAGTCCGGTAACAGCACATACGGTACCTGCCTCTAACTGATCTACCGTATAATATTTAGAACCGGAATAAATTCGTATCTGATCTACCTTTTCTTCCCATGTTTTCTTATGATCTAAATCACTGACAATTCTGCTTTCTTTTTTATTTGTTAATTTCATCTTAACCTTAAGGAGGCCGCCGGTAATCTTCATATGGGTAAGACGGTTTCCCTGCTCATCCCTAGATATTTTATAAACTTTTGCAGCAAAATCAGTTGGGTACTTGTTAGATTTTGTATATTGGTTAAGTCCATCTAATAATTCCTCCACCCCATCAATTTTCAAGGCAGAGCCAAAATAGCAGGGAAATACTTTTCTTTCAAAAATAGCCTCCACAATAGAGTTTCTATTAATACTTCCATTTTCAATATATTGATTTAGTAAACTCTCATGACAAAGGGCCAAGTTTTCCATAAGAATATTAATATCTTGGCCTTTGCTAAAATCTACGCATCCTTCATCAAGTTTTTCCTTAAACTCATCCATTAATGACTGATTGTCCCTAACCTTAAGATCCATCTTATTTATAAATAAAAATGTTGGTATCTTATATTGACTTAACAACTTCCATAAGGTTTCAGTATGACCTTGTATTCCGTCACTTCCGCTAATGACTAATATAGCATAATCTAAAACCTGCAGAGTCCGCTCCATTTCTGCAGAAAAATCCACATGTCCCGGCGTATCCAGTAGAGTAATTTCCAAATTCTTATATGAGATGACTGCCTGCTTAGAAAATATAGTAATTCCCCTTGACCTTTCCAAGTCATAATTATCTAAAAATGCATTCTTATGGTCTACTCTTCCAAACTTTCTAATGCTACCGGTTAGATATAGTAAGCTTTCTGCTAAGGTGGTTTTTCCTGCATCCACATGAGCCAGTATTCCTATAACAAGTTTCTTCATAAAAATCTCCAGTCTAGTATTTATATAATCAAATCCTAGTAAGTTAAGAACTACTAGATTCTTGTAAAATGTATGATTATAATTTTTAATATAGTTAAAAAGTCATAAATAATATTATTTCTATGATAAAATATATATTTCTAGATTTCAAGTATATAGTTTATACTATTAGAATTGATTATGCTTTATCTTCCAAGTTCCCTCCAATGATTATCAGCTTCATATAACTCCATTAAAGCAGCTGATTTATCTTTTGCCATCACAGCTCCCCTTAGTCTTGCAATACAAGTACTAAAGCTATTAATCTCATCTCTTTCAGAAGCAAATTGTACTCTTTTTAAAACCTTATCCCAGGCTTTGTTTAAATCCTTAAGTTTACTATCAGCCTCATCCCATGAATCATCATTAACCATTTCAATCATATCATTAATAGACTGAATAATATCATCATTTTTACCTATGGGTTTTTTAAGAATATGTCCGCTATGCATTATACATATAAATATAATTAAGATAAAAATCGGAATTGCTGTAATTAAAAACTTCCTCATAGAACCCTCCTAAAATGGACCTTTATAATCTCCTATATCCTTAACCTTTTTCATATTATCTTTATACTTATCTACATATAAACTGCCGGCATCATTTAAGGTAACTAAAAACGCTTCAGATACATCCTTAATACCATATTTTTTAAGCTGGTTCATAAGCCACTTTTTATCTTTATTCATTTGTTTTAAGTTTTCCTCTATAAGTACTCCGTCATAAACTAACTCAGTGCTAATTCCAGTGGGTTCTGCCTTAATATTCATATCTTTTCGAGTTAAGGGCAGATATTCAGGTTTTTTAAGTACTGAAAGGCTTCCATTTGGTTCTAAAATAGCATAATCCACTTCATTTAAATCAAAGATTCCTTGATTACGCATAAGTTCTAGGATATCTGTAATCCTGAATTTCATCTTTTTTAGAACATCATCCATTATCTTACCCTTCATAATAACTATAGTAGGCTCCCCTTCTATTACCTTGGCAGCATATCTCCATTTTAAAGTGATATATTGCATTATATAGGCTAAAGCTGCCCATGAGGCTAAACCTACAAAATGGGGCCAGGTCCTACTAGATAAGTCCACAGTAGCCTCAGAAGCTATAGAACCAATGGTAATTCCAAGAATATAATCAAAATAAGTTAATTGACTAATTTGCTCTTTACCTAATATTCTTGTAAATATTAGAAGAGTAAAAAAACTAATTATTGCCCTAACAAGTACTACTAATCCTTCATTCACTTTAATTCCTCCAAATTATAGATTCAATCTATATTATCCTGTATCTATTGGAATTTATACACATAATTAGACCTTGACTAAGTAATAAACTTAAACTGTAATATATATCGCATAATTTGACAAAAATCAGCTGTAATGTTAATCTAAATCGGTCTAAATTTATTTAAATAGGGCAATAAAAAAGAGAAATCGAATTAAAAAAATTGACAAAAGAATATAGCAAATGAAAGGACATCACATGAAGACGGAAACGAATTTTCTTGAAGGTAAAGAATCTAAGGTTATAATTAGTTTTGCCATACCAATGATAATTGGCAATATATTTCAACAATTATATAATGTTGCAGATACTATTATAGTTGGAAAATTCATTGGCCCTGAGGCTTTAGCGGCTGTGGGCAGCGCTTTTTCTATAATGGTATTACTTACATCTATTATATTTGGTCTTTGTATGGGCAGTAGTGCTGTATTTTCCTATCTGTATGGTATGAAGGACATTGAAAATTTAAAGAACAGTTTTTTTACTTCATTTTGTTTTATTGGAATCATAAGCTTATTAATAAATATCGCATCATTAGTTTTTATCGATGAAATAATATCCTTTATAAATATCCCTGAGGAGATAATCATAGATACAAAAAAATATCTGCAAATAATATTTTACGGAATCGTCTTAACATATCTTTATAATTACTTTACAGCAGTTATGCGAAGTATGGGAAATTCCATAACACCCCTTATCTTCCTAATAATATCAGCTCTTATTAATATCCTGCTAGATATAGTATTTGTAGTACCCTTAGATATGGGTATAGCCGGTGCAGCTTATGCTACAATAATAGCTCAAATGTTTTCGGGCATTGGCCTTTGCATATACTGTATAGTAAAGGTTCCTCAATTTAGATTTAAAAGAAGGCATCTTCATTTTAATAAAAAAATATTGAAAATGATTACAAACAACTCGGTACTATCAAGTATTCAACAATCAATTATGAATTTTGGTATTTTACTTATTCAGGGACTAGTAAATAGCTTTGGAGTCTCAGTAATGGCTGCATTTACAGCTGTTGTTAAAATTGAAAGTTTCGCTTATATGCCTGTACAGGACTTTGGAAATGCTTTTTCTATCTTTGTTGCTCAAAATAAGGGAGCCGGACAACTTAAACGAATTCATAAAGGTATCCGGTCCGCCCTAAAAATAATTACTATATATTGCCTTATTATTACTAGCTTTATACTAATATTTGCCAAACCCTTATTATATATATTCATAAATAAAGATAAAATAGAGATATTGAATATCGGAACTCAATATCTCTATATAGTAGCAGTATTTTATTGTTTAATCGGATATCTATTTATGTTCTATGGTTTATTTCGAGGATATGGAAGACCGGAAGTATCCATTATTCTTACCATAGCCAGCCTGGGTACCCGGGTTGCCCTAGCTTATACCCTTTCAGCCATACCTTGGATTGGTATCCTTGGTATATGGTGGTCAATTCCCATTGGCTGGGCTATAGCTGATATTATAGGTTTAATTATGGTCAAATTCCTCCTAAAAAAACCTTAAACTTCTATTAATGACCGGAGTGATCGTAGTCTAAAACTGCTCCAAAGTAAGCATACTTTGGTTTCAAATCTTCATCAAATAGCAGAGGGCTACGATCCCTTCTCCATGATGCTCCGTCTGAAATACCCCAGAAAGTAATGCCGCTTACATTGGTAGTTCCAGCCTTATTAGCTTCAATTATACTACTTACAAGTTTGTAGTAATATTGTCCCTGTTTCTTAAGATTTTCCTCTGTAGGTTGAAGAATATTCTGCCATGTACCTAAGCTTACGTCAATTTCAGTGATTTGTACATCTAATCCTGTAGCACTAAAGGCTTCTAAGGTCTTCATATATTTATCGATAGAATCTTCAGTATATAAATGGGCTTGACATCCGATTCCGTCAATTAAAGAATTACCCTTATCATCTACTAATGATTTTGCCAATTTAACTACTGCATCGGTCTTAAATTGCTCGTTATAGTCATTATAATAAAGTTTTATATGCTTGGGTGCATATTTTTTTGCATAATTAAATGCATGCCATATATAATCATCCCCTATAATCTGCTTCCATGGGCAATCTCTTAAAGAACCGTCATCCATAATTGCTTCATTTACAATATCATAGGCATAAAAAATATCTGAGTAACCCAGTTCATCTAAGATTTTGAAATTTTGTTTTAAATAGCTTTCCATTCTAGATAGCATTGTATCTTTGTCGACCATTTTCTTACTGGTATCAAATTTCTCATGGAAAATCCATTGAGGGGTTTGGCTATACCATACAAGAACGTGGCCCCTTACTTTCATATTATTCTTCTTAGCCCATTCTAGCTGTTCAATAGTTCTTTCCGGATATTCTACAACAATATCTCCGCTTTTAATACTCTTATCATGATTTAGTATAGCTTCCGGTTTCATATCATTTTCTAGGGTTACACTATTATAATTTTCTATAATATGATCAGAATAATTATTAATTACAAATCCATTTATGCAAGTGCCAGCCTGCAAATTATGTTTTGCATAAACCCCTTTTATTCCACCTTCAACCAAGGGAAGTTCACTGGGGTTATAATCATCTTTTGGCTTTTCATCTTCGGTATTATCTTCTTGGTCATTATTATTGGTATCATCTTCCCCGGGTGTGGGTTCACTGTCTTCATTACCGGTATCTTGCTTATTATCCTCAACAGGATTAATCACTTCATCTGGGTTTTTGTCCTTCTTTTTACATCCTCCTATGACTATCAAAATAGATAATAATAAGAGAAAAACCCTTAATTTTTTTACCATTTGTCTCATATTTTCCTCCCTTTAAATATTAATATTATTATTAAAATGGAATAATACATTAATATTTGTAAATTATACCATAAAATTCGATAATGGTCAACATAAAATTGGGGGATTCTGTTAATATGATTATTATTTTAACATATAGCTATTATTTAAAATAACTATATTATATAAAAATAAAACATCTTGATTTGTAGAAAAGTCAATATAATTAGAGAGTAAATCTGTACTTAAGTATCTAAGATCAACTAGGGTTATTTTGCTATATCCTTTAAGCATAAGTGGTGCTATACTACTGCCAAAGGAGTCTCTAAATATAATCAGCTCCTTATTATTTAAAGCTTTAGGATTATATATTGTAAGGAGGGATTTTGCTCCTGAAAGAAATATATCATAGGAATCAACTGTATTAAATCTATCTTTATTATAAATTTTACTATAGGTCTTATCAATATGGTCATATACCAAGGCACTTTCTATCATCTCATTAGTCAGATAAATAAGAGTATCAGCTTTTATATTTAAAGCTGCCTGACCATAATATGAACCATAAAAAGGATATAAACTTATTTTACTAAATTCATCCTTAGTTAAACTTAATTCATTGCCCATACTTCTAAGTAAATATTCTGTCAGCTCAATAAGTTTATCTTGTCTCCAATGAATATCAGTCTTATAATAGTCATCTATTGTAAGTTGCTCAAATAAATCTATATAGTTCATATTCATTATATTCCCATTCATTACTTGTATTAACTTATCATAGTCCATGGACAGATGCCCCTTTTTATCAGCCAGAAAATAATTCTTATCAGGAATTATTGCATAACTTACATTCATACCTTGAAGATATTTATTATAGACTTCATTTATCTTATTGGCTGCATTTATAATAGCTTTTTCATTTAGGGGATACTCAATTTTATTTATATATCCATCAACTATATACAAAGAATTATTATCTTTTTGCTTAAATATATAATAACTTGTAAATGCTTTTAAACCTCTTATCTTATCTCGAAATGGAAATTGATCTAGGGCATATTTTTCATAAGCCGTAAAATAATCACCACTTATAAAACTCTGCAAAGTAAAAGACGGTTCTTGTAAAAGTCTTCGCCTCTCACTATATGAAATTTCATTATCCGGTTTAAAAATATTTATCAGCATAAGTCCGTAAGTTATTATGATAAAAAGGGCAATTATTATATAGTTTTTTATCTGATTTTTCATAATAAAATATAAACCTCACATTTAAAATCTAAAATATAAAAATGGATTAAATGATCCATCCACCAGATATCCTGTTACAAGCAAAAGTAAAACTGAAATTACTATAGGTTGTAATAGATTAATTATTTTTTTACCTAAACTATAAGTATTAAGCTTTTTAATAATATAAGTAGCTAAGGGGGTAGAGGCTATTATAGCTATAATAAAAACTATCCCATAACTTTTTAGATAATATATTGTTACCTGATTATATAAAGGTATTTCTAAGCCACCAAACAGGCCCATAAGTATTTCTTTAACCTCTCCTATGCCCTGTCCATTAAATATAGCAAAACTTAAAATTACTAAAAACATTACATATATATGATTTATTACAGCAGGTAGTCTGGCTAGGATTTTATTAAAACACAATTTTTCCAAAACTAAAAGCAGGGCAAAATACAAACCCCAAAATACAAAGTTCCACTCTGCCCCATGCCAAATACCTGTCAAAAACCATACTATAAGGATATTTCTTATCCATTTTAATTTACTGACACGATTTCCCCCCATGGGTATATATACATAATCCCTAAACCAGGTTCCAAGAGATATATGCCATCTTCTCCAAAACTCAGTGATAGATTTTGATATAAATGGATAGTTAAAGTTCTCCTGAAAATGAAAACCAAATATTCGGCCTAAACCTATGGCCATATCACTATAACCTGAAAAATCAAAATAAATCTGCAAAGTGAAAGCTATAGTAGATATCCAATAAAACAATACAGTTTTTTCATTAGAAAGTGAAAATATCTTTTCTAACTCTCCAAGATTATTGGCCAAAAGAACCTTTTTTGACAGTCCAATAATAAAACGGCTTATACCATATGCAATTTTTTCTATGGAATGTTTTCTTTGTGAAAGTTCTGCTTCTACATTGGAATACCTAACTATAGGGCCGGCTATAAGTTGTGGGAAAAGAGATACATAGGTTGCAAAATATAAAATATTTTTCTGCACCTTAGTATCCTTACGATATAGATCAATATTATAAGACAATATCTGAAAGGTATAAAAGCTAATGCCTATGGGCAGGGCTATGTCCATAATCGGTATATTAAGTGAAAAGAAGTTATTTAAATTATTTATTAAAAAATTAGAATATTTAAAAAATACTAGACTTCCGATACTTACTATAACTGAAGAAATCATAGGCAATTTAGCATATTTACTGTTCTTCATCCTATCTATCCATAATCCGTGAAGATATCCTAAACCAATAGAGGTTATCATCAATATAGAATAGATAGGTTCCCCGTAAAAGTAAAAAAACAAACTTGATATAAGTAAAATAAAATTTTTATATTTTTTTGGGACTATAAAATATAGTCCCAAAACTAAAGGTAAAAAGTAATATAAAAAAATTATACTGGAAAATAGCATACTTATTTCTCCAATGCAAGGAAGGCATTATGTAGTGCCTGTGCCTGATTATCACTCATAACTAAGAATATAATATCCCCAATACTATCTACTATTACATTTTCTTCACTAACCCCTACACATACCCACTTCATAGGATTAACGTTATCTTTTATATCAGTCTTAATCTTCTCTATATCTGCCCCCTCTTTAGCACGAACAAGTACCAATGAAAAGGCACCGGGCTGAATCATAGGCTCATCGGCTATAGCTTCTTCAAATTCTATATCGGATTTACCTAGATAGTACTCTGCATTCTCTGTGTTAACCTCTTTTCTTTCTAGCCCATCATTATTAACATACTCTCTGAAATCATTGTCTAAGTCAGCAGTCTCATAAATCTTATCCATTATTTCTTCAAGACTACCTTCAAGATTGACTGATTTTTCATTGGTTTTTTTGCATGCTGTAAAACTAAATACAGTAACCATGGCTAAAATTAATAAAAATGTTCTCTTCATTTTTTCTCTCCTTTATTTTTAACATTATAATTACAATAGATAGACGAACAAAAAATCAAAACAGTTCCAATTATAAAATTAGAACTGTCTTGTAAATTATTGTCTGAGTCTTCTTAATTTTTTTGATTAGAAACTATTTTATTTAAGATCTCACTCATTATAAGTATTAATATGGCAAATATTATAAGATATATAGGATATAATCCAATATTTATTTTATCAGCAATCAGCCCAAATAATGGGGGCATAAAGGTGGTTCCGATATAGGCACTGGCCATTTCTACTCCTATTATGGATTGGGAATTGTTTGATCCAAAATTAGCAGGAGTTGAATGAATAATAGACGGATATACCGGAGCGCAACCAAAACCTATTATAATAAGACCTATTAAACTGACCATAGTATTTTCTGTGGGAAGGCCTAGGAAGACTACTCCAAAGATAATAATTATTATTCCGTATCGAATAAGGATCTTATCTCCAAATCTGTCAGCAATAAAGCCAGAGAGAAATCTTCCCAAAGTTATACCCATATAAAACAAGGAGGAAAACCTGGCAGCAGTTTCTGCATCAATACCACGAAATTCCACAAGATAACTACTGGCCCATAAGCCTGTTGTGGCCTCTAAGCCACAGTAGGCAAGAAAAGTAATAAGTACTATCTTAACTCCTGGAATTTTAAGTATTTGTGGAAGGCTTAATACTTTTTCTTGATCTTTTTGGCTGTTTGCCAAGGTCTTTTTATCTTTCCAAAGGGGAAGACTTATAAAAAGAATAACTGTAAGTATTATCTGTATTATAAAAACAAAACCATAGCCCCTGTTCCATCCATATCCCCCTTTTAGACTATAACTCATAATAAAAGGACTGATAGTGACTCCCACTCCCCAAAAACAATGGAGCCAACTCATATGTCGGGAAGAATAATGTAGGGCAACATAATTGTTTAAAGCAGCATCAACCGCTCCCGCACCTATTCCGTAGGGAATAGCCCAAAGACAAAGTAATATAAATGAATTAGAAACAGAAAAACCAAATAAGGCCACTGCCGTTAGCATTACGCTAAGTGCCGTAACCAGACCGGTACCTAATTTTCTTGTAAGTCTACCGGATAAAAGACTAGTTACAATTGTTCCTCCGGAAATTATCATAGTTATTATTCCGGCATAAGACATTGATACATTTAACTCTTCGTACATAACCGGCCAAGCTGAACCAAGAAGGGAATCCGGAAGCCCCAGACTTATAAAAGCCATATAAATAATAGTAAGTAAAAGCAAGTACATTATTATCCTCCTGTTGTCATTGGTAAAGCATACTAAAAAATGATTATCCTAGGGTTTATAATAGGATAATCATTGTAACCTTTTTAGTTTATGATATGTTTAAATAAACAGTAATAGACTTAAGGCCATAACAGCCATTCCGGCTATTAATCCATAAATAGACAGGTGATGTTCACCATATTCCCTTGCTGCAGGTAGTAATTCATCCAGACTTATATAAACCATAATACCTGCAACAGAAGCAAAGATTAATCCAAAAGTAATATCATTGAAAAAGCGGTACAAAAGCAAATATCCTATTAAGGCACCTACAGGTTCTGAAAGCCCGGATAACAAGGATAGTCTAAAAGCTTTTTTCCTGCTTCCTGTGGCATAAAATACCGGAACTGCAACAGCAATACCTTCCGGTATATTATGTATTGCTATGGCTACAGCAATGGGAATACCAAGACTAGGATCACCTAAAGCAGCTGTAAATGTGGCTAATCCCTCAGGAAAGTTATGTATACCTACTGCTAAGGCTGTAAACATACCCATCCTCATAAGATTAGCTTTGTGAGATTCACTTTTTCCGTCCATCTCCTCTACGGTATGAATTTCATGGGGATTTTCTGTATCCGGTATTAACTTGTCTATTAAGGCGATTAAAAAAATACCAAAGAAAAATGCACCTACGGTTGCCCAGCTTCCGCCAACTTCCCCTAGTTCTGCTACTAATGAATCTTTAGCTTTGGTAAATATTTCAACAAAAGATACATATATCATAACACCTGCAGAAAAACCCAAGGCTATAGAAAGAAATTTAGTATTAGTTTTCTTCGTTAATAGGGAAAGTGCACTTCCTATTCCTGTAGAAAGACCTGCAAAAAGTGTCAGTAAAAAAGCAAAAATTACCGCTGAAAAATCCATATATTCTCCTCCTTCACGTTTTATTTTCTATAAAAAGGTATCTTATCTATACTTATATTCAATTTTATACTATGGGAATAGTATATATTATGTTTAAATTTTTGTCTATTTATTTTGAAAATGAAATTTACCGTAAAATTAAGATAAGGACTGTTAAGCATTGCACATTACCTTAGGATAACAGCCCTTATCTACTAACTTTCAATTTAATCTAGGCTGACTTTTGCTCTTTCCTATTCACAATAATATGAACAGTTGATTAAGTCTTCCTCGTCTACTCTCCCATTAGGATAAAATATAACCTTTCTGGCATAGTTCATATAAAGAGGTGGACCATATTGACAATTTCCTTGATGAATCTTTTCTTCCTTCTTATCATTTTCAAACTGATTCTTATCTTTCTTACCCTTAAATATCCTGTGCTTTTTCTTTATACCAAATAGAGAGCACTTCTCAATTTTAATATCAGCTGTAAATGAAATAAATATGACAACCGCACATCCGGAAGGAGTTACATGCAAAAACTCAAAAGTAAACCGCTCAAACTTGGATTTTGAATCTGATAATATCATGGTGAAAATTCCTTCTACTTCTTTACCTTGATTATTAATTATACCGGTTCCGGAAGTCGTTAGATATTCAATATTAGCTAAAGTGTAATATTGGGGTTTATCTACTGTAAGTGAAGTAAATAAGTTAGGTATAGTAACAAAGCTTTTCTTCTGTTTACATTTTGGACAAATTTCAGCAATTGTTTGACCTTTAAAGCTCTTCACAATTGCGCTATATTTACATTTTTTAAAAAAACACATTAGTTTTCCCTCCTTTACTATTTCTACTACCATAATATGACATATTATGTCAAATGTGTTTCTAGGAGGGATTTATATTTCAGGATTTACATGAACCATACAATGTTTAACATTTTCATAATTTTTTTCTATAACATCATGGACCCTATGGGCAAGTTCATGGGTTGATAATAAGGTATCGTCACCCTTAGCTCGGATTTCCACATCCACATAAATTCTGTTACCGAACATTCTAGCCCTTATTAAGTCCACACATATTACCCCTTCTTCTTGTAAAATAGTATTTTTCATTTCTTCAATAATTGATCTATCACATGATTTATCTATCATTTTTCCTATGGCATCTATAAAAATAGATATGGCAGATACGGTTATCAAAAGGCATATTACAACACTTGCTAAGGGATCCATAAACAAAAAACCAATTTTAGCCCCCATAATTCCTATAAAACTACCGATAGATGATAAAGCATCCGAACGGTGATGCCAAGCATCTGCCATTAGGGCATCGGAATTTACTTTCTTAGCAGCTATACGGGTATACCAGTACATGATTTCCTTAATAATTATAGAAACAAGGGCAGCAACTAAGGCCTGTGTACCCGGTACAGTCAATACTTCATTCTTATTTAAGATTATTTTTTTGATACCTGAAAAGCCTATACTTACTCCTATAAAAAAAAGAATAACTGACAAAATTATAGCTGCCACAGATTCAAATCGTTCATGGCCATATGGATGCTTACTATCTGCTTCTTTATAAGACATCTTAATTCCTATAATAACTATAATAGAACTTAATACATCTGAAATTGTATGAACTGCATCTGAAACCATAGCTGAGGAATTTGATAGAATGCCGGCTAACAATTTATATACACTTAGTAATGTATTTATAATAATACTAAGCCATGAAACCTTCATAGCAATTTGAATATTAGATATTCTTTTGATATACTCACCCTCCCCCATATATCTGATTTAAGCTTATAACATGAAATATATTTTAATTTACCAGACCAATTGATATTATTAATATTATATGCATGATAGGAGCATTAGCCAATTATCCTACCCCGAAACTTGATAAAGATGCAAAAACACCTCTCAAGTAGATTTTAGTTATTTAAATCAAGTTTTATAAGTTATTGCTAAACTATCTGTTTTCTTTGTAGAAAAATATATTTATTATCTTGATTTACTTATTATTTATTTTATCAAAAACTTTATCCCTAAGATGAATAAGCCAATTGCTTATCTTATATATAGACTCTGAAACAAATAAAGGCATATACTTATAACAGATGGTAAAAGCCTTTATAGTCATATTTCTACTATCAGCTTGTATTGGCTCCATATTCCAAGGGGATAAGTCTTTTATCTGTAGAAATTTATCTTTCAATGGATGAGTGCAATTTTCTTCCCAGGGCCTTCCTACAAGGCCTTCTGTATAGTGAAGTATTATTGGATTTTCTTTTGCCATATTAATCTCTCTTTGGCTATAAAAAATATCCAAGTAGTATAATCTGCTAATTGACCTTGCAGAATAAGAATAAATATTGGAGTTAACATTATATCTTAGGGATAGGATATGTACTTTATTATGGCAAACAGCATTAATAATGCCCTGATCATGGTGGGGTACATTACCTCTAAATCTCCTTATAAAATCCATAAACTTTTGCTCCAGCTTCTGCTGTCTCCAGGCCTCTAAATTAATTAATAAGACCCCTGCATTAATATAATAATTCTTGATATTTAAGCCAATCTTTATTAAATAAAATCTATCTACTGTGTCTTGTACCCCTGCGACCAAATTATTATTAAGCTTTATATTCCATAATTTATTAACTTTATCAAGGATAAGAGTATCACAGTCTAGATATAAAACCCTCTTATATGTATCAGGAATAACAGATGATAAAAAAAGTCTGGCATATGATGCTATTGAGATCTTTCTAAACCCCATATTTAGATTTAATTTGCCTTCCATATCTTTCATCTCTATAAATTCTATCTTTCGATTATATTTATCTGCTATATATAACAACTTTTCTTTATTAGCCTCTCCTATCCCACAATCCAAAACAAATACATATATTTCTGCAAAATCGGTATTTGACCTAAATAAGGATAAGAGGGATATACCAAGATATTTAGCATAATTATCATCTGCCCCGTAGGCTACACATAACTTATCAACCATAATTCATTCCTTTTCTAAGCCTTATATTAATTACATTTTTCATTCACCTTACTCTCTATAGTATCTTTATAATCTTCTAAGTAATCTATCTGTAAATCATATGGAAAATATGTGTTTTGTTCCATTAGATATACTATATAAATATCATTTTCAAAATAAACCTTAAAATTTTTTGGATACATCTCATGGAATTTTTTAGCCCAAAAGTAGGCCTTAGATTCAATAACAGCCCTCTGATAATAATAATCCTGAACATCTTCCATATATATAAAATCTTTTAAGGCATATTTTAAATCAACTTTTACCCGGCCATAATAGTAATCTTGTAATACTAACTTTTCTATAAAAAAGAAAACATAATCTGTTGTAAAGAAAAACTTGTCCTCATTTTTATTAATCATATTTACAAACTGAGATAGCTCTGTATGCCTACCATGATCAATAACATCATAATATTCATCTGTCGGAGATACTATTGTATATGAATACTTCTTATATGATTTTTTTATATTTCTTAGGACATATTCTGCCTCATTGTAATAGGTTTGATTAAAATCAAAAAATTCATGATAGCAGCCGGCATTAATAATAATTGTGGGACAAGCACAACAAATCAATAAAGATAGTTTTCCCATAGAAAAATTGTATGGTAAAACTCGAAATATAAAGTCAATAGGCAGAAGATATATTAAGCCTGTAAAGGGCTCTGCAAAGGTTGAAGCTCTATTAGCTGCAATAAGCTCTACAATTCCAAGTTCTTTTGAGGCTCCCAGTGTAAAGAAAATCAAGACCATAATTATTAAGGCTATATAGTCATATCCATATACTCTATTTTTTTTAGATAGCACCATAATTATCCCAGATATAAATCCGGTTATCATACATATAAAATATAGCTTTGTAGGCTTTTTGCCAAACATTGACCTAGAAGTAAAGTTATAAACTGCTTTTATATAAGATTTTATTAACTCAGCTGCAGAATTTTCCATAATACAACTATCTAATTTTTCGCTGTCATCTTTTAGAGAAGCATTTATAAGATATTCATCAGCTCCAAGAGCCATGACCAATTTTTCTTGATAATCAGCTTCCCTTCCATGCCAGCTTTCCCCTGCTATTACAGTTTTAGCCCAGTCAATTGATTCTTGAAAGGAAATGCCCTTTGCCAAACATATTCCGGTAGGAATAAGGGCAATTAAAGCTCCAAAAAGTCCACAAAATAATAAGGGTATAAAATACTGCTTCTTAAAAATCTTAGGAATATAGGCCAGTCCTATGGCAATTACTGCAAATACTGCCGAAAGGGCTGTGTAATAATGATAAGATATAACTAAGCTAACACTAAGCATAAGTAGCAGCATTTCAGAGTCTATATATTTTTTATTAATATATGAATTTATACGAACAAAATTTCTTAATCTTGAATCCGTCTCAATTATATTATTCTTTTTATCCCTATGTAGATAACGAATCATAAAATATCCTATGGCCACAACTGCATACATACCTGCTTCCTGTGGAAGTGCTGCTCCGTAACGTCCTTGATTTAGCATTAAACTTGTAATTATAACTGCAGCCAGGGAATTATATTTCCCCACAAATATTTCCTTAGCTAATAAATATACCCCTATTATTAAAATTACAAAATAATAGGCCCCGGTATATAGCATAATTTCCCGGAGATTTAGACCAAAGAATACACGAACAAAATATATCATAATATGCATTCCAAAAGGATAAATCCCATCGGAATATAAATTGCCCTGCTCCAGTTCCCATATCCAGGAATGATGTACCGGAATATCCGAATACTGATAACAATGGTATATCATAAGATTATGGGTTAAAAACCATATATTATATATAATAATTCCAAGAAGAAGCAGGATTTCTATCCAATTGTTTTTTACTTTTCTCCATATAGACCAGTAATATATTTTTCTATATATTGATTTATATAAAAATATCAAATGCCTTTTTAAATAACCAATCAGCCTCTCTTCCTTAAATGCAATCCATAAACCAGTAAAAAAATTTCTTAACCGTTGAAAGAATTTCTTATCAGAATAGTTCCAAAGAATTAATAAATATATCAGTATATTAAAAGTTATATATGTAAATGAATTTAAGATATTAAATATTCCTAAAAATAAAACTAAATTGATTTGCATACTAGCCTGAAAGATAATTGCAAACCAAAAACAATAGCCAAAACTTCTGCCTTTAAGATGCTTCCTCCAAATAAAAATCGGAATTAAAAAATCTCTAATCACACAAGCTAATAATACTAATATTAAAGACAGTATATATGCACCAGTATCAACAATCACTTATCTTCTCTCCTATGTAAATTAGATATCTAATTTCCCTGTATATTTATTTGAGTATGTTTATCAAATGCCGTTTGCGAAATTATTACATCAGCTGATAATACCAATACATTTGATAAAAAATCACATTTTCTAAAGGCTTGATGATTGATAGATAGAACCTTCTTTGGTATTTTCATATACTTTAGCTTACTACAACCATAGAAGGTACGGGCAGGAATTCTTTCTAATCCACTGGGCAGCTGAAAATAGGCTAGGTTTTCACAGAACATAAATGCAGCTTTTCCAATACTTTCTAAAGCATCAATCTGGATAAAGGCTAAGGAATTAAGTTTGCCACAGTATGCAAAAGCATAAGCTCCCAGACTTTTTACCCTTCCGCTAATTATAACCCTCTGCAAGCTGCTACATCCAAAAAATGCACCTTTATCTATAGTTTCTAGCATGCTATTAGCCCCAAACTCTACACTTAATAAGCTTTTACAAGCAGCAAAAGCATAGGGTGGTATTTTCTCTAAATCCGAAGGAAAAACACTGCTGCTGGCAAAAGTAATTTTTTTCAACGAATAACACCGGGCAAATGTATAGGCACCTATGGAAGATACTAAGGGTAAATTAAGCTCCTCTAATGAGCTACAACCTGCAAAGGCATAATCACCAATCTTACTTAGTCTGCTATTATCCTTAAATATTACTGAACGTAGATTTGTACAATTATGAAATGCATGGGCTTCTATGGTGGTTACGGTACTTGGAATTTCTATCGAAACTAATTGGTCACAGCCGTAGAACATTCCCTTTTTAATTGTCCTTATATATTCCGGAATTACAATATTTCTAATATTCTGGCTATAAACATACATTTGATTACTTAGATTATTATTACTTTTTAACTTATTTAGTTTAATCTTAACTGTCTCATTAATTACTGAAAACTTCATACGGAGTGAAGAAATTATATTTTTAAGTAACTTAGTTATATAATTGCAAGCATGACCTGTGGTTTTAATGGGATGTTTAACAAAATTTATGGCCAAATATAAAAGATAATCCAACCACATATAATTTTTCCTTGTCAGATATATCATTTTGTGATAAAACTCTTCTTGTACTTTTTTATTAACTATAAATAAATTCATATGTTTCATATAAAACTTTTTGTAATCAAGATAAAGTCTAAGTTCATAATCCAAGAAAGCCTCTGTTATACGGCATTCACATAGGGATTTTGCGTATATAATTACTTTATACTTATAACTTAACCTAATTACCATATCCCCATCACATAAGTTATCCAATTCTTCATCAAAACCACCGATTAACTTAAGTGCTTTTATTTTATAAACTACCTGGGCTGATCTTTTTATCATCTTATACAAATCTAATTTCGAAAGGGGCTTATCCTCTTTTTTAATCAGAGGCTTCATATAATGATTCCTCTTTCTTTCATCAATCAAGATTCCCCCCATACAGGAAGCTGCTGCCTCAGGATGTTTTGTAAGTAATTTTATATGGCTTAATGCAGTTTCTTTCATCCAGTTGTCATTGGCAGTTAAAAAAGCCACATATTCTCCGTCCAAATAATCAAGAATATGGTTTCTGATTTTTGCCATGGAAAAGGAAGGATCTAGTTTGATGTATTCAACCTCCAAGTATGAGGATAAATCCTCCTGCAGCCCGATACTATATAGACTATTTTCTTCATTGGCATCGACTACCACAATCTTAATGGGCTGATAATCTTGATTAAGAATAGCCTCTAAGGTAGCTAAAAAATTTAGGGAAGTATTCATTTTTGCAATGATAACTATGTTTAACAATGAATTTGACATATATATTAATCCTTTACTAAATTATATTAGCTAGTTTAATTTCACCCAACTTATAATAGCCCTTATAGCTTCCAGGTGAAAATGAATTTGCCAGCTTAATATATTTTCCTATGCGGGGATCATATATGGCCAAGCATAATATATAATGCTTGTCTTTTAAGGCATCTAGCCTTATAAAAGTTTCAAATTCAACTGTCTCATTGGGTAACCAAAATCGGGTATCTGTATTAATATGGTATTCATAAAAATTAGTATTAATGATAGCTGCTAAGGCTAACTTAAGATCAAATCTATGATAAGAAGAAGAAAAACCTGTATTACAAAGTTTGATTTTTATCTTTATCCCACCCTTTAAGGGTGGAGATACTTTTATATCCTTAATCAAATAACGGTATCCAAGATGGGCGGCTATATAATCAAAGGCTGATTTATCTTTCCAAATAGGTTTTGAGGAAGGGGATTTACTGGCTTTCCACTTATCAAGGACTTCCCTGTCATATCCATCATTAAGATAGGATACTCTCATTATCCTTAATTCCCTAACCGCAGTTTCTACATCATTATATTTACAGTTATTTATTACCTCTCCCCCATTGGAGACATATCTGCATAACTTATTCTGAAAATTAAGCTCATCCTTTCTAATCCATTTATCACTGTAATTGTCAGAAACTTTTGCTCTAATATAACCATATGTCCCATAATCCGTATAGGAAGATAGGATACCATCATTAAATAGAGAAAATCTGGACCTGATTAGCTTACTATATGCGGTTTTATCATCTAAGGGCTGATTGGTCTTAAATATCATTCGCCAAAAACTAGGACACCTTAGGGCTATTTGTGTGCCCTCTCCAGTACAATCATACAATTTATAGGCCAGCCTTGTCATATGCTCTTCACTTAAATACCTGGAACTATGCATTTCACCCCAACTACCGATAAAAAGTCCTTGTATTATATAAATGCTATCTTCAAATTCTTTAAGGAGATCTGACAGCTGTTCCATATGATTTAATACAATTCCTATATTTTTTGGCTCACTATCTAAACCTTTCCCCTCCCAGTCATATAAGAATCTTACTATCATCTGCTTTTTATGTAATGTAAAATATCTAAATATCCATTCAATATTCCCTAATGCTTCCATAGATAAGGGTCTATCATTAAAATTAATCAAATTAATTTCCAGAAGGCAAATCTGATGGTTTGAAATTAAATTTATATCATATTTATTGTCTGCATAAAAACGATAGATTGAATAAAGACCGCAATAGGGATTATTTAAAATATCTGCTTTTTCTATACTGGGATAGGGGATCCATTTGAATTTATTAATCATGTTTTTTGTAATCCCTTTTTGATTCTAACTGTTACTGTCCATATACTTAAAGGCATAGTTAACATATAAATCAGCTGCTTTATAAGTCCCCTATGCATACTGACTCCGGCCTTTCTTTCATACATAACCGATGTAGTCTCCTTAATTCGATAGCCTAAAAGCAGCATCTGGATTATCATATTGGCGTCAGGATATGAACAATCAAAGTTGCCATACTGGGAATAATACTTAAAAGCTCTGCGACTTAGTCCCTGTAAACCGGAAGTGGGGTCCGTAATAAGAACTCCTGTCTTTTTTTTAATTAAACAGGAAAAATAAGATATAGATAATTTCTTAATTGCAGAAATTTTATAAGCCTTACTTCCGGCTAAAAACCTTGAACCTATTACAATATCCGGTGTATTACCCTCTGCATCTTTTGAATGAAGACATCTATATATATGGGCTATATTGTCTACAGAGTGTTGGCCGTCCCCGTCTATTTGAATAACATATTTATAATTATTTCTTACTGCATATTTATAGCCCACTTGCAGTGTGGCACCGTAACCTAGGTTAAATACATGGGTAATTAAAGGCATATTATAGGATTTTGCAATAGCCTCAGTCCTGTCACTGGAGGCATCATTAATAATTAAAATATCTGCAAAGCTTCTGATTTTTGGTTCAGACAGGCTTTCTAATAAATTAGCAAGATTTTTCTCCTCATTAAATACAGGAACTATAACTAATAGCTCTTTCAAATCAAATCATCTCCTAGCCCTTATTAAATATAAAAAATCTTCCATATCTTTTGGATCTTCAAAGTTTTTTTCCTTTGTATTTTTTTCATATTGCCCTCTTAGGATAGGATTATCTATTAACTTCTTTATTTCCCTTACCAAATTATCAACATTAAGAGAAAATAAGCTGCCGTCATGTCCGGATATTATCTGTTCGGCATTCCCTGTACAGTCAGAAGCAATTATAGCCTTGCCTAAAATCTGGGCTTCCTCTATAGCTATGCTCTTTCCTTCAAATCGACTAGCCTGGACAAATATATCAGCTTGATTTATATAAGGATAAGGATTATCCTTCTTTCCCAGTAAAACAAATGCCTCCCTAACCCCATATTTCTTTATCAATTTCTTAAGATTTGACCTTTCTTTTCCTTCTCCTATTACATACCAACGGACCTTATAACCTTCATTTAAAATTTTTGCCAATGCCTCTATGGCAAGATCATAAGCTTTCTGATAATGCAAACGACCAACACTGACCAAGCGTATCCCATCAAAATCATCAGTAAAACCAATTCCTCTATCGGCTTTTTCTACTATAAGTTCCCTATCTAAAAGATTTCTAAAAAGTCTTATTTTCTTCCTGTACTGAGGATATATCTTAGAGAATTTCTCACCGACTCCTTTAGATACAACATAAATTCTATCCATAGACTTATAACAATCCCTATCCATATAAGGACTATAACCGGCCAATTCATAATCAATATGTACAAAGGCAGCTTTACAGGCTGCCTTAACTTTATCCCCTAAATAATAGGTGGCAGCCCCCTCTAAATAAGCTACAGCCATATGGTAAGTGTCTTTTCTAATAGGCCTTCCCTCTGCCAAAAGCCTCCATAACAGCTTATCCCATTGAAGTTTATTTCCTTTTGCTTTTTGCTCCTTGATGTTACCGATAATAAGCTTACAATTCTTAAATCCTGTTAATTTATAAAAGAATGAGTAAATAAGCTCTTTTGCAATTATCATATGGCCTAAAAAGGAATGTAGGGAAGCTTTACTATAAGTCTTGTTAAGTATTTTTACCTTCCTTGGAACTTTTTCAAACAACTCTCCGCAAGGTATTATGACATAAAGAAAAAGCTCTATATCATCCATGGTTTGCAACTTTTTTAATAGTTCAATTAAGGCTGTTTCGGCCCCGGCTTGACCCATGGTATTTATAATAAAAAGGATTTTTTTCTTCATACTATCAAATTCTCTACATCTTTCTTTTCATTATTAAGATAGTGCTCATTAATAAAACTTTTTAATTGCATATTCTCATCATTAAGAAGTGATATCTGCATGGCCAGTTCATTAACCTGTGCAGTTAGCTTTGCATTTGTCTTATAGCAACTAAAAATCCCATAAAAAACAAACATAAATGATATGGTAAATATTATGGAGGGAGGATATTCTACGGAAAATATATCTGAAATTATAAATACAAGTTTAGGAAAAAGACCAAACATAAATATAAATAATCCTCCAAATATCCAGAACAAACTTTGCTTTTCAGTCATTTTTTTAGCTATGCTAGCCTTTCTTGAAATATAGATAAATCCAATTCCAGAAAGACATATAAAAACTCTTAAGGGTATAGACATAATATCTTCCTTTCTTTAACTTAAGTTTAATTAAAAATCGATCCTCTGCAAAAAACATGACTGTCAATATTTTTTTCAAGCCAGCGAAGTCTAAAGTAGGAAAAGGTAAATGCAAAAAATGAGGAAATAGTAAATCCTAGCCCGTACCATATAGCACTTAAATTTGCAGTTAAAATAGAGCCAATTATGGAGACAAGTGCAAATATCAGACAGTTTATTAAAGAACCCTTTAAATCTTCAAAGTAATATAAAAATAATAATTCAGAGTACATTAAAAATGCTATATAATAGCCTAAGGCCAACTGAGGATAAATCTCCATTATTAATCCTGAAAATCCCCAGATAGGTAAAAAAACCCTGGCCATAAAATAAATAATAACCGTTACAATAAACTGTTGATAAGCTAATGAAAGTATCAGGGATGAGAGTACCTGAAACATTCTCCTTTTTGTTTTTTCAATTGTTTCTAATTTACCCCCGATAATTGCTTCCATATACTCTCTGTATCTTTCTTGAAAATGCATTTCTACCTTAGATAAAAAAAACACACCGGCCGATATATTTGTAATCACTGCTAAAAAGGAGGCCATATCATATGGCTGATTACAAACAAATGTATCGGCTACCACTAAATGTCCCGGCCTGGTCCAAAATACAAAATTATGTGCAAATAATCCAAGGGCATATAAGAAATTAGAAGCTATAAGTTTCCAATAAATACGATAATAACCGGTAACCTCCATATATTTATGACTACCTGCAGGAAAATATCTAAGGACATTGGAAAGTTCTAAGGAAGCTATTAATAAAAATCCAATTGTTAATGCCAAAAGCATACTATAGCTAATGCTAAGTCTTATAACAAAACGAAATATCATAGATAATAAAAAAGTAAGTCCCATAGAGACAAGAAAATAAAGACAAATCTTCTTATACTGTTTTAAAACAGAATTATATACCATGGTAGATAAAGTTAGGGTAAATCCTAAATACCCCATAAATGCAGTAAAGATATAGTAAGGATTAATCTCACCTACCACTAGAGCATAAATGCAAAAAGGTATTGCAAGCAAAGAAGAAAAAGTTAGAGTCGTAATTGTACCTACATATATACATGGTCTGATATCTTCATATTTTTGCTCGTATATTTTATCAGTTTGATATTTTGATAATACCGAATTAAAAGGAGCTGTGGTCAGTAATGAAAAAACAAAAATGTATAATAAGCTACATGAAAATATTTCTCTTTCAAAATAAGCTACTCTTTCAAAACCCAGCACCTTATACATTCCTAGCAAACATCCGATTACCGTAAAAAGCGGTGCTATTGTATAGGTTAAACTAAAGCCTATTCCATATATGGAAGTAGCCACAGTATGTTTATTAAATATTTTATTTAATTGAATACCTATACCAGCCATATTATCACCTTAATTATTTAATCTATTTAGGATACAAATTCCTTTTTTGTATAATCTGTGTGACTGAAGTTACCTAAGGTTCTATAAATTCTACGATAATTTTCTTCCATATACACATTCCTATACTTATACATAAGACGATTATATCCGTTCTCCCCCATTTGCTTTATAAGCTTTGGGTTACTTACCAGTTTAAGGATAGCATTGGTGATTTCTGAAATATTCATAACCGGCACTACTATTCCGGCAGCACCAAAGGGGTCATTTTCCCCATAGATTAATCCATAACAATTCCCCACATTTGTAGCTATGGAAGGCTTTTTAGCTGCAAACCCCTCCAATATGGTCAGGGGCTGCCCTTCGCTGATACTGGTTAAAAGCATTATGTCCATTTTTCCTATATAATCCTGGGTATTAATCTTTCCTGTAAAAATTATATTTTCTGCTTTTAACTTTCTGATAAGTTCATAACATTCCTCTACATATTCCGAATCTTCATCAAGAGGTCCCATTATCCACAATTTTAATTTTGCCATCTTCTTATGGGCAAAGTAAAATGCATTTATCATGGTTTTTATATCTTTAATGGGAGTCACCCGAACTATTGCTCCCAGATTAATATAAGGATCATTTGGATCTTTTATGGGAATATCCTTAAATAGATTAGTATCAATACCATTAGGTGTTATTATAGCCTTACTTAAAGGACAGCCTAGTTCTAATTGTAGGGACCTGGCATCTTCAAAAAGGGAGGTTACCAAATCTGCAAAATAATAGGCCCCTTTAGACATCTTTCGAAACTGATCAATCCATATGGTTTTGTATATATTCTGAACCCACTTTGCCTTAATAATCTCTTCTTCCCTTTCTCTGGTATATATACCATGCTCACTGATAAGTAGCTTAGCATCGGGATAGATTGATAAGGCCTTGCAGCCTATAATACCGGCATATCCTGTTGAAACACAATGATATATATCTGCCTTTTTTGGACTTGTCTTCAGTGCAAAAAACAGGGGAAGATATATAGAACGAAGTGTCCATAAAAAATCTGAAAAAGTTATATTTACATATTTAAGGGTATAGTATTCTTTTGTAATATCTAAAAATTCTTTACTCATTAATAAATTATTAACGGATATATTCTTCCGGTTAAATATAGAAAATACCCTAACCCAATCTACCTTCTCCCCTATAATTAAACTTTTTAAGGCTTCTAGTTCCCTTTTACTAAGATGAATTTTATTCTTACAAGTCCTTTTTATACTTTCTACATCTTGAAGATAAACCTCATCAATCTCGGTCAAATTCTTAGGTATTTCATATTTAAACTTACCGCTAATACTGCGGTCAGCTATTATGGTAAGGAGATTAAATTCAATATCAGGAAATAATTTTATAAGATTATCTATCCAACTAGATACCCCACCTATAACATAGGGGTAACAGCCTTCTGCAATTATACACACCTTCATAGCCTACCTCCTTCAGATTAACCCTTTGGCAAACCTTGGATTGTTACTTTACTATTGGGTGCTTGTAAGACATTTTTTTCTTTAAGACAAATATGCACCTTTTCATCTACAGCCTTAATCAAGTATGTATTTGCAGCTATTTCTTTTGCTTCACCGTTTATGATATCTTCAATGGTTTTGTCATAAATACAAAGAATAAAAAATGCTTCTTCATCAAAATTCTTAATCCGGATATTAAGCTTGTCATGAAGATATTCATAGGTAAAATCCAAAGCCAGAAAACGTCTTACCCTCTTTTCTAAATCAGATATGGACACCATATCAAAATAAGAAAACTTTTTAAAATATGTATCCTTCTTAGACCAGGTCAAGCTAAGATTATTCCACCAATCTAAGCTACTATCAGGAAATATAACCGGGCCAATATCAACTTTCATATTACACATGCCCAAGGCATTTTCGATACAGATCATCTGTAAATCATCTATGGTATCATGTTTATATCCACAGAGATTAAACTTTATTGATAAAACATCATTATCTATAAAATCAATTAACTTATCTCCTCTCTTGTAATTTGACATAACCATACTGATGTTTTTTAGAAAATCATTATTTAATTTCTCTTTTATTTCATTATTATTAAACTCACCTAAGTACAAATATCTAAAGTTTGAATCTATATTGTTTTCCTTATAAAAGCTATAATTTTCATTTAAGATATAATCCAAATTAGCTTGGGAAACTTGGTCAAGAGACAGACCCATACTTCCGGACATTTTACCTATTTCTCTATAGTAAAAATCAAGATAGTTGATATTAGCTTCAACCCTATCCCAATAATCTAGCTGTGTTGCAGTAAAAAAATTAAATGGAGACTTGTAATTTTTTAATATCTGTACAATATTGGGCCATAAAATATCTCTGGCTAAATCATCTGCACTTCTTGAATAAATCTCCTTAATCTTTTCTTCATTTTCATTAGATAAATAAGGATAATTTAGCAAAGAAATGGTCTGGGCATTTACTATGGGATATAAAAAACATTCCTTTTCCTGTGCCATAAAACCTGTCAGTATACCAAGTAAAGGGGCTCCCTTAAAAATCTGGCCATTAACTACAAAGACAAATGAATTACCGGTTCTTGTCCTCCATAAAAGAGGAGGTAATTCCTTATTTTCAATCCCAAGCTCTTTTTGATTATCAAAAAGCCCAACACAATATACCTCATAACCAGGGGATAAGTAAAAGTAGGGTAGACTAAATTTACTATTCTCGTATATCTTTTCCCCTCCTATCATATAGTTGGAAAATATCTTAAATCCATCTGCTACTACCTTCCTGCTAATTGCTTTTTCAATGCCAAAAAAATTAGCAAGCTGTTTACAAGATTTAATAAGCTCATAATCCGGCAGTTTCGTAAAAATCATAGTCTTTCCCATATCTGCATAATCATATAAAATTTCACAATCAGCACTTGAAAGACTTATAGCACCAAAAAGAAGCAAATCATAATCATTAATCTCATCTATACTTGGAAGAGATGAATAGACCTTATATAAATATTTATGATATAGACACCATTCTATAAGGATAATAGTATCTATATCCTCAATCTTATCAGCAACTATAGCTACAGCCATCTTATTATGTAGATTTTCATCTGGCTTATTATCTATATTATTGTCTATATTAAGATTAAGGTGTTTTCCTGTTTGAACATCATTATGGTAAAGCTGTATATATCCATGGTTACCTATCTTAGCCTTATCTAAAATATAATTAGATGAAATCCCTACAGACATAAACATTATAAAAATCGTAACAATTAAGGATAAAATAATAAAATAAATTCTTTTAGAAATCATTTGTTCACCCTTTTAATAAACTAACCATAATATGTTCGTATTAAATCAATAATTTCTTTATCAATACTTATATCTGAATTTTTTAAGCTTTTTAAGCATTGGAAGAAGGCATTGTAATTATGCTGGTTAAAAAACAAATGCAATTTTGCCTTATAAGTATCTAGCATATTGGGACGGTACTTATCAGCCCTTTGACACCATTTTTCTGCCCTTTGATAATCTTTTATAGAAATAAATAAATCTGTAAGTTTCAAGTAATGACTTGCTGTCATATACCAAAGATTATATTTAAACAGATTTTCTCCAAGGTCATCTAAAGTATAGACAAATGCTTCCTGTTCTACAGCTGACATAATATTGAGACTAATAAAATCATATATAAATTCAAAGGTAATGAGATTCATCTCCACATCTTCCGGCAGCCTTTTTACAATCTCAATCATATTTTGAGCATCTCTACGTAGGTCAGATAAAAGATCCATAATCATTGAAGCTGCGTAATGAGAAGATTCCGTATCGTCACTGTTTATGGCAACTGCAATGCTGGATATCTTACTTTTTGCATTACTTAACATAGTGTTTAATAAAAGATTTCTAAGGCTTGCCCTATGGGAAACAGCTATTGCATCATATATGGGTACATAATTCATCTCGGCTTCCTTATTGGGGGGAAGTATTAATTTTTCACCTTCCCTGCTAAAACTAACTTCACTTAAATCTACATTCCTTTTTTTCGTCAGATAATTAAATAATAATCCCAATAATATATACAAGCCTCCAATCAAAGGTACGATAAAGATAAACCAGGATAAGATAAACATTCTACTTCTATTTTTACTAAAAAAAGCAAGTATAAAAACAGTAATTGAAACCAAGCTATTTACTATTAATATTAAAAGTAGGGGCCAAAGTTCTATATTCATCCTATCTCCTTTTATGAATATTTTGCCGACTGACTAACTATATACTGTAACTTAAATATGTCTTAATTTTGGCCATACTTAAGCGGTCAATAACATGAACAGCTTCCTTTTCATTGGTATTAGTAAGCAATATAGCAAGTCCTCCATCCGGTCTTAAACCAATATAATCTGTTGCTCTAAGCATAGGACTTACAATTTTGTTAATTTCATATATTGACTTATCATCTTTTTGAATATATAAAACTGATGATTCTGAATATCCTTTATCCTTGGCACGGTTATATATATCAAGCATTTCACTAAAAGCCTCTTCTTGTAAAATAGTAGTCTCAGGAATATATCTTTGGTATGCTAAGGCTTCCATATAATTAACATCTCTGACAAAGGCTGAATAAATAAGAGCGCCTACTACAGTTAATAAATTAGCATTATATAAGGTCATCCTTTCATAAGGTAAATCCCAAAGAAAAATTACTATTCTCATATTTTCTTCATGGTCAAATAGGGCGCTGGCCATCATAGGAAGGGTGGCATCAAGGGTTTTATTAATATAGACCTGCCCCATTTTTAATATATCGAAAATCATATGATATTTGCTCATTTCAAATGATTTACCCAGTGAACTTGCTTTTGAACTACTGGCAGATGCCAGGCGGCAATATTTCATACCTGAAGCAAAATATATTGAAACATCCTTAGTTTCCATTATTTCTGTAAGTATATCCAGGGCTGCAAATAAAACCTCTCCCTTTTCTGAATTATGTATCTTTGATGTTATATCATATATACGCCCTATACTTTCCTTACTGCTAATTAACTTATCTGTATAATAATCTTTAATTTTTCTATTGCTTGAATTTATAGCAGTAATATCCTTTAACTTTTCCTTGAGAAAATCAATTTCTTCATTAAAATTAATTTCTATCTCTTTGCTCCTATCTTTTATTTGACCTACTGACAGACCCACAATAAAGATTTGTATAATCTCCATATATATGTATTCATCAATAATAAAAGCAGAGTTTATTGAATTTATCATTTGACTTAGAATATAGCCTATTAAACTAAGAAGGGAGGCAAATATGGCCTGCTGCCTGCCATGGACAATAGCAAATAACAAGACATATAAAAGATAAAAATTAACAGCCGTAAAATAAGGGATTTTTATAAACCCATGGCTTAACATAAAAACAGGTATAAATATAAGGGTGCATTCAAGAAAGGGAATAACTTTCCTAATAGAGCTATAAATCCAAGGCTTATTATTTTTAATATTATTAGTCTCATCACTATTAAGAAATTGTTTTTTATGATTAAACATATAAGATACCATCATAGGTATTATTTCTTCATAATGATTTCTGACTTCAAAATCAAATTCACTGGAAAATCTTTTATTCGATAAAACAATTCTTTTAGTAAGGCCAAGGGTCTGATCAATAATATCAATAGGATAGGTAAAATTATCTTTAATTAACTTGGCAAGCTTGTCCCCAGTTATCTCATCCATTGATGAGATATGATATAAATTATACTTTCTTTTATCAGCCTTAATAAATAAATATAAGGCCTCTACTGCATCCTTTATATATAAAGAAGAAAATATCCTTTTTCCATTAACCCTTATCTTCCCCTTAACCATAGCTTCAATAATCATTTTAGAAAAGGGATCAATACAACTTTGTCTATCTTTTGGGATGCCATACATATTATCAAGCCTTACTACAGTGGTTTCCATATTGCTAGTATTGGAAAAATGTAAGACTATTTTTTCACACAAAGAGATTACTATACTTTTATAACTACTAGGAGATACGGGCATATCTTCCTTAATATCAACCATATATTCCTCTTGAAAAACTATCTCAGAAGAAATATAAACAAAGTGCTTTACCCCTTCCATTGAGGCGGAAATTATAATATTATTTAAATCTGCTGTGAAGTTTATACCGGTATCATTAATATTATCCCCGTCCCATTTATATGAAGAATCATAGGCTCCCGTATATAGGATTACTGCCGGCCTACAACTTTTTATAATTTCCCTTATCCTATCACTTCTGTAATCAAATACATACTGTTCTATTACATGCTTTGGTTTGTGTATATTTTTATTGTTTATCAGTGTATAAATTGTCCATTGTTCTAAGTAAAATTTATTAATTAACATTTTAGTAAATGAATCGTAGTGTCCAATAATTAGGATGGTATTCACTTACCATCTCCCCTATCATCTTTTAAATATATTATAGTACAAATTGTATATAATTTCAATTATTTTCCATTGACTTTATAAATTTATAATAAGTAATTGTTAATATTGACATATTTTAACTCCTAAGTTAATATCATACTGGTAGACTGATGTTTGTAATAAAATATGTAAGAAGGTATTTTTTATGAGAAAGACTATATTCGGTTATAAAATTTCAGAAGTAAATAAAATAATTGAAAATCTACGGGAAGAAAATGAAAACTTAAATGCCACTATTGTCACACTTAAGCTTCATAATAAAAATAATGGTAATTATAAAAATGCAAAATATATTCTTTTAGAAGAAGATCTAAAAAACTATGAAAAAGATATAATAAACTTTAAAATTGAAAATAAAGAATTAAAGACTCAAATTTCTATTTTAACTAATGAAATCGAGTCTTTAAACAAGCAAAATGCTAAGTTAAAAGAGCAAAATGAAAACTTACATAAAGAAAATATTATTTTAAAGGAAGAATTGGCACAGCTTGCAAATAGTCAAGTAGCTGTCACCTATGAAGGAGATTTATTATAAAAATCTTTCATAAGTTGCTATCATGTAATAATTAGAAACACTGGAACAACCGCTTTATACCTTCCTCAATATTATCAGGATTTACCCCTGAATAGTTAATAATTAAAGTGTTTTTTATGGCATTTGCTTGGTCATAATAGTACTGGCTTAAACATGATATGTTTATACCATTCTTGGCAGCTCGGGATATTAATTCCTTATCTGTCAAATCAGTACTTATTTGTAAAAGAAAATGCAAGCCTGCATCTTCCTCCATGATCTTGCCCTTTTTTTTACCTAGGGCTTTCTTTATATTTTCTAAAATATCATCTCTGATATTTCTATAATGGTTACGCATTCTGTTGATATGCTTTTCCAAATATCCCTGTTCTATAAATTTTGCCAAGGTATACTGCTCAAAATTTGATACTGTACAGGAGTAGAAACTAAGCTCTTTATTATATCGTTCCATCAAGGATTTTGGCAACACCATATAGCTGATACGTATGGTAGATGTCAAACTCTTAGAAAATGTATTTATATAGATTACCTTTTCAGCTGCATCAATACTTTGTAATGCAGGTATGGGTTTACCTAATAATCTAAATTCACTGTCATAATCATCTTCAATTATATAGCGGTCTTTAGACTTTGAAGCCCAGGATAACAATTCATATCTTCTGCTAATAGGAGTAACAAGACCCGTAGGAAAATGATGGGATGGAGTTATATGTAAAACATTTGCCTTAGACTCTTCTAATGCCTCCACATTGATACCATTATCATCTAAAGGAATATGGACACAGTCTACCTTATTTGCACCATAAATACGGGATACTTTTTGATATCCCGGATCTTCAACCGCATACTTTTTATTATGACCCAGTAATTGAATTATAAGTCCATATAGGTACTCTGTTCCTGCTCCTACAAGGATTTGCTCCGGCTTGGTTTCAATTCCCCTAAATTGATATAAATAATCTGCTATGGCACGACGAAGCTGATAAACCCCAATAGACGGGGACTTAATCATAAGATCACTTCTTTTTTCTGACATGGTTTCCCTCATCAGTTTAGTCCAGATAGTAAAAGGAAAATTCTCCGGATCTGTAGAGTTATTAACAAAATCGATAAAATAGTTATCTGATCTGTTTTTTTCAGTTTTATCATCAGTCAAATTATCACCAATATGATTATCTGATTTTAAAATATTTGCAGAAATATCGCTGACATAGTAACCACTTTTGGGAATTGAATAGATATATCCTTCTGCTACCAACTGGCTATAAGCATTCTCAACTGTAATAGTGCTGATATTTAAGTGTTTAGCCAGGGCCCTTTTTGATGGTAGCTTCTCATTTGGTCTTAATTTATTTGAATATATGTCATTTTTTATCTGTTTATATAAGTATTCGTATAGGGTATCCTTTCCTCTATTATCAAAGGAATAAGTTAGCATAAGGATTTCCTCCAATCTGACCATATTAAATTTCATCATTCTGAGTATTTCTTTATGGTCATATCTTAGTATAATGACAAAAAGATTATTTGTAAAGGAGAATTATGATGAAACGTATCTTAACCATACAAGACATTTCCTGTGTGGGAAAATGTTCCCTTACAGTTGCTCTTCCCATTATCTCCGCACTAGGTGTTGAGACAGCTATTATTCCCACTGCCGTCCTCTCAACCCATACCATGTTTAGTAATTTCACTTTTAAAGACCTAACAGAGGAGATTGAACCTATAACAAACCATTGGAAATCTGAAAATATTAACTTTGACGGTATATATACCGGATATTTAGGCTCCATGGATCAGATTGATATAATTTCAAATTTATTTGATGAATTTAAGACAGATGACAACCTTATTATAGTAGATCCGGTTATGGCTGATAACGGCAAGCTATATCCTGCTTTTGATGAAGCATTCGCCGCTAAAATGGCAACCCTTTGTGCCAAGGCCGATATTATAATACCTAATATAACAGAGGCTTCTTTTATGACCGGTATGGAATATAAAGAGTCCTACGATGAGGCATATATTAAAGAAATGCTGTCTAGACTAGCCAATCTAGGTGCCAGAATTTCAGTTCTTACAGGGGTAAGCTTTTCTGAGGGCAGCTTAGGTGTTATGGGCTACGATAAAGAAAATAATGAATATTTTTACTACAAACATAAAAAAATAGATACTTGCTACCATGGTACCGGAGATATCTTTGCCAGTACCTTTGTAGGAGCATTAGGAAATAATCTTACTTGGAAAGAGGCAATACCGATTGCCGCTGATTATACAGCCAAATGTATCGAACTTACCCTGGCCGATGAAAAAGGCCGTTGGTACGGTGTTAATTTTGAAGAAGGTATTCCTTATCTTTTAAAAAGAATCGGTAAACTATAATGAAGTTGGATTTTAATTCATTGGATTAATATATTTATCTACTAGGGTATTCATAGCATCGTCTAATTCTCCCTCACTTTGATCTAGGGAAGCGAATATTGAAAGTATATAACTTTCTAATGTTTCTTTTGTCATATAAGGTGATATGGCTGATAAAAACTCATCAGTAGCACCAATAACATTAAGGGAATTAACAAAATTACTATCCCTATATGTATATACTACATAATTATTATTAATAAAAGCTGACGAACCTCCATAAGCCCCACCTTTTAACCGTATTTCTGGAGTAAGCATAAGGTTATTTAATATAGTACTAATAACCTTCCCCTTAGGGCTTATAGGGACATCATTGGCAGTTAAACTGCCGTTAACAAATAGATATTGTACCGGAGAATTAAATACTATTGCTTCTCTCCTTGCCGGTCTAGGTAAGTCGTATTCTTCTTTCATAAAACTAGAACTTATAAACTTACCTGTAAAACTAGCCATGGCACTTTTAAACTTATCTAGGGTAGCTATATTACCTGCAAATAATATATCCATATTTTGTTTATTACACATAAATGCTTTTTCTCGTATTGATAATAATTTTTTATATATCCGGTCCGGATTAGAATTAAGCTCTTTTTCCAATGATAAGATAAAATTATAATAATCTAATCCATTGAGATAATTATAGTATCTAGATGTAGCACTGGTATATGCCATGCTACGATCTTGGATAAGATTAATCGGGTCAGAAAATAGTATTTCAAATTCAGCTTTAATATTTGCTATTGTCCTCTTTTATTATTTAATAACTGCATTAAATTTTTTAATTTATTTAATACAGTTAGAACCATAATTTACCATATATATTTTAATATTTTAATTAAGATTTATACTAAACAAGCATATTCATCATTCCTTTTATTTATGACTTAAAGGAAATTAAATAACTCTAAGACTATGCTTCTTTAAAATATTTATCAGTATTATATGAATATCTAAAGAAGTCCATAGGCACAATAAGTCTATAATCTCTTATAAAGGAAGTGTAAATTATGAGTAAACAATCAAATCAAAGATATAGGAAAGAACTTGGATTAAATCATAAAGAACGGGCTAAGAACTCAAATGCCAATAATTCTGTAAAAGACATGGCCAGCAGGGAAGGATACGGTGACGGAGACCCATACGGATTTTCTGATAAAAACAAGAAAAATGACCGGTAATTTTATGAATTACCGGTCACTGTTTTTAAGGGGATATTTTCTATTTATATTGGCTGATTAAAAATCCATATAGGGAATAATCTAGATTATCTCCAAAGTACAAATATAATAGATTATTACCATTTACCTCATCAAGCCAGAAGGTATATAACCTGCCATTACCTATCTCATCTGTCAAGTTTCTGCATAAATCCTCCAGGATTATGGAATCCTTAAAGTCATATATACAGCTCATGACAGTTCCCATATTTGAAGGATACCACATATTTTTATTGTAGTAGTCCTCATTACCGTCATTGTTTATATCCGCACTGTAGGCATAATCTGAATCTTCATATAAAGTTTCCCCGGTACCTATAATGACTCCATCATTACTGTATAAAATATCAGAGAGATTACTATTACATAAGGTTTTTTTAACTGTATCAATTGCTTCAAAGGATTTATCCTCATATACAATATCCATATCATAATCATCTATTACAAAGGAAAATAATTTGCCATCAGCCAATTTGCCCTCTTCATAAAGATATAGGGAATATCCGTTATAATATTTTGTATAATAGTCGAATTCTTCCATAAGTAAATAATTCTTATCTTGATATTTTATAACAGAAAAATTCTGAAGAAAACATTCAAAAGAATTACTTAGGATATATTGTCCCTCAACTGATCCCTTATACAACATCATGCTGCTAAAACCACCGGTTCCGCCGTAGAAATATTGCCCAATCAAATCTTCAATACCGTCATTATCTACATCTACTTTAAGGGCTGCTACTGTTTCCATATTTTCCGGTGTAATACCGGTATTAGTACAGAATTCCTCCTGACTAATCTCAGTACCAACCTCTAAAGGAGTAAAAGTTTCTATCTCAGTACCACTTTCCATTGCTTCCAAAATTATATCACACAGTTGGGAGGGAATATTACTGCTTTTTGTAAATTCACCTTTATCTTCCATACTGGAATAATAACTCTCTTTATCTACAATTTCTACATGGGTTTTAGCTTTGAAATCCACCCTTAATAATTGCTGGCCTTGATATCCGGCTGTTTTATTTTGAATAAGTTTTTCCTGGGTACTATTATTATTCTCTTTTTCTGTTAATGTATCGTTTTCTTCTATTGAATTTTCACTTTCTATAAGAGCTTTATTATTATCTATATTATTTTTTTTACCACAAGCTCCTAATATAATTGTTAATACCATAATAGATAAAGCTATATTCATTCTTTTTTTCATTTGCATTACTACTCCTCCCAATGTGTCCCTTTATATGAGCACATTTTTTAATTATTTTTTATGTACATGTATGGTATAATAATAAAGAATCATGTTCAACTATAATTATATTAAGTTTTTCTTACTTAAAATTAATATTTACATATTATGTAACAGCCTTATGCCTTGTGTCAGAAATAATATTGTGTATAATATAATTATATCTAGTAATAATTAACTGCACTTTATGTGTCCCCATATTGCGGAGGAATATGATGAAAAAACTTACATATGCAATGGAAAACTATCTTGAAGCCATATATGAGTTGTCAGGAGGCAGTTGTGGAGCCAGAGTATCAGATATTTCTGAAAAATTAGGAGTTACAAAGGCAAGCGTTAATAATGCCATGGTAACCCTGGCCAATAAAGGATTTGTTATTAATGAGAAATATAAAGAAGTATTTTTGACTCCCGCCGGCCTTGAACAAGCTAAACTCACTTCGGAAAAGCATAATATTATTAGAGAGTTTTTTACCAAGGTGCTTAAAATTGATGAAGAAATTGCCGATGAGGATGCATGTTCTATAGAACATGTTATCAGCAACGATTCCATCCGTGCCATGAAAGACTATTTACAGATTAATAACAATAGTTAGAGGTACCTAAATCTAGGTACCCTTATTTATATCCCTTTTTATTTTTTATAATACGTTTAACAGGAAACTTACTTACCATCAATATAGACAAGATTACAGTAAGTATTAAAAATAAGATTAAAAAAATTCCTGTAATTTCCCTATCTAGATAACTTCGAATAAGTAATACGGTTACCATAATAAAACCTGAAGCAGTTATGGGAAGGCCGGTAAAATATTCACTATGATTTTGTAAATTATATCTTGCCAATCGAAATCCCCCGGCAAGAGAATATAACAATAAAATTAACATAACATACCAAGGGATAAATTTAAGACCGGATATAAATATTGTAATCGGAGCTATTCCGAAGGTAACAAAATCTGCAAATGAATCTAGTTGTTTACCCATATCTGAAGAAGCATTTAGGTATCTGGCAAAATACCCGTCAAATCCATCAAGTACTACGGCCACATAAACCAAATAACATGCTAACTTTCTATCTGATAAGCTATCATTATGTATCATTGAACATATAACTAAAATTCCTATAGCCATGTTGCAGGAAGTAAGTATATTAGGTAGATGTTTTAACTTTGTGGCCTTCATTTTTTCTTCCTCCTAATTTCCATATAGCTATATATAAAAGGCTGATAAGAATAACAAACCAGAAAGTAATAAAGCGAAATAGTAAAGTAATGGCCAAGGCATCACCGGATTTTATCTCCATAACCATAAGTAAACTTGCCATGGTAGCTTCAAAACTTCCAATACCACCGGGCAACAAAGGAATCATTCCCACCAGATATGATATAAATGTAACTTCAGCCAAAAATATAGGATCATAATTGCTAGTAAATAAGTGAACCAACAATATCATTTTCATGGGAAATATTATCCATATAATTAAGGATAATAAGAATTGCTTATAGATTTCCCCTTTAATACTTTTTAATACCTTTATATTAGATAATAAGCTTAGCATAAATTGCTTGATAACATCTGACCATTTATATCTAGGGTTGCTTGTCCTTATTCTATTTTCTAAGCTGCTGCTACATGCAAATATTAAAATTAATATCCCTAATAAAGCTATAAGAAAGAAATAGATAATGACTTTTATAAAAACAGCTTGAAAAATTTCAAACTCATTTGATATATGAGCAAAAGCAAATATATTGATTAGAAAAAAGCTGGAGAAACTAAGCATCTTTTGAATTGTAACCAAGGTTGCCGCCTCTTGTGTGGAATAGTTCAATTCCTTTTTCAATAATATACCCCGGGTAACTTCTCCACCTACTTTTACTCCGGGGGTAACACATTCAATAATCATACCTCTGGTATTTATGTATAACATCTTAAAGAAATTGTTTTCCCCACCCATAATCTTACTAATTCTACACCATTGATAATTAACAAGCAGCTGGCTAATTACTTGCAAAAATAACAAGGCTATAAATCCTAGGAGGGACACTTTCCTAATACTTATAAAAAATTCAGTAAAATCAAATTGCCAAAGCATTACCAACAATAGGATAGAAAGTATTATCAGCCCCACTTTTTTCATCTAAAATGCTCCTTAATATTTTATAAACAATGCCGTACGGTCTATATTCCTCCAAGTATAACTAGCCATACCACAGTAGTTATGAAATATGGAAGAATCACCTATGGAATAAAAATTAGATAAGGTCTTTTTTGGTAGCCGTACCAAGATTTTGGCACCAAACTTACACCCTTGTTTTAAATGGCAAAATACTTGCTCCATAGGGCAGACTTGTACTGCCATATGAATTACACTATAGTCTTTAGGAGAAATATTGCTTCCGTCACTATGTAAAACATCTATATAATCTTCATATCCTAATCTTCTTATTAAATCCCTAGATGTTTGTACGCAGCTAATATCATTATCAATAATTGTTACATGAGCCTGTGTATACTCATGTAACAATATAGCGCTAAAAGGACAAGGTCCTCCCCCTATGCATAAAACTTTATCTGTAGATTTAATATTTGCTAAAGCAACCTCTTCTTTAACAACATTTTTATAATATAGGGATATGGTTCTATATATAGAAGTATTCTTTGCTGCTAAACGTTCTAAAGACTTGGTAATCTTGGGTATAAATTTAACCATATATAAAACCACCCTTTACATAAATAAATGTGCTAATTGATTTATAAGTCCTGCAACCACAAATGCGGTTATTGTTGTAGAACAAGCTATCGTAAGTGCCACTTTTACGCTAAATTCTTTTGTTAAAATACCAAATACAGATAAACAGGGCAAATATAATAACGCTACTGTACCACCTACAAATGCTTGTAGGGCTGTTAATCCTTCAATAGCAAGTAGGGGAGCAACTGCCATCTCACGACGGACAATTCCTAAAATCAAGGCTATTACCGCATCCTTAGGTAATCCAAGCCATCCGCTTACAATTGGCTCAAGATATACAGCTATTTGAGCTAAAAGGCCGGTTTCTTTTAATAGGGCAGCAATTACAATTGAGATTAACATAGGAACTTCCGCATCAAGTAAGAAACCTTTCATCCTTAACATTAATTTTTTTCCATAGGCCTTGCCGTTTGGCATAAGTAAATTAGGAATTTCAATAACCATAGGATCCACTGTTCCCTTTAAGAGACGGGATAAAACAGAAGAAACAATCATCATAATTGATAAGGACAATAATATCATAAGTATTAATAATACCGGTGAAAATCCTGCAAATAAGCTGATTAAGGCTCCTGTCTGAGAAATACAAGGCACTGCAAAACAGACAATAGAAGAAATAATCAAGCGTTCCTTCTTAGTTGTTGCTGCCCTAGATCCGATAATAGCAGGTACAGCACAACCATATCCTAATAAGATAGTTATCATACTACCCCCTTGAATTCCCATCTTACGCATTATGTTATCGAATAAGACGCTTAAGCGAGGTAATACACCGGAATCCTCCAAAAATGAAAATACTATGTAAAACAATAGTACATAAGGGAAAATCAATGCTATAATCCATTCAAATCCTATTACAAATATACCATACTCACCGATTAGAACATTTAGTAAAGTTCCTTCCGGTACAAATGATGAAAACACCATCTTAAAGAATGGAACCAACACTTTATTTACTAAGGGTAATAATAGGGTTGCCCTAAGTGCCTTACCTCCACCTACAATAACACCTAATGATAATAAAATAACAAGGATTGCTATGGGAATTCCCGGCCAAGGTTTTAGCATATTGCTGCCTAATCTATCTAAGAAGGATAATTTAGTGTCCACTTTTTTTCTTACTTTGGCTGTTATTTCTCTTGCCCTATCCCAGGTATTTAACATATTTGAGGCACAAGCAGGACAAGATGAGCAATTGCCACAGGCCATTTTTGGCCTATTTATTACCTTTTGCAGTTCGTCTTTTAACTGATTAAGGCCTTCATTTTTAACGGCTACCGTAGGAATAACCGGGGCAGCTAATTCCTTTGATAATAAGCTTACATTAATTTCGTAACCATGTCTCTTAGCAACATCGGTTAAGTTTAGTGCATATACAATAGGCACCTTATATTTCTGAAGTTCTAGTCCCAGTTTAATATTCCGTTCCAGATTAGTGGCGTCTAATACGCATAAAACAGCAATAGGATTGCTGTTCATAAAACGTACTGCCACCTCTTCTGCTTCTGAAGTCGCTTCCATAGAATATGTACCGGGAACGTCAATTAAAGTATAGCTTTCATTACCTAATTTCAATGTTCCCTCTGTATAACTAACTGTGGTTCCCGCATAGTTGGAACTAACCACATGAATTCCTGTCAGATTTGAAAAAAATACACTTTTTCCAACGTTTGGATTACCCATCAGAAGAATTTTATTGGGTTTTTCATAAATCTTTTCATCATAATTTATTTCATGACAAGCAGCCACTTTAGCTACCCCCTTACCATAATTTTTTCAGCTATATCTTTACCGATTGCAATCTCACTGGATTCTATCTTAACTAACACCGGTCCACCCATCCAATGGGTCATCTTCTTGCAAACACGGGCATCTTTTACAATACCTAAGCTTTTTAAAATACCAAGTTCCGGTGCGCTGGTAATAGTATATTGTAAATTATCTTTAGCATAATAAAGGCTGTTAGAAATCTTTTCGGAGTTTTTCTTTCTCACTTAAACTCTCTCCTTATCTTCTATATTGTTATGGATTATTCATATACTATAAAAGTTAGTCACGTCTAACTTACATATATATATCACACCGGTCGAACTTTGTCAATAAAATAACGAGTTTTTTGAAAATAATTTTCATTATCCATAGTATTATATGCTTGAACAATTTATTTTATCTCTACTTGTATCCATTTTATTGATACTATATTATTTTATAAGCCTTCAAATGCTTATATTTGTAAAAAAAAATTGATTGTAAATTAAGTTGATTTTACTCATTTATAAAAAAAGGTGTACCAAAACATTCCTTCTAAAACCTAACAGAATGTTTTAGTACACCTTAAATATCTATACATTATTTTATCAATGCTATTACCTCAACTTCACATAGTACATCCTTGGGAAGCCTTTGTACAGCTACACATGAACGAGCAGGCTTGCCGGTAAAATACTTTGCATATACTTCGTTAAACTTAGCAAAGTCATCCATATCCTTTAAAAAACATGTAGTCTTTATAACTTTCTCAAAAGATGATCCTGCTTCTTCTAAAACAGCCGATATATTCTCCATTACCTGTTGTGCTTGAGTTTCAATGTCATCTCCATTTATTTCGCCTGTTTTGGGATTAATAGGTATCTGTCCTGAAGTAAATAGGATATTATCATATATTATTGCTTGGGAATAGGGTCCGATAGCCGCAGGGGCTTTTTCTGTATTTACTTTTTTTATCATATAATACGCCTCCATAGATTTTCTTTTATAGGTTTGCCATTTTTATTTCATTTTCTAATTATAATCATATCTTACATCTTTTACAAGATTTTTATAAAACTAAAACACAGGCTGATACCTGTGCTTTATGATTATAATCTATTTCCGATAAATTTATCTATTACATTATTAAATTCATCTTTCTGATCATAAAAAGATCCATGACCTGAAAATTCAAAGGGAATTAATATAGAATTTCTTATCATACTATGCTGTATCTTACCCAGTTCAAAAGGTACGATTTTATCATGAATACCATGAATTATCAATGTAGGTACTGATATTGATTCTAAGTCGGCAAATAGTACCTCATTTATCCAAGTTTTTGCTATTGCTGCAGTGGCCCAACCGGCTGCTTGCAAGCCTAAACGGAAAAACCACTTTGAGAAAGCTTCTGAGCTATGTTGAAAGAAAAATTTATTACCAAAATCTTGTAGCATTTGGGGGCGGTCATTATAAGTGCCCTCGATTATTTGTAATACTGTTTCTATATCTAAACCATAAGGAAAATTAGGTCGTTTAATTAAACTTGGGGCTGCGGCTGCTATAAGTACCAGTTTTGATACTCCATATCCTTTATAACGATACATATATCTTGCTGCTATTGCACCACCGGTAGAATGGCCTGCTAAGGTAAAATCACTTAAACCTAAAGCCTCTACCACATCTTTTAAATCCTCTGCCAATGTATTATAATCATACCCATTAAATGGCTTATCAGATTTACCAAATCCTCTTGTATCAATTCCAATACACCTATAACCTAACTTGGGCAGCTTATTAAATTGGTATTCAAAAAGATTATGATTGGCAGGCCAACCGTGTAAAAATACAATTGTTTTTTTACATTCCGGTCTTAAATCTTCAACATATATTTTTACCTTGTCTTTTACTTTAATATAATAGCCCATATTTTCACCTTAATGAAGGAATATATACTATCATATTCTTAGAAAAAACTTATGTGTATATTTGATAGCAAATTCATATAAGCAGAAAATTAAAGGGCTATCTGATATAGTTAATCCCATATCAGATAACCCTATTTAATATGATTAATTTTTACTTAAAAAATCATCGATAGCTTTTGCAGCTTTTTTACCGGCGCCCATAGCTAAAATTACTGTAGCTGCTCCGCTTACAGCGTCGCCTCCGGCATAGACCCTATCTCTTGAAGTAAGTCCTGTTTCTTCATCGGCTACTATACACTGCCATTTATTGGTTTTAAGTCCTTCTGTTGTAGATGTAATTAGGGGATTTGGAGATGTTCCCAGTGACATAATAACTGTATCTACATCCATTATAAATTCTGAACCTGCAACTTCCATAGGCCTTCTTCTTCCTGATGCATCCGGCTCTCCCAGTTCCATTTTTACGCACTTCATACCTGTAACCCAACCGTTCTCATCTGCTAAGATTTCTACGGGATTGGTTAGAAGATCAAAGATTACTCCTTCTTCTTTGGCATGATGAATTTCCTCAACTCTTGCCGGTAACTCACTTTCTGATCTTCTATAAACAATATGAACTTCTGCTCCAAGTCTTAGGGCAGTTCTGGCAGCATCCATAGCAACATTACCGCCACCAACCACAGCAACCTTTTTACCGACTTTTATAGGTGTAGCATAATCATCTATGTAAGCCTTCATTAGGTTGCTTCTTGTTAAGAATTCATTGGCAGAAAACACTCCGTTAGAATTCTCTCCCGGGATACCCATAAACTTAGGAAGACCTGCTCCGGATCCAATAAATACCGCATCATATCCTTCATCTTCCAGTAAAGAATCAATAGTAACAGTTCTGCCTACGATAACATTAGTCTCAATCTTTACTCCTAATTTTTTTACATTATCGATTTCATGTTTAACCACTGTATCTTTGGGAAGTCTAAATTCTGGAATACCATAAATTAAAACTCCCCCCGGCTCATGTAATGCTTCGAAAATAGTTACCTCATAGCCCAGCTTTGCCAGGTCACCTGCACAGGTAAGACCTGCAGGTCCACTTCCTATTACAGCAACTTTCTTACCATTTTTCTCTTTTGTTTCATTTAAATCAATATTATTTTCCCTAGCCCAGTCAGCTACAAATCTTTCAAGCTTACCTATAGCTACAGACTCTCCTTTAATACCAAGAACACATTTACCTTCACATTGTACCTCTTGAGGGCATACTCTTCCGCATACAGCAGGAAGTGCACTGGCCTGTGCTATGGTTCTTGCAGCCTTTTCAAATTCCCCTTCCTTTACATATTGAATAAATGTAGGAATATCAATTGTTACAGGGCACTGTGAAACACATAAAGGTTTTTTACAGTTTAGGCATCTACTTGCCTCTTTTATTGCCTCTTCTTCTGTATATCCTAAACATACTTCATCAAAATTAGTAGCTCTTACCTTAGGGTCCTGTTCACTTATAGGAGTTCTTACCATTCTATCTACTGCCATTTATTCTTCCTCCTTACTACTCACAATCACAGCCTGGTCTGTGATGTGTATCTCCTTCTTCAATTTTAAGAATAGCTCGTCCTTCTTCGGTCTTATACATTGCCTGCCTTCTCATTGCTTCATCAAAATTAACCAAATGTCCGTCAAATTCCGGACCGTCTACACAGGCAAATTTAACTTCATTACCTACAGTTACTCTACATGCACCACACATACCGGTTCCGTCTACCATGATAGGATTTAAACTAACTACTGTAGGAATATTTAATTCCTTAGTCAGCTGGCATACAAATTTCATCATAATCATGGGGCCGATAGCAACTACCAAATCATATTTTTTACCTTCTTTTTCTACTAAATCCTTAAGAAGATTAGTTACCATTCCCTTATAACCATAGGAGCCGTCATCTGTGGCTATATAAAGTTCTCCTGCCACAGCTTTCATCTCATCCTCAAGTATAAGAGTATCTTTTGTTCTGGTACCGATTATTACATCAACTTTAATATCGTTATTAAACATCCATTTAACCTGAGGATAAACCGGTGCAGTTCCGACTCCACCTGCTATAAATAGAATATTCTTTTTTCTTAATTCATCTATATCTTCCTTGACAAATTCAGAAGGCATACCAAGGGGGCCAACAAAATCAGAGAAAAATTCTCCTTCCTCATACTGAGCCATCTTTTTTGTTGACTCTCCAAGTGTCTGGAATACGATTGTTACTGTACCCAAATCTCTATCATAATCACAAATAGTTAGAGGGATTCTCTCACCCTTTTCATCCATCTTAACAATGACAAATTGACCGGGATTAGCAGATTTGGCGACTCTAGGAGCTTCTATATCCATTAAATAAATCTGTGATCCTAATTGCCTTTTGTTTACTATCTTGTACATGTTTAACCTCCTTAATCTAATGGCAAGCGTAATTAACTGTTATTCTTCCATATTAACAGCAAGAAATCAACTATAAATTTATAACAAATATTAGCACAGCTGTGAATTTATATTACTTTATGTAAAATCTTTTTTTATAAAAAGTTTGTTAAATAAAAAACAATACAATCAGTATTGTATCTTAAATTTTATAGTATGAAAAGCAACTTAATTTCTATAGATCACAACTTTTAGTGATAGGTAAACAAATACAATTATTTATGATTTGATTTTTCTTTTCATGGGGTTTATAATAGGAATTTATTATTGCTAGTTAAAGGTGGTTTTTAATGGACTTAAAACAGTTACGTTATTTTTTGCAGATTTGTGAAGATAAGAGTTTTTCAAATGCCGCCAAAAGTCTATTTGTCACTCAACAAGCATTAAGTAAATCTATAAAAAATATGGAGGAAGAACTTCAACTGCCCCTTTTAGTAAGATCAAATAATGTACTTGAATTAACAGAGTATGGAGAATATTTATATAAGCATTCCATACCTATAATCCAGGAATATGATATCCTAATGCAAAATCTTAATAAAATGTCTATATCTAATCATGAAAGTATTAAAATTGGATTTTCCAATGGTGTTTTAAATGCTTTATCCACTGAATTCATTGCAGATTTTAGCAAAAATCACAGGGATATCGAATTGGATATTTCAGAACACACTGATTTGGAATGCGAACAATTAATTCTTGATAATAAATTGGATATGGCTTTTTTGATAGGGCCTATAGATAAATCAAAATTCAATTCAATAACTATTAAAAAAGAAAATATGTGTGCCCTAGTTAATGATGATAATCCCCTATCAAGAAAAAACACTTTGGATTTTGTGGATTTAAAAGATGAAAATATTGTAATTCTTAATCATAAGTTTAGAACTTACTATAATTTTGTTAGTAGATGCGAAAAGGCAGGTCTTACTCCTAATATTACTTATCCTGTTGGTGGAATTTTGACGGTTCATAGATTCAGTCGTTCTAATGATTGTGTTGGTATAAGTGCATACTTTGTTGTCGATGAGATTGGTTCGTCTAACACTAAGGTGTTACCTTTTAATGATGAAACTTTTGTGTGGGAAATATGTCTTGTTACAAATAAAGATTTATGTATGACTAACAACGAAAAAAAATTTATAAACTATACACTTAATTATCACAATATCAATAAAAAATCTCTAGGTAATTATTAGAAATAACTAAATTTACCCCCCTGTGAACAATATTTTAACGAGTTTCACAAGGGGGATTTCTTCTTCTTGTTATTCAACCGATTTTAGAGATTCCGTCATATTTATTCTTTCTATCTTCCTTCTTAAAATCAAATTAACCAAAAATGTTATCATAAATGTTACTATAAGGGCTATTAAATAGCTAGAAGCAAATATCTGCTCCTTAAAGGATATGGCTTCAACTTTAATTTGATCCATAATAAAGCTGTGAAGCAGCTTACCAAGACCAAGGCCAAGAAGGGAGCCGATTACAGTCAATATGACCGTCTCTCTAAAAACATATTCCTTTGTTTCTCTAGAGTAAAAGCCGATAACTTTAATTGTGGCAATCTCACGGCTTCGTTCAGTAATATTAATATTATTCAGATTATAGATTACCACAAAGCCTAGGGCACCGGCACAGAGAATAACCAACCATATAATGGCGTCTAGACTCTGCATCATATTATTAACCATATTTCTTAAATCATCAGTTACAGATACAGTAGCCACATTTTCATCCTTTGATAAGCTTGCAGATACCTTGTACAAATCCTCATTATTACTGGTGGCATAGGCATTTTTATATTGGACCTCTTTATTAAATAAGGCCTTATAAGTTTGCCCGGTCATCAATAAGTAATTACCTACATAATTTTCAAAGATACTGCCTATTTCTATATCTGTAGTATCAACTTCATTAATCTTAATAGTAATAGTATCCCCTGGCTTTAACTTAAATTCCTCTGCCAACCTATCGCTTATAGTAGCTTTACCATCTTTCGGATATGGCAAGGTCTTACTATCCATATGCAAACCTATTATATTTGTAATATTTGGATCATCAGTTGCTACCACAGTTGCTTTTTTTATTTTATTATCATCTACCACTTCTATCTCATCGGATAAGATAAATACACATTCTGATAATATATCCGAATTTTTCTCTATAAAATTCTTTCTTTCCTCTTTATTAAATGCTTCGGTAAAAGAAATATTATAATCGTATTTCATAATTGTATCAAATTGATCATTTACAATATTACGGATTGAGTTACTGATGCCCATTGCTGCCACTACCAATGAGGTACATCCTGCAATACCCAGGATTGTCATAAAAAATCGCCGCTTATATCTTAATATATTACGGATTGAAACCTTATGAAGGAAACCTACTCTTTTCCATATAAATGGTATATACTCTAAAAGTACCCGCTTCCCGGCTTTTGGAGCTTTTGGCCTGATAAGTTGTGCAGGCATCATAAGTAACTCTGATTTACAAGAAATATAGGTCACACCGGCAGAGCAAATCAAAGCTACTGCCAAGGAAAAGAGGGCCAATTTTAGATCAAATACATACTCAATGGATGAAAAGCCGTATAACATACCATAGGCTTTCCATATTGCCATAGGAAAATACTTGGTTCCTAGAAAATATCCAAGAACTGAGCCCACTATGGCAGCACTGCCTGAATAGGCAACGTATTTTCCACTAATTGCAGCATCACTGTAGCCTAAGGCCTTTAGGGTACCTATTTGAGTACGCTGCTCATCCACCATTCGAGTCATTGTAGTTAAACATACCAAGGCGGCCACTAAGAAGAAGAAAAAGGGAAGAACCTTTGCAACCCCGTCTACTATAGCTGAATCATTTTCAAAACTGGCATATCCCATATTCTGATTGCGATTTAGCATATAAACCTTGGCTGTGGGAATATCCTCAACTTCCTTCCATCCCTTATCAATTTCTTCTTCTACCTTCTTAAACTCCTCTTTGGCTTCAGCAAAAGACTTATGGGCCTCTTCTTTTCCTTCCTTATATTCCTTAAGGCCTTTTTCATATTCTGCCTTAGCTTCCTTAATAGCTTCCCAGCCAGATGCAATTTCCTCTTTATTGTTTTCTATCTGGACTTTAGCCTTATTAAGACTTTCTTTTGCTGCTGCAAGTTGCTTATAAGCTTCCTCAAATTTTCTATTTGCTTCTTTTTTTTCCCTGTCTAGCTCATATTGCCCTTTATCAAGCTTGGTAAGAGTTTCTTTAAGTTCTGAATATTTTTCTAAAACACCACTGGCTTCTATATCTGTAAGCCCTGCCTTTGCTTCTTTAAGCTGACTGCTAATTGCTATATATTCTTCACTTTCAGCATCTTCTATTTGTAAAAGAGCAGCTTCTAGCTTAAGGATATTTTCAGAAAGCTGATTATGCTGATTGATTATACCGCTCTCTTCAATCTCTTCTATGGCCTTGGTTACAGTTTCACGATTTAAATCAAGTTCTTTTTGACGACTTTCTAATTGGGCTAAGCTATTAGTCTTTTGTGTTTCATAATCCCTATAGGACTTTTCATATTCTTTCAGTGATTTTTTATAGTCCTTTTCCCCTTCAGCAATCTTATCTTCGGCCTCTTTTAATTTTTCTTCCTGTTTTCTGATTTCTTCTTCTGCTTCTTTTAGTTTTTTATAAGCCTCATTCAGTTCCTTTTCACTGTCAGCTTTTTTAGACAAATACTCTTCATAGGCTTCCTTATATTCTTTTTCTGCTTCTAATACTTTTTGGCTGGCTTCATCAACTATTTCCTGATGGCGAAGCTCCCCCCTCATTTCCAAGTCTTCCTTTAATGTTTTTTCTTTTTGGGCAATAAAATCATTATATTCTTTGCTATATACTTCATAATAGCCATCCAAACGGACTAAAATCTCTGTATAGTAATCAGTTGAAAATCCCTCTATAGGCATATAAACAAAGCCATATATGGAACCGTCTGAAAGACTGGTAGTTCCTCTATCGTAATTTAGATAATTAACGGAATCTGCGATACCAACCACCATATATTCCCTATATGTAAATGCATCAAAAATATCTTCTTCATTACTAGAAGCCATCCTAATCTTTGTCCCAATCATATCTTCCGAAAAAATTCTGGCATCTAGTACACATTCATTTGCCGCCTTCGGCATTCTTCCGGATTTGATTGCTAAGTGATTGATTTTATCAGTTATGGAGTGGGCCTTTAATACAAGGTCATTTTTTATACCCATATCTGCAATAAAATCCATGGAAATAGCACCTTCAGCGGTTATACCATCCTGAGAGGAAAAGTATTCCACATCTTCATTAGACAAACCTAAAGTAGAAATCAGTTTATAGTCATACATTTGCTGATTTAAAACATAAGAATCTAAGGTTTTTACCATGGCTGTCTGTGTGATTTTTAATCCGGAAAAAAAACCTACCCCCAGGGCAATAATAAGCACAATAGCAAGGTAGCGTTCAAGTGTATATTTAATTTCCCGTATATTGTTCTTGCGCCAAGCTGAATTTTTTATCATTACCATTCAATCTCCTCTATTGATAAAGCTTTTTCGTTTTTCTCAACAGATACCACAGTTCCGCTTTTTACATGGATAACACGGTCTGCCATAGCTGTTAGGGCAGAATTATGGGTAACTATAACTACCAGCATTCCATGTTTACGGCTCTGATCTTGTAAAAGCTTTAAAATCTGCCTTCCCGTCTGGTAATCTAAGGCTCCGGTTGGCTCATCACATAATAACAATTTCGGTTTCTTAGCCAAAGCCCTAGCAATGGCTACCCGCTGCTGTTCTCCACCGGATAGCTGTGCAGGAAAATGATGGAGTCTATCTCCTAGACCGACACTTTCAAGTACCTGCTTGGCAGGAAAAGGCTCCTTTATCATCTGTGTTACAATCTCTACATTTTCTAGAGCCGTAAGATTAGGAATAAGATTATAAAATTGAAATACAAAACCAATATCCTCCCTGCGGTATCTAGTCAGTTCATGTTTATTTAAAGAGGAAATCTCCTTATCTTGCAGCATAACCCTGCCTGAAGTAAGAGTATCCATACCCCCTAATATATTAAGAAGTGTTGTCTTTCCGGCACCAGACTGACCTACAATTACACAGATTTCTCCTTCTTCTATTTCAAAAGAAACATCATGTAATGCCGATAATTTTACATAACCTGTCTGATATATCTTATTAACATTTTCAAATTTTACATATGGGCTCACAGTTAAAAAACCTCCCTGATTTAATTTGGCTTAATTTTATTAGAATTAAGTTTATCACAAGAAAGGAGAATATATATAAAGAACTTATTTTTATTTCCTAAAATTTCAATAAATTATTTAGCTATAGATTAAAAAAAATGGGATTACCGGTATTATTTTTACCGATAATCCCTCCACTATACAAAAGTAAAATTAGGGCCAACTGCTTTTTAAAATACCTTATCCTTTATAATTTAAGGGCAGTCCTTCCCACCTTTCCTTTAATAAATATGCTGCCAGTTTTGGCTGCCTGGTACTTTCTTTATAGGATATACCGTTTTTTTTACTCTTTTTTTCTAATTTTATAAATGATGTATCATCGTTATATAAACGGAGGCGAAATTTCTCTCGCTCATTAACACCGTCTATTTTTTCTCTTAATACCTTATCATTATAATTATCAAAATAAAGGCTTCTAACCCGGTATCCCTTACCATCTATGGCATTTTTGTCGATACTGGCCACATATGGCAATCTTAATCTTAGTTGTAATATATCAGCATAGTTAATAAAATGCTTCAGCTCATGTCTTCCTTTAGATTCTCCCAATAAATCACCCCATTTCTTTTTATTCGAATATATTAATTCTATACTTAGATAATGAAAAAAATTTGTTTTGAATCTGAATTTTAAGTGAACTATTCCATGAAAGGGAAAGAAATAAATCCATTTTGGTAAATTTAATTGAAATGGTTTATAATTAATAAAGAATAAAGAAAATATAAGGAGCAAATTTATGGCCGAGCATAAAATTTATAAAATGAGTTTCGCAAAAATTTATCCCCTTTATATTGAAAAAGTAGAAAAGAAAGGACGGACTAAGGAAGAAGTCGATATAATCATCCGTTGGTTAACAGGATATAGTCAAGAAGAATTAGAAAAACACTTGGCAAGACAAAGCGACTTAGAAACCTTCTTTAAAGAAGCTCCAAGCCTTAATCCTTCTAGGACATTGATAAAAGGTGTTATCTGCGGTGTCAGAGTCGAAGAGATTGAAGAAGATCTTATGAGAGAGATTCGATATTTGGATAAATTAATAGATGAGCTGGCAAGGGGAAAAGCTATGGAGAAGATTTTGAGAAAATAATATAAAATCTTTAATCTATATCATGAGTATGTAATGTTTCGGATATAAAAAGTACCTCTTAAGTAGTTCTAGCTTTTCCTATCTACTTAAGAGGTGTTATTTTTCCTAAGACAAATCTATCTTATCTTTATCTTTTAGACATCTCACTATCTAAAATATATAGACCGCTCCACTGTCCGTTAATTCTTTCCAATCTTTCAACCAATACACTAAATGTATCTTCTTCTTCTATTTGTTCATCCACAAACCAAGCAAGAAGATTAAGAACCCTTTGGTCTCCTTCTTCTCTTGCTTCTTTAACTAAATCATGAATACGGGATGTTACAAGTTTTTCATGGGCAAGAGCTTTTTTAAATACGTCTAAAATAGAATCAAATTCACCGCTTCCAGGATTTAGTGGACGATACTTAACTCCATATCCTGTTTCCTGAAGAAATTTTTTTATTTTTTCAGCATGTTCCATTTCTTCTTTTACTTGCTCATCTATAAAATGTGTCATACCCTTCATATTCAGCTCATCTAAATATGCAGACATGGTGGCATAAATGTAGGCCGATTCTAATTCAAAATTCATTTGCTCATTTAAATTATCATATAATTTGCTCATATATCTTCCTCCGTTTTCTATTTTTTCTATGATATTAATAGCTATTACTATTATTACATATTAAAATTTAAATTTCAAGATATTTTTCTGTTTTAACATAGTTATTTCCTTATAAGCCCTTTATTATGACGGTATATGAAACTTTAAAACACTTATAACCAAGTAGGAGGCAGCTGAAATAATCAGCTACCTCCTACCCTATTATTAATTAAACTTATTATGGTTCCATTCCACTGACTAATACACCTGAAATATAAACAGTTATTTTATTATTCTCACCATAACTGCTATTATCGCTAAAGGAATAGTCATTGCTCTGATTATAATTGGACCAATTTGATTTTGAGAAACGATTCTGTATCTCAATACTCTGATTAGGTTCTAGATAGCCTGCAGCTTCTGTGAAACCTGTCTCTAAGTAATAATCTGCATCCTCTGTGGCTTGATCCATCTTTACAAAGGTACCTGTTACATTATTAGATCCCACATTGGACCAATCACACCAGAAACTTTGACCATTTTCTCCATCGATAGTATAGTAATACCTGATTTTAACATCAGATAACTTTATAGGTGTTGTTCCGGTATTAGTAAGCTTATATCTAGGCATAATACCGTTAAGATTTGCAGCAGTATTGCCACTATACATTTCAAGCTTAATATTTCCATCTTGCTCTACTACTGTAGAATCAGTAATATTTACAGTTAAAGTAGGATCTGACCCGGCATCAAAATCAAAGGTTAATGTAATCCTGCCGGTTGATTGGCTTGCAAGATATTCACTTAAAATAGTTACTTCATTACCGTCTATAATATAATCTCTGCCCTCTCTTAAGACTTCGCTGCCTTTTTTAAGTGCAACAAAAGTATTGTCGTTAGGATTCATAGTAACCTTGATATCCTTCTGGGCCTCAGGATTTTTATCAAAGCTTGCAACCGTCGGGCTGATTGTAGCGCTTGGAATACTTGGTGAGCTATCTACAATCTTTATTGTAAGAACAGGATCTACACCTTGGCTAAAATCAAAGGTCAGACGAACCGTACCGGTCTCAAAGCTATCTAAATAACTCTTAAGAATTGTTACTGTGTTACCTTTAACTGTATAATCAGTTCCTGATATTAGAGTAACATTACCGTTTTTAATGGCTTTAAGAGTATTGCCATTTAAGGTCATTACAGTCTCAATATCTTCCTGCTTAGCAGGGTTCTTATCAAAAGTAGCACTGGTAACAGAAATACTGGAATTATTCTGTTCGCCGCTACCGTCAGGCTCCTTACCAAATACTAATACACCATCATCATATACCGGCATATAAATTGTTTTCACAGTATTTCCTGAGCTTACACCCTTAATATCCTTAAAGGAATAGTCGTTGTTATTATCCCAGAAATTAGTATTTAGGGGAGCTGCAATTCTAAATTGAATTTCCTTCTTATATACAGGCTGTCCCCCTGGATATATTTTGGTTCCTGTAAAGTCTACATCTACATAGTAAATATTATTGGCTTCATCCCAAGGATATAAGCCCGTAACCTTAGCACCACTGTTATAATTTGTCGATATAGTAATATCATCTGCACTATATCCGGCTTCTATTACTTCACTGATATCAACAAAATAACGGAAAGAAAGCTTATCTCCAACTCTGGCAGGCCAACCAGACTGATTATGGAGTAAGGCCTTAACTTCTAAGAAGTTAGAACCGGATGCATTAATACCTGCCATTACGAAGAACTCATCATTGGTTATTTCCTCGAATGCAGTTAAATTCTCTATAGGTTTTCCGCCGTAATCTTCATACATTTTTGCCAGAGCACCTACAAATCCGGCATTATAATCGCAGGCCACTTCATTATCGATATAGTTACTTACATCATCACTGTAGCTGTCATCATTACCGGGACCACCTACAAGGGCTCCGATAAGTACATGACGATGATAATTAGGGGTAGTCATACTATCGCCCCAGGAACTGTGAGCTGTTCTATGATGAGGCCGTTGTGGAGGATTTTTACCAAATCCCACTACGTAGCTTCTGCCGGAGCTACCTAAAGCATAGTCTATCTGCTTTTTAGCAAAATCATTATAGATAGTTGATTTTTCTGCACTACAGCCTTCCCAATCAGCATAAACTGCTGCTAAGAATGCCGTTGTTGTAGAATAACGAAGTGCTCCCCAGGTATCTAACCATGCAAGACCCTTAGGAGAATAAGTAATACGATTACCGTTATAACCTACGGACCAGAAGTCTAGGTGCATTTCAATTGCTTCTTTATATATAGCTTTATTAGTTATCTTTGCCAATAGTAAGCATGCACCATAGTGAACGTCATCCCAGCAATGACCCCATTTATAAGCTATTATATCAGTCTGAGGTTCGGTTCCCCAATATTCCACATAATCCTCTGCTTTTTCAAGATATGTCTCGTCTCCGCTTGCTATATAAATCCATACAGCCGCCCAAGATAACTCATCATAAAAACCACTGTGAGAGCTGTAGAATCCATTAGCTGCTGTATAACCCTTATCACTCTTTGTGTTTTCTGCAAAAGCATAAAGTTCTTTTGCATGCTTTAGGCAAGTTGCTGCATAAGCAGGATCCCTATCAGCAAATACTGTTGCCGCAGATGCCAAGGCTGCTGCCGCTTCTGCTACTACTGTAGAACCGGGATTAGAAAGATCTACTTTGTATGATGGTCTTTCCATCTGCATAACTTCTGCAGGTCCCCACCATGCATGGTCTTTATGGCCATCTCCTACTTGGTAGTAGAACACATTGGCTGAAGGATGGCACTTTATTAGATAATCACTAACCCATTTTATACTGTCTAAGAGATATTCTAGCTGACCACTTTTTGCAAGTGCATCTTCCGCCTCATAGACAGCCCATGCTAACATTGCTTGTGAATAAGCCATGGGAAGATTAAACTTCACATGATCACCGGCATCATACCATCCACCGGTAAGATCAAGTCCTACGTCTGCACCGTCATTCAGACCGGAATCTCCCCGCCAATTATCTCTTTTATCCTCCGGTAATTTTCCTGAACGTTGAAATTCATAAAACATTATAGCCTTTTGTAAGGCTTCTCCGTAGTTAAAATCAGCAGCTTCTGCCTTTGGAGCAGTTATAGATATTAAAGAAGTACAAAGTATGCTAAGAGCAAGTATCATTGACCAAAATTTACGCATATTAATATCCTCCTTCCGTATTTTATTTTAATTTTTACCTTATATGGATCCATTGTTTTTTGCACAGACCCATAATTAATCAAACATTATAAGTAATAAACTTTTAATGATTTAATTAAGGTTCCATTCCATAAACTAGCTTTTCAGAAAGATAAACAGTTACTTTATTATTTTCACCGTAATAACTATTGCTTGAATTAAAGGAATAGTCATCTGTCTGAGTGTAATTTGACCAATCGGATTTTGAAAATCTTCCTTGAACCTCTATGCTAGCACCGGGTTCAAGATTTCCTGCCCCATCGGTAAAGCTGATTTCTAGATAGTAATCAGCCCCTGCTTTAGGACTGCTCATTTTTACAAATGTGCCCACAACATTATTACTTCCGATACTGGACCAATCACACCAGAAAGTCTGAGACTTATCACCGTCAATTGTATAATAATATCTAATCTTAAGATCAGATAAGGATATACTGCTGTTACCGGTATTAGTTATACGGTATCTTGGCAAGATAGAATTACTTGTTGCTTGTGTACCTGCATTAAAGCTTTCAAGAAGAATATCTCCCTTAACCGGTTCTTCAGGATCTTCAGATCCCTGTGTGGTATCCACAATCTTAACAGATAAGGTACGGTCTAAACCGGCGCTAAAATCAAATACTATGGATAGGTTTCCTACCGCCTGTTTTGCTAAGAATTCTTTCTTGATTGTTACGGTATTACCTCTTATAGAATAATCAACACCTTCTACAAGAGTGGAATTTCCGGCTTTAACTGCCTCTAAAGTGTTGCCGTTTAAGGTTACTGTTACATCGATATCCTTCTGATTTTCTTCATTTTTATCAAAAGTTGCACTGCTAGGTGTGATTGAAGAATTGTTTGCAGGATCATCACTTTCACTAAAGAGTATAGAATAAATTCCGTTTGCAATTGCAACATCACATTGTGCCCAGAATCTGTGATATGTAAATTCCGGAGCTTCTCCTTTTTCATATGCTTCTAGTAGTTTAGGATAATCAGGATCATCTAAATACTTGGAACGAATATCAAGGAAGGTAATTCCATGTTCAATCTTGTCCCCATTAGGCATGGTTCCTGTCCAACCCTCAGGTACATATACTTCCTGTTCAAAGAATCTCTTATAATCTTCTCTAGACTCAGGAGCTGCTACACCCTTGTCATCCCTGTACAATGTCCAGATACGATCTAGTAATTCCTTAGCTAATTCTCTTGCTTCATCATCACCGGAAGCTTTTGCATAATATAATAATGCATTAGCTAAAGATCCTGTAACACCAAGATCTGTACCGTAAGAAACAACTTCTACATGAAGATTTGGATTACCGGTAGGGGTACCTGTCCATGTATCAGGCTGACCTGACCATTCAATATTACTAGGTACAGCAAAAGTTCCGTCACTGTTGATTTTTACTACAGATTTTATCCAACTAACCCACTTATCCATAAGATCTTTTGCTCTGGCATCATTGGTCTGATAATAATACTCTGCTACCCTTTGCATGGACCAAGCTTGGAAACCAAACCAAGTATTACTACCGGGATCTAAGTAAACCGGATTCTCTACATAGCCCATACCATAAAAAGTGGAAGTACCGGAAGGAAGGGTCTCATAACGACCATTATAGGAGTTGCTGGCTCCCCCTGCGATAGCTCCTTCAGCTGACTGTAACCACTGATAAAATTCCAACTGACGCTCTAAACTCTTACCCCAATCTCTGGCACCGTTTTCTGATTTGGGTTTAAACTCAGAATCATTTGATAAAATCCATGCTGCCATAGGATTTTGGTAACCGGCATGATTATGGCTAGATCCAATAATCCAAGACCAATCCGCTGTAATACCGCCGCCCCATGCATAATACCAGGACATCAAATAATGAGCTGAATCATAACCTGTTCCTGCCTGCTTAGAGTCACCAATTTTTCTAAAATACTTATCAAACATAGAGTAACGGAGATAATCTCCCATCTTAGTTGCTTTTGCTACTTCATCACTAATATCTACACCATGTTCCTTTGCCCATACATTAGCCCAGTAAGTTGCCTGAACTGCTCTGGCATCAGCATCTGGGGCATTGGTATACTTAAATTGAGCAGAATACTGACTGTCACCTGTGAACAGATCAAGGTATCCATTTCTTCCACCCATAGTTAAATCATCCCAACAAGGTTGAGGAATAGTTTCCCAAGTTGATTCTTGGCTTCCCCTCTGGAAAGTATTAATATATGAAGGTGAACTTTTTCCATCAGCACGTCTTCCATATCCATACCAATTATCTACGTCAAGGAGCCAATGCATACCATAAATCGTATTTGTACCATAAGCTCTTACTAGCTCATTGTAGATAGGATCTACTCCAACAGGAGCATTAAAATCCAGTTGTGCAGGATACATACTGGGTTCTTCCCATTCGGGAGCATATGTAGCCGGTGAACTAGGATTGTATCTTGCCATACTTCTATTAGGCTGATCCTCTTCACTAGGTATCATATATTTTTCGAGAATATCCCAGGCCTTTTCAAAATATGAAAAATCCCCTGTGAACTTTCCATATAAGGCCTCAAGCCAAAGATAATAGCTCATGGCCTCACTGGTAGTAACATGGCCATAATCCGGAGCTTCAACAATCATAGTTTCGATTGAATGATAAGGTATCCCATGGGAACTAAAATACCCGTTAGCAGGATCATGAAGTTCTTCCCATAACTCAAGGAATCTCTGCTTATAAAGATCTTCGGATGAAGTGGCTGCAGATACGCCACCTTTTAATGTCAAATGAGACACAAAACTTAGTAATAAGGTCAAAGCTAGTACAGACGATATTACTTTTCTAAAGCTTTTTTTCTTCATAACCATTATCCCCTTTCTTAATTATTTATCCAACTTATTCTCCGGTCACAGGCTGTCTGCTAATTTTCCTTTTCATCACCTACCTTTGCGCAGCTTTTATTCCCTTGTCCGAAAAAATAAAGTAAGATTTTAAAAACAAATCCTTTGATTATCACATTAGCTAAATGTTAGATTTCCTAAATACAATTTGGTATCTATTAGTGGAAAAAGCTTCTATCTTATTCAGATACAAGCTTTTATGTCAGAAACAATATAAAATTTTTCACCACAAAAAATCTTATTTCCTTTGCCTTTAAAGCTATAATAATTGGTGGCTTCCAATTATATTTGTCAACGTTCGTTATAATACTTGAAACTTTGACAAAACATATTACAGCTGTTTATGGAGCTATTTTTTATGGGTATTAGTAAGTTTTAACACTAAATATATGTTAATATTTTCATTTTATATACAAGTATATCCTTCATATCAAAGTCTGTCAACCTTTTTTTGTTAATTTCACCATTCTTTTACCATTTTCCTGCCATTTATTAGTGATATTTTTTTCAACATAAAGCTTTTAAATTCGATCCATTGATTGATTTTCCACTATTTTACTTTATCCCCCATCCTTTATGTAACATTATAATTACACCTCGCATATTTTAATATTAGTAAAAAAAATATGGGAGGTGCCTAATGATATTTCAAATATTTCAATTTTTCTTTGCATTAATAGTCCCGGGTCTAATCGGTGCATTGTTTTTTAGTATATTTGCCCGTTTAACTACGGAAATTGAGTGGCCTGTAGCCTTAATCCTTGATCTTTTTACATTTGTAACCATGATTATCGGACTTTTCTTCTTCAAAGACATTACTACAGTTGAAGCTTTATTATCACAATTCATCTGCTTAAGCTTCACCAGAAAATACATTCTCCTCAGCGTCTTAATTGCTATTTTTTATGGTATTATCTCAGGAATTTTACGGAGAATATTCTTTTGGATTAGGAGAAGACCTTTCTTTAGCTAAGCTTCTTAACTTAAACAGCCGTATTTCAATGCATATGAAATACGGCTGTTTTCTCTATACTTATTTATAAAGCTCTATACAATCTGTTATTGACTTCATGGGGATCTTTATAGGTATTTACCACCTGCTTCATTGCCTGCTTTATCTTAATCTTTGATTTTGTTTTTAAAGCATTTTCTAAGATTTTTATTTTTTCTTTTATTTCCTGCCTGGATATGGTGTCTTGGTGTTCAATAAAAATCTTATGATTTGCGGTAGCTATAAGTTTCTCACTATTCATTAGTATCTCTTCGTATAGTTTTTCTCCGGGGCGGAGACCTGTTTCTATAATCTGAATATCCTTATAAGGTATATGCCCAGATAGTTTAATTAAATTTTCCGCCAAGTCCAGTATCTTAACGGGCTCTCCCATATCTAAAACATAGATTTCAGAACTATTGGCCATAGACCCTGCCTGAAGTACCAGCTGTACCGCCTCTGATATTGTCATAAAATACCTAACAATTCTTTTATCTGTTATAGTTACAGGACCACCCATTTCTATTTGCTTTTGGAATAAAGGAATAACAGACCCATTGGAGCCAAGAACATTGCCAAAGCGTACTGCAACATATTCAGTTTTGCTATACCCTTTCATACTTTGAATAATCATTTCACAAAAACGTTTGGTGGCCCCCATAATATTAGTCGGATTTACCGCCTTATCAGTGGATATTAATACAAACCTTTCCACCCCATATCTGTGGGCTGCCATCACTGTATTATAAGTACCAAAAATATTATTACGGATTGCCTCTTCCGGACAATCCTCCATCAAGGGTACATGTTTGTATGCTGCAGCATGAAATACGATATTAGGTCTATATTTGTTAAAGATTATATCTAATTTTTCCTTATTCTGCACAGAAACAATTTCAACTTTTAAATTCAAATTATTTTTGTATTTAAAAATTAATTCCTGTTGGATATCATAGGCATTATTCTCATAATTATCAGCAATTATAAGTTTTATTGGATTTGCTTTTGCAATCTGCCTACACAACTCAGAACCTATAGTACCTCCACCACCGGTAACTAATATTACCTTATTAGCTAAAAATTTTTCAATATCACGGCAATATAAATTTACCTTCTTTCTTCCCAGAAGCTCATCTATATATGCATATTTCTCACTGCTCCAATGAGATTTTTTTTGATTTAAATATTCCAATTTTAAAACATTTTCCTTCTGTTTTTTATTTATTCTCAAACCACTCGCCCCCTTAAGCACTCGATTAATGCTTAATCTTGTCGTTTTACTTTTAATAGTATATTATATTCAAACTATTAAATGGTGTTCATATTCATCTAATATCTATTCCTTTTATCACTTTCTCCGAACGCTTTGCGAATTCATCACATAAGCCTTGCCCTAATTGCTCTCTAATCAGTTCTAAAGGGATTTTTACTTGAGGAGAACGGTTCTTTAAATTATGGCAGTCACTTCCCAAAACATCTATAAATTCCTTTTTCATATAGCTTAATGCTTTTTTCTTTAATTTTGACTGCAGTAATGAGGAGGTATTAAGCTGCAACACACAACCTAATTCCTTAAGTCTATTTATATTTTTTTTACTAGCTGCCGGATATCTTTCTATATGGGCAATAATGGGGATAACATCAAAGTAAATCATAAGTTTTTCAAGACTTTTATAAATATCATTACCCCACTTCTTAGTAAAGGGCAGCTCTATCAATAAATAATTTGTATTCTCAATTGTTAGTGGGTCTAAGTTGCAATTATAAAATAAGTATTCATGAAGGTAGGTTTCACTGGCAGGGATTAGCGGAATGCATGTTTCTTTTAATAGATTTAAAGATTTTGCACGTAAGCTAGTAAAATCATTAAGTGACATGGAGGTAGGATCATAATGGGGCGTACATACGGCCCCTTTTATGCCCTCTTCTTTAAGAAGCTTAGTCATTATTAAAGCTTCACTTATATCACTAGCCCCGTCATCTATATTAGGTAGTAAATGAGTATGAAGATCAATCATCTTGATTTACATTATAATAATACTTGGATTTAGATTTCTCTCCCTGCTTAAATGTTATTCCGTTTATTACAAAACCAAGTAATTTGCCATCTATCAGCTCATATTTATTTAGTGCACTATCTATATTTGGGTAGGTTGTGCCATTTTCCCTAACCACCATCAAGATTCCATCCACTAACTTTGCTAAACTTAATGCATCAGCAACTAAGTTAACCGGGGCAGAATCTAATATAATATAGTCATATCTTTTCTCAAGTCTTAATAATAACTCCTCCATCTGAATACTGGATAAAAGTTCAGTTGGATTAGGAGCAATAGTGCCACAAGCTATTAGCTGAAGATTCTCATAATCAGTATCTTGAACTACTTCTTCATCAGTTTTCATTACCGATAGGACATTACTTAAGCCAGGAGTGCTTTTTACATTAAGTGGTTTGTGAAGTCTTCCTTTACGAAGGTCACAATCAATTAATAAAACCTTTGCTCCCGCATTTGCAAGGGCTATCCCAATGTTAAGACAAGTAGTGCTTTTTCCCTCTTCTGGATTAGGGCTATTAATTAATATTTTTTTACATCCTTGCTTTCTTATGGTATATAGCAAATTAATCCTTAGGGCTTTATAGGCTTCGGTTATTATAAAATTAGCTTGCTCATTTATCATTTGGTTTAGATTTGATTTTTTCTTTTTCCTATTTAGAAAAGACATTTTTTGTAATAAGACATTTTTTCTTGGAATCATATCGTTGAAACTTGGTATTGCTCCCAGAATGGGAATCTGGTATTTCTCCATTAGATCATCTTTGCTTTTTACTTTAACGTCAATTAACTCCCATAGAAATGCAAAAGTAAATGCTAGAAAAAATCCGGCCAAGGCGCCAATCATGGTATTTAAAAGGATATTAGGACCCGAAGGTCCAGTCGGAAATACTACCGGGTCTATAACAGTTATTTTTGCATTATTCTTAACTTCACTGATTATCTGGGGTGCAATATATTCCATAGCTTTCACAAGTTCATAGGAATCAGAAGCACTGTGAGAGTTAACACTTATTTTAAATATTTCAGTGTCTCCTACAGATTGTATATTAGTCATATTTTTCAACTGAGATTCAGAATAATTAAGACCGGTTTCTTCTAATACTTTTTTATAAAATTTTTGGGTACGTAATAAGTTAACATAAGTTGCTACTACCTTTTGTGCATAGTTTAATTCATTTAAATTTGCGGCGGGTGTAGTATCATTGGGATTAACATATAACTGTACTGAAGCTGTATAAATAGGCCTTCTTATAAATCTATTAACGACAAAAAGAAGACCTGCACCTATTAAAACAAAAATTATAATTAGCTTCAATCTTTTATATATTAGTTCAATTATCTCTTTTAGCGATAATTCCATAGAAAACAATCCCCCACATAATTTCAAATTTTTAGTCATATCTTAAGCAACTACAATAAGTATCATTACGATATGATATGTTATAATTTTGAATTTGGTGAAGTATTCACAAAATAAAAGCATAGCTAAACAAAAAATGACTCTTATTTCATTATCCTGTATTTAAACAGTTTTGAAATAAGAGTCATGAATTTTAGTTATTTATTTTATATAAGGTATTTTAAACCTTAAACTTTTCTACTGCCTCCACAAGTACTCCGGCGTTATTATTTAAGCTATTAGCTGTTCTATTTAATACATCCACTGAAGATAATTGCTCGTAAGCTGAGTGATTAACGGTATTTGCAGATGCCGCAACTTCTTCTAGTACTGCTGAAATACTTTCAATTGCACCTAGGGTACTTACTCTTGCTTCTTCAATATTATCTACATTTTCGATAATTTGTCTTAACTGAACAACAAGATTTTCTACACTATCATTAATGTTCAAGTAAGATTGAGTTGTATTACTTACAGCATTTTCCTGTAAGCGCAATACTTCTTCAGCTTCTCTTGCAATATTAACTGCTTTATGAGTATCCTCTTGAATACCTTCAATAATTGATATAATATTATTTACTGATTCTTTAGATTGGTCGGCTAATTTACGGATTTCACTGGCAACAACAGCAAATCCCCTACCGGCATCTCCGGCTCTGGCAGCTTCAATGGAAGCATTTAATGATAGCAGGTTTGTTTGGTCTGCGATTTCATTAATAACATTAATAATCTCACCAATTGATGAAGATTTTCTCTCTAGATTCTGTATCTCATTGATAATATCTGCAGCAATCCTAATTGTTTCTTTTGTTTGTGTGTTCAATGCTTCAGTCGTAAATGTACCTATTTGAACACTTTGTTTTGTATTATCAGCAATATTGCTGATTTCTTTTGTACTTTCAGTTACCAACAACATTTTCTTTGATAAGTTATCCATCTGGTTTAGACATTCTTCTGCGTCCTTAGCCTGTTGTGTTATACCTGATTCTATCTGATTGATTGCAGCTGATATCTCTTCCGTTGCCTTTAATAAATTCTCAGCGGTTTTTGATACCTCTGAGGAAGAACCGGATACCTCATCACTACGATCCTTGACTTGCATAATTAAATTTTTTACATTGGAGAAGGTATACTGTAGTTCTTCTATTAAAGTCATAAATTCATCTTTTCTCTTAATATTAAATTTAACAGTCAGGTCTCCTTTTGCTGCTACCCTAAGCTTTGCTATAATATTCTTAATTGCATTATCTATTCTTAATGATATGAAAATAGCAATTGCTACTGCTACTATAATAGAAATTAGAGCAACTACAATTGTTAAGTTCTTTATGCTGTCAGCCTGACTCATAATAGAAGCCTTTGGAACCAAACCACAAAGCATTACCCCTGTGTCACCAATTTTAGAATACATAAACAAGTGGGATTTATTCTTATATGGCACAAAGTCAGACCCCTCTTTTTCTTGACCTTGTAAGGCTTCTTTATAGAACTTATTATTTGAAAATATCGGTTTGTCTGCTAGGGTTACTTCCACTTTACCGGATTTGGCTGTTGCTATAATTTCTTTCCCATCAGGAGTTACAAATCCAACAATACCTGTTTTGTCAAATTCAAAATCTCTTAAGACTTCTTTTATAGTGTCCATACTTACTTCTATAATAAGTATCGCATTATTTTTCCATATCTTACGAACTAGACGAATTGCATATTTATCAGAAGAGACAGCCAATTTTTCATCTAAATACTCACTTTCACCGATCCAAAAATTCTCGTACTGATTTTCTATCACACTTTGCCCAATATCAGTTTCTATAAAACCTTGATATGTATCATTTGCCACATCGGAATTGGAGGAAATGGGATCATAACTTTCCGATATAGCATAAACTTTTCCTACAAATTTATCAAGTGTTTCTTTTGTTGTGAAGCTATTTCTGATTTCTTTTTGCTTATTACCTTGTTCTATTCTATCTTCTTTATAATACCCTTCCAAATATTTATTAAGAGTATCATCATTAATAAATTGGTTTGCAGTGGCCATTACAGTTTCAAAACCAAAATCAAGATATTTTCCTGCCATGTTTAAAGCTTGAGTTGTGGACTTTTCATAATTTGAAGTTATACCATCAGAGGCCCTTGAAAATGATAAAACACCTAATAGTAGTATAAATGCTACCGGTACCATAAATGAAGCTATTAATCTAAATCTGATTTTTCTAAATAATTTACAATTTAATATTTTTTCTAACAAAACCCCAATTTTTTTCATAAGTACCCTCACGCCTTTCTTAAAAAATAACAAATCATATCTTGAATTTTCTGTACTTTAAAATAAATATCAAATTGCTATAACTATTACTATAAGTATAAATTAAAACTTAAATAAATGAAAGTACACTATTTGTATAAAAAAGTGTCCTTATTTGCATTTTCTATAATTATTTGGTGAAGTAGAAAATCTTTTTTGAAATATACGATGGAAGTAACCTACATTGCTATACCCCACCGCATAACTAATATCAGATACTGTCAGATTAGTTGTAGTAAGTAGATAAGCTGCTTGATCTAACCTCTTGATTTGCTTTAGTTGGGTAAATGTTTTCCCTGTAATTTTTTTTATCATACGGCTTAACCAATGAAGATCACAATGAAGTATATTGGCAAAATCAGTAAGACTACCCTCCTTATAATTTTCTTCAATAAATGATAATAGTTTAATCATAAGTTCTTCTTCAAAATTAGTTTTACCTACATATAGTTTATCAGTAAAATTCATTAATTGCAAAAATAAAAGTCCCATGGTAATCTGGTTTATGCTTCTTTTACTTTGCTTTTCTATTAATATATTCCAAATCAAATTCTCAACTAAATTCTGGATTGGCAAAACATCAGACACCTTGTAGTGTAGATAGCTAACATGATTGTTATTCTTCTTATGACAACCTACTATAAAATTTCGTAGCAGACTTTTTTCGCTACCTATCATTTTAAGAGTATAGTCAAAAAATTCAGGAAGAATTATAAAGTTCACTGCTATATCTTCAAAATCTGCAGGAAAAACTTCATGCATGACACTCTGGCTTAAAAAAAGTAGTTCACCAGCCTTAAGCTCTATAACTTCATCATCTACAATATGAAATGTATGACCCTGACACATATAAACAAATTCAACATAATTATGGCCATGTTTAGAAAAATGTATAAAACGGGTGTGAGCTTGTACATAAATCAGTTTGTTCTGTCCTAATATTTTATTGCTATCAACAATATTGGAAGATGGACTCATATATAAATTAAGATTAATAACATTATTCCCCTTTAGAATTTCCTTCTCTTCTTCTTTTAATGTTTTTAATTTGTCTAATAATGTACTATTCATAATAATTTCCTTAATACATAATATTTTTCAAAGTCCTAATTAAAATATAAACATTGATACACTCTGTGTCAATAGTTTATATTCATATTTCCCCATTTTTCAACACGATTGTACTTTGAATTTTCAGAAGAAAAATTTATCCATATAGGGGCATAGAGTAATTCCGGATGAGTATCAAAGAATATCTTATCTCCATACTTAATTGCTTGTAAGGCTAATGGCAGTTCACGACGAAATATTGCCTCTCGCCTTATAGATATGGCAGGATCCATAAAACCATCAATATAAACATATACATAAAGGAAAGCATATCCCTTACCCACTCTCCATTCTGCAAGAACTTCATCTCGTAAATAGCTTATCTTGTCATAAGCATAGTTAAGACCTATAGTAAGAAATAGTTCCCCTGTTTGATCTGAGTGCGTAAGAGTATATTTTCGATTATTCACCGGCTCTTTTTGTGTTACACCATCTCTAAATTCAACATACAGCTTATTAGGATTAAAACTATTCAACAAATCACTTCTCTATAAACAAATTATTCCTTTTAATTATATGCCAGCTCAATATAAAGTTTATTTTTTAAATTAAAAAGCCCATGTGATTTTCACATAGGCTAATTAGGTAATTAATTCTCCCAACCTTTTTTAAGTGCAAGGGCAACACTAACCGTTCTTTTTGCCTGATATTTAACTGCTGCTTCTACATCTTCAACCATTTTACCGTCCTGATTTATTGATACACTTGTTCCATAGGGATTTCCTCCTGCTCCAAATAGAACCGAATCTGTAAATCCCGGGGCTACAACTATAGCTCCCCAGTGAAACATGGATGTGTAAAGTGATAAAATAGTTGCTTCCTGTCCACCATGGGGGTTTTGTGCAGATGTCATAGCACTTACTACTTTATTAACTGTCTTTCCTTGAGCCCAAAGTCCCCCTTTTGTATCTAAGAACTGCTTCATCTGTGATGCCATTACACCAAATCTGGTAGGGGTACTAAAAATAATTGCGTCAGCCCATATAATATCCTCATCGGTGGCAACAGGAACATCTTTTGTTGCTTCAACATGGGACTTCCATATGGGATTTTGATCTATTACAGATTGAGGAGCTAGTTCCGGTACCTTTAATACCCTAACATCAGCTCCTGCCTCTTTAGCTCCTTCTTCAGCCCATCTAGCCAGCTGATAATTTGAACCACCCATACTGTAATAAATTATAGCTAAGTTAATACTCATTAAAATAACACTCCTTTTTTTAAGCTAAAAACATTAATCTTATTATCCCACATAGGAGTTTTTTATTACAAATTTGGAAATAAAAAAAACATTTTATTTCATTGACTCTTAATCCTGTTTATGATATCTTTTATCTTACTTTTATACACTATACTTTATAGAACTCTGGAAAGACCCGTAGATGGGCACCGTAAGACTAAACTACTTTATTATTATTGTGGTGGCTCTTAGGTAAAAATACAGAGAATAGATGTTTTTGTTATTTTTTGTTATCTTCGAAAAATTTGTCGTATAATTCTTTAGGAATATTTAAACTTTTTGCCTGTAATTTAGCAAACCAACTTTTTTTAGCCAGTTTGTATGCCACTTTAAATGATAGGCTATTCATTGTAGAAGATGGTAGCTTAATAGGGTAGATTAATGGACTTTCTATTATTGCATACTGGGCAATATCATTTCTTTTTGACAATATATCAATAACAATTTGTGCTCCTAATGTACAACCACCGATTGCAAAAACTTTTCCATACTGATATCTGTCAATATACTGTATTAATTTGTCTGCTGAATCTTCAATACTAGTAAATTCAGTTTCAAAATCCTCCCCATGCCCATCAATTATTGGTGTCACAATATGATACTCCTCTTGTAACTCCTTAACTACCCTGTCCCATGACCAGTCAGATAATCCATTACCATGAAGTAGTATAATAGTAGGTAAGCTTTTGTCTCCTTTTTCTGTAAAAAGCATAGCCACCTCCTTAACTGACTAATAAATCACTTATAATATTAAAATCATATTAATGTATAAATAAACATAATTAATACTCCTTAGGTAAAGCTATCTTTTTATATGCTATATTAAAATAAAATAGGGTGATTAATCACCCTATTATTTAAATTAATTCTATAACATAAATATACATATTTCAATATTTTCTGTTAATTATAACTTTAATTTTATATTAATTGTTTATTATTAAGATTCAATATGGCTTTAATAATTAATTAATCTTTTGTCAGACATTTAATTTCTTAATCTAATTAACCAATCGATATAAGTAATATATTTATCGGTAAAAATACCATTCAAATACTCAGATATATTAGATAAGAAGTCATTAAAATAATAACCAAACAGCCACTTGCCAGTAGCTTATCTCCTACTATCAAGGGCTGTTTATTATTTTGCTTTGCTTATATCTTTTTTACAAATTCAGATTTTAATTTCATTGCACCAAATCCATCAATTTTACAATCAATATCATGTCCATCACGGGAATCAAGTATAAGCCTAATGCTTTTAACCTTAGTTCCTTTCTTAATGGAGGATGAACTACCTTTTACTTTAAGATCCTTAATTACAACTACAGAATCACCATCATTTAACTCATTTCCATTGGCATCCTTTATGATATCATTATTATCTTTAATATCCTGCATTTCTAAAGTCCATTCATAAGCACATTCAGGGCAAACTAAAATATTACCATCTTCATAAGTATATTCTGAATTACAGCTTGGACAGTTTGGTAATACTGACATTTCTAATACCTCCAGTTTTTTTTACTAATCTATAATAGCAAAATAAATAAGATTAATCAAATTTACTAATTTATCTAGCAATAGAGGTTTTAGAGCCCTAGGGAATCTATACGAAGCTTATAAAAATACTGAACAATTGGATGCTTTAAGCTCATCTGTTCTTCCAAATTCATAAGACGTCTTTTGCCCACTCTTCTATCTACTAAGGCAAAGATATTCAGTAAGATTTCATTACTCTTAAGACAGTCATCTATAGGCATGGTTAAAAATCTTTTAGCTGCATCATAGAAATCCGACCTCAATAATATAGCCTGTGCTTCAAGTAGTTCTTTGGCGTAAGTGGATATCTTACGGTTTCTAGCTACAACTTTTAAGCGATCCTCAGGAATTTGATTAAAAGAATCCCTTCTTACCTCATTAATATCTTCCTCAGTGATAGGAATATCAATATCAGGGTTGTTTTTTATCTCCTGCTCTGTCTGGTAGCAACGAATTAGAGCATTGGTATCGCTCATATTAAGGACTTCATTCTTATCTACTGTTATATAACATCTTCCCAATTTATCAGGCAGATAATGATAACTTGTAGCCCGGTATTCAACTCTCCCTACCAGTTCAGGACAGAGAAAGCTTTCAAGATTTTGCTTTAGTTTGCTCCATACCATAGATTATCTCCTATTTTATTATTTTTTATATAAACACAAAAAAGCAAAAGCTATTATTCCTGCATCTTACTTTTTATCTTACTGTATTATATCACATTTTGCTCTGAACTGTACTATTTTTTATCATTACTTGCTATTATTTGGGTGTATGGCTTATTATGCATAATTAATGTATCGAAATTACCTTTAGAAGCCACTTATATCTTGCCATCTATTTTCATAGGATATATAATCCTCTTCTCTTAATCTGTAGATAATAAACTTTTCCCTAATATCCCTTGTACCTGGAATTCTTATTTTATTTATTATTGTAAAAGGTGTGCATGTTTTAAGAAATTCTTTATACTCTTCTATAGGATAATATAGAATTAAATCTACTGTTCTTAAATCCTTTTCTACGGAATATAGAATATTTCTAACTACTTTTTTAAATATCTGAACAGAAAATGGATTAAAAAAGTAAAAGCAATTTTCTGACTTATCTATTTTATAATGTTCGGCAAGACCATAATGAAACTTGATAGGTGCACTGATATCCTTTGCTTTAAATCTATATCTAGCTTTATTGTCAAGTGCCTCCTCAAAAGTTTTATCATTGACTTCTATCCCTGTTACCGGTATATGAAAGTGATTATGTATATAAAATGCAACCCTGCCTCGTCCACATCCAAAATCTACAACTTTATCCGTTTTATTAAACTTATAATGCTTAAAAAGGCTATTAAGAGCCTTATATGGTGTTGCTTCATAACGGTTATAATGAACCTTGCTGTCTTTCCACTCTCTTATACCTACCGTTCTTATTCCAAGCAATTTATCTTGTATTACTCTTACATTTATATCACCATATACAGACCGACTGTCTGTCGGTTTTGTATTAGTATATTATGGTTTCTTATAAATGTCACTACAAAAATATAATCAAATTATTAGGATAATATTTATTACTTGAAATATATATGGAAGATATTGAATTAAATAGTTATGATATTATTGTACTAATAATACTAAATAAAATGTTCTTATATAAATGGAGGAATAATTTATGAATTCTTTAAACAGGGATTTTTATAACCGAGATTCCCTTACGGTTGCTAAAGATCTATTAGGAAAATATCTTGTTCATATAGTAGATGGGGTAAAATTAGTAGGAAAAATAGTGGAAACTGAAGCTTATATGGGAGTTGAAGATAAGGCCGCTCATTCCTATGGGGGAAGGCGAACTCCAAGAGTTGAAGTAATGTATGGACCACCAGGCTATGCCTATGTATATTTAATCTACGGCATGTATGATTGTTTTAATGTTGTTACAAATAAAGAAGGAATTCCACAGGCTGTATTAATTCGGGCTATTGAACCAATGGGTGAACTTGATGCTTTTGCCTATAATAGATATCAAAAATCTTATAATCAGTTAAACAAAAGCCAAATCAAGGGCTTAACCAATGGTCCCGGAAAATTATGTAAGGCTCTTTGCATTAATAGAAATCATAACGGAGAAGATTTATGTGTAAGTAAACTTTATATCACCAATGGAATAGAGAATAATTTTGAAATTGTTTCTGCCAAACGAGTAGGTATCGATTATGCAGAAGAAGCCAAAGACTTTCTATGGCGATTTTATATCAAAGACAACCCATTTATCTCAGTAAAATAATTAAAAAATTAAAAACGACCTCATTACCATTCCCGATTTGGTTATGGTAACGAGGTCTATAAATCATATTCTTGGCTTAGCCTTCATAGCCAGATGTGCAGCACCTAATATTCCTGCATTATTTCCTAGACTAGCCTGTACTACTTTTACCTCTTTATAGTTTGGCATTACATAGTTAGGAAGATTTTCTCTTATATAATCTATAATATAAGTTTGTGACATAATCCCTCCACCTAGAACTATTAGGGATGGATTAAATATATGTATAAGGCTAACCAAACCCATAATTACTTCTTGTAACCATTTATCAACTATGTTTTTTATATCATGATTTCCTTTATTAAGATAATCAAATATTATTCTCCCGTTTACATCTTCCATTCCTAATTTTTCTTTTACTTGCCTTACCAGACTGGTAGTAGATGCATAGGTTTCATAACATCCCTTACCCCCGCAAGTACAGTCTCTACCACCTACATGGGTGATTATATGACCAAATTCTCCGGCAGAATTAAGATTTCCTCTATATATTTCACCTTTTTCTATAATGGCTCCACCTACTCCGGTACCATATGTTAAACATAAGAAACTTTCATTTCCTATGGCTGCACCAAAATAGGCTTCACCAAGAGCTGCTGCATTTACATCATTTTCTACAGCTGTGGATATTTTATATTTTTCTTCTATTCTCCTTTTTATTTCTATTCCTGTCCATCCTGGAATATTGTCCGTGGCAAATATAATTTTGCCTTCAATAGGATCTACTTGACCTGTGGCACTAATGCCTATTCTATCAATGTTATCATATCTTCCGATAATATCTAGTACCCTGTTTATTAGAACTTCTCCACCTTCTTTTGCAAAAGTGGGAACTTCACTACTTTCTAAAATTTCTCCATGCTTATTGATAATACCAATTTTAATTGAGGTTCCTCCAATATCTAAAGCTAATACTCTCATTATTACCCCTTTAAATTGCAGTTTTTAATATAATTTCTCTAAAACAGAACTGGCAGTTTTTTGATTGTTGTCTCGGCTAACCTCATAATTACGACGATAATATTCAGCATACATTAGGTCTAATATATACAAGAGCCCCATTTTGGCTGAAGTAGAACCTCCCTGTAATGGTCCTTCATTTGCACCACAAAGAATGGTTACATCGGAGTAGCTAGTTAAAGGTGATTTAATAAACCTACTTATAGCTATTATCTTAGCTCCTGACTGCTTTGCAAGTTGTGCAACGTGAATGGTATCTTTTGTAGAGCCGGAATATGAGATAAATATAGCTAAATCTTTTTCTGTTAACATGCTTGCTATCATAGATTGCATATGAGGATCTTGAATACAATGAACTTTTGGTGTAATACGAAGAAATTTATTCATTGCTTCCATAGCTGTTAACATAGATGAACCTACACCAAAGATATATACATTCTCTGCCGCTTCAAAATAATCCATGGCCAGTGAGAATTCTTCCCCATTTAAAAGTGTATAAGTTTCATTTATAGCATCTAAATTGGACTTTAGGACCTTTTGTGCCAGAGTTTCAAAGGTATCATTTGGTGTAACATCTACTTCAAGTTCCTCATTATCTTTGTCTTCATTTGTTATACTTAAGGAAAGCCGCATTTTAAATTCTTGGTAACCCCGTAAATTCATGGTACGGCAAAATCGAAAAACACTAGTATCCCCAACACTACAAGCGTCTGCCAAATCTGTAATAGACATAAATAATACCTTTTTGGGGTTTTTTAATACAAAGTCCGCTACTTTTTTTTCAGCCTTTGTAAATTGGTTATACATAGCTTGTATACTTAAAATAAAATTTCCATTTGCCATACAATTAACTCCTTATTAATTATTTATCGCTTCTACGTATCGTCTTGTAATATCCATTGGACGAGTAATAGCAGTACCTACAACAGCTGCGAAAACACCAGTTTCAAGTGCCATCTTAAGTTCCTGTGGACTCCATATTCCTCCTTCGGCAATAACAGGCTTTCCACAATCCTTAACTAAACTTCTCATTAATTCATAATTTGGTAATTTAGTGCCTTCAGTATAGGGAGTATATCCACTCATGGTAGTACCTATTATGTCAAAACCTAACTTCGCTGCCTGTATCCCTTCATCATAGTTAGAACAATCCGCCATAAATAATTGATTGGGATATTTTTTTCTTACATTGGAGAAAAATTCTTCTAATGATTGAGATTTTGGTCTTAGACGAGCTGTAGAATCCATGGCTATAATATCAACACCACAATCTACTAAAGCATCTACCTCTTCCATGGTAGGTGTAATATAAACATCACTATCATCATAATTTTTTTTAATAATTCCTATTATAGGTATATCTACAAGCTTTTTTATTTCTGTAATATCTTCCACTGTATTTGCTCTTATGCCAACAGCTCCACCTAACATTGCTGCGTAAGCCATCCGTGACATAATATATGAACTATGTAACGGTTCGTCATTTAAAGCCTGACAGGAAACAATTAATCCACCCTTTATTTTACCTAATATATCTTGGCTCATCAAAGTTCACCTCCTATTTAAAATTTACCCATTATTCTTAATATATAATAAAATACAAGATTTTACCATAGACAAGATAAATAATATATAGATTAATCATATATAAGGTGAAAATGAGAAAGGAAGATCAGTCATCTTCTCTTTCTGTTGTCCATAATGATAGTAAATATTCTTTATCCTTTAATAATTTAAAATAATTTCCCAATCCTATAAATTTTGCCTCTCCTCCGATAACCTTATAAATATTTCTAAAGAACTTATGGATATAGCTGAACGTATAAAAGATGTTTCTGTATATGCCAAGGATTGTTCAAAGATGACTAACGACGGTAATGATATAATATCTTCTGCGATTAAGCAGATAGAGTTAATAAATACTAATTCATCTGAAGTTACAAATGCAATAAACATATTGGCAAAAAAATCAACGGAAATTGGTCAAATAACGTCATTGATTAATGATATAGCAGAACAAACAAATCTACTTTCACTGAATGCTTCCATAGAAGCAGCTAGAGCCGGTGATGCCGGTTTGGGCTTTTCTGTTGTGGCTGTAGAAATACGAAAGCTAGCCGAGCAATCAAAAAATGCTACAACAAAAATAGATAGCTTAATCAGTGATGTTCAAAGTGAAGTTGAAAATGCCATTTCCATGACAAATGAAAATAATAATTCAGTTAACGTAGGTTTAGATGTTATTAATTCAGCCGGAGAAATCTTTGCTAGAATATTATCAGCCATAAATGAAATTACCAGATATTCTAATTCTGTATCTGATAATGTACAAGAAATTTATAAGAACTCTCAGAATGTTGTTTCATCAATTAGTGAAACTAAGCAAGCTTCAGAAGTGATCTCAAAAGCAGCCCATGATGTTGCAGCAGCTTCACAAGAAGGAAACGCAACCTTAGAAGAAATTAATGCAATAGCAGAAAAACTTTATAATATGTCCACTGTACTTAAAAATTCAATACAGTTCTCCTCTCCTACCAATATGCATTAACATAAAAAAGGCAAGAAACTTTTAAAGTGTTCTTGCCTTTTATTATTTATAATATAATTAAAGCTTAATTTTACTCCAACTCAAATGCTCCGGTATATAGCTGATAATACTGGCCTTTTTGTTCAATAAGTTCCTCATGATTGCCCTTTTCAATAATACGTCCATGATCTAACACAATGATTACATCAGAGTTTTTAACTGTGGACAGACGATGGGCAATAACAAATACTGTTCTGCCTTCCATCAATGCATCCATACCCCTTTGAACAATTGCTTCAGTTCTTGTATCAATAGATGAAGTGGCTTCATCTAAAATCATAACCGGCGGATCTGCTACTGCCGCCCTGGCAATGGATATTAACTGACGCTGTCCTTGAGAAAGGTTAGCACCATTTTCGGTAAGCATAGTATTATACCCCTCCGGTAAACGACGGATAAAATCATCGGCACCGGCCAGTTTTGCAGCTGCTATACATTCATCATCACTGGCATCAAGTTTACCGTATCGAATATTATCCATTACAGTTCCTGTAAATAGATTAGTATCCTGCAGGACAATACCAATGGCACTTCTTAAATCCGATTTTTTGATTTTGTTAATATTAATACCGTCATAGCGAATTTTACCGTCGGCTATATCATAGAAACGATTGAGCAAGTTTGTAATGGTTGTCTTACCTGCACCGGTAGCACCAACAAAGGCTACTTTTTGTCCCGGTTTTGCGTAAAGACTAATATCATGCAAAACAGGTTTTCCAGGTTCATACTCAAAATCTACGTTGTATAATCTTACATCTCCTGTTAATTTAGTATAAGTTACAGAATCGTCACTATGGGGATGCTTCCAAGCCCAAATGCCTGTCCGCTTAGAACATTCTATTAACTTTCCATCTTCCTCCCTAACATTTACCAGGGTAACATATCCCTCATCATGTTCAGCTTCTTCGTCAATCAAGCCGTAGATTCTTTGTGCCCCGGCAAGTCCCATGACAACGGAATTTATCTGATGGGACACTTGATTGACATTACCTGCAAATTGTTTAGTCATATTAAGGAAGGGAACAAATATACTAATACCAAAAGGCAAACCTGAAATACTTATGTTTGGAACTTTAGTTATTAATAAAATACCGCCTATGATTGCTACTATAACATATAATACATTACCTATGTTAATTATTATTGGGCCCAGTATATTGGCATAGCGATTTGCTTTTCTTGCATCCTTATACAAAGCTTCATTTATCTTATCAAAATCTGCTTTGCTTTCATTTTCATGACAGAAGACTTTGACTACTTTCTGACCGTTCATCATTTCCTCTGTAAATCCTTCCAAACGACCAAGGGCTTTTTGCTGTTTTATAAAGTATTTAGCAGAACCCCCACCAACTTTTCTTGTTACAAATAACATGGCAGTAACACCAAGTAATATAACCATGGTAAGCCATACACTGTAGTAAATCATAATACAAAAGACAGATAAAACAGTAATACTAGATATTAAAAGTTGTGGAAAACTCTGGGAAATCATTTGTCTTAGTGTATCGATATCATTGGTATAAAAGCTCATGACATCCCCATGATTATGAGTGTCCACATACTTAATAGGTAGTGTTTGCATTTTGCTAAACATTTTTATACGGAATTTTTTTAAGGTTCCTTGGGTTATAAATGCCATCAGCTGATTATATGTTATACCGCTAAGTATAGATAAAACATAAAATACAGCTAATATAGCAACAAGGGATAGGATATTATCTTTTACCCCGTTCCAGTCCCCGGTCTGCCAGTTCTTCTCAACAATAGCAATTATGTTTTGCATAAATATTGCCGGTATGGAACTTATAATTGCATTAAATACTATAAAGACAATAACTAACGGCAGCATTACCGGATAAAACTCACGTATGTCTTTAAACAGGCGAAAGATGATCGTTTTTTTATTATTTACTTTATTAGTTTTCATTTTGATCACCTACCTTATTTTGTGAAGTATAAATTTCTCTATAGATTTCATTTTCAGCCAATAATTCCTCATGGGTACCGATACCATTGATGGTACCTCCATCCATTACTATAATTCTGTCAGCGTCTTCCACAGAAGCCGTTCTTTGAGCTATTATTATCTTTGTCGTATTAGGCATATATTCTTTCAAGCCCTTACGTATACTGGCATCTGTTTTAGTATCCACTGCACTGGTGGAATCATCAAGGATTAATATCTTAGGTTGTTTAAGTAGGGCTCTTGCGATACAAAGTCTTTGCTTTTGTCCACCGGATACATTGGTACCCCCTTGTTCAATATAAGTATCATATCCTTTAGGAAATTGACTGATAAAATCATGGGCACAAGCCAGCTTGCAGGCTTCAATTAATTCTTCATCAGTAGCATCTTTATTACCCCAGCGAAGATTTTCCTTGATTGTTCCGGAAAATAAAATATTTTTCTGTAATACCACTGCCACTTGATTTCTTAAGGTTTCCAAATCATATTTTTTTACATCAATACCGGCTACTTTAACAACCCCTTCGGTTGCATCGTATAGGCGGGGAATTAGCTGAATAAGGGATGATTTAGATGAGCCTGTTCCCCCGATAATTCCAATGGTTTCACCGGATTTAATTTGCAGGTTTATATTTGCAAGGGCCATTCTTTTGGCTTTCTCTGAATATTTAAAACTTACATTTTCAAATGAAATAGAACCATCTTTTACTGTGTATATGGGATTTTCAGGATTTGATAATGTACTTTTCTCATTTATTACTTCTACAATACGTTTAGCAGACTCACCGGCCAGTGTAATCATAACAAATACCATAGAAAGCATCATCAAACTACTAAGAATCATAAATCCATAGGTTAAGATGGCAGAAAACTGACCTATATCAAAATCTAGTCCCCTACTGCTAATAATTGTGTAAGAGCCAAAGGACAAAACGAAAATCATAAGGACATACATGCAAAATTGCATTAAGGGTCCGTTAAGAGCTAGTATTCGCTCTGCTTTGGTAAAATCTGCACATACATCCTGGGCTGCTTCATCAAATTTTTTCTGCTCATAATCTTCTCGAACAAAGGATTTGACAACCCGCATTCCCTTTATATTTTCCTGAATTGATCTATTTAAGGCATCATATTTTTTAAATATTTTCTTAAACAATGGAAATGTTTTGTATATTATTAAAGCCAGACCACTTGCCAAAATCGGAACCATCACCAGGAATATCCAGGCCATACGGCCTCCCATTACAAATGCCATAACAAATGCAAAGACTAACATTAAAGGAGAGCGAATTGCAGTTCTAATTATCATCATATATGCATTCTGCACATTTGTAACATCGGTAGTCATCCTAGTGATTAAGGATGAGGTCATGAACTTATCAATATTTTCAAAAGAATAATTCTGAATACTGTAGAACATATCCTTTCTTAAATTTTTTGCAAATCCGCAAGAGGCAGTGGCAGCTGTTGAACCTGCAATGGCACCAAACATTAATGACAAAACTGCCATGATAACCAGTACAGCCCCATACCTTATAATTGTGTTTAAATCACATCCGTTTTTTATTTTATTTACCAAAGAGGCTGTGATAAATGGTATTGTACATTCAATTACTACCTCAAGACTTATTAAGATGGGAGTTATTATTGAAAGTTTTTTGTACTCACGAATACTCTTGGCTAATTCTCTAATCATTTTATCAGTCCTTTCCATAAAAAACGAGTATTGTTCATCAACCGGACTTATGTGATAAACACTACTCGTTTACTGCATTCTGAACTATTGTATATCAATAAGATGCTGCGAGCCTATCTTAAAAAACGCAACTAGCTTGAATATAATATCAAATTCCACCTATATTGTCAAATAATTTTCATGTCTTTATGAGATTAAAGGCTTTAATCTAGTGAGTTTCTTCACTGATTAAAGCCTAATCATTTTTTATTATATACCAAGTGCTTGGTTAAAGTCCTTTAGAAGTTCTTCCTGATATGCTTTATCAAACTTACCTGATAAAAGTCTAGGGAAGGCTTCATCTTTTAGTTTTTTCCAACTTATCTCTTCCTTGCCAACCACAATCGGATAAAACCAAACACCGTTAGAGAATGCGGCATCACGGTCACCGGGAGCATCACCTACCATACAGACCTTCTTAGGATCATAACCCTTCTTAAGTAACTGGGTGATACAAAAAGCTTTTGATCCTGCTTCTTGACTTAATAAAACTTTTGTATGTTGTTTTAGATTATGCTTTTCCCATTCCTCTTCAATGGCCTGACCGTTTGCTGAGGATACCACAACCAAATCGGCTGCTTGTTCCATTTTATCAAGAGCTGATTTTACATTGGGGAAGGGTTTATCTACCTTGGGCAATTGTGAAATAGATCGATTTACACGGATACTCCAAAGCAAAGCCAATTCCATGCAAAGACTATTAGTTTTCTGACATGCTTCAAGTAAGGCAGGATTGGATAATTCTTTTGCCTCTTTTGTCCAGCGGATAAAAGTATCCAGTCCATCAAAGACTAGTCCTCTTCTTTCCATTTCTTCTAGAGCCATGGCAAGCCCCTTAAAACGGTTAATTCCTCTGGTTTTAGAATAAAGATTAATTTTATTCCAATATTCCAATCCTTCTTCTTGATACTTCTCAAGGCCAAAGGTTTTAATCCATTCCGGACCGAAACATCTAATATGCTTTACGTCCATAGTGTCCATGGCACATCCGTCACTATCTATACATATCAGATATTCCTTATCTTTTTCATAATCAAAGTAACCCATTAATTACTCCTTTTAAAATGTGTTTTATTAATTACTTTTACCACCTTGTATCCGGCAGGCCGCAGAAAGAATCAACAGGATCTACTCCTACAAATTCGGATCTACCCAGTAATTTTTCAACTAAAGCCTCTAAAGTATGCTCATTTTTATCATAAGTATTGATGTATGTTTTTACCTGAGGTACATCTGCCAGATGGAAAGGACAGCTTAGGGATTGTTTTAAATACTTTATGCCGCAAAGCAGTTGAAAGCAGTAAGGTTCACCCCATTCATATTGATGAGACATCAAGAGAATTTGCTATCCGCATTGAATCTATATCATCTTTAAAAGATGCGGACAAACTTCAAAAAACAATGATTCGAAAATACTGTATGCTGGTAACCAACTATTCATTATCAGGATATTCCCCTTTGATTCAAAGAATCATTAATTACATTGACATGAATATTTCAGAGCAAATCTCTTTAAGACAATTGGCTGATATGTTTTCAATAAATTCCAGTTATCTGTCATCCTTATTTAAAAAAGAAATGGGAGTTACCCTTACAAATTTTATAAATCAACGGAAAATTAGGTTTGCAATAACATTACTTAATAAGACGGATACACAAGTACAAAATATTGCCTCACAGGTTGGTATTCATGATGTAAATTATTTTATTAAAGTATTTAAAAAAATAATCGGGATGACTCCCAAAGAATATAGGGATTCAATTAAAGGCCGCAAGGAATTGTAAATTTGACAACAAAAAATACCGTGCTGATGCACGGTATTTTCATATACTGATTAATTTATACCTTAAATCTAGTCACCAATTCCAGTAACTGTTCAGCTAGTTCAGCTAAATTATTACTTGAACCGGCTACTTCCTCAATAGATGCTGTCTGTTCCTCCATAGCTGCTGATGCCTCTTCTGTTGAAGCGGCATTCTCCTGTGCTATAACTGACAAGTTTGCCAGTACATTTATAATTTCTTGCTTCACTACATTCATATTCTTACCGGATTTAATTAACAGTTCTATTGCCTCTATAGCTTCTTCCATTGCTCTTTCAATAAGTTGGTATTTTTCCTTACTTCCGGCTACTTTTTGTGCTTGTTCTATTGAAATCTTAGTTGCTCTTTCCATGGTGTTAACTGCAACCTTAGTATTGGCTTGCAATTCTTCAACAATCTGGTTAATAACTTGTGTGGATTTTTTTGACTGCTCCGCAAGTTTTCCTATTTCATCTGCAACCACCGCAAAACCTTTACCGGCTTCACCGGCTCTGGCAGCTTCTATAGAGGCATTAAGAGCTAGTAAATTAGTCTGTCCGGCAATATTTTGAATTAAATTACTGGCTTCTCCAATTTTAACAGAACTTTCATTTGCTTTAATTATAGTATCATTAATAAGTTTCATAGAGCCGGTACTTTCTTTTGTAATTTCATTTAATTCTTCAATATCCACCAGACCATCTTTTACTGCAAGTGAAACTTTATCTGCTACGGTATTTACATTGGAAATGTATTCTTCTACTTTTGCAAGAATATCTCCTAGATACTCTGCTTTTTCTGTACCCTCTTGTGTATGTTTAGCCTGCTCACTTGCCCCTTGTGCAATTTCTTCTACTGTCTTAGCCACCTCTTGAGATATAGTAGATGTTTGCTGTGATGTAGCATTTAACTCTTCGGAAGAAGCAGCCACTTGCTGTGAATAATTATTTATATCTCCTATTATTCCTCTCAACTTATGGGCTAAATTCTGCATTGCTGTAGCCATAATACCGATTTCATCTGATTGTTTTAAATAATTCGGATTAATATCTTTCGATATATCTAAGTCTGATAACCTTGTGATATCCTGTGATAACAAAATAATAGGCTTTGTGATCGAATCTCCCACAAAATATGTAACCACAATACCTATAACTAATATTATAAATACAAATATAAGTAACAGCCTTTGATAAACCTTAACTGCTCCTAAAACTTCATCTTCAGTACAAGTAATTACAAAAGTCCAATCTGTTCCCTCTATAGCAGCATATCCTGCATAAAGAGAATTACCATTAAAGTTATATTTTTCAATCCCTTGTTTATCCTTTTTGATTTTTTCTATTAATTTAGCTAAGGGTATATATGAGGAATCTGACTTAGACACTTCTATAGGATTAAATTGCCTAAACACATATTCCGTGTTCGGATGTGCTATTATAGTTCCCTCTCCATCTAGTATGTATCCGTATCCATCTTCTCCATATCCAATATCCATAACTGTTTCTGTTAAGGATAAGCCGTCACTTAAGCCAACAAGAGCACCTACAACTGAACCATCCGAATAAATAGGTACTGCTTGCATTAGAATTAATTTAACATCTTCATTGATGCTGAATTTAATTGCATTTCTGTCACCATTTAAAGCTTTTCTTCCGGGGTCATCTTCAGATAATTCAGTAGTTCTGCCATCAATATATTGAACAGTTCCATCCATTTGAAGAACACCAAGAGTCTTAAAATGGCTTTCATCTAACATTCTAAGCAGAACTCTTTCTTGCATAATCCAATTCATGGTTTTTATCTCATTAATAGCTGCTATTGTTTCTAATGTGGCTCTCCGTGTTTCTAACCTACTCATTTCCAACTTAGCAACTTCCACGGCTATTGTAGAGACACTTTTTTCCGCTTCCTTCCTAAGTGTTCTATATGATGTCCACAAAGACAATGCGCCTATTAATATCGATGATGAACCTAATAATACTGCGAATAATACAATAAGTCTACTTTTAATACTCTTAAACTTTAGTACTTTCATAGGTCCTCCTTTGTATAAATATATTTGCTTTTATTTTAATATTATTGTAATAAAAAATCAATAATATATATATATTATCCTATATTTAATAAGAAATCAATAATTTTTTTGATTTTCTATATATTTTAAGGTAAATCATAGTTATCTTTTTAACTAAATTTATAAATCACATATATTAATTTTACCGTTTCATCTTCTTTTAAAGTTAAATATTCTCTTGATATATACTTTTCATGATGATATAATAGGTCCTGCTCGTTAATTTTTTAACAACATAGGAGGACTTTATGAAAGGTTTTGGCGTATTAGAAAAAGGTAAAGTTGGTTGGTTAGAGAAAGCAGATTACGTTTGTGGTCCGGATGATGCTATAGTTCGTCCCCTTGCATTATCCCCTTGTTCTTCAGATGTGCATTCAGCATATGAGATGGAAGGACCACATTTAATTAACAGAATACTTGGACATGAATCTGTCGGCGAAGTAATTGAAGTAGGTTCCAATGTGAAAGACTTCAAAGTCGGAGACAGAGTAGCAATACCATGTACTACTCCTACTTGGAAACACCCTGATATTCAAGACGGAACACATCAGGATGCCGGTGGAATGTTTAGTGCAATAAATTTCTCCAGTTATGAAGACGGAACTTTTGCAGAGCAAATAAAGGTACGTTCTGCTGATATGAACCTAGCATTAATTCCGGAAGGTGTATCTTTAGAGTCTGCTGTTATGGCTACAGATATGATGACTACAGGTTTCTATGGTTCAGAACTGGCAGATGTTAAATTTGGTGATACTGTAGTTGTCTTCGGTATTGGCCCTGTAGGTTTAATGGCTGTAGCAGGGGCAAAATTAAGAGGTGCAGGAAAATTGATAGCAGTTGGTACAAGACCTAACTGTGTTGCCCTGGCTAAAGAATACGGAGCAACCGACATAGTAAGTTACAAAGACGGGGATTTAGTTGAACAAATTATGAAGCTTACTGATGGAAAAGGTGCAGATGCTGCTATAGTAGCAGGTGGCGGTGCTGAGGCTTTAAACAACGCTATTGCTGTTGTAAAAGCCGGAGGTGGAAATGTAGCCATGTTAGAGGTTATTACAGAAACAGAAATGTTAAATATACCTAATGCATATATCGGTGGTTTTCTATCCCATAAGACTATAAGAGGCGGCTTATGCCCAGGAGGAAGAAAGAGAATTGAAAGACTTCTTTCTTTAATAAAAAACGGTAGAGTTGATCCAAGTAAAATGATTACCCATAAATTTAATGGACTTGATTCCATAGAAGAAGCATTTTATCTAATGAAGGATAAGCCAAGGGATCTTATAAAACCTATTGTAATCATGGATTAAGTTAATACATATTTATAAAATCTTACAGGCAGACTTAGATATTACCCTAGTCTGCCTGTAAATAAATATTTATTTAAATGTTAAATCTCCCATGCATGTTTCTGCAGTAATGGTACATAAATCATCTACCAATATAGTTTCTTTAATACTCATCATTTTTTCATAAGTATCAATAGTTTTATAGTTTTGTTTATTGGAATTAATAATTATATCACCCATAGATGTGTATATATTAACTTTACAATCTTTATTTATGGTGGGTCCCAATTTGCATTCTATATCACCCATGCCGGATTGGATAAAACATTTACCATTAAAGCGAACTTTATCCGCAATGATGTCTCCTAAATCTGTCTTTGCTATAATTTCACCATTTATGCAATTTAGGTTAATATCACCTAAATGGCTATATAAAGTAAATTTATTAGTCTTTTTCGGAACCAATATATCCAAGTTCACATAAAAATCTAAATCTTTATAATTTTCATTTATCCAATCCCATAAATTAGATTCGTCATCTTTCTTTACAATATTGATTTTTAAATTTTCATCTTTAACAATGGACTGTATCTCAATTTGATCGATAATCTCAGTCATATCAATTTTTGTTTTGCTTTTAATAGTATAATCTGCTTTGATAACAAAATCATCAATTCCATAGGATATATCTATATCTCCTATATCTACTTCTACATCCACCGTACTAATATTGCTAATATCATCAATACTTTTTTCAATGGTACCTTCTATTACTTCATCTTTATTAAACATTTCGGATAACATATTATCACATCCTACTGCCAGAAATAAAATTGCTAGTAATAATGATACCATTAAGATAATTTTAATACTATGAGTTCCTTTCAATTTGTACATTTTCCTCCACCTCTAATTTTTGTCTATATTTTTATATTATAGTGTTAGGAATTTGGCAAGTCAAGGAAATCTTTACAATTATTTCTATTTATATCCACTTAATTCGACATAATATAATTGATATTCATAAAAATCAATAGCCAAATTTAAGTATAATCTGATATAATACTATCAAAATCCTATTATTTTCTAGATATAGCCACCGATGTAGGCTGAATAAAGGGGTGAATCTGATATGAATTATGAATTAGAGCTAATTTCCGATTTATCCGAAACACTGTCTTATAATCAAGCAGACTTTCCACTCTACGCCAATAAAATAAAGCTAGAGCATTTTGATCGTTTTACAGCTGCATGTCATTGTCACTTGGATATTGAATTTGTCTTAATGTTAGAAGGCAATATGGACTATTATATTAATGGAAATATCGTAACAATTCATGCCGGTGAAGGCCTATTTATTAATAGCAATAGACTTCATTACGGATTTACAAGTGAGTGTAAAAATTGTATTTTAATTGAAGTTGCTATACCCCCATCACTTTTTTCTGAGCATTTAGCTTATATACAAAATTTTTGGTCAGAAAAATTCGGTAATGAAACAGAGGACTTTATCCTCCTAAGTAAAAAAATCCCCTGGCAGTATGAGGTATTAAATCTTATTGTTTCTATATATAAAAATATACTTAAAGATAAACCAAACCCTTTTCAAATACTGTCTCAGGCTTCAAAATTATGTTTGCATATATCTGAAAATATATCCACTTACAAACAGGATAGCTCAGATACATGGAACTGGTTAACTCTGGCCAAAATGACAGGATTTATACATAGTCAATACGAAAATAAAATAACCTTGGATGATATTGCAGTAGCCGGTGCAGTATGCAGAAGCCAATGTTGTACCCTATTTAATAAATACATCTCACAAACCCCGATTGCTTATCTGAAGTATATTCGCTTGCAAAAAAGTTGTGAAATGCTACGGGATTCCAAAAAATCAGTCAGTGAGATAGCACTATCTTGCGGTTTTCAAAGTGCCAGCTATTTTACATATACATTTAAAAAAGAGTTAGGTATGTTACCAACAGAATATAGAAAGCAATATTATAAAAATAAGATTTAGCTCTATGGTAACTTTCCTTTATGTACTATGTACTTAATCTTTTATCTATTCACTATGGATACAGAAAGCATGATTTAGAGGACCGCTTCCTTGACCTAAATCCAACATGGCAGCCAATGCCCCGGTAACATAGTCTTTAGCACGGCCAACGGAACTTATCAGGTCATATCCCTTGGCCAGATTTGAAGCAATGGCACTTGATAAGGTACATCCGGTTCCATGGGTGTTGGGATTATTAATGGGCTGCCCTTTAAACCACCTATAAGCCCCATTTACATAGAGCAAATCATTGGCCTTGTTTTTATGATGACCTCCCTTGCAAAGAACAGCACAATGATAGTTATCACTGATAATCCTTGCGGCTTCAATCATATCCTCATCGGACTTAATCTTTATTCCGGATAGGACTTCAGCCTCAGGAATATTAGGTGTAAGTATTAAAGCCAGGGGAAAGAGCTTCTCTTTTAAAGCACTTATGGCATCCTCACTGATTAGCTTTGCCCCACTGCTTGCAACCATCACAGGATCCACAACTATATTTTTAGCATTATATTCTTTTAACTTATCTGCAATCATTTCTATTAAGCCCCCTGAAGATACCATACCTATTTTAACTGCATCAGGTGGGATATCTTTAAAGACACAGTCTAGCTGCTGCCCCAGAAACTCTGGACTTACTTCACTTATTCCTATTACACCGGTGGTATTTTGAGCAGTTAAGGCAGTAATGGCACTCATGGCATAGACACCATGTAGGGTCATCGTCTTAATATCTGCCTGAATGCCGGCACCTCCGCAAGAATCACTTCCTGCTATAGTTAATGCTGTTTTCATTTTTCAACTTCCTTTCTGTTTTTATATATAATTGAAATACTTTCAAATTACTACAAACTACTTTATATTTGATAATGTAATATTTTAAAGAAAATTTGAATTATAATTTTATGTACAATAAAAAGGCGGATATGCCAAGATAGGTATATCCACCCTATTTACTAGTGAATTTATTTCCCTACGTTGGCATTATCCAAATCAGGTTATGGGTCAAGACCTAACAGTCTACTCTCAGCCTGCTTCCTGCAAGCTCCCCTTTTTTATTAATCTCAGTATATATAAAAACTTTTTAGCAAATACCACTGTCTAAAATTTTATTACTTAAAAATTTAAATATTTTATCTATCACATGTGATTCTGCAATAAATTCTAACTCATCTTCATCTCCGCTCTTATTGATTAATATTTTGCAATGTTTTGCTAGATTTAATATATCTTCTGCAGTATATACATATGTAGGTTTTTCAATAAAATCCCAAACAAGTAAATCCTTATCAGTAATAAAAAATTGCTGAGATACTACTTGATTATAATTACTAAGAATAAAATCTAAATTATCCTGATTTAAAAAGCACTTAAATTCAGGCAGTTGAAAACCCAATAAATCTGAAGATTTTTCATTGCTTATTGATTTGGGAGTATTGATATTATCATTAAATAGTTTAATAACACTTTCATCTGTTTTTGCTCTAAAAATCACATCAAACCTCATCATAAATTGTTGTAGTATCTCACTTAATACAGTGGATATAAAATTTTCATTAGAAATTATTGTAATGCATTTCATACCATTGGCTTTTAGAGCTTTCAAATCATTATTAGTAAATCCTGTAGGTTGAACATCATAAAAAATTTTTACCATACTAAACTCCTCACTTAATTTAATACTTTATCCCAAGGTTAAATAACCTCTAAACTTAGTATAATTATATCTACTCAATAGCTGAGATTTAATTTTTCTTCTCCCATTACATAATCATTACTATATTGTGCTATAATATATTAATAAAGTCAAGTATAAGTTGTATATATATGTTATCTTTTGTCATACCGTTGTATCTTTTATTGGTGCAAGGTTATTTATTGGCAATTATGCACATTTTTTACCATTCCAATGGTTGTGCAATAAAAAATCCATAACCTTATATTGTTATGGATTCATATACAAGTATCTCTTTCAATTATAGAACATTTTGAAGAAAATTGATGGCATAATGAAGGGCAATTGGTATCGTTACATCTTTTCTCTTATAAGTTATAAAACACATTATAAGATGAAAAAAGAATGTAAATAGCAGCTGTGGTAAAGCAAATATTATGTAAGTAGCTGATTCCATATTATGAACATACATTTGAAAAGGCAGATGCATAAGTGAAAAGCATATTCCACCAATTATATATACCCATTTTTTATTCAAATTAAAGCCAAATAAATAATTTTGTAGAAATCCCCTGAATATTATTTCTTCTACTACTGCAATTTTGAATAAATAATAAACCGTTCCTTTAAAGAGTTTTGCTAATGATAAATCACTTATAAATATTGATAGGGCAAATGTAAGAAGTATAATTCCCCACATAATAAGTAGATTTACTTTTAAATTTACATTTGAAAAACCCAGGTTGGTAAAATTCTTATCTTTAGCTAAGACAATGATGATTGCTACTATAAAAAGTATCCAATAAATTATTCTATAGTTATTCCAGCCTGCTTTATATAATTTACCCATTATCCCGAAGCTGATTAATAAAATTAGATAATATATGATCCCAATATAACCATATATTTTATCTTTGGTTTTATACAAATTTTTCACTCCAATACCATTATTCGTTAATATTATTATATTCTCTTTTGTCTAATCTTGCAATATTATTAATCAGCTATGAATTTTACAGTAGCAATAGAAAACTAATTTAAATTAGTTTTTCTATTGCTACTTCACTCTTACAACTTTATCTACAACTATTCTGATACCAAACGTTTCTCTCCTTGAATTTCTTGTATTGGCTTGATGTCTTGAGATACTTCTAGGACACCTAGATATTCATTATTCACATTTCTTACAGCAAAGTACCGAATAAGTACATATTTATCTTTCATCTTTATCCAAAAGTCTTCATGATCCTTGGCACCACTTTTTAAATCTTCAACTATTTTTTCAACAACATGGACACTTTGAGGTGGATGACAATTGGATACATCTCTACCGATTATAGATCTGGTTCGTGGAAAAATTCGTTCCGAGCCTTCAGAGAAATATTTTACTTTATCATCTTTATCAACAAAGGTAATATCAAAGGGCAAGGTGTTAAGTACACTTACTAATTCGTCCACTTTAAAAACACCGGATGGTAGGGTAACTATTCCCTCCTTTATTCCTTCCTTGACTTCTTTTTTTAATTCTTTCTTATATTCTTTTGTGGGATTCCATACCGGAACCTGGTCAATCATATATCCAATTTCTTTACTGTCTAAGGCAATCTTTATCCATTCATCTTGAGTAAATGTCTCTAATATCATAGGAAGTAATATATTTTCCTCCTTAAAAATCATTTCTTTAACCTTTGATATTAGATTGTTTAACTTTTTGTTAAGCTTTTCTTCATCTACAATATTCTCACTTAGTATTTGCTTGACTTCTTTTAGTTCTGCTCTGATTTCATCATCTACTCCCCACATTACTTTAGGTGGTGCAGTTATATTATATTTCTCCATAAAGGGGAAGATAATATTTTCTTTACGTAAGTAATGTAGTTCTATTTTTGATAAGCTTTGTAATCCCTTTATGAGTAAATCTTTATTTCCGGATTTTTTGATATCAATGTAAGGCATAATCTCCCTATCAATGATATCCTCGATTACTCTATTCTCCTTTTTTAATATATAGGCAGGATGTCCCGGTATCTCTGTTTCATCTTTTGGTCTATGGATTTCTTCTATAGAACCTTTAAATACTGAGGCATGTACATCACAAAGTCTTTGTACTTCACTGATTGGAACACCTTCTAATATCAAAGCTTTTTCTGCCTCAGATATTTCCATAGGGGATACACCATTAAAAGTACTTTCAAATAAGTCTTTTACTTCTTCAACACTGCTACCTTCATGAAGTTTTTTAATTATCTCTTTTAAAACTTCTTTTCTCTTTTCCCGATTATTAATTAATTCACTCATTCAGATCATCTCCTTATAATTTGGAAGCCATGATTGTTTAACTTATCTATTAGCTCATCTAAATTCAATTTTTTTAACCTAGCACCTTTATCTAAAGTCATGAATCTACCTACTGTATTTAACATACCAGGCTTTGTGATGTCAGTAAATCCCATGTCACTGAGAATATTCATTATCTCTGGATAGGAACTACATATTTGATATACAGAATCTTTTATATCAATGATTTTTTCACTCATAAAACCTCCGAAATTTCCATCCAATATCTTTTATATACTTCCTATTATTACTTATCCTTAACAACTTATTCCCCTGTTATATCCTGTTTTGATATTATTTGCTTCTATAGTCATATTCTTTTAATAAGATATTATTTTCCAGATGAATATGCTCATGTAAATCACTTTCTATATCTTCTAATAATGAGAAAGTCTTATAATAAGTTTCGCAGCCATCACTTGGTACAGTGTAGTCCTTAGTGATTTCTCTTAAACTTTTTAGAATCTCCCCAGCTGACTCATGCTCCTTTATAATCTCATGGGATAATTCTTTAATCTTAACCTGATTTTCTCCTTTAGTAAGCTCAGGAAAAAGAAACATCTCTTCTTTTAATAAATGCTGTTCTAATTCCGTCTTCAAGCGGCCAAATAGTTGATAAACCTGAAATAATTCCCTATGTTGTGGGCCATGAACCCTAACAAGCGTAGACAATAAATCCAAGACCCTAGGTAGCACCTCTCTTAGATAACCGTGATGCTTATGCTCAATAAGTACAGTTAATCTATGGGGATCTTCGTCAATTTTATCAGTTGCGGCTTTTACTTCCTTATCTCTTTCTTCATATAATTTTTCTAATTGACTATAAATAAATTCGGCATCCAAATCCCCTTCATCTATTGCACTAGTAAGGAACCTATGGCCTCCACAGCAAAAATCTATGCCTACCTTCTTGAAAATTTCCTTGCTTTCCGGTAATATTGTAACCACCTTACCAACCGTAATCTGTTTATCTCGTAAATTCATAAAAACCTTCCTTTCTGTATAAACCAATAACTTAATTTGTTTTAACTTCTGTCTTTATTCTACCGGATAAAAGGATAAAAAACTTTGATTCAAATCAAAGTATGAAAGATAACCTAATATAAAATTATGATTAATTGCTTACTGAAATATGTAATATGGTTATATAAAAGAAAGAGAGTCTGATTTCTCAGACCCTGCTTTTAAAAATCTATTCAAATCTCCAATCCTGATTGCAGCTTTAATTCATCCTCTTTTAATATAAGGATGTGTTTATTGCCAACACTTTTAATAATTCCATCATCCTCAAGAGCTCCAAATTTTCTACTAAGGGTTTCTCTTGCAATACCTAGATAATTGGCCATGCCTTCCCTACTTAATGGTAAAGTAATAATAGTCCCATCGGGTACTTTTTTACCATAGAGTTTCCCATATTCTAATAATAACTCACATATTCTACTATTAACATTTCTAACTCCCATACTTTTAATGGTAGACTCTAACTGTCCCATACGATTACCCAGCACTTCAATTATCTTAATGGCTATCTTAGGATACTTATGCAACAATTCTGTAAAAGAATCTTTCATCAACATACAGCTTTTTACATTCCTTAATACTTCCACAGAATAATCTGCTGTTTCATTGGTTAATAAATATTTCTCACCAAAAAAATCACCTTCCATAAATACATGTAATATTTGCTCTCTTCCTTCAGATGTATATTTAACAGCTTTGGCACTGCCTTCATTGATTATAATAAGTGCCTCTAACTTATCTCCCTCTCGAAAAATAAACTCTCCTTTTTTAAAGTCTTTATGGGTAATAAGCTTTGATACCTTTATCATATCTTCATTATCTAAGGCCGAGAAAATCGGTACTTTATGTAAACATAACCGTTCTTTACAATTACTACAGGCTATTTTGTCATTCATTAGTATCCTCCTTATAATACTACTTCAATGTTACTTATTAATTATCTCACAGATTGAAATGACCTACAAGCCTATACTATCTCTCTATATTTCTCAGCCCAAATCTTAATAGCAACCCTTACAGAACTCCCGACTTGTTTTCCTGCTGGGATATGGTAATCTCAAGATTTCCATTTCTACATCTTAGTTTATCAATTAATTCTTTTTCTTTATCCACATTCCGTAAAGTTAAGTTATAGGTTAACCTAAATAGGCTTCCCATATTGGTGGTTTTTACGCTTACCAATTCAATGCAGGTTGCATATTTTTCAAGTATTTCCTCAAATACACCGGTATAATCTAAGTCCTCCGGAATAGTTATATTCAATGTTTTATACTTACAGATATTTTTCTTGGTACCAAAATCCAACTGATTATAGACCACCACAAGGGTGCACATTAATACTGTAAAGAATATAGCAAAGGTTAAATACCCCATACCAGCAATAAGACCTGAACTCATGGAAAGAAACAGCATAGTGATTTCCTTAGCAGTACCGGGAACCGAACGGAATCGTACAAGACTAAAGGCGCCGGTTACTGCAACACCTGCACCTATATTACCATTAACCATCATAATGACAACACAGACTACGGTGGGTAAAAGTGCAAGAGTTATAATAAAACTTTTTGTATAGCGGCTACGAAACATATAGGCAAATGCCATAATAAGGCCGATAATCTGAGAACAACCGATACATAGTAAAAAATCAGTTACACTAATGACACTGATTGTATCAGTATCAAACAGACCTCGGAATATAGTAAGAAGCATTAAAAACACCTTCCTTCAATTGGGGATATATTATGGTTTCATAAGCAGTTCCATACTTAGAAAAGGAACATTTAAAAATTTTTTCTTCAGACAATACCTTGGACATCCACAGAGGAATTCCTCTAGAGCATTTTAATTCCATAAGAACCAAATCATCAGGTAGAATTAATGTTCCCCATACATCAGCTCTTAAGGATAGCTCTTCCTGACGACAAAGTATATATTCATCGAAAGTAACTCGAAAATCGTCTCCCTTAAGACTATAAAATGCTTCTCTTTCGTATGTTAGAAATACTTTTGGATGAATGTTTTGATAATAGTCCATAAAATAATCTATCTCATCAGAAATCTGGGATCTTGTACTAATGGGTTTTTTACCTGCCATCCAGTTCATTGCTTCATGTTCCGGTAATGCCAGCCGACGTTTGTATACTATAGATTTATATTTTTTCTTCAGTTCCACAAAGACAGTGCTTGTGGGGCTGGCCTTAGCGTAGCTTCTAATACGAAGCTTTTCTTTATAGACAGGCTTTTCAATAGACCGACGAATCAATCGATAATTGTCAGTATCATAATAAATATTCCTAATTGTAGTTCGTCCATACTGGTCTAGTGCCATATAGGGCTCCATTGCCTTCAAAATTCTTTCCTTTTGTTCTTGGTTGATAATATATTTTATTTCAAAACGCTCAAAAATATATTGATAAGCCATAGCTTTACCTCCTCTCCATAGCAGTAAGCTTATTGGTTAATCCTAACCTTTGCTGCACATGTAGCGGATTGGATGTTATTAAATGAAATTTTAAATAAATTGTACATACTGTCCCTTTCGAAAGGCAAGATGCGTTACCATAAATATACAATATTTTCTTTCATTTGTCAATGTTTTCCTGTCAAAATTATGGCAAAAACCAAGCTAAAAATATTTTTTTTATTTTATATCAACAAAAATCTTTTCCAAAATCTTAAACTAAGAAATAGGCTTCTCTACTATTCTCTATCCAGAAGATTCTACCTGGAGGTTCGTATGGGAAAAGCTAACAAGATCTTTTATGGCTGGTGGATTGTTATAGGATCAATTTTAGTAATTGCTACGATAGTTCCCAGTGTTATGGCCTTAGCAAACAAATTTCTTATACCGGTTACCACTGATATGGGGATTAAAAGAAGCACTTTTTCTATAGGAAATGCTATTATACAGGCAATGGGAATAATTCTATCCCCCTTAGTAACTAAAAAATTGGCTACGGGAAATTTAAAGAAAATACAAAGCAGTAGTGTCCTCATCTATTGTTTAGTTTATACCACATATTCATTAGCAAAAAAACCAATTCATCTTTATATTACTTCTTTTGTATTGGGAATAGCATTTTTATGTGCTACTATAATACCTATCAGTATCATGATAACAAATTGGTTTGATGAAAAACGGGGCTTGGCTATGAGTCTTGGATTATCAGGAGTAGGAATTGGAGGTTTTATTTTAAGTCCTTTGCTTACTATCTGGTTAGATAGATATGGCTGGAGAAAAACATATTTGATTTACGCAGTTATTATGCTTGTAATATCTCTTCCAGTAAGTTTATTTATATTTGAGAAATCACCTGAGGAAAAAGGTTTAAAAGCTTTAGGTACAGAAGCAGTCAATAAATTAGAAAATGGTCCTATAGGTGACTTTGAATTTAGTATTTCAATAAATAAATCATTCACTAAACCTTTTTTCATTTTACTTGTATTAGGTATGATAATTAATGGACTTATTAATACTGGAGCCTTAGGACAGTTTCCCCCAGCCTTGGAAGGATTACACGGTTCTACAGTAGCCGCTACAATTATATCCTTATACTCCATTGTTGGGATATTTGGCAAATTGATACTTGGTTGGATAAACGATAAGTAAATTATGGACAAGTATACGGCTATATAAGTAGTGCAACCCAGTTGGGACTTACATTTGGTTCAATCTTAGTGGCTGGAATATACGATATTACAAGTTCATATATACCTGCCTGGATACTTATGATAATACTCACAATAGGAGTTATTGTATTTTGGATAATATCAATTAAGGTCTCTTCAAAGTATAGAAAGTTCTAAAACTGATAATTCATTTATTTATTAAGAATAAAGACAAAAACCGCCACATAGATAATATATATGTGGCGATTTTTTCTATATTAATTTAATTATTTGGTTTTATTCCATAATACCTTGCTATATCTAATTTTCTGCTACTTGAAATTATATTCAGTTACAATACTTTCTCTTCCACTGACTATATCATTATAGTACTCATATAAGCAAACTCCTAAAAAACTTCCGGTTATATTATAAACCTTATCATAGCCCATATGTTGCAGAGCTAAGACAGCATTATAACTGCGCTGCCCGGTTCTACAATGCAAATATATCGGCTTATCTTTTGGAATTTCGTCAATTCTATTTCTAAGCTGGCTTAAGGGAATATTGATTGCACCTTTTATATGGCCTTTTTCAAATTCATGCACTTCCCTAACATCAATAATAATATTATTATTTTCAACAAGTTCTCTAACCTTGTCTACATTCACTTGCTTATAATCCCCATTTAATAAATTGGAGCCTATATATCCTGCATAATTTACTATATCCTTTGCTGTTGAAAATGGCGGTGCATAACTAAGTTCCAAATCCTTTAAATCATAAACTGTACCGGCAAACTTAATTGCAGTTGCAATAATATCGATACGTTTAGTAACATCCCCTTTGCCGATTGCTTGGGCCCCTAAAATTCTACCGGTAGGCACTTCAAACAGCAATTTAAAATGCATAGGGGCAGCATCAGGCATAAGTCCTACCTTATCGGATAAAATTAATCTGACAATATCATAATTAATGTTCATATTAAGATCCTTAATTAAGGATTCATTTAATCCCGTTGTAGCTCCGTTGTAATCGAATACTTTTATGGCTGTTGAACCAATATACCCTTTGTTAACTGTAGTTTTGTTATTAATATGATCAGCCACTGCTCTTGCTTGTTTTAATGCAGGACCGGCTAAGGATAGTTTCGTCATGGTATGAGTTAAGGCATTATATACTTCTATTGCATCTCCGATTGCATAAATGTCTGTATCATCGGTAAGGTAATTTTTATCAACCTTAATGGCCCCGGTTTTTCCTATCTTAAGACCGGACTCCTTTGCTAGGTTTATTTCTGGTGATACACCTACTGCCATTACCACAGCCCCGGCCCTTATAGTTTTTCCGGAAGCCAATATCACCTTATCTTCTTCAAACTTTTCTACTTTATCCCCTAAAATTAGATTAACCTTATTATCTAACATTACTTTATGGAAAATCTGTACCATATCATAATCATATGGTCTTAATATCTGATTGCTTGCTTCAATAAGTGTTACATTATAACCTCCAAGCCTTAAATTCTCAGCCACTTCAACTCCAATAAAGCCACCACCTATAACTGCAACATCCTTAGTCTTCATATTTTTTATAAATTTATTTAGATTATCAATGTCAACAACATTTCTCACAGTGAATATATTAACTTTTTCCATACCCGGCAGTTTAGGAGCAATAGGTCTAGCTCCCGGTGATAAAATCAATTTATCATAGCTTTCTGTATACTCTTCATCAGTATCAGTTTTTCTTACGGTTACAGTCTTATCATCTCTATTAATAGCAATTACCTCACTGTTAATTCTTGCCTCTATATTATACTGCTTTAAAAACAGTTCCGGTTTCATTAATACCAAATTATCTGCTTCTTTAACAATACCACTTAAATGATAAGGAAGGGAACAGTTTGAAAATGAAATGTGGGGTCCCCTTTCAAACATAATAATTTGATCATCTTCGTTATTTCTCCTAAGCCTGGCAGCCGCAGATGCTCCGCCGGCAACCCCTCCAACAATTAATATTTTTCTTCCCATAAATACTCCTCCTTAGTCTATTATTTTCTTGCTAGTTAATCATCATCTTACTTGTTTTTTTATTATAGAATAATCTATACTTTTATAAGTGACCATGTCACATTATATATAATAATAACATATTATCAATAAGATTAATCAATAAGACTATTTTATATCAATATCTATTTCTACTTGATTTTCAACGGCTTTTACATACCTATTATAAACAGATGATTTATTGATTTTTTCATACTCATTTTCTAAATTTATTTTATCTATTAAAATATTTGTATTGATTCCTGAAGCTGTATAAGATTTATCTGTAAGATTTTCTCTTGTGCAAAATATATAATAATTACCTACACTTGGAAGGTAATCATTTTTTATAAGGATGTACCTTGAACCATCCTCTGAAATCCCACCTTCTTTATTTAAATTTATTGTAGAATCAAGAGCTATTTCTCCTTTAATATTTTTTACTACTCTTATTTTATAACGGGTATAAGGAATAGAGGACATATAATATGTATCTATAAGTCCCTCTACATATCCTACAAAAACATTAGTTGATATAGCAACAAGCTCTTCAGGTATATTCATATTAATCATATATGAGGGATTTATATATGTGGTTTTTAATTTAGAGCTATCATTAATTTTTTTATACCCTACAAAAAATATAATTATAATGATAAAAGCAAAGTAATATAATAACTGCTTTATCATTTTTATTTTTTCATTTTTTCTCCTTATCCCATGGAAATCACCTTCATTTATCTATTTTGATCGTATGTAAATATATGTCATTAGTAATTGTATATTATTTGCAATCAAAAAACAAGTAGATATTACATATTCTTCTATAAACTGCAATATTTTTCTATCACAAAAGCCGTCCATTACGATTTTATCGAATGGACGGCTTTTTAAGTATGGAATTATTTATCTAAATAATTAGTTATTGTATTTTTTCAAGGCTTCTTCCGCCTCATAATCTGTATCCAAATAGATAAACTTATATAATTCCATAATATTTTTTTCTAAATCCAATACCAAGGGGTATTTTACACCATTATATTTTTTTGGGGCTTCAAATAAACCATCAACCGGTATTCTAAAGTTATTCATGGTTGTAATTTTATTTTCGATAACAGTTTCTAAAATCTTTTCAATTTGTCCTTTCTCTAAATTAGTGTTTACATATCCCAAACACTCCTTCATAATAGGTAGTAATTTAAAAATACTTTGGGATTTATATTTTTCAAATACCGCATTTAACACTCGACGTTGACGTAAAGTTCTTCCATAATCATCATTAGCTCCCCCAAGAGTCTTTACCTTGCGGATTCTACAATAACCTAATGCCTGATTACCATTTAATTGATTAATTCCCGGTACAACATTTCGGTATATTGGGTTTGATATATAATTTTTTTTATTTAAATATTCTGCTTCTTCTTTACCTAGTTCTATTGTTATTCCTCCGAGCCTATCAATAATATACTCAAATGATTCAAAGTTAACAGAGGCATAACCATCTATATGTATTTTAAAAGTACTCTCTAATATATTTACTAAGTACTCTGGGCCTCCTTCAGAATAAAAAGCATTTAATTTTTTCTTACCCAGTGATTCTATATATATATCTCTAAGAAAGGACGTAAGTTTAATAGTACGATCTTTTGTGTTTATAGAGACAAGTATCATGGTATCGGTGTTTTTTGCATTACCAAATTCTTCAATGCCAATTACCAAATAGTTATTCACATATGATTCATGTCTGTATTTATAATCAGTATTATCATTATCAATACCATTTTCTATAGTATCTTCACCATCGGTTGTTTGATTTTGATTCTCAGTCGATTCCTGCATGGAATTACTTTCTTTATTTACCGAATCATAGATATAATTACTGGCAGCTTTATAAAATACCTTTCGCCCACTTTCAGTTACAATTAACAATATTAGGCATGCCAATACTGCAATTAATCCAACTGCAGTTATCAACAAAATTCTCATTTTATTATTGACTTTTGGGCTGATATTGTCATCGGTTTTGTTTAGAACCTCATTAACCTGCTCCGATAAAGAGTTAGATAGTTCATCTTCTAAATATTCTAACTCTACATTGTATAAGTCAGTACTATCAACTGGTATTACAGGAAGTTGCTCGGTATCATTTAATATGTTCATCTGTATTCCACCCTACATATGATATTCTTTTACATTATTTAATTTACCCTCCCATAATTATACTGCTGTTTCAAAAAAACCACAATCCCCCAAGTTAAAATAGTACCTTTTTCCTCATCATGTATTTTTCACAATATAATTTTATCTTATCCTCTTAGTCGAATTTCCCACAATTAAATCTGCTGTAAAAATCTTTCCTTCCTTATAGGAGCTATCTTCAATTGTCTCAAAAAGAATTCGAATAGTTTCTTCTGCCATTTCTATGGTCGGCTGACGTATAGTTGTAATGGAAGGATGATAGTAAAATGTAATATCAATACCATCATATCCGGCAATAGAATAATCCTCTGGTATCCTTTTTCCCTTTTCAAAAATAGCCTTACATGCACCAACCGCTATACTATCAGAAATTGCAAAAACAGCTGTAAATTCAACATCTGATTCTAGAAGTTTTTTGGCTGCTTCATAACCATATTTCATGGAAAATGAATCGAGACTTTCATCGTCATTATAAAGTATTCGCCTGCTATCAATGGAAAGTTGATTATCTTTTAAGGCTTTTTTATAACCTTCCAATCGCAATTTACCAATACTCTCTTCCGAGGGAGGTGTAGTAATTATAGCAATTTTCTTATGACCTAGCTTGCAAAGATAATCCACCATACGATAACTTTCTTGGACGTCATCTACCATAACATAGGAGCAGTTTTTTTATCCATAACTTCCGAAATTCCTCCTGTACTAAGGACAAAAGGTACTTTCATCTGATTTAACTTTTCTACCGAATGAGAAAAATAATACCTTTAAGTCTTTTCTCCTTCTCAAGTTCTAAAGCTACATCTACTTCATCCTCTTGTTCTTCGACACGGTGTAATAGAAAGGAATATTTTTTCTTATGAATTTCTTTTTCAAATACCTTCAACATGGAATTAAAGAAAGGATTCGTAATACCTTTTATCAAAACTGCAATTGTATTGGATTCTAAACGATTTAAATTCCGAGCACTGTTATTTGGTATATAGTTATGTTCTTTTATAGTCTTTAATATTAACTTCTTTGTATCTTCATTTATATCGGGATGATTATTGATAGCACGAGAAACTGTACTAACACCAACTCCACAGATTCTGGCTATATCCTTTATCGTAGTAACTTCCATTATATATCATCCTTTACCTTTCTTTAATATTTAGCTCACATTTAAATTTTTTTCTCTTATTAATTCCGGATTTCATTAGTTCACAGGATTTATTAAACACCGTCACCTTATCTTCTTTATCCGAAGCTCCTAATATATATAATAATGGATAAAAATGATCCGGTGTCGGCACTGCATGCTGTGAAGCATTACAGATTTCATTATATTTTAAAATATTATTATAATCCTTGCTCATAATATTCTCATATATAAAATCATCAAATTCATAGGCCCAATCAAATCCCTTACTTCCCATATGCCAATCGACCAATCTTAAATTATGAACTATATTCCCTGTGCCAAATATAAGAACGCCTTTTTCTCTTAAAGATTTTAATTCTTTACCTATACTATAATGTATTTCTGCAGGAGCATATCCGTCAATACTAATCTGAAATACCGGTATATCCTTGTCTGGATACATATGAACTAATACCGACCATGTTCCATGGTCAATTCCCCAAGAGTTATCATATTCAGTTTCCCTTGAAATTAGCTCTTTGGCTTCTTTAGCAATACTTGGGGAACCCGGTGAATTGTATATAATTTCATACAATTCCTTTGGAAAGCCATACATATCATATATGGTTTTAGGGGCTTTTTCGTTCATAATCTTTGTACCCTTTGTAAACCAATGGGCTGATATGGATACTATTGCTTCTGGTTTTGGTATACTTTTTGCAATTTTTCCCAGTTTCTTGAGTAATCGTTATCTTCAATGGCATTCATTGGAGATCCGTGTCCTACAAAAATCACCGGCATCTTTGACATAAAATATTTCAATCCTTTCAAATAAACTATCTTTAAATAACTAGATATCTCCAATTTACTTATAAATATGCAAACTTTGCCAAACACATAATAAAAAAAAGCCGGCTACTCAAATAAAACTTGAATAGACGGCTATTGCTTATAAGACAATTGCTATTTTTCAGAATCGGTGGTTTCAATTTTTTTAAAATAATCGTCAAGTATTTTGGCAGCTTGCCAAACAAGCTCTGAACAGGGACGCTTTTTATAATAAATCTGGTTTCTTTCCTCAGGTTCATAATTATCCTTCTTTATAGAAAGACCCAACAGTTCTCTACATACAATGGATCCGTTTTCCTTTTCAAATTCCTTGGCTAAATCCTGAATAAGCTTATAATGTTCTGATTTTGCTTTTCTATCAGAAGGATCTATATAACCATTTTTCATACCGGCAACCATAAACATTCCGGATACGGCTCCGCATACTTCTCTTAGTCTACCCATGCCGCCTCCGAAAGAAGAGGCTATTTTTAAGGCAGTTTCAGTGTCCACTCTTGTTTCATCACAAAAAGCAGCAAAAACAGCTTGTGAACAATTATAACCCTTTAGAAATAATTCTTTGGCATATTCTGAATGTGTACTCATAGGTTATCTACCTCAATTTTTCTTCAAGTATTTTAGCCACAGCCTCAAACCAATCACCATCAAAAAGTTCAATCATACCTTTATCAGCTGCAGCTGCAATCTTCGGATTTATCGGCAGTTTAGCAAGCACTTTTAAATCGTGCTTTTTTGCAATTTCATCAATATTACTGTTGCCAAAAATCTTATGCTCCTTACCACAATCAGGACATTGAAAATATGACATGTTTTCTACCAATCCAATAATGGGGATGTTCATCATTTCAGCCATCTTGACTGCTTTTGAAACAATCATGGATACCAACTCTTGAGGTGAGGTAACAACAATAATTCCATCAACAGCAATAGATTGAAATACAGTAAGGGGAACATCACCGGTACCCGGAGGCATATCAATAAACATAAAATCAACATCATTCCAGATAACATCTGTCCAAAACTGCTTTACTACATTGCCAATAACAGGCCCTCTCCATACAACGGGATCCGTATCATTTTCTAATAGGAGATTGATTGACATTATGTCAATACCAGTCTTACTTTTAACCGGGAACATGCCAAGTTCACTGCCCCTGGCTTTCTCCTTTATTCCAAATGCTTTTGGAATTGACGGACCTGTTATATCCCCATCAAGGATTGCAGTGTGGTAACCCAATCTATTCATGGTAACTGCAAGCATGGAGGTTACCATGGACTTGCCTACTCCTCCTTTACCACTTACAATACCAATAACTTTTTTAATCTTGCTCATTTCATGTGGTTTCTCGGAGAAATCATTTTTATTTTCCCTTCTCTCGGCACAGTCCTTGGAGCAAGTGTTACAACTTTGATTACAATTTTCACTCATAATATAAACTCCTTTATCTTAATGTCATCTTAAGTTTTCATGATTTTATACTACCTTGCTTGAAAATATGCTAACTTTTCATGTCATTAAAGTCTTCTTGTCTGTTTCTACGGCAGCCTCTTCCACAACCACTTCCTAATTCATCACAAAGGCGATATACTCCACCTTCAATTAAAAGCATTTTACCGTTAACCAAAACTTTGGCCAGCTTTCTTCTGGCTTCGCTATATATACTTTGAACGGTAGTTCTGGCAACATTCATTTGCTTTGCACATTCTTCTTGTGTGAAACCTTCTAAATCAATAAGTCGTATTGCTTCATATTCGTCAACTGTCATCTTAACATGATTTTCATCATATGTGTTTGAATCTAGGGGCCCAAATCTCTTTCTTTCAGGCAAACAACATACTCTTCTTAATTTCATAGGTCTTGGCATATACTTATCACCTCTTTTCACAACATATATAGTCGAAAAGCATTCCGGCTAACTCTAATTCTATGTAAATAACTTATCTTTAATTATGTCACCTATATTACTCTGTATTTATGACATATGTCAATACCTATTTTTATTTATAACCATTTTCTCATACATAATTGATCATAGATTTTGTGCAAAAAATATAGCCATTTTATGCTTCTTTCTTATGGATAGTATATTATTGATAAAGTTTACCTTTTTAACTAATTATTTAGGCTTTTTCATCCTATTACTTTGCATAATTTTTATGTCGAATAAAACAAAATTATGTTGACTTTAAACCCTATATTCTATGGTTTGCTATCCCATATGGAATTTCAACAATTATTTTATTCTTAAATATAGCTTCAGCACCCTATTGGTTTAAAATAGCCTACTGTTTAGGAATTTATTTTATCTGGGGTATTGTAGGAACCTTTATAAACGTACCTTATGGTGCAATGGTAAACTCCATGACATCCAATCAAATACAAAGAACAGAGCTTTCTAACGCTAGAAGTGTCGGTTCACTAGGTGCAAATGTAATTACTACTACAATTGCTCCCCTAATGTGTTCTACCTGCTATCGGTTGTATATTAATCTTTATTTGCTTCTTCTTAATTTATAATATCAGTGATGAAAAAATGAAAGAAATCAGTGCATTTGTTAATAAACAAAGTCAAGAAAACATTGATAAGAAATAATTTCTAACCTCCCACTCCTATCCCCCTTTTTCCTTAGTCCTAGAATTTTATTTCTAGGACTAAGGGATTAATATAAAAGAAAGGTGACAAAAATGAAATCAATAAAAAAAGAAGTAACACTAATCTCTGATAATACCTGGCTTATTAGTGATTATTATTTAGATAATTATTTCCTTGTAGTTGGCGAAAAGAAGGCGGTACTAATTGATACCGGTTGCGGTATTGGTAATGTTTTAGATGAAGTTAGAGAATTAACAGATTTACCTGTTGAAGTACTACTTACCCATGGACATTTAGATCATTGTGGCGGAATGTTTACTATAGATAGTTGCTATATGCATCCCGATGATTAAAGTATTGCCAGAGAGCATTTTAATAAAACAGATATGATAAAATGGTACATTGAAACCCGTGTACCTGTTCGTTTTCCCGGCGAAGGTCATGTAGAAGCACTTACCGCTATGGTTTCCGATGAAGATTATCCCTTTTTCCAATATAAGCCCATTAAAGACGGCGATACATGGGACCTAGGTGGACGTATCATAGAAGCCCTTCATACTCCAGGTCACTCTCCGGGATCTGTTTGCTTTTTAGATAAAGCAAATCGAATTCTATATAGTGGAGATACTGTAAATATAGGAATTATTATACCTAATAAACCTGAAGGTACTGAAAAAGATCTGGCTATTTATAGAGATAGTATAGCAAAGATTTGGAATCGCCAAGAGGAGTTTGACAAACTTGCAATTGGCCACGACGGAGGATTAATAGATAAGGGAATCGTAAAGGATTACCTAGATCTTGCCACCGGTATTCTTGAAGGTTCAATTGTTGGACAATATGAAGAAGTAGGAATACGTAAAGGGGTAGTTGCAAGACTGGGTGCCGCAGAACTTTGGTACCGTTGTGATGCTTAATTTTTTACATTAAAAACCACTCTTTCTAATCATGTGATATACAACACAGGATTAGAAAGAGTTTTTTTATATCAAATAATTGCCTCCACATGATCTTTACTCAGATTTTCATAGAAAGGTTTTTCTTCATAAACTTCCCCTTTATGTAAAGTAATCACCTTATCTGCCATTTCAATAGTTGAATGTCTGTGGGATACAACAATAACTGTACATTCTTTTTTTATTTCCTGTAAAATTTCTGCTACTGCTGCTTCATTATCGGTATCCAAGGAAGCTGTAGGCTCATCCAATATCAATATGGATGGCTTTTTAATCAAGGCTCTTGCAATACCAATCCTTTGTATTTCACCACCGGATAAATTAATCCTTTCGTTAACAATACTCTCATATCCTTTGGGAAGACTTATAATCTTATCATGGATTTGCAACCTTCTACAGATATTAATAATATCTTTATCAGATACTTTTTTATCACCACATCTTATATTATCCTTAAGGCTAATATTAAAAAGTTCTACATTTTGAGAAACATATCCAATATTTCTTCTAATATCTTTTAGGCACATTTCTTTCATATTTCTGCCACTAAATATTATTTGCCCGGTAAAATTATTGTAAAATCCGGCAATAATTTTTATCAAGCTGCTTTTACCAGACCCAGATGTCCCTGTAATAGCTGTAATTGTCCTGCTTTTTATCTTCATATTTATATTTTTAAGGGCATAGGAATCCTTCTCATAAGAAAAAGAAATATTATCTAATATAATATCTCCCTCTAGTCGCCCTCCTTCTTCTTGGTCTAATTTTTCTGTCTTCATGTTAAGATATTCATATAAACGGTCAAAAATTGGTATGTTTTTTTGAATATTGGTTGCATTTTGCAATAGCCCCATAAAGGGGCCAGTAAACATCTGAAAATAAAGACCGATGGCAATAATATCCCCAACAGAGCTTTCACCTTTCATAACCGAAATACTACCAATTCCATATATAAGACTCAGAGAAATAATACGTACAATACTTGTTAGGTTGTTTACTAACATTGAAAGTGTTCCGATTTTTATATTGTCCTTATAGCATTTTTTCAGCAGTTCATTATAATGACTAATCTTCTCTTCTTCCAACATATATGATTTTAAAGTATCTATAGAATTTATAGTCTGAGTAATTGCAGTACATTCCATATCATAGTTCTTCTGCAATATCATAGATAAATTTCTAAATCTTCTACTTACTAAATAATAAATAATATAATAAATAATGAAAAATGTAAGAACAATCACAGTTATTTTTACAGATAGATAAAGCATAGCTGCTATAATCATGATAAGTAAAATAAGATTTTGTAGAAATCCTGTCATAAAACTTGACAGAAAACTAGCGGCAGCATTACCATCGTTTAATATTCTAGAAATTATATGTCCTTCATAGGTTTTATCGTAGAAGTTGATTGGAGCATGTACTATTTTTGAAAAAACTTGGTTTTTTAAATTTAATGAAATCTTTTCCTTAAGCCTTAAAAAAATCATTCCACATAAATATCCCAGTATAGGCTGCATAGTACAGACAATCACAAAAACTCCGATGCCAAGATAAAGCTTCTCCATAGAATTTCCCGGTATTACTTCATCTATACAATACTTTGAGACCATGGGACTTGCTATTTCTGAGATTGCTAGCAAAATAGAAAATATAAGTCCCATAGCTTGCAAGGGTATATAATACTTTAATATGGCAATTACCCTCTTAAAAAAAACACCCATTTTACAACCCCTTTTCCTTCAAGAACCTCATCCACTTTATCCAGTTAAAAGTAATCTTACTAACTTAATATAAGCTTATTAAGCCATTTTTCTAAAAAATCATCTATAGTAAAGGAGGTATGCTTTATAAATGCCCTGTCAAAGTCCTTCTTTATCCATGTATCATAAACAATATCCTTTACTGTAGCAGCTTGATATATATTACAGAAATGATTCCCTATACTTTTAATTATTTCATAAGCCAGACTGCATTTTTCTATTAGCAAATCTTTTTTTAACCATAATTTCAATTTATCAAAAGGTATAGCAATTATCTCCTTAGACAGCATCTTATCTATCCGTGAATTATTACTGATATAATATGCAATTGCCTCATTAAACCATTTTGGAATTAAGGGTTCATTTTTCGTACATTGATATACTCCACAATGAAACATTTCATGATTTAAAATGTCAAGCTGGCGTCTACTTTTAAAAAAGCCAGACAGTAGATGTATCTTTCCTTCTGCAGAAAATGCTTTCACCCAGTTTTCTAAGGATAGATCCTTCATAATCTGTAATGTGCTTTCCCTGTCATAAATAAAAAGCTCAGGTATTTTATCCATTGAAACGAATTCTCTTACTTGTATGAAAGAGTATCCTACTATTCTTTTAAAACTCTTATAAATTTCAGTTATATTCTTTAATATGTAATTATCATCTTTTACAGCAACACTATATATTCGGATATCCATTTTATCTATATCATTCATCCCGATACAAATACCTTTCCCAGTGTTCTTAAATTATAATAATCTCTCATCTCTTTAAACCCCATTAATTTTGCAAATTTATCTACTGCTTTAGACTCAAGTCTGGTTACGCCTATATTACCTATTAGCTCCTCAGGAATAATATTGTTGATATTTATGAAATCATAGGACATTATTTTGTGGTTCATCCTAAAGTTTCCTGTGCTTTCAAAAAATACGAAGGGCTGTAGTTTAAGAACTTCCTTCACTATCTTTATCAATCCATTTATCATAAAATATTTAATCTTAACATTTTTAGTATCACTAGTAAGGCTATATCCCATGGTCATTGCCATATCATAATTTTTTGGCATTATATTTTTTAATGTTACTTTTTTTAAGATACCTTTCTCATTATCCCTTTTCCAAAATTGAATATTATCATAATCTCCAAGAAAGAAGATAAAAGAAATTCCTCCATAAAATAATCCAGTGTCATTATCAACTGCAAGTACTGCAATATATCTATTTTCTATATTACTATTATCCATCCTAATATCCTTGATTTGATCATAATATGGCAAAAGCTCTTCTTTCTTATTTCCTATAATAAGTCTAAAAGGAAGCTGTCCCTCTTTGGTCATAGACTGCAAAATTTCCCTTATTATTCTCTCCATGTTATCAACCTTCCTAGTCATGGCAATCACCCTCTTTCCCAATTATCTATGGTCTCTCTTATTTCTTCATCTAGTAATGAGTATATATAGAGGGAGTTTTTAATAACTTCTTTATTAAAGAAACATTCTAGATTATTAATATCCCTTGTATTGTTATTTTCTGTATAAGCTGCATGATAACAAAGTCCTCCACATAAACTGGCTGCCCAACAATTACTGCAACTGTTATTCCTGTTAACAATAGAATGATTTATAACAAAATCCTCTACTCGCTTCTTATCTAACCCATTAGCAAAATTTCCAAAAGTATACTCATCTAGATTATTAAATCTATGGCACAAATAAAAATCACCTTTAGCTGATAAAGTATAACTTCCTTTGAGAGAAGAACAGGGATGATAACTTTTTAATCCTTTATGTATTTTCTTTAAGGAATTAGCGTAGTTTGTAAAAGGAATCAGTTCCTTATTTGATAGTTTCTTGAAAGTGTAGTCAGCCATTTCTCTTAATCTAATTGAAAGTGTTTCCTTTTCAGCCTCAAAGTCAAACTTATTATCCTTTGTAGATACTACGGCTATAGTAACGCTGCTAAAACCTTTTTCTATTAATTCTTCATATAATTCTATTAAATCCGTATTAAGATCTGTTATTGTAACTCTGGCTGGAACTCTCATATATTTACTGATTTCTTGGACATTTTTTATTATGGTATCATAGGAACCCTTACCATTTATGAATTTACGGGTTTTATCATGTACTTCCTTTTTACCGTCAATACTAATCATCAGTCCTATTTGCTTTTCTAATATAAAATCAATTATTTCATCTCTAAAAACAGTACCATTGGTGGTTAAAGAATATGTAAACTTAGTGGAGTATTTTTCTTCTAAATTCTCTAATAAGGAAACAGACTCCTTAATAAAGGAAAAGTTCAGCAAGGGTTCTCCCCCAAAAAAGAATATATTAACATATTCTCCATATTTCATATTTTGCAACATATATTCTACTGTTTCTATAAATAATCCTACATTCATATTTTCGCTGAATGTAAAATTATTTTCCTTATGATAACAGTAACTACATGATAAATTACAAAAGTTTGTACAAAAAACTGTAATTGAACTTAAAAAACTTTCATAAGGCATTTGTTTATTTTTAGAAGTATTACCATAAATATAATTCTTAAGCTCATTATCTTCCTTATTATTAAAAAGGAAGTCCCTGATACGACTATTATTTTCGATTAACAGGCCTGTATACCCGGAATATATATATTGATTTTTATCACTTTCAAAACTATATATTTTTGATAATTGTTCCATTTTATCCTCCTATAAAATTTTCTTATATTAAATTAATAAATACTAATTTGCAAATCTATATAATAAAGCGGTAATATAATTCATTTTAGGATTTAAGGTATGTAAATATTACAGCATTATTTATTATTTATATCTTAATTTATTATCCTAATTCATATTAAAAGCTCTTTGACCATCCCAACTTCCAACCTACATCACTAGACCCACAGAAGGGAATTTCACACTCTATAGGACAGAAATCGTTTACACTGCACGGAAAAATCATATCCGGACATGGCTGCTCATAACATTTATCACAGCTCATGATTTCATTATTCAAGCTTTCTTTAAGCGCCTTCTTATTTAATATAATAATATTTTCCATAAAAGGCCTCCTTTCAAATTGTGAACTTATATTACCGCTTTATTTACCTTATCAAATATTTTTACAACATATGGATTTGCTTTATAAACTACATTTTCTTCTTTCTTTTTAAAATCAGAAAGGATTAAACTATTGATATGAGTAAAAATTTTATTTAATTCTAGACAATATACTGATTCATTTTTTTCTGGGCTAATATTTAATGGACACCCACCACTACATAGGCTGTACCATTTGCAGAATTTGCATTTACTAATTCTGTTACTTTCATACTTGGCAGCCATCCTCCTTATCCTGCTTTTTTCCATAAAGTCTGATATTTCATTTTCCATAATATTACCCAGAGTAACATGTGTATAGTTATCACAAGGGGAAACATCTCCTTTTATGTCAATAGAAATTAGATGAATGTTCTTAATACACTCTGGTACCATCCAGCAAACACCTTGTCCATATTCTCCGGCAATAGCGGAAATTAAGGCTGAAAAATCCCTTACATCAAAGTTTACCTCTTTATCAAAATACCATTTTTCAAAAAGTGAAATATACAATTTAGACAAATTCTCTACTTTAAGAGGCATATACTCTTTATTATATTGGGGAATAATAAAATCTAGACATGCCATGTTCTTTAAAGATCTAAAGAAATTATACACTTCATCTACTTGTTCATATGTTTTGTCATTTAATACTGACAGTACCCCATATTTAATGTCATATGTATCAAGAAGTAAGATATTGCTCATTATTTTTTCAAAGGATCCCCTACCATCTGCAGTTATTCTGTAACTATCATGAACAACTTCCGGCCCATCAATTGAAATTCCTAAGTTGATTTCTATCCCATCTTTATTATGATTAGAAATAAACTTAAGAAACTCTTCATTAATCAAGGTTCCGTTAGTCTGAATGGCATATATCACTTTTTTATTGTTGAAATATTCTTTGTGTAAACTAATTATTGTATTAAAATAGTCTAAATTCTGAGTTAAGGGTTCACCACCATGTAAACAAATATGTAGTTTTTCATAAGAGCTCTTGGATAGTTTCTTAAATACTTCTGATAATATTTCTTTGCTCATGCTACCTCTTTTGATATCCATCATTTTACTATAATAGCAATAATCACATTTTAAATTACATTGATGTGTTATATTTAAAACTATCTGCAAACTTTTTAATTTCATCACAAATTCCTCCATTAGGTTTTTTGGTTTTCTATTTTAAATTTCAATTTTGATTTGTATTTTACATTATTTTACATCTAATGTAAATACCTGTTTGTTGTAAATTTTGTAAATTTTGTAAATTTTTACATTTTTATTATTTATCGTCTCAAAGATTCCTATTTCTACATAAAATAAGCTCCATATGTTTCTTATATAAACATATGGAGCTATCTAATTTAATCTTTATTCCAAACTACTCTATTTACATAATCTGTGTAAGAAATAATAATACGCAAAACTTTTTCTGAAACATTTGGAACCATATAATCTGTTACTTTTTTTATGGTATCAGTTTTTTGTCTTTCTAATATCTCTAATCCTTCCAATACCCTATCTTTATTATATCCAACCATCATTACTGCTGCCTCTTCCATAGCTTCCGGCCGTTCATGGGCTTGCCTTATGTTTAAAGCCCTAAGACCTAAAATAGAGCTTTCTTCACTAATAGTGCCACTATCACTTAATACAGCTTTTGCATTTATCTGAAGCTGCACATAATCTGTAAAGCTAAAGGGTTTTAATAATTGTATATTCTTTGAAAATTCTGTTTCTTCATTTTTTATTCTATTAAAAGTTCTTGGATGGGTACTGACTATGACCGGAAGATTATATGTCTTAGCTATAAGATTTAATAATTCAACAAATCTATAAAAATTAACATCTGAATCAATATTTTCTTCCCTATGGGAAGAAACCAAAAAGTATTGCTCTGGTTTTAGGTTGTTTTTCTCCAAAACTTTTGAAGCTAAGATTTTATCCATATTATCATGTATAACCTCATAAAGAGGACTTCCAATTTTAATAATTCTATCTGCACTAATTCCTTCGTTAATTAGATATTCTCTGGCTATACTGCTATAAGGTAAATTAATATCTGACAGATGATCTACAATCTTTCGGTTAATTTCTTCAGGAACCCTTTGATCAAAACATCTATTACCGGCTTCCATATGAAATATGGGGATATGTTTCTTCTTTGCTGCTATTGCAGATAGACAACTATTTGTATCACCTAATATTAAAAATGCATCGGGCCTAACTTCATCAAGAATTGGTTCTATTTTTAATATAATATTACCTATGGTCTCTATTGACGATCCTGTAGCTGCGTTTAAATAATAATCCGGTTTCTTCAATTGCAGATCATTAAAAAATATATCGTTTAATTCATAATCATAATTTTGTCCGGTATGAACCAGGTAGTGTTCAACAGCTGTAGTATTTTCCAGTTTCTTTATTACTGATGATAACCTGATTATTTCTGGACGGGTACCTACAACTGTCATAACCTTTATTGCCTTCATGCCTTCTCCTTTAATATGTTAATTACTTTAATATGTCAATATCCCAATTATATAATTTTTTTACCGATTCATTTATACTTTTAGCATATAAGTATCCGGTTTATTTTTATCAAAAACTTCATTACACCATATAAGTACAACTAAATCCGTATCTCCAATGTTCTCTATACTATGGGCATATCCAGCCGGAACATTTATCACCTCTAAAGTCTCAGATGACAACTGATATTCTAAAAGCCGACCTGATATTATATGTTTTAGGCGAATTACTCCTCTTCCGCTTACCACTAGGAATTTTTCCAGCTTTGTATGATGATAGTGATTTCCTTTTGTAATTCCAGGCTTTATAACATTTACAGATATTTGCCCATTATTATTAGATTTTAAAAACTCTGTAAATGATCCCCTGTCATCACAATGCATTGTAAGCCTATAGCTTAATCTATCCTCCGGTAAATAACTAAGATAAGTACTATATAACTTCTTGGTAAACTCATCTGATAAGTCCGGTATATAGCCCTTTAGGTTGAATTCATAAAAGCTATATAATAAATCGGCTATCTTTTTTAATGAAACTTGATAGATTGGTTCCACTTCATAATAATTTTTATCCGTATTAGTAGATTGTAGCAAGCTTATTAATTCATCAATAAGATCATCTATATATACTAGATTTAGTATTTTTTCAGGTTCATCTATGGTAATGGGAAGCTTTCTAGCAATATTGTGACAGAAGGTTGCAACTACACTATTATAATTAGGTTTACACCACTTACCAAAAACATTGGGAAGTCGATAAATAAAAATCTTTGCCCTGTTTATACCGGAGTAGGTTAGAATAAGGTTTTCTGCTGCCTTTTTGCTTTTTCCATAACTATTGTCATATGCCACTTGGATAGATGAAGCTAACATAAGGGGACATCCTTCATTATATTTACTTAAAAGATTTATTAGCTTTACAGTAAATCCATAATTTCCTTTCATAAAATCTTCTTCATTATCGGTTCGATTAATCCCTGCCAAATGATATACGAAATCTGCTTTTTTACAATATACTTCAAGGGTTTTACTATCTGTATCTTTATCACATTCAAATATAAGAATGTCTTTTTCTTCTTTCAATCTCCTTATTAGATTCTTTCCGATAAAGCCCTTAGAACCGGTGACTAATATTTTCATCCTGACCACCCAGCCAATTCTTTTTGAATATAATCAATACTTAATAACTTTTCTTTTATTTCCTCAATAGTAAGCCTTCTTGTATTGTTGGAGTTATATTCCTTTTCTACAGAGAGTTTCTGATCTCCTTGGGTAAAATATTTTTCATAATATAAATCTCTTGTATCTGCAGGTATCCGGTAAAAATTCCCCTTATCTTCAGCCACATAATACTCTTCTTTAGTCATAAGGGTTTCATATAATTTTTCACCATGTCTGGTTCCTATAATTTTAATATTGTTATCTACCCCAAATAATTCTAACAGGGCTTTTGCCAAATCAATAATTGTACAGGCCGGTGATTTCATTACCATAATGTCGCCGCTTTGACCATGTTCAAAAGCATATTCCACAAGTCCCACAGCTTCCTCAAGGGTCATTAGAAATCTTGTCATATTGGGATTTGTTACAGTAAGTGGTTTTCCTTGCTTTATTTGCTCTACAAAAAGCGGTATAACAGATCCTCTTGAAGCACAGACATTCCCGTACCTGGTACCGCATATAGTAGTTTTATCCGGTTCTACTGTCTTTGACTTTGCTATAAAGACTTTTTCCATCATAGCCTTAGAAATGCCCATGGCATTTATGGGATAGGCGGCCTTATCGGTAGATAAGCATATTATTTTCTTAACTTGAAAAGATATTGCCACAGTAAGGACATTATCTGTACCAAGGATATTAGTTTTTACTGCCTCAAGGGGAAAGAACTCACAAGAGGGAACTTGTTTTAGGGCTGCTGCATGAAAGATATAATCCACACCGTACATGGCGTTATTAATAGATGAAATATCTCTTACATCCCCAATATAAAACTTAATCTTTTCGTTGTTATAATATTTGCGCATATCATCTTGTTTTTTTTCATCTCTGGAAAAGATCCTGATTTCTCCTATGTCTGTATTTAAAAACTTCTTTAGGATGGCATTGCCAAAAGAGCCTGTGCCCCCGGTAATAAGTAATGTTTTATTTTTATACATACATGACCCCTCAAAAATTTTTAAATAATGATTTTTCATACTTATTTAATGATAACTTCCATAATAATAAGATATAAAAAATCACAATAAATGTTCCTTTTATAAGAAAGGTCTTTAATGAATATGAGGTAAATTGATTGATTACCAAACCTATACCTAAGGTAATTAACATAGGAGGAGACATTTTTATATAGCAATCTTTAATAAAAGAAAATATATTGATATTAAGTACTCTACGGTAGATTATATTCATAATGATAAGCCTGATAAAATATATAAGGCAAATTGAGATAGCTGCACCTAAGGCCCCATAATAGCCAGATAATATACTTGAAAAAATTATGTTTAAACCTGCTACTATTACATAGACATAAGCTTGAACTTTAACCTGATTCATTGCAATTATGGTAATACTGGCTATTTGCTGAGGCACTCTAAATACACCGGGTAACATTATAAGTAAGGCACAATAATAGGATAATTCAAAATCCTTGCCCATCCATAGATAAATAAATTCTTTACCTACTATGGTAAAACCTATAAATATAAGCCCTATAATACTATATTGGATGCGTCCTACCTTAATCATAAGTGGAAGTACATGCTCACCGTCTTTTTTATTTGCCAGTATTTTAGAGACTTTAGGTAAGAACATGCCATTTATTGCACCGGATATAATATAAGCATAAGCTTCAAGGGTACTGGCAATCCCAAAAATGGCAATCTGGGATGAACCGGATACAGCACCAAGAATCGATGGTGTAACATTAAATATAAAGCGATTAGCAATAGTGGACACTGTTGTCCATAAGGAAAAAGCAAATACTTCTTTTAAAAGCCTTATGTCCCAATACTTAAAATTTACCTTTACAGGAAGAAGCTTGTGTATATAAAGCAGCTTAATAACTATAATTAATATGCCGGCAAAAGCATTTACCAGTACCAAAGCATATAATTTATATCCCAGTAATAAGGCAATAGCCATTAAGGCTAAAACTAAAAGCTTATTAACTAAATCACATAATTTTAAAGTTTTAAATTTCTCATAAGATGTTAATATGCCATTGAGGGTTATAAAAGGTAATGAAACTATGCTAAAGGTGGAAATAATCAAATAAATAATCTTAAATTTTTCTACTTCAGCAGGGGTTAATTCAGAATAAATTGTAGGTATAAAAAAATACAAAGCAATTAGTATCACAAGTATTACTAAATCTATTAGAATAAATATTTTATAAATTAAGCCAAGAAAATCATTTACCTTCTCCTGATTACCTTCGGCATTATATTTGCTTATAAATCTTGAAACAGCTTCACTTATGCCAAAGTCAATAAGAAATATGCTTATTAGGGATGTGGCTAATGTATATAATCCATAGTCATTTACTCCAATTTGCTTTATCATCCATGGAGTATACAGTAGGCCTGATAACAAACTTACCCCAATGGCCAGGTAAGATATAATAGCTCCTTTTTTTATTTGATTTATACTATCATCATTTCTAGCTTTCAAATTTATCCCCCTATTAATCTTGGCCACCGTTTAACCTATTATAAAGTCTCATATATTCATCTAAACATTTATTTTTATTGAAGGTTTCTTTGGCATAACTAATACAGTGCCGACTATAATATTCTTTTGTGTTCTTATAGACTTGCATTATCTTATTATAAAGGTCTTTTATATCATTTTTTTCTACTACATAACCACAAAAGCCCCCTATCTGCTCCGGATTTGATGTGCTGTTCATTGCTATTACCGGAGTACCACAGGCTAAGGCTTCAATTGTTACTCTTCCACATGCCTCTTCCATTGATAGATTTAGAAGCACATCTGCCATGGAATAAAATTTCACCATGGTCATAACCTGGTGAGTTTCTCTTATATGTATAATGTTTTTATATGCCTCAATATTCTCTTTTAAGTTACCGATTAAAACAATAACCATATCCTTGGGTAACTGTTTTGATAAATTTAGAAATTCGTATAAACCCTTATCTTTTGTCCAAAAGCTGGCTACCCCCAGAATAATAAACTTATTCTCCAAGTTCATGCCACGGCGTAAATCCTTTGCATTAACCGGTTTAAAGACATCAAAATCTACCCAGTTATAGATTCTAGTTATAATTTTGGCATTTTTTAAAAAGGATTGTTTTGCTTCTTCTGTAATCCAATCGGATACACCTACTATTGCTAAATTCTTAATCTGACCTAGCAAATATTTCTTATCATGGTACATTTTTTTGCTTCTATCAAAAAACCAGCTGGGATTATCTTTATGTACTCTGGGACAATGATTACATTCTTCTTTCCATTTGTAACATTTATCAACAGTGAAGTGGAAGCACTTGCCGGTAAAAAACCAACAATCATGGAGTGTTATTACTGTTGAAATGTCCTTATTAGCTATATATTTTAGGAGGATTTTTATATTAATATAGTTGCCGTGAAGATTGTGAAGGTGTATAATATCCGGCTCTAAATCATCAATATATTTTAATAAACCATATGTTTGAATAAGAGAAAAATATCCCTGTTTCCCACTTATTCTAGATAATAGTCCATGACATTTACGGTCTAATTTGCTGCCGATTTTATAACCTCTTGATTTTATTCCATCGGAATATGCTATATATCCTTCATGACCATTTTCATTGATATGTTCAATAATCTCAAAGCAAATCCTTCCTGTACTACGGATACCGCTAACTGCATTGATGTGTAAAATTTTCATAATAATTATCCTCCAAGTTAGGGTCATTACTGCAATTTACATTTGATAATTTTATGGCTTGGTTGCCTTTTTTCTTCCGGTGGAAGTCCACGGATATCACCAAATCTAGCTTCAAGAAATTTTTTATAGTGTCTTGAGGCTAAAAAAGGCAATCCCATAAATTCAACCTGGGTTAATTCTCGGTAAATTTCCATCTTCAGGGGTTTGAAATTACGATTAGGATTACATACTTCATAGACATACCGGCTTTTAAAGCTATTAAATATCCTGCAGGTAAAATCAATGGCAGTATTAATAAATCTTAGGGGAAAAAGTGATAATATATGATATATTAGTAATTTGATTTTCTTTCCGGTAAACACTGTTTTTTTCTTATATATTCTATTTAGTTTGACAGATCTGGCACCGGTAAGAGCTCCAATTAGGGCAATTTGCAGCCTTAATAAAGTTCCCCTATAAATCTTGTCAACAGGGAAAATGTCAATAAACAAACCTTGATGAATATTTAAGAAAGCTGTACTTTCTTGAACATATAATGTATTATTCATATGTAACTTGCTATAGTTTAAGGGAAAGTGCTTAACTGTCCGATTATTTTGAAGGAAATAATCCTCATTTAATTCTCTTTTACATACTTTTAAAAATCTCTCATATTCAGGTCTTTCCATAACAATATCGATATCATCATCCCATGGAACAAAACCCTTATATTTTATGGCCCCAAGTAGTGTACCGCCTTCTAATGAATACTTGATATTGTGCTTTCTGCAGATTCTATCAAACTCTATTAAAATCATTAATAATTTTTTCTGTACCTCTCTAATATCATATTGGCATATTTTATATTTGCACATAGAAGTCTCCTCTTACTTATACAGATTAAATGCTTATAATAGGAATCTCCTTAATAATATATGCCCTATTACTTGGTCTATTTTACGATACCATGATTATTTTTTAACCTTCTTCTATTTCATATTCAATAGGGGTTAAATATCCGTCTTTTAACTTGATTTTGCCTATATCCGGATCTACCCTTGCTGACCATATTCTTATAATTTTATTCCCTTCTTTATAAAATGCTCCCGGATATGGACGTGTAACAGCCCTAACCATTTTATCCGCTTCATCCATGGTCATGTTACTAAAAATCTCACCGTCATTAGGTTTTCTTCCTGGCCATATTGTGGCTTTACTTTCATCTTGCTTAGTTAATGTAATTTTGTCATTTATGATATCATCCCAATATTTTGAAATTAGACTTACATGCATTTCATCTACTTTTTTATATAAATCAGTAGCTGTGGTATTTTCATTAATTTCTATTATTCCTTGCCCGATAATATCACCTGTGTCAACCCCTTCATCAAGCTTAAACATAGTAACACCGGTTTGCTTTAAGCCTTTTAATATTGCCCAGGGTATTGCTGCCCTTCCCCTACCAACCGGAAGCAGAGTGGGATGCATACCTATACAACCCTTTTTTGGCGCTTTAAGAACTTCTTCTTTAGCAATTTGGGACCAACCGATGATAAAAAGCCAATCTATTTCATAGTCTTTTAGGGCTTTTATTACTTCAGGGTCATTGATATTATTAACTTTTAAAAGTGGTATATTATGCTCATATGCTATATCATCTAGATAAATCCTACCTGATTTATCCCTGGCTTTTTCATCTTTTAGGCTTATAAGTAAATCAAGTTTTCCATTAATTCGATATATTTCCTCAATACAACTAAGTCCTAATCTAACACAGGTTGCAAATGCAATTTTCATTAAAATCCTCTCCTAAATATACTTTCAAATGCCTCTGCATAATTCATGCCTGCTTGACTGCCTCGATAAATTGCCAGCCCCTTTAATGCTTCACTACTGCGGGGATGGGGATAACTTCTCATTACACCCCGATACTGGGCAAGGGCTTCTATCTTCTTATCTATGGCTTCTTTGCCTACTTCAACATATGTATTTGGATTAAATTGATGAACTGATTTATTTAGTGCCCAATCGGTGGCCGATAAAACCTCCATAAATAATAGTTCTTTTATGGGATTAATATCCGGATTTCTTTGGAATAACCTGACTGCAGCTTGACATGCTAAAGAAGTATGCAAATGATCATTGTTTAAATCTGCAGGATGATGTGTAAATATAACTTCAGCCTTTGTGTCTATAATAGTTTTTTCAATAAATTTTACTAATTCTAAGTGGGGTACAGTATTAAACTCAATATTAGGAAAGTTTCCTTTGATTAGCTTTTCTACACCTAATATATTAAGGGACTTATTAACATCTATATTCAACTGATTTATACTAGGACGGTTTTTTCTTGCATTTACCTCTCCGGATAATATACATACATGGACCAAATGTCCATCCCTTACCAGTTTATATATTGTGGCTCCCGCCCCTAAAATTTCATCATCCGGATGTGCTACAACTATTAAATACACCATTAAAATTGCCTCCCGCTAATTACGGATACCAATCCTCTTTAATAATATATGCCTTACTACATGGCCCATATTGATACCATCTATGTCCTCCTGACAGTAGATTTTTAGAGATTTTTATAAATCTATCTGCTGCAACCTCCGGACTCCATCTCTTAACCATTGTCCCATATGCATTAATTCCATAAGTGTACATTAGTTCCGGATTCTTAAGAAGAGTGCTCACCTTGACATATAAATCATTTATACTTCCGGATTTATATATAAGCCCATTCTTTTTGTCTTCAATTAAATAGGGGGCACTTCCCACAGCATGGCTTGATACTACCGCACAGCCTCTACTCATTGCCTCATTAAGGACTGCTCCCCACCCTTCTTTAAAATTACTGGTAAAGAGAAAGATATTAGCCTCTTCCATATGATTTTTAACATTGCAAGGTGTCATGGAGCCTAAAAAATGTACTTTTTCCGATAAACCTAGGTACTTAACTAACATTTTTAAAGGTTTTTCATATTTACCCCTTCCTATAATATTTATTGTAAAATCATATTTTCCTTTCACTAATTTTCTAGCTAGAAATATTACATCTTTTGTACATTTTCCGTTAATTAACCGTCCTACCCATAGAATTTTACAAGGGGTATTGTCTTTCTTTTTCATTAATTCTAATTTGTTTACTCTAGGTACCTCAGTAAAGTATCCCCACTTATAACATTTACCCCTAAATCCCAGTAAACTTAAGTCATAAGAAGTATAGGCACTGGCACAAAGGAGATAGAGATTATTGTTTTTATATTTCAACACTCTATCCCATATTTTTTTACGTGTAGATGGTACAAATCTATACCATAATCCTTTTTTTAAAAACCGTTCCATGTATATAAAACTAAGTTTTCTCTGTTTCATTCTTAATTCTATAAGTTTTGTGGGACATGCACCAAATATAACCACATCAAATGTCGCTATAATCTTATAAGCAGTTTTTCTATAAGAAGCAGCCTCATACATCTTAATTACATAAGGATATTTTGAATCTAAATCTTCATAACCCATTTCTAATCTCGCCAATGATATCTTCTCAGTGGCAATAAAATAAAATTCTTCACATCTGTTATAAAACTGATTACATAAACATACTTGATGATGATTCAAATAATTAGAAACAAATGCAAGCTTCAAAAGAACCTTCCTTTCTAGTGTTTTTACAGCTGCCAAAAAAACATATAAGTAGGATTGTTTTTAATTAACAATAAAATTAAGGTTGATGCTGCAACAAAAAACACAAAGAATCTCTCTCTTTTCGGAAAAGAATTGATGATTTCTGGAACCAATAAGATAATGAAAAGTGAATAATATTGGATAACCCGCATGGCTGCAGGATTAACAAAGGTTAATGGTACAAACAGGGCTGCAATTAGTAGTGCATTTATATAATGTTTAGCCCACTTATTATTTTTCAAAATCTCATTTTTCTTCAATAATGTAAGAATTGTTAAAGCCATAAGAAAAATAGAAAATGTCCAGGTTGTTCCGGTTTCCTCAAAGGGAAGATACTGATCATAGCCAATTAATTTGCTGCCTAGCCTAAAAATTGAAACTCTAAATATAAAAGTTCCCATAAAGATAGATCCATAAAGGAGCAAATACCTGTTTGTAATTTCCTTATTGGCAATAAAGTAAAAAGGCAAATAGCAAATAGCTGAAAAATGAATAGTCATAGCTATTAGTACTAACAATAAGAAAGGCAAAAATACACCTTTCTTTATAAATTTATATCCTATAAATACCACCATAGCTGTTGCTACCGTCTGCCTAGTTCCTGTTATAGAAAAGAATGAATAAAACAAACAGGAATAAATAATAAAACTCATTAGGGGATTAGCAGAATTTTTATAAATCCATATCCCCAGTGGAACTGTAAATATCAATGCTATAGCAATAAGGTAAGCACGATAATTGGCAGCAAATAATTGAATTATTTTCTGAAATACAATATAACCTGGGTCCTTACCTAAAGTTTCATGAATAAATATGTTTACCCTTTCACTCCATAGAGTTGCCCAGGAAATATTTTTTGCCTTTTCAAAATAATAGCCGTATTTTAAGGTGTCAGGACCAATGGATAAATCCCTAAGACCTGATAAAATAATCCAGTTTAATGATGCCAATAAACAAAATATTTTATGATTTTTCCTAGGTGTATCTTGTAGAAAAATCATACTGTAAATGATTAATAGTAAGATATTTAACAAATAGATTTTCACATATAGTCACCTCACATATCACTTCTCATGTAATAAATTCATTAAGTCATTTTGTAAGGTGTTTTGTATCATCTTTATCTGATGATTCTTCTGTCCACACTGCCATGCCCTTAGGGCATATTTATTTCTCAGGCTTGATGAGTTTATAAGTAGATTTAATTTTCTTTCTATCTCACTTTTTTTATAGGCAATAACTGCTGCCTGGTTTTTCGATAAATAGTCTATGGAAGCAAGATTTCTACTACCAACAGCAAAAATACATCTGCCACTATAAAAATAATCTACAAGCTTTGTAGAAAATGATAATCTTACCTTTAACTTCTCCTTAAAATCAAATGATTCTGCATGGATTAATATATCTGCCTCTTGCAAAATTATGGCTAGTTCTTCAGATGATACAAAGTTCATTCTACGAACACTTTTCGGATAATTAAGCATTGCTTTCATTTTATTGCTATAAGGAGTAGAGGTATAAATATATAAAACAGCCCTTATTTTATCCTTATTTATTTCATGTAAAGCAGAAGCAATAAGTGCAAGGGTTTTATAACGTTTTGTTCCAATATTTCCTGAAAACACTAATTTTAGAGGTAGATTATTACTTTCATATTTTGGCTCTTCCTTAAAATCAAAACCTTTATATAATATTTTGCAATTACGGCCAAAAGCTTTTGAATATTCTTCTTTTTGTTTTTCTGAAATTACATACATAAGGGAACTTAGTTGTGATATCTTTCTTAATTTTTTTCTCTGTGTGATTCTGTTTATCCAAAAGATAGGAGATAAAGAAAATTGCTTTAATGTATATACATCATCCCATCCGTAGACAACTAAAGGAACCTTGGTATAATCCTTAAGAAAAAATAACATTTGGTTTAAATAACTTCTATCTAAGAATTGTGCAAAAATAAGATCCGGTTTAAAATCATCTACAAATTTTTTTAAATCATCACAAATCCAATTTTTAAAAATCCAAGCAAAATCTCTTAAGAAAAAAAACAGCCAAAAACGATGGGTACGGATAAAATCATATATCTTATTTCTATTTAATGAAACTTGTTTTATGCCTGTTTCCGATGAGAATAGTTGGCAACATTTATGTTTGGGATTTATTAAATTCTTTAGAATCTTTTTTTCACTGATGTGGAGATGGTATTTGACAAAATCACTATCGGGACTTCCCCCACCGCAGCATATATGGGCAACTTCTATATTATCAATACCCTGAAATATATTTGTATAGGTATTGCCGATATTATTATTTTTTTTCCAGGGACTACAAGATACTACTAATACTCTCATAATTTAATCACCGCTATTTTTCTTGTTTTTAATAATATCACCGGGACCCATTATGGTTTTCTTTAATGCTTCCCTTAAATCTACTTTTGAATAATTATTATATGGATAATTAGCTAAACTGCTGCTATAGGATACTCCTCCAAAGACTTTGATTACAATGGGTATTTTACTAAGGTAATTTATTACTTTTCCTAAAACATGGGAGTAGCAAACTTTTTTATTGCTCATACCGGCTATTTCTGATAAAAAGGTAAAAGTACTTATCCCCTCTCCATCCTGTGGATGAAAAATTCCTGATCTTTTCTCAGTAACTATTTGATATATAAAGTTGCAAAGATTTTCTATATATAAAAAACCTTGTTTACTATCAGTATAAACAACCGGTATTACCGGTGTTAATTTAGCCAATTTTACAAATGAACTGATATAATTACCGGGACAACCATAGCCATATATATTTGGTGGTCTTACAATAGATACTTTAAAATCTTCTGAATTTAACTGCTGCAGCCTATATTCAGCCTCTAACTTACTTTTTCCATAATAATTTTTTGGTTTCAAGCCGGTCTTTTCATCAATTATATTTCCAAAAGGTAATTTTTTACCTTGACCATAAACTGCCATTGAACTAAAAAATATAAATTGTTTTACCCGGCTTTTTCTTGCTTTTTTAGCCACCTTGTATGGAAGGATTGTATTTACCTGATAATAAGTCTCCCAAGGAATTTTCTTCTTTTTCTTATGTACAATTGCAGCCACATGTATTACAGTATCATAAGGTGCAAAATCATAATTTTGCCATTGTTCATTTTCCATATCCAATTCATCTACAGTAAACTCCCCAGTGTTTTCTAACCCTTCTTTTAAATTTCTTCCTATAAAACTGTCTTTACCGGTTATTAGAACCTTCATTTTTTATAACAACCTTTCACTAAAAGGATTCTATTTTTCAATAATTTTTTTATAAAAATCTTTGAATCAAAATGATTTTTTACATATTCATAGCCTGCATACCCGAATTTCTTTCGCTTTTCTTCATTATTTATTAAGTCTCTTGCTGCAGCTACAAGGGCCTTTATATCCTTTACGGGAATAGTAAGTCCACTAACCCCTGCAATCATTCCGTTAGTGGGTCCCGGTATATCTGTTACAATAACAGCTACCCCCATAGCCTGAGCTTCTACTACTGACATACCAAAACCTTCTCTGTAGCTGGGCAGAATAAAAATATCCATTGCAGCCATATATTTTTCTACGTCAGAAACTTTGCCTGTTTTTATAATCCGCTTATTTTTATAAAACCAATCCATTAGCTCTGGATTAATTGTGTCTGCCCTTTCAATGGGACCCACAAAAAGTAATCTTAGATTGGGATATTTTGCTTCTAATAATTTGAAAGCTTCAAAAAGTTCAACGCATCCTTTTTCCTTTCCCAAACGGCCTACAAAACCTAACACTATACTCTCCTGATTAATTCCATACTGCCTTCGAATTTCTCTGCCATAGATTTCTTTCTTTTTTATATCAAATTTATCTAAATCAACACCTTTGGCGCTGCCATTCCATATAACACAACTTTTCTTCTTTGAGTAGAACAATCTTTTTCTACAATAATTTAGATTTCCAAAACTGTCCGGTTGCACATGGGTTGATAGCAGACATTTGATACGCTCTATGATTTGGAATATAATTCTTTTAATACCTTTCATTGTCACATGAACCATACCCCACTGGCAGTATAAGCGTATAGGTATTCTTGCTAAATAGGCAGCAATAGCTCCATAACAACTGGCATTTGGGGTGGAGTATTGAACCATATGATATTTTCCCTTGCGAAATGCTTTATATAAAAGATAAATTGATTTTATGGAGCCGAAAAAATCAATTCCCCTGGGCATTGGTATTGAAATTGCCTTTATATAGGGGTAATTCTTTAGGAGTTCCTCTTTATATTCAGGGGTCATATTACATATTACTGTAAGATCAAAGCCCTGTTTATTGTATAAAGGCAGCAAGGGTTTAATCCAATAATCAATGGAACTAGACATAGTAGTAAGAATGCAGTAGCTATATCGTTTATTTCTTTTATTCTTAGCTTCTTTTAATCTATCTTCTTTTTTGACTTCTATAGGATTTTTCATGTTTTCTTCTATTTCAGCTACTTTTGCTTTTAATACCCTTTGATTTTTAAGGAAATATCTATAATCCTTCTTACGGAGTTCATCCTCAAAACGACGAATATCTCTGACTCCTTCTTTAAAAATCTTTTCTATCATTTCATAATCATCTTTTCTATGGACATTACAAAAACTTCTAGATACTATTGCCATACTAGATCCTAGACGATAAATTTCACCTAATATATATTCTGCCGGAAGCATACCATGTCCTAGTCTTGCAATACCTCCAAATCCATAGGGAATACCTTTTTCTCTAAATTTATTACATATCTCCTCAACAGTACCATCGGCTAACAAAGAAAACATAAATTTTCGTTTATAACCAATAGAAAGGTCATTTATTCCTATATGAACATAATTAATTCCGGGAATGTTTAATATATCATCCATGTTTTTCACAGCCTCAGGGGTCTCAAATAGTAAACATATTTCTGCCCTTTTATTGACATAACGGATAAAATCCTCCACCTCTTTTTTTGTTTTAAAGTATGGAAGCATGATAATATCAGCCCCATCTTCAATGGCTCTGTTTATTTCTTCTTTAGAACCATGATACATGGGGTTTATTCGTACAATAATTTTTGCCTTACTTATACTCTCTTTAATTTTCTTTATATCTTCAATATTATGATAGGAAATCAAAGTATCTAGATGACCTTGTCGCTCTTTTTTACCTCTTATCTCTAAATCGATAGTTATCCAATCAACACCGCTATCCTCAGCAATCTTGGCTATTTTAGGATCATTGGTTGGGTACATAAGTTTGATATATGGGTAATCTTCTTTCTTTTTTGCTGTTTCAGAAAGATTTAGATTATCTTTTGTAGAAAAAACTTTAAGAATAGTAAAGAAAATGATTTTTAAATCAAGAAGAAATGATAATTTATCTACATACTCTATGTCATATTCTATTCGTCTGTCCCAATCTAGGTCCTTTCTTCCCTGTATTTGGGCTAAGCCTGTAATTCCCGGAAGCACCATAAATCGTTTTTTCTGAGCTATGGTATATTCAGGAAAGGTCCATGGATGATAAGTAAGAGGGGGTCTAGGTCCGATAAATGACATCTCCCCCTTTAGAATATTTAATAATTGAGGAAGTTCATCAATGCTGGTTTTTCTAAGTATTCTGCCGACTTTTGTTACTCTTTTATCACCTTTTAATTCATAAACTCCTTCTTTTTCTGCACCTAAGTACATGGTTCTAAATTTATACATAGTAAATACTTTGCCATGGAGCCCCAAACGTAACTGCTTATAAATTATTGGGCCTTTGGATTCTAATTTAATAGATATTCCAACTATAAGAAAAAGGGGCAGAAAAAAAATTAGTCCAAAAGTGGCAGATATAATATCCAGATATCTTTTTATACTTTTATATTCCATAAAAATAAAGAATCCCTCTCATATCATCATTATTTAATATATGAAAGGAATTCTATTTGGTGAAAGTTGGGGCCACTTACTTTACCAAGCTTCCAATTTTGATACCCTCAAGTATATCCACACATTTATATTTTTTTACCAGTTCAATAAGATAATTAATTTCCTCTGTAACAAACTTATCTTTATGATATACAAGACTAAAATCTCTATCCCAATCACAATCCATATTTTTGATTACATGGATTTTACCCTTTTTAACTTCATCTTCCACAAGTCTTACAGAAAGCACTGCTAAGCATTGGCTTTCCATTATAGTTTTTTTAATGGTTTCCGAACTATTTGCCTCAAAAACTATTTTTATGGGTATATTATTATCTAACATATATCTTTCAAACAGTTCTCTTGTTCCACTACCCTGCTCCCGCATAATAAATCTTTCATTTTTAAGTTCTTCCAATTTAACAATATCCTTTTTGGCAAGGGGATGATCTGAACTGCAAATTAGAACTAAGAAATCATTTACCTCGGGAATAGAAATCAAATTTTTGCTTCTTATATAGGTTAAAATAAAGCTTTCATTACTCAAAATCCATGACTAAGAGTAATGAAAGCTTTTTTGTTAAAATTATTAGTGTGATCTACTATATATAGAATACATACTGTTTTTTCTCATCCTCACCTACTTCTACCTGCTGTGAGCTTACTTTAAAAATTCTATCTATTTCTTTACTTTCATATACAGCTTGTGGACTATCATAGATTACTATCTCTCCATTCTCCATCAAACAAATTTGATCGGAATAAGTAAGTGCATTATTTAAATCATGTAGAACCATTATAATGGTTTTACCCATCTTCTTTAATTCTTTAACTATCTCAAGTATTTCTAACTGATGATTAACATCTAAGTAGGTAGTTGGTTCATCCAAGAATACAATATCAGTATCCTGGGCTAAAACCATGGCTATATATACCTTTTGCCTTTGTCCCCCGGAAAGCTCTTGAAGATTCTTATCCAGGTATTTATTTAATCTCATATCTTCTATGGCTTTTTCTACAATTTCTTTATCCTCATTCTTAGGTGTTCGGGAAAAACCTAAATGGGGATATCTGCCGTGCATAACCAACTGATAAACCGTTATATTGGGTACAGTTCTTATCTGTGGTAGAAAGGATAGTTTTTTAGCCAGCTCCTTATTTTTAAAACTTTTAATATCTTTACCCCCTATGGTAATTTCCCCACCAAAGGGTTTTAAAATATTAGATGCCGTTCTTAATAAGGTGGTTTTTCCGCAGCCGTTTTTGCCAATTATACTTGTAATATTACCTTCTTTAAAGCTTATATTGATATTCTTAATAATTTCTACTTTATTATAACCTGCAGATATCTTGTCTAATCTAATCATAAAGCTGACCTCTCTTACCTTTTATTAATAGGTATATAAAAAACGGACCTCCTAAGAAAGACAGAATAATTCCTACGGGAATTTCAAAGGGTGCAAATAGTACCCGGGCCAACAAATCACAAAATATAGTAAAAATGCTTCCTAACAGGGCAGATACAGGAAGTAAAACTCGATTATCGTATCCCACAAAAAGCCTTGATACATGAGGAATTATTAAACCCACAAAACCTATTAAACCGGCAAAACTTATGGCACTTCCTGCAAGGACTGCCCCAAGGATTAAGAAGGTAAATCGAAGGGTGGCTACTTTTAAGCCTAAGGATTTGGAAGTATCATCCCCTAAGGCAAGAATATTCATATCGTAACTTAGAACCAATGATATAATAAAGGCCCCAAGAATAAATGTCCCTGCAAAAGCCAGTTTGTCCATTGTTACACCTGAAAAGCCACCTATTAAAAATTCTGTACGGGCTATTATTGCATCGGGTTTTATGGTTAAGATCGTATCGGTTACAAATACCCATAATTAAAAGCAAACATGATAAAGTAATGCAAAATGCAGGTATAATGGCATACATAATAAACATTCACCCCTCTTGAGGGTTTCCTTTCCCCATAGCATATAACATGTTAATTAAATGCTCATAAGCAGATGAGGATATTGAAGGACTACAATAAGCAATACTCCCTTTTAGATTAAGATTTAATAGGTCTTGATATCCATTTATTATTATATCCCCAATAAGATCCGTATTAATCATAAGAACACTGGGTACGTCAGAGAATCTTGTCAGCATTCCTTCATCATTCTTAAATTCATCAAATATAAATTCTTGATTCTTAGAAATATATTCTTCAAATAGATACATTTGCGGCTTCAAGGTGGATAATGATCCTCCCCATAATATATCAGCCACAGGTTCATCCTGTTCTGATTCAATTTGATTAATCAATTCTCCGGTACCTCCGCTTTTGACCCTAACCCATATGCCGGTTCTAGATTCAAATTCTTGAATTAGGGGCCGGAGAAGTTCTATGGGATGAGCACTGTATATTACCAACTCTTCCCCTTGAATTTCATTGTTTTTTATTCTTTTACTTGCATTTGACCTAATTATAAAGAAAGATGTCATAATAACAATTAAAAAAAGTATGATAGCAATACTTGCCTTACCTTTCATAATTATCCTCCGTACTTCTACAGCACATAACTTATATCACATTTAAAAGAACCTGCTTCTTGTTATTTTAGTACCAAATCCTTAAATAACAAGATTAGAGGTTCCCATTAAATCTTAACATATATTATTTTTCTACACTATAAATAAATTAACCTATAAAAGCAGTTTTTTATATAATGGTTTTATAGATTTAGATGATACATTCGACTATCTACAGGTCAATTTCAAGTAATATCGGTGTATGGTCTTGTCTTGGACCTGAATCAATCATTTCAGATTTAATTACTTTTTCGGCTATTCTATCACTGACCAGCCAATAATCAATTCTCCAGCCGGAGTTATTAATCTTGCTGGTTTTGGCCCGCTGAGCCCACCAGGTATAGACCCCTGTTACATCACCGTGAATATAACGGAATGTATCGGTAAAACCTCTGGCCAATAAATTAGTGAACCCTTGACGCTCTTCATCGGTAAAACCGGCAGAACGACGGTTGCTATTGGGATGAGCCAAATCAATTTCCTTATGTGCCACATTAAAATCCCCTGTTGCAATAACCGGTTTTTCTTTATCTAGGCTTTCAAGATAATCGGCATATTTTATATCCCATACTTGACGTTCTTCTAAACGATTAAGGCCATCCCCTGCATTGGGTGTATAAACCTGTGTTAAGTAGAATTTATCAAATTCTAAAGTAATAATCCGTCCTTCAGCATCCATGGTACCAGGTGCTCCTATTATAGGATAAGTAACCGATGGAGTTAAATTATTTTTATACAAAAACATAGTACCTGCATAGCCTTTACGGGCCGGTTCTACTGAACTGTTCCATACTATCTCATAATCAGGAAACTTATCCTTTAAAATTTCTTTATGCTTTTTATTGGGACCGTCGGCAGACAGCTTTGTTTCTTGTAAAGCAATAACTTCCGGCTTATATTCTATAATTGTATCAATTACATTTTGAGATAACTTGGCTCGTTCCGAAGTACCTACTAATGCTGCATTTAATGAATCAATATTCCATGAAATAAACTTCAATATTATTCCTCCTATATCATTTCTTCTTAAATATTCTTCTCATTTTATAGCAAAGCTTCTGCCCATTTGTCTTCCTTAAAGCCTATAAGTATCTCTTCATCATTAACTATTAAGGGCCGTTTAATTAGCATTCCGTTTGAAGATAGCAGTCTTAGTTGCTCTACTTCGCTCATATTAGGCAATTTATCCTTTAAATTCATTTCCCTATATAGAATACCGCTAGTATTAAAAAACTTCTTTAATGGCAAACCGCTTATTTTATACCATTTTTTCAATTCCTCGTAAGTTGGATTATCCTCCACTATGTGGCGATTAGTGTATTCAATCTTATGTTCATCCAACCATTTTTTAGCTTTCTTGCAGGTTGAACATTTTGGATATTCTATAAATAACATTTTAGTTGCCTCCCTTTTTTATTTTCAACATTTCTTTCTCAAATGACCTTAATTCATTGATTATATTTTGATATATATCTAATTTTTCAAATTTGTCCATGGGATCACTTCCTTTTGGATGTAAAACTCCTATAATTATTATCATTGTACCATAGGCTATACTTCAAATAAACATAAATTTCTTTCTCTTTTTTATAACTAGGCAGATATTATTAAGCTTATTTTACCTTGCCCCTATGTAAGGTGAATGCTATAATCAAGTTGTTTATTAGGATAAAATAATAGATAAGGAGCAAGAAGATGAGAATTTTAGCAGAAGATACTATGGCACTAGTAATAGACTTTCAAGAAAAGCTTATGCCGGTAATGTATAAAAACGAAGAGCTTCTTCATAATACTGAATTATTAATAAAAGGTCTTAAGACCCTTAATATCCCCATGGTGGTTACCCAGCAATATACAAAGGGACTTGGTATGACAGTGCCAGAAATCACTAAAATTTTTGGTGATGATTTTACTTATGAAGATAAGGTAGCTTTTAGCTGTATGGATGATGAAACCATATCCAATAAGATAAAGGAAATAGGTAAGAAAAATATTATTATTTGTGGTATTGAAGCACATATTTGCGTACTTCAGACTGTTATTGATTTAATTGAAAAAGGTTTTAATGTTATCTTAGTTGAAGATTGTATAGGCTCAAGAAAACCAAATGATAAAAAAATTGGGGTTAGAAGAGCCACCATGGAAGGTGCAATTATTACCACATATGAAGCCTTACTTTTTGAACTAACAAGAATTGCAAAGGGAGAGGTTTTTAAAACAATATCAAAACTTATTAAATAAGTAAATCTCTTAATTACAATATATTAATTATATAATATTGCAATCATACCGCTTGCCTTTTATAAGGAAGCCCAGTGTGATTGCATTTTTTATGCAACTAATCTTAACATAACTTGTGAATTTAAGTTGGTTTAACTTATATGTTTAATGGTTTATTATATACTTAGGAGGTATGAAAAATATGAATAGTTCGAAGAAAAATATTGCGGCAAATCTTAGGTACTTAAGAAACCGTCATAGTCTATCACAGGAAGAAGTTGCTGAAAAAATCGGAGTTAGCCGTCAATCTGTTGCAAAGTGGGAAAACGGTGATTCTCTCCCTGACATAATAAAATGCGAAGCTTTAGCTGATTTGTATGATGTTTCACTAAATGATTTGGTCCGTTTTGATCCTGAAGAAGAAGGTATGCCTATTCCTCCAAAAAACAAACATTTGTTTGATCTTGTAACCTTGGGAGAAAGAGGACAAATCGTATTGCCAAAGAAGGCTAGGGATACTTTTAATCTTAAACCTGGGGATAGTTTAGTAGTTTTAGGAGACACCAATCCAGGAAGTTCCGGAATTGCCCTTATAGATAGCCAAACCTTTCTTCATATGACCGGACATGTTATAGATAATTTTCTCAAAGAATAAGCAAAGAATAAGGGAGGTAATTGAACATGAATATACTGACCGTAAAAGGACTTACTAAAAGGTATCCAAATTTTTTACTAGAAGATATTAGCTTTGCTGTCCCAGAAGGTAAAATAATGGGGCTTATCGGAAAAAATGGTGCAGGAAAAAGCACAACTTTAAAATCCATACTAAACTTAGTTAATCCTGACCATGGTACTATTGAAATGTTTGGCATGGATTTTAGGAAGAATGAAGAAAGATGTAAACAAGATCTTGGTGTGGTTTTAGGAGGAATTGATTTTTATAATCATAAAAAATTAGCTGATATTACAGCTGTTACAAAAGCTTTCTATAAAAACTGGGATAATCGGGCATATCAAAAATATATAAATGAATTTTCCCTACTGACTCATAAAAAGGTAAAGGAACTTTCCTCAGGTATGAAAGTTAAATATATGTTAGCCTTGGCCTTATCCCATAATGCTAAACTTTTGATTTTAGATGAACCTACAAGTGGTTTAGATCCGGTATCTAGGGATGATATATTAGAGTTATTTCGGCAACTGGTAGAAAGTAAAAATATAAGTATTTTATTCTCTACCCATATCACATCTGATTTAGAAAAATGTGCAGACTATATTACCTATATTAAGGATGGTAAACTCTTAAAAAGTGCCGAAAAATCTGATTTTATTAAATCCTTTCAACATCTTAAAGAAGCAGATGATAAAGCTGACTTATCTTTGGAAGAGATTATGATTAGGACTGAAAGGAGAAGATATAATGTTTAATCTTTTATACAAGGAATTACGTTTAGCCACACACCCTAATTTATATATATTTACCTTGCTTGGAGCCTTAGTAATTGTTCCTGCATATCCTTATGGTATGGTGTTTATATTTGGTTGCTTAGGACCATATATTAGCTTTATGTACGGACGAGAAACCAATGATATATACTACACTTCTTTGTTGCCGGTGAAAAAGAAAGATACTGTAAAAGCAAAAGTCTTACTTATAGTTTTAGCTCAAATGACCCAATTACTTATTTCTCTGCCTTTTGCTGTATTAAGGCTTTATGTATTACCTGATGGCAACCCGGCCGGTATTGAAGCAAACCTAGCTTACTATGGTTTTGGATTTATAATTTACGCCATATTTGATTTGATTTTTCTGACACAGTTTTTTAAAACCGCCTATAAAGTGGGTAAAGCTTTTATACTGGCAATTATACCGGCTACCCTTGGAGTAATTATCATGGAAGTCCTTGTGCATATTCCAAAGTTTCAATGGCTTGATAGTGTCGAACCTAATATAATCTTGCAGCAGCTTCCTATATTAATTCTAGGAATAATATTCTATATATTTAGTATCTTACTTGCATTTAGAATATCAGCAAAAAGATTTCAACAAGTCGATTTATAATATTATTTTGTAAATATTTCAATCTTATTTTAAGCTCTATTACTTTGAGTATAATATATCATTCTTGCTTAAATATAAGAAATTTAAACATTTAGTTATAATTATAATAAAAGTCCTTCTTTCTCTAATAAGAGACAAAAGGACTTTTTTATTATTAGTTTTTAAGCAAACTCTTTCTATAAATATTTATGATATCTTCAAGACTTACTTCTTCCGTATGATTTTCCAGCTTTTTCTTGTTGGCAAAAAATTTTTTTGAGTACTCATTAATCTCATCTTCAGTTATTTCAATCTTTACATCAATTAATCTGTTAAATATAGATTCTAATTCTTCCAAATTACTAAAGCCTAAAATATTTAACATTCTTTCTATCTTTGTTTTATCCTTAAAGCTTTTTAGATACTCCATAGTCAAAACACCATTGGCAAGTCCATGTGGTAGTCCTTTAAAATAAGTAAGGGGATAACCCATTCCATGGGGTAGGGATGTTCCATTTTGAGCAATTTGTATTCCAGCTAAAGCTGATGCCATCATGACTTTATTTCTAAACTCTACTGTCAATTCTTTATTTACTAATCTTTCAAAACAATATTTAAACAGCTCAAAGCCTTTCTCTCCATAGATATCTGACATATAAGTACTATTGGTGTTTAAGTAGCCTTCTACTAAATGGGTAAATGCATCGATGGCAGTATTAACAGTAATATCATAAGGTAGGTCATAAGTATATCTACTATCCAAAAAGGCAACTTTGGGGAATATACTTTGTCCTAGGTTTTTCTTAGTCTTTTCCTTAATAGAAGTCACTATGCTGTACTGGGTAACTTCTGAACCTGTTCCGGAAGTTGTAGCTACCGCCACCACCGGAATACTTTCTAACTTTCCACTGCTAAATATATTTTCCTTATTGACATCTGGATTTTTAATAAATACGGCTACCGCCTTTGCAGCATCCATGGGAGATCCTCCACCGATGCCTATAACAAAATCCACATTGTTTATCTTTCCTATATAACTTCCTTTTTCTATGGTTTCTAATGATGGATTCTCCTCTACTTCATCAAAAAGAATATGTTCTACTCCTGTTGTAGTTAAGGCAGTCTTTACATCGTCATAGGAACCATTTTTTTTTGCAGAGTTTCTCCCTGTAACAATTAAAGCTTTCTTGCCGATTGCACTAAATACTTCTTTATTCTTTAAAATCACTTCTTCACCAAAATATATTTCGGTTGGCATTGTAAATTTAAATTCCATAAAACTTTCTCCCTTCTGTCTTATAGTAGCAAGTAGATTTTTATGTAATTATACCATAGGTTATAGATATAATTAAAACTTCTTTATCAACCATAATAAAGAGCTGCTGCAAAACTAGTATAAAGTTTTACATCAGCTCTCTATTATATTAATCTAATTATTATTATAACTAATTCAGTAAATATTTAAGCTATTAAGATTTTAGGTATCCGGTAAGATGGTAATCATTCGCAACAGGTACTTCTTAAAAACAGCGAGATCCAAAGCGTCAATTGTATTATCTGCATTAAGATCCATTACAGGATTATAATCTTCTTCAGAATTTATCAGATATTGCTTTAATAATGCGAAATCTAAAGCATCGATATTTCCGTCATTATTACAATCTCCATATTTTATAGTTTCAGAAACTTCAAAAAATCCGACTCTCTTCATTTCTTCCCATATGGCATCCGCAGCCGCATAACTTCCTTCTCTTGTGGGATGTATGCCGTCGGACATTATGTATGATGAATATTTTCCTTCAAAAGTAGGTCTCAGGTCATAAAAATATCCCTTTGGGGTAGTTGAACTGCTTACAATATTTTGTATTTGAGGTCTTAATCTATCAAGATTTGGCTTTAACATACCGGCCAAACCTCCAACCGGATCCGGATAGAAGAGATAAAACACTTTTATTGTTCCGTTTCTTCCCATCTCATTTATTAAATTTCTTGCTGCTTCAGCCGCCCTATCTACATTTCCGGCTATGCAATCATTTCCTCCACCATCCATAATAACATACTTTACAGTTCCTGACCTTAGAGCATTCCGGTACTGTGTAGGAATATCCGGTGATATTCCACCACTGAGCATTGTACCGCTTACAGATAAATCTCGGAAACTATCATTAGCATCTAAAATTCCCTCTCTCTTGGCATGTTCCTCCAACCGTTTGGTTATATCATGTGACATAGCCAAAAATGAATCTCCTATTACCACAACCTCACTACCCTTAATTTTGTTAGTTTGTGCAGTTGCTTTTGGAGACATAGAAATAAATACCACGGCAAGTACTAATAGAATAGACAAAAGCCTGTTTTTTTTCATGTGATACCTCCTTTTCTTAATTTTTTAAAGTTATTGAGACATATACAAGTAATTAATAATCATAGTATATAATAATTTTGTACAGGCATCAACCATTTATTTACATTATTATGAATAAATTGTACTTTTTGTTATCTTTTTTAGGTCTTTCCATATATTTAAAACATCCAATATTTCCAACTTCATCTGAAATATTATAAATACAAAAAAGCAGCTATCATTTGATAGATGCTTTTTATAAATAATAGAAATGATTTTCTAATTGGGCGAAGTATAACTTTTTAAATCATCTTTTAATCCATTAACTATTTCTTCAAGTAAATTATAATCTACAACATAACTATATCGATTTTCACTTCTATCCATTTTTATAATCTTGCACTGCAATAAATTATTTAAATGATAGGAAATGGTTGCACTTGATACACCTAAAGCCTTGGCTATTTCCTTAGTAGATGTTACACCGGATGCTATTAGCCTTATTACTTCGTATCTAGTCTTATCCCCTAAGTTTTTAAATACCTGCACTCTCTCATTAATCTTATTCTCATTTATCTGCTTCCGTCTCATTAAGGCTTCTTCCATCTTAAGTCCCCAGGCAATATAGCTATTGTCACCTACACCTAATATGGATATGGCAAATTGAAGTACGCAAGATATTAAAATACGATTTTCTCCGTCATTAATAATATTTGAATCCAATATGGAGTTAGTCTTTTCTTCAATTCCCTTTGCCCCATTTTTATTTAAAAATTCAACTAAATACTTACCATAACTACTTACTTCCTCTTCATATAAATCATAGAAAGCCGAAAAAATATCTAGTATTTTATACATTAAGTCAACATACATTTTCATATATTTAACAGGCTCTTCTATAATCAGAAACAAATTCCATTTTGAAGCTGCCTCAGTAGGCAAATCCTTTATAAGAGATATTAGTTTGGTTTTATTTAAACTAAGAGTTTCAGCCTTACTCATAATCTCCTTAGAGTATTCTAGACTATTTTCATTATCAGAAATTATTGAATATACTATACTTGTGATTATTTCCTTTTCACTTAGTCCTAATAACATATCCAAATATTCTTTTTCACTTTTATGGCCGATTATACTATATAGATTGGTAATCAAACCTATAAAATTAAAATCTCCATGGAAATTTTTCATATAAAAAAATTCAATATCCTTTATATAGGGCTGTAGCTTTAGATCTACTTTATTTAAGAAATCTAAATAATCTGCTAAGGAAGGTACGTTAAATTCATCATCTTTATTTAATTCTTCATAACGCTTTTTAGCAAATACTAGGCTTGGAAACTCTAAAAAATCATATATTCTACTTTCTATGGGATAAAACCTAAAATTCATCTTTTATACCTCTCATATTAATACTATTCTAAGCTTCAAATTCCGATTCTAATTCTCTTTCATCATAACTAAGTAAAGTCTTCTTATATAAGGCAATAGCTATCATTAATATAAATCCACTGATGATTATAACAACACTCGGGTTAATTATATCATATAAAATTCCAAAAATCATTTGCCCCACAGGAATAAATACTGTAACTGTCCATTAACTGGTCCTTCTTCACTAAGCTAGGTAAAACTGCAGACATTGCTGAGTTAAAAAATATCTCTGTTATTTCAAGCAAAATAACCAGAATACAGATTAAGAAAACAGTTAAGCTGCCACTTGTTATATATATTAGAGCAAATATTCCTAAGATAATACCGTTTATAAAATCTAATAAAACTATGGTCTTTTTTCTATTAAACCAATCACCAAAAACTCCAGCTATAGGAGACAATAATAATCTAGGTAATATGGATACTGATAATATAGATGCAAATATAGTGGCCGAACCTGTAATTTCTAGTACATATAAGGATAGGGCAAACTGTTGCATATTACTTCCTACTAAGGAAACCAACTTACCTAATATTAATAAAGAAAAATCCTTTTGTTTCATAAGTTTAAAATTCATTTGTTAATCCTCCCTAATGTTTTCTACTATAGAATATTACAGTATTTATCTAATGTCAATATACAAATTAGATATTTATCTAATTTGTATATTTGTTTTGTATTTTTATCTAATATTCAAATAAAAACATCCCATAACTAATAGTTAAAAGATGTTTTTATAGAATCAATCTTGTATTATTACTTTATTAAATATGATCCTCGGCTCCTGCCATTAACAGTATATCCTGAGTTAAAGTATATGTTTTTATATTGGGCATTTTTAATTTTATCCTTGGGAACATATTGTTTTACATAAAAATAGTGCCTACATACATCTTGTTATGTAAGCACTGTTTATGTAAGCACTATTTTCAACTTTATATAATACTATTGGCTACATTCATCATGATTCTGATGTTTATGACAAATAGTTCCTGTAGATTTTAATGAGCCTTGTAAGTATGCTTCTGCCGCTGCTTTGGCATTACCTCTTGCTCCAATTATAACCTCTATACCTTTCTCATTGAAGATATCAATGGCTCCGCCTCCCATGGCTCCTGAAATTATCACATTAACCCCTAAATCATTTAAAAAGTTAGGAAAAAAACCAGGCTTATGTCCCGGGTTGGGTATAGACTCACTTTTAACTATTAGATTATTATCAACTTCAAAAATATTAAAATTATCACAATGTCCAAAATGTTTGGTAATCATTTCATCTTCACTTGCTACTGCAATTTTAATCATCTTTTCTCCTCCAATCTTTTTATCTAGTAAACAGCATTTGATCCATTCACATATTTCAATTCCATCTTTTCTAGTCATTATAACTTCCTTATCTTTAATGCTTTACTTATTTGATTATTTAGCTTTTCTGCTGTTTCTTGGCTAATAGCATGCTCCATTTTGCAGGCATCTTTTTTAGCAATTGATTTGCTTACTCCTAGAACGTCAACTAAAAATAATACTATAAGGTCATGTTTCTTTTTTATTTGTGCAGCAAGCTTGTATCCTTTTTCTGTAAGAGCGATGCTCCCGTATTTTTCTTTTTCAATTAAACCAGCATTTTTTAATTCTGACATCATTCTGCTTACACTAGCCCTTGTAATTCCAAGCTTGTCAGCAATATCTGATGATCGTATTTCTTTGTTAAATTTAGATAACTCAAAAATAACCCGTAGATAATCTTCCTTTGAACATGTAATTACTAATCACCTCCGCATTATTGACATATGCCCGCTTATGCTATATATTATATATTATTAATGACATATGTCAATATTACTTCTATAAAAAGCCAATTAAGAATTTATTCATCTTAATCGGCTGCAATCTAAATATAAATAGCATAAATTTATTTGCAAAGGGTAATAAAATCTTTCGCACTTTCTGTTAGAAATTTATTCTTATGATATATTACAGAAAAACTTCTAAGAAATCCTATTCCCTTTATATGAAACTGAGAGATTTCTTTACGTTCAAGAGAATCCTTTACCAATAAATAAGGTAGTACAGAAATTCCTAAATTAGCCTGAACTGCCCTTACAATTGCTTGAGTACTAATACTCTCCCATGCAGGTTCAATTTCTATTCCGTGGGAAGTCATTATACTGTCAAAAATTTCCCGCCCAGCACTTCCAGTTTCTCTTAAAATAAAACTTTCACTTTTAAGTTTTGTAATCTCAATAGCTTTTTTAGCAAAGGGATGATTGTTCCCACAAATCATTACTAATTCATCATCACGAAATTTGTGAAACTTAATATAAGAGCTATGAACGGCCCCCTCAATCAAGCCAATATCAATTCTATTTGATAATATATATTGTTGAATTTTTTCTGAATTATCAATGATTACCTTAATATCTATCTGAGGATGTGTTTTCTTAAATTGGCTTATATAAGCAGGCAATAAATAATTTCCGATGGTAATACTTGCTCCAATACGGATAATTCCAATTGCATCAAAGTTTTTGATTTCCTTTTCCATGTCCTCAAATAATCCCACTATATGTGTAGCATATTGGAGAAAGTTTTTACCAGCCTCTGTAATATGTAGTCTTTTTGCTATGCGATCAAATAGTTTAATACCATAATAATTTTCAAGTTCTGAAATTGCCAGACTAATTGAAGGCTGTGCAATATGTAGCTTATCTCCAGCTGCTGTTGCACTGCCGGTTTCACATACGGTGACAAATATTTTAAGATGCCTTAATGTCATTGAAACCTCCTATCTTATAATAAATATCTTATGAACTATATATAATAATACTATTTTATATATAACAACTCAAGTTGTATAATAATATGAAAGGAGGGTCTGTTGACTTGAAAAACAAAAAACATATTTACAGGAAACTATTTACTTCTACTTTTTATCTAAGTGCATTTACCTTTGGGGGAGGATTTGTAATTATTCCATTGATGAAAAAGAAATTTGTAGATGATTTACAGTGGATTAAAGAGGATGAAATGCTGAATTTGGCAGCAATTGCACAATCTTCACCGGGAGCAGTGGCAGTCAATGCAGCAATACTGTTAGGCTACCGTGTGGCAGGGATATTAGGTGCCCTAGTAACTATTCTAGGCACCATTTTACCACCCATTATTACTCTTACTATTATTTCTTTTTTTTATGCGGCTTTTCGTGATAATATCGTTGTAAATTCTGTACTAAAAGGGATGCAAGCAGGCATTGCCGCTGTAATTGCTGATGTGGTTTTGAATCTCGGAGATAATGTTTTAAAGGAAAAGGACATAGTGTTTGCTATAATCATGGTAGGTGCATTTGTAGCTACATTTTTCCTAGGGATTAATGTTATATATATTATTTTAGTATGTGGGTTTATCGGAGCAGCCAAGATGCTGCTTCAAATAAGAAAAATCCAAAAGGAAGGTGATTCTCAATGATACTCTTAAAACTCTTTTGGAGCTTTTTTCAAATTGGAATGTTTAGTATAGGTGGGGGCATGGCTGCTATACCACTAATTCAAAATCAAGTAGTAAATCTACACCAATGGCTGACATTAAGGGAATTTACAGATCTAATCACTATTGCAGAAATGACACCGGGACCTATTGCAATTAATTCCGCCACTTTTGTAGGGATTAGAATTGCCGGTATTCCGGGAGCTATTATTGCTACCCTTGGATGTATCCTTCCATCTTGTGTTATTGTTTCAGTCTTAGCATGGATTTATTTTAAATATAAAGAGTTGACCGTAATACAAGGAGTATTGTCCGGTTTAAGACCTGCCATTGTAGCCCTTATTGCATCAGCAGGGATGTCAATTTTTAAGCTGGCTATTTGGGGAGAAGGGGGCTTTTCAATAAATCCACAAAATATTAACTTTGTTTCAGTTTTTTTATTTATCCTGTCTATATTAATTTTACGGAAGTGGAAACCAAATCCTATTTTTGTAATGCTAGGCTCAGGTATTATCGGTGGAGTAGTTTATTTGATAATATAAAATGCAAGAATGCAATCACAATTTCAAAATTACTTATATATGAAGAACTATACCCCCGATATGCAAACTTTAACGCATACCGAGGGTGTAAGTTCAATTAGTGTTTTTCCTATGCATTTCTTCAAGAGTCTTTATTGATCTTTTTGTATCCAAATGGTCTTTGCCAAGAATCAAACACCTTTTTTTATATACTTCACTCATTAATTCAATTCCTTCATCTTTTTTTCCATTCATAAATTTCAATCTCGCCAGATAGAACTCTACTGCCAATGTATCAGGATGCATATTACCTAATATTGACTTTCTTACTTCATATATTTCATCGTATATAGCATATGCCTCTTTGTATCGTCGCATATTATATAGACATGAAGCAATATTCATATAGGCTGTAAGTGCATATGGATGATTACAATAATATTAACAATGTTGTTAATAAGATTATATGCACTATACAGATTACAGTCAATATGTGGACTAATATTATGTATGTAATTCCCACCCTGTAAGGTAAAAATAAGGTTTCCACCTATCAGTAATTATACTGAAAGTCTGGAAACCTTTGTTTCTAGCTATTTGTTTATTTCTTCTCTTTTTCAATTGCTTGCAAAGCTTCTGTTTTGCTTCCGGTGGTGGACCTGATTGAGAAAGCGATGTTTACTATATGATCCGATATTCTTTGTAATGAAAACAAAACAGAGTAAATACTCTTTGATACCTCAACAGGGTACATACCGGTACTTAAACGTGCCACATGTTCATTACGTGTAGAGGATATTAATTTTTTTATTTCTTTGTGAATATTAGAAATTGTTCTAAAGTTTTCGGTTCTACGCCTTGTAAATGCGTCAAAGCCTAAATCAAACATTTCTGATATATGTCCATAGATTTGGCTAAGCTCTTCTTTAGTTTGATCTAAAAATTTTACTTCATTATCCTTCATATAGCTTGTTTCTTTTACCAAAAGCACCGCATAATCCCCCAAACGTTCAATATCATTTGTTACATGATGCAATCCGCCAATAAGTTTCTCATCACCATCGAATTTAGTAACTGATGATATTTTTATGAAAAAGCTTGTGAGCTTATTTGTTAAGAAATCAATCCTATATTCTACCTCTGCAATTTTTTTGCTTTCACTCATATCTTCATTGACCAATGAAGCAAAAGAACGATCAAGGTTCTCCTTTGCAAGAATTGCCATATCGTACAATTCCCTTAATGCTTGTTCAATAGCAACAGCCGGAGTTTTCAAGAAACGCTCATCAATATATGATACTTCTTCTAACTCCTGTTCCTTATCTTTCACAAGTCTTGTCACTAAATTGACTAATGGATCTATAAACACAAGCAAAACTAAGGTGTAAAGTCCATTGTATATCAAGTTAAATGTTGCAAGACTAAATTGAGGCTTTCTGGGGAAAAGACTTTCAAAAATATTAGTGATGGGTGTCCTGAAAATAATCAAAATAATTAAAAACATAATCGCACCAATTACACTGGTAATCAGATGGAATAATGCGATACGTTTCCCGTTGGCATTGGTAGTCAAGGAAGCCATAATACCATCGGAACAGGTTCCTATATTTGCTCCCATTACTAAGAAAAACGATTGATCTATACTGTGAATAACTCCCGTAGCCAAGAAAGCTATAAAAACACCAGTTGCTGCCGAAGATGATTGTATAATGGCAGTAAAGAGAATTCCTAATATCACTAGCAATATAGGGTTTTGCATAATTTCATATTGGAATACTTTAGATAATTGAATACTAAGGGTCGAATCTGCTCCGCCAATTGCGTTTTCCATTACCTCCATACCGATAAAGAGCATTCCAAATCCGATAAAAAATGGTGCAATTTTATTCAATTTTTCATTGCTAGTGGAAAAAACTATCATGACACCTACGAAGGCAATGGCTGCAAAAACATTGCTTATGCTAAAACCACCTTTGCTGATACCTGAAAGGGCAAATATAAATGCTGTAAGCGTGGTACCTACTTTTGCCCCTAGGATAAATCCTGAGCCTTGCTTTACTGTTACAATATTGGCATGAGCAAGTCCTACCGTCATAATCGATGTGGCTGAAGATGATTGAACAAGTGCGGTAGCTCCGATTCCAATTCCATAATTAAATACTCTGTTTTTATTAAATTTTTTAAAAAGATTTCGTATTCCAGATCCTGCACTTTTCTCCAAGCCAGAGCTCATCTGCTTCATGCCGAACATAAATACAGCGACTCCACCTAACATAAGTAGTAAATTCATTAAAATTTCCATTGTATTTCTCCCTCTTGTCATTACTTTTGTAGTATCTCACCTTATCTGGCAGATAATTCATCTTACATAAAGTATTATAATTCACTGCCGTACACTGGCCCAACTTCTCTATAATACAATTTCCATATTAATTTTGTAAAGAGTTTTTTTGCAGATAATAGCAAGATTATATTTACCTGCTTAAGTTTTAAAATACCTTACAGAAAAATTGACCAATATTATTGTAGTCGTATATGTAATTAATTTCAAGTAAAGTTGACATTATCTCGTAAATATTAAGTCTAAAAACCTGGGCTTGCCTATTTCAGGCTTATTATGTCTCTGTCCATTTTTTTAATCTAGTTTGTCATAATGAACTAAGATTAACCATAGCCATATTAAAAGAATACCTGTTACTTTTATTATCTTATTAGTTTAAATACTGTATTGGTAAATATTGATTAATATGTATTCTTGGGGAAGGGGTAAGATATATGGATGATTTACAATTAGCAAGAATTCATAAAATACAGCTTGAAATTGCTAATGAAGTTAAAAGAATTTGTGATGAAAACAATATTAATTATTTTTTAATAGCAGGATCACTACTTGGAGCTGTAAGACACAAAGGGTTTATCCCCTGGGATGATGATATGGATATAGGTATGTTAAGAAAGGACTATGCAAAATTTTTGGAAATTGCATCTAAGGATTTAAATGATAAATATTATCTAGAGACTTGGGATGTATCTTCCGGTTATGGGTTGCCATTTGGAAAAATAAGAAAGAAGGGTACAAAATACATTGAAAGAAAATCAAAAGATGTAAGATGTCATCCCGGAATATTTATAGATATTTTTCCTTTTGATAATGTTCCAAATAATAAAGTCCTAAGATTAATTCATGAATATAGGTTGAAGTTTTATCAGTATTTAATTTTTGAATTATGCATGTATAGTATATCAATTAATTATAAATACATAAAAAGACTAGTTTATACCTTGTTAAAGAAAAGTGTAAAAAATAAGTCTTTAAAAGAAATTAAAAAGAGATATGAAGGAATATCAAAAAAATATAACTCTAAACAAACTGAGCATGTGCATGCAGTCGGCGGTGCATATGGATATAAGAAAGAAACCATAAAAACATCTTGGGTCTTGCAAGTTGATGAACTAGAATTTGAAGGCCATATGTTTAAGGTTCCTAAAGGATATAAGGAATATCTAACTTATTTTTATGGTGACTATATGACCCCTCCCCCAAGAAATAACAGATATAATCGACATGATATTATAGAGCTTAAATTTGATGAGAAATTGGAATCTAATAAGTTCTAACAAATCTTTAAATCAAAAATATAGGATTTCCAAGTATAAAAAGCACCGAAATTATACTCCGTATAAAAATTATACTCCGTATAAAAATTATACTCCGTATAAAAATTATACTCCGTATAAAAATTATACTCCGTATAAAAATTATACTCCGTATAAAAATTATACTCCGTATAATTGAAACTTGGAAATCCTTTATTATAGTAATATTTCTATTTAAAGTTATTTTTAATTTTCAACATATGTAAATAGCAAATAGGTATTCGATATTGGATTTAGTAAATCCCTTATATAAGGGTATCATTTTGCAATGCTTCATTTAGATTACACTGCAAAAGACGTTTGCCTCCAATATAATAAGCTAAAGCAACAAAGCCAATGATAACAAGGCTAAACAGTAAAATAGGTAATATCGGTAACTTTGTTAATACTTCCATGGGATTTAAATAGCTGGCCTTTATTGCAAATACCTCAAATATCCCAGTAAGCAAAAGTGTTATTAGAAGCGGGCGTCCTGCAATAACTAAGGCTTCAATAATAAATATTTTTCGCATACCAAACGGAGTGAGTCCAACGGACATATACTGAGCGAATTCTCGCTTTCTCTGATATATAAAACCAAGTGTATAGGAAAATACATTTGCAATTCCAATAACTGCAAGTAAGAAACAAAGGGAACCAAATACTAACTTATAAGCTTTAAAAATTTTATCATTAGTAATCTTATTTTGAATTCGATTATCGCTTTCTATTTCATATGCTGTACCTATAAGTTGTGCTATGTTATCTTCCAAATCATTCAATTCTTCAAGAGTAACCCCTTCTCGGCTCAGTATTCGAATATAGGTGTCTGCTTCAGCACCTTCTACTTGTCCCGATATTTTTTCCCATAAAGACTGGGAAATAAATTGTACCAATGAATAATCGGAGTATTCTTCCCGTAAAACCGGAACTTGCTGAGTAAAACCAAGCACAGGGATTTTATCTGCTTCTTGATTTTTTTCAGTATTTTTCAAGTTAATTGTTGCTCTATTTTCCTTCACAAAGGGTATATATTTTCTATAACGAAAAACGCTGTTTATACTATCCCATATTTCATTCAAAATGATTGTTCCCTCCAGCTTAGGCTGTATACCGATTTCTTTACAATATTCTTTAAATGCCTCATCATCCATTATTACAATAGGAGCCTCTATTAGCCATGAACCGTCACTCTTAGTTACAGATTTCCCTGCAACCTTCTCTAAACCGCCAAGTTTAACTAAGTCATCACTGATCCAATCTTCTGAAACTGAAATTATTGATTTTGCCTTTTGATAAACAATTATGTCCCGAACTCCTTCAAGCCCACGGAGCTTGTCCGTGTAATCAAATTCTTCTATCTTGGTATCCTTTACAGTCACCATTACATCCCATGCATCCTGATACCTTTCGAAATAAGTATGCTTTGTACTAATATCCATAAGGGTAAGCACACACATCATCAATGTAAATCCCAGAAAAGACAATGTCAAAGATAAGGAAGATGTACGTAGTGCCTTTTTTTGAGCCTTTAGGGCATTTGCAGCTAGCTCTCCTTCCATGCCAAACATTCTAGATAGTATTCGAGGATTTCTTTTTCTTTTTAGCATAGACTTGTTTGTACCTAATATGGCTTCTAGTGGTGTAAGTTTGCTGATTTTTCTGGCAGGCAGCCAGGCAGAGAAAAACACCGTCAATACCGAAGCTAAAATAGTAATCACAGATATAAGGGGATGGTAACAAAAAGTACCCTCATAGCGGCCCGCTATATCCTTGGCTATATAATTTGCTCCCTCTAAGGCACCTACACAAGCAAAAATCCCCAACAAATAACCTAGCAAAATCGGTACTACACAAAGTATGGCAGCTTCTTGAAGCAGACAAGCCAAAATTTGCTTCGGAGTAGCTCCAATGCTGGAAAAGATACCGAATTGATGTATCCTTGCACCCATAGACACTGCAAAAGAATTTCGAATAATCAAAACCAGTGAAAATGATACAATAAATAACACCCCTAGATAAAATGAAAGCAATAGGGGCGGCTCCTTGTCAGAGGGATCATGAATTAAATATCTAGATAAAAGTAGAGAATGATATGAGGCTGCATCTGCTTCCAATCCCAACTTATTAATAATTTGGGGCAAATCTTGGTAAATTGTCCTCATGTTGTTAAAGTAAATATCAACTACTATTTTCTTCCCTTGGGACAAGTCTTCATTTACCAGAACCCTTTTCACATTAGGAAAATCCTGAATTGTATTTATATCTGCTTCATCTATATCTCCCACAATTCGTCCCTGCCAATCCCCTTCCTCTAGAGTAATCATATCAATCTCAGATATCCAAGAATTATAAAAGAGAGTGCATAAGAAAGACAAAAAGAATGTGGAGATAAAAGCAGCCACCATGATTGACAGGCTAGAAGCACGGTTGTTCTTAATATAACTGGCACAATAATCCTTCCACATATTATTCACCTCGCCTCTGATCCTTGATAATTCTTCCATCCTCAATGGTTATAATACGATCTGCTTCCTGTGCAATCTTTTCATCATGGGTGATTAAAAGGATTGTCTGTTTAAGATCATGGTTAGACTGCTTTAGAAGCTCAATAATCTCCTTTGAATTTTTACTGTCAAGATTTCCGGTGGGCTCATCAGCAAGTAGTAGTACAGGCCGGTAAATCAAAGAACGGGCAATGGCAACACGTTGCTGCTGTCCTCCGGATAGTTGATGTGGTAAAGCCTCCAGTTTATCAGTAATTCCCAAAATGCTTACAATTTTCTCAAAGTATTCTTTGTCCGGTTTTCTTTTATCCAGAATTATAGGCATAAGGATATTTTTTCTCACCGTTAAAGTAGGAATCAGATTATAAAATTGATAGACTAGTCCTACCTTAGTTCTTCTAAAAATGGCGGCAGATGTGGCATTTAGTTTACTAATATCCACACCATCTACGATTACAGTTCCTTTTGTAGCTTTATCAATACTGGCTATAATATGTAGTAAGGTTGATTTGCCGGAACCTGAGGCTCCGACTATAGCCACAAACTCCCCTTTATCAACAGAAAAATCAATTCCATTAAGTGCATGAACCTGATTGTTACCTTTTCCAAATACTTTTTCTACATTGCTACATTTTAGTATTTCCATTTTCCACCTCCATGAAATATCTGGGTTAAAGCTTATCAATCCTTTCCCTGATATAAAATCGACATTACTTTTGCTTTGAAATGAGCCATTACAGAAAAACTATTCAAACTTATAAATTATAATATTAATAAAATTATATGCTTTTGTCAATTTTAGTCAATACTTTTATGGACTAAACTCCAAAATAATCATATATTTAATCTTCAAAAATATTATCATCTGTATTAAATCTATTATCATTACTATAACTTACTTTTTACTATATCCTTTAAAACAGGCAAAACTTCATTTTCAAACCATGGATTACGTTTCAACCAACCGAGATTTAATGGTGAAGGATGAACCAAGGGAAAATATTCCGGTAAGTATTTATGGTAATTTCTCACGGTTTCAGTCAAATTTCTCTCACGTCGTGTATTTAGATAGTATTCTTGTGCATAGCTTCCAACAAGAATTATTGTTTCAATATTTGGCATTTCCTTTAGTATAATCGGATGCCATTTTTCTGCAAACCCCTTCCTAGGAGGAATGTCACCACTTTTTGCTTTTCCTGGATAGTAGAAATCCATAGGTAAATGGGCAATACGATTTGTTGTATAAAATAATTCTCGAGAAACCCCAATCCATTCTCTCAACCGGTCACCACTTAAATCATTCCAAAATAAACGGGTTTCTTCTGCTTTTCGTCCAGGTGCTTGTCCGACTATGGCAATCCGTGCCTCAACTGAAGCTTTAAATAATGGTGGTATCCCTTTTTTTGTATAAGATTCGTTCATGGGGTCATTCATGATTTCTTGTTTAATCTTTTCGAATATCATCATACAACTTACATTCCTTTTAATATCAATTTTTGTAATTTAATTTCTTGAACCTTGTATCTTTTAATTATTTTTTATGTACTAATATAGAATTTCCCCTGTTTTACCTGTAATTATAAATCTTTATTTTATCTCCTTCAATTTATTAAATAAACTATTCAGTTAAAAACATCCATATAATTAGTTTAAAAACAACCTCATTATTACTACAAGATTATTACAACTGAAATTTTCATTTCATTATCACCAAGTATATAATCTTGTAATTAATAAAGAGGTTATTAAAATGAATATTATGTTTTAACCTTATTACCTACCTTAATGCATTAGTCCCCCATGAAAATAACATTCATATACTTTTATCTCATTACAGTAGATTTCTTCATACCCCTGAAACCAAGTAAAATCCCCCGCAACTTTACATTTATACAAGTATTCTCCCGATTGATAATATTCTGGACCTCGATAGGGCATATTTTTATCTGCTTTTCTAAGAGCTTCCTTTAAAAAGTTTCCACTAAACTTATCTTTTAGAACCCGTCCTAGATAATTCATGGCATAAACGGCTTTTCCATCTTTCCAAATAGCCTCCTGCCCTGCAAATTGTTCTCCTCCCACATATGTATCATGATATATGAAAGGTCCATTTGTATACTGATAATCATGGGAATCAAATCTTGTTGAAGTAGTTTCATTCATAAATGCTGCATATGTGTTTTTATTTGCTTCAAGTCTGAAATCTATCAGTTGGTCTAAATCTGTCTTTGTATCAGATGAAACATTGATCATACACTCTTGATCTCTAACCAGATAATCCACAGTCACATTAAATAGATTACTAATTTGAATTAAATTTGAAATATCCGGATAAACCTGTCCTGACTCCCATTTAGCAACGGCCTGTCTTGATACATTAAGTTTCTCAGCCAATTCTTCCTGTGTGAAGCCTTTATTTTTTCTTAAAAGTTGTAGTTTTTCGGAAAATATCATTATTAGCACCTCCGAGATAATTCTACGCCAGCCAAGTTACAATAGACATAACCCAATGTTTGCGATTGTGCTACTTTTGTTATACATGTTCTTAAATTTCCCTTTTGTTTTTTAGTACAAGATATACTTTATTAATAGCTTTCTTATTTCTTTATTAGATTGCCCTTATTAAAATTTATGTAGAACTCTACTAATTCCTCCGGCAATAAGGGCTTACTATAGTAATATCCTTGGACTTCGTCACAGTTTAGTCTTTTAAGTATATTTAATTGTTCCTCTGTTTCAACACCTTCAGCTATTACAATCTTATCAAATGTATGGGCATATTCTATAAAATGCTTCACCAGTTCCTCAATTTCAATCTTATGAATCCTATCAATAAAGTATTTATCGATTTTCAATTTATCAAAAGGTATTTCATTTATACTCATAAGGGAGTTATAACCGGTTCCAAAATCATCAATAGAAATTTTATATCCTAATTCTTTTAAAAAGTACATTTTTTCTATTAATTTTTTATCATCATAGGCTATGGCTCTCTCTGTAATTTCAATTTCAAAATCTAATCGTTCAAGATTTTTGCTGGTAATAATATCTTTAGCCCATGCAGTAAAGTTATCGTCGATTAATTCGTTTACAGAGGTATTAATAGAACATTTTAAATCTATCCCTTTACTTTTCCAATTATTTATCTGTGTTGTTGCACTGTCAAAAACATATTTAGCAATTCTATTAATAAATCCGATTTCTTCTGCGATTGGAATAAAGATATTTGGCCCGATATGCTCATTACCGTTTCTTTTCCATCTTACCAAGGCTTCAACACCGGAAATCCTATTGTTAATGATATCAATTTTAGGCTGGTACATTACATACAATTCATTTCTATCAATAGATTCAAGCAGTGAACCGGTGATATTTTGAACTTCTCTTCTTCTGCTTTCTAAGTCAACATTGTAATAATAAAGGCCTGATTCCTTTTCTTCTCCTTGTTCATAAGCTATCCGGGCTTTATTATATATTTCAATTGGTGTAATTTCTTCCCCCTTATACTCATAAATACCGACTTTTAACGATACTCTAATTTTATATCCCCCCATAGAAACAGGGAAATCAAAATAATCTTCTAAAATTTCCTTTATTTTTTCTTCATAGTCGTAATTGCAACTTTTACATGCCAGTATAATTAATTCATCTTTTTCATAAGAGTAAATGGCATTTCGTCCACAACAGTGACTTAACTTCTTGGCCAAATTATCTACTATAGCAAATACTAATTTATTATCAACGTATTTTTCTATATCATTAAGGTTGGTTAACTTTATTGAAAATAGCTTAAATTTCTCTTTTGATTTACTTCTTTCTTCAATATCACGTAAAAGCTTCTGGGCATTGGGAAGATTGTAAAAAGGACTTTTTAGGTTTAATCTATTTATTCTTTCAAACATATATCCCGTTAAAAAACCTATCAATAAAAATATTAATAAACGAGAAATCCAATTTATTGGATCCTGCATAATACCATTTGGAACATCTAGAGGTATGAAAGGTCCTACTAATATACCGCAAACTACTCCTGCTATTAAGCCGCTATAAGTTCCCCAAAAAAGTGAAGATAGAATTATTGGTATATACAATAATTGTACAAATACCATCTTGGTTCCACCTGTTATATAAATCAATTGTAAAATTGCAACAACGAGAATACTTATCAGGAGGATTTTAAATAAGTTATTTCGATATTTTTTACTAGTAGGTCCTTTTAGCCAGTTCATGAGGTATTTCTCCTTTCACGGTGGAGTTAGTGAGTAATAACTATATTAAAAAATCCATATTTATAATCATTTTTTATATTTTATCATATATGCAATTTTACAACAATACGTCATTATTCTACATCTAATATTTATATTTTACATAATATCATTATTTTCATGTTTTTTATCAATGCCTTAATCCAAAGCGTTTGTTTAGGCGAATTGTCTCAATAAGGGCGCAATATTTATCTGCAAAACAAATAATTAGGGCCTCTTTACTTTTAGGAATTTTGGTAATAGTTAGTGGCCACATATGGCTACGAATTGCCTCTTGTACTTTTTCAGGAACATCAAAATTTTTTACTGCATTAATACATGCAATCTCTGGGTGATCAAAACCATGGGTTTTACGGGAAGGGTCACCATCGTGCCAGTCATATAGATATAAATCGTGAAGCATAGCTGCTTCTACTAATTTCTTTTCATCCGCATTAAGATGTAATTTTTCATTAATAAGATAACTTATCCAAGCTACATTTTCGCAGTGCTCCAAGGTAGTAGTTGTACCATGCTGAATATAGTTATCCATCTGTTTTACTACATCGGATTCATAATAATCTTTAATCAGTTCGACAAATTGTTTTTCACGAAGTTGTTTTGCTATCCGATTTTTTCTCCCCGGAAGTTTAAAAACTGCAATACGTTGAATTGCTTTCAAGTAAAATGAATTCCGATTACCATAGACCCGGTTTACAATATCAGTCATGTGATTTTGAAATGCTTCTTCTATGGAAGCTACATATTTCTGAAAGTCCGTTAGTGACGATATTGTTAGTGTAGTATCTATTGAAATAATAGAAACAAGTATAAGAGACAAGATAAATAATAAAGATTCAGGTAAAAAACTAAGTCCTCTATCTACTAGGGGTATCAGGACTTCCATGGCCAGTATTGCGGCAAAGCCAAATGCAAGTGATGTTGGCACACTTGTCCTTCCCTTGATATTTAGCCATATATCACTGTAATCCCACCACCGTGCCTTGAACAGTTTTTCAAGAGCCCATGATGTAGGATATTCTAAAAGCATGCTTACAATAAAGCCAAGCATAAATATCATCCACCATTTAATACTGGGCAGATAACCGGCTTTTATCAAGTCATATATGATAAAGCCCAGTACTGACGCAAATCCATAAATAGGACAAATAGGACCATAAAGAAAACCCCGGTTAGCCCACTTATGTTCTCGAATAGTACAATATATACTTTCCCAAATCCAACCAAAGAAACTAAAAATGAAAAAGGCAATAATATATTTATTCAAAAAAATCACTCCTTTTCATTTTGCTATTAAATTAAGACTTTACATATATATATCATATTTTTGTCATATTTAGCTACATTATAGAACATTAATTTATGTATGGACAAGAAAAAAATCCAAGTAAGAGTATTCTTGGCTTTTTTATTTGTCTTATAAACTCTTATATAATTATATGGTTTTACGGAATAAATTTTTTTTATAATTAATATTATGAAAAACTTTTTTATTTTATTATTGAAATAGAGATATGCAAATGATATGATAAATATATAGCTTTAAGCCGCAAAACGGCAGAATGGAGTTTTTTATGAACTATATGAAGCAATTTGGAATTATACTACTGGTTTCCTTTCTTGGAGAAGTATTAAAGCATTTTCTTTCTCTCCCCATACCGGCTAGTATATATGGACTACTCCCATTGGAACTTACAAACAACTGATTGAGTGGTACAATAAAGGTGACCTTGATTTTTCTCAAGTACGAACAGTTAATCTAGATGAATATAAAGGTCTTGAACCTGACAATCCTCAAAGCTACTACTATTTTATGTATGAAAACTTCTTTAAACATATCAATATCGATTTAAAAAATGTACATATACCAAACGGTCTAGAGGAAGACCCCATAAAAGAATGCAACCGCTACCAGGATATAATCTCTTCCCTAGGTGGCATTGACTTACAACTTCTAGGCTTGGGTAATAACGGACATATTGGTTTTAACGAACCCGGTAATTGCTTTAATAAAATTATACATTGCGTAGAATTGGCGCAAAGTACTATCGATGCCAATGCCCGTTTCTTTAATAGCATAGAGGAAGTTCCACGATATGCCTATACTATGGGTATTGGAAGTATTATGAGTGCCGAGAAAATTCTATTAATCGTCAGCGGAAAAGGAAAAGCTCAAATACTAAAAAAAGTTATTGAAGGCCCTATTCTTCCATCTGTACCTGCTTCTATCCTTCAGCTTCATAAAAATGTCACTATAATAGCTGACCAAGAGGCTTCATCATTGTTAGATCAAAAATTATTAGATTAAATAATTAAGGAGATTGTAATGATAATAAAAAACGCTCTTGTCTTTACAGATAATAGTTTTATTAGGAAGGATATTTATATAGAGAAAGATCGTATCTCTAATAGTCCAATTTACGGGGCTGAAATTATTGAAGCAGAGGGATTGTATGCTATTCCAGGCTTAATCGACCTTCATTTTCATGGTTGTGTAGGCCATGATTTCTCTGACGGGACACCAAAGGCACTTCAGGCTATTGCCAATTATGAAGCCTACTGGGGTATAACCGGTATTTCGCCGGCAACCATGACCTTAGGTTATGACCAACTATCTAAGATATTTAAAAACGCTGCTTCCTATGAAAATAATCAAGGTGCAGAGCTTGTCGGTATCAATATGGAAGGCCCTTATCTTAGTCATGCTAAAAAGGGAGCCCAAAACGAAGCCTATCTAATGACTCCTAACTTGGAGCATTTTAGAACCATGCAAGATTTTGCCGGTGGCTTAATCAAACTGGTGGCTATTGCTCCCGAAGAACCTGGTGCTATGGATTTTATTAAGGCTGTGAAAAACGAAGTGGTTGTCTCCTTAGCACATACCACAGCTGATTATGATACCGCAGCCGAAGCCTTTCAAAAGGGTGCAAGTCATGTTACACATCTATATAATGCTATGCCTGCCTTCTCACATCGTAGCCCAGGAGTTATTGGGGCGGCACTGGATGCTGACCATGTAAAGGTTGAATTAATCTGTGACGGTGTACACATAGATCCCAGTGTGGTTCGTGCTACCTTTAAAATGTTCGGTGATGATCGCATCATCCTAATTAGCGATAGTATGAGGGCTACAGGTTTAGAAGATGGTGAATATACCTTGGGAGGACAGAATGTAATAGTATCAGGTAATAAGGCTCTTCTCAAAGACGGAACCATTGCCGGCTCTACCACCAATCTGATGGCTTGTATGACAACAGCGGTATCCATGGGTATTCCTTTAGAAAGTGCCGTAAAATGCGCTTCGGTTAATCCGGCTAAGCAGCTTGGAATATATGATGAATATGGTAGCCTCACTCCCGGAAAATATGCCAATATTGTACTATTAAATAAGGACTTAAGTATCAATAAAGTTATACTTAAGGGTAAAGTATATAGATAATCAAAATCCCCTTGTATAAGATAACCTTACATCAAGGGGATTTTATTTGTCCTAAACTTTCAATTTTTATTCTTTAACATTTATATTCTTTAAAACAATTTAAAACAGGTTTTTATAATATAATCCTATTTATTCAGTTCTTAAGGCAACAACCGGATCTTTCTTAGCTGCACTTCGTGACGGAATAATACCGGCAATCAGTGTAAGAAGCATACTGATAATAATCAGAATAACAGCTGTCTGTACCGGCAGTATTGCACTAAGATTGTTAAGACCTGTCAGCTTATGCAGTATCAGATTAATGGGGATACAAAGCAGATAGGTAATTACCACTCCAAGGAGGCCGGATGTAAAGCCTATTATAACTGTTTCTGCATTAAACATACTGGATACATTCCTTTTAGAGGCACCGATAGCACGGAGAATACCAATCTCCTTTGTACGTTCCTGTACTGAAATCAGTGTAATAACCCCAATCATAATGGATGAAACAATCAAAGATACTGCGACAAAAGCAATCAAAACATAGGTAACTGCATCAATAATGGTAGTTATGGATGACATCATAAGACCTACATAGTCTGTATAGCTAATTTCCTCTAAATCGTCAACAGTTTGGTTGTACTCTGAGATTGCCTCCTTAATAACATCCTTGTTAGCAAAGGATGAAGCATAGAGATTTACTGTTGTCGGGCTATCTAAATCAACACAACCAAGTGTTATTAGGTTTTTTTCATAAGTAGAATCTGAAAATTCTAAAATTTCATCGTAATATAGGGCACACATTTCCTCCGTATACTGAGTTATGGCCATATCTAAGGCAGCGGCTAGTTGCTCATTAGTCATGGTGCTCAACTGCTGTTCTACCTGGGTAGCGTACTGGGTATGGTACTGTTCGGTTAAGGCCCGGCTAAACAACTCTTTCAAGTCTTCATCACTCATAGAAGTAATATAGTCTGCAATGGTTGCCCCATCCATTCCCGTCTGCTCTGCCATGGCCGGTGCAATAGCAGCTTCCATATCTTCACGGGTCATACTTGTAAGGGTAGAAGAAACGAACTGCTCCACTTCCTCTTCGGAAGGAATACTCATAATCTTAATGTATGCAGCAGCTTTTCCTGATGTATCAAGAGCTTCTATATACTCTTTAAATTCTGCTGCTTTTTTATCATTTGTAACCGTACCATCTGTATCCTTAAAAGGTAGTCCGGTAAAAATATCCGTACCTGGATTTTCCTTCTGTGCCTTTACTGCTTCAGATTGGGCTGCATTCTCTATAATATATTCCGTAAGCTTACTTGTATATCCTATGGAACCTCTGCTTGAAGAGGCAATGGAATTTTTACTGGGCTTTGCTATACCGACAACACGAAGTTTCAGTGCATTATCATATAGATAGTAAATAGGTTTTTAAGGGATAGTCCAAAGGATGTTCCAAAGGACATAGATGGTTTTTTCTTTCTGCGGTTACTTTCATCCCTAGTTTGTGCCTTAGCTAATTCCTTCTTTACCTCTTGGTCTGAAAGGGGCATAGTATCACTGGTAATCTTGCCGTCTAGCATCCTTACAATCCTAGTTGAATATTTTTCGGCCAGGTCGGGATTGTGAGTAACCATAACCACAAGGCGATCCTTTGAGATTTCTTTAAGTATATCCATAACCTGAATACTGGTCTCAGTATCAAGAGCTCCGGTCGGTTCATCGGCTAGGATAATATCGGGATTATTAACTATGGCACGGGCTATGGCAACTCTTTGCATCTGACCGCCGGACATTTCAGAGGGTTTTTTTCGCAACTGATCTGCAAGACCCACTTTTTCTAAAGCTTCCTTAGCCCTTTTACGGCGCTCCTTTTTAGAAACTCCGGACAGGGTAAGTGCAAGTATACTGATCAAGTCCCCCGATTAAATTTAGCATGGTTGTTTTACCGCAACCTGAAGGTCCTAGTATAGAAACAAATTCACTGTCACGAAATTTTAAATCTATTCCTTTTAATGCCTTGACATCTTCGCCGCCGGCAGGATAAATTTTTGTTATGTTTTTTAGTTCAAGCAATATATTTCCTCCTTAATTTAGCTTTTTGTCTTATGTATTTTCTAATCCGGTTCTATTGCGGAGGCCTTAATAGCAATGTTACTATGATATTAAGTATATGGTTTTAGATATTGTAGACACTAATTCTTCAAACTTACTATTTAAATGAGGGGGACTCCATTCCGGACTTCTACAAAGAAAAACATAATCAAAGTTTTCATAATAAATAGATTTTATATCCTCAGTATTTTCAAATGGAAATAATCCATCTAAGCTATGAATTTGGGAATCATTTCTCCTAATCCATTTTACTATTGTATTAGGACGCTCTTCAATAACTCTTCTTAACCAATTACCACAATTACAATTGTCACTACCTTGATAATAATGATAGTAGTCATGATGAAAATCAATATTTACTATCCTTAGTTGTAATAACTTTGGTAATCTATCAATAAATTTTTTTATGTATTTATGGCTATCTGCCTTTATGAAATTTTCTTTTGGAATTCTCAATTTCATTAAAAATTCCTTGAAGATATAGTAATCGTTAATTACCCCAACTTTCCTAAGTTCCGGGTAACTTAAGTACCTTTTCTTCCACATAGATTGTAACATCTTTTTAGGTAGATCATCACTACCATTGGGAAAATATAGGTCTCTTTCCTGTGATGAGGCATTAATAAAATAATCAAAATCAATGCTTAAAATTCCTACCACAATATCACCCCTATGTATAAGAAAAAGTATTAAATTGTTCTTCCTACAAATTCTTTTTCATCCAAATATGGGGACATCCCTCATCTAAATAGGTTTCTCCCTGCTTTATATACCCTAGTTTTTCATAAAACCCTGCAACTCTTACTTGTCCTGATAGCATAACACTTTTTCCACCATTTTCCCTAATATATTCTTCAGCGGCATTAAGTATTCTTCTACCAATATTTTTTCCTCGCCATTCTTTTAGAACTGCAACTCTCCCTATGATATATGATTCTTTTTCACTATTGTAATAAATTCTACATGTTGAAATTGGCTCTTCATTTGAATACATAACCATATGTTTAGCTATATCATCAAATTCATCATACTCATCATAGAATCCTTGCTCTTTAACAAATACTTCACTTCTTATCTTTTTAGCTTCTTCAGGCAAGTAATTATAGTCTTTAATTATCATTTTGTCCTCCTTTAAAGTAAATGCCAGCTTATAAACTAATTGCATTGCTTTATTATACACTAATTTTATAAATTTCTTAATATAAAATTAGTGTAGGTTAGCATAATAAATTGATATTAATACTGTATAGACAATTAGTATGTAAAACCATTTAGCCCCAAATTTATGGGTTCGGATAGGGGCTAAATTAAGAACTAAAAGCAACAGCATAACTACATAAATTATAATAGAAAATACCTGATAGGAAAATAATCTTTCAAATATAAATACAAAGGACAAAATGATTACATTATTATCTAGAGCCAAGCCTCTGTATGTATCCTTGTCAATCATTCCAAAAACATTGAAATAGCTTAATCTAATAGCAGCTCCGGCAACCATAAGAAAAACTCCCGGTAAAAATATTGTATTATATTTTCCATAGCTTAGTAAAAAAATAGCTGGAAAGATTCCAAAGCTTACGATATCTATAAGAGAATCAAGCTGCACACCAATAGTCCGATGATAATCGGTCCGCCCTTTAAGGCTTCTGGCTATGATGCCATCTGCCCAGTCAAATATTACTGACCAAAGAACTGCTATCAAGGCATAGTTGTATTTTCCCATTATTGATAAGTATATACCCATAAGGGAGCTTAAAAGGCCTGTAAGAGAACAAATATTAGGAAGATCTTTCAAAAAATATAGCATTGTATACTCTGAACTATTCTTAACTTTTTTTCTGAGCATATTATAAGGCCTCCTGCAATTTAAAATTCAAATTATATGACTTACTTCTACTTGTAAGCCCAAGTGTTTTATAAAGTGCAGCTATTAACAGGTTATTTTCTTCACTGGTTTTAACTGCAACTCTAATATATTGTCCCTTGACTCCTTTTTTTGCTGATAAATCTTATTTCCCTATTATTTCTTCCATTTACAGTCCATAAAAACCAAATTATATAAAATTTTAAAATTCTGTAAAAATGTATATATTGTATTGCATTTGCAGCCATAATATGTGATAATCTTTAATAATCTTTTTTCTAAAAAACATAAGCTATATTTATAATTTATAAGAAAGGTAGTGGTGTTAGGGTTGGAGCAAAAGTTAACCTTGTATGGATTTAACAATCTTACAAAATCCCTTAGCTTTAATATTTACGATGTATGCTATGCTGCCAGTGAAAGAGAAAAGAATGATTATATTGAGTACATAGACGAGCAATATAATTCAGAGAGGCTTACTAATATTCTATGCAAGGTTGCCGAAATTATTGGAGCCAATATACTAAATATCTCCAAGCAAGATTACGAGCCTCAAGGAGCTTCAGTAAATATACTGATATCAGAGGGACAACTATTTCCCCATGAAATAAATGAATCTTGCAATCTAGGTAAAATAAATCAAAGCATCATGCAAAACGAAACCGTACATGCCCATTTAGATAAAAGCCATGTAACCGTACATACTTTTCCGGAACATCATCCTGATAATGCTATATCCACCTTTCGGGTTGACATTGATGTTGCCACCTGTGGCAAAATATCACCTTTAAATGCCTTGGATTTTCTAATAAACAGTTTTGACTCAGATATAATAACCATAGACTACCGGGTCAGAGGTTTTACCCGGGATATACATGGGAAAAAATATTATATTGACCATGATATCAAGTCAATACAGGATTACATAGAAGATAGAATTTTAAAAAAATATGATGCTGTGGATATAAATGTCTATCAGTCCAATACATTTCATACAAAAATGCTTATTAAGGATATAGAACTGCAAAACTATCTCTTTAATCAAGACGTATATGAGCTGCCTCCTATGAAAAGACTGGAAATAATAGATAGTCTTAGGAAGGAAATGATTGAAATTTTCAGTGGTATGAATATTTATGATCCCTAGGAGGTGATAAGCTTGAACCAAGATAAGGCTCCTCTTTATGAGGCTTTAGAAAAACATAGATCTGACCGAATTGTACATTTTGATGTACCGGGTCATAAAGGCGGCCGGGGTAATAAAGAACTTACTGATTTTTTAGGAGAAAAATGCCTTAAGGCAGACGTTAATTCAATGAAACCCTTGGATAACCTAAGCCACCCAGAATCGGTTATAAAAGAGGCACAGCAATTGGCTGCTAATGCTTTTGGTGCCCATAACTGCTTTTTTATTGTTAACGGGACAACTGCTGCCGTTCAAGCAATGGTAATGTCGGCCTGTATGGAAGGTGAAAAAATACTTATGCCCCGGAATGTCCATATAAGTGCTATAAATGCCCTTGTTTTAAGCGGTGCTATTCCAGTTTATATAGATCCCGGTATAGATAACAGACTTGGTATAGCCCTTGGTATGTCAATTACTGATATAAAAAAGGCTATAGAGGAAAACCCAGATGCCAAGGCTATATTAGTAAACAATCCTACATACTATGGTATATGCTCTAATTTAAAGGAAATAGTTGAACTGGCTCACAGTCATAGGATGCTGGTACTGGTGGATGAAGCCCACGGCACCCATTTTTATTTTGGGGATAACATGCCTGTTTCTGCCATGAAGGCCGGTGCAGATATGGCATCCGTCAGTATGCACAAAACCGGTGGATCTTTAACCCAGAGTTCTTTATTGCTATGTGGTGAAAATATAAACTGTGACTATGTAAGGCAAATTATAGGCCTTACACAGACAACCAGTGCTTCTTATCTCCTGCTTACCTCCCTTGATTTAGCCAGAAAGAATCTAAGCTTAAATGGAAGGGAGATATTTAGCAAAACAATTAAGCTGGCGGAATATGCCAGGAAGGAAATTAATATACTAGGTGGATATTATGCCTTTTCCAATGAGTTAGTTAATAATGATAATGTGTATGACTTTGATAGGACCAAGCTTTCAATAAATACAAGGCAAATCGGACTTGCCGGTATCGAAGTATATGACATTTTACGTGACGATTATGGGATTCAGGTGGAATTTGGTGATTTGTGCAATATTCTAGCTGTTATAACTGCCGGTGATAGGGCTATGGAAATTGAAAGACTTATTTCAGCCCTATACGAAATCAAACGACTTTATGCAAAGGATCCTGTGGATATCCTCAATCATAATTATATTAAACCTGATTTGGTATGTAGACCTCAAAAGGCATTTTTTAGTAAGAAGAAAATTATGCCTATAAAGGACAGCAAAGGAAAAATCAGTGGCGAATTTGTCATGGCCTATCCACCGGGGATACCAATTTTAGCCCCCGGAGAAAGGATAACCGATGAAATTATTGATTATATAACTTTTGCAAAGGACAAGGGTAGCAATCTCATGGGTACTCAAGATATGAAGGTGGAAAACATCTTGGTTGTGGAGGGATAATATGGATTTATGGTTTACTGAATATTACACAAAAAATGCTCGTTTTTCAATTAAGATTGATAAACATATAATAAGTTTGGAAAGTGAGTTTCAGCGTATTGATGTCTTTGATTCCTATGGATTTGGCAGGATTTTGGCACTGGATGGGTATCTTATGCTTACTGAAAAGGATGAGTTTATATACCATGAGATGATGACCCATATACCTATGGCAGTAAATCCCAATATCCATGATGTACTGGTAGTCGGAGCAGGTGATGGGGGAGTTATAAGAGAACTTACAAAATATAATTATATTAATAAAATTGATATGGTAGAAATAGATAAACTGGTTGTGGATGTTTGCAGAAAGTACTTAGCTCAAACCGCTTGTAAGCTGGATGATCTGCGGGTACATATATATTATGAGGATGGTCTTAAATTTGTTAGGAGTAAATATAATGAATACGATTTAATTATTGTAGACTCAACAGATCCCTTCGGACCGGGGGAGGATCTTTTTACCAAAGAGTTTTACGGGAATTGTTACAAGGCATTAAAGACAGAGGGCATCCTGATTAATCAACACGAAAGCCCTTACTACCCTAATGATGCCTTGGCTATGCAAAAAGCTCATAAAAAGATAAAATCCGTATTTCCTAAAGCCTTAGTCTACCAAGCGCATATACCGACCTATCCCTCAGGCCATTGGCTTTTTGGCTTTGCTTCTAAAGGACTTGACCCTATAGGTGATTTAAATACCGGCTGGAAGACACTTGGCATAAAAACCCGGTACTACAATACCGATTTGCACAAAGGTTGTTTTGCCCTACCAAACTATGTAAAGGAGCTTCTTAAAAATGCTTGAAAAAAATATTAATACTATTCTAGGCTGTGATAAAAACTATCCGGAAAGTAAAATAGTTGTTTTTGGTGCTCCCTTTGATGGAACTACCTCCTATCGTCCCGGTGCAAGGTTTGCCAGCTCAGCTATCCGAAGCGAAAGTTATTCAATAGAAACCTATAGCCCCTATCAGGATAAAGATTTAGAAGATATAAGTGTATTTGATGCCGGAGACCTAGAGCTACCTTACGGAAATCCTGCTAAGGTTCTTGAGAAAATCGAAAAATTTGTTCTAAAAATATTAAAGAGAGGTAAGCTTCCGCTTATGATAGGCGGTGAACATCTGGTAAGTTTAGGAGCGGTACGAGCAGCTTTAAAAAATTATAAGAATCTTCATATAATACACTTTGATGCTCATTCTGATTTAAGAGATGAATACTTAGGGGAGACCCTATCCCATGCAACCGTTATGAGGCGCTGCTGGGAGCTAGTTGGTGACCATAAAATTTACCAGTTCGGTATCAGAAGCGGATCTAGGGAGGAAATTAGCTGGGGCAAAAACCATGTCCACACCTGCTTCTTTAATTTTGACCAATTGGATGATGTGGTAGATAGTCTAAAGGATAAACCTGTTTATTTTACTATAGATTTGGATGTTCTTGATACTTCGGTATTTCCCGGCACGGGAACACCTGAAGCCGGTGGTGTGACCTTTTGTGAACTATTAGATGGAATAAAAAAAGTGTCAAAGTTAAATATAGTAGCCCTAGATATAACTGAGTTATCCCCACCCCTTGATCCAACCGGAGCCTCAACTGCCTTAGCTTGTAAACTTTTAAGAGAAATACTCTTATATGTATATAAATAACTTATTTGCATTTACAAATTACCGGTACTATTAAGTACTTTAGTTTGAAATGGAGGTTTTGATATGGGAAAAGCATTAATTATCGGAGCCGGAGGAGTCGGCCAAGTTGTAGCTCACAAATGTGTGCAAAATCCAGATGTATTTGAAGAAATTTTAATAGCCAGCAGGACAAAATCAAAGTGCGACCAACTAAAAAAAGAATTAGATGGGGGCAAAACCAAGGTACATACTGCTAAGGTGGATGCAGACAAGACAGAAGAAGTTATTGATTTAATTAACAGCTTTAAACCTGATATAGTCATTAATGTAGCTTTACCTTACCAGGACTTAACTATTATGGATGCTTGCCTTGCAACAAAAACGGATTATGTGGATACCGCCAATTATGAGCCCCCTGATATACCTAAATTTGAATATAAGTGGCAATGGGCATACAAGGAAAAGTTTGAAAAAGCCGGTATTACTGCCCTTTTAGGCAGTGGTTTTGACCCCGGTGTAACCGGTGTTTTTACCGCCTATGCCCAAAAACACTATTTTGATGAAATCCACTATATAGATATTCTAGATGCCAATGCTGGGGATCACGGCTACCCCTTTGCCACTAACTTCAATCCTGAAATTAATATACGGGAAATAACTGCACCCGGCAGCTACTGGGAAAAGGGTAAATGGATTGAAACAAAACCCTTAGAAATCAAAAGAACTTATAATTTCCCTGAAATAGGTGATATGGATATTTATCTTCTGCATCATGAAGAAATAGAGTCTTTGGCAAAAAATATAAAGAATGTAAAAAGAATTAGATTTTGGATGACTTTCTCTAAGAAGTATCTGACTCATCTTCAAGTTCTTCAAAATGTAGGAATGACATCTATTGAACCTATAGAATTTGAAGGAAAATTAATACAGCCCCTACAGTTTTTAAAAGCCGTTCTACCGGACCCTGCCTCCTTAGGTCCCAGGACTAAGGGAAAAACCAATATCGGATGCATTTTCCAAGGCATTAAGGACGGTAAAGAAAGACAATATTATGTCTATAATGTTTGCAATCATCAGGAATGCTACAAGGAAGTTGGAGCCCAGGCCGTCTCCTATACCGCAGGTGTACCGGCAATGATAGGCGCTATGATGGTACTTACAGGCAAGTGGAAAAAACCAGGAGTCTTTAATGTGGAAGAATTTGACCCCGATCCTTTTATGGCAGCTTTAAATAAAAACGGACTACCCTGGCAAGAAAGTTTTTCACCGGAAATATTAGATTAAGGTGAGCATATGAGCAAAAATAGGCAAAATTTCAAAACAATAGATTTCAATATAGATATATCCAAACTTCCGACACCTATATATATAGTGGATGAAAGGTTGCTTGAGAAAAATCTTAAAATATTAAAAAGTGTAATGGATAGTACAAATTGCAAGATACTCCTTGCTCAAAAAGCCTTTTCCATGTTTTATCTATACCCTTTAATCGGAAACTATCTTAAGGGTACTGCAGCCAGCTCCCTTTTTGAAGCTAGACTGGGCTTTGAAAAGATGAAAGGCAGGGAAGTTCATATATATTCTCCCGCATACAAGGAAGAAGAATTTGATGAAATCTTAAGAATATGTGATTATATAATTTTTAATTCATTTACCCAATGGAATAAATACAAGGACAAGGTAAAAGCTGCAAGGAAAAAAACACAATGCGGTCTTAGGATAAACCCAGAATATTCGGAGATTGGGACAGATATATATAATCCTTGTTATACAGGCTCAAGACTAGGTATTACTCTTGATAACTTTAGGGAAGATGATTTGCAAGGTATAGATGGTCTGCATTTTCATACCATGTGTGAGCAAAATTCCGATGTTTTAAAGCGGACCCTTGAGGTTGTGGATAGGAAGTTTGGAAAATATATAGAGAAAATGAAATGGGTTAACTTTGGGGGTGGGCATCATATTACTAAGCCTGATTATGATATAAACACACTTACTGACTGTATTATGTATATAAAAAATAAATACGGTGTCGAAGTATATTTAGAACCCGGCGAAGCCATAGCATTAAATGCGGGATATCTGGCAGCCAGAGTACTTGATATTGTAAAAAATAATATGGACATAGCAATATTAGATACATCTGCTGCATGCCATATGCCTGATGTAATCGAGATGCCATACAAACCAAAGATAATAGGAGCCGGTGAACCTGGTGACTACCCTTATACTTATAGGCTTGGGGGACTTACTTGTCTGGCCGGTGATGTTATTGGAGATTACTCCTTTAAAGAACCCCTGCAAGTCGGAGATATATTGATTTTTACCGATATGGCTATATATACTTTTGTGAAAAATAATACCTTTAACGGTGTTAATCTTCCAAGCTTAGCAAGTTATAATGAGAAAGAGGGTTTAAAAATTATCAAACAATTTGGTTATGAAGATTTTAAAGAGCGTCTCTCATAAATATGATATAGCCGATAGATCACTTCATTTTCCTCCATAATACCTATCTATTAACTACTAATAAACTACATATAAAAGTACAGTTGAAGCAATCTGCTAGTAGAATGTTTCAACTGTACTTATCTATAAGCTATATATCGATTACATTTGTGCTTTAGTTTAAATAATATTGCCTTGGAGTAAATAAGACAACTTAAAATCATCAGTTTTGTCTTTCAACTACTTTTTGAATAAATTGCTTGATGTAATCACAATACTCGGTATCTTCCTCAACATTTTTGAAGTTACAATCCTTTACAATAAAATGCTCCCATGAATCTCGTATCCACACATCGGCATAATCTGCACATTCCTTTAGAATATAGGTGTTTTCCACCGGAACAGAATCATCCCCTGAACAGGCAATTATGGCAACAGGACGGCCCTTAGCGTTTTGGATTTGCAGTTCTGGTTTCATTGTAGAAACAATATGTTTTGAATAATTAAAATATAGCACCCGTTTAGAAATGAACAATTCATACTTTCTTATAAAAGCCGGAATATTATATTTTTTCATCAAGAATTATCTATGATTTTGCAGCAAATATTAATTTCGACATTTCACATGGAAAAAGCGATAAATATCATATAAAAACAGATTCTACCGGCAATTTTGTATTATCATACGAAGCAAATATTAAAAGGCGTGCTATATCTTCAGTAGAAAACATAGGTTTTATTATTTCACCGCTCTTCTATTATTCTCAGCTATTATTTTTTTAGTTATAAAATCATATCCCTTTGGTTCGTGAGGTATTAAGCAATTAGAGCAGTCCCTAATGCCATTAATATAATTGCAATCACCCCCGCAATCCTCAATAAAATAAAGAGGACAAAAGCAAAATAGACAATTAAAATCTTCCAAACTTTTCTTCTCGTGACAGGGAAAATACTTGCAGGCCTGGTTTTTAAAGTATCTATATGAATTTTCCATTTTTTCTCCTTTTGTAATTTGTAGAAGATCTTAATGTCTATTTTGCCATACTTGATATACTTTGACAACATTAGATTCTTGTCTCTATACAATCCAGATTCTGAATTACAAAATATCAATATATTCTCCTGCAAGTGCCTTGTTCATACTTCTTACTGCACAAAACTTGCCGCACATGGAACAGGTATCTTCATGTTCAGGCTTCCTTTCAGCACGGATTTTTTTTGCTGTTTCCGGATCTATTGCACACTGCCACTGTGTCTCCCAATCAAATATTCTTCTTGCTTCTGCCATTTTATCATCAATCTTTCTTGCCCCTCTTACACCCTTGGCTATATCCGCTGCATGGGCAGCAATCTTTGAGGCTATAATTCCCTGCTTCACATCCTCTAAATTTGGTAAAGCCAGGTGTTCTGAAGGTGTTACATAACATAAAAAAGCTGCTCCGGCTGAGGCTGCAATAGCACCTCCGATTGCAGCTGTTATATGGTCATAACCAGGTGCTATATCCGTTACCAAGGGGCCTAATACATAAAAGGGTGCCCCCTGGCAGATAGTTTGCTGAATTTTCATATTGGCTTCTATTTGGTCAATGGGCATATGGCCGGGTCCCTCTACCATTACCTGGACATCCTTTTCCCAAGCTCTTTTGGTAAGTTCACCAAGCCTAACCAATTCCTCAATCTGGCATACATCTGATGCATCAGCAAGACAACCGGGTCTTAAAGCATCACCTAGTGATATTGTTACATCATATTCACGGCATATATCTAGAATTTCATCGAAGTATTGATAAAAAGGATTTTCTTCTCCCCTCATGGACATCCAAGCAAATACAAGAGATCCCCCTCTAGATACAATGTTCATTTTTCTTTTGTATTTCTTTATCTGTTCTATTGTATTTCTTGTAATACCACAGTGCAAGGTAACAAAATCTACTCCATCCTCAGCATGGAGTCTTACTACTTCAATAAAATCTTTTGCTGTAAGCCTATCTAAATCTCTCTGATAATGTATAACAGCATCATATACCGGCACAGTTCCTATCATAACCGGACATTCCGATACTAACTTTCTACGAAAGGCAGTAGTATCTCCATGTGAAGATAAATCCATGATAGCATGGGCACCCATATTGACGGCTTCCATAACTTTTGTCATTTCCATATCATAATCATTACAGTCCCTTGAAACTCCCAAGTTTACATTTATCTTTGTTTTCAGCATCGAACCTATTCCCTGGGGATCGATAGATTTATGATTTTTGTTTGCACATATTACTACTTTTCCAGCTGCAACTAAAGGCATTAGTTCCTCTACCGTCATTAGCTCTTTTTCAGCTACTTTTTTCAGTTCCTCAGTAATAATACCTTTTCTTGCTGCTTCCATCTGGGTTGCATATTCCCTCATGTTTTTCTCTCCTTTATAGATATTATGTATAAATGTTTCCAAATCGCTTTATAAGATTACAGAATTAAGCCTCCATGCCTTTACCAGTTCGGCAGCTGCCTGTTTCGGATTGTCAGCTTCAGACACTGCAGACACAACAAAAAAACCGGCTGCTCCTGTTTGTGCCAGTGGTGCTATATCAGTAAGCTTAACCCCACCACCTACCACTACAGGAATTTTGCTAAGTTTAACAAGCTTTGAAATTTCTTCAAAACTTCTGGTCACTACTTTTCCATCCCTATCAAGTCCGCAGTCTGGCTTTGTCATTGTTTCATGCAAAGGACCGACACCAAAATAGTCGATTTGAGAAGTATCCTCTGTTCTTATATAATCAAATATTTCATTTGTTCTGGCCGACAAACCAATAATAGCCTCTTGGCCTAAGTATTTTCTGCAGACATCTACCGGTATATCCCACTGTCCCACATGGATTCCATCAACCTTTATTCCTTGACTTTTGGCTGCCAAAACTACATCTAGACGATCATTTACCAGCAGCGTGACATCCTGGGATTTCCCGGCTTTTGCTATTACCTGTGCAGCCTGATCGGTTAATTGAATAAGCTCCCTCGCCGTTGCAATCTTAGAACGGATTTGAACACATGTAAATCCTGCTTCAATTGCCTCTTTAATAATCTGCTCTACTGGCCGACCTTTGGTATTTTCAGGGCCTACTACAAAGTAGGCTGATATATCAAACTTTTTTCTATTGCTCATCTTCTCCTCCTAATAGTTCATTGATTTTATGGACTTTGGTGGTCATCATATTAGTAAAGCCTGGGCGAACATCGGCCTTTAGGACAACTTCTGTACGGATACCTTTACTTGCCAAGACAAAGGTAGCCTCTTTAACTACCTGCATTACCTCATCCCAAGAACCTTCTATCTCCGTAAACATTGAAGTGGTACGATTGGGTAATCCCGACTCACGGATTACTTTGATTACTTTGGCAACTTCTAAGGACAGCTCTTCACCGATACCAAAAGGGGCAATTGCCACTGCAACTAAAGTATTCATACATCAAACCTCCTTAATCTCAAATGGATTCTTAGCAATATCATCTGCACTTGCTTCATACAGTTGGTCTAGAAAGTGAACCTGAAAGCTTCCGGGGCCATTTACCTTTTTCTCTGCCCTAGCTCCTGCCAAATTATAGGCTGCTGTACCGGTTATGGCTGCTATAAAAGGTGAGGCTGTGGTTGCATAGACTGCCATGACTCCCCCTAATGAACAGCCTGCCCCGGTAATTTTCTGCATAAAATGGGACCCTCCATAAGAGTAAACTATTAAAGAACCGTCAGTTATTAGATCAGTTTCACCGGATACGGCCACAGCTCCTCCAGTCCACTTGGCTAGTGCAACAGCGGCAGCCTTTGCGGCAGTTACGGTATCCCTTGAATCCACACCGCGAACATTGGATACCTCTGTACCACCGTCTAAGCCCCACAAACCAGCTAGTGCCAATATCTCCGAAGCGTTCCCTCTGATTATTGTGGGTTTATAGTCTTTAAACTGCTGTAACAGCTTTGTTCTAAGATAACCAATTCCTACCGCTACCGAATCTAGTACCCAGGGCTTCCCCTCTTGGTGCAAAACTTTCGCAATATGGGGTAAGGTCTGCTCATAAATCGGCAACAGGGTACCGACATTTATATATGTAGCTTTGCCGGCCTTAGCCAAAAATTCAGCCTCATCCGGTAGATAGACCATGGCTGCTGATCCCCCAACAGCAAGCTGTGCATTTGCAACAAAATTAATTGTTACAGTATTGGTAATGGACCCTGCCATGGGATTAGTTTGCTTTACCATTTCTACCGCCTGGAAAATTTGTTTTTGAATCTCCTCTTTAATCACTTTTTCCCTTCCTTTCCTTGAATTAAGATTTATTATTTAAGAAAAAATGCTTGCCCAAATAGGCAAGCACAGTTTTATCTAACTAATCTGGTTTTGCTTCCCTACGACAGTATTAACTGACAGGTTCAAAGGGTCAGGTTCTACCTTCTCAACTCTAACGAGTCCCCCCGCAATAATATTCAGTTTAAAAAAAGCGTCCCTTCATAAGGAACGCATCTCTTAAATCTTCTTAACAAAATAGTTGCTTCCCTACGACAGTGTTAACTGACAGGTTCAAAGGGTCAGGTTCTACCTTCTCAACTCTAATGAGTTCCCCCGCAATGTTTATTATACAATATTTCATTTATTATCCAATATTTTTTATAACAATAGCACTTTTAGCCATTAATGTCAAGTCTTATTAAAGTAACCTTATTGTCCTGATCTGCGCTTTCCATATGTTCCTGCCAAAATTTTGGTATCTCATCATAGGAAGTATCAGTGTTAAAACTTCTTACCTTACCCATAACAGTAAACTGAGCTTTTTCAACAATTTTGTACTCTAGCATTGTACCGCCCTCCAATATTAATTTAATTTTTACTGGGGCAAATGATTTTAGATTTGCACCCTTTAACTTTGCTGCCGAAGGTTATTATAGCATTCAGTAAAATTATATACCCGATTTTTTGTGCCATTTAATGCAAGTTCCATTAGTCTATTCCACATCTTGTATCATTGCAGATTTAAGCAGTTCCTTTGTATATTCATGCTGAGGGTGGAAAAACAATTCTACAGCCTCCTTCATCTCCACAATCTCCCCTTGATATATAACACAAACCCGGTTGCAAATCTGAAAGATAACATTTAAGTCATGGGATATAAATATATAAGTTAAATTATACTTTTTCTGTAATTCCTTTAGCAAAGCAAGTATTTGTGCCTGTATAGTAACATCCAGGGATGATACTGGTTCATCTAGAATTATCAACTTAGGATTTATAATAAGAGCAGCCGCGATGGCTACTCTTTGTCTTTGTCCTCCGCTTAATTGAAAAGGATATCGTTCTAAATGCTTAATGTTTAGTCCCACCTGCTGTATCATTTCATTAACTTTAGCTTTCCGTTCTTTTTTCCCTAATTTGCTCTGAAGCTTTAGGGGTTCTTCCAAAATCCAGCCGATTTTTTTACTTGGATTAAGGCTACTATATGGATTCTGAAAGACCATCTGAGGTTTAGACACATAACTTTCCTTACCTATAAGGGCAACATCATTAATTTTAATTAGCCCCTCAATTTCCTTGTTTAGTCCTACAATAGCCTTTGCCAAGGTAGACTTTCCGCTTCCGCTCTCCCCTACAATACCAAGAGTTTCTCCCTGCTTTACCGAAATAGTTACATCCTTTATTACATGTTTTCTGCTTTTTTCTCCTAGCAACCCCTTAGCTTTTTGGGGGTAAAATACATTGAGGTTTTGAATTGTCAGTATTTCATCTTGTTCTATATTATAATCTGCCCGGTTATCCCTGTCCACAGAACTTGTGAAAATCTTATCTTTCTTTCTACTTGTTTTTGTAAACAGTATAGGCACTGCTGCCAGTAGTTGCCTTGTATATTCCCTATGGGGATGAGTAAATAATTCTTTGGTCATTCCGGATTCTACAATTTTACCATCCTTCATTACAATGGCCCTGCTGCAGATACTTTGAATTACTCTTAAATCATGTGAAATTAAAATCATACCGGTCTTATGTTTGTCATTTATACTTTTCAACAGTCGGAGTATTTTGCTCTGTATTGTTACATCAAGTGCTGTTGTAGGTTCATCGGCAATAATAAGTTCTGGTCCGGCAATCATTGCCATAGCTATCATTGCTCTTTGACGCATACCACCGGATAGCTGGTGAGGATACTTTTGATAAATCTCAAGTGGTTCTGATAAGCCCACTTTCTTTAATGCCTCTAATGTTAAGGCTCTACATTCTTTTTTGCTATATGTTGAATGAAGTTTTAGCATTTCCTCTACCTGAGCCCCTATGGTATAAAGAGGATTAAAGGATGTCATAGATTCCTGGAATACCATAGATATTTTGCTACCTCTTAAGCTTCCTAGTTCCTTTTCTTCCATAGCAAGCAGATTTCTTCCAAGAAAATCTATTCTTCCCCTTAAGATTTTTGCAGATGCAGGAAGAAGCCCCATAACAGCCAAGGCAGTCATGGTTTTTCCTGAACCGGATTCACCTAGGATACCAAGAATTTCACCTTTTTTAAGCTCAAAGGAAATGTTATCCAGTACTGTATTTATTTTTCTTCCTTTTGCAAATCCTACGGATAGATTTTCTATTCTTAATAGTGTCTTATTTTCATGCTTATTCATTATCTATACCTCCACTGATGAGGCTAAAACCTAGAACTGTCAGTACAATCATTATACCGGGAGCTAAGGCGTACCATGGTGAATCAAGCATATAACTTTGGGCTTCAGACAACATACGTCCCAGACTTGCCTGGGGCGGTTGAACACCAAGGCTAAGATAACTAAGTCCCGCTTCGGCAAGTACAGCATTATTAAATCCAATCAAAAGGGAGGGAACTAAAACTCTCTTTGTATTAGGTAGTATATGGATAAACATTATACGAAAACTTCCTGCCCCCATTAATTGTGCATTTTTGACAAAGTCTCTTTCTTTCAGAACAATAAATTCACTTCTAACCACACGGGCATAACTTGGAACAAATATAATTCCCAAGGCAAAGATAATATTATAGGTTCCCGGTCCAAATACACTGACAAAGACCAGGGCCAATAAAATACTTGGAAATGAAGTTAAAACATCATTAAGTCTCATTAAAACCTCATCAAACCATCCTCCGAAATATCCGGTCAAAGCACCAACTATAGTTCCTAAAGAGGCACCAATAAATACGATGGCTACTGCTATGATATATGTGGTTTTTGCTCCTGTCATAACACGGCTTAGTATATCCCTGCCAAAATTATCGGTACCAAGAAGATGGGAAAGACTCGGTGGACTATTTTTTAATGCAACATTCATTTTATTAGGATCATATGGGGTATAAAAAAATCCAATTAATACAAGCAAAAGTACCAAGGATGTAATCACTAAACCTAATTTGTAATTAAAATGGTAGCTTTTCCCCTTAAATTTTACCATTTCCTCCACCTAACCTCTAATCTCTTCTAACTCTTGGATCAATCCATTGATAGATTAAATCAACAAAAAAGTTAATTATAATTACTACTGATACTGTATAAAGGACAATAGCCTGCACTACTGCATAATCCCTATTTGCAATGGATGACACCAGTAACCTACCAAGCCCCGGAAGGTTAAATACCTGTTCCACAAGAATGGTTCCTGCTAAAATGTCAGCTAGAACCATAGCTAAAAAAGTTATGACCGGAATTAATGCATTTCTAAATATATGTCGAAAAAGGATATTTGTATTTGTCATTCCTTTACTTTTGGCTGTTCTTACATAATCAAGCTCCATTTCCCTAAGTAATGAGCTTCGTAAAAACTTAACCATCATGGCTATCTTAGGAATTGCTACTGCAAGAGCCGGAAAGATCATAAAACTTAAGAATTTACCTAAATTCTCATATGGGCTTATGTAATCTCCCGGTGTAAACCATTTTAAAATGATACCAAAGATAAGAGTAATAATCATAGCCAAAAAAAAGGATGGTACTGACATAAATATTTGAGTTATTAGGTTAATGAAATCATTAATGATACTATCTTTTTTTCTGGCAGATAAAATCCCAAGGGGTATGGAAATAAGAGCAATTAATAGAAATGACAAGAAGGCAAGCCAAAGAGTTACAGTTAAGCGATCCCTTATTAAAGTACTGACCTTCATCTGCATCTGGTAGCCGGATGAATAGCCAAAGTCACCCTTTAATGCAGCCTTTAACCAGTTGAAGTAACGTATGGGAAGACTTTTATCTAGTCCCATAGCCTTTCGGTACTCTTCCAACTCTACCTTACTGGCATCCATACCAAGAGCATTAAGTGCACTATCCCCTGGGATTATATTGAAGGCGGTGAAGGTTAGAACTGAAGTAAAAAACAATGATATTAGAAAAACAATAGATTTTTTTATAGTATACTTCATCTAAACCTTCACCTCCAAATAAATTTAAACTATAATTTTATTTAATCGGATTCCATTCCTTTTTTATAATAGACCAGTGACATATCCTGAACATAAATCGGATAATAGGTATAGCCCCCTAATTTATCACTGACTGCAGTCATCTGATGGGGATCCTGAATATATACTGCAACAGCATCATTGGTTAGCATAGCTTGCATTTGCTTATATAGCTGTATCTTTTTATCTTCTGCTGTTTCTATTTCCCCTTGCTTATAAAGGGTATCAAATTCCGGGTTGATATAGTTCATAAAATTATTTTCCGCATCCGAGTAAAAACGAGCCAAAGCCTGCCTTGGTGCCAGTTCTGCAGCAAGTCCTACAACGGTTGTCTCATAGTTTCTGCCTTTATATACATCAGACTTCCAGCTTGTCCATTCAATTAACTGTATCTGGGCTGTAATACCAATCTGCTTTAGCTGTTCCACTATGACCTGAGCAGTATCAATATGATACTGATAATTTGAAGGAACTGTTATTGTAAATTTAAATCCATGGGGATACCCTGCTTCTTTTAATAATTCCTTAGCCTTTTCGGGATTATATGGATAGGTATTAACAAGGCTTTCATCATAATACTTCTTAAATCCGGGATACATATTGGTTCCGATTACATCTCCCCGACCTCCTGCTACCATATCAATTACAGCCTGCCTATCTATTCCGTAGCACAGAGCCTGTCTGACCAGCTTATTATCAAAAGGTTCTACCTTATTATTAATAAATAGTCCCTGAATCAGATTCATTGGTCCTGATTCCATATGGTATCCACTTGGAAGCTTGGAGGCTTGAGAGTCAGTAATATATGGAAGAATATCAATATTTCCCCCTTGAAGTTCCATAAATGCAGCATCTGTATTAGATGATATCTTGAAGGTAACCCTGTCCAAATAAGGCACCCCTTCCATATAATACTCCTCATTTTTTTCTAAGACAATGTTCTGTAAGGGTGTATAGGATACAAACTTGAAAGGCCCGGTACCAATAGGCTTGGTATCCAACTGATCATAATCCCTTGGCACTATAGAACATGCTAAATATGGAAGCAGCTCTGTATCTACCTGCTTTAAGCGAATTTCAATTGTCTTTTCATCGATGCTTGTCACATCAGAAATAACAGAAAGCGCCGATTCTACTATAACCGTTGGATCTTTCGGTTCTAGCATTCCGGCGCATCTTTTTATAGAATATACTATATCTTGGGCTGTAACAAGCCTGCCATCATGAAATTTCACACCTTCCCGTAGGGTAAAGGTATAAAGCATTCCATCTTCTGAAATATGATAGCTTTCTGCTACAGCCGGAACTAAATTCCCATTATAATCAAGCTTTACTAAGCCCTCAAAAATGTTGAATAAAACCTCTTTAGTTCCTGCCGACAATGCTTTGTGCGGGTCAAGACCATCCAAATCCTGGGTTATTCCTACTGTGATTGAACCTCCATAAGTCGGCTCTGATTTTGCCGCTTCCACAGGTTCAGCAAAAGACAATTTACCATTCGCAGGAGTTTTACTCTTATCCGTATCTTCCTTATCGCCACTACATCCGTAGAGTGCAATAGTAAATACTGTAATAAGAAGTAATACTTTAGTCAGTTTTTTTGTAAGCATAAACTTCACTCCTTACGTATGATTTTTCCTTTATTTAGTTGCAAGTATTATAATAAGATATTTTTTCCAAATAATCAAGAAAAATAATACAAAAAAATTTTAATTACTCACGGACCATATAGCTACTTCATAACCTTTATCACTAAAGTATTTACTAGATAAGTAATCTTTGATAACTTTATTATAAGTTATATCAGTATTATCTTGTATAAATTATTAATAGTATTGCATTAGCAATATTTCAATATAATAAACCCAATTAATTAAAAATGTATTATTTTGCCTATAATTAGACTTATATCCAAAGCTTTTACGGAATGAGTTAAGGCTCCAACTGATATAACATCAACCCCTGTTTTAGCAGTTTCAACAAGTTCTTCTATGGTAATCCCACCTGATGCTTCTAAAATAACTTTTCCCCTACCTATTTCAACTGCCTTTCTCATATCTTCAAGGTTCATATTATCAAGCATAACTATATCAGCCCCAGCTTCAATGGCTTCTTTTAGTCCCTCTATACTTTCAACTTCTACTTCGACTTTTATTGTATGAGATAGATTATTTTTTATCTTATCTATTGCTTTTTTTATCCCACCTATTGCTTTAATATGGTTATCCTTAATCAATACCGCTTCTGATAGGTTATACCTATGATTATAACAACCACCAACCCTAACAGCATATTTTTCAAGTATCCTAAGACCTGGGGTGGTTTTTCTGGTATCTACAATTCTTACGGGAATATCTTTAACAATATCTCTATATTTTCTTGATATAGTAGCTATACCTGACATTCTTTGAATAAGATTAAGAGCAAGCCTTTCTCCATTAAGTATAGCTTTAGTACTTCCTTCTATTTGAGCAATAACTGTTCCTTTAGATACTTTATCTCCCTCTTTAACATTAATTTTAACATTTACATCTTTATCTAGAATTTCAAACACTCTTTGGGCTACATTAAGTCCTGCTATTACCCCTTCCTCTTTAGCTAACATATGTGCTAAGGACTTACTTTCCTTATCAATTAAAATGTCTGTAGTTATATCGAAATTATTAATATCTTCTTTTAAGCCATTGTATATTATCTCATCAACTAATATCCAATTAAGCATTTTATATTCCTCCCTAAAAAATAGTAATATGTAAATAATCTTCAATTATTGATCCTTACGATATTTTTAACATTAAATCAAGTGATTTTTTAGCTGCTGCCATAATATCTTTATCTACTTTTATTTCATATATTTCATCTTTTAATGCCCTATACACATCTTCCAATCTTGTTTTTTTCATGTTCGAACATATAAGAGATGGAGATAACAAATAAAATTTTTTATGGGGATTTTGATGTTCTAAAGAATGAAGTATTCCCATCTCAGTTCCTATTACAAACTCTTTTTCATCTGCTTTGCTTACATATTTAATAATCTGAGATGTACTTCCTACAAAATCCGCTTTTTCAACTACATCTGGACTACATTCTGGGTGAACTAAAATTTTTATTTTACCCCTATGCTTTCTAACCATATCTAGCTCATCACTTCTTACCCTATTATGACTTATGCAAAAACCATCCCAGCATACTATCTCCTTTTCCGGTATTTGCTTGGCTACATAACTTCCCAAGTTTCGGTCCGGAATAAATAAAACTTTATCTTCATCAAGGGATTTAACTACATTTACTGCATTTGAGGAAGTACAACATATATCACTTTCCCCTTTAACTTCAGCAGAGGAATTTATATAACAAACTACCGGAATATTTGGAAATTCTTTTTTTAATAATCTAAGCTGAGCTACATCAATCATATCTGCCATAGGACATATGGCATCATATACCGGTAAAAGTATTTTTTTATCCGGTGAAAAAATTTTTGCACTTTCAGCCATAAAATGAACACCACAAAAAACTATAATATCTGCTTTGGTCTTGGCAGCCTTCCTACTAAGTTCTAAGGAATCTCCAACAAAATCAGCTATATCTTGAACTTCTGCCCTTTGATAATTATGGGCAAGTATTATAGCTTTCTTTTCTTTTTTAAGTCTATTTATTTCATGAATTAATTCTTGAGTATTCAATTTTGTTATCACCCCTAATCTTGTATGTTTATATCTGTATATACAGTTGTCTTTACACCATTATACATAAAAAAAGAACCCTTAGCAATTATAAAATAAACATTTTTTGGTTAGTTTAAGTACAATGCACCCTTACGGCCATTGCCGCAAGAGTGCATTTCTACAAAATTTTATTTACCCATTACTTTTACATCATATAAGGAATATCCGTATGGTAACCCTCTTTGAATCCCTTGTAATTTCACATATCTTGCCTTAACCTCTGCAAAATTAATAGTTTCAATTCCACCTGTACCATTGCTTTGATTAAATATCTTAGTAAAGTGTTTGCCATCCTCTGAAACAAGGATTTCATATTGTCTACCAAAAGCCGCTTCCCAGTTAAGTATTATCTTGTTTATACGATAACTTTTTCCAAGATCAATTATAAACCAAGCATCATCAGACCAATTGGAAGACCATCTAGTTGATAGATTATTATCTGTTAAATATGCTCCTATTAATTGCTCATTTTCTGAGCCGGAAACAGTAACCCCTTTACCCATAGCCACATTCTGATATTCTCCTGAATCTAGCTCTTCTTGACTTATTTGCATCTGAAAAATCATTATAGCCATTGGCAGAATAGCTAAATCCACTACTACTATAGGGGGCATCGCTTTTCCATATTCGTATTGGTATACCATCTTTTGCAGCAGACAACAGCTTCTCCATATCCTTCCGTTGATTTTGAAAAAACTGTTCTTGGTCCTTAATGTCAAAATCAAATCTTCCCCACACTTTTTGAAAAACATTTTGACGCTCATTGCCATCAATCTCACCGGAAATATCTCCAATATCAAGCAAAAAGCCTATATTAACAACATCTTGAGAACTTTCTCCAACTGCTTGATTTTCAAAATCTTGCTCTGATTCAGCTTTGGTTGGCTTTTTCCCAATATAACCCATAGCTCCACCAAGCATAGTTTTTGCATTATATTTTTTTGCTACTTTCATAGAACCTTTCTCACTATCACTAAATACAACTTCAAGCATAATGTACCTCCTTTTATATGCACTTGTCTTTTAGGAATATCCTTCCTACTATTTTGCTAGATAATATCGAATTACTGTGATATAATTATGCTGTATATTACATTACAATATTGGAGGGCTGATTATGAAATACTACGTAGATGTAAATGCTGCAAAAGACGGTAACGGTTCAGCTGAAAGACCTTTCCGTCGTATTAACGATGCTGCGAAGGTGGCTCTTCCCGGTGATGAAGTGCTTGTGGCACCTGGGGTTTACCGTGAATATGTGGATCCTATTCATTCCGGTACTGAAGATGCCCGTATCACTTATATTAGCACAACTCCTCTTGGTGCAGTGATTACCGGTGCAGAACAGGTAAAAACCTGGAAACATTATAAAGATAATGTATGGGTATGCCGTATTGCAAACAGTATTTTTGGAGATTACAATCCATATACAACCTTAGTATATGGAGATTGGTATTTTGCAACACCTAATAAACATACGGGCTGCGTTTATTTAAATGACAAAGCCATGTATGAAGCTACTACTTTAGAAGAATGTATCAAAGGGGATATTTATGAATGCAGTTGGGTACCGGAAGACTCAATTTATAAGTGGTATTCCGAGCAGGACACAGAGACCGACGAAACAATTATTTATGCTAATTTCCAAGGTCTAGATCCGAACAAGGAAAATGTAGAAATAAATGTACGCCGCAGGTGCTTTATGCCATCTAAAACAGGTGTAAGTTATCATACTGTCAGAGGATTCAAGATTGATAAAGCTGCCACAACTTGGGCACCGCCTGCAGCTTTTCAAGATGGTATGATTGGTCCTCATTGGAGCAAAGGTTGGATTATTGAAGATTGCGAGATTTCCAACAGCAAATGCGCCGGTATATCCCTGGGCAAATATCTAGATCCTGACAATGAGCACTACTTTACAAATAAGCATGTAAAGAGTCCTACCCAGATGGAAAGGGATGCAATATGTCGTGGTCAGTATCACGGTTGGCTAAAAGAAAATATCGGCAGCCATATAGTTCGCCGCTGTAACATCCACCATTGTGAACAGGGTGGTATTATTGGCCGAATGGGCGGTGTATTTAGTATTATTGAGGACAACCATATCCACCATATTAATAATATGATGGAACTTGGGGGAGCAGAGGTTGCAGGAATTAAGATGCATGCAGCTATTGATGTGATTATTCGCCGCAATCATATTCACCATTGTACAATGGGAATCTGGTGTGACTGGGAGGCTCAGGGCACCCGTCTAAGTCAAAACCTGCTCCATGATAACCAGCGTCCGCCATATGCTAAGCATCTTCCTGGAAGTATGGCATCTCAGGATATATTTGTAGAAGTTAGCCATGGTCCGACACTAATCGATAACAATATCCTCCTATCAGATGCCAGCCTTCGCTGTGCAACCCAAGGTGTAGCAATGGTCCACAACCTTATCTGTGGTTCATTTACCTCCGTGGGTTCGGGAACCGATGATCGCTATACCCCATATCATATACCACACCGTACCGAAGTAATGGGCTTTATGACCATTCTTCATGGTGATAACCGTTTCTACAACAATATTTTTGTTCAGAAATGGCCATCACAGGACTTTGTCATCAATGACGATACTGATCAAGATGAATTTCAAACCAATAAGGAAAATAGAGTTGTCGGAACTCACGTATTCGATGAGTACCCAACCTATGATGAATGGATTTCACAGTTTGACTTTTCTAAACGACCAGACATGATGGCCCTTGGACCTGTACATTTTGGCCGTCTGCCGGTATGGAGTGAAGGAAATGTATACTTAAACGGTGCCAAATCATGGAAAAACGAAGTAAATGGCCTTGTGGTTGAAAATGATGATCAGGAAATTAAAGTTGAACTAGTGGAAAAAGACGGTCATTATTATCTGGCCACAAATATATATGATTATATAAAGGATTTCAGCAATCGGATGATCAATACTAAAGTTCTAGGCAAAGCCTTCGAACCGGAACAATACTTTGAAAATCCTGATGGAACACCTATACAATTTGATTCTGACTATTTAGGAAATCATCGTGGTATTCATGTTATTCCGGGTCCCTTTGCAGCACCTTCTGAAAATATAAAACTATAACATATATCAGCTATATATTAATAGTGACGTCTTCCTCTGACATATAATTCAATGGCAGAGGAAGACATCTTTTTTGCTTTGCCTCCAGCATAAATTAGTATTTTTCTGCTAGTTAAAGCTGCTTCAGCAGATTTGCCATTTCTATGGCCGTAACAGCAGCATCATATCCTTTGTTACCGGCTTTTGTACCTGCCCTTTCAATTGCCTGCTCTATGGTATCTGTAGTCAAAACTCCAAATATCACAGGTATTCCTGAATCTAATGACACCTTTGCAATACCTTTGGACATCTCCCCGGCAACATAATCGAAATGAGCTGTTGAGCCTCTGATAACAGCACCAAGGCAAATTACGGCATCGTACTTTTTGGAAGATGCCATTTTTTGTGCAACTAAAGGAATTTCAAAGGCTCCCGGTACCCATGCCACTTCAATATCAGCCTCATTTCCCCCATGTCTGATAAATCCATCAATAGCCCCTTCTAAAAGCTTGCTGCCAATAAACTCATTAAAACGTCCAATAACTATTCCAATCTTTACATCCTTGGCTATTAGGTTTCCTTCAATCTTTTTAACTGCCATTATTTACACCCTCCTGATTTTTCATTGTATTTAAATTAATACTTAAATTATTTAAGATGTGTCCCATCTTTTCTTTCTTGGTCCTCATATAGAACTTATTGACATCATTAGCTTCAATCTGAATTGGTACCCGCTCTACAATCTCAAGGCCGTAACCGCTTAATCCTATTATTTTCTTAGGATTATTGGTTAAAAGCCTCATCTTTCTAATTCCCAAATCATATAGGATTTGTGCTCCTATACCATACTCTCTAAGGTCAGGTGCAAAACCAAGCAATACATTTGCCTCCACCGTATCTTTCCCTTTATCCTGAAGCTCATAGGCTCGTATTTTGTTCACCAGGCCTATTCCTCGCCCTTCCTGGCGCATATAAAGCAATACTCCCCTGCCTTCGTCACTTATTTGTCTTAATGCAGCAGCAAGCTGTTCTCCACAATCACATCTTAAAGAATGGAAGGCATCTCCTGTAAGGCATTCGGAGTGAACACGGACCAGCACCGGTTCATTGGGATTGCTTATATCTCCTTTTATCAGAGCAATATGGTGTTCTCCATTGATTGTATTTTCATAGGCTGTAATTATAAATTCACCATATTCTGTCGGTAGCTTGGCTTTTGCGGCTGCTGTAATAAGCTTTTCATTTTTCCTTCTGTATTTTATCAAATCTTCTATGGTAATAATTTTAAGGCCATGATTTTTTGAAAATTCAATTAGCCTAGGTACCCTTGCCATGGTTCCGTCTTCATTCATAATTTCACATATGACTCCCGCCGGATATAAACCTGCTAATCTAGCAAGATCCACAGCTGCTTCTGTATGACCGGAGCGCTTTAGTACCCCACCATCTCTTGCAATTAGGGGGAAAATATGGCCGGGTCTGGTAAAATCCCCACTTACCGAATCAGGATTAGCCAGTTCCTTTATTGTTTTTGCCCTTTCAAAAGCTGATATGCCTGTGGTTGAACTTTTGTGGTCTACTGTTATGGTAAATGCTGTTTTCATATTCTCTGTGTTTTTTTTCACCATTAAGTCCAATTCCAGATTGCGAGCCCTATCCTCAGTCAAAGGTACACATATCATCCCTTTTCCGAAGCTAGCCATAAAGTTTACACTTTCAGGAGTTACTTTCTCAGCTGCTAAAAATAGATCCCCTTCATTTTCACGGTCTTCATCATCTACAACTACAATCATTTTACCCTGTCTTATATCTTCTAAAGCCTCTTCAATGGTATTAAAATCCAATTATTATCCCCCCTCGTACAATAACTATTAAGTTATATGTTAAATTTATTGCAGCTAAAATTTATGTAAATTATGCAAAACCATTACTTTTAAGAAATTCTATAGATATATCTTTTTTAACTTTTCTATCTAGTTTATTGCTATATATAAGCTTTTCCACATACTTTCCTATAAGGTCACATTCTATATTAAGTTGATCCCCTAAGTTTTTTGAACCAAGTATTGTTTCACCTGCCGTATGAGGTATTAAGGATACTTTAAAGCAATTTTCATCAACATAGGCTACAGTCAGACTTGTACCATCAAGTGTAACTGAGCCTTTCATGACCATATATTTTAGGATATTGTCATCAGCTTCAATCGTAAGCCAAATGGCATTGTCCTCTTCAATCCTTGATGTAACTATTCCTGTTCCATCAATATGACCGGTTACAATATGGCCTCCCAGCCTGTCGGATAACTTTAGAGCCCTCTCAAGGTTCACCTTATCTGATATACTCATCCTATTAAGTCCTGTCCTTCTCATTGTTTCAGGCATCACATCAGCAAAAAAGCAAGAGCTGCCCATATCGGTTACCGTAAGGCAAATACCATTAACAGCAATGCTGTCTCCTATTTTTACATCATCCAGAATCTTTGAACAAGCAATTGAAAGTCTTATGGATTGACTTTTGCGAATAATTTCCTTTATAATACCTATCTCCTCTACTATTCCTGTAAACATAATGCTCCTTTCACATATCCTTCAATAAGAAAGTCATCTTCAAATCTAGTTATGCTTATATCATGTAATTTAATAGCATCTTCCATAGATTCGATACCTAGACCTTCCACAGGAGTTTTGGCATCTTTTCCTCCGATAATTTTAGGTGCTATAAAAGTCATAACCTTATCAACAATTCCCATATTAAGTGCAGCTGCATTAAGCCCTCCCCCACCTTCTAAAAGTAGGCTGTCAATCTCAAGCTTATATAACTCATCCATAAGCTTTAGCAAATCAACATGCCCTCTAGGGCCATCTAATTTTAAAATCTGTACTCCCTTATCTATAAGACGCTTCTCTTTTTCATTATCTAATGCAGTGGTGGTGGCCAGTATTACAGCTGATTTTGATTCCACATTGATAACTCTGCTTTCTATAGGAATTATCCCTTTACTGTCTATAACAATTCTGACAGGATCTCTGCTTTCTCCAAAGTCAAGCCTTGTAGTAAGAGATGGATTATCGACAAGAACTGTATTTATACCCACCATTATTGCAGCAACCCTGTTGCGTAAGGTGTGTACATATTCTCTAGAACTTGGGCCTGATATCCACTTTGAATCTCCACTGACAGATGCTATCTTGCCATCAAGTGTCATGGCGGTTTTCATAATCACAAATGGTTTTTTCTTAGTTATATATTTGATAAAAATCTCGTTAAGTTTTTTAGCTTCCTTTTCTAGAATACCACAGACCACCTTAATACCAGCCTCTTTAAGCATCTTAATTCCTCTGCCTGCAACTTTAGGATTAGGATCAGTCATTGCTATTACTACTTCACTGATATCCTTATCTATAATTGCCTTTGCACAGGGAGGAGTTCTTCCATAATGAGAACAAGGTTCCATATTGACATATAAGGTCCCTCCAGCAACATCTTCCTTTGCATTAAGAAAGGCAGCCACTTCTGCATGGGCACCTCCAAGCCTCTTATGATACCCTTCTGCAATAATCCTTCCGTTTTTTACTATAACTGCGCCTACAAGTGGATTCGGGTTTGTTCTTCCCCATCCTAACTGAGCCAGCTCCAATGCTCTTTGCATATAGCTTTCATACATACTCATCCCTCAAATCAAAGCAGTTTATTATTTTTCATATTAACAGTAAAAAAACCCCTGAAGAAAAGCTTCAGGGATTATTAATTCTTAGAAGATATAATATGTAAACAAATACGAATACATGTTCTTCTCCCATCCAGACTATACTGTCGGCTCCGGAAACTAACCGGATCTACCAATTAAGGTTCGCGGGCTTTACCGCCGGTAAGGAATTTCACCTCTCCCTGAAGAACTATTTATTAACTTATATTTAATACCCATGGTCCACATGCTCCCATTGTCCACCAGACTTCCTCACTAAAATCCAATTCCAATTGTCATATGTACTATTGGGATTAAGTGAGCCATCACCTCCCTCTAATTATATATTATCTGCAGTAAAATTATAGCAGTGATTAACATTATATGCAAGCAAATTGGAAGCCTAATTTCTTATGTTACATTGACAGGGCATACCATTTAGACTACAATTATAATTAAATAATATCAAAAGGAGCTTTAATATGGTAAGAAAAAAAGATATAGTAGTTTGCATTATTTTAACTATCATTACCTGTGGACTTTATAATTTATATTGGTTGATATGCCTTGCTGAAGATATAAATACATTGTCAAATGAAGCAGATACAAGCGGTGGCATGGTTTTATTACTAACAATTATTACATGTGGCATTTATGGTTTATACTGGGCATACAGGTGTGGAGAAAAAATTGACAAAGCAAAACAAAGCCGTGGTATAAATACATCAAGCAATAGTGGAATCCTATTTTTACTACTATATTTGCTTAGTCGTATAATTTGCTTTGCAATAATACAACATGAAATCAACAAAATGGCATCATAACAATTATTAAATATTATACATAAAAATACACCTTCAATATTTTCATAATTATTGAAGGTGTAAGTATTTTTAAGTTTATATGTTTATATGTATGATGTCTATATCCACCATTCTCTTGGAATTTCTTCTAATTCTATTAAGCAATTTATCTGATGAGATAAGACCTTTTTTGTGACCTCAAATATGCCATTGGCATCACATAAAATACATGTGGCATCTCCAAACTTTACTTTTTTTGCTACATTATTATCATAAAATGCTTGCTCTAGCTTAGTATATGTCTCTGAAATATGAGCTGTAGTTCTATTGTAATGGCGATATACCATGCTTTCTTTAATACTTCCATCAGGCATTACAATTTTAAATAATACAGGTTTTTCTGTAAAACGCTCCGGTACCTGTAAAATCTCCTCCACACAATGAATAAATGTATTACGGCTATGATTAACTCCTAATAAAAGGATTTTTGCATTTCTCTCTCTTAAACGATCATAACATCCACCTATCCCACAAGGGGTTGTTATCTCTTCTTCCCCTTTTATATATTCGATATTATCTTTTCCATAGGCAGCAACACTATGTGTTGGATGCAAGGAACGAACAACACCCTCTCTTTTCATAAATAAATTGGTCAATACTCCAACGCAAGATGGTTCCTTTTTTGGGTCATATACGTTATGAGACTCAGACATATTAGCCCAAGTATGTGTCGGAAGAATTAATAAACCATTCTCTAAATATTCCATAAAGGAATCAAGAACAGTATCTGCTCCACCTACAACTTCACCAATTGCTTTCATAGAAGAATGAATAAACAGGGTATCTGTAGATTCAATTCCCATTTCTTTTATCATGTTTTTTAATTCTTGTTTTGTGTACATAATCAGTCCTCATCTTTTTATTTTTTTGCTCACCTATTTATTCTATACAAAAATTATGTTTTAATCAAATACATTATCCAACAATCGAATTACAATTGTTAACTTATCTAATTATAGGTTGATACTTTGCTTTGCATATGCTATTTTCTTATATAAATATGCTGAATAATATGCTGATTTCTTATTGGAGGAGATACTTATGGGGATAAAAAGTTTATACAAGGACAATTGCAACATACATGCCCTTCATAAGGATAATACATATAAGATAAGAGCTCATCACGGATTATGCCTTTTCTTTTTCAAAGGAAAAGGCTATAGTAGGGAGTTTGTAAAAAATATGATGGATTTTAAAAACAAACTAGATAAAGATCCTTTTGTATGTATTACAAGTAAGGCAGATATAATCTGCGGCAAATGTCCAAATTATATTAAAGATAGCTGCAAAAATGAAGACAAAGTTGCAGAATATGACAGGCAAGTATTATTAAGATGCAATCTAACCGACGGAGATATCTTACCCTATCATAGTTTTCGTAACCTGATAGTTCATAATATAATACTTTCTGGAAAAAGGGAAGAAGTATGTGGAAATTGCCAATGGACCTTGCTGTGCCATAATATTTCAAATGGCCGGCAGCTTCTATGACCTTGCCTAGGTTCATATAAAGCTGCCGGCCCACAGATTAGTTTATGCTAAATGGGGTAATCAATCTCCTATCCAAAAATACAAAAGTCCCTTTTCACCATCAGCTAGCTCAACATAAAACCAGTTTAGAATCCGACCTTCCTCATCTATATGGATATCTAAGAGCTTAACCTTAGTTTCTTTAAATTCTCTCAAATATTCTGATTCCCATTGGATATAATCAAAATAATTTTCAGGATTATAATCTAAGGGTACAAAATAACCGTTTCCATTAACTTCATAGGTTTTACCTATATATTGCTCTACATCATGATTCGTTATAACATATTCATTATTCTTAAATTCTCCCCATGCAGAATAGAATGTCGGCTTAAAGTTATTAGCCAAATGGAACCAGGATACGAATTTTCCCTGTCCGTCCATTAATGCATATCTATCTATTGATCCTACGGGATATAAATTTTCACCGTCATAACGGAAAAATATAAAATAAGGATCCGCACTTGGTCCATCGTCAAAAACAGCAACTTCTATATAGCTATCCCTGCTATCTAAATCAATAACATATATTTCACCGGTTGGGAAGTATAGATTAAACGGCACTTTAATACCATTTACTTCAATATAGGTACCATCCTCATAATCCATTTTCAATACAGCATTTATTTCATCTTCTTTTCCATCCCCATTTAAGTCATATACACCATGAATACTATAAACTCTATGATATAAATCTAATTCTTCATCATATGAGACATCGAAACTATAATCTTTAATATAGGCATCCATTTCAATAAAACTTTCTGTGATACTACTCTTATCTACAGTAATATCACCACCCAACTCCTGTTCGTCAGACTGATTTGATGCTATTTGATTATTTTCTGTAGAACTATTATTATCATTGTTCTCATTGGAACTTATAACTTCCCGGTTTGATAACAGTCCTATTCCTATTATGATAGCAAATAATACCGAAACAAATGTCACCCAAAATGCAGGCTTTTTATAATTCAATACATTTTTAATCCTTGTTTTTACGTTACCCTCACCAAAAGCCAGGGGACTACCATTAAGGATATGCTTTTTTGTATTAAGTGATAATAATGAATTGGCATAAGTTTTCTTTATGTCCTTATCCATCTTCCTTAGTACTCTTTCGTCACAGGAAAGCTCCATGTCAATGCTCATTAACCTGAATGCAATCCACACAAGGGGATTAAACCAGTGTATAGATAAGATAAGGTAAGCTAACATTTTAACTATATGGTCTTTCCTATTAATATGGGTTTGCTCATGTAGAATAATATAGTCCTGCTCTTCTTTGGTCAATCCAGCCGGTAGATAGATTCTAGGTCTTATTATGCCAAGGACAAAAGGTGTTCTTATATTCTTAGCCTCAAATATATTCTTCTCTATTAATTGTGCCTTCTTAAGACGGCTTTTTAGTATTAAGATGGATACATAGCTATAAATTAGTAAGGCCCCTATTACTAAAAGCCAAATATATGCCCCTATTTTTATATAAATCTGCAGTGGATTCACACTGGCCTCAATAGTAGGGGCAGGAAGTGAATTGTTAACAAATGTGTCAATTCTATCTACACCACTATTTATCTGCGGATTTCCTTGATAGATTATATCATGTGGGATATAGTCAACATTTGATTTAGAAGGCATAAGACTATAGCTGCTTTCAAGTGTAAATGGGATGATGAGTCGAAATGCAACTACAATCCATAAGGTATAGGAGATGTATTTTGGAGCTTTTTTAAGCAATAATCTAACAAGGATAACAATTAAAATAACATAACTTGCCGTAAGACTCATATTTAAAACATTAAGAAAAATTTTACTCATTACTACACCTCCTTGTACTCATCAATCAATCTTTTTAACTCTTCTGCTTGCTTTTCACTTATTTTTTTCCCACTAATAAAAGCTGTCAAAAATCTAGGCAATGACCCTCCAAATGTATCCTCAACAAAAAGGACGCTTTGCTTTGCATAGTATTCATCCTTAGTGATTAAAGATGAAACAATGGCATTTTCATTTTTAAATATTCCTTTTTCACATAGTTTTTTCAGCACAGTATATGTGGTGGATTTCTTCCAGTTCATTTCCTTTTTAGATAGCTTTACCAGGTCACCAGATGCAATGGGTTCATTCTGCCAAATAATATTTGCAAACATTTCTTCTTTTTCTGTAAGTTTATAAATTTTCATAAAACAACCTCCTTAGTCTATATTTTATAGACCTTATATTTATAGTCTATAATATATAGACCAATTTGTCAATATTTTTCTGTTATATAGTGGTAATTTTTTCTTATTACCTGAAAAAAATAATAATAGTAAACCGTCATTTCTATATATAATACGATTTGGCCAGGTTATGTTTCTAATAATCAAATTTTCAAGTATTATATACAGTTTTTATAAGTTCCACATTAAAAATATAGGCGGTGTCACTTCAAATGACACCGCCTATAACCACATCCTCATTGGCAGATACAATCGTAGTGGACTGCAACCTTAAATTTTCCATTACTTGTAGACTACTGTCAATTGTCACAGTTGAATTATTGGCAAACTGCACCACTTCCTTTGAGTGTTTTACTGTATCATTAATCGATTGCTGAATTGATTGTGTCATAACTGTCTGATGTTCAATACTTTCTGCAATCACCTGTGTACTAGCAGTGATCTGCTCTACAGCAGAATTAACAATATTGGAGCTTTCCCCAAGCCTTTGGACAATCTCATTGGAAGCTTCAGTATTTTTTCTGATAACACCACTGATATCTAGAACATCATCTAGTATACTCTTTTGCACTTTCTGCTTATCTACTACTTCCTGAACCATATCTTTAGTAAATTTTTCTCCAACATAGGAAGCTCTAAATATGATGTATAACAGAAAGATGAAAATGAAAAATTCTGCAAACTGCATATCTAACCCGGACTGGCCCGCCTGCATACTCATAGTAATGGCTAATTTAATAATATTAACTATTGCTGTCAATATTGTAAAAAATAACATGACTTTTTTATTATAATACAAAATAGATCCTACTAATACCACTGTAATAGCAAATTGAACATAAGAACCATTGGCAGTAAATAATATTATTGTATAGATAGCAAAGTGTGCAGAGAAAACAATATTGTAAAGCTGCTTGCTGGAAGGATTTTTTAAATATAAATACCAGCCTGTAATAGTGAAAATGATACTACACAAGATTACGATATATGGTACTGCTCCCTCTATCAAACCTACCGATAGTTGGTATATGGTAGCAATACAAAATATTAGATAGAATAAGGTAAGACCTACAGTCAGTATACGATTTAAGTGTTCTAATCTTGTACTCTCATCACTGTATTTTCTGTTATTAATCTCATCTTTTGCATACATACACACTATGCCTCCTATAAGTAATCTTTATTTTAATTTTACTATTAACACCTAAATAATTCAATCAAAATAAAAAAATATGGTGATAATTTGTACTATTTGTGTTATTTGCACTATTTCAATACCAATTGCTAATCAGACCAATTGCTAAGATATGAAAAATGCCCTTTGATATGTTTTCATAAACACATATCAAAGGGCAGAAGGCTGAATTATTAACTTTTTAAATATTAAGAACCCTATTTAATCTTATTTTAAGACAAATCTCGCCGATTGAGGTAGAAATACAGCAACTTGATTCTATTTCATATTCCTTATCATTATTTGACTTACCTTGAACCGGCGGTAATATATCATATTTCAGTGTGCTATCGGAAAGTGCAGTAATAACATTACCGCTAATGATATTAGCAATCTCTGATATAGCAGAAGTTACAAAAGGATCCACATCATCAAACTCCATACCGCTCATAATATTTACCATACTAAGAGATGTGGTAACCGGAAACCGGTAAATAACTTCTCCTTGAAGTTCTCCAACTATGCCAACAAGGATATCTATACCCTCGTCGCATTTAAAATCCTCAACTGAATGAAGGGAAATCTCTGAAATATTAAGCATCAAATTAAATACATTATATGTAGCATCAACAAAGGCTTTGTATAGCTTATCTACCATTTACCTTCCCTCCTTCCTTTTTGGCATAATCGGCAATTCGCTGATCCTCGGCAGCCACATGGTTAATAAGCCATGCAAGCAGTTTACCTCCAAACTGTTGCATCAGTTTCTCGCTATTATCTGCTGCTTCTTCAAATTCTTTAGAAACCTCCAGAACATACTGGACCATAGAGCTATGTATCTGTTCATGAGCTTCATATCCAGGATAATTAATCCTTTTTTGATATTCCTCCTCATCACGGAAATGCTCTACCACATATCCTTTCATAAACTCCAGTGTTTCATTTAGCTTAGGGATTTTCTCTTCCCAAGTGTCCTTTGATCTTAGCACCTGAAAAAAAGCTTCGACACGGCTAAATAATTCTTTATGCTGCCCATCAATCAGAGGTACACCCAGTGCATAGGTCTCTTTCCATAGCATAATTCTAATATTCCTTTCTTATATTTATTTTTTTTATTAAAGTTTCGATATTTATATGTAATTTTTATATATTATTTTGCATCTAAATCAGTTGTAGCATAATTACTCGAATTATGTCAAGTTTTAATCTGATATATTCAAAATAAGGTTTCCAATACTCAGTAATCTTACTGATGATTTGGAAACCTTTAATGTTAAGATTTAAAGTATTTTATTAAATGTCAAATTAATCAATTTGTCCGATTGAGGGTAGTTTAGTTACCTTCTCACCCCAGGAATTAGCCCAATTTTCTACCCAATAGAAGCTATATGGAACTCCGTATTTTTCACGCAGTTTTTTATAGCGTTTCATTCTACCCCAACATAAAGAGCATATTCCGGGAATTAGGTAAAAGGGTCCTAAAGCAAAAGATTGATAAGCATGTCCGTACTCATGTACCAAAATCATACTAGACCTTCTAGCAAGTTCTTCTTGTGAATTGTTTGAATATTTCTGTAGTTCCTTACAGTTTTCGTCCGGTGTGAAAACAAATAGACCAAGACTAAGCCCGCTATATGAATTCCATTTTGTATTTATACATCCCCTAAAAAAGGTATGGGGATTCTTAATGTAAATCAAGAAAAAAACAAATCCTATCATGGTCTGACAAATTCCCCATGTACACTGCACTAAAAAAAATATACTATACCAAATATATTTCATATATGTACTGCCTCCTCTTAATCAGTAAGTTCATTAATCTTAATTTTCCTCTATATGTAAGCTACGATAGATTATCGGAGATATCACTGTCATCCAAATCCCCATTAAGGCATATCTTAAAAAATCACTGTATATGTTAAGGGGTAGTAGTTTTTTAAAGTACACTTTAATTAAAATCAGGCCAAAAAAACCTATTACAAATTTATTGATTTGCTTCCACCATATTGCTTTTGTTACATATTTAATATATTTATCTTCAATAATATAGCCAAGCCATAATGCAATTAGTGTACCAACAGCCTTATAATAAGTAGCTGTTTTAAAAATCAATAGACATATAATCATTGGTATTACAAGAACTCCAATAATTATAGGATTATCCTTATCCTTAGACCAAGCAAATACCTTAGTTACAATTGTTGTCCATAATATCCCAATAATTAATCCTCCAATAACATCTATCGGCCAATGAACTCCTAGATACATTCTTGAAAAACCAACTAAAAACATCCCTAATACACCAATGAAATAAAGCCATTTCTTCTTAAACTCTATCATTAATGTTGTAAATAATGAGCTTGATTGCTGTGTGTGTCCACTTGGAAATGAATATCCCCCGGCAGTTTTTACTCTAATTGATTTTATTCCTTCATATCCTATAGGTCTTGGTAACTTAACAATTTCTTTTATTATAGTATTTATTGCTCCACTAGTAATATAAACAAATGCAAGTTTATATCCAAAGGTCTTATTAAAACACCAATAAAAAATCCCGATAACAATTATAAAGAATATATCCTCTCCAAGTATTGTTACAATTTCAAAAAAGGTATCCAATGTTTTATTTGAAAACGATTGAATATACTTAAGTATTTCTAACATTACATCCATAAGATTCCCCCATTAATTTAAAATGTATTTAGCAGACATTAACTAAGATTATTGTATTTATAAATAGAAAGTATTTCAAGTAAAAATCTTATCAGTTAAGCAGCTATCTCTTCACTACTATTAGTTTATCTTGGGCTTTCCCCATGTTTCTACACAAATTATGTCGTTATGTACAAAATATTGAATATTTAGAGAAAAATATTGTATCTTATGGTATAATATACTTGTAATTTTAATTAAATGGAGGCTAAATCCAAACCGCAAATTAAAGATAAAAAATAGAAAACTCAAAAAGTCCACCAAAAGGCTTGTTTTTGGGTTTTCTATAATTAATGCTGTAGATTATGCGGACTCATATACCTGGTTTAAATATTACATCTGCTAACAAGGAGATGTAATTAGCTAACTTCATTTAATTAAAATTAAAAAAAGAAAGGAGAATGATTATGAAAAAAATTTTAGTATTACTATTATCTGCAATTATGGTGTTTTCCTTAACCGCATGTGGGGGGAAAAATACCGACAGCTCCAAAAGTGGAAAGAAAATTAAAATAGGTATGGTTACCGACGTTGGCGGTGTAAACGATGGTTCATTTAACCAGTCTGCTTGGGAAGGTCTGCAACGGGCTCAAAAGGAGCTTGGTGTAGAAGTTCGCTATGCTGAATCTGCAACCGATGCAGACTATGCTCCCAATATTGAGGCCTTCATCGATGAAGAATATGACCTTATTATCTGTGTAGGATATATGCTGGCTGATGCCACAAAGAAAGCAGCTGAAGACAATCCCAATCAGAAGTTCGCCATCATTGACGATGCTTCCATTGATTTACCTAACGTTACCTGCCTAATGTTCGAACAAAGCCAGGCTTCCTATCTCGTTGGTCTTGTTGCCGGTAAAATGACTAAGACCAACACCGTAGGTTTTGTTATTGGTATGGTTAGCCAGACCATGAACGAATTCGGTTATGGTTATCTAGCCGGCGTAAAGGATGCCAATCCCGATGCTACTATCCTGCAGTTTAACGCTAACTCCTTCGGAAGCACCGAAACCGGTAAATCCGCTGCTACCACCATGATTACTAATGGCGCAGATGTAATCTTCCACGCAGCAGGGGGCACAGGTCTGGGTGTAATCGAAGGCTGTAAGGACGCAGGTAAATGGGCAATCGGTGTAGACAGCGACCAATCTCCTCTGGCTCCTGAAAATATTCTAACCTCGGCCATGAAGCGGGTTGACAATGCATGCTTTGAAATTTCTAAAGCCGTAAAAGAAGGTAATGTTCAGTCCGGTCTCATCATCTATGACCTAAAATCCGAAGGTGTAGACATTGCTCCTACTACCACCAACCTGCCTAGCGATGTTTTAGAATATGTAAAACAAGCTAAGCAAGATATTATCGACGGTAAAATTACCGTTCCAAAGACCCAAGCTGATTTTGAAGCTAAATACGGTGACATCTACGAATTAGACTAATTTTAACATTTCAATTTCAATAAATAATCTACCATTAAGGAAGGGTGGCGATCAATTGAGAGACATTTCTATGGAACGGGTCAATGAAACACGGGAAAAAATACTGGATATTATTAAAAGTCCGACACTTACTCATGAACAAAAGGTTGCATCACTAGCCAATGCTGCCGATTCTTTGCTGGAAGTATTGGATTTACCGGAAGGACTTGATGAGCTAATGAAGGTCCCTGCAGATTGTAAGTGTATCTGCGACTTAAACGAGGGACAGGCTCCTCTTCGTCCTCGCTATATTATCCCGGACTATGCCAAATTCATGAAGGAAGGCAGCCAGTTTCTGCAATTGGCGCCCCCGACCGATTTGTATGAGGCCCTTAATTGTCTTCTGATTTTTTACAAGCATGTTCCAAGTGTGACCAACTTCCCGGTTTATCTGGGACAGTTAGACACCTTGCTGGAACCTTTTATGGAAGATGTGGACGATCATACGGCAAAGAAACTTCTGAAAAACTTTTTAGTACATATAGATCGCACTATTTTGGACTCCTTCTCCCATGCTAATATAGGCCCCAAGCCTACCAGGGCTGGTCGCCTTCTGCTAGAGGTGGAGGCCCAGCTTAAGCAAGCCGTTCCCAATCTGACCTTGAAATATGAAGAAGGTGTAACAGATGACGATTTCGCTATCCAAGCAGTGAAAACGGCCTTGTATTCAGCCAAACCCAGTTTTGCCAACCATCGTATGTTCAAGGAAGAACTGGGAGATGATTATGTGATTGCCAGCTGCTATAACGGATTACCCTTAGGTGGCGGATCATACACCCTTTGCCGTCTGATTCTTAGTAACATTGCAAAAAGGGCTAGCACCGTTGAAGATTTCCGATCTAAACAGCTGCCCTATGTAATGGACATAATGGCTCGCTACATGGATGCCCGAGTGCGATTTGAGGTTGAAGAAAGCGGCTTCTTTGAAAATAACTTCCTGGCCAAGGAAGGCTTTATCCACCGTGAGCGTTTTACTGCCATGTTTGGACTGGTTGGCCTTGCGGAATGTGTCAATATCCTACTGGAAAAAGAGGGTCGTTACGGCCGCTTCGGCCATGATAAGTACGCCACTGAGCTTGGCAAATCCATTATTGAGCAGATTTATGAATTTAACGAGAAACACCAAAGTCCCTACTGCGAAGTAACGGGGGGTCACTATCTGCTCCATGCTCAAGTTGGAATTTCAGAAGATCAAAATATCTCGCCGGGTACTCGTATCCCCATCGGAGAGGAACCGGATGAAATGATTGATCACCTTATGGTAATTAATAATTTCCATAAATATTTCCCATCCGGAACCGGGGACATATTCCCAATTGATGTTACTGTCCACCAAAATCCCGAATACATACTGGATATTGTTAAGGGCTCCTTCCGAAAGGAAATACGCTATCTGTCCTTCTATGAGAAGAACAGCGACCTTATCCGTATAACGGGCTATTTGGTCAAACGGTCGGAAATCGAAAAGCTAAAGAGCGGTCAGAACGTACTTCATGATACCACCGCCTTGGGAATGGGTGCAGTAATAAATGGAAAGTTTTTGGATAGAAAGGTGCACTGATTATGCTGGCTACGGTTAACAAAATCATACCCTTTAGCACCGTTGACGGACCCGGGAACCGTACCGCAATCTTTCTGCAGGGCTGCAATATGAACTGTTTATATTGCCATAACCCTGAAACACGAGGCAAATGTATGCACTGTGGGGCATGTGTAAACTCATGCCCCACAGAAGCATTGAGCTTTAAAAATCAGCGTGTTAGTTACGATTCCGTCAAATGCGTCCACTGTGATACCTGCTTCAAGAACTGTCCCTATGACAGCAGCCCAAAAACTGCCCATATGACACCTGAACAGGTATGGCAGGTGGTTCAAAAGCAAATCCCCTTTATCCGAGGAATCACCGTGTCGGGCGGGGAATGCACACTGTATCCGGCATTCTTAACCAAGCTGTTTACCCTGGTACAGGCCCATGGCCTATCTACCCTAATTGATTCCAATGGAACCCTAGATTTTGAGCACTATCCTGATTTGCTGGCCGCAACCGACGGAGTAATGCTTGACATTAAAGCTTATGATTCTGAAGAACACAAGCGGATAACTGGGTGGGACAACTCTATTATTTTGAAAAATGCACGTTTTCTCGCCTCGAAGGCCAAACTGTATGAGGTCCGTACAGTAATATCTCCCGGTCTTTTCGATGGTGAGCAAACTATCATGCAAATCTGTGACATGCTTCGTCCCTACTTACCCATTCGACCTATTAGATATAAACTTATATCCTATCGTCCAATGGGGGTTCGTCCGCAATATGCAAAGAATCTACAGATTCCCACAGCTAATCAAATGGAATATTATGCCGGGTTGCTTGCAGCCAAAGGCTTTGAAGATATTATTATTATTTAAATTATATACATTATATTTACTATGCATTTCCCATAAGACAAACATATAAGGAGGAAAAACGGATTTGGAAAAAACAAGCCATATTGCTTCAAACGTGGTTGCCGTTCAAATGACTGATATCGTCAAGAAGTTCGGTAACTTCGTGGCCAACGATCACATTAATCTAACCGTTAACAAAGGCGAAGTTCACGCTATTCTTGGCGAAAACGGCGCCGGAAAAAGCACACTGATGAACGTGTTGTACGGGCTGTATAAACCGACATCCGGTAGCATTTCCATATTCGGTTCTCCTGTACATATCGAGAATCCCCGCCATGCCATTGAACTTGGCATCGGCATGGTACATCAGCACTTCATGTTGGTAGAACCCTTCACCGTTACCGAAAATATTATCCTTGGCATGGAGCCCACAAAAGGCATGACAGTGGACATTAAAAGCGCACGCCAGCAAGTGTTGGAACTGTCCGAGCGCTATGGTATGCATGTGGACCCCGACGCTAAAATTGAAGATATTTCGGTTGGAATGCAGCAACGTGTTGAAATCCTTAAGGTGCTATACCGGGGTGCTAATATCCTTATTCTCGATGAGCCTACTGCATCCTTAACACCTCAGGAAATCGAAGAATTGATTAACATCATCCATAACCTTACAGCCGACGGCAAAACCGTACTGCTAATTACCCATAAGCTAAAAGAAATCAAAGCTGCTGCCGACAGATGTACTATTATCCGTCAGGGCAAATACATCGATACCGTCGATGTAGAAGCAGTCAGCGAACATGATTTAGCTTCCATGATGGTAGGTCGGGATGTTCAATTTGTGGTTGACAAACAGCCTATTGAGCCCGGTGAAGTCATTATCGACGTGCAGAATATTCACTGCAAGGATTACCGGGGTGTAGAAGTGCTTAAGGGCTTGAATTTACAGGTACGCCGTGGCGAAATCGTAGGCTTAGCCGGTGTGGACGGCAATGGCCAGACCGAACTGGTGGAGATTTTAACCGGTTTACGTAAAGGTGAAGCCGGCAAGGTTATCATAGGGGGCAAAGATTTATTTAACGCCGATGCACATACCCTGTTTGATAAGGGTGTATCCAGCATTCCGGCTGACAGGCAAAAACACGGGCTGATACTGGATTATTCGGTAGCTTACAACCTGGTGCTGCAAAATCATGACCTTCCCCCCTTCTCTAAACGGGGTATTTTAAAGAAAGATGCCATTTATAAGCACGCTGCAGAGCTGACCGACAAATTTGACATCCGTGGTGCTGAAGACGGTGTCAAAGAAGTAGGTAAACTCTCCGGCGGTAACCAGCAGAAGGTTATTATTGCCCGGGAAGTTACCAACGACAAGGATTTGCTTATTGCCGTTAATCCCACCCGTGGTTTGGATGTAGGCGCCATAGAATTTGTTCACCGTTATATTGTGGAGCAGCGCAATAAGAACAAGGCAGTACTACTGGTGTCCTTTGAACTGGATGAAATCATGAGCCTGTCCGACCGGATTGAAGTTATTTACAATGGTAAAATTGTAGGCAGTGTGCCCGGCGATCAGGCCGATGAAAAAGTCCTAGGACTGATGATGGCAGGAGGAAGCAAGCATGAAACAAAAGAACAATCAGAACAAAAAGACAAACCGAAATATAGTTAAAAATGTTACTCAAGGCCTACTTCATCAAAATGCTCTGTATACCGTCATTGCTATTTTCTTTGGGTTTTTAGTCGGTGGCATTTTCCTATGGTCAGCCGGCTTCAGTCCCTTTGAAGCATATGCAAAGTTGTTTAACAGCGTGTTTAGCCGGCCAAAATATCTTATTTGGTCGGTAATATATGCAACCCCACTGATGTTTACCGGATTGAGCGTGGCCTTTTCCTACAAGATGGGGGTTTTTAACATCGGTGCCGAAGGACAGTATGTCGTAGGCTCACTGGCTGCTTTGTGCGTAGGCATCCTATTGGACGCTCCCCCTATATTGCACGTCTTACTATGTATGCTGGCTGCTATAGCCGCAGGCATGGTATGGAGTTTACTGGTGGCAATCCTACGGGTAAGGTTTGGCATCAACGAAGTTTTATCCTTCATTATGTTCAACTGGATTGCCTTTTATCTCTCAAATTATGTAATTAACACTGAAGTTATTCACAAGGTAGGGGGCGGAGAAGCTTCTAAGGATATTCGACAATCCGCAAGAATCTTGCTGCCTCAATCGGTGCTGAATATACTTAAGAACGATAAAGCCAATTATGGTATTTTCCTTGCAATCATTGCAGCAATTGCCATTTGGTTTATCCTTACCAAAACCACTCTTGGCTACCGGGTGCAGGCTGTCGGTCTTAATCCTCACGCGGCCAAATACGGCGGTATTAATTCCAACAAGACTATGTATATAGCCATGAGTTTGTCGGGGGCTCTGGCAGCTTTAGGGGGTGCCATACAGTTGATGGGTAATTCCATGCGTATTAGCCAATTTGCCGGCCAGGAAGGCTTTGGCTTTCAGGGAATTACTGTTGCGTTAATTGCAAGTTCTCACCCTATTGGCTGTATATTTGCAGGGCTGTTTTACGGAGCCATGAAATACGGTGGCTCAAAGCTTAATCTTATTGATGCTCCCACCGAAGTGGTTGACATTATTATGGGTACCATCGTACTATTTATTGCTATATCCCATGTATTCCGTTATATCATTACAAGACGACAAAAGAAAAAGGAGGACAATTAAATGGAAGAACTGATTAAAAACCTCGGCTTGGTTATTAATGCCACACTGATAGCTACACCTCCTTTGCTTTATGCTGCACTGGGCTCCACTTTTTCAGAACGAAGTGGCGTCGTAAACATCGGTATTGAAGGCATGATGACCATCGGCGCCTTTGTAGGTGCGGCAGTCGCCCATTTCACCGGCAATGCTTGGCTGGCATTTTTATGCGGAGGACTGGTAGGTGCACTCTTTGGACTAATTCACGCCATAGCCTGTGTCTCCTTCGGGGCCGACCAGACCATATCCGGTACCGCCATAAACTTTTTGGCTCCCGGGGTAGCTATCTTCGTATGCAAAGCGCTGTTTGAGCAATCCTCAAACACTCCTCCCCTGGACACAGTTCAAAAGTTGCCCAAGCTCTTTAACGGAGTCTTTGAAGTGGGAAGCTTTTGGAATAATGTACTTAACACCTACGTCGCTACTTATCTAGCTTTTGTGGCAGTGGCTATCGTCTGGTTTATCTTCTACAAAACCAGATTCGGTATGCGTCTTCGGGCCGTAGGTGAACATCCTAAGGCTTGCGAAACTCAAGGTATCAACGTGTACCGCACCCGCTACATTGCCGTGATTGCTTCCGGCTTCCTGTCAGGACTGGGTGGTGCTTATGTTACCTTGTGCACTGTAAGTCAGTTTCGTCCCGAAGTTATTGTCGGCCAAGGCTTTATTGCCATAGCCGCTGTTATCTTCGGCAAATTCACTCCTCAGGGAGCCATGGGGGCTTGTCTACTGTTCGGATTGTGTAATGGCTTAAAGGTTCTACTGGGTTCGGGCAATGTAATATCCCCTAACCTGATTTCCATGATTCCCTATGTAGTAACAATCATCACCCTGGTATTGTTTGTGGGTAAATCCCGGGTACCTGCTGCCAGTGGTAAAGCATATGTAAAGCAGAAATAAAAAGTAAAGGCTACTCCCAGCTGTACTTTATAGGGGAGTAGCCTTTTTTATGATTATATATCAGGTACAGGTTGACAAGTCGATTTAGATCTTGCCTAAATAGTTAAGAATGCTTAGATTACTACTCAAATCTTAGTGAATCAGTTACTTTTATTTTGGCACCGTAATAACTCGGAATCACACTAAAAGCAAATCCATAAATTATGGATATAAAAAAAGGTATCAAAATATTTAATACAGTTAAATTAATTTCAAAGAGAATAAAAAGACTCTCATTTAGATATTTTTGCACAATTAGTACAGTTACTATGCTTAATAGCACTGAAATAACTGCCGCAATAAATGCCATCATCATTCCCTCAATGATAAATTGGTTTAGAATTTCAATTTTAGTAGCCCCTAAGGCTTTTTTTATTCCAATCTCGTTTATTCTTTCTTTAACAGAAAAGAACATAATGCTCATTGCGTTAATTCCTGAAATTATCAATAAGACAACCATAATTAGAACAAGAAAAATTCGTATAGGCTCAAGATTTTCTTTTGCCTGCCGAAGCACGGTGTCTTTATCAACAAGATCATATGAGGTAAATTCTTTTAAACTTTGGTTTTTAAATAATTCTATTGATTTTTTTATTAGTTGCATTGCTTTTATATCATTAGTTGACCATGCAATGATTTTTTGATCAGAAGTTTCAAAATTCTGTAGCAAATATGATTTAGGTGTATATATGACTGTATTCAAATTTATAGTTTCTTTTAAATTCGAAATATATTTGTTATATTTCATTCTTTCTTTTTTTCCATGATATCCGCTCTTAACCACTCCAATAATTGTGCATTTTTTTATTTCTGAAGCATTATCTGAATTGATGGAATTGTTTGAAAACCCCGGAATATCAACTTTTAATCTAATTTGTTTACCAATGGAGTCCTTTTTAGGAAAAAGAAGACTTTCAGTGAACTCATCAATAACAACAACATTTCTATTTTGTGCAACATCAGAAGAATTAATCATTCTTCCTTTGATGACAGTCGTTGTTTTTAGATGAAAGAAAATATAGAACACCAAAGATACACGAAGTTAGTAGAAAAATAATACAAAGAAAAGGAAGCAATTTTCTCATAAGTATTCTCCTTACTCGTCATTTGAAATTATCCCATCTATTAACTGTTCAATATTTTTGAATTCATTATCAGTCAATGGGTAAATTGGATCAAAAACTACAAAGACACTATTATAAATATTCTCATCACTATTATTTGTTTTATATTCAAAAATTAAGTTCGTTGAAACATAGCTATTAGAATCAACTATTTTAGAATCAATTGAAAAACCTATATTTATCTGATCACCATTACTAACATTTATCGGAAATATTGCACTCTGTGGTTGACTATTATTAATTGAATAGAATATATCTATAGGTTCTAAAAAATCATCAAAATAAACTCTTTCAATGGTTAGGTCTTTAGTAGCAGTAAATTCATATATTGCACTAGCGTCTTTATTATTTATAAAACTTGCTGCAAACTCATTAGGTATAACAGAGATTTCAAGAGCCTCAGTAAAAACATTTCCTTCTACAAACTGATGCTTAACTGGGGTTGAAAAATTTATATCTCGACGCTCCCCATCTACATTTAGAACAAGCTTGTTAAACTCACAGCTTTGAACTGCCTCATTCTTCTTTGTGATTTCTAACATAATATATTTTGTATATAATCCCTTATATTTAAATCTATTTAGCTCATTCACAGTATTATCTATAATATTAACATCAAAATCAGCATTATTTATATTACTGCCTTCAAGTCCTATATACTTAACATCTGAGATTTTATTATTTGAAAACAAAGCTATATTCAAAGAAAGTACATTTGAACTTTTTGTATTAATAAAAACTTTTGATCCATTGCTTGCAAAATCCAGCTCTTTGCCATGCCTTCCAGTATTACTTTTCGTGCATGATGTAAAAATAGTAATAATTAGAACTAATAATGCAAATAATTGACTGAATTTCTTAAATTTCATTTGTCATTCCTCCTAGATTACTTATAATTTAATGCAGGAAGATAGACGGTATATCTTCCTGCATTCACCCGGTGATTACTAAGCGAAACTATAGATTATTAGTACAATGTAACTCCGCTATAGGATGCATTTTTCTTATTGTAAACGACTGCGCGAAATGCTTCGCTTCTTGGCACAAAAAACTGAATAGTACCTTTTTTAGTTTTACCTGAGTATTTTTCAATCTTTATTTTGTAGAGATTCATACATACGTTATAACTGTAGTAACCTTTAGGAGCAGTTTTCTCAATTGTTCTTGTCGAAATATTTGTAATACCCCAAGATTTCTTTGAAGTTTTCTCAATTGAACCGCCCACCTTAGCAGGGACTTTATAGCCAGAAAAATCAACTTCAGGATTAAGGGAAAATTTTGTTTGACTATCAAAATTAAAACTCCTAGACTGAGTCAAAACAACTTCTGTATTGTTTTTGTACTCAAAACCAGAAGATACTTTATCACTTCCATACCACACTCTAAACCAATTTGGATCTCTGTAAACTTTTGCAGTGAATTTTTATTTCCACCACAAGGCTCCAGTGGTAAATTAATAAGTATTATAATACGAGTAAGCCGCATTTACTGGAGTAGTCATAAAAGTCATAAGAAATATCACTACTAGAACCAAGGCAGTGCCTTTTTTGTCTTGGTCATTTTCCTAACCTCCTTTTAATTTGTATAAATTAAACTGTCATTATATAGTAGCTCGCATATAATGACTAAGTCTAATATCATTACTAAAGCATGTTACAATTAATGTCAGTATAATACCTTATTATAGATGTAACATTTTATAATATAATGTTATAAATTGTTTGCTAATGTGATTTTTGTACTATATTGTAGCATAATAATCCAGGTATGTAAAGTTCATTAATTAAAATGGTTTTTTTGTCTACCAGTTTTTAGAATCTTCTTGAACATAGATTTGCTTTTAGTAGTTTTATTATAAAAGTATCCTATTGACATTTGGTAATATTTGGATTATATTAATTCTTGCATTGTAGCTATAATAAAGAAACTACAAATTGCAATTACAAATGGAGGTGGTAAAAAAGAGCAAACAGAATTTAAGTAATCAAAGCAAAATAAACAATGGAGGTCGATAAACAATGAAAAAATTCCTTACAAAGTCAATTTCATTTGTGCTATGTTTTGCAATTACATTTACAACATTAACACAGACTGTCAGTGCAGCCACTAAACAGTCAAATAAAGAGAAGCAAGCTATTAAAGCAGCACAAGAAGTTTTTAATAGTTTATCACCAGAAGCAAAGGAGAAATTTGTAACATTTATAGAAAATGAAGATTATGAATTATTGGAAATTCATAAAAAGTATGTTGACCCGGATTATGACAAGATGAAAGTAAAAGAAGATATTAAGAACAAGATACACAATAATCAACTACTAAATACGGAAGATAATAATATCACCGTAATCAAGGGAGTTGAAATTACTATAGATAAACCTATGATTATGATGGCTGCTGCTTCTCCAGCAGATGCTTTAGATATCTTAAACACACGATTAATAGCATTAAACTTGCCAACACTTGTAAGGTATACTTTTATGGCTATGGGTGGAGGGCTTGCAGCAGCAGGGCTTGACGGTCCCCTTCCAATTGGTGACATTATTGCAGCTATTGTGGCTGTAGGCGGTATTGCTATAATTGCTTACTACTGGGATGATATAGCCCCAAAATGGGATGGTATTGTTAGTGCATTTAAAGAAGCATTTTCAGTTATGGCAAGTAGTATAGTATCTGCCTTTGAAGAGATTTATGGTCAAGTGTTTTTTGCAGCTAATAAGAATAAGACTGTTTCGGAAATCTTAAAAAACAAAAAGGGAAGCATTAGAAATGCTCCACTACCTCCTGGCTCACCAAGTTGGGACAGCATCTTAACATTAACTCTGGCTGAAATACAAAGACGGGCCCAAAGTGGTGATCCAGGTTTTAAAACAATTTACAAACTACTAACTGATAGCCGATTTAACAGATAGGAGTACAAAATGAATACATTGAAAAACTTAATTGAATTTCTAAACAAGTTGGAAGAAAGAAAAATCTACTATCGTCTTAATAAGATAAGAGACAGTATTTTAGTTGAGGTCACTGTACCTGGCCAAAAATGGGAAGTAGAATTTATGGCTGATGGAACTATAGAAATTGAAAAATTTATTAGTGACGGTAACATTGAAAATGAAAGTGAACTTGAGGTCTTGTTTAGAGATTTCTCAGATTAATCAACTAGAATACATACAGTATTTCCTCATAATAGAAACAAGCCCTGCTTAACATCGCAGGGCTTTATCATTAACTACCACAACTTCAAACTCAATAGCCATAAAATTAAAAATAGGAGGGCTAACATAGTTACAATTTTTGGATGATTATCAACTAATTTTATTGCCACATATGAGACAATAAAGAACAGGCCTAAACAAGCTACAATCATCCCTGTTAAAACTATCCATCCTAAAAAGGCGAATAAACCTAATAGTGGAGTAGTATTAATCACTTCAATTGGATTAGGTATAGGTAATTCATTAAACCAAGTCAACATAGTGAAAATAATTACAACTACAGCGAAAGCAAGATAAAGTAACTTGTTTGTTTTTAGTAGTATTTTTATATCAGTTTTGATAATACCTTTTGCAATATGAACATATAAAACTGACCATAAACAGGCAAATGACATAGCAAGTAATAAGGCTACCCATATATCATTTTCTTTTCCCCGAAAAAAATCCGTTATCGGAAAACTTATACAGGAAAAAAAGTACAGTGGGATTATGTATGCGATAAAAAATACTAATTGCTTAAAAGTAGATATTATCTTGCTCATATTTTTCCCCTCCACTCTTTCATCATTAGTGAAATTATTTAAATGGCTTAAGTTAAACTGTTATTAAAAGCTTCTAATAATGCTTTCATCTAGTTCCTGCAAGATTTCACATGTTAATTTGACACTAGTCTCAAAGTCAAAATAGGATGAAATACCATAATGGGTATGGGCATATCTTACAGGAACACCAATTACAATAGTCGGAACTCCTTCATTAGATAGATGGATAACTGATCCGTTGGTAGAGCCTCCTGCCCTAACTGCTTCCTGAACCTGTAGTTCTTTTTTATCTGCCAAATCCAGTGCAAAGCGTTGGAAGCGGTGATTTGTAATCATCCTGGCATCAATATGCCTTAGCATCGGGCCCTTCTTCAAAGCTGTCTGTATCTCATATGTATTTACTACAGTATCATCTGCAGGGCAGCCTTCAAATACAATGGCCACATCAGGCTTAATTACCCTGGAAGTAATTACGGAACCTCTTGCACCTACCTCTTCCTGGGAAGCAATTCCTGCTACCACATCTACCTTTAACTCCTGCCCTTCAAGTGCTCTTAAGGCACTAATAACACCGGCACATCCCAATCGGTTGTCAAAGGCTTTTCCCATCATGATATCCCGCTCATTGTCATAGGTGAAATCGGCAAATGGAACAATGGGCTCACCGATTCGAATTTTAAATTCTTTTACAGCCTCCTCCTTTGATCTGGCTCCTATATCCACAGTAAGTTGTCCAAAGTCCAATGCTGACTTTTTCTCCAGCTCACTCATGTAGTGAGGTGGTTTACTGGCTACAATACCGGGTATGTACTTGCCCTCGCTATTTCTTACCCACACCTTTGTAGCAGGAATGTTACTGGTAACCCAGCTTCCAATGGGAATAATCTGCAGACAACCATTGGGACGAATAGCTTGCACCATAAAACCCACTTCATCACTGTGAGCATCCAATTGCACTATAGGACGTCTACCGGAATTTTCCTTACGATATATGAAAAGATTTCTCATAGTATCTTCTTTTATCTTTCCTAGACCTTCACTGTAACTTCTAGCTATATCTACTACCTGATCCTCAAAACCCGATACCCCCATTGCATTTGATAGGTCTGATATCATTTTTATATTACTTTCTTTGCTTAAGTACTTCATGTAAAATAACTCCTTTGTTTATTCTATTTTATCATTACTATTATACTCCTATATGCTTACTACAGGCAAATCAACTTTTTCCATCTCCTAGAGCAAGAAAGGGAGTGACAGATTATAACGCTTCCTAGAGTCTTTCACTGTCAGCAGTTTGGTACACTTAATTAGAAACCTATGTCCATAGGCGTAAAAAACTGGCCCCTAACAAAATTTAGTGGCCAGTTATAATTAATCCCATAAGGTCATATAATGATTGTCACCCATCTTAAATATCTTTTTTCTACTAGATATTTCTTGATTATTTTATAAACAGTATACCATTTTGCATTACAATAGTTACATTAAGGTTTGATCCCTTTGCGAGAGAATATTTACCGAACTTTTCCCACATCGTATTTTTTCCAAATCTTTGGCCAAAGTATTCCATTGCTGTATAATGCTAAAAATGCGCGAAATTTTACTTTACTGAACTGCCCATTTCTAACAAGTATTTCTTGTTCTACACCGCCCATCCTTATTAAATAGCCGGTTTCCTTAAAATCATTATTAAGATAAAAGCGTTTACGGCGTTCCTGTTCTTTGGTTTTGTCGGTATTACCATACTCAATTGTAACAATCATCTTTTTCATAGGATAAAGTTTTTTCAATTCATTCAATATTTCTCTTCCGTAGCCTTTTGAACGTAATTCTTTATCTACTGCAAAGAACATAAGAAAAACTTGTTTAAATTGGACAGCAAAGTATATAAAACCACACAATTTGTCATTATCATAAAAAGAGAGGAATTTCGTATTCCAAAGCTTTGACATAACAACCATCATACAAAATGGCAACCGCCCATTTGGAGGGAATGAATCAAAATAAATCGCCTTTACGTCTTTACTTTTAAGTTTGACTTTTCTTACTTTAAGTTCCATATAATTTCCTTCTAACTCATAATCAATAATTTGCAGGAAGTTTCTCAGTGAATTTTACCATATTATTACTTCTAGGTCAAACATATTTAGTGTTATATCACTATAATTTTACATCAATCCTGTCAACTCCTATTAAAAGTTAAATTTGTGGATCTCCATAAATTTATTCTCATCAAGCGCTCGATATCTTAATTTTACAAAGTATAAGCATACTTCAACCCCTTTTTTATGTAATCCATTCATCTCTTGTAATAGCAAACCCAATACATACTACTCCCATTTGAAATATTTAATAGAAATTCCTGTACACAGTATGCTTACTGTCCCCATAACAATCACAGGTAGTTTTATGTTATCTACTGTAAGTCCGAGAAAAGCTGCCTTCATCAATTGAATACCTTGTGTTATAGGAAATACACTTACTAATTTTTGAATAAGCTCAGACATGACTTCCAAATACTACTTGATACTGCTAAAACCTGATTTCATTGCTAACCGTCTAATTAATGGATTATACATAGCAGGAGATTTTAAATTCTTAAGAAGCAAATTAAACTTGATGCCTTTCACCATATTGTGTTATCCTTGCAGTTAAAACACAGCTTCACCTCTTTTATAGTTTCCTTAACTTGTTTAGGCTAGTTATCAGAAAGATTTACAACCCATCTCTCTTTTTTTAATTCAAAATGAGCAATTATTATTTTACCAACATCAAAGAGTTTTACTGACAGATACATAATAATTGGACTCCAGCTCGTAAAAGCAGCCATAAGAAACAGCATAGGAATCGTAACCAGAGTAGTACAACCATCTACCCACATACAGACCTTTGTATCTCCACCTGCCCGTGAAACAGCCAACTGAGTATTTAAATACGTCCATAATGGCATGAACATTGCCATCATCATTAGCATACTTTTGCATATGTTTTTTGCGTTCTGACTTAAGCTACCAAATACTATTGGCACCAATACTGCAGTACTATAACCTATCAAACACATAATACATCCAAATACTACTGCTGCAGATAACATCCATATTTTTTCTTGTCTAGCCTGATTAAGTTGATTACTACCAAGGGATTTTCCTATAACAACCCCCGTTGAAGTAGTAATTCCGCCTAAAGACACAGTGAATAGATTTGCTATGGCAAAGCTTGCTGCCATACCAGATACTACATCGGCTCCGCCCCTACCATTATAGATGGCTGTTGTAATTGTTTCTGAAACAACCCACATCATCTGTGAGAGAATAATCATGGAGCCTTTTCTTAGAATCTGTCCAAAAAGTTTAAAATTAATGCGTTTGAGAACTGATAGATCGATAAAGTCCGGTTTATCTTTTATTGTATAAACAATAAAAAGAATCATTTCAATGGTTTTTGCGATGATGGTAGCATATGCTGCTCCCTTTACTTCAAGTCTTGGCATGCCTAAATTTCCATTAATCAATCCATAGTTTAAGATGGTATTGATTAGTGCCGCTGTCACAGAAATAATCAATGGAACTTTTACCTTTCCTATCTCCCGGTAAGAAGAAGCAATGATATAGGAAATAATTGACTGTAGGCCAATAAATCCCATTAAAAACATATATTCCTCTCCTTGATCTAAAATTAAAGCTGCCTGGGTATTTCCAATGACCATAAGGCTTAGTATTTTTCTTGTAAAGACCATAGTAACTAGAAAATAAACGAATGCCAAGGAGAAGGATGTTACAAGTTTAAATGCAAAGGACTGTTGCATACCCTCTTTATCCTTTGCTCCTGAAAACTGTGTAAGAAAAATTCCACCTGATGTACAGACGGCACCTTGTAATATCATAAAGATAAATAAAACCTGCCCTGAAATATTAACCCCCGACATCTTAATATCTCCAAGGCCTGATACCATAAAGCTGTCAATCAGCGAAACAAGACTTTGAATAAGTGACTGTAGCATAACAGGAATTCCAATTACTAATGCTTTTTTATAGAATTGCATATCTCCAAAGTACTTTTTATCCACCCGTATTCTCAATATCCTCTCTCCTTAACCACTTGATAATTGTTTTTATTTCATTTATAATAATATCGCTCGAATATCGAATAGTATATCTATTTAACACTTAAAAATATCAAAATATATCACATTGGAGCGATATTATGACAAATTTGAGTGATATTATTACAACCCGTAGTGACAGATCCCAGATTGTAGAATATAACAATCCTCTTTTTGAGTGCTTTGCAGTAAAGTCCTATCTATTATGACTTTAGTCTTTCTTTTAACTCTTTTATTTTCGCTTCTATTATTGATATTACTTTTTTAAATTCCTCATCACTTTTACCTGTGGGATCATCCAGTCCCCAATCTTCCCTGTATTTACATGGAAGGTAAGGGCATTCCACATTACATCCCATTGTAATAACAATATCTACTGCAGGTATTTTATCTAACAACTTTGAATATTGAGTTTTCTCCATATCTATATCATAAAGCTCTTTCATTAGGCGCACAGCATCCTGGTTAATCTGAGGTTTTGCTTCTGTGCCGGCAGAGTAGCTTTCAAATATGTCTCCTGCAAAGTACTTACCTAGTGCCTCGGCTATTTGGCTTCGACATGAATTATGAACACATATAAATGCAACCTTAAGTTTATTCTCCATTAATCATTACCTCATTTCTAGCTTTTTTCTGGAAACTAATTCTTTGTATTATTCGCTACCATTACTAATATCAACTTAGCAGGTACTTCTGTTAGAATTATTTTTTATACTCCTTACTTAATTCTATCTTTTATTATCTTCTACATACACAATAAAAACAATAGTAATTTCCCTAATACCAGTTCATTTTGATCAATTACTGCCACATAAAAAGTTCCCTTCTAATAGGCATTTTAGGACAGTTTATATATTTCCGTAATCAATAAAAGTCACAAAACCCAGGCTTTATAAAGCCTGGGTTTTGTGTTATCCAAAGCTGTTATTATAACTTAATACTACAGCTTATGGGCACTATGTTTTTTATTTCATTATTACCCAATCATCAGTTTTTCAAAACTTAGTTTTTCTATTTTTCTGCCGCCAAACCAACAGAAATAATATTCCAATATGAATCTTTTTCTTTGTATTCTCTATCAAAGATCAATGGATCTTGTGATCCCCGCCATGAATGCTGATCATTGATACCCCATAATGTTACAGATGAGATCTTATCTTTATAATCTATATAACATTGGAACAATTCTTTATAAATCTGTGCCTGTTTAGCAGCCATAGCTGCATCCGGTGCCGGTCCGTTGCCATTAATTGCTGTGGCAATATCAAGTTCCGTAATCTGAACATCGTAACCTGCTGCCACAAATTTATCAATGGTTTCTCTGTATTGATCAATCGATGGATAATAAATATTTACATGGCTCTGCATACCGATGCCGTCAACATTACCTGCTGCTTTTGCATCTGCTAATAATTCAATAATCTGTTCCGCTTTTCCTGGATCATATTCGTTATAGTCATTGTAATATAGCTTTATACCAGTACCTTCTGAAGCTTTTCTTGCCAGTTCAAATGCCTTTGTAACAAATGAGTAGTCTCCATAAACATTTTTCCAATGGGATGATTCCAAACTCATGGAAGATACTACTTCGTTACAGATGTCGTAAGCATAGAAGAGACCCGGATATTTTTCTTTAATATGTTCAAATACCTCATCTATAAACTGCTGAAGTCGAATATCCATAGTAGATGCATCTACATATGCACCATTATCATCAAATCCTTCTTTAAAGAACCAAGACGGCGTCTGGCTATGCCATACGAAGGTGTGTCCCCTCATCTTTAAACCATGCTCTACGGCAAAGTCACAATATTGATCCATTTTCGTAAAGTCACATTTAACAGCCCCTGCAGCTTTTGATGCCGCTTGATCTAATAGTACCTCCGGCTTCATATCATTTTCCACAGTGATACTATTGTATTGGGACAATAAATTCTGGGTATATTTCTCGTCGCCTAAACCGTTTAAATGAACTGCTGCCCCTATATAGAATTTATCTGCATATACATCTTTTAAGCTATAGCTTCCAATATCTTTGATTGCTTCATCTAATGCGTCTCTTGCCTGCATTATTTCCTCAGTTGTTGCCTCGGTTTTAGCAAGAATATCTTCTGCAGCAGCTATTGCATTCTTAATCTTTTCCCCATTGTTGAAGTAATCTAAGTTCAAACCGGCATATTTTTGAATGGCACCCATTAAGGTTATTACATCATTCAAAGCATTATATGCCCCATCTAGTTCAGCCTGTGTTGTTGCAGTACCAATTGCTGTATTTGCAGTATTAAGTCTTGTTGTGAAAGCTTCCACACCCTTAGTAAATCCGGTTACATCCATCTTCTTAGCAGTTTCCACTAAAGTCATTAACTTATATGGATTTAGTCCTGGAGCATCTCCGGGCTTTTTACCGGTAAGTACAATTTCACCAAATACGGCCGGGTTCATCCATGCACTATCAGTTGTATCAAACAAAGTAATGGTTCCTGCTCTACTAGATCCAATGCCGTCATTTACCTGTAGTTCTATGCCAAGTATTTTATTATTGTAAGCAAGATTCTGTAATTCAACTCTGGCTTCAACAATATATTCATTATCACCTATCTTAGTAGCTGTATAGAAACGGCTAATATCACCACTGCCCACTGACTGAACATTTTTGTAATTAACTCTGAACTGTAAATCATCGGATCCATACCTGGATGCCTTATCATTATTCTCATCTAGGAATATTTCGATGGAATCTTGCTCATGTAATTGACTGGGTGCATCTGTCATGTTAGGATCTTTCACATGGGCAAGAACATAAAGTGCATTATCATCCCATAACACCTTAAATGTTGCACTTGCTTCTACTGCTGCATTGTTTGTATGAGGAGGCTTAATTTCAATTGCATTATTCCAAACCTCGTCAATTTCACCGTCAATCTTAGGTGTTCCGTATTTAGCAACTATCTTCCCATCTGCCGTAAATCCCTTCTCATCAGTTACTATATCCGAATCAAGATTAGGTGTTTCTTCAGCAAAGAATAAATCCGGTAAAATATTATATAAATACTGATTTACACATTGCCATGTATGGGTACCGTCTTCTAACAAGAGTAAGTATAAGTTACCTTGTGATAAATCTGCATTGTAGATAAAAATCGGATTGCCTTCACTATCTTTATAATTCGCCATATCAGGAATTGCATTTACCATGCCGCTATATGCTATATCATCCGTACCGGTAGCTGCAAATACATAGTAATCGGTCAAATTATAACCTTTTACCGCACTTGTAAAATCATTATTTCCCGGACCACCGCTTAAGGGAATATAATACTTAAAGTAATCAAAGCGATTCCTCATAAGGGTAAATGTACAACCTGCTCCTTGAGAAAAACCTCCAACTGCATGATGACTTCTTGCAGCTTTTAGATCATCCTTAGAACCTGAAGCAGCATAAGTATTATATTTTGTAGCTATAAAAGGCATTATCTCATTGATTAATTCATATTGTAATCTTCCTGATTCCATACCTCTATAGTAAGGGGTAACAATAATCATTGGATCAAGTTCACCATTGGCAATCATCATATCAAGGACTTTCTTCATTACAGTAGTTACATTAGGATCATCATCGCCAAATACTGTATTTTGATCTTCTGCGGTACCATGGATTAAGTATAAGACATTATATCTTGTATTTTTATCTTCAGCATTATAACCTGCCGGAAGATATACAAGCATATCTTTTTGTATTGCATTACCAGCTACACCATCGTCACTATACTCATATGTATCATAATATTCTCTTACAACAGTTCCCTTTGCTTTTTCATCATAAGGTTCTGCAGTAAGATACTCTGCAGGAATTCTTCTGAACTCTTTAATTCTTGCTAATTCCGGATCTATGTCTTTAATGTCTTTATGAACAAGGGCCCTGATTGCTTGATCTAAAGAATCATACAAAGCGTCAACTTGTGCTTGGTCACCTGTAGCAATGGTTGCATCCGCTTTGGCAAGCAGTTCTCTTACCCTTGCTGCTGTATCATCGGTATAGCGGGCTAATTCAATATCATTTGCGATATTTACCAGTTTCAACAAATCATATTTATTGAAGCCCATTACATCTGCGGCATCTTTTTCACAAAGAACAAGTTTACCGAATTTTGTCGGACTTAAATAAGCAGTGCTTGTTTTATCAAACACATTTAAGGTACCAGTTCTGTTGCCATTCTTAGCATCGTTTAACTGCAACTCAAAACCATAGATATTGTTGCCCTTTGCTGGGTTTTGAAGAGCGATTCTGGCTTCTACAATATAACCGGTTACCTTTCCTTCAGAATCTTTCTTCTCAGATACTGCAGTATATAACCGGTCCAAACTACCGCGATCTGCAGAAAGCCTATTATCACAGCTGATTCTGTAATGGGTATCGTCAAGATCAAAGATATTTTCTTTGGCATTATTCCCTTCATCCAGGAAGATTTCAACACAATCTCTGTTATATACGATACCTGATGATGTATCCAGTGCATTATCAGTAACATCTGCCAAAACATAGAGGGCCTTATCATCCCATAATACTTTAAATTTAGCACTGGTATCTGTAGAGCCTGAACCTGATGGAGTGGCCGGAACAAAATCAACTTCATCCCATACCTTATCGATTTCACCATCTATCACAGGTGAACCGTACTTAGCAACCATGTTACCGTCTTTGTCAAAGCCGGTTACTTTTAACTGTGCAATTGCTTTATCTAATGCAGCCATTGCTTCATTCATCTCATTAACCCTTACCTCTGTCTTACCTAGAAGTTTTTCAGCTTCTTCAATTGCTTTCCTTACAGCAGCTACCCCCTCAGCCTGATATAGGGATAAGTCCATGTTTGCTGCTTTTGTAACTGCATTTTCAAATGCAATTACACTATTTAAAGAATCATAAGCCATATCAATTTCCTCCTGAGTTAATTTATCTTTTGCGGCTACATCTTTTGCTGCCTTTAAGTTTGCCTTAAATAATACAGCTGTAACTTCCATCTTCTCGGCAGTATCGATTAACTTAAGTAACTTATAAAGATTAAGTCCGGGCTTATCTTCGGATTTTTTACCGGTTAGAATCACTTCTCCAAATACAGTTGGGTTGCTCCATGCACTGTCTGTTGTATCAAATACATTAATAGTACCTGCTCTACTTGTTCCAATACCGTCATTTACCTGTAATTCTATACCGTAAATCTTATTGTTTGCAGCAATTTTTTGTAATTCAATTCTTGCTTCTATAATGTAGTATCCATCACCTATCTTAGTTGCAGTATAGAATCTGCTAAGATCGCCACTCCCCAATGACTGTTCATTGGCGTAATTTACTCTGAACTGTAAATCATCAGAACCATATGATGATGTCTTATCATTATTTTCATCAAGGAATATCTCAATGGAGTCTTTTTCATATTCTTGATATGGTGCCAGTGTCATGTTGGGATCCTTCACCTGGGCAAGGATATATAGTGCATAATCATCCCATAATAGCTTAAATGTTGCACTTGCTTCTACTGATGCATTACTTGTATAGGGCGGCTTAATCAAGGGGGCTTTATTCCAAACCTCATCAATTTCACCGTCAATCTTAGGAGTTCCAAAATAAGCTACGATTCTACCTTCAGCTGTAAATCCCTTATCATCTACTTTTATTTTCTCATCTACAGGTGGTGTGGGTTTTGGTGGTTTTGGTGTAGGTTTCGATGGTTTTGGCGTTGGTGTCGGTTGCTTTGGTGTAGGTGTAGGCGTAGGTGTATCAGCACCAACACTATAAACCTTACCGTTAACTTCTACATTAACCTTGTATTTGCCTTCTACTTTCGGTATTGCATTAGTATCCACTGCAGTTATCTTTGATTTTGCAGCTGCCTCCTTTTCTATTCTGAGTACTGCTTGATAGGAAGCATTTATATTAAGGACAATATTTGTATTAATTTTAACACCTGGGGTTTCAATATTCAATGTAGGAAGTTCTTTTGCTTTTCCATTGAATTTAATATCACATGGTTGTATAGCGTCAATTTTTGCTTTTCCGTTTATGGTAAGGTCCAGATTGATTTTACTTTTATCTACAACAATCCCACAATCTGCTTTCTTTTCAACTGTTATTTTACTTGATGTAGCCACATGTAGTGTATTACCTTTAGCATATTCCTTCCAACCTTGTTTTAAATCACGTATTGTTATGGTTTTAAATACTCCATTATTATGTATTATTGCCTTTGGTGCATTAACAATCAAATCTTTACCCTTATAGTTACCTTTTGGAATTGTTAATTCCATCTTTTTATTGGAGCTAATTATAATTGTACTGGCTTTGCCTGCTTTTAGAACCTGATTAAGTCGTTCTTGATTGGATACCGTAACTTCCGGTGACACCTTTATTTTTACTTTATCTGTACGAGATTTATTAAGTGTGGTAGCTTTAATTGTTACGGTACCTTTTTTTAATGCAGTTACAACTCCATTGGCATCCACTTTGGCTATGGTAGTATCGCTTGAGGTCCAGTTTACAAAGTCAGATGCTTTTGCAGGCGTATAAGTACAATTTAAGTCGATTTTTTCACCTACAGCCATGGACTGTATCTTATTATTAATAGCTACCTTTGTAGCCGGGTTCTTAGAAGGCTTCTTTACATATACTTTTGCCTTAAGTGTTATGGTTTTTTTCCCTGTTTTAATCTTACAGCTAATAGTTGTACTACCGGGAGCAACTGCTTTTACAAGCCCCTTATTATTAACTGTTGCAACTTTCTTGTTGCTGCTTTTCCATTGGTAGGATGCTTTCTTTGGCTTATTTTTGATATTGAAATCATAAGATTTCCCTACCAAAATATTTCTGTACATTGCCTCTTTAAAGACGGGATCATTTTTTGTTGCTGCACTTGCAACCTGAGTACCTGTTCCTGTCAGATCAAGCAACACCATAGAAATGACAGCCAACATAGAAATGAATCGCTTTAAGAACATACTTTTCTTCATAGAAGCATCTCCTTTTTGAAAATTTTTAAGTCGCTGTAATTAATTTACATTTACAGTTTTATACTACCATATGTCCTATAAGTAATTCAATTAAAGTCTATCAACATATTACCGGTGTTTTTTTGCAAATAGCCGTCTATTTTACATTATTATCTTTCTATTTTATAGAATAAGGCATATTTTTCACAGTTTCACATGGATGGTGTAGGAATAAACCTGCTTGATGGAAGGGGGAAGAAGTCAAATAGAGTATAATGACAAAAAGACAGGATTACTGTCATTAATAATTACAGTAATCCTGTCCTTTATATATTTTGCACACCCAAAGGAGTAAACAATAGAATTCGAATAATATATAATACTTCCTTAATTTGCTTCTTTTACAATTCTAGCAGCTTCTTCTCCTGCAGTTTTTCCAAATACATGAATATCTACAAGTGCATTACCACCTAAACGATTAGTTCCGTGGATTCCTCCTGTTACCTCACCTGCTGCTAAAAGGCCAGGTATTCTCTCACCGTTATTATCCAATACATGAGTTTCTAAGTCAATTTCAAGACCACCCATAGTATGATGTACTGTCGGAACACGTGGTGAAGCATAGAACGGTGCTTTATCTATAGGTTTTCCAAAAAGTGTACGTCCAAAATCAGCATCATATCCTGCTTCTACATAACTATTAAATGTATCATGGGTTTCTTTAAGAACTTGAGGATCAATTCCTATTTGCTCTGCTAATTCTTCAATAGTGTCAGCTCTAAAGACCACACCATCTTCTACTAATTTTTCTACGTCATCGCCCCATATATTTAGGCCTGATTCATTAAGATCAACTTCGTTGTTTGCACAAGAAATTACATAGGACATGGCATTTGTTTGAGCCAGTAGAGCATTTGTCATTGTATCTCTACGTCCATCCTCTGCCATAAATCTCTTACCTTCTTGATTTACCTGATAATAATATTCTACACCTGCTCCGCCAATCCAGCCATTTAGAGAGCCGTCTTTAGGATTTCCAAGTGGTAGAGATTGGATGTATTCCATACCAATAAGATTAGCCCCAGCAGCTTCCGCCATCTTTATACCATCACCTACTATAGCCGGACTGTTTGTTGTAGGTAAATTTTCAGTCAATGAAGGCACATATTCTTGTCTCATTTCTACGTTTGCAGCAAATCCACCTGTAGCAAGTATTACTACTTTAGCTCTAATCTCCATCTCTTGGCCGTTAGATTCACCTTTGATTCCAACTACAGTTCCATTTTCTATTATCAATTCCGTAGCCGGAGAATTTAGTAAAATTTCAACTCCTAGCTTTCTAGCTGTATCTTCATTAGCTTTGATATAATCGTATCCGGCAGAATTAATTGGCAAGTGAGCTCTTGGCCATAATCCACCTGGTACTGTTGTGATTTCATCTGTCCATTGTACTCCATTACCTGCCATCCATTGGCTGGTTACTAAAGATTCATCAACTAATTTTTCAACAAACTCTAACTTTCCGGCATAATCACCACCGGCATAAGTTTGTAATTTATGAAGTGCAAGGGAATCGAATAAACTATCTATTGATCCTTTTTCATAAGCTTCCAAATCAGCTTTTAATTCTTTCATTAATTCAGCATGGCGCTCATTTTTGGGTTCTTCTTTTGTTAATTCCCATGCCTTTTTCATACTTGCTTCATCAGCAGGTTGTACTTTTGCTTGTCTTTCTGGATCAACAGCGTTATACGGTCCTCCAGCTCTAACAGTATTTCCACCCAAAGCAGCAGTTTTTTCAACTAAAATTACTTTAGCACCATTATCAGCTGCTGCAACTGCAGCTGCAAGGCCTGCTCCACCGCCTCCAACTACTACTACATCAGTTTCCTTTATTATAGCTTCACCTTCGGTCTTTTTTATGGCAACTTCTTTTAGGGATTTTACATCCCCACCGGCTTCTTCTACTGCTTTAGAAACAGCTTCGATTATTGCCTTAGAAGTTATTGTAGCTCCACTTATAGAGTCAACACCTAAGGATTGATATTTTACAATATCGGCAGGAAGTTGTTCAATAGCAATGCTTCCAATTCCATTTGTCTCTGAGTTTTCTAGTATCTTTATTTCTGCTATTTCATTATCTGTAAATGTGATTTCTGCCTTAATCTTGCCTACATATCCATCTACTTCAGTTGTGTAAGTACCAGCCTTGAATAATGCTGATGGATCTTTCACAGATTGTTCTTTTTTACTGCATCCAATAAATGAAAAAATCATCATGATTGCCAATGTTATGATTAACATTTTTTGTTTTTTAAAGCTCAAATTTTTCTTCCTCCTAGTTAATAAATGATAATTTTAATGAGAATTTGCTGCACTATACTATCATTGAATTTAATCATTGTCAATAAATTAACATATAGTATTTTCTTCCATTATAATTTTTTTAAGCAACAATTTAAGCTGCACAAGCTTTGCCAGTTTCATTTTATTTGTAAACTTAATGAAGATATGCCTACAAAAATAGAGAGTCAACTTATTGCAATAATAAGTTGACTCTAATATACATCTTCATATGCTACATATGAAGGGCTCAAAGATTACTATTTTTAATAATCATTTCTTTAGAGCGGAAAGATTAAGTACATCAATATCTTTATCCGAACTCAAATCTTTAAAACTACCAGAAATATTTCATGGCATTAAGAAAATACATATTCATTAAAGAATAGACTAATGAATTATTACCACTTCCGGCTCCGCTTAGTTCTCTTAAGGCTACAGGAGAGGATTTACTGAATGTGAAATAATTCACGTTAAATAAATAACCACTGCCTCCTGTAAATACTAAATATAAGTCATGTTTACCGGTAGCACCGCTGACACTGCATGTTACATCTCTCCAGTTTTGCCAACCTCCGGTTCCGGGAACTGAAACATTACCAATTAGCTTACCGGTAGGACTATCTAATCTAAGCTCAATGGTACCACCATTAGTTTCACTTGCAACTCTGGCCTTAAAGCTTGCAGCACCGTAATCGAAATCTATATCTTTGTAAACCACATAATCCCTATTTTCAATATAGCCTATATTATTTCCGCCACCTGTATCTGTGCAGGCTTCCGTTTCAATTCCGGACTGACTATCATAGTTTTCCGCCTCAATCTTTGAAAATGCTGATTTAGGTGTTTCTTGTTTGTCTTTGTCATAATTTCTGATAATTCCAATATCCCAGTTAATCTGCTGATAGGGACCTGATATGTCTGTTGTTCCTTGAATAAGAAATTCAACTTTATTAATATCATTGATTTCTAATTTTTGATTATATCCTGCACGAATAAGTTCCCCATGGGAAACATGGGTAGTCCACTTATCTGCATTGTATTTCAGATTACCTCGCCATGCCCATTTTTCTGCAACCTGTTTCCATGGTCCTCCTGCGCTTGACGATGTCCATAATTCGTAATATCTTCCATCTTTCATGTCTTCAACTAACAGATAATACTTTCCATCTGCCAGGGATTTGTATACTTCTGCACCTTCGAAGGTATCATTTAGAGCGACCTCAGGAGCACTCCATCCATGGGGGAATTTATCCAATGTTGTCTTACGCAAATACACCTTACCTGAGCCATCATCTGGGGAATTATACATATAAGCATATTTATCGTCACATATGATATAGTAATCCCAGCCCATATTACCTGATATACCAAAAGATTTCGGTCCTGACCAGGAGTTAGGATCAGAGATATTGCTTGTTGTAGCATATGCAGCCCCATAAGTACCATCCTGATATACCAGGTACCATAGCCCATGAGGTTCGAAATAAAACACTTCCGGAGCACAAAAATATGCTTCCCCTATTTTGCTCATATATGTTCGAGGGGCATTTTTTAATCCATCAAGTGTTGTTGCAGATGTATAAAGCATCTGCCATCCACCACTTTGATTGGCTCCTGTGTAAAAAACATGATATTTACCACCATAATAGACAATGGTAGGATCTTTTGCCCCATAATAATCATACGGTCTACATTCACCATGGCGGATAACTCTTTCATCTACATACCATGTTGGATTAGGATTTGGATTCGGATTTGATACGTTTCCGCCTCCATTATTACCTCCTCCGGTTTCAGAAGATGATTTGCTGAATATAAAATAGTTTATATTAAATAAATAACCACTGCCTCCTGTAAATACCAAATATAAATCATGTTTACCGGTAGCACCGTTGACACTGCATGTTACATCCCTCCAGTTTTGCCAACCTCCGGTTCCGGGAACGGAAACACTTCCGATTAGCTTACCGGTAGGACTATCTAACCTAAGCTCAATAGTACCACCACTTGTGTCACTTGCTACTCTGGCCTTAAAGCTTGCAGCACCGGTATCGAAATCTATATCTTTGTAAACTGCATAATCCCCATTATGGATATAGCCTATATTATATCCGCCCCCTGTATCTGTGCAGGCTTCCGTTTCAATTCCGGACTGGCTACTGAATTTCTCTGCTTCAATCTTTTCAAAGGCTGATAAAGGTTTTGAGGGTTCTTGTGATTTATTGTCAGTAAATCCTGCTGCACAAGCCATTTGTGCAAAATTCCAGAAACTTTGCTTCCATACATTCCAATCGTGTCCCCCTCCCTGGATAAGCCAATAGTGATGGGGAATACCTTGGGAATTACAGAAGTTGTGAACTCCTGCTCCAAAACTTATTAGATTGTCGTTAGTTCCGCATGAAATAAATAATAATTTTAATTTACTTTTTGCAGCTGCACCGTTATCAGGAAACAATCTAGATGTTGAATATGTATTCGGTGCTGCAGAAAATGCTCCTATATATGGGAATATGTCCAAATTGGTCAGTCCAATGTTAAAGGTTTGTCCGCCTCCCATTGAAAGACCGGCAAGGGCACGATGTTGGCTGTCAGTTTTAACAGAATAGTTAGATTCAACATAGGGAATAAGACTATTAATTAAATCTTTTGTGAAATTCTCCCATCCGTCTGCTACTCCGTTACCGGATGCATTTCCATTGGGAAGTACAAGGATAAAGGGGTCAATTTTTCCGGCAGCAATAAGATTATCAAGGATTACATTTGGTGCACCGTTATTATACCATTCGTCCTCATTACCACCAATACCGTGTAATAAATACATGACGCTATACTTTTCATTTGTTGAATATCCGGGAGGCAAATAAATTCTCGCTCTTCGCTGGCTGTTTGTAGCTGTGGAGTAATAAGTAATATAACTGACCTGACCCTGTGGGTTGCCGTAATTCACTCTGTCATATCCAGATGGTGGTGTAGCTGGAAGCGTTTCAGCTGCCCTTACACCGATTGGCCGTGCAAATATAAACGGCTGTGCAAGTATGATTGCTACAATTAACAAGAGATGTACTATTTTCCTGTCCAATACACTCATAAATTTTTTTTGCTTCATATCCTTTTTCCTCCTTTTATATTTTTGACCTTCTAGCCACAATATTAGGTAAATATAACCGTAACCTGGGGAGTTTAATTCTAATACCTATATTATACTACAACTTACATATTTATACAATATAGTTTGTAAATAGTTGCCTGCTTTAGTCATTATATGTTCTATTCTATCATTTATCTTTATATATTTACTATTTTTCCTTGTTTTAATGTATTTATCATGTCCTATTATCAAAATCCTTATCACTTTGTACTTTCATAAAATGTAATAGTAAAATTACCTGCCCCCATAGTCGGATTTGAACTTAAATATAACTTTTGGTTCAGGTATGAATATTTACTGTTTACATTTACTTCAAATGTAGGTACAAGAGAACCAAATTGACCGCCGTTTCTAACAATAATAATTTCTCCGTCATTAGTTTCCCAAAGATATCTGGCATCAATCGTCATAGGAGAAGATAGATTCTGATAATCAGCACCTGCCGCTATAATTTTTGCTGTTATACTTCCAGTCACCGTACCGCCGGTTATGGGAATAATGTTCCTATTACCTCTCTTACTTGCTCCAACCGATTGACTTGCTCCAAGATTTACCACCTCAGTTATGAATTTACTGCCGTATCTTTCAGAATTCGCCTTTCTATAGTCCCATGGTTGATCCGGTACATCCTCCGGTTCCGTTACAATTATTGAATTTGTCGAGTCTGGTATAACAGTTATCCCAGATACATCATAAACACTTAACTTCATAGTTGCTGTTGCAGGGTCTACAATACGCCTTCCAACAAATCTCCTTGTTTTCTCCTTGTTTTCTTCTTGTGCTCCTTTATTAATCCAATAAGGTCTTTTCAAAGCTGACAGTTCCAAGTGATGTGATAAGCTTTTTCTCATCCTTCTTTACAATGTGCCAGTTCTGCTTTCTTTTCAGACTACATATACCTGGCCTCTTATTAAGTGAATTATACCTGAGTCTATCTCATGAACCAAACCGCCGTTCCATTCCACTAATGGAAATTCCTCCAATATATCAAAATTCTCATGATTACCATCTATAAACAACACTGCCGACACCGGCAGTTCAGAAAGTATGGCTCTTACCTTTTTGTCATAACTCCCATTATCCCAGCATATAGATGTATCTCCTAATATAATAAGAAACCTATCTTCATTAGGATGGACCTTTTCTTCTTCCGCCTCAAAAAAATCAACTATTTTTTGTACATCTAATACTCCATGTATATCTCCACACAAATAAACCATCAAATCTCTCCTTTATTATTTTGCAGACCTTCCAAGTTTATTAATAATTATAACTTCACTGCGCTTGTAACAATTTTTTGATAACGGTTTAAGTCATAAATTTTTCTTCCCTGTCAAGATTATTCCTACAATCCCACCAACTAGAATAATAGCTGCTATTCTGAAAAACAACCATTCAAAAGCATGATAAGTTGCTCCTACTACTGCAGTTTCTGGGTCACTATAGTTCCATCCTAAGTAAGGGCTACTAGAAGCAATCAGTGCTACAGCAATTATTATTATTACAGCACACAGTACAATAAAAAGCCAATGAACTAGTCTTCTTTTCATTTCCTTCCTTTGAGCTAATTGTAGGTTAATAACCTCAAGTTTTTCAGAAATAACCTTTAACTCATCAGCCTTCTGCTCCACAATATTTTCTCCAAGCAAAACACTAACTGGCGTTTCGAGCACCTCTGACATAGAAATCAACAAATCCGAATCCGGAACCGATAATCCCTGCTCCCATTTAGAAATTGTTTGCCTTACCACATTCAGTTTGACTGCAAGTTCTTCCTGAGAAAGTCCTTTTGATTTTCTGATTGCTTTTATATTTTCATTTAACACTAGAAAAACTCCCTTCTATAATAAACACGAATATATTTGGTTTTGTTGCTTGAGCCAACCACATTAATATTCCTGTTTTGAGATTAAATTTAGAAAATGTTTACTTGCAGTTTCAACGATAAGTACTCCGATTAGCATATCAATAAATAATACTGTTAACCAAGATCCCCAATCTATATCAGTAAGTCCCAAGAAACCATATGCTGCCACAAGAGTATCCTTCTTTACCCAATAACTAAATCTTTCATAGGCAGTGAAGATAAAAACCCCAAGCAGGCCTAATAGAAATATTAGTTTTAAATATATATATCCAGATTTTCTTATCTTCACACTATTAACATTTTCCGAAATACTAGATGATAGATTATTCAGCAGTAATCGATTCCCTTTTAAAATATTCCGATTAGCAATCCATATGGTTATTGCATACAATACTAAAGCACTAATAAATTGGATAATAATAGACTTCAAATAATCATTCTCAAAGTGCTCGTAATTCTCTTGCTGACTGTAAAATTTAAACTGTAACCCGAGATTTTCTAAAAGAATATCACTTAAGGTTTCTGTTTTTTCTACAGTAGTATGAAGAACTATTAAATTCATGATGGAATTAATATGAAAATCAACATTGGCATTTTCAATAAAGATCTGATTTACAGGAACAAAAATCGAGAAATTATAGTAGTTTTTCCAGTTGGGCATGTAATAATTTGAATGAAAGGCATTTTTCTTTAGGATTCCTACGACCTTAAGCGTAATATTTCTTCCCATTGCAGGGTCTGAAATAGAAATAGTTGAGCCCAAAGGATAAGTTTTACTTAAGCCTGTCCCTATCAAAACAGGTATTTCATCATCATTCAGCTTGTAATCAAAACTCAGTTTTATCCCTTGTTCTAACTCAAGCGGGAATAATTTATAATATTCTTCATTAAGGTAGTTTACTGATACTTCTATATCACAATCCGGCAAGGTAATTAGATTTCCGTCAATATATAATGCAAAATCAAAATTTCTGTCCAAATAATTAAAGATTTGCTGAACATCGGATTCTGTAATATTGGCAAAGCTATAATCATTTTTCGGATTAAGATTGGCAATATAGGTTCCTTCATGGACCAAACTGCTCATTTCACAATACCCTTGATATGTCGACAAAAGTGAACGAATTCCGATAAAGGTCATATAATTTGCAATAAATATTAGTAAAATAATACATAAGGTAGATTTTCTTTTGAAATAACATTTAAAAAGTAGCATCTTTTTCTCTTATTACATTCAGAGTCAGAAGAGGACTAAAATGCAATAACTTCCTTTCTTAAAGTTGTTACTGCAATTTTATCTATTTCTACCCGTTGCCACAAGCAACGCATATTAACATTTCAACTATCTCCACAATTCATATTCACATCGTATCATAAAGCATAGAGATATAGTGTTTCTAGTTTCTACTTTGTTCAAAAATAGTAATTCTGGTATAGCTAGTTTTACTTTTTCAATGAATTGCTCAATTAAATTGGATTATATTATTCTAATAACGAATAAATGACGTGAGATAAATATTAATGTCTTATTAGTTAATACCATTATATACCTATTTATTTTACTAATCAATATTACATCATATTCCTACACACTGATATCATTTATACTATTTATTTACACAAAAACCCATAGGTGTATTTTTTGCTGTCTTTATTGATCCACTGTTATACTCATAAGTTTCTCTTATATCTATTAATTCGATCTTACCAATAAGGTTATCCAGTTCATTTACATTTATAAGTTTTCTATTATCTCTTTTTAAAAATTCAAACACTTTCAATTCCTCCTAGAATTATCAAGATAGTTTGTTTTTTCATTTTCTTATATAATTATAACTATTGTCCTAATTCTATCTGTAATCAAATCATATAAAGATGTTAAGTAATATCAGAAAATTTTACATTGGCATAGACATTGAAAGAACACCCGTAACTCACTTCAGAGCTACGGGTGTTCTTAACATTACTCATCTATTCTTATTTCAATACCTGATTTGATTTCAATGTTTATTTAATCATCGTAAAGTGTTATCTTTTTCTCACTTATATAACCTCCTATTTATAACTTAGTTGCACATTTATCTACGGTGTCTTGTAGATTCAGATTAGTGATTATTAATATTATAAAGTAGATTACTAAATAAAATAATAAAAAATTGACGTATCAAATAAAAAAGATACGCCAATGCACATTAATTCATATACTAGTCTCATATTTTCAATTGCAATTTGTAAGGTTTACATCCATGTGTTATTAGTATCTACAGTATGGGAACCATTGATTTCAAGCCTAAAATATAAAGTCTTCAGCTTTAATAGTAGATAGTTCCTCACTCCCTGGATTCCTGGCATTTATCACTCGTCTTGCATGATTCATAACCAAATCATCATACAGATTTCTAACCAACCTACCATTTGCGAAATTTTTATCCTTCGATGCTGTCTGCTGCTCGAAATACAAATGGATTTTTTCTTTTGCTTCGTTATCCAAAATATAATCATTTTTTTTACATATAGAAATCAATATCTTATCCAGTTCATATGGGCTATAGTCATCAAATTCTATAAATGTATTGAATCGAGATTTTAACCCTGGATTGGACTCGAAAAATTTATTCATAGGCTCCGTGTATCCTGCAACAATCACAACCAGATCCTCTCTGTAGTCCTCCAAGGCCTTCGTCAGTTCTGTCAAACATTCTCTACCATAAGAGTCAGAATGATCATTTTCTGTGATACTGTAGGCTTCATCGATAAACAGAACACCGCCTTTAGCTTTTTCGATTACTTTTTTCACCTTGAGTGCAGTCTGTCCTTGATATCCGGCAATTAAATCTGTTCTCGAAACTTCAACAAAATGCCCTTTTGAAAGTAATCCTATTTGCTTGTAAATTCTTCCTACAATTCTGGCTACCGTTGTTTTTCCTGTTCCGGGATTTCCAGTAAAGGCAAGATGCAATGTGCTTTTTGCGGAATGAAGATTTTTCTCCCTACGCATCATCTGAACCTTTTGATACACAATTAAATCTTGGACTTTATTCTTTACTTTTTCTAAGCCTACTAGATCATTCAGTTCATCCAACAAGTCTTGAAGTGTTCTTGTATCATCGTCTACTTCCTCAGTTGGCTTACAAATGCCTTGTATGGTTGAATAACCATAGAATTCAATCAAACTGGAATTAACAACCTGTGCAGCCCGTTTAACCTCAATTTTGTACTTCTTATTATCAATAGCTTCAGAAATTTTTTTAAGAATTGCAATAGTAGCTGCTTTACTATTTTCTTCCACAATTGCAGTTGCCAATTTAGTTATCTCGCCACAAGCATCTGTAAGGGCATCCATTTTAGATGCATTATTTATTAATGCTTGACCGTACTTGTCCATCATATTACCCTCATGAGAAGTAGAATTAGCTCAATAATTGCCAGTCCTGCAGAACCCCCGGCAATTAAATACGCATACTTTATCCTTTTTGACAAAGATTCAACTGCAGCATTAGTTGTCTGCACCGTATCTGCAATTTTCTCATCTACCTCTTCCTTATTTTTCTCAATTGCAATAGCAAGTCCTTCATCCCTTTTTTCACTTGCAGTAAGCTGAGATGTATGTTCTTTAACTTCTTTCCATATGCTATCAACTTCTTCTAGATGGGAGATTCCGCTTAATTTTTCTTTATAATCCTTCAAACTATTGATGTCATCCACATTTAAATCGATACGTTCAGTAATCCTACCAACAGTCTCCACTAATTCATCTAATTTGCCTGAGTAGATTTTATCTGCCCGGTCCAACCCTTCTAATTTTTCAATAAAATCACTTGACTGCATAGACAAAGTCTCGATTTTCTTTTCGGCTGTTGTTAACGCAACTTTTACTGCGTCAGCTTTCTGGGCACTCTCTTTACTGCTTTCAATAACACACTCTACAGACTTAGAAAGAGTGCTTATCTCCTTAAACCATTTTTGACTATCACTCCATATTTTATCAATATCACTAAGATGACTATAACTATCCAATTTATGTTTAAATTTTTTCAGTTCTTCAAGTGTCTTTCTTTGGTTTTCAACTATTTTTTTGATTTGCCCCTGCGTTTCCTTAATACTTTGGCTTGTTTCTTCGGTTGCCTTGATAGAAACTAAAATCGCCTGAATATAATCCTTGTCCAAAGCTTCTAGTGCACTATATACCTGTCCAAACTCTTTGATTAATTTAATCTGGGTATTATTTATACTGTGTAAATGAGTTTGGATTTGTGAGGTTAATTCATTCAGTTCTTCGCCTGTAACCTTATGGTTCAATCCGATACCACGACCAAAAAGCAAATCCCCAAAAAACTCGCCTACTCCCTTGGAGTTATCGACCATTTTAAGGTTTAATTCCGTTGTAGTTTGTTCTGAAAACTTTTTTATTTCTTTCTTGGCGTTTTCAAAATCATGACGCTGTATAACCAATTCGTTCATCTTTAATCCTCACTAATCATTTTATCTAATTCGGTAGAAACTTCATCTATCTCGTTATCGATCTTATCATATACCTTCACATTTTCACGTATTGCTTTAACTGAATCTCTAATAATGGTAGCAGCATTCTCATGTCTGTAATACATATTCTCAATAGCTGAACTTTTAAATTCTTCATACACAGGTTCTTCCTGGTTAGACACGACCTTGACCAAAGGAGCGTCAACTTTGATGGATTGTTCTTTATCCAGATCTTTATACTTATGACCCATATTATATTCTTTCTTCTTTTTGTTTAATAAGTATATAGCTGCAGCACTACCAATAATAAGGCCTGCACCCATTATGTATAAAGCTTTTTTCATATCATTAGTCCTTCCATTCATTAAATAGTTTATCAATATCATCGAATGTATTTTTAACACTTTCGTCAATTGCACAATTTGCTCTAATATTTTTTATAGAATCAGCCATCATATTAGCAGCCTCAACATGGCGGTTGTGTATATCATGTGCAACTATATATTTTGTATGTTCTAGCTTTGTTTCGCTAACCATTTGGACTTGATGTTGAAGATTTAGTATCTCGTTACCTTTTTGTATTTGAGCATTCACAATTTCTCTTTTCATACTATTTTCGATTTGCTTTTCAATGAGATTAATTGCTATGGCACCGATTATACCCGAAACTACGGCACCAAAGAAAATCCCCAAAATGTTAGCTAAACTGCCAAGTAGCGGAATCTCAAACGCAAAGATTGGAATTGTCATAAGCCCTTTTTCTATAACCTCTCCGAGAACTAAGGCTCCAACACCGGTTAATCCGGCTATAACAATTTTTCCTGTTTCAAGTAACAATCTACCAATTGGTTTGCTCTTGTTTTCTGGACTCTTGATATATGTTACTGCCTCTTTAAGAGATTTCCATCCTTGTTTCAGCATCATCCAAACCTTTTTAATTGTTCCAAAAATAGGACCAATAATAGCAGTAGCAACAGTAGAAAATACGGTATTTCCCGCATTAATCAAATGTGTTTTCATTTTATGGATAAAAGAATGAATAGCTTCTTTCAGACTATCCAACAAGGTTTTCAAAGCTTTATTAGCAGACTTAAACCACTTAACTAACTTAGCCACAATCTCTTTAACCAGTTCAGCCAAAAACTGCATAATAACAGCTCGTAGAGCCTTTCCACCAATTCGGAACGCTTCTTCTTTTTGTGTTTTACGGCCTTCTTTCTTAAGTCGTTCTTCACCCTCTTTTTTCTTTTGCTCAACAAACTCTTCGGCTCTTTTGTTTGCCTTTTCCCAGTGTTTGTTCTTATCCTGTTTGCTCATTTCATTGGCTGAATTATCACTTTTTCTATTGTTTCGCTCTGCTGTAGTATATCCTTGTAAATTTTCAGGATTGTTAATAATGTCAGCTAATTCTTGGTTACTGTTAGCCATTTGAAGTGATGGATCGCTATATAACTCAGCAGAAGACTTAACATGCTCTCTTTGAGCTGCTTTAGGATTGTTCTTGCCATTATCTAATTTGGTTTCAGTTGGAATTTGTCTGCCAGTATAAATATCTTTAACAGTATCTATACCCTCTTTTTTTAAATCTCCAGCCCTTTTCAATGTTGCATCCATACCAGGATCTACATATTTTTTTCGAAATTCTTTATGAGAAGTATTAGTGTATCTATCATAATTTTGTTCTAGTTGCTCTCTACTCATGTAATTGTGAGTTGCAATTTTACCTTTAGCAAAATTCTCTGCTGTTTGAATATGAGCTTCATCCCTTAAGTCAAGGTGAAGTCCATTATTTTCTTTGATAAAATCCTCACCTGCAGTAACAGCAATTTGATTCAAAAACTGTTCCCACACAACATCCATAATAACATTACCAAGGTTATCCGGACTTCCAACTTTTTCTTTCTCTTCGGCTAGGAATTGCATATCTGCAAGTTCCTCTTCCAATTGATCTTGAAGTTTTCTTTCTAACTCATCAAAGTCAAATGGTTCCGTCAAATCCTCATATAGCTTTTCTTCATCAAGGATAGCATTTTCCTTTGACATAATTTATCCATCCTTTCAAATAGAAATCACATCACGACTTAAATTCATCTGCACATAGATAAGTTAAACCATAGACTATAAGATGCTTTTTACAAGCTTCCTATAGTTCCGATTGCTTCTATAAGCCGCGACTGAGTAAGTCCATTTTGTATGATCTTTATTTAATATCTAATCTATAATTTTTTATTATATATTCGATTCACTAATTGTCGTTTTTTGTATTTTTTAACACAAATATGATAACTATTATACCATAAAATTCGTCAAAATCCAACATCTGCACCTAGCAGATTGCGTAACTTTACTGTAGGAAATATAAAGGTGGAGTTCACCAAAGATGTGTTTATAGAATTAACATCTTTACTATACCTTTTATTTCTCTTTTTTACAATCCCCATATATGAGGATTAAACCATGCATATTTCTTAGCACTAGCACTTAAGCTATGGCTTATACTTTCTGTATATTTTCCAAGCTCATAATGTTTATTTCTCTCGGCACTTAACATTTCTGTACTACTTATTATATCATTTTCTTCCGCTCCAGCAGCCTTGGGTAGCTCTTGTTTTTGTTTTCTCACTAATTCCAACATATCTCCACCATTATAGTAGTAAGCACGTAAATGCGCCATTTTATCTGCGCCTATTCTACACCATCCCATTGGTCTAGAGCTCATTCTGGAAGCTAATATATGGCTTACATGACCTTCTGCACTACAACCTATTATACCTTCTTCTTTTTTTAGACGTACTTTAACCGCGGACCAATTATTTAATATCAATTTCTTACTTTCATTGACACGTTCTATAACTGTATCTCCTTCTGTAACTCTTAGTATTTTTTCCATTACTTCTTCAAAGTCCTTTTTAGTGCCTACCTTTATTGCATGTCGTATTTCACAACGTGCGTCCTCTGCAGAATCTAATAAGTGGGATGTTGCTCGTATCATATATTTATTTAAATGAAATCCATCCATAACATAAGTAATTCTGGCTAATCGACTTTTTCCTGCCTTAATCCAAGCACCACCATCACCGTTCAGGTATATTTTCTTTATGTTGTCTACATCATAGTTACAGCATATATAATCATAAACCCTATCCCATAAAACATTATTTTCTTCCCCGGGATAGTTACCGCAGAAGTAATGGGGATTTATTAACTTGTTTCGTTTACTTCTAGGACTCTCTTTTTCTATTCCCTCATACACATAGACAATCTTACTTAGTAAACAGTTATTCTTCCTATTGTTTTTATTCTTTATAAGGTCGCCCTTCTCCTCATTATACTGCAAGGATATATGATCTTCATCTGCATCTATGTATAAATAATCCACCTTTTTCTTCTTTGGTAAATCCTTATACTCGTGTTGAAATTCAAGGTTATGTATTTCGTTTTTAACAGTCTGCTTACTAACAGTATCACTTATACTGGTTGCCTGCCCAGCTTTGCGATAGGAGGTCTCTACTGCTTCCTCTAGCATCTTTGCCTCGGCATCCTCTGTTAACCTTTGATGCTCTTTAAATCCAAGAATGCGATCTAGAAGATATGTCCTTTCTCCTGTTGTTTTATTTTTAAATAAGGTCTTTTCAAAGCTGATTGTTCCAAGTGATGTAATAAGTGTTTTCTTATCTTTCTTTATAATGTGCCAGTTTTGCTTTCTTTTTCCACTCTTTCTGAGCATTTCATCACAATTCTCAAGAGTTTCTTGTATAGTGTCTAAACCTAGCTTAATCACTTCTTCCTGAACTCCATAGACAAATGAAGCAAAATCCTTTGGGTTTTGTAAAAAACTTTCAATTGTTTTTTCTAAACTTTTTGTGCCAAAATCTAAAAATTGTTGTATACTTTTAATCATAAGAGAACATCTCCTTTGTGTTTTGGTTTATTGTGATGATTAAATTCTAACACAAAGATTGGTGTTCTCTTATTTTATATTTAATTTTCCTACAAAAATTTTACGCTAACCTTACATCACTATCTCAAAAAATACTCTTCCTTTTAGTTTATGGAATTGTTTAGCTGCACCAAAGTACATTATATTGGGTAGTTCCTGATGGTTTATCATAATAACCCTTCTTCCGATAAATATTTAATTAGCATAATCGCCAGCGGCTTCGACTAAACATATCTACATACTCTACATACTCGAAGTTATCAGTATCTATCCCCATATATCTTGCGTGCCTCAGATGTCCATCTACAAATGAAATCCGTTTTTGCATCTGTATAAGCATCTCTGTTATGCTCGTATTTCTTCCATAATACAAGTTTTAAGTTTTCATATTCCTTAGCAATATTGGGATGCTCATTCAAATAATCTCTGAAAAACAGTTCATCATTGTCTCCTGTGTATCTGAGATGAATGTGATAGACTTTATCAGCAAACCCATCATTTGTATACCCTTTATTGAATGAAACCCTTTTATCCTCTGTAGACATTCTAATAAATCCATTTGCTTCTATCACTTGAGCTACTTCTTCAATGCCAATGTACTTAGGTATTTCAATCAGCACATCAACAATATCTTTCGCCCATATTCCCTTTATAGCAGTGCTTCCTATATGACTGATTCTATCGATAGGATAGTCTACTAACGCCTTCTGCAGCAAATCCTCTATCTCCATATAATACTGGGACCACTTTTCATCGTGTTGAACTAGAAATATTGGAAACAGCTCCCACAACTCTTCCAATGTCATCTCCGAAAGTTCTTTTTTCATAATTTTCTCCTCAACAAATTCCAATTTGATTATTTCTTATCACTATAGTCTTAAGAAAATACGCTTTTTAAAGGGTCTTTGCATCTCCAACTGTGATTTTTATATACTCTTTCCAATGGATTAGAATATAATATCTTCTATTACGTTTTTTCTTCTTTCATGCTATTCAAATTGTATGTTACAATTACTTTTCTAACTAATGTAGCGTAGATATAATTATTAATAATTTTTTCTCTCACTTTCTACAAAGTTAGTGATTATTAAATGTTTGATTTAAATAAAAGATAAACAAGTGTATCTTTACTCTTCCAACATATTTTTACATACGGAAATTATCTCGGATTTGTCGTCCTTTTTCCAAAGAAAGAGAACATCATCTCCCACTTTTGGCATGTCAGAAACTTTTTTAAAGTCTTTACTTAACTTTGCCGGAATTATCAATTCCCAGAACTTGACATAATAATTGTCTCCGTCAACAGCTTCAATGACTCCTAACCGCTTATCTAAAAGCATCAAAAAGCCATCTTGGATTTTTACCTTGCGATAGGCAGGAAACTCTACCCCAATGTGCTCTATTTCTTCAATATCGTCACATTCTTTAAATACCGGACTTTCTATAAATTTGCCATGAACTGAAGCGAACAATTTCTCATTAAGCGGCAAGCACATCAATGCATCATAATTTTTGCCTTCAGCATCGGTAATTCCAAACTTATCACATGTTAAAAAACCCCATTTAGGATAATATGTAGGTTCCCCGGTAATTATAATTCCCGAATAACCGGCCTCTTTAGCTAATTTAATGGTATATTCAAGTAAAGCTTTTCCAATACCGGAGTTCTGCAAAGTTGGCTCTACTGCCAATGGCCCAAATGTAATTACTTCATGCTCTGTTTTATCATCAACGACTTTAGCTTTTGAATAATAAATTGCCCCTACTACTTTTCCGTTTAATTCAGCAACACGGCTGATTTCCGGTAAGTAATCCTGCGACTGCCTGAGCTTGCTGACAATAAGATGTTCATTGCATCCGGGGCCATGAATATTCCAAAATGCCCTCATTGTAAGAAGTTCTACCGATTTATAATCAGCAGGTGTTTCCTTCCTGATTATTAAATAATTCATAAATTTCACTCCCAGTTAAGTTGTTATTTCAAACAAATGAATATTTGATGTTGTATTTTTATGTTTTTATGATAACCACAATTAGTAATTGAGCTTAATTCAATAGAAGCACACCCCAAAACCTGACATAGAGCCAAATATTATAGAAAACCAGCATTTACAGACTTTTCCTCATTCACTGGTTTATATGACATCTATGCTTCTACGTTTCAAAGATATGTTGGAGGAAAATCCGGTAGCAAATATTGATTTTCCCTTGGTTATCCTAATGATGAAAAAAGAGAATTAGAGATCAGCTAATCTTTGCTACCAGTATTATCGTCTTCTACAGATCTATTTTCAATTACATCATTGTCCTTATCACTTTCCCATCCCATATAGATACCTCCTTGTATTTATGGAGCCATTATATACCAATTATATTTATTTCGCAATATTTGTCATGTTTATACACTATTTGTTATGTTGTAATTCATTTTAAACATAAAAATATAACAGGTGGTTTTATTGTATGTGATACAATAAGTTCTGCATTATATCATGCTTCATTTGATATACATAGCTTATTATAATTTATTTATACCTAAAAAGTATACGATACTCAATGATAATAGTTGTGCAATTAAGATAGTACTAAATTATCACAAATTCGGCGTTGACATTTCCATAATTTGTAATATAATGGAAAATACAAAAAATATTATGAAAGGTGGAGTTAGTTATGAAGTATTTTAAGAAGAGGAGTTTTATAAGTTTGCTATTGGTGTTATGTTTATTACTTTCATTCGGTGCACCTGTAACAATGGCTTCCAGTTCATATAGCATGATAACCTATGAAGATGAAAGCGTACTTAAGAAAATTGACAGAAACGTTTTTAATTCATTTTTGTTAAGTGAAGTCAAAAAAATGGAATCAAAGTTATTGCAATCTTTAAAAAATGAATCTAAATATGTGGATGGCTTTAGAGTCGATAGACTTGATTTTAATACAAAGACCGGAGAGCTTACTTTAGATTTCTATGTTCATTTTACGAAAAAAATAGATTTACTAATAACAAAAATAAAAATCACAACTCATGCCGATATTACGGCAAAAGCGAACTTAGTGGCAAGCAATGATTTTAAGGTATATGGTCTTAAGGATGTAAGATTTACAAGAGTTGATATTAACAATTGTCCTGATTTTTTAGATAATTTGGCTGAAAAGCTAGTAAATAAAAAATTATCTGGTACTTTTTGGTCCGGTACGGCACCTGCTTCCTATAAAGTTATTAATGAAGAACTATTTAAGGATGTAATTAACCAATATATAGCGGATTTTATTGATAAACCGATTATTGAAGAATTGCCTTATAATCTAGGAAATCTGGAAGCAAAGTTTATCGGAACATTAGCAGAATTTGATTTATCCAAGGGTGGTTATGCTGTTTTTAATGTAAATATTCAAATACTTCTTAATACTGGCAGCCAGAGAAAAATTTATGATGAAACAATTAGCATTAAAATCGATTTCTTCCTGGACACAACTGATAATACTATTGTAGCTGGTATTAATCCTGATATAACATTTATGGATGAAAATCCCGATGATATTCTGCAATCATTGCTTAAAGAAGCATGGAAAAATGCTCTTAAGGAATATGGACGCTTCATAAAATTAAAATTTTAATATTTGATTTTTAATACATATAAGAAATTTTTTGTTATAAATCCAGTAGGGGGTAGCTGATTATTTCAGCTACTGACCTCTCACACCAGAGTACTACGGTTCGGTATACGGCGGTTCTCTAGCTTTTACATGTTTTCAGATAATAGACAGCCATGGATATATATCCATGGCTGTCTATTACTTTATTAGTAAAATCCTTATTTATCTATAGTGTTCAAAATGGAATATTAAATATTATTTAGTTTATTCTCCATATTTGAGTGTATTACCTGCTTTATCATTGAGGAGATTCCTGGTTTGGGCACTTACAGCAGGAACGTCTTTTATGTAGTAATTCTCACGGCTCCATTCAGCGTTAACGGGATAACTGGCGTAGCCGTGATTTACCAATGCTAATATACGCTCAGTTGCCTTTGTAACAGCCTTCGTAACAATTCTATTACAACCAAAGTCATGAAAGAAACTGTCTGCTATACAGAGTAGCTCACCAAGATACTCTTCCTTTTCGTATTGTGGATGTATGTCTATACGAAGTACGCTATAACCATGATTTTTATCACTTCCGAAAATCTCAACCGTGCCAACAGCTTTATCATTTTGCTTATCTATTATACTAAATCGAACAAAATCTTTCTTATTGTATGCATCAAGCCAACCTTCAATACACCTTTTCATTTCATCAAGGGTTGAATAGCAAAAGTCACTTGTACAATTGTCTGAATTGAAAATTGCTTGTGCTTCAGGATTGCTGTAACATAAAAGCAGATTAGAGGCATCGTTTAGCGACACCAGTCGCAGTATAAAGCATTTACTTTCGTAAATTGGACAGCTATCATATGGGTTAGGCTTGCCATTTTTAAGAAGGTCAATAACCTCTTCCATGGTCTTGCACCTATCGTAATCGCCAGTGAGTTTGTCTGCTCTGTGATATGTAATCCCACAGTTATAGTTTGTGTAGAGATATTCGGCTAGTTTATCTAGTCCTTCTGTCTTAGCAACTGTATTGAAAGCTTTCAACCGCATGCCTTTGTGCATGTCTTTAGGGCAAGGATATTCGTCACACTCAAAGCAGTAATTCAATCCTTTTTCAGTGCAACATGCTTTAATCTCACAATTTTCATTTTTGCACTTGCAGCCTGAACAGTTTGTGTTATAGCTGCAAAGTGAGCAAACCAAGCCGCAAATTCCGTAACTTTCTTTAATTTCTTGTATGGTCATAAGGCACCTCCGTTATTTTATGCCTCCATTATAACGAAAGAATTACGACAACAGTATGTCATAGTTTTTGATACAGCTTAACTATTTTTTTCGACGCTTCAAGTATACGGTGCCTGATATGCTCCGGTGTTATAATCTCAATGCAATCCCCCAGGGATAACAGTGTTCCAAACCAGAAGTGTTCATTTTCGATAACATTTAATGTCATGTCACAATCGCCATTATCATATTCACATATTATTTTCCCATTTAAATATTCAATAGCTTTAGATCGCGCCTCAGATTTGCAGCGAACTGTTATTTCAGTAAGCTTCTGAGGCATCTGTTTGTCCTTGTCTCGCAATATAATTTCTGCGTTTTTATGCTCCTTTGTAAAAACAGCATCAACTATTTTGGCATTTCTCATCCGAATAAGTTTGTAGATTCTGTAATCATTCTTCACAATAGAATAAGCAAGTAAGTACCATGCGTACCACCGATATACGACAGCTATAGGTTCAACGGTATGTAATCTTGTTATGTTGTCAGAATTTGTATATTCAAAGCTGACAGGGCGCTTTTTCCGTATAGCATCCTGGAATATTTGCATGAGCTGACTATCACCCTCATTTAATGCTGAAAAATCAAGGATAATTCCACTATCGGAAGTTTCAGTTAATGAAGTAATTTTTTCTAGAGTTGCATCAATTTTTGAGCTATTCATTGCTGAAGAAAGTCCCTTTAGGGCAGTAATAATAAAGGTGTAATCCTCATTTGTCGCCATATGTGCATCCATGCGAAAGTTCTTAGCAATGTAATAACCACCGTTTGCTCCAGTTTCAGCGACTATGGGTATTCCGGCTTGGCATAATGAGTCTATGTCACGTTGAACTGTGCGGACTGACACTTCGAATTTTCGTGATAATTCGGCAGCTGTGGCTTTACCGACATTTAACAAATATATGGTTATCGCGTATAGTCTATCAATTTTACCCATATTATCAATCCTCATTTCTCTTATGCCAATTGCATTTCTTTAATACCCCATTACTTGCTTATCAATTACATAAAACTGTGTACTACATCCATCTTTAATAACTATATAGATATCATATTAACTAATATGATACCAAATATTGTATTTCACTACAAGTTTACTTTATATTGCATGATCATGAACTTCTTATTCAGTTCAATAGAGTATGCCTTCCGCCATATAGTATAACTTTTTAGCAGAATCATAACCACCGGCTTAGCCGGTGGTTATGATTTGCAAAGATGATTTTTATAAAGAAGCTTAGAAGGTGTGTAGAAATATTTTGCATTTAGAAAGCTAATTGGTATATAATGTAATTAGCAACCCCACTGTTCTAATCTAGGGCGGAAAATAGCACGAGATGCATATATTTAAGTTGATAATATATATGTTATCTTGTTTATAGTAAAATGAAAGAATTAAAGACAGGTAAAAAATGAATGGTATGAATGCTAATGTAGATGTAATTCTTTTGGTTGATGACATAGAAAAAATGGTTTCATTTTATAAAAACATCATAGGTTTGATACCGATTGGGACGGCGGATTATGGGTAGAATTGCATCACTTTAAAGGAGGATTTGATATGAGCGTATGCACGTTTATAGCAGCAAATTGCATTATGAATGAGGTAAGACCGTCGAAAAAATATCCGTTAAAGATAAATATCGATGAAGGAACGATTGATGACGGTGATGCCGATGATAATTTCTATCTGTGGAAGTTCTGTGAAGTATATGATTATACGGATAAAAAGTATGGCCTTCGCCTTGATTGTGCTTACTATACAGAAGGTAGAGCAAAACTGATTCTAAAGTACATCTCAGATGTGCTTAGTCGCACAGATACTATAGAAGTGTGGCACGTATGGTTGGACTACGGTTACGATGAATATGATGAAAGACCGATAATAAAAAAGAAAACCCTTCATATAGATGAAATAAGTCCTGAAGATATACGGGAATTTGATAATGCTGTGATTTGGGAAAATTCCTATTCTATCAGGCCGATATTTTATTGTTGGGAAATAATAAAGTGAAAAGGAAATATATGCACACAGTAGGACAGGTTAATGCCACGCCTATTTATTTTATAATTTTATGAAATAGGATTGGGCATTAAAAAGAAGGAGAAACCTGAATGAATATAAAAAAACGTATCTCAATAATATACGGGTCTATTATTTTGGGGACTGCCTTTCTCTTTTGTAGTTGTAGTTCAAAGAGTACAGTAAAGAAGGATGACAATATTGAAAATGTCGAGTCTGAGATAATATCAGATGAAGCTGACAAGTCGGAAGCGACGGATAATATTGCGCCGGAACATGTGTATTCACAAGATGAATTGTTGGCTGCTAACTTCCAAATGAAGTATCAACTGAGTTGATAGAACTCTTCAAAGAGTTGAACGCACAAGAAAACTAAAGAAGCTAAATTATGCAAGGCTCTTGATAAGTTGGAGGCACTGATTCATATGTCAATTCTTTATCAGAATCTGATATATAATCGTTATAAATAATTATAGCTTGTATATAATTTTCTCTAGGTAAAAAATCGTTTTTATCCATTCCCCGTAAATGTGGAAAATCTTCAAATCTACTTTCTCTTCTATAATCTATTAGTAGCATATAATATTTAACAGGTCCATATAAGTAATTAGAATTCTTTAATTCATATAATTCAATATTTTTAGTTGAAATAAGTCTTCGCAATAACACAATAATCCATTCCTTTCTATATATTTACACCCTTGCTTACATTATAATACATTTATAAAATAATATCTATGTATTCATTGTAACTGTTTCCACATGGGATGAGTCCTACCTAATTCCCGATTAGTTGTCTTTACGTGACATCAACACGAAGTCTCCACGTGGCTCGAATTGCAATATACACCTTTGCCCGTATTGTATATGAAAAGGGTACTTAACTAGGAAGCACCCTCAATCATAAACATTGCTGTAATTAATAGTCTTTTTTCTTTACTGGAATCCAGATTTCGCTTCGATACTTTGGATTTCCAGTGTCTGGACTCTCGTTCCACAAAATTTCAGGACCTGGGGCTGCCTCATACCCTGAAGAGGGAAACCATTCTGAGTATATTCTTCCCCACACATTTTGAAGTGTTTCTGGAAATGGTCCAATCGATTCAAATACAGCCCAGGTACTAGCATCAATTTTTAATACATCAAAATCTCCAGTTTCATTACTTGATGTTGCTACCCCAATGTAATGATCTAATTCTCCTTTCTCGTCCATTCTACCTTCTGAAAAATTAGCGGAAGCACTAATAATACCTGTTGGTTCTACATTTGAAATTGCTTTTAATTGTTTAATAACCTCCGGTGTTAAAAGTTCGGTCATTTTTGCAATCTCTGAATTGACACCTTCAAAAATAATTGGAACTCTCTTCTTAAATCCTACTAACTTAAAAGGTCCTTTCTCAACAATACGATAGTTCATTTCGCTTCCTCCTTTAATTGATAATTGAAAGGTCATTCTAGGATAAGCTTTTAACTGTGTGTTCTCACTTCTTGCTTCAGAAGGTAGAATACCATGCATAGAATAAAAGGCACGGGAGAATGAATCAGCTGAATCATAACCATATTTGACAGCAACATCAATTATTCTCAAATTTGTACCTTTCAAATCAAGGGCAGCCATCGTTAGTCTCCTTCTTCGAATATATTCTGACAAACCAATTCCTGATAAGAAAGAAAACATCCTTTTAAAATGATACTCTGAGCAGTAAGCAATTTTTGATACTTCACTATAATCAATATCATCCGTTAAGTGCTCCTCAATGTATGCCATTGCATTATTCATACTAGTTAACGAATCCATCAAACAACCTCCTTTCATCATCAATATTATCAAAGGATCCTCTTACCCATCCGACAATCTGTGCACTATATAGTCGAGTCTCTTATTTGATAACAAGCTGATTCAATACCTATAGCCTAAATTGATACCGGCGTAAGGTTATAAAACCTATACGCCGAAAACCTTAAACTTATCGGCATTTTATACACTCTCAGCTATGCTTAGGAAAAAAGATATATAGTGTTTCACAGTAAAATTAGAATTTGCTTTTTCATTCAAGCATCCCTTTTTATTTATGTGTTGAATATTCTTTTCCATTCCAATATAAGACATCACTCATAACCACTTCACCACCAGCCACAGCTTCTTCGTAATAATCAATTTTTATACTGGAATTTCCTGGTTCTTTCAATTTACAAAACCATTTCAAAAAACATTCATTTGCTCCCTCTGAAGTTAATTCATAAATAGCACTACTGCTATAATAACCTCCAAGGACAGAACTACGCCATCCTGTAGTAACGGCAAAATGATAGCCGTTATCTACCGATATCAGGTTATATTCATAAAATTATAATTCATATAATTCAATATTTTTAGTTGAAATAAGTCTTCGTAATAACACAATAATCCATTCCTTTCTATATATTTACATTCTTGCTTACATTATAATACATTTATAAAATAATATCTATATATTAATTGCATGCATATACTGTCCCTTAAGCTACATCAACATACTTCTCCCGTATGGATATAATTTCCGCCACAATTAATCCGACAACAGCAACGAAACCACATACCATAACCTCTGGAGCATCAATTCTACCTTGGAAGATAGTACTGAAAATAATGTTATTATCCATAAATGCCATGTTGATTGAAATTACGGAAATTCCCGCAACTGCAATACCAACCGGGACAGCCTTAATTAGCATCATCATAATATTCACACTAAATCTTGCAAGTGTAAATGCGAAACAAGCTGTACCGACACTTAGTGCAAGTGTCATTCCCGCGAGTATGAGAACGTACTGCCCGAAGGTGATGTTATAAAGCTGTATACTCCGACCGGCAAGCGACATCATATGCGCACCCCAATAATCCCCTGCTCCCGATGCAAGGAATGGAATATATGCTGCGGTAATCAAAATGATGGATAAAACTATTGCACTAACAATATAATGTTATAGAAGCAGCAACACTAGACGATGTAATAGCCTCAATAAATAGAACTTATGTATATTGTTCTCTAAATAATAATGTGGGAACAACGGTATATACTGATGATGGAACCAGTATCCCTGGCATTTCATTTACTTCCAGTATTACATATAGTGCTTTATTAGCATCTGAAAAAAATATGGATACCTATGATGATTTGTTTATTGAGGGTTCCACTGGCAATATTATAAATGAGAATAATCTAATAATAGATCCAACTGTAACATCTTCTGCTGACAAATGGGTCTTTGAGTTTCAGATGCCTAATATTGGTACAGTCAAAGCAACCTCAACTAGTACCATATACTTTAGTTATTGGAAAGATCCTCATAAAAACTGGTGGTATTAAGATTCAAATGGATATGATTATACTAAATATTTTAGCCCTACTCCTAGCGATGGAAGCTTAGATTCGGTAATCAATTCTTTAGAAAATCCCGGACTAGATCTTTTAAATGATACAGGTGATGCAGGCGGTTATGTTCGAGTCACCTTTGATTTGATCGCTGATTCTCCATACAAATTAAATGATGGGTCTTATCATACTCATATCGGTAGTATGACAATGCTAATAAGGGTATCACCGGATGATACCATAGAAAAAATAAAGGATAAATTAAGTAAAATACGTGGCCTAGACATAGATGCAGGTAACCAATCTACGAATACTCCATCACATACATATTATTATGCAACAGTATACGAGCAGGATGGAGTTATAATCGATTCACCAGTTTATCAAAGTATTATAGAACTAAATATTCAAAATGGAGCAAATGAAAATCAGGCCATAAAGCTTATCTATAAATCTTTAAATCTCCATAGTTTAGGAATAAGCAGTACGAACTCTCTTACGAAAGAAGCATCGGAAAGTGCTATATCCCAGATAGCAAATGCTCTATCTATAGTGTCAGAGCAAAGATCAATATTTGGTGCTTATCAAAATAGATTAGAACATGCTAGATATAATGTAGATAATATGTCTGAAAACACACAATCAGCTGAATCTAAGATAAGAGACACTGATATGGTAAAAGAAATAGTGGAATACTCAAAACAACAAATATTACAACAGACGCTTCATTCCTTGTTTAGCCAGGCCAATCAAATGCCTGAACGTGTTTTGGCTCTGCTGAAATAGATTTAGTTGGCCTTATGCTCAGAATTTATAAAAAGGTTCCCATCAATCGATATTCTGAACCGCCCCCGAAAGAATGGGAATCTTTTATACTATTATTTATTCATTTTACCATTGTCACCATCAGAAAAATAACTTAAAGAAAAGCCCAATGTAATAAACTCTATTATTTACAATTATTTTTAAATATCCTATTTTCCTAGGCTTGATAGCGTAGAACAGTTTTTAATACAATTCAGTGCCATAATGTTCACTATAAATCTTGTTTTCAACCAGAAATGTAAAAAACTCTGTCATTTTATTGTATACCGCCTTATCCAACCTTAATTGTAGGTATCCCCAATGCTCTTTTTCTACCATCCGGTTTTGGAATATAACTTCGTCTGACAGGCTTACACCGCTTTACAGTTTCCTGTGCAAAGTAGGCTCTCTCCAGTTCCGACAAATGCTTTCCTGACGTGTCGCTACCCCTACACCGCAGGGTTCTTAGGTATTGCATTTAGGGTTCTTCATACCGTCTGCTGTCTTCGCTGTTGATGTCGCAGCTCGACTCCCTGTTGTTCCTTTCGGGAATGTCAATAACGGTGCGGCAGTATTCACTTTATGTTACAACCCGCCAGTTTGCCTGCTCCTTTCGGAACATTCCGTAACGCTTCAACGCATAGATTAATCCATACGTTGGTTACTGACTAAGTGGCTGCCCTACCTTTACCACTGCAGGACTTTCACCTGCTAGCATTTGCCAGCTTAGCTGGACGCACACATCAATACTACCGTCTCCACATGGGTCAAATTGATGGAATCGATGTCTGTGAGCCATTTTTATTGCATCTGTATGTAGAAACATTACCACTTATGCTTAAGAATAACATGATGAAAATATGCAATATTTCTAAATTCAGGTGTTTCCTCTACTGCACATTCAAGCTTATACATCTTTGAAATCCAATCAGATTCTATTTTCAGTTCGTTTCTTTGCAAAGCAAAAAACATTCGCACACCATATATTTTCTCAATTTCAAAATAACCTTCACAACTTTTCTAATTCACAAATATCATATTCGTTTATTACTCCAAAATTTTCTGATACGGCATTTCTATTATTAATCAATTCTAATGCCTCATTAATTTTATATTCAAATACAGCTTTATGCAATATTTTCCCAGCTCTATTGGTCTATTCTTTCTCTATCACACTACACACTTCATATGGCTCAAGAAGACAGAATGAATGTCATTTGATAATTACACTATTTGTTCAGTTAATGATTTCACCTTTGTTTTTGGCTAATTTATCACTCCATTCTCGTCGCTCCTTAGGTGTCAATTTCGTCCAATCCGTTACTTCACCAATAATTCTTAAAGGTTTTTTCGAACGATAAGAACGCGTTAAGTTACCAGGGAATTTTTTGTCAGTAACATTTGGATCGTTTTCAAATTCACCTGTTGGTTCTACTATATAAATACGTTCTCTTCCTTCTCCCTTTGCTAATGTTGCAGCAAGCCCTGCACTATTTATATTAGCAGTGAAATAAATATGGTTCATTTTAAGTTCGGGTTTGTAATTTGAGTTTCCTCCCGCTGTCAGTAAATCATCAATTTTTAAATCTGCTTTTGTCCCATGGTAAAATGGACCATCATCAGTAGGTGCCCCCTTTGTTGCATTTGACAATTCATAATTTATTTTTGCATTCTCAAAATCACCCAACTCCTCATAACATTTGGCAATGTTTAAATATAAAGTTGGGTATGCACTTTTAACATTTTCATCGTTTATCTTTAGGGCACAGTGTAGAGATGTCTCCATCCACTTTAGCTTGTCTATAGTACTCTTTTGAATACGTCCCAAATGATAGGATGCGATAAATCTTTCATAGTCATCTCTTGTTTCTTCCCATGCTTTTTGAAACATCGCAAGTGCTTCATCACTGTTTCCACCTTCCTCCAACCCCATCCCAGTCATACAGAGTTTTATAATAGGATTGTTGGGATCAAATTTTATTTTCATTTAATCTTACCTCCAAATTAATGTCAAGAGTATTTTAATGTGTATTAAAGCCAAGACAGGGCGGCAGTACCTCTTGCTATACCTCTAACCCTATTTCCTCAATCGCTCTATCTAAAAATATTTCTCCGTCTAAGTGTTCTAATTCATGGCAAAAACACTTAGCCATTTCATCTTCACCAGTCACAAAAATTTCTTTGCCATATTCATTCAGGGCTCGAATAGTAATTTTTTGAGGACGAATTGTTTTTACCAAACGATTAGGAAAACTAATACATCCCTCAATACATTCTTGAACAAGCAGCACAAATATATTCATCTTTTGCTGGATTATTCTTGATAATTTTATCTGCTATTACTTCTGACCAATGCATTAAATTACCTCACTTTTTTTGTAAAAATATTTTTGTATAATATTAACAGCCGTTCTGAAACTTGTCAACCTTACAATTACTGTATAAATTAGATTGTTTTATTAATTAATTCCTATTCCGTAAGAAGTCTTACTTGCTCTGGAGTTCGGGGCCATTTATATTTCCCATTTTCTAATCACTTGTACAGAAGGACAAATCTATCCCCTTCCCAAAAGAGAGCCTTCATACGGTTACTGCTTCTTCCACAAAACATAAAAAGACTTGGAGAAAAGGGATCCATGTTAAATTTCTGTTTGACTATAGCAGCAAGCCCATCGATGCCTCATTTGCATTAAATTTTTCAGTGTGCTATACTCATACTGTTAAAAAATTAATCAAATGTATGAATTAAGTCGCTGAATTCTTACCGCGTTGTAAAGGGAGTCATGTTATTCTTATTTTAAAAAACTATGGTGCTCCATAGTTTTTTGCTTTTATTTAGTATTTAATGTGTCTCCTTAACTTGATTTAATTTTATAGTTGATTCATTCCATTTGTAAAGGTACGAATTATTGGAGGAGTTAAAATTGAGAAAATCAATAAGTATTTTTTTCTTAATAGTAATGATATCATTGACACTTGTAGGATGTTCATCAGAGGATACTACAAAAGACAGAGTAATATCATTTGCCGATGCTGGCTGGGATAGTATCAGGTTCCACAATGCTGTTGCTGGTACTATTATAGAAGAACTATATGGGTATTCCTGGACCGAAGTAACGGGAAGTACTCCTGTTACACATCAGGGTCTCTTATCAGGTGAAATTGATATCCATATGGAAATCTGGTCTGCCAACATAGCTAGCTATGAAGACGATAAGGCAAATGATAGGTTTAAGGAACTTAGCACCAACTTCGATGATAACTATCAGGGGATCTATGTCCCTAGATATGTAATCGAGGGGGATGCAGAAAAAGGCATTGAGCCAATGGCACCAGATTTAAAATATATCTGGGATTTGAAAGACTATCCAGACGTCTTCCCAGATGATGAAAATCCCGGCATGGGACGTATATATGGAGGAATTCCAGGTTGGGAAGTAGACCAAATTCTCTACAATAAATATCTCCATTATGGCTTAGATGAAAACTTTATCTACTTTAGACCAGGCTCTGACTCTGCCTTAGCTTCAGCTATCACATCAGCCTATGAGAAGGGAGAGCCCATTGCTGCCTACTATTGGGAGCCAACTTGGTTACTTGGTATGTATGATATGATTCTTCTAGAAGACAAGCCCTTCAACCCAGACACCTACTTGGCAGGAGAAACAGAAATCCCACCTGTCAATGTAACAATTGGTGTAAGCAATGCCTTTGTGGAAGAAGGTCATGAAGAAGTTGTTTCCTTTTTAAGTAATTATCAAACATCAAGTGCCTTGACCTCTGAAGCCCTGGCTTACATGCAGGAAACAGGGGCAGATTATGTAGAGACTGCAAGGTGGTTCTTAAGTGAGCATACTGAGTTACTAGATGAATGGCTAGAGCCAGCAGATGCAGAAAAGATGAAGGACTACTTAAGTAGTGATGCTGCTCTTGAAATTCAAACCAATTGGCTACACAGATTCCCAGTTGAAATTGAATTAGACCTGACTGCAATTGATAATACAGTCAAGGGATTAAGTATTAAATTCGATAGTTTCTTTACAGTAATAACTAAGGGCTTAGGTAATCTAGTTAATATAATTAATGCGGTCTTAGACTATATACCTTGGTCCATCATGATCCTTTTGGTTGTAATAGTTACCTGGAGAATCTCTGGAATAAGGAAAGGACTCCTTTATGGCTTCTTGCTATTCATCTTAGGTACTTTAGGACTTTGGAACCTGATGAATGAAACCCTATCCATAATTATAGCTTCTGTAATAGTATCCTTAATCCTAGGATTCCCTATAGGAATCTGGCTATCAACAAGCGATAGATTGGATAGGCTTGTTCGTCCTATTCTTGATACTATGCAGACCATGCCGGTATTTGTATACCTAATACCAGCTATGATGTTCTTTGGTCTTGGAAAACCACCGGCTGTCATCGCTACCACGGTATATGCAGTTGTACCTATGATCCGTTTAACCAATCATGGAATTAGGCAAATAGATAAGGAGGTTGTGGAGGCAGCCTTAGCCTTTGGCTCTACTAAGATGCAATCCTTGATTAAGGTTCAAATTCCACAGGCACTTCCGACTATAATGGAAGGGGTAAACCAAACCCTCATGATGGCCATGTCCATGGTAGTTACCACATCTATGATTGGGGCATCTGGACTTGGAATGGAGGTTCTCATTGCTGTAAACCGTGTTGAGATCGGAAGAGGTTTAATTTATGGTTCAGCCGTTGTTGTATTGGCAATTATTTTGGATAGAATTACCCAGGGAATGGTTAAGCGTAGTGAGGTGAAAAATGATGGTAAATAATAATAACAATAATGATAATAACAATAATGATAATAACAACAATGATAATAACAACAATAATAATAATGACTATATATTAAGTGTCAGAAACCTATCTATGCTCTTTGGTACTGATAAAAAACAGGCCCGTGAAATGAAAAAGAAGGGAATATACCAGGCTACCATCCATAAGAAAACCGGGGTAACGGTAGCCCTTTGGGATGTCAACCTGGATGTTAAGAGGGGTGAAATCTTTGTTATTATCGGCCTATCTGGCTCTGGTAAATCCACCCTGATTAGGTGTTTGAATATGTTAAATAAGCCCAGTTCTGGACAGGTTCTCTTTGAGGGACAGGATATAGGCAAGTATAACAGGACAAAACTAAGGGAGTATCGAAGGAATAAGATTTCTATGGTCTTCCAGCAGTTTGGTCTTATGTCCCATAGGGATGTCCTGGGCAATGTAGAATATGGTCTAGAGATTAAAGGAATGTCTAAGGAAGAACGTCATGCCAAGGCCAAAGAAATGATAAATATGGTTGGTCTTGATGGATATGACTACAAGCCCATAACCAGCCTGTCAGGTGGTATGAAGCAGAGGGTGGGTATTGCTAGGGCCCTAGCCACTGACCCGGAAATCCTACTTATGGATGAGCCTTTTTCTGCCCTGGACCCCTTGGTTAGGAAGGATATGCAGTTTGAGCTCTTGAGTATTCAAAGGAAGTTGGGTAAGACTATTATATTTATAACCCATGATATCAATGAAGCCTTTAAATTAGGAGATAGGGTTGCCATCATGAGGGACGGTGAGGTCATACAAGTAGCCACTCCCGAAGAGATGAGCGAACACCCAGCCGATGATTACGTAAAGCAGTTTATTGATAGTGCTGATAAGACCCAGGTTATACACGTAAAAAATGTTATGGTTACTCCAAATAGTATAGTCAGGACTAGAGATAGCCTGAATCATGCCATAAAAACCATGAGGGCTAATGATGTCTCCAGTGCCTATGTGGTAGATGCTAAGATGAGGTTAAAGGGAGTAGTTACCATTGACGCTGCTTTAAAGGGAAAGGAAAAGGGCTTGACAATTGAGGATATTCTGATTAAGGACATCAATACCACATCTCCAGATACCCTATTGACGTATATTATGGAGATGGCTGCCACAACCCCATTCCCTATAGCTGTAGTGGATGAGGAGAACAAGTTAATGGGCATTGTATCCAAGGCCCATGTACTGTCATCAATCTTATAAGAATTAAAATCCTTCACTGACCTATATGATGACAAAAAAACTTACACTTTTGTGAGGACAGTTTTACCTTGGTTTTATATCTCGCTTGACAGTAGTTGTGAAAGAATAAGGTTGTACCTGAAAAGGCACTCTACATAATTCATCAGTAGGGTGCCTTAAATACTACAATTATGGATTAGCGTACCCTATTAATGACATAACCCAATTTGCCAACTCAGTAGGTAACCGATAACAATTAGCTATAAATGGCTTTTATTTTTTTCCTTTGTTTACTGGCTCATCCGTAAACGGGTCAATATATTCTCTCAATGATATTTGATTATATGTTTAATCTTCTTGTAATTGATTCTTTATATACTCTTCTATTTTCTTTGCATTTTCCTACTTATAAACATAGTAACTTCTAAACCAGAAATGTCGGTTCCCATATTTATATTTTAGGTTTGCATATCTATCAAATATCATCAATGACCTTTTTCCTTTTTATCCCATAAAACTCGACACACTTATACTTGGTGGAATTCTCACCAACATGTGTATATGATCCCTACAGCATTCGGCTTCTACAATTTCTATGCCTTTCCTTTTACAAAGCGTACTTAATCATGTACACTGATACAGCTTGGATTTGCTTTGGCTTTTCCCTCTTTTATTTTTTAACCTGATTTTTCCCGCACAAGGGGCAATTACTTTTTCTTTTCCAGTCAATCGTTCTGAAATTAAGGTTCAGGCCATCAAAAGTCAGTATCCTACCCGAAAGCGTCTTGCCAATGCCAAGTATGACTTTGATCGCCTCAAGTGCCTGCAGCGAACCTATTGTTCCTGCAACCATTCCTATTATGCCCACGTCGTTACACGTGGGCACCTTTCCGGGCTCAGGGGGTATAGGGTACAAACACCTGTAGCATGGAGACTTGTTCGGTATTATTGTCATAAGTATGCCTTCAAACCCCAGCACCGCTCCTTCAACAAGTGGTTTATTCATAAGATAACAGCAGTCGCTTATCAGGTACCTGGTTGAAAAATTATCTACGGCAGCTATTACAACGTCATACTGTCCGACTATATTTTCTATGTTGTTTTCATTCAGCCTCACCGCGTGTTTTATAACATTAATGCCCAGATTTAATTTTTTCAGCTTCTCTTCTGCAGAGTCAACCTTATTTTTGCCCACGTCATCGGTAAAATGGAGTATTTGCCTGTGTAAATTTGACATGTTTACCACATCAAAGTCAACAATACCCAATGTCCCGACTCCGGCAGCAGCAAGATAATACAAAACAGGCGATCCCAATCCTCCTGTACCTGCTACAAGTACTCTGGAATTTAGCAACTTTTCCTGTCCTTCATATCCAACGTCTTTCAATAATATCTGCCTTGAATACCTGAGTAAATCACTTTCATCAATCATCTTAAGTCTCAGCCACCTCCTATGAATTTAATAATCTCAATATTATCACCGCCGTTAATCAAAATACTGTCCCATTTTTCCTTATCAGGAATTTCATAATTATACTCAACAACAACCATGGAAGGATTGATCCCCTTGGAATTCAGCAAAGATAAAATTGTCATTTCCTCGTCAATGATTTCTTCCCTTCCGTTTATCCTTACTTTCATCTGTCACCTTTCTCTCCTTTCTTATAAACTTAGCTCAAACTTGCTTTTATAAACCCAGTTCAGATTTACAAATTCCATTTCTTTTGTTAAAATTTCTTTTCTTGCAACATCTATTTGTGTTGTATATTTCATTTACACACTCTCCCCCAGCTTGTGCCTGATATTTAAAATTTTTTGTTCAATGTTTTCGGCTCCGACTATTTCCGTAACCATGGCAACGCATTTTGCACCTCTTGAAATGACTTCATCCATATTGCTTTCTTTTATTCCCCCAATGGCAACAAAGGGTATGTTAATGCTTTTCACCACGTAATCCAGATATTCCAGCCCAACAGGTTCACAAACGTCCTTTTTTGTGTATGTCCTATAAATAGGTCCTACTCCAATATAATCGGCGCCTCTTCTGACGGCATCCTGAGCCTGCTCGGGGGAATGGGTTGAAAGGCCTATTATCATCTCACTGCCTACCAGTTCCCTTACTTTTTCCACCGGCAGATCATCCTGACCTAAATGTATGCCGTCAGCTTTTACAAGCATGGCCAGGTCAACGTCATCGTCAACTATGAATGTAACTCCAGCTCTTTTTGTAAGTTCCCGTATTTGCACACATTCATTGTACTTTTCCAGCATTTTTTTCTCTTTTTCCCTGTATTGAATTATTTTTACTCCTGCGTTTATAATGGCTTTTACTACCTCAATATTGCTCCTGCCTCTTGAATGTTCTTCAGAAGTCAGGCAATAGAGGCCTCTTATCGGTTTTCCACTCCTGGAAAAATCACTCTGTCTTTTATTCAGGTCCGAAGGCAATATATCAAATCTGTCCATAGCCAATCTCCAATCTATAAAAATTGATTTACATTGTAGTTAAAGCGTTAATGGCATAGTTGTTGCCAAGTGAAAGTATGCCTGCAGCAACAGCTTATTTCCATTAGATAGCCTGCCAGTCTTTAAATACAGGCTGATATCCTTTCTTGTAAAGCATATCTTTTATTTCCTGTACGCTCCTGCCGTCAGATATGTCAAACTGCCCTTTCGTCTTTTGTTCAAGCACATATCCTCCTACTTCCGTAGACGACCCCGCTGACATCTTTGTTACCCCAAGCCCCACCAGGTTGTCGCGAAGCTCAGGTCGCTCTCTTGTTGATATGGTAATTCCAACTCTGGGCATATAGAGTCTCAGAGCAAGCATAATTTGAACAAGTTTTCTGTCGCTGACTTCAAACCTGGGCTTGAAATGACCTACACATGGCCTTATACGAGGCAGGGACACGCTTATTTCAGTATCCGGGTACTTGTCCTGCAAGTAATGAGCATGCAGACCTGTAAAAAAAGCTTCACTTGTCACATTTTCCAATCCCAACAGCGCACCGATTCCAACACTCCTCATTGATGCCATGCAGGCACGTTCGGGGGCATCAAGCCTGTATCTGTAATTATGTTTTGGGCCTTTAGGATGCAGCACTTTATATGTATCTTCGTTATATACCTCCTGGAACATTGTAAAACCGTCAACTCCGGCGTCAACCAGTTCTTTGTATTCGTGTAGTTCGAGAGGATATACTTCTATTGAAATTGAAGTAAAATATTTCTTTAAAATTTCAACACATTGTTTAATATACGATACAGGGCTGTGCTCTCTTGACTCACCTGTTAAAATTAAAATATGCCTGTGGCCTGTAGATGAAATTGCTCTGGCTTCTTTTTCCACTTCCTTCATACTTAACTTCTTGCGGGCTATTTTGTTGTTATAATTAAATCCACAGTAAACGCATTGGTTGGTGCAGAAATTTGACAGATAAAGAGGAGTAAACATGAATATCACATTACCAAAATGCTGAATGGTAAGCTGCTGCGATTTTCTTGCCATTTCCTCCAAATACTTTCCTGCCGTATCAGAAAGCAGCGCCAGATAATCAATTTCATTAAGTATTTTTTTATTAATAATTCTTAAAACGTCTTCGTCCTTTATGCTTGCAAGGAATTTTGAAAAATTAAAAACCCTGTATTCAAGATACTTTTCATAAAAGCTCATTTACAGACCTTCTTTCCTTTACCCTTTTTGTAACTTTCCTTATCCTTATTCTTAGTAGCACAAAAAGCCTGTTAAAGGTGATGATGCTTCAGCATATTCCTTTACTGCGCCTGTACCGGAAATATAAGCTGCCCTGCCTGCTTTAACTGCAAGGCTGAAGGCTTCAGCCATCATAACCGGATCTCCTGCAGTAGCAATAGCTGTATTCACCAGCACTGCAGCAGCCCCTATTTCCATTGCTTCAGCTGCATCTGACGGTTTACCAAGGCCTGCATCCACAATAACAGGAAGATCAATTTCATTGACCAGTATCTTGACAAGTTCCCTTGTTTTAAGCCCCTTATTTGTGCCTATAGGAGCCCCAAGAGGCATTACGGCTGCTGCTCCTGCATCCCTGAGCCTTCTTGCCGCCATCAGGTCCGGGCACATGTATGGCAACACCACAAATCCTGCCCTGGCGAGTATTTCTGTTGCCTTTATTGTTTCCATGTTATCCGGCAGAAGGTATTTGTTATCAGAAATAACCTCAATTTTGATCCAGTTGCCACATCCCGCAGCTTGTGCCAACCTGGCAATTCTGACAGCTTCCTCAGCATTGCGGGCACCAGATGTATTCGGCATGATGATGCAACCCTCCGGAATATAATTCAGCATATTTTCCTCTTCTGAATCAAAATCGATCCTTCTTAAAGCAACAGTAACAACCTGCGCTCCTGAAACTTTGATTATCTCAGGAATGAGCTTGTTGGAAGAAAATTTCCCCGTACCTATAAAAAGCCTACTTTCTATTTTTCTTCCCCCGATGATTAATTTATCACTCATATTAAACCTCCAGTAAAAAATAATATTACTCTCATTGCCGCTTTGAATTGATTAATCTTCTATCCGGTCGCGTTTACCTTATCCGACAAAGTAAACATCTGTAAGGGAAACAAATTGGATAATCGTTGGAAGTACAATAAAAAAAGCTTACCATCATGGTAAGCTCTAGTAACAAACACATATTTCTTTTTGCTTCCCTACGATGGTACTAACCATATCAGGTTCTGAGGGTTGAGATAATAATATCTCTCTCAGCCTTGCGGCACCCCTAGCAGCAATATTGAGTTTTCACTTAAGGATTATACCATATCAGATTGCATTATTCAAATAATAATTCGATTTTTTTGTAAAAATTACCCTGTTACGCATATTTGCGGAAACTAATAATTAGTATAGTGTTCTATTTGAACTTCATAGCTAGACGCCTGTTCCTCACTGTCTGTTGAAACCCGGCAATAAGCTGCTACCCTTAACTTTGGTTTTTCTTCATCATTAACAGTATTACCTATGCGAATTTCTATTTGTCAGACCGGAGATTGCTTACACCTTCCTTCAGATTCGCATTCGCCCACGACACCTTTGGTGTTCGGCTATAGCTTTCCCACTACCGGGCGGTTAAGGGACTTTCATCCATTAGATTACGTCCATGCTGGACGCACAATTATAAGGGACATCATACTGAAGCACATATAAGCGGTGATTGTCATTATATAGCTGACCACCGCTATTACCATACTTATATATTGTTATACTTATAATGCCATTTATAAAAGGCTTTGATGAAATGTGTATAATTGGTCCATTTAATAAACAGCCTTCTGGCATACCAGGGAGAAAAATGCTATACTCTTGCCAAATCAGCCATGGTTATTTTTTTCATTAAGATGTGTTTCGATATAATCCTGCATTCGCTGTACAGCTAATATTTGATCCTCCTGAATTTGTTTACATCCTGCAGTTATAGAATAGCACTTTACCTGAAAAATTTTCTCGACCATTTTTGCCATAAGAGATAAATTTCGTTTTATTCATCTAGCTTAAATTTAAAAATCTTTATATCATCTTACATCATTTACATAATCTTTGATTTGTGACGTATACAATCGCTTATATTCACCATTCAAAGCCATTAAGCTTTCATGGTTGCCATATTCCACTATTCTGCCTTCTTTCATCACAATTATTTTATCTGCAAATCTTACTGATGCCATTCTGTGGGTTACAATTACAGCAGTTTTATTTTTGCTTAAGCTTCTGATTTTTTCATAAATTTTAGTTTCTTCTATGGGATCAATTGATGCTGTCGGTTCATCAAAAGCAATAAAATCAAATTTTCTGTAAATGCCTCTTCCTATCGCCACTTTCTGCCACTCCCCGCCTGACAGGTCAATTCCTCCAAATTCTTTTGCCAGGAGGGTGTTTATGCCATTAAAAAATTTTTGGGAGTCCAAAACAAGACCAAAGTTAGCGACGGCATTATTCAGGTCTTCATAATTAAGGTCCTTTCTGGAAATCGAAATATTTTCCGCAAGAGTCGCAAGAGTCATGGCATAGTTCATATAATTTTGGAACACAGCAGTTTTCATTTCCTGATCTCCGCCAAAATATTCAATATCACCTTCATCCGGTTTATATAATCCCAATATCAATTTCACCAATGTAGATTTGCCGGAACCGTTTTCCCCCACTATAGCAAGCACCTCCCCCGGCTTGATTTCCAGGGAAATGTTTTTCAAAGCCGGATCTTTGGCATTAGGATAAGTAAAACTTACATTGGAGAGTTTTTTGCAAAAGCCAGTATGATCCAATTCATACTCCGTATCATTTCCGGTATAAAAGTCAATAAAATATTTTACAGACCCCATACTTTCGGTTATGGTACCAAATTGGCGGGATACGGCTTCATCTATATTTGAATACTGGATAGGCTATACTAAATAGGACAGTTTTTCTCCGAACATGATATAATAAAATTATTGGAGGAGAAAGACATGTCAAAAAAATATTATGAGGAAAATTTCAAGAAGCAAATTGTCAAAATATATAATCAAGGCAATCATACTTACAGAGAGCTAAGTGAGCAATACGGGATAGCCGCTTCAACTATGAGGCAGTGGGTAATAAGATATAATAATACTAGGTCCTTTAATGCGGAAGATAATAAAACTGATGAAGAGAAAAGGATCAAAGAGTTAGAAAAGAAAGTTAAACAGCTTGAAATGGAGAATGACATTTTAAAGCAAGCGGCACTACTACTAGGGAAAAGGTAGACCTCATTATTTCTAATAGAGAGAAATACAGTATTAGTGCCATGTGCGAACTTTTAGAGGTCTCACGTAGCTTAGTATATTATCATTTAAATAGAGAGACTAGCGTATCTTCAAAGGAAGAGGAAATTATCGAAGAACACATAAAAGAGATATTTAGGCTTAGTAGAAATAATTATGGAACAAGGAAAATCAAAGTAGAATTAAAGAAGTTAGGTTATCAAGTATCAAGAAAAAGGATATCAAGACTTATGAGAAAGAATGGCCTAGTATCTAACTATACAGTGGCTCATTACAAGGTACATAAGAGTACTTGTAACCAGGCTGATACCCCTAATGTTGTAGATAGAGACTTTGACAATAGAGAGAAATTAGAAGTCGTTGTAAGTGATTTAACTTATGTTAGAGTGGGTAGTAATTGGAATTATGTTTGCAACTTAATAGACCTTCATAATCGTGAAATTATAGGTTCAGCTGCAGGAGAAAAGAAGGAAGCTAAACTGGTAGAAAAGGTTTTATTAAGTATACCCTATTCATTGAAGGATATTAAAATTTTTCACTCAGACAGAGGAAATGAATATGATAACAAGCTTCTAGATGATGTTCTAGAAACATTTGAAATAGAGAGGTCTCTAAGTAATAAAGGTAATCCCTATGACAATGCAGTAAGTGAGGCAGTAAATAAAATAATGAAAACTGAATTTATATATCAGAACAAATTTGAGACATTAGAGGAGTTGCAGTTAAAATTAGCAGAGTATATTTATTGGTATAATAATATAAGAATTCATGGTTCTTTAGGTTATCTAACGCCAGTGGAATATAGAGGGTTATTATTTTTAGTAAACGAATCATGAATATGATTATACCATTCACTTTTGATAAAAGCAATACTAAAAAAAGCCACCGTATATTAATATAATCGGTGGCTATCTTTATAATTATATTTCAACATCAATCACGACTCCAGGCTTAAATCCTATAATTAACTTATCATCAAAGACTGTCACTTTTCAATAATTCGCCTTACTAGCTCCTTACTAGCTCCGCTTTTACGCGTTACAAACTTCTTCTCGTTATTGTACAAGGTATTTAACTGCGCAAACATATTATTTACAGATTCAGTGTAGGCAGGAAACTGTTCATAGTAGTTACTCCCACCAATGCTTTATTTCTGCAATGCTAACATCCCATACTTTAGCGTTTCCAGTAACTATAATTTTAACGTCTTCTATTTCCCCATCAAAATACGACTTTACCTTCAATATATGTTTATCTTCATCTTTATCACTAAATTGAACCCACTCTTGTCCATTGATCATAATCTTAACCGAGCCTTCATATACTTCATTGTCTGGAATACCACAATTAGCATAGAACCATAGACTTTTCTTTTCTAAATTAAATAAGTACTCTTTATCCATTCCATCCTCGCTGCTAAACAAATTAAATTTGGGCTGTACCTTTTCCCCTAGCACAGTAAAGGTTGGAAGTTTTTTAGTTATTGCTGAGCTTGTATTTATTTCGTTTAATGCTTGAATAGGTCCTACTTTTTTATTCACATTCACACCATAATCAATTGTTTCAGAAACAACCATAACTCCCACGATTAACATAAGCATAGTTGCTGCTGATGCAACAAGTTTCTTAAAGTTAAGCTTAGAATAAAATCCTACTCTATATCCCACAAATCCTATCATTGCGCCTAATGTATTAGATATTACGTCCATAATATCAAATGTACCCAAGAAAGTTAAAGATTGCAACACTTCTAAAAATAAAATCACTGATATAAATAATGCTATAAACTTTCTAAAACGCACTGGATACATCAATGGAATTACTATTCCAAAAGGGATAAAGGCAGCAATGTTTCCAAAATCGTATAACCATGACATAGTTAGTTCTGGAAACCTTAGTGGGATTCCTTCTGGGACAATCATAAATGTATACTGATTATAATCGCTTCTTTGATCTATTCTATTAAACCCCAAGAACATGAAATACAATACTAAAATTGTATATACAACGGTTCCTATAAGAATATATATACGTAATTTATCCTTCATAACCTCGGAACTATTCGCTAACACTTCATTGCCCTTTAGGATTTCTTCTTGTTCGTTTTTCACAATCAAAATCTCCTTTCAAATAATATCACAGACTTTATCTCTTTTATTAGAGTATGACCCCCGGAGATGTGTATTCCACCTATCTTGTCAACTCAACCTCTTGTCATCAAATAAATCTCATCAACCTACCCGTTATCTAATCTATCCACTCAACCCTACCACTTTTATGGCGATTGATATGCTTCCACGAACTAAAAAGTAAGAATTTCCTAACATTGGTAACTCCGTTTTAATACCCGCATTTTACTCAATGTCGGTAAATCTTTTATATATGGGTATTTTTAAATTTCTATTTCTCCTCCCTACCGTGTTTTTGGCACTATCGGTAGGTGGAAACATATCAAAATCTTATGAAAAACTTATTATTTCCCAATTCTATTGTATACAGCTAATGCATCGGTAATATTATATTGTTCAGAATAGATATCTCCTTTTGCACCAGCTGTAATCAATATATATTCTTGGTGACCCACTTTTGCAAGACTCGCAAGACACAGACCAGCTTCATCGGTATATCCAGTTTTCCCTCCTAAAATTTCTCCATCAATAATGTTTTGATTGTTGAGTTTTTCAAACATGGTATTGTTAAAGGTTATCCCTCCAGGGTGCTTATTCGTGGGTTGTGTGGAATGACGAGACGAAGTAAAAATTTCCCTGAAAGTATCATTTTGCAAAGCATAGCTTAGAAGAACAGCCAGATCTTTCACTGTTGTGTAGTGGTTTTCATTGTGAAGTCCGGTGGTATTTTCAAAATGAGTGTTGTCCATCCCTAGATCTGCCGCCTTTTGATTCATCATAGCTACAAAGTCCTGCTCCGAACCAGCAATCTGATCCGCAAGCCCAATACAAGCTTCTGCACCACTTGGAAGCATCACCCCGTATAAAAGGTCAATAGCCCTTACCTTCTCACCTGGCTGGAAACCGGCCATAGAAGCATTAGCACTGTAAAGACCATTAAAGGTATAGTGGGTAAGTTGTATTTCTTTCTGCAAATTTGTCAAATTTTCTATAGCAACAATAGCTGTCATCATTTTAGTCAATGAAGCAGGATAGATCTTTTCCTCGCTATTTTTTTGCATCAGAGTGGTTTGATCTTTTAAACGGATCAGAATCGCATTAGTACTGTTCAGTTTATCGGGAGATATAGAAATAGAGGAATCGGGTTCTATCTCTGACGAGGGAATAGGCGTTGTTTTATCGACATATTCTTTCTCAAACTCATGTTGGTTTCCCGGAGTAATGATGAATTTGAAAACAAAAGCAAAAACAACAACTATCAATAAAAATATTACAAATTCGCGTATTCCTGACTTTTTCTTTTTTATTTTTCGTACCATAATAAATACCTCCTTATTCTGCTTGAAATTATTTAACCACAGAACAAGAAGCTATGTTGGAATTCAATCTTATGAACTTCTTAAGATTTTCTTAAGACGGAAGCTTTACTGTAAATGTAGTATTTTCCGGGTTGCTTTCTACAGAAATCGTTCCATTGTGAGCTGTGACAATTTCTTGTGCAATTGCCAAACCTAGCCCTGCTCCACCGGTGTTTGTGGAACGTGCAGAATCTAATCGGTAAAATTTTTCAAAAATAGTATCAAGCTTTGCCTGTGGGATTGGATTTCCCTGATTCATAAAAGTTATAACAATATTTTTATCCTGCTGCCCTGCAGAAATGTCAATGACACTATTTTCATCGCTATAGGCTATGGCATTTTTCAGAATATTATTGAACACACGGGCTAATTTGTCTGCATCTCCCCACAGAGTGAGTCCGTCAGGTACATTGACAGATATCTGCTTTCCCTGTGGAGTCAGCATTGGATAGAATTCATCTGCCATCTGCTGGAGCATGAACAGTAAATTTATTTTTTCTTTATTCAAAACAATAGTTTGAAGATTGAATCTTGTGATCTCAAAAAACTCATTGATAAGCTGTTCTAATCGATAAGCTTTTTCCAAAGTAATACCGACATATTTTGCCTTCTGTTCAGGTGGCATATCAGGAGCCTCATCCAGTAGATTTAAGTATCCTATAACGGAGGTGGACCTATGTCAATACTTTGGACACAAAAAGTTGAACTTTTTCTCCCTGCATAGCATTAATACGTAGTGAAAGATTTTTAAGCTGCAAGAGCCTCATCTTCAACCTGTTGTGGGGTTTTATAATCCAGTGCGCTATGCCTCCTTCTGCGGTTATACCAAGACTCAATATATTCGAATAGAGCTGCTCCAGCCTCTTCAAATGTATGATATGTATTTAGATATACTTCTTCCTTCTTCAATACTGAATGGAAGGACTCTATACAAGCGTTATCATAAGGATTTCCTTTTCTACTAAAGGAATGCTTCATATTTTTTTCTGTTATCATATCTTCAAATACAGTGCTTGTATATTGGCTGCCTAAATCGCTATGAAGAATAATACCTGTAGTATCTTTTACATTAATACATGCGTTTTCTACAGCCTTTTTAGCCAACTCGGCGGTTGCTTTTTTACCATACGAATAACCTATGATTTTTCTATTATATAAGTCCATAACGGATGCTAGGTAAGTCCAGCCTTCGCCTAGAACATGTATATATGTTATGTCAGTAACCCATTTTTGATTTATTGTTGTAGCGTTAAAATCTTGATTCAGTATATTTTCTTTATCCTCAGGAATCTTACCCTGATTACTTTGATATTTATATTTGCGTACCACAACACTGCGAAGACCAAACTTAGCCATATGTCTCTGCACTCTTTTGACTGAACAAGGGATACCAGCTTCTTCAAGGTCTCGCTGTATCTTAATAGCACCATAACGTCCCTTGGACTGGTCATAGTAAAATTGAACTTCTTCACTAAATTTGTTGTATTCTATCTCTCTTTGAGATGTAATATGATTAATTTCAGCATAGTAGGTACTACGAGGAAACTTAAGTACCTTACACATTTGTTTAATAGTATATTTATCAAGATTAGCTTGAATAAAGGACACGTACTCAGCTATTGATTTTTGGCAAATATGGCAAAAGCCAACTTGTTGGCTATAAGCTTATTTTTAATATTTCATTCTCTATCTCTAGTTCCTTCATTTTCTTTTGAAGAGCCTTATACTCTTTCATAGAAATGGTTTCTGTTTCTGAAACCTGTACTTGAGAAAGAAGTTTTACCCAAGTAGAAATTGTGCCTTTGGGAACGCCATATTCGTTTGATAACTCTGTTACACTTTTACCAGCTTTATTGCGCAGATCTACAATCTGCTGTTTAAATTCTGGGGTATAGGATTTTTGATTTTTTGCCATGTTTGAACACTCCTTTATTTTATTATAGAATGTTCAACTTTCCGTGTCCATAGTTATATACTAACACCATATAGATTTAAATCATTATTTTGAAATCATGAATACTCGTGGCGAGCAACTTGAACTTCATGAAATAGCAAAAGCAAAATTTTTAGAAGTATTGGATACAGAACAAGATAAAAAAACGGCAGCATTGATTTGGGAAAAATGCTCTAACATGGACTCGTATATACAAATGAATTTTGATCCCAGTGTTAGAAAGTATCTTTTTACAAATGATTGGTCTAGTATCAGGGATAATATTAACGATTTTGATACAATTAAGGAATTTATTCATAGTGAAGATGAAGACAATAATTTAGTTCCTTTGATTGAGATTCTAAAAAACAAGAAACTCTTTAATAATGAAATAAGTAAGGATGAAGTTGAGAATGAACGTTTTGAATCGATTATTTCGTTCCCAAATTTTTTACTTCAGATAAATGCTGTACTTAATAATTTAGAAGAGGAAGATTCAACCCTTGATGATAAACATTTCTTAAATAATTTATCATGGGCCTGGGGGGACGCTGATAAAGCAAAGAACTTTTTATTTCATATGTTAAAATGCCGTGTACTGTTTGATAAATATATATTGAAACGTGAATATGCTAGAGATTATAAAGAAACTGGGAAATGGTCGTTACAACGTTTAGAAAGGTATAATGATGGGAAAGGTGATAAACCCAAATATGTAGGAACATTTGGTGAGGACAATAGTCAGAATAATAAACAACTAAGAACTCTGCAATCCTGCTTGCGTATAACCTACACATCACCTAAAACTATGCATTGGATTTCATTAATATTAACAAGCTTATTAGAAAATGAATCATGTGACATTATTGAAATACTTGAAGATTACTGCAAAACAAAAGTTTTCGAATCAAAGTTTGAGAATTCTAGTGGATTTGGTTTTGAAAGAATCGTATTTACTTACCTTGATTATCTTTTATATAAGAATGGTTATTCTTACTTGGGCAAGGAAATTATTCCTCCATTATATGATGAGTGGCAGTTCCAATTTAGAAGTTCCATTGAACACTTTCAACCCCAAAATCCCGTTGAAGGTGAAAGCTGGGAAGCAGATGACCTTGATGGCTTTGGCAACCTCGCATTAATTACAGTGTCAGGAAACTCGAAGTTTTCTAATTTACCACCAGAGGGAAAAATCACCTCATATCCAAGTATTATAGAACAAAGTTTGAAACTCAAGATTATGAAAGAGTTGGTGAACTTCGATGATGAAAAATGGACGGAAGAAAAAGCAAGAAAGCATAAAGAAGAAATGTTTAGAGTTTTGAAAGGGTAGTTATTATATATGTCGATATGTTCCCGCCTACCGATAGTGCAAAAAGTGGCGATGACGTGTTTCCGACTACCGACAATGTAAAAGACATCAATCCACTCGGGTCGTTGCGGGTCGTTGCATGTGGAGACAGTCGTGTTGATAGAAAAGAAATAGGTTAATTTAAAAAGGTTTGAAGGTTTTTAAGTAAATAGGATGTGTGTTTTATGTTCCCTCAGACTATAGGGTTGGGGGAATTTTGCGCTCTTTGTCAATAGTTGGAGTGGGCTTATGGGAGGGGTTGATGGATTCTTATACGCTTTAATAACCTTTATAATCATTGATTATGTAACTGGAATCATGGGTGCAATCCTTCAGAAAAAGTTATCAAGTGATGTAGGATTTAAAGGAATTTTTAAAAAGATACTCTTTTTACAATGATAGCAATCGGTCATATCATAGACACTCATATTATTAAAAACGGTAGTGCAGTTCGCACAGCCGTTATTTTTTTCTACATTTCCAATGAAGGTATTAGTTTATTGAAAACTCGGCTAAGATTGGACTACCTGTACCAAAAAAATTAAAGGATATCTTAGAACAGTTAGGAAAGGACGATGAAAATGTTAATAAATAAAATATTTATTAGATATAACTACTCCAGTAGAAAGGGAGAAAAAATGAAATATATAGTCATCAATAATACAGGTAATAAAGATAAGGGAGCAGTTTCAAATAACCACTATTATAAATACTTTTAATGTAATCCTTGAAGATAAGGATTACTTTATGGAAAAGTGGAAGGAAGGACTTAAGAGTGAAAATACTCTAGTAAGGTATAAGTCAAAGCAGTTTATAGATATATAAAAAAATGCAAAGCCAATAGATGGATTAAACATGGATTTATTCTTTAGCATTGCCCAGAAGATGACGGCATTTGAAAGAGAGAAAATTATTGTAAGCTTGCTTGATGGAACCGAAATTGAGGTTGCAATTGAATAGAGGATTTAAGATAAGCCAGTTAGAGTGATGTATGGTCACTTTGACAGGCTCTTTTGCAATATATTAGAACATTAAATAAATTTTTGTCACTTTATGGCGGAAAATATTTACAATGAAATTATTGACAAATTTGTAACGTGGGGGGGTAGAATTATATTTGTAGACAAGCTTGTTTATGTAGTTGATAGAACTATTTGATGGGGTAAATGTCATACCTTTACAAAGAAAATAGAAGGAGGATGAAACAATATGAAAAAATTCATATTTAAATTAATAAGTATATTAAGTATATTTACTATATTAATTGGAGCTAATTCCATTGATGTAGCAAATGCAGAGAGTAATGTAGAAAAACAAGAGTTAGTTAGATATGTACAGGGATATGAGGATGAAATTTTGGGTAAAGCAAATAATAATACTGAAATTGAAATTAATAAAACCCAATCTTCTAAAAGCGACCTAATAACCCCCAAAAACATACTACCTAATAAAGTGGTGTTAGATTGGGTTGCAACAGAAAATTCAATTATTCTAAAAATAACCAACTGGGGACTAGATTCAGTAGATTTAGTATATGGCACTATTGATACTGGAAACATGAAGAAAAACTTTAATGTAGCTATTGTTAGGCCAGGAACTAGCACTCATACTATTACAGGAGTACCTTTATTAACTTGTAAAGAAAATATAAAAATAACATGGTCAGCTAAAGATGGAGAAAATGTTTTTGCATCTAGCGTTGTATCCACTGGAAGTCGAGAAATTCCATCAGACTTATTAAATCTTTGGTCACCAGGAAGCAAGGGTTCAAGAAGTGCTTGTTTAGATTATCATTTTAATAAACATGGTAAGGAAGTATCAGCTTCAAATATTTGCCAATATGTAAGAATGGCAGATAATGTTAGAAAAGATGTAATCAAAAAGAATTTAAAAACCAATAAGGTCAGTCCCTGGAGCAACAGCAAATTGTTATCGATACGAATATGGAATATATTATCTGCATGTAGTATGTGTAAATGATGTACCATCTGGCGATTTAGTAAGCTTTGGCAAAAAGTATTAATTCTAATATTTTCATAATATAGAGTTAATAAATACAATAAACTAAAAAGGAGGTGATAGATTGACTCCTATTGAATTTGGAATTATTGACAAGATAGATAATGATAAGGAATATATCAAATATGAACCAGAAAAATATAATTGTGTAACAATTGATGATGATATTTATATTGATGATTGGTGGGAAGATTTAAGCAAAATGAGAACATATTTTGGTGATTTGAATACCCCTAATGTATCTTTAGATCGACATGGAGTTACATTAATACCACCGGAATCATTATCAATATTTGAAACTATAGTTTCTAATGATCCTAGAATTAAACAAGATTATAGCCTTATGGAGTTGTTGAAACTAATCAGAAAAGCAAAACAAGAGAATAAATATATGATTCATTTTGGTGTCTAGTACTAACTAGATTTATGTCAGTAATTAGACAAAAAACTAGCTTATTATATTTATTACTTATTGCTGATTAGAAACAAAAAAATATTACGAATATGATATATTAGTATGATTAAGACGGTAAATAGATATTATAAAGTTTCAAATGATGTATACGAAGAAATTACAAAACACTTTTGAATATAACCTCTTTGTAAGTTATAAAGAGCAGGCTATTATGTCCAATGTCATCAACTTAATATGTAAGTAATTAGGGAAACAAAAAAACAATTATTAAAAAAAACACTTGACTTATTTGTAGTATGAAGTTAGTAATATTATTCTATACTCATATGAAAACATATAAGGTATGTTCCATTTGAGAAAAAATAGACAAACCTTCAAATAGAGAGAGGGTAAAAGGGGGTAAAACTCTTTTTTTGCGAAATACTATCATTATTCTATCAAAACACACGTTGAGTGCGTAGCACTTATAGAGAAGAAATAGCTTAAAATATCAGGGGACGGAGAGCTTATGCTTACCGTCCTTTTTTCTTTTGCCCAGGAAGAAAGCAAAAATGTCAGTTATAATTTAAAGTGGAGGGTAAAAAAGAAGTTTGAACGAGGAGAGCTGATTATAAATACCACAAGATTTTTAGGTTATGACAAGGATGAATACGGCGATTTAGTTATAAATCCTAAAGAAGCAGAAATAGTTAAAAGAATATTTGAGGATTATTTAAAAGGCAAAGGGACATTTACAATAGCCAAAGAATTAAATGCAGAAAATATTCCTACTGTTGCAGGCGGCAGATGGCAGGAAAGTTTGGAATTCTACAGATGAAAGGCTAAGAAGAGTTGTTTGCAGATGTAATAATAAGTACAAAGTTAAGGGGAAAAAGAGCTGTGAAAATAGGCATATAGATGATAAGGTTTTGTATCAAGCTTTTGTAAATACCTTTAATGCTATGGTGGAAAATAAGGAATATTTTATTGATAAGTGGGAGGAAGAATTAAATAATGAGAATGTGTTGGTAAGATACAGGGCAAAGCTGTTTATGGGGATTTTAGCCGATGCAGAACCAATAGAAGAATTTGATGTTGATATGTATTTTAGAATAATAGAGAAAATGACAGTGTTTGATGGAGAAAAGATAATAGTTAGTTTGCTTGATGGGACGGAGATTGAGGTTGTAATTTAATAAAGGAATTTGAGGGAAGTTGAGAAGGATAGAGCAATTTTTTATAGATTTTTCATATTAAATAATAATATGGTATTAAATAACCTTTTGTCATTTCTTGTCGTAAAAAATTTCCAAAGAAAATATTTACATTTTTGTTATGGGGGGGGGTAAAATAACAAATGTAGACAAGTTTGATTATAGATTTGAAAGAATTATCTAAGGTAAGTTCAAGGGGTGATTAAATCATGAAAAAATTGACAAGAAAAATTATTAGTTTTATACTTATGATATTGATGGTATCTAATATAAGTATTTCAGCGTTTGCAAGTGAAACTGAATTAAGTTCTAAAAATACAAGTACTAATAAATGTAATATTGTTATTACTGATGATGGTGTATATATTAATGATGTTTATTATACACAAGAACAGTTTGTCAAACTTCTTAATACTGCAGTAGAAGTAGATATAACTGAATTTAAAAACGATACTATTAAGAATAATAGAGCAATAAGAAGTGTAGGTGTGCAAAGCGCAACAGGGGTTCTTATTGCAGGTACATGGTGGATTCCAGTAGTTGGGGAAGTAGTGATTACTGCTGCTGGAGTAGTAATTATAGGTGGTACAGTAATAGCAGCAGGTACTTGGTTATATAACAAAGTTGTTGATTGGTTTGAAGCTAGAGCGGAAGAAAAAATAATTGATAAAGCTTTAAAAGATTTAGATGGACAGCCTAATAAGCAAAGACATATAAAAGATCCAAAACATGATTGGGATAAAATTATTAAGGGAACAATTACATGGGAAAAAGTAAGAGATATAATAGAAAAAGTTATGAAAAAAGGAACAGAAAGCAGATACGGTTCTGCATATAAAAGAGTTTTAAAAGTTGGGAAAGAAACAGTAACAGTAACATTTCAAAAGATAAATGATAGTATATGGAAAATTAGCGATGCATGGGTAAATAAGAAATAAATAGAATATTATTTGAAAGGTTATGATGTACAATGGATTTAGATAAGTTAGAGAGAATTATAAAAAATGAAAAATGGGAAGAACTTATAGGTTTTTTTGATGCTATTAATGAAGATTATTTAAAAACAGTTGAGAAATATGATCTTTTCAGAATTTCTTTTTACACTTGGTATGTTCTGGCTGAATGGGGAAGATTATCACCAAAATTAGAAAAATGTTTAAACCAAGCAGAAAATATATTACTAGATGCCTTTAAAATAGCAACTGAGAAATATTCAAATGACGGAGATTATTTGTGGTTTTATGGTTATTTAATTAGTGTTTTTCCGGAACACTTTGTATCAGTATATTCTGATTATTTAAAAGCAGAAAATACAGGAAAACAAATGTTAAATGTGGCTTCACAAATGCAATATACTTTAGCAATTATTTTTAATGAAAAGTTTTCGGAAAAAGATGTTTTGGAAAGTGGGAAAAAAGACTTAGAAAACATATTTGATAAAAGTACAGAAGTATATAATTATTTTATTAAAATGATAGAACTGATAGAGTCTGAGAATAAAAAATAGAATATTTCAAATAGAAAAATATATAATGTTTCTGTTAAAGCAAAGTTATAAGCGTTCATCTTGAATTCATAGGGGGTAAAATTAAAATACTCCCTTATTTTTCTGTGAAAATTTATCACCTTTCTATCAAAACACATGTGGAGTGCGTGACATTGATGTCAAGGGTTGAGAAATAAAAAACTGAAAAGCTTGTAAATAAAGGGTTTCCAGACATTTAGTTTTTCTCGAGGCCGATCTGCTGGATGTGGCAATGTCAGGAAACCCTTATTTTGGTTGCTTGAGGGAACATATCAACCGTCCAGAAAATTAATAGTTGAGTTACCAGATTAGATAACCCCCTTTTTTACAGGGGGTTGAGGGTGCAGGATGGATGTATAATTTAATCTTCTCGCTCAGCATCCGTATCAAAAATTCTATCAAGTTCCTCGTTTGATGTAATGCCACGAACTTTATTTCTAACAGCTACTTTTGCCATATCAAGTCTATAGAAATGTTCACGACCGTCTAATCCTTTCTTTTGCCGGATAAGTTGAATTCTTCCAAATTTATCCCAATGTTTCTCTGCGAATTTTGCTAGGCCAACTGCCTTGGGATAATTGTCCTTACGGCTGGGGTCGTGTGGTTCTAGAATATCAAAAATGTAACCTTGTACATCAGCTCTCACTACCACTAAATCAGGAAACATAGAAGTGATAACACCGCCGACCTCATATGGGATTTCAAGTGACCACTTTTTACGATCAAGATTACGTAACCAGCAAACGGCACCGTTTTTTAGTTCTTCTTCAATAACTCCCTTTTCCCATGGGTTTAGTGATGCTTGGAATGTTCCATCCTCAGAACAATAGAGGTGTCGATCAATTTTTATACTGTTATCTGAAACTGAAAAATCGATTGAATCTGGCAATACCCAAGGAATAGCTATTGGTTGAGCGGAAGCATTTATTAATCTTTCATAGATGTTTTTTCGAGCCTCATTTAATCTTGCAATAGAGCGTTTATTATTCTCATATAGACTAATAAATTTCTCTTCTGCAAAGGCGTTTATTCGCTCCATAGCAGCAGTATCACTTGTAAGCACAATGACTTCAATCTTTACTTCAATATGGTCTCGGGTACTGTGGCGAATCCAATACTCCTTATGTAAGCCTTCTCCCAATATCCTTCCAGCTTGTTCAAAATGTCGAGAAATGTCAAATTCGGTAACAGTCATGGTTTGTGTAGCTTCATCAAATGAATAAGCATTTTCTCCATAGTCAAATGTTAGCGTATTGGTGTTAGTATATAACTATGGACACGGAAAGTTGAACATTCTATAATAAAATAAAGGAGTGTTCAAACATGGCAAAAAATCAAAAATCCTATACCCCAGAATTTAAACAGCAGATTGTAGATCTGCGCAATAAAGCTGGTAAAAGTGTAACAGAGTTATCAAACGAATATGGCGTTCCCAAAGGCACAATTTCTACTTGGGTAAAACTTCTTTCTCAAGTACAGGTTTCAGAAACAGAAACCATTTCTATGAAAGAGTATAAGGCTCTTCAAAAGAAAATGAAGGAACTAGAGATAGAGAATGAAATATTAAAAATAAGCTTATAGCCAACAAGTTGGCTTTTGCCATATTTGCCAAAAATCAATAGCTGAGTACGTGTCCTTTATTCAAGCTAATCTTGATAAATATACTATTAAACAAATGTGTAAGGTACTTAAGTTTCCTCGTAGTACCTACTATGCTGAAATTAATCATATTACATCTCAAAGAGAGATAGAATACAACAAATTTAGTGAAGAAGTTCAATTTTACTATGACCAGTCCAAGGGACGTTATGGTGCTATTAAGATACAGCGAGACCTTGAAGAAGCTGGTATCCCTTGTTCAGTCAAAAGAGTGCAGAGACATATGGCTAAGTTTGGTCTTCGCAGTGTTGTGGTACGCAAATATAAATATCAAAGTAATCAGGGTAAGATTCCTGAGGATAAAGAAAATATACTGAATCAAGATTTTAACGCTACAACAATAAATCAAAAATGGGTTACTGACATAACATATATACATGTTCTAGGCGAAGGCTGGACTTACCTAGCATCCGTTATGGACTTATATAATAGAAAAATCATAGGTTATTCGTATGGTAAAAAAGCAACCGCCGAGTTGGCTAAAAAGGCTGTAGAAAACGCATGTATTAATGTAAAAGATACTACAGGTATTATTCTTCATAGCGATTTAGGCAGCCAATATACAAGCACTGTATTTGAAGATATGATAACAGAAAAAAATATGAAGCATTCCTTTAGTAGAAAAGGAAATCCTTATGATAACGCTTGTATAGAGTCCTTCCATTCAGTATTGAAGAAGGAAGAAGTATATCTAAATACATATCATACATTTGAAGAGGCTGGAGCAGCTCTATTCGAATATATTGAGTCTTGGTATAACCGCAGAAGGAGGCATAGCGCACTGGATTATAAAACCCCACAACAGGTTGAAGATGAGGCTCTTGCAGCTTAAAAATCTTTCACTACGTATTAATGCTATGCAGGGAGAAAAAGTTCAACTTTTTGTGTCCAAAGTATTGACATAGGTCCACACCTCCTCTTTGGTAGGCCACATGTTACCGTTAAAACCCTTATATATCAACGATTTAAGGGCATTATCTTCACTAAAATAGGTGAGAAAGTTTCACGATTTAATTCATTAATTTTGTTAAATTCCACCTTGTCTATTAGCCCCTTATTAAACATTTTTTTCAGGATTCTTTCAGCCTGTGAATAGTTAAATTCTCCTTGCAGCTGGTCATCAGATATTCTTGTAGATAAATTTTCCTCTTCTAAAATTGCATTGGATATTTTACTTGTCTTTTTATTTTCTATTTCTTTCATATGGCATTACCTCCTACTTAATAGCCACAGGAAGGGCTATAGGTTGAGGTTTGAGAAAACATATCTAAAAAAAGGCATAAAAAAATGCCTGCAGGAATTTTCCCACAGGCTTATATATGTTAATCATATTTAATAAAGGCATTAATCACTAGTAAAGGGTGGAGAATATTAGATGTTTACTAAATCAGTAAAGTAATTATTCTGTTATTAATTTCAATCAGTCCTTCATCCTTCATGTTTTTTAATTCACGAAATAAAGAAGGCCTTTGAACACCAAGATGGTCTGCAAGTTGTTTTTTACTTATGGGAAGATAGATTGTTTTAGAATTTTGAATATTGGCTTGAGCAGACAGGTAGTTTGTGAGATTTTCTCTTAAAGATTTTTGGGTGTATATTGCAATTTTTCTATTAAGACCTTGTGAGTTAGAAGATAAAATTTTTATAAACTCTATTGCAAAAAGCTGATCTTTCAACAATGTGTCTACAGCAGATTTGGGGATATATATCAGACTAGTTTCCTCTATACTATAAATATTTAAAGGATATTTGTTATTATCACCAAACAAAAGATTAGCCCCTACTACACCACCACTAGTAAATTCAAATACAGTTGTTTCTGAACCATGACTAGTTAAAGAGTAAGCAACAAGCTTGCCTGATAGAATTACATCTATTCCAGAACAAACTTCGTTTTGGTCATGAACAGTTTTACCCTTATTATAAATTCTATTTTGAAGATTATAGGTTCCAATTACATTTTTTAAAAGCAAAGTATCTACATTTCTAAAGAGTGATATATTCTTTAATATATTAATCATAAGTTCCCCTTTTTATTTTAATTATAACAAAAAGAAACATAGGTGTCTATTGTATTTAGTTTTATGATGGTAAGATTGAAATATAAAATTTAATTTTAAAATAATAAAGGAGAGATTTAGAATGATAGAAAAAACATTTAATTTATCAAAAGGCAATGAAAAAGCAGTAGAAAAAGTTATATTCGATGAAAATATACATTATCTACACATGGTTTTTAATGAGAATGAAGGTTTACCAGAGCATTATTCAAACTCCAATGTCTATATGACTGTTATAAGAGGAGTTCTATCTATAGCTTTAGATGAACAAGAAGCTCATGAATACAGCTACAATACCTTATTAAAGATTCCAGAGGGGACAAAAATGAATGTAAAAAATCTTCATAAAGAAACACTAGAAATCATTGTTGTAAAAGCACCAGCTCCAAAAGCTTAAAAGGAGGGCGATAAAAGTGGATATATTTACAATTATTTTATGGTTAATTACTCTTGTTTTTCTTTTCATATCCTTTAAAAAGGATGGAGCTAAAACGAAAAAGGCTTTAAAAATGGCACTTAATATGGGAAAAGGTATGGCCATAAGCATTTTTTCTATTATTTTAGCAATAGGTCTAATCCTAACATTTTTACCCCCTACAGAAATTGCAAGCTTTGTAAGCAAGCAGTCTCTTTTTCTGGCAACTGTTGGTTCGGCTTTATTTGGAACAATTACCCTCGTTCCAGCATTTATAGCCTTTCCTTTGATAGGAACTTTAGTAGATGCAGGAGTAGGTATTGTCCCTTCAGTAGCTTTCTTGACTACTCTTACCATGGTTGGATTTGTTACATTTCCACTGGAAAAAAAGGAGTTTGGTACTAAATTCACCTTAGTTCGTAACGGCTTTAGCTTTGTTTTTGCAATAGTTATTGCACTTGTAATGGGGGTAATTATATGAACATAATTAAAAAAGCAAAAGATAATTTATTTTTTATACTAGTTCTTCTTGTATACCTTTTAATAAGTATTTTTAGGCCAACAATGGCCTTTGAGTCAGTCAAAAATAGTGCTTATTATATAAAAGAAATGTTAATAATAATGCCTGTAATTTTTGTTTTAACAGCCCTTTTAGATTTATGGGTTCCTAAGGATAAGATAATGCAACTTTTAGGAAAGGAAGCAAAGGGAAAAGGGTTAGTCTTATCATTTATAATTGGTAGCATTTCAGCAGGTCCTATTTATGCTGCCTTCCCAATGTCAATAATGCTTCATAAAAAAGGAGCTTCTATAAGAAATATTGTAGTTATTTTAAGCTCTTGGGCTGTAATTAAGATACCAATGCTTTTAAGCGAGGCAAAATTCCTAGGTCCTAAGTTTATGATCATACGTTGGGTTCTAACTGTTTTAGCTATAATCATATTTTCTTGGATTGCTGATAAAATAATAAAAGATGAAGATATTCCGAATAAGGAAGAAGTAAAAGTTGGTATAGAAATTAATAAAAAGGCTTGTATTGGATGTAGCTTATGTGTTAAAACTTACCCTGAAGTATTTAAAATGGATGGGAAAAAAGCTTTTGTTAAGGATTATGATGAAGATACAGTAAATAAGGAAAAACTTAATGAAGCAGTAAAGGTTTGCCCAGTTAAGGCAATTGAAAGTGATTTATAGATTCATCAAATTAAAACCATGAATAAAGACCATGCCTAGATTTTAATCTAGACAGCATGGCCTTTATCATTGTGTAGTAAATAAATATTAATCATATTTTATAAAGGCATCAGTGAAGCCAGCTTTTTTAGCTTTTGCTAGTTGAGTTTCAGCATTAGCTTTAATGGAATAGGCCCCTATTTGGACTCTATAGAGTTTCTTTGTAGCAGGGGTACTAGTAGCAGGCTTACTTTCCCCAACTAATAATTTCTTAACATCTGCCCTAAAAGTATCCATACTTTTAGGGCAGATGTTAAGGCAACACTATGTTGCAAAAATGATTTAAAAAAGACACCTGCATCTCCCCCATCATCCTCCCCTACTAAACTATATAGAGTTCAAGTAGGAGCATATGCTGTTAAAGCTAATGCTGATGCTATGTTAAAAAAGGTTAAGGCTGCAGGTTTTACTGATGCCTTTATAAAAACTGAATAATTAAATTTTTACTACGGATTTTCCCCCTCACTGTCCTTTAGATAGTGAGGGGTTTTTCTTTTTCCCTTAATACCTTTAAAGGAGAAAATACATGAAAGAGAATCCAAATCTAGAATTTACTCAATTATCAAACAAACAACTAGAAGATGAAGTCAGCTATTTTATTGCTCAGAAACTATTATCCTCTTTGCTGGATAAAGGACTAATAAGTACTACAGAATACCAAAAAATCACTTTTCTAAACAGATCCTCCTTCTCTCCTATTTTAGCTGCAATAATGCCTGAAACCCTTGATATAAGTGAACTGTAGAGTTAACATGTGACACTGACAAGGAGGTGAAAACTTGAGAAAAGTAAAAATAATCGAGCCCTTAGCTAATGAAACAAGTAATATAGAGAAATTAAACGTTGCAGTCTACTGCAGAGTATCTACTGACAATACAAAGCAACTAGATAGTCTAGATGCTCAAATAAGACATTATGAAAGTTATATTAAATCAAATAATAAGTGGACGTTAGCTGGAGTTTATTATGATGAAGGGATGACAGGAACAAGCAAGGACAAAAGAACTGGGCTTCTTAATCTAATTAAGGACTGCAAAGAAGGTAAAGTTAATTTAATTATTACAAAGTCTATCAGTAGATTAGCAAGAAATACAGCCGACTGCTTAGAACTAGTTCGGAGCTTTACAGAACTTGGGGTTTATTTATATTTTGAAAAAGAGAATATAAATACTCAGTCTATGGAAAGTGAACTCATGCTCTCCATCCTAGCTGGACTGGCCGAGAATGAATCGTTATCTATTTCTGAAAATACTAAATGGTCTATTAGACGTAGATTTCAAAATGGAACTTATAAAGTTTCTGATCCACCCTACGGCTATGATGCACGAAATGGAAAACTAGTTATCAATGAAGAAGAAGCTAATATAGTTCGACATATTTTCTCTGAAACCTTGGCAGGCAAAGGTGGTCAAAAAATAGCTAACGAATTAAATAAAAGAAATATAAAAAGTAAAAGAAACTCAAAATGGACTGCTAATACAATACTTGGCATGTTACAGAATGAACGATACATCGGCGATGCTCTTTACCAGAAAACTTATATGGACAGTAATTATAAGCGACATACAAATTATGGGGAAAGGGATATGTACTATATTAGGGATAATCACTCCCCTATCATTAGCCGTGAGGACTTTGAAGCCACTGCCTTAGTTTTAGAACAAAGATCCAAAGAAAAAAACATTACTAAAGAAGATAGTAAATACCTAAATCGATACGCCTTTTCTGGAAAGATTAATTGCAAACATTGTGGGGCTAATTTTAGAAGAAGAACTCACACAAGTGGCCGACACCCTATCGCTTGGTGTTGTTTCACCCATATTAGTAACATAAAAGCTTGTCCTATGAAGTATATACCTGATTCCTCTTTTAAACATGCATTTATAACCATGTTTAACAAGCTAGTTTTTGGATACGAAAAAATCTTAATTCCTCTTTATACTAGTCTACAAAACTTTAATAACGAGGATAATTTAAAACTTCTTGAAGATATAGAAATTCAACTTAAGGAAAACCATCAACAAAGGGATGTCTTAGTTGAGCTTCTAGCAAAAAATTATCTTGATCCTGCAATTTATAGAGAAAGTAATAACAAACTCCTTCAGGAGGCTAAAAAGCTACAAGAGGAAAAAAACACTTTAAACCGCATGATAACTAGTAGCTCTGAGGAACTCAAGGAACTGAATAAACTATTACTTTTCTTAGCTAAGGCTGATATGATAAACAATTTTGAAGATAAGCTTTTTAATGATATTGTAAAAGACATTTCAGTTTTTTCAAGAGAAGAAATAAATATAAATCTAAAATGTGGACTAAGTCTTAAAGAAAGGCTGGTGATATAAATGAGCCACACACCCATTGGCTATCAAATAAAAGATAGAAAAGCCCTTATTGACAAAGATAAGGCTAAACAAGTCCAACTTTTATATGACGTCTATTTAACAGGCGCATCTTTAACATCAACTGCAAAATCAGTAGGTTTGAATCTAACTCATTCTAGTGTAGGTAGAATACTTCAAAACACCTCTTATTTAGGTGATGATTATTATCCGCAGATTATTAAAAAAGAGACTTTTGATGCCGTTCAACTAGAGCGGGAAAAAAGAGCCAAAAAACTAGGCAGATTCTTTCCTAAAAAAGAAAAGACGCCTGTCTGCTACCCAAAGACATTTAGATTAGAAAAGCAAGAAAAAAAGTACAATGACCCCTTTAAACAGGCTGAATATGTTTATAGCTTAGTTCAAATAAAGGAGTGATTAAATGGTAAGTGATAAGAAAGTTACGGTGATTCCTGCAAGGAAAACAAAGGAAAGAACAAAAGATAATAAAAACCCTAAGCTTAGAGTTGCTGCTTACTGCCGTGTTTCTACTGAAAATGAAGAACAAGCATCAAGCTATGAAACTCAAATCAGTCATTATACTTCTTATATTAAGAATAGGCCCAATTGGAAACTGGCAGGTATTTTTGCTGATGATGGTATCTCAGGAACAAATACTAAGAACAGAGAAGGCTTTAATAAAATGATAGACGACTGTATGACTGGAAAAATAGATATGATTATCACCAAGTCTATTAGTAGATTTGCTAGAAATACTTTAGACTGCTTAAAATATATAAGAATGCTTAAAGATAAAAACATAGCAGTATTCTTTGAAAAAGAAAACATCAACTCAATGGACTCTAAAGGTGAAGTTATGCTAACCATTATGGCTTCTTTAGCCCAGCAAGAGAGTCAGTCCTTAAGCCAAAATGTTAAAATGGGCATACAATACAGATATCAGCAAGGCGAAGTTAGAGTAAATTGCTCCAGGTTTCTTGGTTACACTAAAGATAAAAATAAAAAACTTGTAATTGTACTTGAAGAAGCTGAGGTTGTTAAACGCATATATCGTGAATACTTAGAAGGTAACTCTATGCTTAAAATTAAAAGACGCCTAGAGGCTGATGGAATATTAAACGGAGCAGGTAATAAGATATGGCATACTAGTAATATTTCTAAAATACTGCGAAATGAAAAATATATCGGTGATGCTCTTTTACAAAAAACCTATACTGTTGACTTCTTAACTAAAAAACGGGTCAAGAACAATGGTTTAATACCCCAATACTATGTAGAAAATAACCATGAACCTATTATCCCAAAAGATATTTATATGCAGGTACAAGAGGAATTAGCCAAAAGAAGGTCCCCCTATACCAGCCCTAGCGGGAATAAAAGAACTTACAGTAGCAATCATTGTTTTGCTAACATAGTTATTTGTGGAACTTGTAAAGAAATCTACCGCAGAGTCCATTGGAATAATCGTGGAAAGAAATCCATTGTATGGAGATGTGTTAGTAGGCTAGAAAACACTGGACAGTTTTGTGATGCTAGAACAGTCCACGAGAAAGATATAGAAGAATCTATTATAAAAGCCATCAATAACATTTTAAATAAAAAGGATTGCTACCTCCCTATCTTGAAAAATAATATAGCTTCTGTTTTAAATAATGAGAAGAACAAAGAACTAGATAATATAGAAAACAAGCTAAATGATTTGCAGCAGAAACTGTTAAGCTTAGTACATTCCAGCTCCAACTACGATGAGATAGCAGAGGAAATTCATCAGTTGAGGGATAAGAAGCAAGACCTTCTTCTGAAAAACGCAAGGCAGGAAGAAGTCAATAAAAGAATTGAAGAAATGACAAACTTCCTAAATGAACAAGATACCACCCTCATAGAACATGATGAAACTCTTGTAAGACGAATTGTTGAAAAAGTCTGGATTTATGAAGATAAATTTACAATAGAATTTAAGTCTGGCTTGGCGGCAGATGTTAATGAACAAGGCTGAAAACAAACAAGGCACTCTACGAAATGATAACGTAGGGTGCCCTTGTCTTTATTATGGGTCGTGACCCTGTTGAGCACGCAAAGCGTGCGAAATATAAACCACCCGCTATGCGGGTGCGCGACGATTGTTATACAAAAAAATCACCTTTCCGTTATAATAAGGTTGTTCAAGCCAATTTATAACGAAAGGAAAGGTGATTTTAATGGCTAATAAATCAAATAGCCTGTCACATACTAAATGGATGTGTAAATATCACATAGTGTTCACTCCTAAATATAGGAGAAAGATAATATATAATCAATACAAAGAAAGTATAAGAGATATATTAAAACAACTATGTGCATATAAGGGTGTAGAAATATTGGAAGGACATTTGATGTCTGACCATATACATATGCTTGTAAGCATACCACCCAAACTGAGTGTATCACAATTCATGGGATATCTCAAAGGGAAAAGTGCACTAATGATATTTGATAAGCACGCAAATCTCAAGTATAGGTTTGGAAATAGACATTTCTGGGCAGAGGGATATTATGTGAGTACAGTAGGGCTTAATGAGGCAACCATAAGAAAATATATTCAAGAGCAAGAAAGACACGATATTGCTATGGATAAATTAAGTGTAAAAGAATATGAAGACCCCTTCAGGGGTGGCCGGTAGTACCAATACCCTTTTAAGGGTAGCTACGAGTCAAGGGCATTAAGGCTTGAACAAAGTGAAAGCCAGCGCCTTTAGACGCTGGCCGGTAACTGCCCCTTATAGGGGCGAGCAAACCACCCGTTTGACGGGTGGTCATGATTTGTTTCATGCTGGAAGATAAAAGATTATTCAACTAATGATTTCATTATGTCAACAAGCTGCTTATCTGTTTGTTTATATCTCTCAAGGCTTTTTTCTTTATCAACAACACCATCCTCCTGTACGAAATCAGCTTCTGCTTCGATTACAACTGATATACCATTCTCCACATATACGAGTTTTCTCACATGAGGTACCTTTACATGTACATTGCCCGGCTCGGGAAAATCGCTTATACTGATCTCACCGTTTGTTGTACTAACGTTTTTCATATGCTCAAGTGCATCTGATTCGAAGTACTGCTCCGCAAAATAAAAGACACTAAATCTATTTTGAAATTCCAATGTGTTTTTATTGAAAAAGTAATAAACCGTCTGATACGCAATAATATTCTCAGTGGCCTCATCAACTAACACATACTGTTTTGTCGTGTAATCGCCGTCGGGGAGATTTGGGCTTTTTACGGAAGCTTGTAAAGCTGATTCTACATCATTCTTTGTATATTTATGTTCCTCCCAACGCACCCCGTTGTTCTTAATGCCTGAATTAATTCTGACCAGGGCAATTAACTTGTTATTAAAGAAAAATCCGAATGGTACTTTTGCCGAAGATATCTGTCTAATCAGCTGTGATGCATCAACGTCGTGATATACCGCGCTACTTTGCTCTATAGTGTTTAATTTATCTTGACGAGGATTAGGGTCCCCTGCTGCATTTGGTATATTTGAATTGCTTCCATTTGGTGTTGTATTCCATATGTTCATATGCGGATAGACACCTATAATGAAAAATAACATTACCGTGGCACATGCAGCCACAGATATATATTTTCTTAAATTGTTTGTTCCAATATGTTGGCGAGTAGGACTTTGGGTTAACCTATACATGATCTTCTCATGTAAAGTTTCATCAACAGACAAATTGTCCATATAATCCTTATAATCTTTCATTTCAACTCCTCCTTTAGGATTGATTTAAGTTTTTGACGGGCGCGAGTTAGATGACTTCTTACTGTAGATTCCTTTTGCCCAGTCAGCTCAGAAATGTCCTTAATGGAATACCTCTCATAATAAAACAAATGGATGACTGTTCGATATTTGGTTGGTAATGTCATAATTTGCTCCAGTAATTCATGTTGCTCTGGTTCCGAAGCTGGGTAAGAGTCAAGAAGGGGAACTATTCGCTTACGCCAAGGGGATCGCAATCGGCTATTGCAGAGGTTTACGGTTACCCTTATGAGCCATGCCTTTTCATGTTCTTCTGTTTCAAAATCAGGAGCTCTCTCATAAGCACGTAAGAATGCCTCTTGCACTATGTCCTCGGCATCGGACATGTTTCCTGTAATAGCGAGTGCAGTGCGATATAGTCTATTTTCATGTTTTGTTACAACCGCCTCAAAGTCCTCCGGCCGATAGGACTTATATGCCATTTGCTTCACCTCCTTAACCTATATACGCTTTAGATGGCAAAAAGGCTGCAAAGTTTTCTAAAAAAGCTAATACTCAATATAAAACCGAGCAGTCCCTCCATCTATACGGAAACAGTCTGCTCGGCAAATTCTGATTTATCGCTCGCATAAATTATCAGTTTCATGCTATACATCCAACCCGACAACACAACCTCAAAAATGTCCGAAAAAACATCTAACCTGACCACTCGCCAAGGCTGACATCTAACCCGACCACTCGCGGGGCTATGACATCCAACCTGACCACTTGACTATAAAATACTGCCTTTATGGACTTGTTTCCGCGAAGCGATATTTTCATGTTTTTCGCTCAATGGGTTTCACACCCATATGTGCAAAAAGCCTTGATATATAAGGGTTTTTCTCAAACTCAATCTTTTGTCCTTGTTATCAATACTACGCACTCAACGTGAAGTTTTTAGGCTATTTCACACTTTCCAAAAATGCAGCAAGAATGCTGTGTTTATGCTGGTTTGATATCCATCCTGTCCTCTCGCTAAATAATTCTCGATTAGGCTATTTGATTTTACGTCTTTAAAAATTTGTGCTTTATATTCCTAAGATTGTAAATACTCCTTCATTTTCGAATACATTTTTTACCCAAGCAGCAGCTTCAGTAAGGGCTGGTTTTGCTTCAGTATCCAATTGCGATGCATAATCAAGTATAGCTTCCCATTGCGATTGATTAACTTGTGTTTCTCCATATGGATCATAGTCAGGAAGAACTGCGGTAAATGCTTTATATAGTTGTAACTCTTCAAGAGTATCATCATGCAATAGTATTGAATCTGATTTCCAGAAGGTTTTACCGTCCCATTTCCCTTTGTAAAATTCATGATAACATGTTCCCACACGGTCACTTACATAACAAAAATATTTCATAAATGCACCTCGCTAGATATAAAAAACTCCCTTTTCTAAATCTACTTCTTCGAACTGTATTTTTTGCTTTTTCGCTTACTTCCTTTTTCGTCCTCGATAACATTGCTTCGATGCTGTTTTTCAATCTGCACCGCTTGGAAAGTTTCCTTTGAAACTATTGCAGGATTGTTATTCTCTGCCTGATAATATGAATCGTGTTTTCCGTTATCCAACAACCGAACGGTGCCCGTATATTTTTCATTACTGAGCATTACGTCAATTGTTCTCTTAGGCCAAGTTGACTTCCCGGTAGGGGATTTGATCCCCAGCCGTTCCAGATCTTTCACAATACCTAAAACGCTTTTACCCTGAAGATAGAGGTTATATATTAAACGAACATTTTTTGCTTCTTCCTCATTAATGACCAGATTACCATCTTCGTCATTATAATACCCATAGCATTTTCTATTATAAAGCTTTGAGGTACCTTGCGCAGCACGTTGTTTGATTCCCCACTTAATATTTTCACTGCGTGATTCGTTCTCTGCCTGCGCTATTGATTCGATTATGGAAATCATGAGATCATTATCCGTATCAGCTGTATCAAGCACTTCCTGTTCAAATATAACGCGGACTCTCAGTGTCTTTAGTTGATTTAAGGCTTCAAGTGTATCAACTGTATCCCTGCCAAATCTGCTTATGCTCTTAGTAAGTATAATGTCTAGATTATTAGATTGACAATCTTCAAGCATACGAGCAAACTCTTTACGAGAAGATCCTGTTTTACTTGAAGCAATATCTATATAGATATCAGAAAGTAACCATTGTGGTATAGCAGCTGTTAATCTAGTAAGAGCAGATACTTGAGCTGTTAAACTTTTCAATTGTTCAGCACTATTACTGCTAACTCTACAGTATATGCCTACTCTTTTTTCTCGTTTTGGAGGTAATGGTGGTATGAAATGTATTTTGGGGTTATACGGCATAAGACACACTTCCTCAATATCACTTTTTTGCTAAATAAACGATATTTAAAATATTTAATTTGTATTTAGATTTTCCAGTACACGTTATTAGGTAGTCTACGTAAATAGCCTTCGCTTTTTTCTATTATTTCTCCTGTTTGAATGTTTCTTACTATTACATTTTCATGATATTCGGGATCTTCATACCATTCAGATAGATACAACCTATCCCCATCCCGAAATAATACTGTCTCTGTTTTTCCAATTGCAATTTTCTTTTTTTCTGGCCAAACAATTTCATAGAAGCCATCATTTCCACTTCTTCCAAGAGTAAGTGGCGTTGTTTCAAGCTTTAAGTTATAGCAGTCTTCAACTTCTGATAAAGACAATTCAGTAATAACTTCTAATTTTTGTTTTTCTGGGATATATTTTTTAATTTTAATTAGCTTTTCATGAAAATCAACAACTAAAAAATTAAATATCCCATTATTCCATATAGGTTTTTCAACATATACATTCCCTTGGATTTGAAATGGTGAATGTACTTCCCCATCAGGATAATGGATTAAGTGATAATTCATTCCTTTAAAAAATCCATCGTTATTAAATATCTCTTGCGCTTCATATAAGTCACAATATTCAACTGTTCCTTCTCTGCATGAATACCATTCATTTGTTCCTTCAATTTCTTCTGGATAACTATTTGAAATACCTTTTATATTAGTAATATTTATCATTTATTTATTCCCCTTTATAAAATAAGCCTATTTAACATTGTGTCAATAATATGATATTATGATTAGTCTATTTATTCACTTTATCACATCTATTCCATCTCCTCAACCCCTACAAAAAATCTAAGCTGTCAACTCAACCCTATTATTTTCATGGCAGTTGATATGTTTCCCCAATCAATAAAAATAAAGGTTTCCCAACATTGATATCTCCGGCAAAGTAGCCGAAAGGAAAACTCAATGTCTGGAAACCTACTATTTATCAATATTTCGATTAGTACCTATTTTCCCACCCTTGATAGAGTAGAACAGTGGGGTTACCACCGTCCCCTCATCAAACCGTACGTGCGGTTTTCCCGCATACGGCTTTCCGATATTCTTCTTCCTTCAGCTTTCAGCCACACATACTTGCTAGTCCTGCCTGTTTAGTCAATTCTCTGACCTTTGCTGCATTTCCTAGCCTATAATTGCGTTGTTTCTTCCGATTGTACCACCGAGTAAACTTGAAATTGATATACTTATCTATCTTCCATAACCATGGTCTGGTAAATCTTCTGGTATAATAGTTTCTCATGCCAATGATTTTAGGATTGAGTAGCTTCACCATCTCTTCCATACTTAACAGTAGCTTGCTTGGACTGGCAAACACCTCTTTTATGTTAGCCCTCATTTTCTTCATAGCCTTCTTAGACGGTATCTGTTGTAGCGTCCAATACCACTGCCAGTTTTTATTTCTAAAACGCTGAAATCTATTATTGAAGCCAAGAAAATCAAAACTGTCCTTTCCGAAATACATATCAACTAGCCTTGTCTTCTCACTATGTAGTGTTAGTTCCAGCTTTCCCATTATCCACTTCACAGCGCGAAAGGCTTCTTCTGCATGAGATAACCTCTTGCACAATATCACAAAATCATCTGCATAACGCACTAATTCACCCAGATGTCCAAAGGCTTTATTCCAATACACATCAAAATAATTCAGATATATATTGGACAATAGTGGAGAAATAACTCCTCCCTGTGGTGCTCCCAGTGTGCTCTCACTATACCTACCGTTTTCCAATACCCCCGCTTTTAACCAGCCTTTTATCAGCTTTAACACTCTACGGTCAGTTATTCTTTGTTTGACTAGCAAAAGTAGCTTATCATGATTGATGCTACCAAAATAATCTTTTATGTCAGCATCTATTACCCATAGTGCACCACCTTTGTCAGAAACTTCAAATATCCTGTCCATTGCTTGTTTGGCACTTCTTTTCGGTCTAAATCCATACGAACAGGGTTGAAAATCTGCTTCAAACACAGGCTCTATCACTATCTTTGCTGCCATCTGTACTATTCTGTCCTTAATCGTAGGTATCCCCAATGCTCTTTTTCTACCATCCGGTTTTGGAATATAACTTCGTCTGACAGGCTTACACCGGTACTTCCCAGTCCTCAATTCTTCCGCTATTTCGCCCAGCAGTTTTTCTTCGCCGTACGTTTTCACATCATCAATGCTGACTTTATCAATACCGCCTGTTCCACCATTCTGTTTTACCCGTTTCCATGCTTCTTCTAAGATATCGTTACGGTATATCTTGTCATACAACGCATAGAACCTTCTCTTTCGGTCAGCTTTGGCTGTAAGGTATAGTCTGTTTTGGAAGTCTCGTACTTTTTCATGGGTGTTTATAGCTTTTTCGGCAATCACCGGTACCTACCTCCTTTACAGACTTGAATAAAGTTGTGCCCCTTCCCTATGCACAGTTTTGTTGTCTGTACAATCCTTGGTACTATGAGCACTTCTGACTGCCTCTTTGCAGAAAGCAACTTCGCTTTTGCTTATATGCTTCCTATTTACAGTTTCCTGTGCAAAGTAGGCTCTCTCCAGTTCCGACAAATACTTTCCTGACGTGTCGTTACCTCTACACCGCAGGGTTCTTAGGTATTGCATTTAGGGTTCTTCATACCGTCTGCTGTCTTCGCTGTTGATGTCGCAGCTCGACTCCCTGTTGTTTCCTTTCGGAAATGTAAATAACGGTGCGGCAGTATTCACTTTATGTTACAACCCGCCAGTTTGCCTGCTCCTTTCGGAACATTCCGTAACGCTTCAACGCATAGATTACTCCATACGCTGGTTACTGACTAAGTGGCTGCCCTACCTTTACCACTGCAGGACTTTCACCTGCTAGCATTTGCCAGCTTAGCTGGACGCACACATCAATACTACACACTCCACATGGCTCGAGTTGATGGCATTGATGTCATATTACTTTGCCCGTCTGTGGAAACATATCAGCAGCATTTTTGGAACTATCGGTAGACGGGAACATATCCAGCGGTTTTTGACCATTTTAAGAAATTTCGGTATGAGAGAACCTATCAATGGAATTCTCAACACCAGCCTTTTAGAGATTAAGGGAAGACTCTATAGACTTCTTCATATTATTAACGAGTTCAGTCACCTCAGAATCCATTCCTTTCCACTTATCAATATACCCTCCTAGATAAGCCTTTCTTGCTTTGTCAAGTAAAATGGCATGCTCATAAGGTAATTGAGGTATTGCCCATTCAGCTGCCAGATCTTTTGATCTGATTTCACCAGTAGATGCTGTCACCCACATTCTGGCTAAAGTTAAAATCACATTGCGTTCGTCACCTTTAATGCTAGTTATCAACCCGGGCAACGATTCTTTAATTGCTTTTCGAATATCTGTCATTGGCACAGGCTCAATTACTTCTGTTGCCTTTGGTCCCAAAAGGTTAATACTATTTTTTCTTAGTTGTGCTAAAAGTATTGCTAAATCCGGATCATAAGTCGACTCAGGAATTTCTCCCTTTTCAAACTGCTCTCTTAGCCACTCGCCATACATAAATTCATATTTGGGGGGGAAATGCCAAGGGACAATATCCTTTTGATTTATGACCGTAACTTCAAGAGGCCTCATATCTTTTATGTTTCCTATTTTCCCAGATATAAGCATTAACCTATTTGTAAGATTCCTTCGAGTTTTTTCAGATAAACTTTGATTTGTTATTACCAAAATATCTACATCGCTATTCATACGTAAACCACCCATTACTGCCGAACCATACAAATACACCCCAATTAACATATTATCAAGTAGTTCCGCTATAGTTTTTAATGCTTGAATTGCTTCTTTCGGAATTTTTTTGTTATTTAAATCTATACTCAACTTCGATCTCCTTTCGTCTGAAAACTGTTTTTTAACGCCTCTTAAAATTTATAAAAAAAGAGTAAACATCTTTCGTTGTATTGTAAATTAACGCCATCCAAAATTTTGATTCAAGATTTTCTTTCGGTTTATTATATGTTTGAGCCAATATAAGCTACAAAACTGCTGTCTATCCATTTTTGAGTAACCTCATTTATATCAATCCCAATAGTAGCCAACCCAATAATGCTGCAATCCAATTTCTCTAACAAAGCTATTAAAGCCTTCATTTGAGAACCTGTCTCTATCCAATCATCTACAATCAAAACTCTTTTGTTCCTCACAATAGAACTCTTAGATATTTCAAAGCTTTTATCTTGACCTGAATAGTCGGTAAAATGTGTCGAAATAATCTCTTCTTTTGCGTATGGCAGCTTATCACCTTTTCTTACTCCAATAAACCCCACTCCAAGTTCTTTGGCTATGGCAGTGCCTAGTATCCATCCAATTGCTTCTGGGGCAGCCACATAATCTACTTTATTTTGAAAATCCAATGATAGTACTTTTACAATTTTATCAAAAACGGTTTTATGTGTAAAAATAGTTAGTAAATCATATTTTCCAATTGAGTTACGAGGTAATATACCTCTAATTTCATTTATAACATCAGTACTTTCCATACATTTACACCCCTTGCTTATGGTTAATAATCTTTGCTAATCTTTAAAAATAGTCATTTTCAACATATTTTTTATACATGTCCTCGGTATATCTTGTTATGTTCTTACCATACTCTGGATAATCAAACCCCAGTAGTTCTGCTACCTCTTTGGACACTTCCCTGAACAATTGGTGGCATATAAATAATGACTTCCAAATATTTTCATAGGAATCCATGCGATATGTAGATAATAATCTATTCCATAGATCTTCATCAATGTATTTGTTAATATACTTATAATTTTTCCCAACACTTAATGAAAATTCTGTCTTTATCCCAACCTTCCACGACATCATCCTAAGTAGTTCAAACCGTAGAATCTGGTTCAGATGATCGATTGCAAACAGTATCTCTTTGCGGCACAATCCTTTAATAACATAAGGTGTTACATTCCAAAATTCATTGCAGCAATCATCATACTCCCTTGCGCTTGGCTTTCTTACATGATAATCTATATCAGTCGGAACTATGTCCCTTTTAATTCTACAATCTTTATCAATTAGAACCTTTATTAATTTATCGCCCTTTAGGTAATTATCTAACTCTTCCAAGGGCAATAAGGTAAGATCAATTTTATTGTAATCATCAAATAGCATAAGATAGGAAAATCCCTTTTCTTCAGGTGGGAATAATTCCATATCCTCCGGCTTTTGCATCATTATTATATTCCCAAATTGATTAAGCCAGTCATCATTAGATATAAACGGTTCTATATCACTTACAAAATATGTAATATCATAATCCTGAAATTCATCTTTAGGTATATTAATATTTGCGCGTGACCCCTCAAGGGTCACAATTCGAATACGTTCATCCTGTTCTGCTAAAGAAAGTACTAAATCCATCATTTCTTTTTCTGATCTCATTTACATACTCCTCGTTTATTTTTTCTATATTATTACATCTTCTTTTTTGCCGATACAATCAGCATCATTGGGCGTCGCATTTCATCCGCCATCCCCGGAATATCCATCATGTTCTCTGGCGGCTGTGGCTCCACAATCTGATTTATTATAAAACTATTTGAAAGCAGTGTATTTAGATATGTGGTCAGTGTTCTATGATATTTTGTAACCTTTTCTTCCAAAAACATAGCTGTCCGTTTGCCCTCATAATAATAATTGTCCACCGGGAAATGCAGTATTTCTCCTTTTTCGTTATAATACCAGTCTTGTGTTCCATGAGCAGTAAAAACAGGATGTTCAACTGTAAAAACTAAATTGCCACCAGCCTTCAGCATCCTATATATCTTTTTTATTAAATTCTCATAGTCTGCTACATAATGAAACGCAAGCGAACTTAGTATTACATCAAAGCTCTCCTCTGGGAAATCCACATCTTCTATGGCACAGCATTCATATTCAATCTGTGGAAAATGGGTTTTTCCTTTTGCTACTTCGAGCATTTTATGAGAAATATCAACACCTACTACAGAGGAAGCACCGTTTTCCATCGCATATATACAGTGCCATCCATAGCCGCATCCTAAATCAAGCACACGCTTACCCTTAAAATCAGGTAGCATCTTTTTCAAAGTCTCCCATTCTCCCGCACCAGCCAGTCCTTTCTGCGAGCGACTCATTTGACTGTATTTTTGAAAAAATATATTATCATCATATTTGTTTTCTTTCATCTGAACTCTCCTCGTTTAAAAAGTTATTTATCTCCGATACAATTTCATTCACTTCATTATAAAGCTTCTCGGTCATGTCGTAGCATTCAAAAAGTGAGATACCGAGTACTTCAAAAATATGATTTACCTTCTCGGTATATTTTTCAGGTTTATGTTCAAAAGTTTCAAGCAGTTTTATAGCTTTCTTTTCGTTGATACAATAAGCATTATTACATGCAAATAACACTTGATTTAAACATGAAACTATACGAAAAACATGACCCGCAATATAATATTTATCGTCTGTTCCCGAATTTGCTTTTACAAACATTAAAGAGAACCCTGCTTCAAACATAAAAAAGTTAACTAAACTTTTCTGCAAAGCATTGGGATAAGTTTCTGCCTGTTTTTTTAATTCGCATAAGCTTTCATTCTTAGCATATAGTATTTTGCTAATCGCTAATTCTCCTCGATACATTGCACTAATATAACCATGGGGATGCCCAGTCTGATAATTGGCAGTAACAATTCCGTGCTCTGTATCTTTCATTATTTGTTCCACACGTTTAATATCACGTAAAATTAAATCCACATGATACCCGTTTATGACTAACCATCCGCCGCCATTAATCCAATCACCCCATGCTCCGGGAGGTACAACAAGGTTATTTCTATGCTCATCATCCAGCTTTGTAGCGAATTGATTAATAGTATTTATGTCAAATGATTCTGAATTGTAATAGATGCCGATATCTATATCCGAATCCTCTGTATGGGTGCCCCTTGCACGTGAACCACCTAAAACAATACCTTCTATATAAGACAGAGAGGATAATTTCTCTGCTACTGATTTAATAATATTATCTACCATCAAGCATGCTCCTTTTATCGATTCACTGCTGTAAAAATTCCAAGCCAAATCTTTTGCTTCTACTCAACATATTTATAATTTTTTTAATTTCACAAAAGATAGTTAAAACTTATCAATTGTCTTTTTATACCTCTGCTGATTAGATGAAGTCTTTTCAATAGCCTTTAAATTACCATTCATTTTGCTAACATGGTTTAAAAATAACGTTCCAAGCAGAAGTCGATCCTTTCTGGGTATCCTATTCCACACATATCCCTTGAATAAATCTTTAACAAGAAAAACTTCGCCATCATTTAGATTTTCAGTTTCTCTAATAGCTTCTTCCAATAGCTCATTTACATCAATCATGTTGTCCACTCCTTATTAATAATAATATCAACAACATTGTTGATATTATTATACGTATATTCACAGTCAAAGTCAATCCGTAAATAAGAAAAGCCACCAATCAAGGAAGTAACACCTCTCAATTGGTCGCCATTTCTGATATCCTATATCTCAATATCTATTTCAACACCTGATTTAAATTCAACAGTGAGCTTATCATCAAATACCGTAACTTTTTCAATAAGCCGCCTTACTAATTGCTCATCATATTCCTCCAACTCGCAGGATTGTTCATTTAAGAAATCAGTCATTTCAGCGATTCGTTGCCTTTTTCCTTCACGCTCTGCATTCTCTGCAAGTGCATTTTGCTTCAATTCTCGAAGGCGGTAAATTTCATCAGCCACATCTTCATAGTCATTCTTGGACTTTGCTTGTATAAGAAGCTGTTGTTGTAATTCTTCCAATTTGCCATCAATATCATCGGTGGCATTATCATTTTCTTCATTAAATACAGTAGCTATGTTTTTCTGCAAGGTTGAGAGGAAGGGTTCTTTGTTAGCCAAAAGCTCGTTAATAGCCTTGACCACTGCTGTCTGCAATGTTTCCTCGTTTATGGTAGGAGCAGTGCATTCAGAGCCTTTTTCCTCTAAACGACTGACACATCTCCAAACAATAGACTTGTAGCCTCTGTTATTCCAATGTACCCGTCGGTAAATATCGCCGCAGTGTCCGCAGTAAACAATACTCGATAAAGCATACTTGCTGCTATAGACTCGCTTTTTACCGCCTTTGCGGCCACGAAGATTTGCTCTTCGAACCATCTCTTCTTGAACTTGCATAAAAAGCTCCCTTGGAATAATCGGCTCATGGCTGTTTTCTACATAATACTGGGGAACGATGCCGTTATTCTTGACCCGCTTTTTAGAAAGGAAATCAACCGTATATGTCTTTTGTAGAAGGGCATCACCGATGTACTTTTCATTCTGCAATATCTTTTTTAGTGTTTCTGGTCTCCATTTGGCTTTGCCTGCCGCTGTAAGAATACCGTCTGCTTCTAGTCCTCTTGATATTTGTAAAAGACTAGCTCCTTCAAGGTACTCTCTATAAATCCGTTTAACAACCTCTGCACCCTCGGGGTCGATGACTAGTTGCTTGTTTTCATCCTTGGTGTATCCAAGGAAACGCTTATGGTTGACCTGGACTTCACCTTGTTGATATCGATACTGAATGCCCAGCTTAACGTTCTGACTTAAGGATTGGCTTTCCTGTTGGGCAAGGGAAGCCATAATAGTCAGCATAATTTCACCCTTGGAATCCATGGTGTTGATATTTTCTTTTTCAAAGAATACAGCGATGTTTTTATCTTTTAACTGACGGATGTATTTAAGGCAGTCTAACGTGTTTCTGGCAAATCGGCTGATGGATTTTGTAATGATCATGTCTATTTTTCCTGCCATACATTCCTCAATCATGCGGTTGAACTCTTCACGCTTTTTGGTATTTGTACCTGTGATACCATCATCCGCAAAAATCCCTGCCAATTCCCATTCCTTGTTTTTCTTAATATAGTTTGTATAATGTTCAATCTGAATTTCATAACTTGAAGCCTGCTCCTCACTATCCGTTGAAACACGACAGTAAGCAGCCACTCGTATTTTGGGTTTGCTCTCACTAGTTTTATTATTTCCGACTCGTTTAATTGCCGGAATCACTGTGACATTTCTACTCACTGCCACTTGTTACACCTCACTTTCTATCAAACTGTAGGCATATTCCGCCTGCTTGTATGGGTCTTCATATTTTTGCACCAGAGGTTTTACTTTGAACTTTACAGGGTAATCCCTTACCGGTTCATCTTTAGGCTCCCATATCCTTCCGAGCTTTTCTGCTCGTTTTTGTTTTTCTACTTTGGCTTTTTCAAATGTCTCCTCATCAATAATTGGAGGGTAGAATTCATCGCCAAGGTAGTGCTTGTTCTGCAACATCTTACTTGCTGTGGCATGGTAGCAGTCTATTCCAGCTTGTTTAGCAGCATCCTTTAAAGAAAGGCCTGCCAAATATCCTGAATACAATTCTTTTACCTGCTCTGATGCTTTTTCATCCACAACAGCCTCTCCATCTTCAATTCTATATCCATATGGTGTGTGACCCATCTAATTCACCAACCTTTCCCTCAATGTGATTCCACATTTTAATTCAAAACCGACTTCCTCCCGTGAAAAGACAATAATCCTCTCTACGTAATCTTCAAACAACTCATCCTCATAAGCTGTGAGCATTTTGGACTTAGTGGCAAACTTAAGCAGACGGTCAACCTCATCTACCTTTGCAATATTGCCATTGACGGAACGAGTAAGTTGATCCTTTTCGGCAAGAAACCTTTCTCTTTCTGCCTCCAGTGCATTCTTTTCTTTATTAAACAGAGCAGGTTCCAGATACCCTTTGGCCATTAAACCTGTCAGTACCTGGCTCTGCTCCATGTTGTTTACAATTTTAGTTTCCAACTCTTCAATTCTACGAAAACTCGCTGCATTGTTCTGGTTACGTAACCCCTGCAAAAGTGGTCTTAATATGAACTTCTGACCAAATATGAGTTTATTCATCATCGTAACAAATGCAGTCTTTATATCTTCATCTCGAATGAACTGCATAGAACATTCCGTTATATTGCTTATATGCTTACTGCAGCACCAAGCAATGTATTTTCTTGGACCGGATGAATGAATCCGTCTTTTAAAGGTACTGCCACATTCCGAGCAGATAATTTTGCCAGAGAAAGAATATCGGTTTAGATATTTACTGTTGCGCTTTTCGATGCCTTTTTCCTTTGCCCTTTGATTGAGAATGGCATCTACAGCTTCAAAATCTTCATGGCTGATAATTGCTTCATGGTGGTTTTCTACTAGATACATATTTTCCTCACCATAATTGGTGTGCCTGTTAAAATGGCTGTCAGTATAAGTCTTTTGCAAAATAGCATCCCCAGTATATTTCTCATTTTTTAATATCCCTCGAATTGTAGTAGCAGTCCAACGAGCACCTCTTTTAGGGGGGATGCCCTTTTGATTAAGATCATCTGCAATTTTCTGTGTACCTTTGCCCGATAATACTTCTGCGAAAATATACTTCACGATTTCTGCCTGCTCAGGGTTTACCACCATTTGACCATCAATGTTGTCATAACCATATGGTGGGTATGAAATCTTAAAAGTACCGTTTTGAAATCTCCTTTGTATTGCCCATTTGTTGTTTTCCGAAATGGAAATGGACTCGCTTTCTGCAAGTCCACTTAATATAGAAAGCATCAACTCACTTTCCACTGACTGGGTATTGATATTCTCTTTCTCGAAATAGATGTAAATACCCAGATCCAACAGCTTACGAACCATCTCTAAACAATCCGTTGTGTTTCTTGCAAACCTACTAATGGACTTTGTAATAATTAAGTCAATCTTCTTGTTTTCGCAATCTGATAGCATTCTAAGAAGTTCTGACCGGTTTTCTTTTTTGGTCCCACTGATCCCCTCATCATAATACAAGCCAACATATTCCCATTCTGGGTTTGCCTTTATGTAAGTCTCATAATGGGATTTTTGTGCTTCTAGGCTCACTAACTGTTCATCACTGTCCGTAGAAACACGACAATAAGCAGCTACTCGTAATTTTGGCTTGATAATTGATGTACCCTTATTCCCGTCTATTTTTGTTATCTTTTTCATCGACTCACCTCCTTTTTGGTAGGTCACATATTACCTCTGAACGCCCAGTATATCAAGGAATATCGGGCATTATCTGTGCTAACATAGGTGAGAAAGTTTCACGGTTTAATAGCATAATTTTGTTGAACTCTTCCTTTGAAATAAAACCCTTATCAAGCATTTGATGTAGCAACTTTTCTGCCCTATAATAATCAAATTCTCTTTGAAGAGCCTCAGCACTTAGATATTTCCTTTTTGGATTTAATAGTAGATCTTGTTTATCTGTAATTTTAGTAATCTGCATATAGGTAACCTCCATTTCTACAGGGAGACCCCTGCACCTATATGCAAAAATCCCTAATGATTCGAACCCCTAAAGAGCAAAAAAAATGACCCGAAGAGCTATTACACTCCTCAGGTCATAGGTAAAAGTGTTAATCATACTTTATAAACGCATCCGTAAAGCCAGCCTTTTTCGCTTTGGCAAGCTGGGCCTCTGCATTGGCTTTTACGGAATAAGCACCGATTTGAACGCGGTAGTATTTCTTTTTCTCTGTTTCTCCAGATTTAGCTCCTTCACTTAAGAGGCTTTTTACATCTGCACGAAATGTATCCATGCTCTTTCCATGCTTAGGAAACCAGTTTTTCGGATCACCATGATTACTTGCGATTCCTCTTTGATAGCCTTCATAATGGCCAATAATATCTTTTTCAGTTAGATTGTATAATTTGCAAAGATAAACACAAAGCTCTACCGCTTCTTTATAAACCGCATTAAAATACGAGGCATCGGTCAATCCATCCTCGCATATTTCAAAACCTATATGGGTATCATTCGCTGCACCTCCAGCATGCCAGCCACGATGGGTCCATGGCAATGTCTGATAGGTTGCAATTGAACCATCTGCCAACTTGCCTATGAACGCATGAACACAAACCTGTCGACCATCGGGTTTGTCTTGATTCCAGTGATTGCCGTATTGATTTTTACCCAACAGGCCATCATCAGGTGCTACATAGCGCTTCAACCAAGGATTGTTAGCCCCAGTTGAATGAACCATGATACCTTTCGGCGTTATTGTCCTGTTTGCCTTAAAGCAGGCATTGTTAGTAAGTATTTGTTTTCGTAAATTCATCACTTATCACCTCAATTAATAGCATGATTATAGGTCTGCCGGGTACAGGTGGTAGGTAAATTTCAGATCGCAATATGCGGTTGATGATGTGCCATTGCTTCCCATACGAATATACAGTCCATATCCTACAGGAACCCGGGCCTGCCGCATTTCAATCTGAACATGCTGAGCTTCAGCACTGCTGTCTGCTCCGATTGGCGTACTGCGACAGATTCTGGTGAAGTTCTGTTCATCGTTTGAAATATACAGGTCTAGCTCCTTTTCGCTTGTATCCGATTGTCGGCAAAGGGTTATCAAATGGCAGTCATATCTTGTCGGTGAGAGATTTCCCCCTTGTCCTCCAATAACTACACTTCCAATAGGCAGTATTGTGTGTAAAGGCCCTCTGGTGCTATTGGTGCCACCTGCACCGGAGACATTTCCGGACAGAACGTATCTCACATGTGGAGCACGAGTAAAAGCATTGATACTTGCAACAGCGGTAGTAGTCATCGGCAAGGCAGTGGTCACATTCTCAGCTTTTTCAAGTAAGAACAGACTCTCGCCGGGGGCGATGGTACTATCACCAACAGAAAACCTCTGACTTGTCCAATAAGCAGTACAAGTTGGATGGGGATCTGTCCCTGTGCCGTAGGCTATGTTTGCATCATCTTGGGCACCTCTTATGGCTTCAGCAAGCTTCTTAACGGTATTGCGTAGATTTTCTTGTATAAGCACCTGGGCATTATTATCAGCCGGGCTGCCCAAAACTGTGACAAAAGTATATGTTACTGGGCCAAGTACAAAATTGTTGCCGTCTACTATGTTTGAAAATGTTATGGCCGCTCTGCGACTTGCCATATCTGGAGCAGTAGCTGTTTCCACTGGATGCCAATGGTTGAGTAGTATTCCTGTTCTTTGGTAGAGTGTGTTCCTTGTTTCTCCAAGCAGATTGTAGGTATCACCAATCTGAGATGTGGCACTGACTAAAAGACCGTGCGTGGTATTGAGTAGCGCATAGTTACTGTTTAATAGGTTGTAAATTTGGTTTAGTAAGCTATTTATTTCATCGACATCGAGCGCAGCTAAAGCTGACAAAACCTGATTTAACCACTCCTGTGCGGGAGGCTCCGGTGGTTCGACTATACCGTCAGCAAGAGCCTCCTCAACGATAGTGAGTATTCGTACACTTTTCCCGACTACTTCACCTTGTACTACCCTTATCTCAAGACGTCCTACACCAACAATCTCTGTATCGGCAGAGTTGGGAGACCATGTCAAAACACCATCGGCATAGCTTGTGACAACGGGATAAGCAATTCCATCAGGCCTTTTGTATATTGCGTTTAAGGCCGTACCTGGATATTCATCACCAAGCAAGCTTGAGACATCAAACTCTATTTTACGGAAATGATGCTCACCACGCCGTCCAATAAACACCGTTGCAACTTTTGTTAAGTCAATCATGTTCCATCACCATCCGATGGTGGCTCCTCATCACGCCCATGAAGCTGCTGAAGAATAGCTTTGAGTTTATCAGGGATGGGCAGCCCAATATGTCCTGCGTTTTCAAGAATAGAAATACCCTCATTACTTAAATAGAAGAAAATTACCGCCGTTCGCAGAGCACCTCCGTTCTGACTTCCTAATACCTGAGTGTCTAAAATGTGAGCGATACCCACCAGCACAAAGATGAGTACCTTTTTAAAGATACCTTTTGCCCCAATTTCACTTGACAGCTTCTTATCAATAATTGCACAGATAACTCCAGTAAAGTAATCAATGGCAACAAAAGCGACAAGGGCGTAAAGGAAGCCATCTAGTCCGCCCAAAAACCATCCAAGAAAGCCCCCGATAACCGTGAGCGCTGTCTGAATCCATGTCCATATCGTTTTCATGATCAATACCTCCAGTCCAAATTTGTATATAGAAAAGCACTCCCATTGGTTGTAAGAGTGCTTGTAAAAATGAAGGCTTATAGAGTCAATAGCAAGTCATAAAGCTGGTTCATCACATCTGCTCTCGGTCTTCCGCTTCCAATGGACAGCCACGTGACAGGCGGCACATCAAAAGTAGATGAATCATCGAAACCGTTAATCATTGTAATAACCGGCTCAATAGCCTTTCTAATCTCAAGAATATGGAATGGCCAATTCTTTATAGTGGTCTTTCCAACAATGATTTCCTCGTTCCAGCTTATCGGTGTCAAGTAGTGATAATTGCGTACCGTGTTCACTGCAGTTCTAAGGGTCTGAATATGTGCTGCTTTCACATGTGTCAGGTTTTCGGTAATCACTTCAAAAGGTGACGGCAGTACCGTAAATGTTCGAGTAACCTCCGAACTTGCTGACTCGATGTCACTATCTCGACATCTGAAGGTAACGGTATGGTTCCCGGGAGCCAGCGTTGCTGCCTGATACATTGTTTTGACACCATTTCCAAGGTAACCACTCACGGAGAAAAATTCGGGATTATCGACACTGTTGTGCCATTCACCTAAATCAATCCTTACTTCAACAATTTGAAGCTGTCCATCCGGCTCGTTGCCCGTAGTAATCATAAAGCGTGGTGTAGTGTTATAAGTCGAACTGCCTGACATCGGGCAGCTGACTACTGGTGCTGCGGGTGGACTATTTTTCTTTACAGCATTACTAAGTACATAAGCAGAAACTGCATCCAATACATCCGTTACACCAATTCGGTACCGGGTATACATTCCGGCTATTGAAGACGCATTTGTCTCGTAAGTTCCGGATGTCGCGCTTGAAGGAACAATCGCTAAAGCCTCAAATGGAGACCAGTTCGTACCATCTGAAGATGTAGATCTCTGGATGACATATTGTTTTATGGCACTGGTTCCTAGTACCGTACCGCTCCATGAGAGAGTAACAGTGTTGATTTCATAAATGACAGGGGAAGCAGTAAAGGATGATGGCGGTATAGGCAGTACGTTTTTTCGGACACTATTGCTCGATATCCTCCAGTCAGAGTAAAAGCTCTCACCAGCTGTTCCGCGAGTCCTTATCCGGAATCGGCGGTAATTGCCTCGCGTGGTAGGTGGGCTGACACTCAAACTGCCGTTTGTAGCAGATGTATTCACTGTAGTTAAAGCCATCCAATCGCCCCATGCGCTGTTATCGACAGAGTCACTGTATTGTATTTCATAGGATGTAATGGCATTGCCCGCTCCGCTTGCTGCACCACTCCATGATAAAGTTATATTTCCTTCAGCCACCGTGGCACTTACTGTACAAGAAGTTGGCGCTGCACAGGCAGTAATATCGCAGTAGATGCTGTTACTGATCTTCTCTGATGAGAAAACATCGAGATTATCTATCGTCCAAATACCAAATTGCGTATATGTGCCTGGAGTTCTTGATACATTTGGTGTATAACTGCCACCACTTGAAGACAAGGTTAGAGTGGCTAAAACATTCCATGAACTCCATGTACTGTTATCCGTGGATGTCCTACTAGCAATCTGGTATCCCTTGATAGCACTGGTTCCGCCAGAAGCTCCGCTCCATGTCAGTGTAATGGTCTCGTTACTGTAGTTTGAAGGTGAAGCAACTGCAGTGGTGGGTGGACTTGGTACTGTATTTCTTCTGACAGAATTCGTTGATACCTTCCAGCCAGAATAATAGTTCGCTCCTGCCGCTCCACGTGTCCGTACCCGGAATCTACGGTAATTGCCTCTTGTGGAGGACGGTGAAGTTGCAACACTTCCGCTGGTGGCAGACGTAGAAACAATAGTAAGTGGTATCCACTCACCCCATGTAGCATTATCCGTCGATTCGCTATATTGAATTTCGTAACCGGTTATTGCATTGTTTGTTCCACTTTTTGCGCCGCTCCATGATAAAGTGATACCACCTTCAGAGAGTGTGCTACTTACTGAACAGGAAGTTGGTGCCCCACAGGCTGTTGTACGGCTTGCCCAGTTGATGGTCAGTACAATCTTGCTTAAATCATCTCTGCCTGTAAAACCCATATAATTAACGGTGCTAGAGCCGCAATCAATAAACAAGCAGTTGCTGGCTCCGCTCCCGATTGAGTCTATCAGGGCAGTGGAAATAGTAATATCTTTTGCGCCTTGACCCGCCGGAATAGTGTAATTATATCCAGTCGTTACCTTTACAGGTCTACTTGCAGATACATTTGAATTAGATCCAACAGCTGGAATTCCATATTGATTTCCTGCATAAAGCGTCATGGTTCTGGCAGAACCCCAATCACCTGCTGCCACGCGATTTAAGTGAAGGCTGGCAGATGTGGGATAATATCCGGCATAGGTATTCCTAATACTGGTTAGATCAAAAACCATGACACCAACATTCTCATAGTTGTTAGCCTGTGTATATACTCCTTGCCTTACATTTGGCGTAACTCCTGGAATCCAGCTTCCGTTTCTCCATGTACATGCGTTAATGGCTTGATAAGTTGCCATAAGAAGTCACCTCACTCATATACCGCCGATACAAGGGAATTCACCAGGCCACATAGATTCGTATTCAACCGTGTATCCGTGATATTGTTCGCAGCTATAGATGTTGCAGCTGCAGGCACTAAAACGTCTGCAATACAAAGCTCATATACATCAGTTGTTCTTGTGAGTGCCGGTGCAGTTGGTGTAACTGCAGGAGTTCCAGTAACAGCAGCTAGCTGAATACTCCGGTTGATCATGCTTAGCCGAACCACAATTCTGTCAATGCGAGGATTGCTACCGTTTGCAGTAGCAAGTGGAATATCCATGGCATCAGTATTTTCATACCTATAACCATTAATCCATGCACTTCCTGCTGCCACGCTCACCGCTAAACCGGTACCGGGCGATACCTGCAAGTTTGTAGGAGTGGTATAAAATATCCCATTAGAGACAAGGCTCCCGAAATACGCTGCAAAATCCGTCGCGTCATAGACCCTGTCTCCGTCAGATGAGTTAAAGAAACCGCTTTTCTCCATACTGATTTCCTCCTGTTAAGCTCTCGCGTAAGAGCAAGATATAATATAAAACCCTGTAGGCAATGTGGAAGCGGCGGCGTTCGCCACCACACCGTTTGCGTTAATCGTAATCGGCATACTAGTACCACTACCACCGACCGTAATCGCAACAGAACGTACAGTCGAGTAGGGGTAAAAGTTCGGGTTTGTTATTGTTAGAAGCGTTCCGCCGGAGGGAACTCCCGAAGCCCCTACGTTAATCTGCATCCCGATTGAAATAACACCCTTATTTACAAATGACATGTTATAGCCCATGGTCACGCCACTACCAAGTGAGTAAGTGAGGGATGTATCAGCTTCCTGCGCCACCTTTTCTGTAGTGACAGCACCGTTAGCTATTCTCGCACCTGATACAGGTGCATTGTAAACATTGTTGATACTTGACGCAAAAGTGCTTCCTCTTACTGCGGCTGCAATATCTGTGAGATTACCAAGGGGAAAACTCAACCAGTTAGCCTGGCCGGACGGGTTATTATACAAGAAAACCGATATTACATAAAACGTCATGGTGTTCCTGCTAATGAAAAAGCCCATAGCCCGCTGGTATCCATTTCCTGTGTTATCGCCATTATGCTTCACTAAAAAGATATGTCCATCGTCACTTGGCTGGTCGCTGAACTTATTTCCGCTCCATGAGGTGAAATAAATGGTATCCCCGGGAACCATATGGTGCATGGCATATTGACCGATAGAAATGGTTCCTTCACCTACATTTACCTCAAGAGCAGGAAGTTTACCGAATAGATTGTTAATTGTATCTGTAACGGTGTCTCCTTGAATCTTCGGATTTACATCCTCTAAGTCACCTAAGACTTCTACCACCTCGGATATTCCTGACGGGGCTTGCAGGGCTGTTTTAACCTGGCTCATATCAGAGTTGAGCTTCTGTGCAATGGAAAGCACCGACTTTCCAAACGTCACACCGATGCTTAAGCCAGTTGCATCGTATGTCTCCTCGATTTCCATGATACGGGTTGACATTGACACGCCCCAAGGCTTTGAGATTACTTTGACAGTCTGTCCTAAGTCAAAATCTGTTTTGTAGACAAGGTTACCGTGTGGATTGACAGACACATCAAAGGAATAACGTATGGCCAATTCACTGAGCCTGCTCTGCCCTCGGAAGGTCAATGCTTCAGCGTAGTCTGTACCGAAATCATCCTTTCGCAGGTCTTTGGCATCAACAAATATCTCACGGCGATCCTCTCCAGAACCGCCGGTAATAGCGACAAATGTACGTTCAGACCCTTCTCCTTCGCCACCGACAAGAGCAGTGTTGGCATAATCCGCAGCGCTTTCTGTGTATGTCTGCTCTGTCAGATTCTCATATTCCTTAGAGAACACTGCTTGAGAAGCTGTACCTTTATACAGCGTTACCGTAAATGTCCCCTGTGCCGGTGTGAATACAGTCTTAATTCCGATACCCGAAGCATCACAAAGCTCTGTAACCGCTTCCATCAGGTTGCGATACGAGATCTGTGTATTTATTGGCACATCAAGAAACGGCGATAAGAATGAAATACCCGTAATTTGTCGTGCTGGATCGGAAGGATTAATAAGGTTCTTATTAAGAAGCTGTTCCACACAAGATGACAGGTCACCTGTGAGAGACTCTGTCTCCCAGATAATGCGACGAGCCAGGAAAGAGGTAGCAAATCGTCCGGTAGCTGTGATGATTTCACTGTCGGTTTGGGACAGTTCTAAATGCTCTATAATACCGGCTTCTTCATCATCACTCTTCCAAAGAATGTTACCAGCCTTAAGAAGTGCAGTATTCTCCGGTGTGGCTATAGCTTTTAGTTCAAAAGAACCGCACTGAGAGTAGCGCCGCGTCCAACGCAGGTATTCGAAAGACTCTACAATACCAGCAAGTTGCCGGCTTGAATTAAAAACATATAACTCCATACTCACACCCCCAGAAATTGCGGTCGATAGTAAAGACTGACTTCAAGCAGTTCCATATTAACTGTGGCATCATAACGCAGGATGTTTTGCCCAGCAGCAAGCTGAAAAAAGGTTGAACCTGTATCCAATAACGAAAAGGCGTTTGTTTCTGTTGAGCCATCCACACTAACCACGCGTTTCCCAGCAAAGTGGGTGTATACCCTTACTTCATCACCGGCATTCATTGTGGTAAGTAAGCGTATATACTCGCCGGTATCTATATTTAAAAGCTCAGGGTTTATGACCGTTCCGAGCGCCCGGAACACAATCTCGCAGCCACAAGCTACATCACCGATGTTGTTCACAGTTATAATCTGGCTTGGCTGGCGCATCCCAAACTCCATGCCTGTTTCAGGTATCTCCAGTGCAAACTCAAACATCGGTATCCACGATGCCAACTCCTGCCGCACCTCGTCAGGTGTTTCAAAGAACGGCGATGGACAGAGCAAACTAACAAAGAAGTTCGGTATTCGATGTCGGGTGGATACTGTGAACCCAGCCTCCTCCACAATACAAGCAATCTGCCGTTCTCTGTAAAGAAGCGTGCCTCTTAGTTTCGGGCTGAATATATTTAAAAAGTGCTTTCGAAGCTCGTATGCTTCATCAGGTGTAACCGCAATAACCGTACCTTCTAATGTAATGTTTCTCATATCCAAAGTGGAGGAGATATAAAAAGCACCATCCTGATCCGGTGCCTTGAAGGTATTTATGGTTTGACGGATATTGCCCGTACCATCAATTTTAGTAAGAAAATACGGACGGCTTTGTTTAAGTGTAATGCTCTCGCCGTCCGCGTTCGTGTATGTTAACTCCATGTGCCGACCTCCTCAATATGCCAGGGCTAGTTTGCGGGACAGGTTCTTAAACTCCCGTGCCAGTTCCTTCTCGGACAGGGCTTTAGGTGTAACTACGGAAATACTCTGGTTTATAACGGTTCCGTTCGCTCCGAGAGCCCCTGCCCCTCGAGATAATGAACCTGCCAAATTAAGCCCTGCATCAACCTCGAAGTCTGTAGGAATAGCCTTTCTCATGTCTTCACTGACGCGATCCATCGCCTGCTCGAAGCCAACACCTATGCCGAGCCCCATATTGCTACCCAGTTCTGCAAACAGGGAAGATGGGCTGTGTATTCCGAAGAAGTTCTTGATCTTGGTCATTACATTTCCGAAGAAACCGGATATCTTTTCCCACAGCCATGCAGCGGCGTCATTTATGCCTTGCCACAACCCTTTAATGAGGTCAAGACCAGCTTTAGCCATCTCGGGAATATTCTCAATTATTGCCCCAACTATGGCGACAATGATTTCCGGAATTGCTTTGACAACCTCCACAATGATTGTCGGCAGATTGGCTACCAAAGCGACCAGCAGCTGGACGCCTGCAAGAATGATCTTGTCAATGTTTCCAACTATGGCACTCACAAGTGAAGTTATGATTTTAGGTATAGCTGCCACAATAGTAGTAATGATCTTCGGCAGATTCTGGATAAGTGCAACCAGCAGCTTGATGCCTGCTTCCACGATCAAAGGTATTGCTTCAAACACGGCGGCAAGAATGCTGTCGATAATCTCAGGTATTGCCTCCACGATCGCATCAATGATCTCTGGTAAAGCATCCACAAGGGAAGTTAAAAGCTCAATACCTGCTTTCACAATCTGGGGCAGAGCATCTAGTACTGCTCCAACGATTCCGTCAATAATCTGCGGCACTGCCTCAAGTATCTGTGTAATTATGGATGGAAGCTCCTGCACAAGAGACACGAAAAGAGCTACACCCGCCTGCACAATTTGAGGTATGTTCTCAGTTATCATCGTAACCAATGCCTGCACAATCTCCGGTATGACTGCCACGATTTGAGGAATGGCGCCTGTGACAAATCCGATAATCGCATCAATTACTGCAGGAAGCGACTCAATAAGCACCGGTATAGCTTCAACAATACCCTGGGCCAAGCCAAGCATCAGCTGAAGTGCCGCATCAAGCAGCAGCGGCAGGCTTTCTATGAGAGCCGTCTCAATCTGAGTTACAGCAGAAACAGCTGCCGGGATGAGCTCAGGCAGCGCATTAGCAATGCCGGTAACAAGTGTCGCTATCATCTGGACTGCCGCTTCCACTATCGCAGGAAGATTGGCTATAATTCCGTCGACCAGCGCCAGTACAAGCTGTAGAGCACCCTCCGTGATTCCCGGAAGAGCACCTACTAATGCCTGAAGGAGTGTATTTATAATTTTACTGGCCGCGTCTACGATAACGGGCAGGTTATCAATTATCGCCGAGCCTATAGAGGTTACGATGCTCAAAGCCAATTCTATAATATCGGGCAGCTGTTCCAGAAGCATATTTACAATGCCCCCCACGGTATTGCCGATAACCTCACTGATTTTCGTCCAATCACCATTGGCTTCATTCAGTCCCCGGGTAAACTCACCCAACAGGCTTACACCATCGTCTGCTAACACCTGAAGCTGCGGGAGGAGCACCATACCAAGAGCATTCTTGGCTGCTTCACCTCCAGACTTGAGCCGCTGCATAGAATCATCAAACTTACCGAGGGCTTCCAAAGATTCCTGACTCATAACAGCCCCCATCGCCTTGGCTTCCTCGGTAAGTTGATTTATACCTTCTGATCCTTGTGCAATAAGAGGATTTAACTCTTGGGCACTCTTGCCGAAAAGCTGCATGGCAAGAGCATCTCTCTCGGTTTCATTTGCTACGTTACCTAGTGCATCGATAGTCTCCCAGTACACAGTTTCTGAATCCCTGAGGTTACCGTTGGCATCGGTTATAGAAATGCCCAGTGCTTTGTACGCCTGTGAAGCTGCACCAGTACCCTCGCGAGCCGAGTTCATGGAACGTATATTTCTCGCCATACTGCCGGTTAAGGTTTCCATTGAGGTATCTACCAGTTCGGCGGCATATTTATATGCTTGCAGTGATTCAGTACTCATGCCGGTAACAGTTGACATGGTGAGAATATCGTCCGCATACTGTGAAGCACCAACAGTCATATCGGTGAGAGCTTTAGCCGCTCCAACCGCAGCCGTTCCAATAGCTGCAAACGCGGCACCCATGGCCACACCTATTCCTTTTAATGCCGAGCCGAGTTTTTCAAGTTTATTTGAGGACTCCTCGACATCATCAACGGATTCTTCTACGACATTGCCGAACTCATCAACCTTTTGTCCTGCATCGTTATACCCACGATTCACATCACGGAGTGATTTTTCGTTTTCAGCCAGCTCACCCTCCATGCCGTTGAGCTCAGCCTGTGCCTTATTCAGTTGTATCTGCCAGTTTTGCGTGCGTCTGTCATTTTCACCGAAGGAGGCGGCGGCGTTGTCCAATGCAGCCTTTAGTGTAGCGATTTTCTCCCGCTGTGCATCTATTTCTTTATTCAAAACCGCATTTCGGGCGGTAATCGCCTGAACAGATTTGTCATTCTTATCAAATTGACTGGATACGAGTGTCATCTCGCTACCCAATACTTTAAAGGATTGATTGATTTCCCGCAGGGCATCCTTAAATTGCTTCTCTCCCTCAAGACCAATCTTCAGGCCAAAGTTATCCGCCATACCGTTTCACCTCCTACAATCCCGTCGGGATAATATCATCGATCGTTATCGTTTTCTTTGGCTTCTCGATACCGTGCCACTGCTTATGGCAGGCCCACAAGTCAAGAAACAGACCGATGGGCATAAGCCAGAATTCATCTGCGCTCATGCCCATCTGCACTGTGCCGTAATAGTAAAGTCGGGTAAAGACCTCATCGTCTGTTACCCGACTTCCACGTTTTTTGATGCTTCTTCTTCGCTTTCTATATTACGCTTTGTGCCTTTGAACATCGCCTCAGTGATAGCGCTCTTATATGAAGCCAGTTCCAGTGGTGAAGTCAGAAGCTCTACATCCTCTTCTTTGAGAATTTCTTTAGGATTATCCTTGTTCTTTAAGTTGTGAACGAGGATAGACTGATTTGCCAGAAGGGTGATCAGCCACACTATTTCATCCAGAGCCATTTCAAAGTTTTCTGATTTCAGCAGCTTATCTCCCAAATTTTCCAATCCACCATAACGGCGTGCAATCTCCTTTGTAGCTCTGGTAGTAAGTATAAGCTCAAATTCCATTCCACCAATATTGATAACAGCGTTTCGTTCATTATCCATTTTCTCACTCCTCCTCTGGCTCCGGTGTATAGACTGGTTCATATACCTGTGCAAACCAACTAGAAATAGTAGTGGATGATACACCTGGATCACCTTCGGTGACCTCTGCTTTCCACGGGTGTTTTCCCATACCATCCAGCTTATTGCGGCGCATGACTGTCCCTTCAATGGTAGGTGTAGAAAAGGTGATCGAATCAGCCTTTGTCTGCAGGTTAGTGGCTGGAAGTCCAAACACCACACGGTATAACCAAAAATATCTGTATGTGCCGTTAGCCTTTTGTGCACGAAAGCCCACCGCGACCGGTGTCCCGGAGTTCTCGCTGGCTGAAATCAGAACTCCATTATCATCAGTAGTTGCACCAGTCAGATCCGCCGCAACAGTGGGTCCAATATCATCGATACCAAGGGTAAGCGTACCGCTGTTGAACTCCTTCACTACCTCAGCAGCTCCGTCGTCTGCATATAGTATCGCTTCAACTAATTCAACCGAAAGCTCGGCAGTAATAGCTTTAGCGAGTACAATAGGTGTTCCATATGTTTCTTCGCCGTTGGCATCTTCGGTTATCTTTGAATAATACAGTCTGTCAAGACCGATGGTTGCCATACATTATTCCTCCAATCCATAGTTTTTTGCCACATCGATGGCATAATGGTGATAGCCGGTATCGTCCTCGTGTCCGATATACCGTCGCTCGGTTACTATGAAATCTGCATTCAGCAAGGCAGCAATGATTTGCTTTTTACGCAGCTGATAATTCGCCTTTGAAAACAGTGATATCCGCGCTTCCTGTACCTCAAAGCCAGGACGGTTATCTGCATGAACTTCGAAAATGTCCGAAAGCGGGAGAATGACTACATATTCATCCGGCGCCATACCTGAAAAAACGCCGGTCTCCACAGGAAGTGGCACGGCGGATATAAGGGTATTTAGTTCCGATAAAATACTCATAACTTGCCGATTTCCTCCTCCAGTTTGGCAATCATGGCTTCGGTGCATGACTTCCGGGACGCCGACTGTGCAGGCTTAAGAAATGGCTTGGCTGGCTGACCGTGTTTGCCATATTCGATAATGTTGGCAATCTTGGCATTGCTCTCTCCATCTGATCGTGGCTCAGCAAAGCCAACCTTAATATTGAAGTTGCCATCCCTGTCCTGCTTGGCTTCCGAAAGTCCCAAAGATGATAGCATCTCACCAGTTGCTCTCGATGGGTATTTTGTTTCCTTGCCAATGGATGTACTAAGATTACTCTTAACCTTTTCCAACACAACTTTGCCACCTACTTCGAGCACACGTGGTGCGATAACGTCTATCTGATCACCAAGTCTGGATATACGCAGGAGGAATTCATCAGGCATCTTTATACTGACTTTTGCCATATATCTCACCTCACTGACGGCTCCAACCGTTCGGCCAGAACCTCGATATACATACCACGACCTCGAACGTCCTCTGCACTGAGTATCCGGTACCGACCGTCAGCGCAGGTGATAATCATTCCAGCTGTAATCTCCAGGTTAGGTATCTTTCTGAACCTGAATAGGGAGGAGGCCGTAGAGAACACCGCCATATTACTCCATCGTTCGCTGCCATGGCGATCCTCCTTATACGCCCGAACAGATGCAAGAATGGTATCAGTTTCGGCAGCGAAACCTTCTGCGTCCTTGGCAGGCGCTGTGCTGATAACATCAATGAATGTGTTCATCTTTCCAAAGCTCACATTAAACACCCCACTCCCGGTCGAGCCTTAATAACAAATTTACCGTATTCCATACCTGTTGCCCCGCCTGAACGTTATCCGCATAAAAGCCTGCTGTCGAGCCATCTCTGCTTTCATAGAAATGGCTCGACAGCATAATAATCGCCTGTTCTGTGGTTGGCGGCATTGTGTGTGTTTCATACCATCCTGCAGTAACGTGCTGGTAGCTCTCGGCGTAGGACACAGCGGCTCTAATGAAGCTTAGTAGAAGGTCATCGTCCGTGTCGTGAGTGAGGATAAGGTTGGCTTTGACCTTGGGTAAAAGATTATCTGATACCGCCATGCTGTACGCCCCCTTTCGCTCACTCTTCGTCAGGCACCATTAATCCAGCCGCTTTCAATTTCGAGAGAAGCGCATTGAAGTCCGTTACAAGTGTGGCTGTGTCCTCAGCTGTACTGTCGGCTTGATTCGCAGCCATTTTCACCAATCCTGCGGCTTGCTCTGTAGCATCGGTAGGATACGCTGGAGCATACAGCTTCCCATCTTCGCCTATTTTAACTTCAACGGTGTCACTCTCGCCTGCGGCAGCAGCTTTTACACCGCCGAGAGTCTCCTCGGTTGCCATAAGAAGCGGATTGGCAGAAAGTCCTGTTACTGTAGCTCCTTCTTTGATTTCAAGTGTTCCGCCTATTACAGTTTTCTCTCCGCCTTGTTCGGTGTAGTTTTTAGTGTTATAGCTCATACTGCACCTCCGTTAAGCTTTCTGCTGGAGAACTTTTATAGCCTCCGGTAAAATCAGCTTTCCGTCTACACGCTGAGTAGCGACAAAACCGACCTGTCCGGTGACGGCATAAAGCTCGTTGAGTCGCTTAAATACACGCCCTTGACGATCTGCCACCCAGTAATAGCTGAAGTCACCAAAGACAATAGTCTTTGCCGACGCAGCAATAGTGGGCACATATGCCGAAGTATAAAGCGGTCGATTTAGGATGGTGTCAGGTGTACCTGCCTGAACAGACGGCTGCCAGAGGTACTGGCCCTGACCATCCTTTAGTTTGCGGATAGCCTTGACAGTCGCATCGTTCATGACAAACACTGCTCTGTTACGATATGGTGCTTTCAAACTGTAGAACAGATCAAGCACCTCGTCCATAGTGATTGCCGTTGCACTTGCAGTAGTAACACCAACTTGGGCTCCTCCTGTAGTAGCAAGAATACCAGTTGGCTTGCCAGAGCCATCGCCAGTGAAAAATGCTTCTTCTTCCTTGTTACCGATACGGCGTGCGAACTCTCTGGAGATGTAGGCTTCAAGGTCAAACACAGAGTCATTCAGCAGTTCCTCGGAAACCTTTATCAAGGTGCCCAGCTTATATGCCCCAATAGATACCTGACCAAAGCTGTCATCGCTCTCAGGAATAGTGCCTTCCTCGTCGATCCATGCGGCAGTACCTTTAGTAGCAACAACTGGTATTTTTCTATCGCCAGAAGAAGTGGTGATAACGTTGGCCAGGGTACGGAAGATATTCTCATCCTCAAGTGCTTCTACAAGAGTACGTTCAAACTCATCGGGAACCAGATAGCCTCCCTCTGAATCAGTACCGATCTGCAGGGCATTTCTTACGGTTGGATCAAGTCCTTCTCCTGCACGAGTACGCATAGCACTCCAAAAAGCTTTTTTGTACTCTGCGGATGCACGACCAGTCTTTTCCTCAGCCACCTTGGTAGGCGCATTTGTAATAGGATTGCTGGTAGCTTTGGAAAGCTCTAAATCAATTACTGCTTGGCGCTCAAGACGTTCGATTTCCTTGCCCAGAGCCACAACTTCGTTTTCCATTTTTTCATAGGTAGCAGTATCCTCGGCTGACAGAAGCCCATCGCCGCCACGCTTGGCGTCAAGGAACGCTTTTGCAGCATCCCACGCCTTTGCACGCTTTTCACGCAGTTCAAGAATCTTATTCATTTTGATGTTCCTCCTTCAAATTAGTGAGAAATTAAAAAGAGCCGCTTTTCCAGCTGCTCTATTGGGGTACCGGTTTTCGGTTTTGGTTTCTTGGGCATCTTCCCAAGCAGAGAGTTGTACACCGCTGCGCGAGAGAATATAAGGCCTTGTCCTGTATCCAGAGGAATGCGCTCATCGTTCTCCATGAACAGAACTTTATCTGCAAATCCGAGTTCAATAGCTTTATTCGCATTCATCCATGTCTCAGCATCCATGAGATGGGAGATCTTTGCTCGCGAAAGGCCTGACTTCAGTTCGTATGCGTTGATGATGCTTTCCTTGACCTCATCCAGCAAGGCCTTGGCACGGAGCATTTCCTCGCTATCACCGATGGCGATTGTCGAAGGGTTATGGATCATCATCATGGATACCGGCGACATATATACATCGCCGCCAGCCATTGCAATTACAGAAGCGGCGCTTGCAGCAAGGCCATCAATTTTAACTGTGACCTTGCCGGTATAATCCATCAACATGTTATATATCTGCGCAGCCGCAAACACATCCCCTCCGGGCGAGTTAATCCAAACCGTGACGTCACCTGTGCCTGCCATCAGTTCGTCTCTGAACATCTTTGGCGTCACTTCGTCGCCATACCAGGTCTCGTCTGAAATTTCTCCGTTGAGGTATAAGGTACGTTCTCCGGTAGTTTCATCTCGTACCCAATTCCAAAATTTCCTCATTGGCTGTTAACCTCCTTTTGATAAAAATTGCCTGCCTTTGAAAGAGGGAGCATGTTACCGTTCACCAGATACAGGTCTCCGCCTTCTTCAGCAGGGATACGATTCATATCTTCAAGCTCCCGAATATCATTCGCTGACAGCCAGCCATTCTGCCGTCCAACTGCATATCCGTTCATCCGGCTCTGGTAGTCACCACGAAGCAGACCGTCAACATTGAACTTGATGAAGATTGAGTTCTTCTCAGATGGCAAGAGTAACGATTGCTGAAGACTCTGCTCCCATCGCACCACCCATGGGTTAAGCGTGTATTTTACAAACTCCAGCGATTGCTGCTCAATGTTGGAGAAACTGGACTTTTCAAGGTCACCCACCATGTGCGGAGGTATACGGAATATCCTTGCAATTTCGTTAATCTGGAATTTTCGTGTCTCCAAGAATTGAGCCTGCTCCGGAGGAATACCGATTGCCTGAAACTTCATTCCTTCCTCCAGCACAGCGATTCTATGGGCGTTTCCGCTGCCTTGATAAGCGCTGTTCCAACTGTCCTTGACTCTCTGGATGTCCTTGATTACACCAGGGTGCTCCAGTACGCCACCTGGATTTGCTCCGTTTGCGAAGAAAGAAGCACCGTATTCTTCAGTCGCGAGCGACATGCCGATGGCGTTTTTAGCCATAGCAATAGGACTGTATCCTATAAGTCCGTCAAAGCCGAGACCAGGTATGTGGAGTATCTCATCTCTGCGGAGTATCACTGTTCCGCTGTTGGGATTGAGCCGGCTTTCTTCGGAATCCCTGCGGTAGGTATATATCAGTTCTCCGTTTGTAGCTCTGCTAACTTCCATCTTGTTAGGAAGCAGTGGGTACAGTGCAATAGGCTGTCCGCGACCATTCCTTAAAATCTGCGCATAGGCATTGCCCCAAAGTAAAAGATGACTCATCAGTGTTTCTCTGAACACAAATGAAGTCATCTCCGGGTTAGGTTCGTTATGAAGCAGATAGTATAGCGGATGTTGAGGTATACGTTCTTTGCTTCCGTCCATTCGGTACTGATAAACGTGTAGCGGAAGTCCGGCTATAGCTTCGGATAGTATCCTCACGCAGGCATACACTGCAGCTGATTGCATTGCCGTCCGTTCGTTAACTGTCTTTCCACTAGTAGTGCTGCCAAACACAAACGAAAATGCACTGCCGATACGATTTTTAGGCTTATCACGTGATCGAAAAAGTCCTTTTATTAAACTCATGCATTTTTCCTCCACTTTTTATTTTTGATATTGACACTATACTAACTCCGTGTTATAGTGTAAGTGTAATACTTACACAAGTATGTACGATAATAATGAAAGGAATTGATACTATGGATACTTCTCAAATCATTAAAATTATCAAGGAAGAACTCTCAGAAGCCGAGACACGCATTATACAAAGATTGAGTGCCGAAGAATCTTCACACTCGGAAGATAATGCTCCTTTAAAACCACTGCCAGAAAATGAAAACTACGCAAAAGCCCTAAAATCTTATCTTGCAGGGGGTACGCATTCAGGTACAGCAAAAGAACTCGGCGTAAGCATGGCGCAGGTCAAAAAATACTATACTTGGCTTGTTAAAAACGGCTATCTCCCAATTGAAAATGCTGAATTGTCCGAGGCCGAGCAGCGTGTCGTAGACTGCATTTACGAAAGGAAGATGTCCCTAAGGGAGACTGCTCAAGAACTTGGGTGTTCTGTAAGCAACGTAACATACCGCCGAGATAGCGCTCTGCGCAAAGGTTATGTGCCAAAGAATACAAAGTAATCACAGAATTATTAACCCCCTCTCGTTATACACAGACTCGCCACTGCTTCCATGTCCACAACGAATGGCGCGGTCAAGTGCCATAATGGTTGCTACCGCGCCATCTATTCTTTCTGTACTCTTCTCCTTATCTGGCTTTATGTTTCCTGCCGGATCGGTCTTAATGTAGATGTTATCCATCATCCAGCGGAGTACAGGATGGCCGCCGTGAGCGATTTTCTGCTCAAGTGTCAGTTTCATTAGTTCCTTGGTAGGTGGAGACATATCTTTAAAGCCCTGTCCGAAAGGAACGACTGTAAACCCGAGACCCTCAAGGTTCTGTGTCATCTGAACAGCTCCCCATCGGTCAAAGGCAATTTCTCGGATGTTATACTTCATTCCGAATTGCTCAATAAAGCTTTCAATAAAGCCGTAATGCACAACATTTCCTTCCGTCGTCATAAGGTGTCCCTGTTTTACCCAGAGGTCGTATTGGACATGATCACGACGTACCCGGAGATCAATGTTATCCTCCGGCATCCAGAAAAACGGAAGTATCTCATACTTGTCCTCCTCGTTCTGTGGCGGGAATACCAGCACAAAAGCTGTAATGTCCGTTGTAGAGGAAAGATCAAGCCCACCATAGCATACCCGCCCTTCTAAGCTGACAGCATCAACCGGGAATGCACAGGCATCCCACTTTGCCATTGGCATCCAACGTACAGCTTGTTTAACCCACTGATTAAGTCGGAGCTGTCTGAAGCTGTTTTCTTCAGCCGGATTCTGCTTTGCACTCTCACAAGCAGCCCGAACCTTATCAATTCCAACCGTTATTCCAAGGGAAGGATTCGCTTTCCTCCATACTTTTGGATCAGTCCAATCATCATCTTCCTTGGCACCATAGATCACGGGATAGAAAGTAGGATCATGCTTTCTGCCTTCTATAATGTCCAACGCCTTTTGGTGTGTTTCGTAGCAAATACTCTGTGTATCTGATCCCGCCGTGGTGATGAGAAAATATAGCGGCTGCATTCTTGCATCACCAGAACCCTTTGTCATGACATCAAACAATTTCCTGTTAGGCTGGGTATGCAGTTCGTCAAACACCACACCGTGGATGTTGAAGCCGTGTTTGGAATAAGCCTCAGCTGACAGCACCTGATAGAAGCTGTTGGTTGGAAGATATATCAGTCGCTTTGTTGAAGCCAGTATCTTTACACGCCGGGACAGTGCCGGGCACATCCGTACCATGTCAGCTGCTACCTCAAAAACAATCGATGCTTGCTGGCGATCAGCCGCACAGCCATACACTTCGGCACGTTCTTCACCGTCACCGCAGGTCAATAAAAGAGCAATAGCTGCAGCAAGTTCTGATTTGCCTTGTTTCTTTGGAATCTCAACATATGCAGTATTGAACTGACGGTAACCATTAGGCTTAAGAATGCCGAATATGTCACGGACAATCTGCTCTTGCCAGTCAATTAGCTCAAATGGTTTACCTGCCCAGGAGCCTTTCGTATGGGAAAGAGCTTGTATAAAAGAAACCGCATAATCTGCGGCATCTTTATCATAATAAGAGCCTTCGGCCATGAAGGCGGTTGGCTTGTATTTCTTTAATTTACGCATATGCGCCGCCTCCTTTATAAAAATAGGCAAAATAAAAGAGCCTCCGTAGAAGCCCTTTGCCTTTACCTATTTATTCTTTTAGTCTGCTTCTTGCGTTTCACCGGTTAAAATGAAACGACAGTATTCAGCTTTATGGTCAATAAGGTAAGCTACCAGTTCGTAGTAGCCGCGCTCGTTTGCTTCATATTGCACACGATTCACATCAAACATATTTGTGACACCACTATCTCGTATAGCGAGGATTTGCTCCTTAATTTTTTCATTCATCAGTAGGTATCTCCTTCTCCGCAGAGTCAATGGTGGCCTGGTGCAGGATATCCAAGTCAAAGCCCGCGTCCTTGTAGCCTTCCAAAATAGTGGTATAGTAATAGCAACTTGGCTGGCCAAGCGGTCTACCCTCGTTCATCACATACATCATAGCTTTGACATTCTTTCCCCCCAGTTTTACCTTTACCGTTTCCTTTCGATAAAGAAAGGGCCAACCTTCATAGCGGTCGAGCGCAGCTTCGTCTGTAGAAGTTAGTTCCCAAACCAATACAGGAACGCTTCCGCCCTTAAAGGGTTCTACTGTTGCCACCGCACTCGCATGTGCGCCCCGGAACAGGAGCCGCCAATCTTTCAGCATGCTGGCACCCACTACCTTTGCTGTGGGGCACCGGTTCGCCATTTGCTTTATGTTAAGGTTTGAGCCGTAGGCAATGTACAGTTTTTTATCCATTATTCTTTGTATCCTCCTTCTTAAGCTTAGGTTTCTCGGACGGTTCAGGCCGCCCGAAATCGCCATGCCGCCGACCCGTTCAAGTGTGCTGTCAGGTGTTCGCGGCAGTTTGCAAACTCCTCACCGATAAAGCCAATGCGGTTCAAGTAAGTACGCATTGCGAACTTTTCGTTCTCTGTCTGCGGCTTCTTTGCTGAAGCACATTTTTGTGTTAGCGCCTGATGGTTAAGGGCTAAGGCTAAAACCACATAGCTTCTTATCTTGCCAGCATGTAGCTCACTGTTAAAACCCCTAAGCTCTACTGTGTGATTACCGGTGAAAAAGCTGTGTAAGTTCAGGAAGTGGTAGCGGCTGTTGTGATAATGCCTGTCGCGGCTTTCACTGTAGCCTTCATACCAAATTTCCTCAATCGCTCGCATGGTTTTAGGCTTGCGACGGTTCATTTTGTCAACCAGTATGCTGTCCATCTTCTTGCAGTAGCTCATCCTCTCCGGCGCTATCTGAAGTGCCTTGTAAAAGAGGTCATTCTTGCTGGCGATGATGTTTATAAAGTTTCGAATGCTCCTTGGTGTGTGGTTGGAACCGTCTAGGTGAATGTGTATACCGCAGGAAGCATTTGCAAAGGCCCCGGCTTTTCTCAACCGTCTGACTAATTCCTGCAGGCATTCTATGTCTTCTCGATAGGTGAGGATGGGGCTTACCAGTTCCACACTGTATTCACGAGTAGCCGTTACCTTTCGACGGCCGTTTCGCTTTTGGCATGAGATACTTCCATCACTCATAAGCTTCCAAACTCGTCCGTCGGGCGCTATGACCTTCTTGGTGTCGTAATAGTCGCCTATGCTGGTTATTGTCCCACAAAGGTATTCAGCAGCAACTCTTGCTGCTTCGTTCCTTGTAATACCTGTAAATTCAATTTCTATTCCAAATCTGCTTGTCAACACCTTGATTTTCCTCCTGTACTTGTATGCTTTGTGCCTTTCGGCATGTACATATATCACTCTAAAAGGCTTATATAGCAAGCAATATTCAGGAGAAAAAATACACAAATATATGGGTAGGGGAGCCCGTACTTAGCCTAATCCTTTACAGCTTTTTCACTAAATCCTCACCATACACGACACCAAGGCTTGAACCTCTATCCCAAGTACAGAATATCGTACCCGTATCATCCACGAAGTCCACTGTACCTTTGTCTCCGGGTCTCAATTTAGAGTACTGGTCATTCATCCGTACCAATTCAACACGAGTTCCAGCCGGGTATTGCTTTCGTAGTCTCTCCACAGTCTCCTTTGAAGGGAACTTATTCATAATCTGATACCTCCGTCACTTTGGCTGGAGCACCATTCTTAAATGCGCTATTACCAGATAGGTTTCTGAGCAGGATTTTTCGCGCAGTTTTATACTCGTCGCCCACAAAGCCCAATCTTATCAGGAACACTCGAAAAGCGAACTTTTCATTCTCAACAGGTTTATCCTTAGCAGTCACGCGGTGCTGTTCCTTTGCAGCTGCACAAAGGGCACCAATAAAGCGAGAGTAAGCAGAAAGCTCCTCTGGCTCAATCCCGAAGCGGAACCATGGAAACCTAATTGTTGTTTCTGTCCGCTCGATAGGCAACTTATCTACTCCGATTGCCTTTTTAATGAGAGACTCTTTGCTTGCAATGAGCCGTTCCAGATTCTCCAGTGCTGAGTCGGTAAACCCATCAAGCGGCATTTCTATCGTAAGCGTGTCACACATTTCACCGGTGCCTGCTTCGTCAGTTTCGTAGGTAAAGCCGAGTTCCAGAAGTTTTTTCAGTAAGTTCTGGATGGTAATCTCGTCCGTGCGATCATCACATGAAAGAGTCCCATCCTTGCTGATGTTGATATTGCCTACAACATAGGCAAAGCTCGGTGCACCTTTATAAACAGGTTCAAGGCCGAGGGCTTCTCCTATTGCCTTGGCGAGTGCTTTTCTTGCCTCGCCGGATACATTGAATCTTGCTTCCATTTTCGTTAGCCTCCTTAGCTTTTTGGTGATTACATATATCACTCTAAAGCTGTGGAATAGCAAGTAATATTGAGCAGGAATAAATGTGCATCAGGCTGATTCAACCTCGGTGAAAGCCATCTTCATACCGTCCCGAATGAGAAACACATTATCCTTGCTGCCAACCTGCTGGATATATCGTTTTACGATTACATCACAGAACTTCTCATCCAATTCTACTGTATAGCAAATCCGCTTGGTCTGCTCGCAAGCGATAAGGGTACTTCCCGAACCACCAAATGGATCTAGTACAATACACCCTGTCATGCTGGAGTTTAGGATAGGGTAGGCCACCAGCGGAACCGGCTTCATCGTGGGATGGTCAGCATTCTTTTTGGGCTTGTCAAACTCCCAGATGGTTGACTGCTTGCGGTCGGAATACCAGGCATGCTTACCGTTTTTCTTCCAGCCGAACAGGATTGGCTCATGCTGCCATTGATACGGTGATCGTCCAAGCACCAGCGATTGCTTCTTCCAGATACATGTGCCGGAAAGGTAAAATCCGGCGGCATCAAAAGCACGACGGAAATTAAGCCCTTCGGTGTCAGCATGGAATACATAAATAGACGCGTCCTTCGCCATCGCTTTTTCAGTGAGGGTGAACGCGTCTAAAAGAAACTGATAAAACTTTTCATCCGCCATATTATCGTTCTTAATCTTTCCGGCTGTGCCTTCGTAGTTAACATTGTACGGAGGATCAGTCACCGTTAGGTTGGCCATCTTTCCGCCCATGAGCAGATTAAAGGTCTCTACCTTAGTACTGTCACCACACACGAGCCGATGCTGTCCAAGTAGCCACAGATCACCCAGCTTCGTAATAGCAGGTTTTGAAAGTTCTTCGTCCACATCAAAGTCATCGTCTTTGACATCCTCAATACCGCCCAACAGCTTATTTAACTCTGCATCGTCAAAGCCCAAGAGCGACAAATCAAAATCTACACCTTGTAATTCAGAAAGTTCTACCGATAACATTTCAGTATCCCATCCTGCGTTCAAGGCAAGGCGGTTGTCAGCGATTATGTATGCTCGCTTCTGTGCTTCGGTCAGATGTTCCGCAAATACACATGGAACTTCGGTGATACCTTCTTCTTTAGCAGCAAGAACACGGCCATGCCCTGCGATTATATTTAAGTCTTTATCCACTATGACTGGATTGACGAAACCAAACTCCCGTAGGCTCGCACGAAGCTGGAGAATCTGTTCCTTGTTATGTGTACGAGCATTCCTTGCATATGGCACCAGCTTATCAATATTTACTTTTTCTAATCGTTCAGTTGTATTCACAATCTTCTACCGTCCTCTCCTACCTGAAAGCAGAGCTTCCATAATATCGTCCTGCGGATTACCAATGAAAGCCGTGGTACAGTTTTGCTTGACTATGTCAAAGATCTCATACCAGAGCAGGTTAGCCTGTTTTTGAAATGACTGACTCATTTGCACGAATGGACTGGCAATCGCACCTCCTGTTGTTGGGTGCTTGCCTAAAAGGCCATATGTGCTTATTGCTTCTTCACACTGGATGTATCGTGTAAACGACTGTGCATAGGCTTCGACGAGTCTGGGATTTACGAATTTTTCACAACCACGTTCCTTGAGCCATTTCCATGTTTCGATAAATAGGGCATCAGCACCCAGTGGTTTACCATCTTTTTGCCGTGCGCTGAGGTATTCACTCGGCGTCGGCATATCTTCACCATTCAAGTCTGCTGTATCATCCAGTTCGCTTGCTTCGAGCATGGACTCTGGCTTAAACTCTGGCGCCTCCAAAATCCGTGCGGCTTTACCTGCTGCGATCTTTTCCGCAAGAGGTTGTGGTTTGTCCCCGGCACGCACGCGGCGCCCACCTCTATTTGTACCGTCTTTTGCCACGTGCCTTCACCTCCTTGCTGTGGCAGGGTTTAATACCCCGTTTGAACCTGAATTTTTTCGCGCGTGACCCCACGCCCGTTTCCGGGGTGAAAAGTGGTAGAGATTTAGACCCCCCTACCCTATAAACTGCAGAAAATCTCAAAAGTTAAGCAGTTCTTTGAATTTCGTGAGATTTTTTGCATCTATTTTAAGCCGTTTTTCGGCATTGTTTTCAAACGAGGTATTTGCCCCTGTTAAAAAAGAAGTGAGTGTTTTTATTTACTTGTCAGTCAGACGAACAATTTGACAATTGACCGTCATTCTGTCCAATAAAGTCTGGCAAAGGTGCTTGTATTCAACTGCATCTATCCATGCTGACAGTTCACGATTGGTTATAAAAATAATGCTTCTGGCTTCATTAAGAAAGGTAACTGCCCGGTAGAAAACCTGCAGTTCTGCCCTGGTTGGTTCCACATAAAAGACATCATCAATAATAATTAAGTCACATTCCTGCATATAAGAAAAGATCGCTTCTGCTTTTGAATTTGTGGCTTTCTTTTCTGCCACTGCGATAAAATTATCAAAAGGCGCATAATAGGTTTTATGTCCATTGCTGATTGCAGTTTCTCCAAGCTGCGCTGCAAGACCGGTCTTACCCGTCCCGCATTTTCCCAGCAGGATTAAGTTTTGCTCTTCCTTAAGCCATGTCAGGTTGGATAACTGTTTAATCTGCCATTTTAAGCCCTTGTTTGAGTTCGATGCGTCAAATGCTTTGTTTGGAAGCTTACTCGCCTTCCTCAGCTTGGTGTGTTTTTGCCTGGCTCTAATCTCCAATTCTTTTTCTAACACCATCTTAAGATAGTCAAGGTTTGATAGTTTCTCATCGTTCAAATCAATGTATCCCCTTGCGATATTCCAAAGGTTGAGCTTTTGGGCCAATTCACGGATTTCTGTTATATCAGCCATCGATTTCCCTCCTTATTTCTTTACTCCTCGCCAAATGGTTAAAATACTGCTGATTCGGCAAAAACTTCTTAGCTATATGCTCTCCGTACTGATACATGAGATAAGCCAAAAGCTCATAGGCACTGCAGCGTTCAGTATCAATACAGTATTCTATTCCATTAAGCAATTGTCCAATTGTATAAAACTTTGTCATCCGGTATAATCGAATGCAATGTGTATTAAAATATTTCGACTGTTGCTGCTCCATCCGGCGAATGAATTCCTGAGCTATTTCGTATTCTGCAAAATATTGTTTTATGATGGTTAAAGAAACCCTGTCTCTGCTGTAATTTTCTTCTGGTTTGAACAACTGCCCGGTATCTTCTGTGACTGGATATTTAGCCAATAAATCATTTGTTTCAGCGTCATAGAACAAAAACATTTCACCATCATCTTCAATGCGAATGCGTTTATGAGCATCCATCATACCTGTATTAATCAGATAACGGTTGCCTTTATAACTTACCACTCCATCCTTATCAAAGGAGGCAACAGTGCTTGATACTTCGGAATAAGGTTTGACATGGAACAGGTATTTTTGCTCTTCCATGAACATTTCACGCGGCACTTTTCTGGTCACAGTATGTATTCGCCCGTTGCCTTCCCTATCTAACCATGCAAGGGCAGCACTGTTAGGGCTATCAATTCCGGTGTATATCCTGCCCTCAAGAAAACTTTGCTTTATGTATCCAATCACCTCTTCAACCTTGCCTTTACTTTGAGGATCTCTTGGTCTACATAGCGAAACATTGTAACCTATACGCTTAACATATTCTTCAAAGGCGGGTACGAATATGATATTCCCCAGATTTTCACTGACTACATAGACACGGTCAAGGTCATAAAGAATAGTCTGTGTTCTTCCTCCAAAATATTGGAATGCATAGTTATGAGCTTTAATGGCTGTTTTGGTTGTAAAGGGATCCGGTGAAAAATAAACAAATTTCATTCTGCTATAACTCAGAACCATGCAAAAGAAATATATTCGTACAATTCGCCCGTACATATCCTTAAGTTTGTATTGACCAAAATCCGCCTGCGCTTCATATCCCGGCGGAGAAATTTCACGGGGTGAGGTTTTACGTTTACTGGCATGCGGATACCCGTGCTGTTCTCTTAAGGCTTTCATATAGCGGTAGAATGTAGCTCGTTTAACTTGTAGATCAGGGAAGGCCTCCACCAATTTGATATAGATGTTTGTATCCCTCATTTGTGGACAAATTTTCAAATGTTCCAATATGTACTGACGATAGTTATCCATGTGGTACCTTTCCTTTTCAGCTTCCCTTACATAATCTTCTTCGCTCATATTCCAGTATTTGCTGACAGAAGAATAGGTTATCCCCAGTGCTTTTGCGGTTCTTGTCTGAGCAAGTCCAAGTGCTTTGTACTCCTGGATTTTTCGGTATTGCTCGATTCCAATCATTATTGATTTCCTCCTTTGGTTTTGTTATTAAGGCCGAACATCTATAGCGGTACAAGCATAGGCATCACCTCATTATCAGGGGTCTATAAACCAGACTTAATTATAAAAACAAAAAACACCCATTTGGGTGTTCTTCTCATGTCAATGTTTTTTTAATCCTGCAATTTACTATTCATAGCAACTCTTATTACTTGATAAATTCTGATTATTAAAATAAAATGTGTGGTTTTAATCCTTTCGCAGGAACAATCTTATATATATATCACTGACTCCACTGTATTACAACCCTTGTTAATATTATGCACAACCTGACAACCCGATAAGGGTAAAGGTGCGCATTTTACATATTTCACGTAATGCTTTTCCAACCAGTAGAGTTTCTCGTACAAATAATACCGAATTTCCAATTTACCCCTTTAGCGTTTGCATATACTATGAGCAATTTTCTATTTCAAAACCAACTTTCATAAGCCTATCTTTTACTTCGTCATTTATTTTTGGAATTGAGATAAAAAGTTTTTCTCGAGCACGACTAAGAGCGACATAATAAACACGATTTTCTTCAAAAGCAATATTAGGATTTAGTATGAAATCAAGCCCATAATTAGTTTTATCATCGCTCTCTGGAATAATAACCATAACACAGTTGTTCTCATCACCTTTGGCTTTATGGATCGTTCTGTTTATGCAATCATCATCGTCAATTTTGACAGCAAGAGCCATATCGCTGTATTTTTTCGAATCGTAAAAGTCTTTGACGCTTCCTTTAGTGATTTTGCTTTTGTCAAATACTTTTTCATCAAAATATGTATTATAGAATTCTGTAAGTGTCTTATCTTTGATAATCTCATAATTATCAAGAAAATACTGTAATTGATATAAGGCCGTCCGGTCAGCATCTTCTTTACGCATTGCTCGTTTCATGAATTTAAGAGCATCCTTTATCTTGTTATCTCTGGCATTTTCAATAGAAGAAATAACATAATAGAGTTGTTTTGCACGTTTTGGATTGCTATCGTTGGTTATAATATCTTCCAGAATAATATTTTCATCTTTTACATCATATCCATTTTTTAAACAATTTGATGTAACATTTTTATAGCAAAGCGTCCATAGGGTCTGCTTGCCGCAAATTTGCTTAGCCCGCTTATAAGTCGCCATAACATCGCCAACCATTATTCGAGGCTTGCATCCATGTCTGTTTTCAGGACTATATTGAACAAATGTTGGATCATTTCTTACGATATTCAAAATACTGATAATTTCTTCTGTGCTGCGATGGTTTCCTTCAATTTTATATTCTTTCATTCCATTAAGATTAAAATTAATAAACTGATTGACATCAGCTCCCTGAAACTTGTATATCGATTGAGCCTTGTCTCCTATTACGCCAACTATGCTTTCTTTTTCTGCTATTTTTTTTAATATTTCCGCTTGAATTGGATTAGTATCTTGAAACTCATCAACAAAAATATATGGAAATTTAGCCCTTAAAATATCAAGAATAGAAGGAAATTCATTAATAAGACGCCAGCTAAAGTATAAGACATCGTCGTGGTGCAATATACCCATGCTCCAGCAGATTTTTTTATAGATGATATATGTTTCTTTTTTAATTTTAAATTTAAATATTTTACGAGGTAAGACTTGCAAAATGCCCTTACTGTCAAATTTCCACTGTAAATCAAGTAAAGCTTCCAAGAGATCTTTATCTTTCAAATATACTTGTTTGGATTGTTCCTTTACGCTGTACAGAATCGATTTATTTGGACCATAATCATCGTGCCCCTTTATTTCTTTGACAGCTAATTCCGGAATATTTAAAAATGAAACATATGGTTTGACAATATGTTTATATAAAAAAGAATGAATTGTACCAATTTCAACGTATTCGCATGCATCACCGAGATTCGAAATAATCTTACCTGCTGCAACGTTGGTATATGTAATGCAGGCCACTTTTTTTACTTGTCCGAGGCGATTGGAATGCTGAACTACATTTCGAATGTGATTGATAAGCCACGTAGTTTTTCCTGCTCCCGGTCCAGCATTAACTTTAAAATGATGTTCAATATCAATTTTCTCATAACTATCTCTTAAGGTAATTATTCCAGAACCCATTTGATAGCCTCCTCAATATATGGCGGTATCATAAACACGAAAGAGCTTTTAAGATAATCAGCTTCTTTTTCATATAAAACTTCGGCTATTTCCTGAGCAGACTCGGCTTTACTAACATTAAGCAAATATAATGCAGCAATGAGTTGAGCTTTATTTTTCGTACCTTCCAAGCCTTTTTTTATGCGCTTACATCCCTTGCTATCGCCTATGGTCGCAACCAATTCTTCATATTCTAAAGCGTAATTATCCATTAGATATAGTAGAGTTTCTTTGTTACTAATACTCGGTACAATCAATTCTTTACAAGTGAAATTGTACAGTAATAGTTCATATTCAAAAGTACAGCCAATATTTTTCTCTTGAGTAAAAACACTAATTGATTTTTTACGATCCGAATAAAGATCGACAATATCATTTGAAGTAGCTTTATATTCATAACTATTATCTTTATTCAATTCAAATGGATAACATGAGGAATATCGAGCGTCTTTGATACTCTTTTTCTTTCTTACCGGATCTAAATCGGTAATTACCGCCACCCGTTTATTTATAGCATACTCACTTCTTTCTCTATCAAAAAGTTTCAAGAAGTGTGAAAAATATCTGCCTCCAATATTGATAACAGTAACATGACTGTCGACCAAGTCTCTTTTTAGATATCGAGTAAATATAGGCAACAGAAGTTGTTCACTAATGCCTTCGACCAAGATAATTCTTTTGGCAAATAGCATATCAGATTTAGTTACATCAAGGTATCTTTCAACATATGACTTTGAGACTTTATCATCCTTGTTTTTCAGATCAAAGACTCTGCCTGGATAAGCAATTTCAATTTCATCTTTTTCTTTATTAAGGACAATAAGATTATCTAATTTAGAAGCTGCAGTAATGTTAGGTGAATGTGTACTGATAAATATTTGCCTTACATTGGATTTCATATTGTCATTTAAAAATTTAAGAAACCGATATTGAAGCGACGGATGCAGGTGTGCTTCCGGTTCCTCTATTGCCAAGATAGAAAATAGTTTAGCATTACTTCCATAATATTCACCCATAGCTCCTTTTTGCATTTTTGCAAGTAGTAACGCAATGTATATCAGATTATTATAGCCCAAACCGTTGTTGGTTGGTGGCAGCTTAATACCTGTTTTATCTTCCAGATTAAGTCTTAAAGCGGAGTATAGAGCTGTTTCGTTTAAAACTCCGCTGAAATGAGGCGAAGTTTCGTCATAAGACGCACCGGTTTTATTCGCATATGTCACGATATGTTTTTCACCAGCAGTAAGACGACCTTGTAATTTGGACATTAGTTGCTGTGACGATTCAGCAAATTCTCGTTTCACTTTTTGCAAATCGCTTTTAATTTCATCCTTGGTTTTTGTAGTATCATTTTTGATTTCATAATCGATAAAAAAGTCGATGACTTCTTTTAAAAGAGAATTACTCCCTGTACTTAAATCTCTTTCAACGTCTCTGATAGGTGGTACATACTCGAAATCAAATTTACTCAGAATATCATTATCAACTACCATTTTTAACTTATCATCACCGCCGTATAACTTCCATACATATTTACTTAAGAAGGAATGCTCGATTTCACTCCAATATTCTTCGATGTTCGTACTGGAAATGGCCGCCATTGCAGTCTTATATTCTTCAATTTCCTTTTCAGGCAGAAAAAATTCGTAAGTTATTTTAGCTTCGTAAGGCCGCTGAATTTTTGTCAGCATAGTTGAAACTAAAACGATATCCTCGGAATATATAGATTCACCTTCGCTTTCCTTAAGAGTTGATGAGATCTTGACACGCGGAGGATTAGCCTTTAAATCTTCGATAGATATTTTTCGATTAAAATCATGGATGCCAAGCTTTTTTGGATAAGAAGTATCAAACAGGATTTGGAGAGCTTTAATAATCGTTGTTTTCCCTGAGTTATTATGACCGATGAAAATATTAAATTTATCATTGAATTCAATTACTTTTTTGCCGCTAAACCCTCTGAAATTTTCTATTTCAATATCAGCAATATACATAACAATCCCTCCAAAAACACACGATGATTAATAAATAATAATGATAAAAAACATAGTTTACATATGTCAAATAAGCTATTCCAATTTTAATATTTTCGCTATCATACCATCGATGCAGTCGTCTTCATCAAGGCAAAACACATTCTTCGCTCTACGTTCCAGCTTGCCTTTTCCCCACCACTGACGCAAATCCTCGGAACGGGTACAAGACATTATAAAAGAGTTCAGCACAATTTTCTTATCACCGCTTGAGGGCTGGAGGCGCGCTTCAAGTTCTTTAATAGTGTCATGGAACTCTATCTTGGGATCATCCCATTGCAAATAACGCAATCCTTTTGGGTCAACAAAGGAAATATATTGCGCATCGGGCGTATCAATCCATAACACATAGTCCGGATAAAAATTGCCTGCTTCGAAGAATCCCATTCCTACCTTGCTCTTGTTGCGGAGCAAGTATAGTTTTTTACCCTCGAAAATTGCAGCATTTGCATCTACATATGCCTTAAGTTTATCAACAAACCATTTCTCGTCTTCATTCAGACTGACCGGTGATACAGTCAGTTTCAAACCACCCGCTCTCAGACAGATGAGCGGTGTGTAGAGGTGATGCCGGAAATCAAAAGCTATCAGTGAATTGCTAAGTATACCTTTTTCATATTTTGGTATACCGCTATGCTGATTAAGCAGAGCCTTCAAATCCTCAACAAACTGCTCCACTGTCCCGGCGGTTGGATCACCATCATAGGCATCATAATACGAAAGTTTATATTCAGCAACAAAGTTTCCATCTCTGTCACTCAATTCCTGGTATTCAAGGAACCTGTCCTCCCACTTTGCTTTTTCGTATTTGTAGAACTTATCAATATAACATTTCAGCACCATAATGGCTATGTCAGTTATAAGAACAAGCTTTTCCATACTGTCAAGTTCGAGGTGCTTCTTCGGAATGATAAGCAAATACCAACCGTCAGTTTCTAAAATATCCTTGATACCATCTTTAGTAATAGAAATATTATAATAAAACTTCTCGTTCTTATAGGTTTCAAGTTCGTCAAGAATGCGGTCATAATCGAGGAATGGTATATACTGCTTATCAATTGTATGTTCTTCGGGGATAGATTCAATCTGCATGCTGAATGTAGATTCAATTTTCTGCACTTTTGAACGGCAATCGAGCATCACCTTGTTCTTGTTCAAATAACGTAAAAACCCCTCGTCAGGTTTACCGAGTAAAAGTCTTGCAGCTTGTTTTTTAAAGTTTACACCCTCTTTAACTTTGATGACCCGCAATTCTCTGTGCTCATCGGGATTATACCGGCTTAATACAGGAAGCGTGTACTCGTGCGGCCTTTCGTTGGCAGGCATATCCTCCATTTCAAGATACCTTTTAAAGTCTTCCATATACTGGGCTTTTATTCCGAATATAGTCAGCGTTTCAAGCAGCTCAATATATTTCGGTATGATAACAGAGCTGTCATCCAATCTGTGACTGCGTTTTAAACAACCACCGTAGCCACGCAGGCGAACTCCGCGTCCAAAAAGCTGGATGGCTTGTGAGCCTTCGCCTTTAGCAAAGTTAATAAGCCCCATCGTAGAAACACGCCACGAGTTCCAGCCTTCGGTAAACTTGCGTGAACCAATGAGAATATTTATGTTCGAATTTCGTTCGTTGATGTTGCGGAAAAGGGATTCAGAAACAAACTCCTCTGTTCCGGTGGTAATACCTTTTGCCTCGCAGTTTTTAATTAAGCCTGCCGTGTCGCCAATGCTTACCACACCAAAATATTCGCCGTCGGAACCAATTCGGAGTGCAATTTCTCCTTGTACCTGACGCAAGTTTATGACGTGCAGGCGTGGGGAGTCAGATGTGGTATCGCTGTTGAAAACAAGGCGGAGAATATCCTTATAAACATCTTCAGCTTTAGGAGTTCCTCCGAACAAAGAATTTAGAGCGTTGAAGTTTTGGGAAAAAAGTTCCCGGCCGGCGCTGTCGGTTAGTCCGGTGTCACCACTTAACACAGTGTCGATTCGGTTTATGGTTTGCTCCTTGCGGTTGACAAACTTATCAATAAAGTCCAATACTTCCTCAACATCGGTCATTTCTGCGACGGATGTTTTTGCCGTTACACGATTGCCCACAAAAACAAGTAGAGGCTTTTCAATTCGAAAAGGTGCGTACTCCTTGCCTTTTTCACAAAACAACTTCAATTGCTGATAAAATGACAACAAGCAGCCTACGAGGTATAACTGCCTCTGTTCCTCTTCAATACTGTCCCGCAAGTTATAAATGCGGTATTCCTTGCCGTATCCGTCTTCATAAAAGTACTTGTAAGAGTAATCAATTATAATTGAACGAAAATATTCATCAAGGCGTTCTTTCCATTCTTTCTGAGAAATATTGCTTGGTTTGTTCGATTTCATCGCCTGCTTTAATGTTGCAGAGTATTCAAAGGCAAATCCGCCATCCGCAGAAAGTCGTGAGCGGTAATCATACCACACATCTCCCGCGAGGCCGCGGTGTGCTTCGTCCACAAGCACGAGGTTGTTCTGCTCGAAGCTGTCAACTGAAACGGTTTTGACTTTACCTTCCTCTTTCAGCTTGTTCATGTCAATAACAATAACATCAGCGGTTGTGCCAAAGCCGCCCTTTGAGAAAGGCTCTGCGGATATGTCCGATAGTTTCAACTCCTCCAAATGCTGGTTTGACATTCCCTCGTTCGGCGCAAGGACAATAATTTTGTTAATGTCCAAGCGCGGGTTGGTCAGCTTCGCCCTTTTCAGGTAATAGCGAAACTGCAGGATGTTTATGTGCATAATCAGTGTTTTGCCGCTGCCGGTGGCGCACATAAATGCCAATTTATTCATATTCTCCGGTGAAAAAGGCTCAATATCAATAGCACCGAAACTTTCTACCTTAACCTTTTCGATAAAAGCGTTCAAGTCAGCCGCAAAGGCTTCTTTGTCGGTAAAATAGCGATCAAGATACATTTCGGTGAAAAGACAGGCTATATACTGAAAATACTTCAGTTTTATTCCGCTGCGCTTTTCGCCAATTTTCTTGACATAGCGGCAAATACGCTCATCATATTCCCGCAGAGTATCCCGGCTGATTTTTGCCTCTGCACCCTGTCGCATCAGCAATAAATCCAGTTCGCCCCAAAAGTATGTATTCTGGTTTTCGTCAAAGCCTTCGTATTCAGAGCTGTTCATTTTGCCAGCAAGTGCAGCAAGGCTGTCTTTACCAAACAGGCTAAGGAAGTAGCGAAACAAAATTAATTGGTCGCTCCATTTGAAGGCAGGAGCAGCGTTTTTTCTTTTTGCCATTATTCCGCCTCCTCAAACATCTTTTCCCTGAATACAGGTTCAATACGCTGCACTTTCCAGTTTTCGTCATCCAGGCGCAGGTTTTCAAGGTTGTTGTCACCGTTGACATAGATAACATCAAACTCACGGTCAGCGGGGTTAATCCTGTATTTTGTGAAATATGAGTCTAATGCAGCATTGCTTTGTATCAAGTCACTTGTGATGGTGCGCCAGATTACAAGCGCTCGTCTGCCATCAGGTAGTCTGCCCTCAATTTGCTTAAAGCCGTACTCGCCGCTGTTATCCCGCTCCAATCTGACCGCTCCTTCGTATAAGCCTTCTCTTTTCCATTCCTCTTCAGTCAGTTTTACAACTTTAAACCAGGTTGTCGCCGACTGACGGATAACCGACAGCCCAATCAAATAGTTTAAAGTTTCGCATAAGTCAACAGTCTTAGGTTTCGTTTCGTTGTTTTCTATAATTTTTAGTTTATAGGAAAAAGGCATGTTGAAAGCATCCAGCGAGAGCATGCTCTCTTTTGCCTCGTAGTCAAACATATAGTGTATCATATATTCATCGCCTAATTTCATCGCAAGCTGGTGTTTGTCGTCATCCAACTCGATATTAGAAAGCGTATCTTCGTAGCTTTCAAGAGTTATGTATTTCATAATGTGACTCACGCCTGTGTTACGGTTTTGCGGTTTACCATTTTTCCAATCGGCGGAGTAGATAACCTTTTTCATGCGAGGAAGCGTAACTGTGTGGAAGTATTCACCCATTTCGATGAGAATGTATTTGCGATTTCCGCCATCTTCTCGGTTTAAGTTCAGAACGGCATGACCTGTGGTACCGGAACCGGCGAAGTAATCAAGAATGATACCACTGGGCGGTGCAGACAATTTTATTACATCTTCAACAGCATAAACAGATTTAGGATATGAAAATAGTCCGCTCTCTCCAAAAATATCTTTTAGCAAGTTTGTGCCGTTAAATTCTGATTGATATTTTTTATCAATCCAAAGATTTTTAAGCACTTGGTTCTCTCTATATTGATGATATATAACGATTTTACCATTTTCGATTTCAGCCTTAAAATAACCATTTTTATTCAACTCATCAAACGTAGGTTTTATATTCTTCCAAGAGAATTCTCCTGTATTTGTTATAGGATAAACTTCGTAATAATCTTCGTGATATTCACTAGTTATCACTTTTAAATCCTTACTGACATAAATAGGATACCAGTTATCAGGCCTATTCTCTCTTGACCATGATGAACGCGCCCGGATATAGGGTTCCCATCTAAATCTTCCTTTTTCATCTTGCTCGGTGAAAGTTTCTTTTACATCCTCATCGATTGCTACATCATTAAAGGCTGCTTGGTCTTTGCCTTTTGCATAAAATAGTAGATACTCAGTGTTCTCAGAAAAGAACTCAGCTTGGTTGCGTCCTTTCGGATTGTGTTGCACTGTAACAATAGCAATTCTATTTTCGGAATCATAGAATTCATCCAAGAACTTGCCGAGATTATATAATTCAGCGTGGTCAATTGCAGTTGTTACAATCGTACCCAGCGGGATTAATTGGTCAGCCAAGGCTATTCTTTCAGAAATAAGGGAAAGCCAGGAACTGTCTTTATACCCGTTCTTGTAGAGGATTTCTGAGGTTTTCGTATTATATGGTGGATCAATATATATACACCCGATCTTACGTTGATATTTCTCTAACAGTAAATATAAAGCTTGAAAATTCTCACTATGAATAAGCAATCCGCCCGTCTGTTCGTCAAGATTGTCAATACTTGCAATCAGGCGTTCTTTAAAATCGGCAGAAAAATGGCGGGTATCAAGGACAAGGTTCTTATTTTGGCGCAGAAATTCTATCATCAGCGGCTCGGAATATCCGACGGTCGTAAGGTTGCCCTCAATCTCATGAATCGCATACATTTCCCGCCATTCGGCAATTTGAGCTTCGTTTTCGATAATTTCAGGGTAGAATTTTTCGTCCACCCTATCGAGCGTTATACACCAATTTGTATCAACAACAAACTTCTTTTTCAGCCACAGTTTTTTCTGAAAATCCTCAATTTGTGCGAGAAAGTCAATAATAATCTTACCGACACGCTTGATTGCCTTCACCTTGGCAAGATAGCTATCAGCGCGCTTCTCATCGGTAGTATCAATATCATCAAGATGAATGACTTCGCTCTTTATAAAAAAGTCCAGTTCGCGGGTTAAAAAGCCGCGTAAATCCTTATGTATGAAATAATCAAAAGTGTTTTTAGCAACATAGGCACTCAGGTGCTTTTCCAATACCGTACGAGTTTCCTTTTTTACACTGGAAGCAGGTGCGAGCAAGTGGTACCAGTCTTTGAACTGCTTTGCAATTGCGTCCGATATTGCAGCAAGATTGGCTTGATACCAATTTACTTTTTTATCATCGGGTATGTCATATACAAAACGGATAACCAATTCGCCGTCAACTTCTTCAATTGTCTTAAGTTCAGGGCGCTCCGGCGTTTCTTTATAAAGCATAAACTCGCGCTTTTTTGTGTCGGATTCCTTGTTATTGTTCTTTTCTGTAGTTGCATCAACAAGACGGAAATGTACCTTTTTACCGTTGTCAATAAAAGTATAGTCACGAAAGTTTTCTGTGGTCTTTATATAATACTGGTCAGCATTCGCCCAGTAAAGTTTTACCTCATCACCCTCATAAGGAATTGCGTAAACGCCTTCTTTGTAGCGGCGTTTAGAGATAAAATCACCTTCATCATAATAACGGCTGAAAAATTTATAAAGTGCTGAGTACACATCTGTTTCAAGTGAAGACAAGTCTGTACCCGACGCAAGCTGTGATTTGTAACGGGCATATTCTTCTGCTAGCTTCGGGCTTGCATTAATCTCTATACCAAGTTCAGCAGCTTGTTTTTCAATAGCTGCAATACGTTCTTTTATTTCCCCGGTATTTTGGGCAAACGGAGTAAGCGTTTCCTTCACTTTTTTTGGCAAATCCTCCGAGAGGAATTTCATAATCTCTTTCCTGCGGATATTCATTATACGGTAGATTCCGAAATCCAAATCTGCCTTGTCAAGTTCAAATATTTCCTCCAAGAGGTTAATAAATCGGTTCAATTTTTCGTTCGTATTTTGATTCATCGCGTTCTCACTCCTTTATACAATCTGCCATTCAATGGCGAATAGATCCTCGTGATGAGTTTGTTTTATCATTCGGCTGTCCAATTCAGCCAACAGTTTGCGGCGTTTGCTTGCTATTTCATCTTCTCGATCGGCAAGCTCATTGCGCTTTCGCCGCTTGAAGCTTTCGAGTTGTTCTAATTTTTTTGTTGCTGCAATTTTCTCCTCTATTGTTACAGCATTGCGTATTAACCTTTCCTGCTCACGGATTTGCCGCTTAATCGTATCAAGCTCTTTTTCCAGACTATTTATCATATCCTTCTCCCATTGGAAGATGCGTTCTTCCTCTTCCTTAAAATATAAGAGATTTCGCGAGTCAATCTGCTGTAATTTCCCTTTTCGATGCTGTTCTGCACTCTCTTTCAATTTACGCTGTTGTACAGGGGTAAGTCCTGTTGGTTTGACTTCACGTCCGGCACAAAGAAACAATTTCTCACATAATTCCTGAGACAATGGTTGTCCGTCATCTGTATATGCCGTAAATAAGCTGTATTGTTCTGTATCGAATGCCAAAACATCCAATGACGAAAGAAGCAGGTATCCGCTTTTTCCTTTCAAATCCTCCGGCAAAGTTACATTTAATTCTGTTTCCAATGGAGAAAATATAATCTTACCACCCGTAACTTTTATAGCTGAAGCCTGCTTCAGCACATATTGCGCAAGCGGATGAGAAAGACGGTAAGGTATCCCCTCGGTTTCTTTACTTGTAATAAGACAATACTTTCCTTTTGGAGATTCTCCAATACGTTCTTTTAATATAAAAGAGTGGTTGCTATCGTTGAAAACCGCTTTATCTCCTAAAATAAATTTCGTCAGTTCCCAGAAGATATATTCGTAACGGTTTATGAACGCACAGGTGTGTTCTTTTGCTAATCTCAACCGTTCCTGAACTTCCACGTCAAAGGTTTTCAGTACTTGTTCTTTTACGTCTTTCAGGCGCGTATTAATTTTACTTTCCAGTTCGGCTTGAAGTTTTTCAAACGCAGCACTGATCTCAGCTTCGGTCCGACATTCCTGGTATATGAGCCATATACGCTTTTCAAAATCAACACCGTCGATTTGACCCAGTATTTCATCGGATGTCCCGAACACATCGCTAAACAGTTTAAATTTATCATTTAGCAGCTCGAATACACGTAAATCGGCGTAGTTACGCTGATTTACGAAATTTACAACGACGACATCGCTTTTTTGTCCGTAGCGGTGACAGCGGCCAATGCGCTGTTCTATTCTCTGTGGATTCCAAGGTAAATCATAGTTCACAACAAGTGAGCAAAATTGCAGGTTTAATCCTTCCGCAGCAGCTTCTGTTGCAATCATAATTTCCGCCTTGTCCTTAAAATAGTCAACAATGGCGGCACGTCGGTCCGCCGCGCGGATACCGCTTATTTTGCCTGTATAGGCATTAGCCTTAAGCCAAGCCTCCAGTATCTCGTTTGATTGCTTGTCCGAGTTTGATCCGTTAAAAATAACAATTTTTCCCCGGTATCCATTTTGCTCAAGAAATTCTTTCAAATATGCTTGCGTTCGTTTTGATTCTGTAAAAATAAGTGCTTTACGATTCGCACCTATTAATTCAATCTGTTCAAATGCTTTCTGTAATGCTATAAGGAGTGCTTTAGCTTTCGAATCATGCTTAATTTGTTCAGCCAAATTTATAAATGACTGTATTGCTGCAATTTCTTTTTGTATTTGTTTTGTATCTATTATTTCATCCTCTGTAGGCAAGTTAGCATCACTATCGATATTATCTTCTTCATTTTCATTAAGAAGTTCAATCTCATCCTCATCAAAAATCTCATTCAAATCAAACTGCTGGTATTTATTTTCTTCAAGCATTTTTTCCAGGCGTGCTTTTATGGTAGCCAATGTGCCGAGCAAAGCATATGTAGAAGATGCCAGTATTTTTCTAACCATCATTGTTGTCAACATTTTCTGTTTTACAGGTATAGAATATAAGTTGTCGGAACGCAAAAATTCCGAAACCTTTGTGTACAACTCAAACTCCAAATCAGTAGAATCAAATTTTTGTGTCAAAGGCAGACGTTTGGTATAGTTTATATACTCCACCACGTCTTTTCGCAAAGTTCTTTTATAATAAGGTGCAAGCCTCATTTGCAGTTCAGAATAATTCTCTTCATACACATAATTGGCACGAAATGATTTAGCATCGCCAAAAATGTTTTCGTCTATTATGGAGGTTAGTCCGTATAATTCCATAAGGCTGTTTTGAAACGGCGTAGCCGTCAGGAGCAGTTTCTTTACATTTTCAAGAGCTTCCCGAACAGCGTGTGCTGTGACACTATTCTTTTTATATACATTTCTCAGTTTATGCGCCTCATCAATAATAGCCAGGTCAAAGCCAAACAAACGTATTTCATCTTTTTTTCGGGCAGCAAAATTATAAGAACAAATGACAACCTTTTTATTGTCAAACGGATTACGCCCAATGCGGACATATTCGTTGTAATTTTTTGAATCAAGGATTTCATTATCAATACCAAACTTTTCTGTCAGTTCAAAACTCCATTGTTTTCGTATGGCAGCAGGACAAACAACAATTATCTTCCGCTTACCAATAGCCCAGTATTGGCACAGCACTAATCCGGCCTCTATGGTTTTTCCCAAACCAACCTCGTCGGCAAGAATAATGCCTTTGGAGAGCGGAGAACGAAACGCAAATAAAGCCGCCTCAATTTGGTGTGGATTTATATCCACAGCGGCATTTAATAATGATTGTGACAAACTGTCTATATTATCGCCTATTGCTCTTTGCGCAAGAACACGTGCATAGTATATTGCATGATATCTTGTAATCATTGCTTCTCCTTTAGTATTTAATCGTTTTCATTTATTATCTGGTATAATTTCCATAATATTACTTATATCACATTCCAAAGCCCTACATATTTTTTCTAATACTTCAGTATTCACATTTTCGTTTTTGCCAAGCTTTGTTATTGTTGCAGAACTTATACCTGCAATCTTTTGCAGGTCTTTTTTCTTCATATCTCTATCAATCAATAGTTTCCAAAGCTTTTTATAACTGATTGCCATGATAATCACCTATAGTTATTTATAACTGTATAATATCATTCGTTTCATAATAATGCAAATAAATTCTTTACATTCGCATGATTTTTAAATTGGATTTAAATAAATATTATTCTAAATACAATATCGACAGATTTTATAAAAAGTACATCCATTCTGGCTACTCAATCCTATGTAAAAATGGGCATTATCTAATGTGTTAACTCAACCCCATCAATCTTGGGGGATTAAATATGAGTTTTCGACATGTTCCCATATACGCATTTTACCCTTTCTCTCGAGTAGACTAGTTGAATGTAAACGCGAAAAGCCAGTAATATCAAAGGTTAAGGCTTTGATAGAGTAGAGCAGTGGGGTTACCACCGCCCCCTCATCAAACCGTACGTGCAGTTTTCCCGCATACGGCTTTCCGATATTCTTCTTCCTTCAGCATTCAACCGCAAATACTTGCCAGTCCTGCCTGTAAAGTCAATTCCCTGACCTTAGCCGCATTCCCAAGCCTGTAATTGCGTTGTTTCTTCCGATTGTACCATCGGGTAAATTTGAAATTGATATACTTGTCTATCTTCCATAACCATGGTCTGGCAAACCGTCTGGTATAATAATTTCTCATGCCAATGATTTTAGGATTAAGCACCTTCACCATTTCTTCCATGCTTAACAGCAGTTTGCTCGGGCTTGCAAACACCTCTTTGATGTTGGCCCTCATTTTCTTCATAGCCTTTTTGGACGGTACCTGCTGTAGTGTCCAATACCACTGCCAGCTTTTGTTTCTGAATCGCTGAAATCTGTTGTTGAATCCAAGAAAATCAAAGCTGTCTTTTCCAAAATACATATCGACAAGCCTTGTCTTCTCACTGTGTAATGTCAATTCCAGCTTTTTCATAATCCCTTTTACCGCACATAGAGCTTCTTCTGCTTGAGATAACCGCTTGCACAATATCACAAAGTCGTCTGCGTATCGCACCAACTCTCCCAGATGTCCAAACCTTTTACTCCAACATACATCAAAATAATTTAGATATATATTGGATAACAGCGGTGAGATAACTCCTCCCTGTGGTGCTCCAAGTGTACTTTCACTGTATTGACCGTTCTCCAGCACTCCTGCCTTCAGCCAGCCTTTTATCAGTTTCAGCACTCTTCGGTCAGTTATTCTCTGTTTGACTAATAAAAGCAGTTTATCATGGTTGATGCTCCCAAAGTAGTCTCTTATGTCAGCATCTATTACCCATAATGCTCCACCTTTATCGGCTACTTCATAAATCTTGTCTATTGCCTGTTTTGCATTCCTTTTCGGTCGGAATCCATACGAACAAGACTGAAAGTCGGCTTCAAATACAGGCTCTATCACTATCTTTGCCGCCATCTGTACTATTCTGTCCTTAATTGTAGGTATCCCCAATGCTCTTTTTCTACCATCTGGTTTTGGAATATAGGTTCGTCTGACAGGCTTACACCGATATTTCTCTGTCCGCAATTCTTCCGCTATCTCACACAGCAATCTATCCTCACCGTATGCTTTCACGTCTTCAATGCTGACTTTATCGACACCGCCCGCTCCACCATTCTGTTTTACCCGTTTCCATGCTTCTTCTAAGATATCATTACGGTATATCTTGTCATACAACGCATAGAACTTTCTCTTTCGGTCAGCTTTGGCTGTAAGGTATAGTCTGTTTTGGAAGTCTCGTACTTTTTCATGGGTGTTTATAGCTTTTTCGGCAATCACCGGTACCTACCTCCTTTACAGACTTGAATAAAGTTGTGCCCCTTCCCTATGCACAGTTTTGTTGTCTGTACAATCCTTGGTACTATGAGCACTTCTGACTGCCTCTTTGCAGAAAGCAACTTCGCTTTTGCTTATATGCTTCCTCTTTACAGTTTCCTGTGCAAAGTAGGCTCTCTCCAGTTCCGACAAATACTTTCCTGACGTGTCGTTACCTCTACACCGCAGGGTTCTTAGGTATTGCATTTAGGGTTCTTCATACCGTCTGCTGTCTTCGCTGTTGATGTCTCAGCTCGACTCCCTGTTGTTCCCTTTCGGGAATGTCAATAACGGTGCGGCAGTATTCACTTCATGTTACGACCCGCCAGTTTGTCTGCTCTTTTTAGAGCATTCCGTAACGCTTCAACGCATAAATTATTTCATACGCTGGTTACTGACTAAGTGGCTGCCCTACCTTTACCACTGCAGGACTTTCACCTGCTAGCATTTGCCAGCTTAGCTGGACGCACACATCAATACTACGCTCTCCACATGACTTGAGATTATGGAATTAATGTCAGTTGGCAATTTTTTATAGTATCTGTTTTTGAAAACATATCAATGGATTTTTCGGTGATTTTTGAGAAATTGTCGTTTGCGGGAACATGTCAATATCGTTTGAAGATATATTTATGCATTTTGTCTTTTGGAACCAATTTAAATTTGCAGCATCAATGTTCATTCTTTGTTAAAATTCGAAATAATTATTACCAGCATATTTTTGTACATTTCCTCAGTATATCTTGAGTGAGGATATTTCCTCACTCACTAGCGGCTATTCTTTCCACACTCTTAAATTTAGATGTCTGTCTCAACGCCAGACTTAAACTCTACAACTAGCGATCGTCATGTACTGTTATTTTCTCAATAAGTCGCCTAACAAGCTGTCCATCATACTCTTGTAGTTCCACAGACCGATCATATAAAAATCTTTTTTTTGGAAATCAATATCCTTACTAAAAGTAAATCATTTCTCTAATGATTAATGTATTGTATTCCATTATTAGCAAGGCTTTTAAATCCTGCATCCTTAAATACTTTTTTATCACTGATACAATAAACAAAGGTTCCGTTCATTGCCATAAGGTAATACTTGTCATATCTTTTTTCATATTCATAAAAAGCTGTTTCCGCATTTTCCTCTGTTAAACCATAGCAGATATCAATAAATTCATTATCCTTCGTGGCATAAATTCTATAACAGGGAATATCACTATCAAAAACGGTATCATAGTATTCAATATCGTATCCCTTATCCTCAAGATTCTGAAGTAATTGCTCTTTCTGCGGAACAGCATCTTCCGGCTTAGTTTCTTCAACTCCATTTGAAGTTATCTTTGTTTCTATGTGGGAAATCCCGTAATTTCTTTCTATGTTTTCTTTTCTATCATCCTTTTTTATCACATTTACCGCTACAAATATGATAGCAATAAAAGCAACAACTACTACAGCAGGTACAATTACGTTTCTTTTATTCATATCAAAACCTCCTTTCCTTTAATATCATTATATACTCTATTAATCGCTTTTCCTGCGAAGCACAACACGATGTCCATTAAATTCTCATTAACCTTTATTTTCTCAAATTTAATCATTATGCATTTTCAGTTTCAAGCTTCATATATCTTTTCACCTTTTTTTAATCCTTTATATATTCCAATATTGCCTTTTCTATTTCTTGTTAAGGCCCGATCATCATATGCCCTCCGTCTTCAAATGATATGAATCTGCAATATGAAACCTGCCAGATGTTTTCCCAACCTGACCACACATACATTTTATTACATCTATCCTGTCAAGTCAACCCTATAGCTTTTAGGGCAGTTGATATGTTTCCACTAACAAAAAAATAAGGGTTTCCAGACATTATCTCCACAGGCTGAACAGCCAAAAGAAATGATCAATGTCTGGAAGCCCTATATTTATAAGCATTTTGAGCTTTCTATTTATCCACCCTTGACATCAATACTATTGTCTCCACATGGCTCGAGCCGCTTGGATTGATGTCTTGGGCTGATTTTCTGCACCTTACGTTTACGGGAACATGTCAATGGGTTTTTGGCTGTTTTTAAAAAAACCGAGGTTCGTGGGAACATATCAATATGTAGCGATTCATTGTTAATATAAGTTTGCATACAACAATTTAGTTTGAATTCAATCCAAACGTTTTCGTCCCCAATTTTGCTTTTGTTATTTGCTCAAGTTGTATCACTTGTTCGCGCAAAGAAGAATTCGGAAGAACATTCAATATACTAAACTGGAATTTTTTATACCTCACAGGATCATTAGTCAATAAATCAACAAGTATTTTATTCCCCCCATGTTTTGTGTGCACATAGTCGCTCCACCTGCCCCAGATACCGTCTTTACCATAGGCAGAACCTACATATTGTTGCCCATTTGTTGTATCAAGGATTAAATATACTCCATAAACATTCGATAGCATCATTTTCCACTGCCTATTCACATCTGGATTTTTTATTATTTTTTCTAGCTCATCGAACATTAAAATGACATTTTCATATCCCAAAAATGTTTTTGCAAATCCCTTTGGTAAAATTTCAATTACATCTTTATCAAGTTTTTTCTGACACCAAGAAACTGTAGAACTGCCCCAATCGATGACTAACCTTTCTTCTAATTCACTTAATGAATAGTCCCTAATTAAATCATAGAAATAAAAAGGTCCTGCCCCCCAATTTTCTAAAATAATAATAGGATTAAGCACGTCTGGAAGCTTTGAGACTTTCTGCACTTTATTCACTTTATAAACCCCTTGTAAAAGGGCTTTTCTGCCTTCTAATGCACGAAATACAATTATATATTCTGTATCTTTAAAAACATTTGTTTTTTGATATGATTGATATAATTCAAAATGACCTGCTTCAATTATATTTCTGATTTCATTTCTGTCGGTCGTATGCCTAACTACTTTTATTCTATTGTTGGTAAATCCTTTTAGTTGAAGAATGTCAGACAGTTTCACTTCATTAACTCCTTTTAATTATAGTCATTATTATTCGTAGGAATATTGTTGTCACTTAAAAAAATTATGAGCACCTTCAAGCGTTTTAGTTGCCTTGAAGTATAGATTATGAATATCACCATAATCTACTTTTTCTTCCCCTTCTCCTTGGTATGGTACTCTTATTAAATGCCTTGACAGATCTTGCAGTATTCTATTAGCATCAATTATTTTTAATATATTTCGCTCCTTGAGACCTTCATTGCACAGTTTTTTTACAGCGTCAATATCTTCCTGCAAAGGCTTATAATCCACATACTTCTCAACTCCTGATAATACAGTTACTATCCCAAATAAATTATTTTCATCATAAGCATCCCATCTTGGATGATTCTTATCAATAAGCTCAATATATCTATCATCAGACACAATACTATAAAGCTGTAACGCACTGGACTGGATAGCATGGGAAAAGTTGTGAATTTTGTCTTTAGGAATTTTGCTGTATATTTCAGTCCTTAAATCATACCTTTCTTTTGGTGTCATCGCAGGTTTCAATTGGTATGGATCTATACTTTCAACTAATTGAATAATCTCTTCTTTTGAAAGCATATTTTTATTTTCATGATTATCCCCAGCACTTTCTTCATTTGAATCTTTTGCTCCTTTGTCAATATAAATCGGTATCTTCAAGGTATCTCCCGCTTTGATAATGTTAGGGTCAGTAATGTTGTTAATCTCTAGAACTTGTTTGGCATACCATTCATAATTCATTCTGAAATGCTCATTCATAAAGTAAGGGTTGATAACGTCAACCAACGTATCTCCTGATTGAATGGTTATTTCCCGTACCTCTTTTAGCTCCCAGACATCATTCGGGCGGTCAGCAATGCCAATCCCCGAAATTGAAACTACTTTGTCACGATCAAAATATTCTTCGGATGGTATTATCTTTTGCCCATTTTCGACTACATACCAAATGCCGGTAGTTTCGTTAATATACCGTCCTGTATCCTCATCATAAGTATATCCCTCAAGCGGTTCAACCTTTTCCTCAGTTAAGATCTTTCCTCCAGTGTCTACTATAATTTTACTGCCATCCGGTAATGTTTTTTCTCGTGTTTCTTCTACTTCTCCACATCCAACAAGGTTGATCATTGCTAAACATAATACAAGCAGAAAACTTATGAATTTCAACTGAATCACCCCAAGCCACTCTACCTCAAAACATATTTTTATTATGATAAATAGTTAATCTCAAGAATTGTATCCAGTTTTTCCACATTAAACATGGTACTTATGGTCTCCGTAATTGAAAGTTTGTTTATCTTCTCTCTTGCCGGTCCAGTTTCTATTTAGAAAATTCGAAAAACCATTCTATACAGTTGTTCTTGGCTCTTCCATATCATTTTTCTGCAACTTATACTCTCTTCTTGCATTCAGAATTAATAATACATTCGCTACAATTCGGATTATTCGGTCTGCACCAGGTACGCCCAATCTCCCAGCATGAAAAATCTATTATCCCTGGAAACTTAGGATTTAACTCTCTTGCCTTATAGATGATCGAATCTAAATCAGCATTACTATCAACCAGCCCGGTCCGTCGCATTACCCTTAAAATATGTACGTCTGGTGATATGTCAATTGAGTAATAATCCGAAAACGGAATCTTAAATTGCCTGGCAAGAATATTGGCTGCCATTGTAGCAATTTTTTTGCCGCTTCCTTTAAACTGCAAGAATTCATAAACTACTTTTGCGCTGCTAGGATTGTTGCTCCATATTCGCGAAGCATCCCCATTATACTTTACTTTAATATCCTGAATTGCAGAATAAAATACCTCCGCCATTGTATCGTTAAATCTATGCAAGACATTTCTATTAAAAATATTCTTGTACTCTTCAAGTGAAACGCTGGCTAAATCATCAATTTTAAAGCTTCCTATAATCTCCCTTATTCTAAAGGGAATTGACCACGCTCGCTCCGCTTTAATCTGCCTATCCATCAAGCAGGCTAAAACAAAAGCATGGGGCGTGTTTTCAATATCGTTAAGAAATTTATCTTGTTCTATGTCATTAACAAAAGGAATAAGATGTCTTTCTGAATCACTAAATCGTGCTTTTCCTATTGTTACAAGCAAGTGTTCCGCCATATTATCACCTTTCCATAGCTTTTCCTCAAGCTTAGCACTAAACTTTATCTTTTAATCTGATAAGGTTTCCCGGCAGTGCTTCAAACATATCCGGGTAATGCCCGCATCTAGCTCTTATCTGTGTATATTCCGCCTTGTTGCCATCCTTTTTTAAATACAGCTTACGCTTATATATCTCATCGGCAAGTTCAGCAGCATGCATCGTCTTATTCTCTGCCTCTGATAAAACTATTCTCATGGCTTCATGAAGCGTATAATTAGGCATTTCTTGCGTACCAATTCCTGTATCAGCTAAACTGTTTTCATCATATTTTAAGACTATATAAGCCGGTTTATTATCTTTAAGCAGAACAGCTTTTCCGTTTTTCTCAACAACAGAGAATACATGGCCTATATTTGTTTTTAATGAATCAAAAGGAATTAAGCTGTCTATTTTAATATCCATGGTTAACCTCCTCATAACATGTTCTGTATACCCATACTCTATTTGGATAACCTAATTTTTGCTTGAATTTTTAATTTTTCTTTGTCAGAAGGTAAGTTTAAAACATGCATTTTCCTATGACAATTTGGGCAAAGTGCAACAGTGTTTTCAATAGTATCGCTTCCTCCCTCTGAAAGCCATTCTATATGATGGCACTCCAAATAAGGAATACCTTCTTTATTATTGAAGGGAGCCTTTTGTCCACAAAGCTGACATACACCATTGGCTCTTCGTTTAGCGTATTCTGCTACAAATGCATCTCTAACAAAAACATTACTTGTAACACTACGACTACTTACTTTATTACTTTCATTTTGCTCTGCTCGTTCTTTTAATTTATCCAGTGTTAATTTTTCAGCTAGCTTTTCTTTTTCTTTAATATATTTATTAAAGGATGCTTCGGGAATAGTTTGTGAACCGGTTTGTAACTTCAAAGGGAACATCCATACTTTTCTTGGAACACCATCTTCACCTTTTTGTATTTCTTGATAAGGGCTGCCTGCCAAGGATACAAGTCCACGATATATGTATTCTGTAGGTACCAGTACTTCGAACAGATGAACTTCCACACCATTTCTATCAGATTCTGCTAGTGTTTTATTCTGCATAAAATTCAGGTCTTGGTCCCCATTTTTACCCATGCCCGTATAATGTAAAACATCTCCAAACCATTTGTCTTCATACAAACCTTTTGTATGATCAGATATTATAACTAGGGAATTGGTTGCTTTTGACCGGCGCATTCCCCCCATATTTCCGCACTTAAACTCAGCTATAATATCCGAATGGGTTACAATTTGTCCAATCTTAAATTTGCAAAAACTTCTCATGATAATCCTCCATTACCTTTTTAGCAATCAGAATATCTGCTGGTAAAAGTTCAAATTTTAGTAAATCATTTATTTTAACCCACTTAAACTTATCATGAACAGATATCTGAATTGTCCCGTCAGTTATTGTACAATAATAGGCAATTAGATAAATGTTTATATTACCGTAATCGTGAGTTACCTCAGTACAAAATTTATCAATAGAAACATTGATATTAAGTTCCTCTTTAAGTTCTCTAGTAAGGCAATCTTCGGGGGTTTCGTCAGCTTCAATTTTCCCACCTGGAAATTCCCATCCTCCAGCGAAATTTTCTTTTGGTGCACGTCTAGTAATTAGAACCTTATCATTATCTGTAATAACTCCTGCTGCGACTCTAATTCTTTTCATAACTTACACCTCTTCTATCTCTTCAAAGTTGCTATTTTTACTCTCCAATTTAATATAAAACCTTGCCAAACATGTTAGGTAGCACTCACTCCTTGAACTTATCTGGATATATGCCATATATATATGCCATAATTAACCACTTTGCTACAATTATATAATACAAAAATTTATTTGTCTATATATTTGTTTATATATTTGTATAATATAAATTGCAATATTAAATGCCGTGCAAAATTTGGTAAATCCATTGCTTACTGGAATAAATTCTATACATCATACCGCCATTTCTATGGCTGACCTATAACCAAACATTCTTCTTGGATATTCATTAATCCATCTCTCTATACTTTTTATTTTTGCTTTACTTACTTTTGATATATCTGTTCCTTTTGGTATAAATCTTCTTATCAGTTTATTAATATTTTCGTTCGTTCCTCTTTCCCAAGAACTATAAGGATGAGCATAATACACTTTCGTCCTGTCCTTGCCTGGCTCTGTTTTTGATTTCTCTATCCCTCTATAGTCCAAAAACTCTGTCCCGTTATCTACTGTTATCGTTTTAAACTTCTCCCTAAATTTCCTTCTATACTTCCTTTCTAATTCATCTATTGCTTTGATTACTGATTCCTGCGTTTTGTCTGGTAGTTTAAGAATTATTTCTTCTCTCGTCTTTCGTTCACTTAATACCAGTAATACTGCTGCGCTATTTTTTCTGCCTACTACACAGTCCATCTCCCAGTGTCCATATTCCTTCCTATCGTTAACTTCTTTCGGCCTTTCCTCTATGCTGCTTCCCTTAAGATTTTTCAGTGCTATCTTCTTAACCCTTTGATATATGCGTTTTTTACCATCCTTTTTCACTGGCAAATATTTATTCGTTAGTCTTAAAAATACATCCCCTCTATCAATGTAGTTATATAGTGTTTTCGTGCAGATACTCGTTTTAAACTTCAGTCCCTTTGCTTTTATTTGTCCAATAACAGCATCAGGAGAATATTTTTCATTTATTATCTTTGATTCTATATACCTCACTAATTCATGGTCATTTCCTATCTTTAACCGTGGACCTTTATTCTTCCCGTTCTCTACATATCTCCTTTGGGCTACATCTGCACAATACTCTTTTCTGTATGTTAAATCACTATTTTGTAAATATATTGTCCCACGGGTTATTTCTCTTTCTATTGTCCTTCTGTGCCTGCCCAACCTCTTTGCTATTTCCGTTACTGTATACTTTTCTTTTAGGTACAACTCTATGGCGTATCTTTCTCTTTCATTTAGGTGTTTGTTTTTTCTTGTTTCTGTGTTATTATTCATATATAACTCATGGTACTCCTTTGCTAATGTTTTTCTTTGGTTATTAAACATTTTACAATGGATTACCATGAGTTTTCTATATATTACGGCATTTTATTTTACAACTTCCCATATATTTGTATAAAAAGAAATGCCGCCAATTAAGAAGGTTTCCTCCTCAACTGGCGGCAATCTTATTACAATCTTATAGATTCACTTCTATTTCCAGACCCGACTTAAACTCTACCACTAGCCTGTCATCATATACAGTTGCCTTTTCAACTAGTTTCCTAACCAGTTTATCATCAAACTCCGCAATATCACTGGTTTGCGTGTTAAGGAAATCAGTCATCTCAGCAATCCGATCGCGCATATCTTGGCGGAGAGCGTTTCTCGAAAGGGTTTCTTGCCTTAGATCACGTAGTCGGTAAATCTCATTGACAATATTATCGTATGCTTCCTTTGAATTTGCCTTTTGGATTAACTCGGTTTGGAGTTCTTCTAGCCTTTTATCAATGTCTGCTGTAGTCTCATCCAAATCCACGCTTAATACGGTTTCAATATTCTTCTTCAGTATGGCCAGAAAAGAGTTTTTTCCGCTTACCGCTACATTAATGGCTTCTATAATTTTCTCTTTAAGCGTATCTTCAAGTATAGTGGAAGCGGTACAAAACAAACCAGTGTTTTCTAATCGGCTGACGCATCTCCATACAATTGATTTCTTTCCTCGGTTATTCCAATGAACCCTGCGGAATATTTCATGACAGTTGCCGCAGAAAACCATCTGTGATAAAGGATGATTGTTGCTATAGTTTCTTTTCTTTCCGTTCTTACTTATATGCACACATCTTCTTTTGACAAGCTGTTCCTGAACCTGCATAAAAATTTCACGCGGGATTATAGGCTCATGGCTGTTTTCTACATAGTATTGTGGAACTATACCGTTATTGGGTACCCTTTTCTTTGATAAAAAATCTACTGTATAGGTTTTCTGTAATAGCGCATCACCGATATATTTTTCATTCCTCAAAATCTTGTTGATGGTGCTGGTATGCCATCTGGGATTGCCTGCACCCGTCAGAATTCCGTCAGCCTCCAAACCCCTAGCTATCTGTAGCATACTGGAACCTTCAAGATATTCTCTGTAAATGCGTTTGACGATCTCAGCTTCTTCAGGTACGATAACTAAATTGCCATCCTTATCCTTTGTATAGCCAAGAAACCGGTTGTGATTGATATGGATTTTTCCTTGCTGATATCGGTATTGAATACCCAGTTTTACATTCTGGCTTAACGATTGGCTTTCTTGCTGTGCCAAAGACGCCATAATGGTCAACAGGATTTCCCCTTTGGAATCCAATGTGTTTATATTTTCCTTTTCAAAGTAAACCGGAATATTTTTTTCTTTAAGCTGCCTTATGTACTTTAGGCAGTCCAGCGTATTTCTTGCAAACCGGCTGATAGATTTTGTAATTATCATATCGATTTTGCCCTGCATGCATTCTTCTATCATCCGGTTAAATTCTTCACGCTTTTTCGTGTTGGTTCCGGTAATGCCTTCATCTGCAAATATACCGGCTAACTCCCATTCTGGATTGCTTTTAATGTAATTTGTATAATGCTCGATTTGTGCTTCATAACTGGTTGCCTGCTCCTCGCTGTCCGTAGAAACACGACAGTAAGCTGCCACCCGAAGCTTAGGTAATTCCTCGGCATTTGCACTATTCCCAATTCGCTTACGGGCAGGAATTACCGTAACATTCCTGGTTGTCATCTAAAATCACCTCGCTCTTAATAAGACTATAAGCATACTCTGCCTGCTGAAATGGATCATCGTATAGATTATCTGGCATTGAAGCATGAAACTTAAAATTCAGGCATTTCTTTTCATTTCCTTTATGTTCATAAATCCTGCCAAGTGCCTCAGCTCGCCTGCGTCTTTCCAGTTGTGCTTTTTCGAATGTGTCCTTGCTGATAATTGGCGGATAGAATTTATCCTTAACATACCGTTTATCTGCCAGCATTCTTGCAACAGATGTATGGTAACGCTTAATACCCGCTTTTTGCGCCGCTTCGGTTAAAGAAAGCCCGGAAAGATAAACCTCAAATAGTTTCTTAATCATAATCGCTTCCTTTTCATTAACTACAGCCCTGCCGTTTTGAATGGTATATCCAAAAGGTATATGGCTCATCATTTCACCAACCTTTCCCTTAGGTTCAACCCGCATTTCATTTTGAAACCTATTTCCTCCTGTGAAAACACAATGATTTCTTCAATAAAGTTCTCAAATATTTCACAATCAAATTTATCAATCTGCTTTTCAGCTTTCATTGTAAATTTAAGAAGCTTCTCAACCTCAACAAGAGCAGTCATGCCTCCATCGATTGCTCGTTTTATGGCTTCTTTTTGTTCTTTTAATAAAACCGCTTCTTTGAGCAGCTCATTTTTCTGTGTATTAAAAAGAGCGGGTTCCAGGTATCCTTTGGCCATAAGTCCCATAATCACCTGAACCCGCTCTGTATTTTCTTTGATTTTTGTTTCTATCTCCTGAATCTTAGTTATATTATCTGAGTAATTTGTCTTCTTTAAGCTTTGCAGCAATGGTCTTAGAATGAACTTATGACCGAAAATAAGCTTATTGATCATTACAACGAAGGCCTGATGGATCGCATCCTCTCTGACAAACTTCATGGAACAGCTTGATGCGTCCTTTATGTGCTTTGTGCAGCACCATGCAATATATTTACGGTCACCGCTGCCATGAATTCGACGCTTAAAATTGCTGCCACATTCTGCGCATTTGATTTTCCCCGAGAAAGGGTAGCGTTTTTGATACTTACTGCTTCCCTTAATTACACCTTTTTCTTTTCCTCTTTGCTTTAATATCTCTTGGGCGGCTTCAAATTCCTCATGGGATATAATGGCTTCATGATGATCTTTTATCATGTATTGATCTTTTTCCCCATGATTATAATGCCGCTTAAAATTCTCATCTGTATAGGTTTTTTGCAGAAGGACATCCCCAGTATATTTTTCATTGCTTAAAATGCCGCGGATAGTTGTCGCTGTCCAGTGTGAACCTCTCTTTGTTGGGATTTTATCCGAATTTAGCCCATCTGCAATTATCTGTGTGCCTTTACCGTCCAAAGCCTCGGAAAAAATCCGCTTTACGATTTCAGCCTGTTCTTTATTGATAAATAGCTTTCCATCCACATAATCGTAACCATAGGGAGGATACGAAATTTTGTATGTTCCGTTTTGGAACCTACGTCTGATAGACCACTTACTATTTTCTGCAATGGATAATGACTCGTTTTCTGCAAGACTGCTCAAAATTGTCAGCACCAATTCGCCTTCCATGCGCTGTGTGTTTATATTCTCTTTCTCGAAATAGATGAAAACACCGAGATCGGTAAGTTTTCTCACCATCTCAATACAGTCGGTTGTGTTTCTGGCAAATCTGCTGACTGACTTGGTTATAATAAAGTCAATTTTCTTGTTTTCACAATCTGCAAGCAGCCTTAAAAGTCCAGTTCGGTTCTCCTTTTTTGTGCCTGATATGCCTTCATCATAGTAAATCCCTGCAAATTCCCAATCAGGATTTGTTTTTATATAGGATTCATAATGGTCCTTTTGCGCTTCCAGGCTTGCCATTTGCTCATCACTATCGGTTGAAACCCTGCAATAAGCTGCCACTCTTACCTTTGGTTTGAAAGCTTGGAGAGCATTGTTTCCATCAATCCTTGTTACCTTTCTCACTGTTTTCACCTCCTTTGGGTATGTGACATGTTACCTCTGTGTGCCGCTAATAGCAAGCCAATTAGGCCATAAGCTGTGCATACATCGGCGAGAAAGTTTTGCGGTTCAATTTGTCGATTTTGTTGAATTCTTCTTCTGAAATCAGTCCCGCCTTAAGCATCCTCTGCAGAATTTTGTATGCCCGCCAGTAATCAACCTCTCTTTGAATTTCCTCCTGCGTTATCTTTGTATAGTTAGTTTCCTGCGGGTTATATGGTATATGATTAGCCGTCTCTATCATTCAAGAAAGCACCTCCTATAAAAACTTAGGACAGCCTCGACTGGCTGTCCTTTATCGTTATTCCGGCAATTTGAGAACTTGTCCGGGGTAAATAGTATCTGAAGTCAGGCCATTGAGTTTCTTAATCTCCGGATATCTTGTTCCTCTACCGAGTTCTTTTTCTGCTATTCTCCATAAGGTGTCGCCTTTTTGCACTGTATAGGTTCTATTGCCCTTGTTATCAGGAATGCTGTTTACAATTACAAGGTTTTCTTTTGCTACCCAAGTGTTTATGCCTGCGATTTCTTGACCACCGGATTTCTTAACCTTTTTGCCAAGCAAAACACATTCTTTACCACCTTTTACGACCGGCTTGCCTTTGTATAAAGTCTGAGTGACCCTGTGGTAATAGTCATTTTTGACCCACGTTGGAACTGCCACACTGCCGGGGTAGTAATTCTTCGCGCTGTCCTTAAACTCCACCATGTCGCCAATTCCAATATCCGTATTGGTATCTGTACTGTTCTCCAGCGCTTTTTTCACTGCTTTTCGGAAGGTGTCCATACTCTCCCCATGCTTGGGGAACCAATGCATCACATCAGCATGGTTGCTGGCAATACCGAGCTTATATCCTTCGGAGTGGCAGATGATGTCATTCTCATTAAGACCGTACTTCTTGCAGAGCATAACGCAGAGTTCAACAGCATTCTGCCACGCTTTACGGAAATAATCTTCCTGCTTTGCTGCATCATAACCCACCATTACCGACCCGGATTTATACGAAAACCCAGCAGGCTCACAGATTTCAAAGCCAATATGGGTATTGTTTGCTGCTCCTCCCGCATGCCACCCGCGATGATCCCAAGGCAGGTATTGCCAAACCTCCTTATCGTCTACAAAAGCGTGAACACATACCTGCCTATTTATTTCGCCGGCCTTGTAAGATTTGTTCCAACGGGAAAACCACTCAGCCGCCATTACACCCGGCACAGCCGTCGAATGTACCATGATTCCTTTAGGCGTGATTTTGCGGCCTGCTGTATAGCAATCGTTTCGCGTCATGTATTTAGTAAAAAGCTTCATTTCTTTTCATCCTCCTCATTTGAGCGGCCATGCAGTTGTTCCAATGCGTTCTTCAGCTTTTCAGGAATGGGCAGTCCTATATGTGCTGCATTCTCAAGAATTGAAATTCCCTCGTTACTCAGGTAAAAGAAAATCACCGCTGTCCGGATTGCCCCGCCGTTGCCGAGCACCTGGCTGTCGATTATGTGTCCCACACCCACAAGTACAAATATAAGCACTTTCTTAAAGATGCCCTTGGCTCCGACTTCACTCGAAAGCTTTTTGTCTACAATGGCACACATCACGCCGGTCACATAGTCAATGGCCACAAAAGCGATGAGCGCATATAAAAATCCATCCAGCCCTCCAAGAAACCAGCCAAGAAATCCACCAATAGCAGTAAAAACCGCCTGTACCCAGTTCCATACTGTTTTCATTGTCTTAAACCTCCGTTCAACTTGAGTTTTGCATATAAAAAAGCGCCCTGCCTTAAAGCAAAGCGCTGAATATATAAAACTTTTAACCTATATTTGCTTCGGAAGCGCCTCCCACAGCCGCATATCCTCCTGCCCAAGCGACCAGATGGCTATACCTCGCAATTTCCATCGATAAGCCGCTTCGTTTGCCCAGTAAACAAGGCTGTCTGCATCCTGATAATACAGAATAGAAAAACCATCCGCATCTCCGAGGAAGAGACGGGATATCCAGATATTGATGTCTTTTGATATAATTTTTACTTCATAGTCATTACCGCAGGAAAGCGTCAAAAGCTGCGAGTGGAAAAAATCATAGTCCATCGAAATGTCCTCATTGCGAGTTGCCGATTCCTCCACATCGCTATTTACTGAAAACACCTGAAATTCATCATCCCACGTGACACCAGTGCGAGCAAGCCTGCCAAAGCTGGTTATATTTCCATCCGGAAGTTCCACATCAAAACGCTCGTATGGTTCATATACCCACGCATCGCCCAGCCGCAGCAGCTCGCATACCGTCCGGTTGTCCGAGCAGTACCCTGCATAACCACTACCACCGATTACATTCACTGTGAAACGCAGGGTTGAAGCTGCACCAGAATATACTCTTACCTTATTGCCGCGTTTTCGCATCTCTATAGTATACATATTCGGATTAGCACGAAGATCGGCATCTGCAGTTTTTGAGAAACTGGTGGAATAGCTACCAAGCAAGGAATTACCTTGATAAAGCTCGACTCTTTGCGTGTCATAATTTAAGCAGCAGAAAATATCCCCAAGGAACACCCCAGCCCGTCCACTGCTATTTTGAGGGAAAGCCAGCCTTGCCCGGATATGAATATCGGAAAACCCGTCGTATTTCCATGCAAGTTTGCCATATCCCTCGAGCTGGGAATATGGGCGACTTTCTGTGCTTTCTGGGTCTTGCCAAACATCCCATTCGCCGTCCAACACAGTCCAGTAATTTTCAGGCAGGATGTTCCTGTCCCGAAAATCCTCATACCAAATAAGCGCCGAGTCGGGTTTTCTTCGCAACATTTCAAATGTCAGTTTAAAACCTCGATCCGGCTCAACCATCACACCATTTACATCCTTGAACCGACGAGGAGAGAGCATAAAGCTGGCTTCACCGGCAAAGGGATACTCCGAAAATCCACTGCAAACCCTAAAACCGTAAAACTGGACTCCCGGCACACCACCGCTTATGCTGACAGCATGCGTTCCCTCTTGGAGAAATACACCTTTTGCAAGTGTCAACCAGCAAACTCTTCTCCAGTATGGCCACCATAAACGGTTCTCGCTGAAAGTCTTTGATTCACCATCAAGGGAAACGATAATCGCATTTTTGTCCCAGTAAGGAAAGCAAAGCTGTACTGCAATATCGTAATATCCCGCTTCTGTTATCTCAAAACGGTACTCTGCTGACGCCTGGTCATCTCCAAGTGAGGCCATCTCATCAGTAATAATGACATTTCCTTCGTATTCATCCGGAACTCCGTTCCTGTCAATATAAATGGTTCCGAACTCCGCTTTCTGCTCCTTGCCATAGCTTGTCAAATATCTTCGCCTGTTATAAACCCCTTTTAGCAGCGGATATTCCCAGGATACAGCATCCCATCCTTCCATATAATCATATACATGAGGAAGAGCCCAAGGTACTTTGTTATAGTCGTCCCAGTAGGCCACAATAGGAATGAACGGTTGGGGCGGTGCATCGCCTGTGAAATTGTAAACCCCAGTCATCCAGTATTTTGCCGCATAGTAGGTATTAGACACCCCTCGATAGGTTATTCCAAGGTTTTCAGGTGTATCATGAATCCTCCAGTTCCAGCCATAAGCAGGCAACCCCATGAATATCTTATCGTGTGACATAACGGAAACAGCATAATCATATATGCCCTCAAGCCAGTCACGAGGAGATACTGGGCCGGGAGCAGAGCCCGCCCATGCCATGCCATAGCTCATGATGGCGGCGGTATCGCAATAGTCGTTAAGATCGGCATAAACACACCAGTTTTCACCGCCCACCGAGCCTTGAACGCCGGTCATACCAGGCAGGCAGATGTTGACAAGCTTTGTTGCATCGTAAGACTTAACTGTATTGTATATATCCCTAAACAGCGCATTCGCCGCATCCTTGTTTTCATAACCGCCGCCGCGCTCCAGGTCAATATCTACCCCAGCGCACCATGGATACTTGTTCATTATTCGGATGATTTCAGTGAGAAACTTATCCTTTGCACCGTTTTTGTTGTTGCGAAGTGCAGTAAAAATATTGGCTATTCCATGATTCATAATTGTGAGCAGCCACTTAATGTGCGGCCATTTCTGAATATACGGAAGCATGCTGCTGATGCTGGTACCGGTTTCAGTGATTGTGCCTGTTGCGTCAACCTCAAAAGTAAAAATGCCTACCGTATCAAAGCGGTCGCCGTAGTCTCTAAGCGCTTCATACATTCGGGCATTACCCATAAAACTCCACACCATGCACCGTTTGCCTTTTAAGAAATCCCTCACAACCGATCACCGCCCTCTTGCATCTCCTGAAATTCAAAGAGTACCCGCGCCGATTTTCTCTCTTCCAGCTTCACCATATGTTTGCTATCCCATGCCGCAGAGTATTGATAAAACCCATCCTTAGGAGTCTGACTTCCGTTTTTTAGGCATTGGCGGGTGGAAGCCTTGAGTGTCAGCTCATCGCCTGCATTAACCGGGTCAAGGAACTTTACCTTATGCGCGCCCATACCTTGGGACATTTCAATACTTCCTGCGGCCATATACTGTATAGGATAGATATAGCAGTCAAGACCAGCAGAAGTTTTGCCCAGGTTGAATAAGACTACAGTCTCCGCTGTTCGCACCACACCGTTATAATGCCGGGGCGGAACTGGCTGCCCGTTTTCCTGCATTTTCGTTAGCATCTTGCTCGTGTGGACGGTATAGCCTGTCAGCTGATCTCCATCCTGAAGCTGCAGGTCGGTGAAATAGATAATTCCGTTACAGTCGGAAATCTTGAGTGTCACAGTTACGCTCACCACATGATTATTGTTTTTTAATTGTATGGTTTCTGCAAACCTTGAAAACTTCATAGTTTTTTCCTCCAAAACCATTTGACAAACATAGGCATTAATGCTAAACTATAATTTGATTTTATATTTGGAGGCTAGTATACACCTATGTATGGTATTTTTCGTATTCGTAAATAAAAGTGCACAGAAAGAAAGATAGCTCATAGCAGCATCTTTGTTTTTGTGCACCTTTTTCGATTACGAAAAAACGAAAGAGGTGTATTTTTTATGCCCCAAAATAGAAAAAAAGGGACAACTCCGCCCATTTGGGTATCTCAAAACTTTTTAACAAGTTACAAAATTATCAACAGAATTATTCGCAGAACAACCCTTAACAAAAAAGATCATGTTATTGAAATTGGTCCGGGAAAGGGTCATATAACAGGTTTCTTGATAAAAAGATGCCGGAAAGTTTCGGCAATTGAAATTGACGGCCGTTTATATAATAAATTGACAGCAAAATTCAAGGACGTCAAAAATATCCGTATATATCATCAGGACTTTTTGAAATGGAAACTTCCTAATTATGAAGATTATAAAGTTTTTTCAAATATCCCTTTTTGCTTCACTACGGATATTATGCGAAAATTGACGGAATGCAAAAACGCACCTTCTGAAGCATGGCTTACCATGGAAAAAGGCGCAGCCAAACGTTTTATGGGTGAGCCTTCAGAATCATTGCGTTCTCTGCTTATAAAGCCCAAGTTCGATTTAGATATTGCTTACTATTTCAGCAGGGAGGATTTCCATCCCAAACCAAGCGTTGATGCAGTACTTCTTCACCTTAAGAAAAAGAGCCAACCGGACATACCCGCAAACCAGTGGTTTGCCTATGAACAATTTGTTTCAAAGGCACTAAAATATGGATTCCGCAGTCTTTTTACAAGCAAGCAGTTATCTAGGGCATTCCGTCAGGCTGGTGTGCAAAATAAAAATATTACTCCTACAGAGATTCTTTATGTTCAGTGGCTCTGCCTTTTCCGATGCTACTGGGAGCATGTGTTAGGCAGAAAATAATTTTAGCGGCTCATTACCCGTCTAATGTCCACTGAATTTCGCATACATGCCCGATCCATCCAGTGGAAACCGAACCGCCCTGAAGCAATAAGTCTGTAAAGTACACTGTGCCGGTGCAGTCAGTGACGCACAGCCTGATGGTGATAGATTTGACTCTGCTGATACTTTTGGGAGAAATACTGTGTGCAATCTGATTGAAATATGCCATATCATCACCCTCAAATCAGGTCTATAAATCTTGTTTCTGTTGTACCGTCCTCGTATTCAATGACTATCTCAACACCAACTTGGCCGTTTTCGCCCTTTTCAAGGTTTTCGGAAGCAATCTGCGCTGAAAATGTATAACTTTTACGTGTTGCTGGGTATACCGTCTGTGACAGACTCTTTGTCATACCAGGTACACCAACAGCCTTGAAGGAAGCAGTTCCCGAAACACCATTCTCAGTATCCACTTCAAAGCCGGAATTGACCCAGTAGGCAAAACCATCATCCGCTCTGGAATTGCGCAGATGGTTGAATGGCACCATATCTTTAATTTCCTGACGGTTTATCAACTCTGCTGAGGACAGCGCATCCGCTGCCTTGTCCCACTGTGCTGAAGAATCGCCGAGTTCCCGCAGTTTAGTTGAAAGCTCAATCACTGTTTTCCATGGTTCCTGCAAGTTATACTGCCTTCTCACAACACGAGTCTTTACCAAAAGGCCTAGTTCTTTATCGTCCACTGTAACAATATCACCCAATTTCCATGCTTCGTGCTCATAACCGGTTAGCGCAGATAAATCCATTGCAGACAGTACATAAGAAACGCGAGGCTTCGAATATTCTGCAAGCCGCATTTTTGCATATTCCAGCATCTGATACGGATTTGTAAACGACGAACAATCAAGCGTCGACACCCTCACTTCACTGGAAAAAGTGTAATCTTCCACGTATTCCTTACCTCCATTAATTGAAGCGAAGGTCAATCCGTCCTTTCCATAAGCATAGAGCCTTGTCACTAATTCACGTGTATCGACTACCCGCTGAATACTTTTCAAATTCTTTCTATATGAAAAAAGCGCTCCGCTATCAGTACCACTAAAAGTCAAAAGGTGTACCTGGCGGTTGGCGCTGTCAAACACCAGATCGCCGCCATAAATATTCTGTACGGTGCGAAGGATGGATAAGGCATTTTTTTCTGTACACTGCCATGTCCGTTTCGTAGTGACAGTAACATTTCCTACTGTCCAACCTGTACCCAAAAGTGCATATTGCATCGGAACATCTGCAGTATCTGCATTGAATTCTCTAGGTTCTTTTTCCGCACTGAAAGACAGATCGTAAAATACCGCTTCAGCATATACTTGCGTAATAACACGCCCATCTTCGCTTTTATTGTCCGTTAAGGTTCGGATCCGGTAAATGTCATTTACGATTTGCACTTGTTTTTCATTTTCCAGTGTGCTTCTTTTTGGATCATGGAACGGAAGCTTGAATTCCAGCGTATCCGCGCCGTTCACCTCACCAGTGACAATGATATCAAAGGCATTTTCAAGAACAGCTTCCCATGCTCCGTTTTTGTCCAAAATCACAGGACGGGCAAAGCCTAATTTCTCATAGGGCGCTTTCGGTATATCATGAAGCTGTATTTCCAGAAGTTTTGGCGTCCTCAACGGATCGCTGCTGGTAAGGGTAACACGGAACCTTATATATTGCCGATTTGGCGATTGAAGTTCACCGCTGGTTCCCACAGCCTGCCATGCAGACCATTCTTCAAGATCATCGCTTGTGCTGGTCTCTACTAGAGACACTGAAGTAACACCTGCAGTATATTCGCTTGTCACAGCTACACGACCGCTGCCCGATAATGCACATGGAACCGCCCTTGTATAAAGTACGCCACTTGCAGGATACTCGCCATCTGTTGCTTTAAGGGTGACTGCGCCAGGCTCTGCCAAAGCATCTACATCCGAAGACGCATCCCCACCGTTTGCATGTAAAGACGACTTAAAATATAGCAGCAAATCATCAGCTGTAAGCTGTGAGTCCGTTTCCAGAAACCAGTCGTCGAAGCCTCCGGCATAGTAGTAGGTATTTGCATGCATCCCCATAATAATGTCTGCTATACATTCCCGATTCAGCTCTCCCGAAAAGGAACGCACAGGCGACACCCAGGTTGCCCCGTCGCTGCGATCGCATATGATGTTCTGTACCTTTTTGTTGCTTACTTCAATGATGGAGGCGATAAAATACCAGCCGCCGTTTTTCAAGGTAATGGTAGCTGTTTCACTCTGGTCGTAGATTAGTGTGCCGGAGGAGTTATACAACATAAGCCTAAGTCTCCCTTGATAAAGTGAAACATAAAAAATTGGCTGACCTGGTCCTTGGCGGGTATTGAATATGGGTATATATGTCTGGCCGACCGAATAGGTGGTAGGATTAATCCAACCGCCTACAACAATCTTTTCGCCCAGATTGCTAAAGAAACTCCCATCATTTTCTGCTATAAGATGGGTCTTTTCAGAAGTCGGATTAACAATATTTTGCCTGAAGTATCTTCCGAATCTTCCAGCAATAAGGTTTGCCGATGTCCCTGACCAGCCGGAGATGGTAAAATGTCTGCCATGTCCCGATGAGTCTATAAGCTGAAGATTTTCGTCTGGTGTTTTTTCATTAAATCGCCATAAAGCAGACGTCCTTGATGTTACAGGAAACTCACCGGTAAAATCCTCTTGGCTCGTTAGAATTGATTTTATCGCCATGTTATCACCTCCATCTGCTTTTTGCCTGTATTTTTAACTCAGTAAAGGTCGCGTTTTCTGCGGCAATCTCAATATGATTAACACCTTTCCTGAGAATTGGAAAATTCAGATCCTGCAGGCTGGGAAGGCCATTTCTCAAGGTTCCGCCTGTTTCATCAATAACCTTAGCTGTTACCATGCCGGAGTCGACAATCAGAGTTTCACCTTCAGATAATGAGCCAACAATTCTCAATTCCTCGTCGTTCGTAATAAGCGAAATATAGCTTGATGAAGACATTGATATTAAACCCTTCAATAGATAAACCGGATTGGAATCCGCATTTCCTTTAACCCTCTCCAACTCATGCAGACCTGTTTCAGAAAGAACAAATACCTCATCTTCCAACGCATAAGCATATGGGTCGGGACAAACAAACCGAAGTTCAAAGCTGCCCGCTGTCCGCAGTAATCGCTCACAGTCAACCGCTTCTGATAAGCGAGCCATGAAATATCGGTCGGGCAAATCATCTATAACAAGTTGTTTAAGCCCGTTTTCCGGATTTAACCATTCAGCAACATTATCAAGAACCGATACAAGATCGGCAAAACTGCGCTGGGGAAGCACACTACAGCTAATTATTATGTTTCGTTCTGATATATCGCAGCCAAAATCTGCAATACCTGCTTTGCCCGGCACAGTTTCAAATGAATTGCGCAGGGCAGGGGAGACCTGCCATTTGGTAAGTCTTGCTCGTATTTTCATACTTTGCGACGATATTCCATTGTAGATAAATCCCATATGCTTCCCTCCATTATGCTGTTATAAAACGTCCCTGCGCCCTTGAACCTGTCTGCATCAGGTTATATAACTCCTGTGAAATCCTACGTATGTCTTCTTCACCACGAACAATCATCTGCTGCACCACAACAAGCGGCCCAGAAGCTAAACCGCTAAATCCACCTCTTCCACTTACATTAATATCAGGAGATATATTAAAATCTGTCGGCACTGCATTTTGCATATCGTCTGCCACTCTGGCCATAGCCTTGTCAAATCCCTCACCAATACCCAGTGCCATATTGCCGCCAATACCTTCAAAAACAGTGGACGGAGATCTGATTCCAAGAAAATTCTTTACTCCATCAACAATACCGGAAAAGAAACCGGAAACCTTATCCTTAATCCAGCTACCAAGGCTTTTAATACCTTCCCAGATGCCTTTTACAATGTTCTTACCAATCTCAACCACTGAAACAACCGCCTTGCCCAAGCCTTCTATAATAGCCGCAACAATCTGAGGTAAAGACTTTACTAGTTCTGGAATGGCTTTCACAAGCCCGGCAGCAAGCTGTACGATAAGCGTAATTCCCAATTCTATGATCTTCGGCATATTGTTCGTCACAAAGTCAATGATTGTTGTAATTATCCTCGGCAGTGCTTCAATTAGTTCTGGCAATGCATTTAAAAGTCCCTGCGCCAGTCCCTGAATCAATGTAAAAGCAGCTTCAAGGATTTTGTCCATATTATCCAGCAGCCCTTGCACAATGGTGATCACTGCTTGAACTGCTGCTGGAATTAGCTCAGGTAATGCTTCTCCAAGCCCCATTACCAACGCTGTGATTAGCTGCACCGCTGCATCAATGAGTAAAGGCAGGTTATCAATGAGTGTACCTGCAATGGTCATGACTGCATCTACTGCCGCCGGGATCAGCTCCGGCAGCAGGCTCAAGAGAGTTTGAAGCACCTGAGAGAACAATTCAGTTACAGTTTGCAACAGCACGGGAAGCAGATCTTTGACTGCTGAGATAATTGCACCGGTTGCCTCCGGCAGAGCAGCCACTATATTTTCCAAAACCGGTACAATATTTTTAACTACAGCCTGAAAGGCATCCACAAGATTTTGTGTTAGGTTCGTCATATCAGCGTTCGCATTGCCAAGTCCTGCTATAAACGAACTTAGAGAGGCTTGTAAAAGACCAATGGAACCGCTGATGGTCTGGGTAGACTCTCTTGCGAAGTTTCCAGCATACTGTTCGGTTTTTTCAAAAAACATCTGCATGGCGATCTCGGCCTTTTCGGCATTGGTTGCGCTATTCCAGGCAAAATCCAGCCCTTTTGCAAGAGCATAAGCTTCGATGGTAGTGGCGTTCATGGCGACACCCAGATTATCCATCATGGTGAAGTTACCCTTGGCTGCGCCAGCGATGGATTCCATGGCAGTCTGCATGTCAATGCCCATAACCGAAGCCATATCTGCCGCCCGTTGCATGGCCTTCTCGGTAAGTTCCAGACTTTTTTGCTGATCGACACCAGCACCCTGAAACAGTGCGCCCATTTTGTTGGCGGTGGCAAGGTACTCGGATTGGGACAAGCCCAGATTCTTGTAGGCTTCTTCTCCCGTTTTTTGGATACGTGCAGCATATTCGCCAAACACAGCTTCAGAACCGCCAAGGTTCTGCTCAAGCTCACCAAACTGCTCCACGACCTCTTTTCCCAGCTTGATGGCAGCCGCGCCCGCTGCGGTCGCTGCAGCACCCATAGCCGCGCCAACACCTTTAAGAACGCTGCCCAGCTTCTCAAATTTCGAGCTGGATTTTTCGGCATTGTCTCCACTTTCCTTCAATTCGTCCCCAAGTTCGTCTGCACTTTCAGCAGACTGTTCGAGCTCGCGCTCCATTTTGTTCAGTTCGGCTTTTGCATTATTAAGCTGTATTTGCCACGACTGAGTACGTCTGTCGGTTTCTCCGAAAGATGAGGCGGCATTGGCAAGGGCTTTCTCCAAAGTAGCTATTTTTTCTTTCTGCAATTCGATCTCTTTGTTAAGCACCTTGTTTCTTGCAGTAACAGCTTCAACTGACTTATCCTGCTTGTCGAACTGAGATACGACCAGGTTCATTTCGCTACCCAGTACCTTAAAACTTTGATTGATCTCACGAATGGCGTTTTTAAATTCCTTTTCGCCTTCAATCCCGATCTTCAGGCCAAAATTGTCTGCCACATAACCGCCTCCTTTCCTGCAAAATTTTTAAATTCCGTAAGGTATCACATCATCAATGGTAAGCATACGCTTTGGTTTCGCCAGCCCTAAAAACTGCTTATGGCACTCCCATAAATCAAGCAGGTACCCAATAGGCATTAGCCATACTTCATCCTCTGAACGGTTGAGCTGGACAGTGCCGTAATATAAAAGCCGAGTGAACAATTCCTCATCGCTCACTCGGCCGGTGTGTTTTTTAAGTCATCCTCACTTTCAACATTTCTTTTGGTACCCTTGAACATTGCTTCCATGATAGCGTCTTTATATGCTGCCAGTTCCAAAGGAGATGTGAGAAGTTCCACTGTCTCTTCAGTCAGGAGTTCACGCTTATCCTGATTTTTAAGGTTGTGTATCAAAATGCTCTGGTTAGCCAGCAGTGTAATCAGCCATACCACTTCGTCAAGAGCCATCTCGAAGTTCTCGGTTTTCATCAGTTTCGTGCCGAGGTTTTCAAGACCGCCGTACCTTTTTGCAATCTCCTTTGTCGCTTTAGTGGTTAGAATAAGCTGATATTCTTCATCGCCGATTTTGATAATTGCGCTTCTGTCATTATCCTGCATTATTCGCTGCCTCCTCCCACAGCAAATACCGGCTCATAAACTTCCGTATACCAGCCGGTAATAGTTTCAGGCGATACACCGGGATCGTCTTCGCTGACCTCTGCCTTCCAAGGGTGCTTTCCCTGGCCATCTGGTTTGTTACGTCTCATGACTGTCCCTTCAATGGTGGGTGTCGAAAAGGTAATGCTATCACCTTTCGTTTGCAGATTTGTTGCCGGGATGCCGAATTTCACCCTGTAAAGCCAAAAATACCTGTACTTGCCGTTAGCTTTCTTGGCTCTAAAGCCAATTGCCACAGGCGCGCCTCCATCCTCGCTGGTGGAAATCAGCACCTTATTGTCATCAAGAGTGGCTCCCGTCAAAACCTCAGCAGCGTCTACTCCGATATCTGCAACACCAAGAGTCAGTGTGCCGCTTTGAAATTCCTTGACCACTTCTGCCGCCCCGTCATCGGCATAAAGTGTCGCCTCTGCCAGCTCCACAGAAAGTTCTGCCGAAATAGCCTTAGCCAGCGGAACAGGCGTGTCGTATGTCTCTTCTCCGTTTTCATTCTCGGTTATTTTGGCATAATATAACCTGTCCAGTCCGATTGTGGCCATGTTTTTCATTCCTCCTTTACTTCATATTCTTTTGCCACATCAATGGCATAGTGGTGATAGCCGGTATCGTCCTCATGGCCTATATACCGCCTGTCGGTAATGGTAAAGCCTGCTTGAAGCAATGTGTTCACTATTTCGTTTTTACGGGCAGTGTAGTTTCCCTTTATAAATAAAGACAACCTTACCTCCTGGGTTTCTACCTGAGGCCGGTTGTCTGCAAAAACTTCAAATGTATCTGTCATCGGAGTTATGACAAGGTACTCATCCGGCGGTACACCGCTAAATACCCCGGTTTCAATGGGGATACCCAAACCATCCAATAACGAGTTTAATTCTGTCAATATGCTCATATACGACCCAGCTCCTGTTCCAGTCTTGACTTCATTGCTTCGATGCAGGACTTCCTTGTAGCTGATTTTGCCGGTTTCAAAAAGGGCCTTGGAGGCTGCCCGGACTTGCCATACTCAATAATATTAGCAATCTTCGCATTACTTTCCCCATCCTTCCTTGGTTCAGTAAAGCCGATTTTTATGTTGTGGTTTCCATCCCTGTCCTGTTTGGCAGGAGAGAGTCCCAAAGCATTTACCAATTCACCGGTTGCTCTGGACGGATATTTAGTGCCGCTCCCGATAACTGACTGAAGATTGGACTTCACTTTTGAAAGAACCACTTCCCCGCCTGCTTCCAGCACCTTAGGTATGATTTCGTCTGTTCTTTCTCCAAGTCTGGATAACTTGAGCAAGAACTCTTCCGGCATTTTAACTTCCACCTTAGCCACGTTGCAGCCCCTCCTTTTATGCTTTGCTTGATTTCACCTTTTCCGCAAGCACCTCAATATACATTCCGCGTCCCTTCACATCCTCAACACTGATAATGTTGTACCTGCCATCGCTGCAAACGAGTACAAGATCTGTGGTAACTTCCAGGTTAGGTATCCTACGGAAGCGGAACAGGGCAGACGCCTGCGAAAACGCCGCCCTGTTTGCCCATTTTTCACTGCCATGCCTATCTTCCTTGTATGCCCTTACCGAAGCAAGAATGACATCACCTTTTTCAGTAAAACCCTCACCGTCCTTAACCGGCTTGACTGAGATAATGTCCACGAAAGTTTTCATTTTCCCAAGGCCCATATTTACACCTTCCAATCCCGGTCGAGCCGCAGCAATAGATTAACTGTATTCCATACCTGCTGTCCAGCCTGCACACTATCCCCAAAAAAGCCAGCCGTCGAGCCATCCCTGCTTTCATAAAAATGGCTCGACAGCATAATGACAGCCTGCTCAGTAGTAGGCGGCATGGGGTTTTCGGCATAATATCCTTCAGGCTTTTTCTGGTAACTTTCCGCATAGGCCACTGCGGCTTTGATATACTCTTGTAAAAGTGCGTCATCTTCGCTGTGCTGCAATATGAGGTTTGCTTTAACCTTCTCCAAAAGTTCCATGCCGCAGCACCTCCGTTTTCATTAAGTTGATTTCTGCTGCAGTATCTTGACTGCTTCAGCCAGTACCAGCTTGCCATCTACACGCTGGGTTGCCATGAATCCAACTTGTCCGGTCGCAGCATACAACTCATTAAGCCGCTTAAAAACCCTGCCTTGACGGTCTGCCACCCAGTAATAAGAAAAATCGCCGAATACAATCGTTTTTGCTCCGGCGGCAATGGCTGGCATAAATGCAGAAGTTTTAACTGGACGATTGAGGATAGTATCCGGTGTTCCAGCAGTTACAGAAGGCTGCCAGAGATACTGACCGTTGTTGTCTTTGAGCTTCCTTATAGCTTTAATTGTCGAATCATTCATAATGAATACAGCGTTCCTGCGGTACGGAGACTTTAGGCTGTAGAACAAGTCCATGATCTCGTCAAGGGTAATGGCTGTTGCACTCGCCGCAGTTACTCCTATCTCGCCACCGCCGTTATCTGCCAAGATACCGGTTGGCTTGCCAGATCCGTCACCGATAAAAAATGCTTCCTCCTCTTTTGCTCCGATTCGGCGGGCGAATTCTTTGGCTATATACTGCTCAAGGTTGAATACACTATCGTTTAACAATTCCTCTGACACCTTGATCATAGTAGCCAGCTTATATGCGCCGATGGATACCTGTGCAAAGGAGTCATCGCTTTCGGGAATCTGGCCTTCCTCATCCACCCAGGATGCAGTACCCTTGCTTGCCACCACAGGAATTTTCTTGTCACCGCTGGACGTGGTAATAACATTGGCAATCTGCCTAAAGATATTCTCCTCCTCCAGTGCTTCCACAAGAGTACGCTCAAAGTCGTCGGGAACAAGATATCCACCTTCGGTGTCCTCTCCAATCTGCAGCGCGTTGTGTACGTCATATTTGCGCCTGCCGCGCATCATGTTCCAGAAAGACTGCCTGTACTCATCGCTGGCACGTCCGGTTTTTTCATTGTTGCCAGATATGGAAGTGGGTTTGTCTGTAATAGGAATATTCAACGGTTTTGACAGTTCCAAATCTATGGCAGCCTGACGCTCAAGACGCTCTATTTCTTTGCCCAGCGCAATAACGTCGGCTTCCATTTTTTCATAAGTCGCGGTATCCTCCGGTGAAAGCAGTCCGTCGTTCCCGCGTTTGCTGTCGAGGAAAGCTTTAGCAGCTTCCCATACTTTAGCGCGTTTTTCACGCAGTTCCAGTATTTTGCTCATAATCAAATCCTCCTTAAGGTTTTAATAAAAAAAGCCGCTTTTCAAGCGACTCAATCGGGGTTCCTTTTGGTTTTTCTTTGGGTTTAAGCTTTTGCAGGATGGAATTTGTTACTGCCTGCCTGCTGAAGATCATTCCTCCTGATACTTCAAACTCGGATGGGAATGATTCATCCTCCATAAACAAGATTCCATCAGCAAAGCCAAGTTCCACCGCTTTTCTTGCGTTAAACCAGCTTTCTGCATCCATTAGGTGCGATATTTTTGCCCTGGAAAGCCCGGTTTTCAGCTCATAAGCGTTGATGATGGATTCCTTTATTTCTTCCAGCATTGCGATAGCTTTCTCCATTTCTTCTGTATCACCGATGGCTATTGTCATTGGGTTGTGAATCATCATCATGCTGACTGGTGACATAAAGACGGCACCTCCGGCCATGGCTATAACCGAAGCAGCGCTGGCTGCAATACCGTCAATCTTTACCGTCACCTTGCCTTTGTAATCCATCAACATGTTGTAAATTTGATTAGCTGCAAATATATCGCCGCCAGGGCTGTTGATCCAGATCGTTATATCACCCTCTCCGGACAACAGCTCGGATTTGAACTGCTTGGGAGTTACTTCGTCTCCCAGCCAGCTTTCTTCAGCTATTGGGCCGTCAATATATAATGTCCGGCTGCCATCATCGTTTTGTATCCAGTTCCAGAAGCGGCGAACCGGTTTTTGTTTTTGTGATTTGTTCAACTTTTGATCCCTCCGTTTCAGCATTGTTTTTGCCTGCAAATGTACCTGCATCGGCAAGCCTGGTCATGTTACCGTTAACAAGATACAGATCTCCGCCCAACTCTGCCGGGATCCGGTTCATGTCCTCAAGCTCGCGGATATCGTTAGCAGACATCCAGCCGTTCTGTCGAGCTACAGCATAACCATTCATGCGGCTTGCATAATCACCGCGCAGAAGGCCATCTACATTGAATTTGACAAAGTATGCCCGCTTCTCTGATGGTAAAAGCAGCGCTTTTTGGAGAGCCTGTTCCCAACGCACCACCCACGGGTCAAGCGTGTATTTAACAAATTCCAGAGATTGCTGTTCGATGTTTGAAAAGCTTGACTTTTCAAGATCTCCAACCATATGGGGAGGTACTCGGAATATCCGAGCAATTTCATTTATCTGGAACTTTCTTGTCTCTAAAAACTGTGCCTGTTCGGGTGGAATGCCGATTGGTTGAAACTTCATTCCCTCTTCCAGAACTGCAATGCGATGAGCATTGGCACTTCCTTGATAAACAGCGTTCCAGCTTTCCCGCACCTTTGCCGGATCCTTTAGTACACCGGGATGTTCCAGAACGCCACCCGGATTTGCTCCGTTGGCAAAAAAGGATGCACCATACTCCTCACAGGCAATAGCCATACCTATGGCGTTCTTGGCCATAGCAATAGGGGAGTATCCGATCAGTCCGTCAAAACCGAGTCCCGGGATGTGAAGAACCTCATCACTTCGTAGGTATATAAGGCCTGCTTTTGGATTAACCCTACTCTCATCGCTGTCGCGCCGATAAGTGTAAAACAGTTCTCCGTTTGGAGCCCTGTCTACCGTCATTTTGTTTGGCAAAAGTGGATAAAGCGCCAGCACTCGTCCAGAACCGTCCCTAATAATTTGAGCGTAAGCATTTCCCCATAAAAGAAGATGGCTCATCAGTGTTTCTCGGAACACGAATGAAGTCATCTCAGGGTTTGGTTCGTCATGGAGTAAATAATAGAGCGGGTGGGTCAACGCTTTTTCTTTGCCACCGTCTTCTTTATAGCGGTACACATGAAGCGGAAGCCCGGCGATGGCTTCTGCAAGTATCCTTACACAGGCATACACTGCAGTTGTCTGCATAGCAGTCCGCTCATTGACAGCTTTTCCGCTGGATGTGCCGCCGAAGAAAAAGCTATATGCATTACCGAACAGGCTGTTTTTCGGCTTATCCCTTGCTTTGAACAAACGGGAAAATACACTCATATAATCAACAGCCCCCTTTCATCATAAATTGATCCGTTGCGTTCATCCCCGTCATGCCTTAACGCGCGGTCAAGCGCCATAATTAACGCTACCGCACCATCTATTCTCTCGGTGGATTTTTCTTTATCCGGCTTAATGTTTCCGGCGGGATCGGTTTTGACATAGATATTGTCCATCATCCACCGCAGTACTGGATTACCACCATGGGCGATGCGTTCTTCCAATGTCAGCTTCATCAACTCTTTTGTAGGCGGCGACATATCCTTGAAACCCTGACCGAATGGAACAACCGTAAACCCCAAAGCCTCGAGGTTTTGCGTCATCTGAATTGCGCCCCAGCGGTCAAAGGCTATTTCCTTAATGTTATATTTCATTCCGAGTTCCTCAATAAAGGTTTCGATAAAGCCATAATGCACGACGTTACCCTCAGTGGTATATAAAAAGCCTTGCCTCTCCCAGACATCATAAGGCACATGATCTCTCCGCACACGCTGATCAATATTCTCCTCCGGTATCCAGAAAAAAGGTAGAATCTGATATTTATCAGATTCATCAAGCGGTGGAAACACCAGCACAAAGGCGGTAATATCGGTAGTAGATGACAGGTCAAGTCCTCCGTAACAGGTTCTGCCGCGCAATTTTTCTGCATCAACAGGAAACGCACACTTATCCCATTTATCCATTGGCATCCAGCGCACCGATTGTTTCACCCACTGATTTAAGCGGAGCTGACGAAATAAATTTTCCTCTGCAGGATTTTGTTTGGCATTTTCACAAGCCACTCTCAGTTTTTCGATATCAACTGTAATGCCCAGTGACGGGTTAACCTTTCTCCATACCTTTTCACTTGTCCAGTCATCGGTATCGGCTGCGCTGTAGATAACAGGGTAGAAAGTCGGATCTATCTTACGCCCTTGAAGAATATCCTCTGCTTTTTGATGTACTTCCCAGCAGATGGAATTGCGGTCTGTGCCAGCAGTTGTAATCAGGAAAAACAGCGGTTGTTTTCTTGCATCGCCAGATCCGTGAAGCATTACATCATAAAGATCCCTGTTTGGCTGAGCATGGAGTTCGTCAAATACCACACCATGGACGTTTAGGCCATGTTTCGTATATGCCTCCGCTGAAAGCACCTGATAAAAACTGCCTAACGGTTTATAAACCAGCCGCTTCTGTGACAGCATTGGTTTAATTCGAGATTTTAATGCCGGACACTGTTCCACCATATCTACTGCAACATCGAAAACAATGGATGCCTGCTGACGATCAGACGCACATCCATAAACCTCGCCACCATGCTCGAAATCACCACAGGTAAGATATAAAGCAATTGCCGCTGCAAGTTCGCTCTTACCCTGCTTTTTTGGAATTTCTATATAGGCAGTGTTAAACTGCCTGTATCCGTTAGGTTTCAAGATTCCGAATATATCCCGGACAATCTGTTCCTGCCAGTCAATTAATTCAAAAGGCATTCCATACCATTCACCCTTGGTATGCTTCAGGCAGTTTATAAAAGTAACAGCGGCATCAGCCGCTTCCTTGTCATATCGAGAACCTTCCGCCATAAACTTGGTTGGTTTATACCGTTTTAACTTCCGCAGCTTTGCCGCCTCCTTTCCTAAAATTGAGCAAGAAAAAAGGAACCTCATGGATGAAGTTCCTCTCTAAAGTGGATTTCTATGAAACTTGTTACGTTATAAACGTTATCGTTTGCCTGTCAGGATAAACTCGGCATATTCTTTCTTGTGTTCATTAAGAAATACTACTAATTCATAAAACCCCATTTTATATGCCTCTTCCTGTACTCTTGGCAAGTCAAACATATTACAGGCACCGCTGTCCCGTATGGCTATAATCTGCCGATAAATCTTATCAGTTATCAGATTCTCGTTACCCATGTCCTACACCTCTGACTTCTCTGCCGCTGAAATTGAATCTCTTACCGCTTTATTGAGAAACGAAATATCAAAACCCGCATCTATATAGCCCTGCCGAATCACCTCGTAATAGTAACGACCCGGTGCTCCCAAAGGTCTACCTTCATTCATGATATACACCATTGCGGGTACCCACTGCCCTTTGAAACGTACCTTAACCGTTTCTTTCCGGTATAGATGCGGATAACCTTCATATCTGTCCAGCGCCTTCTCATCATTAGGCGTGATTCTCCAAAGCAGTACCGGTACGCTTTCACCTTTTTGTTTTTCTATTGTCGCTACTGCGCCGCCGTTCCCGCCTCGGAACAACAGCCGGTAGCCTGTGAGTTTTGCACTCCCCAACACCTTCGCCGTTGGACAGCGGTATGCCATTTGCTTCAAGTTCAGGTTGCTTCCATATGCTAAATATATTGTTCCTTTTTCTTTGCTCATCGTATCATCCTCCTTGTGTGTACCGCAGGCTAGGGGCGGCTCTCCGCCCCCAGCACCCGGTTATCTATGCTGCCCGAAACCGCCATGCCGCGTTGCCGTCGAGGTGTTTGCAAAGGTGCTCCCGGCAGTTTTTGAACTCGTCACCGATAAGCCCTATGCGGTTGAGGTATGTCCGCATGGCAAATTTCTCATTTTCAACCTGCGGCTTCTTGCTGGAAGCGCATTTTTGGGTCAGGGCCTGATGATTTAGCGCCAGGGCAAGCACTACGTAGCTTCTTATTTTCCCCGCATGAAGTTCGCTGTTGAAACCGCGAAGTTCAATCGTCCCGTTGCCGTTGAAAAAACTGTGCAGGTTCAGAAAATGGTACCTGCTGTTGTGGTAATGGGTACTCCGGCTTTCGCTGTAACCCTCGTACCAGATGCTCTCAATTGCCGCCATGGTTTTGGGCTTACGCCGGTTCATCTTTTCAACCAGTGCCGCATCCATCTTCTTGCAAAACCGTATCCTGTCCGGCTCAATCTGCAATGCCTTATAGAAAAGATCATTCTTGCTGGCGATTATATTGATAAAATTGCGGATGCTGCGCGGCGTGTGGTTTGCCCCGTCTATATGGATATGGATTCCGCAGCTTGTGTTTGCAAAACCTCCCGCCTTGCGGAGCCTCCTTATCAATTCTTGCAGGGTTTCAATATCCTCGCGGTATGTCAGTATCGGGCTTACCAGCTCAACACTGTATTCCCGTCCTGCTGCTTCAATCCGACCGCGCTCCTTTTTCTGAGTCCGGATGCTCCCGTCACTCATGAATTTCCATACCCGTCCGTCCGGCGCAATAACCTTTTGGGTGTCGTAGTAATCTCCGCTGGATTCAATCCTCCCGCCAAGAAAAGCTGCTGCAGTTTTGGCCGCCTGCTTCCTTGTAATCCCTGTTAATTCTACCTCGATTCCAAATCTCGTTGTAAGCATTGCGCTTTCTCCTCGCTTTCTCTGTGTTTTCTGCCCTTTGGCAGTGTACATTAGGCCATTGAAAACACAGGATAGCAAGGCAATTCTGCATGAGTTTCCGCTAGATTTTGGACGATTTTTCGCATCTTAATTTGTGTACATTTACAGCTTCCTGATCATATCCACACCATAAGCTGCGCCCAAGGAAGAACCGCTGTCCCAGTTGATATGTATGGTTCCGATATCATCCACAAAAGAAACTGTACCTTGATCTCCCGGTTTCAGCTTAGAGTACGGATCATCCATGCAGATAAGCTCGACGCGTGTTCCCGGCGGATACTGCTCTTTAAGGCGGAGGACAGTTTCTTTTGAAGGATAATCTCTTACACTCATTGCTCGTCCTCCTTTCCAGGATAATATGCGGCGTACTTTGGATAATCCCTACCGTCCGGCATTACCAGCACTCCGTCAGACTGTCCCCGCCGCTTAACCAGCAAGCAAAGCCACACTCCATCCTCGTCAATGCGGCAAAGCCCTTTGTTTTCCTCAATAAATGTGCGGTCAACGTATAGGTCGGCAATGAAGTTGTCATAGTCAATCTTTGAAAGTTCGACAGTTTTCACAACTGCAAATCGTTTCCTCATCTCATACCGATGCGGCACCTTTAGATCCTCTATTCTAAACGGATGCTTGACAAAGAAGGCGGTGCTATGAAAATCATTCATTTTCGTCCACCGCCTTTGCTCTGCCTTTCCGGTACGCCCCGTTGCCGGACAGCCTTGAAAGCAGCACCTTGCGTTCGGTTTTGAAATCATCTCCTATAAATCCTAACCGAAGCAGGAAACAGCGAAAAGCGTATTTTTCATTATCTGCCGGTTTTTCGGTGCGCAGCACACGCTTCTGAGCTTTTGCCTGTTCTGCCATCTGCTTTACAAGCGTGATATACGTCTGCACCTCGTCGGCATTTAGGTTCGCGTTCCAGAAAGGGAAGGCAATCTCGTCATTTTCAGCTAATACTTCAAGTTCCCGGTCAAGCGACAGTGCTTTCTTAATTAACGTCTCTTTGCTGGCCAGCATATTTCTAAGGTTTTCAAGGCTTGTCTCGCCAAAGCCCTCCAAAGAAAGAGTAATTGTCATGGTTCCCTCTGCAGATAAACCCGCCATATTCAGCGCGTCAATAACGGGACGGATGCTTTTGATTTCATCAAGACGGATTTCCGGCGAGTGAACCACACTGTCCCTGTCAACCGTCCAGCTACCAGCAGTGCTCCCGTCGTTTACCTCATACGCAAAACCCGGCGCTCCGGTATAGCGCACCTGGCCTTCAAGGGCTTCAGCAATGACTAAAGCAATGGCTTTCCTATCCTGACCGACAACCTTCTGTGAAAAACGAAAGCTGTTATTGCTCATGCCGTTCACCTCCCCTCAAATAAGCTAAACCATTTCTGATTCCCATAAAAAATCCCACCTTTCCTTTTTGGTGGGGTACATTAACGCTCTGTTTTGAGGGGAAAGCAAGGATATTTTTAAGCAATCTGTGTTTCTGCGTAAGGAATTTTTTCGCTACCTGTCAGCAAGAATACTGAATCTGCTCCAAATTGTGAAACATAGCGCTTTACAATCACATCGCAGTATTTCGGGTCGAGCTCCATCATAAAACAAACCCGCCCGGTCTGCTGCGCTGCAATCATTGTCGTACCGGATCCGCCGAACAGGTCAAGGGCCAAATCTCCGGTATGGGAACTGTTGAGCATGGCCTTTGCCACAAGTGAAACCGGCTTCATGGTAGGGTGCTCCTCCGATACTTTAGGGCGGGGTATCTCCCAAACATCTGACTGTTTACGGTCTTTAAGCGGGCAAAGGCGTGTTCCTTCAAGCCAACCGTACCAGATCGGCTCGTACTGGGTATGATAGTCCTTTCTTGATAGTACCAAGCTGTCTTTTTTCCATATAATTGTGCTCGACCAGTGATACCCTGCCTCCCGCATGACGTTCATCAAACTGCCCCATTCCTGAGCACTCATTACCACATAGGTCATGCATCCGGCTTCAGAAACCTCTTTCATGCATTTAAAAGCGCGCAATAAAAAAGCGCCGAATTCTTCGGTGCTCATATTGTCATTTAGAATTTGTCTTGGCTTCCAGCTTGGATGCCTGGTATCTGAACCATAATCCACGTTCCAAGGCGGGTCAGTGAAAACAAATCTCGCCTTTTGGCCATCCATCAGCTTTTGCACATCTGAAAGCAGGGTGCTGTCACCGCACATCAGCCGGTGGCCGCCAAGTACCCATATGTCGCCCTTTTTAGTGACCGGAATTTTAATCTCTGCAATTGCCTTTTCTGTATCGAAATTATCCTCTTTGACATTAGCGGTTGTTTTATCGCGGAACAACTCGTCGATTTCTGCAGCATCAAACCCGGTAAGAGAAACGTCAAAGCCATCTTCATTTAAATCCATAAGCAGATCGGTCAAAAGCGGAATATCAAACTCGCCGCTGATTTTATTCAGAGCAACATTGAGCGCCTTTTCCCGCTGCTCATCCAAATCAACCACAACGCAGTCGATCTCCTTATATCCCAAGGCTGTCAGTACCTTATACCGCTGGTGCCCACCGACAATATTCCCGGTGCGTTTATTCCATATAACCGGCTCTACATATCCAAACTCTTCAATAGACCGACGTAATTTTTCATATTCAGGGTCACCAGGCTTTAAATCTTTCCGCGGATTATATTTAGAAGGTTTTAGTTTTTCTGTTGGTATTTTCAGTATATCCATAAATCTTAACCCTCCAGTTTGATGGCTTTTTCACCGGTGAATTCCTCCCAGCGCTTAACAGCTAAATCACAGTAAACAGGAGATAACTCCATCGCATAGCATTTGCGCTCGGTCTGTTCAGCCGCAATTATAGTGGTTCCGCTGCCCGAAAACGGTTCAAGCACGATTCCGCCCTTGTCGCTGTGCATTTTGATGCACCGCCATGGAAGCTCCACAGGGAACATTGCAGGATGCTCCTTGTTTGCCCGGACAGTGGTCATCTCCCATATCCCAGCATAGCCCCATTTCTTGCGTTCTTCCTTTGTAAGCCGTTTCACAAATTTATAACTGTGTCCCGCAAAGGCTGAAAGCCATACATATTCCTGATCGTTATATTCCTCAACTTCTCCTTTATTGCTGAAGGCTGAAATATACTCATACTGCTGAACCGGCTTGTTTGAAACAAGATGATAGGGTCCTACACCGAAATTTTGCCCTTGCTTCTTCCAAATGCGGATCCAGATAGGGCGGTAACCGTTTTCCAAAAACATGTTCACACTGTAAACACTGGTGGGTTCAATAAACTGAGAGCCGGTGGCATAGAGATCACCTAAGTTCCAGCAGACAATATCTGCATACCTGCACAGGTTTCTAATCACTGGGCGTACTGTCTCGAACCATGGTTCAATCCCTGCCTTTTCATATTCTTTGCCTACCCCATATGGAGGGGAAGTCACTGCCATCTGTGCGTGACACCCTTCCATCAACTTCTCAAAATCCTCATCCTTAGTAGAGTCGCCGCACATCAAGCGATGATTCCCGAGAAGCCAGATATCGCCCCGCTTCGTTACCGGCTCGCGCTGCACAATTTCCTCATGCGCTTTATCTATGTCAAAGCTGTCTTGTATCGCCTCTTTGGAGTACCATCGGTTAAGCAGTTCGTCTATTTCAGAAGCGTCAAACCCTGTAAGCGAAACATCAAATGCACCTGCGTCCAACTCAGCCATCAGTTCAGCCAGTTTATTCTCGTCCCACTCTCCCTGAATCTTATTAAGAGCAAGATTAAGCGCTTTTTCTCTCTGCAGGTCAAGATCCACAACGACGCAGTCTATCTCTGTCTGTCCCAAGTCCAGCAAAACCTTTAAGCGTTGATGCCCGCCTACCACATTACCTGTTTTTTGGTTCCAGATAACAGGCTCCACATAGCCAAATTCCTCTATTGACCGTTTTAGCTTTTCATATTCCTTATCGCCAGGTTTTAAATCCTTGCGCGGGTTGTATGCTGCTGGATTAAGTTTTTCAACAGATATTTTTTGTATGTTCATGCTGCATTCTCCTGTTCAATATTTTCTTAAGACCCTTTTTTGCGCCCTCACAATCTCCGTTTATTACTTGTCCCCGCAGAGTCTTAAACTGCTGCTTCGTTAAATGGTCTTTATATTTTCTTAGTTCCCTAAGAAAGATTGAATTTGTTTTATGCATCAGCCACCCCTCCTGGCTGTCAGGAGTTTTTCCATAACATCATCGTGGGGAGTAGCCCCCTTGTATTCGGTAGCACAGTTTTCCCGCACGACTTGATAAATTTGATACCACAGGTTATTGGCCTGTTTCATAAAGCTTTGACTCATAGCCACATAAGGTGACGGGATGGCATTGCCAGTTGTCGGATGCTTAGCAAGAAAGCCAAATTCAGTGATACATTCCTCGCACTGGATCCACCGCGCCACACTCTGGGCATATTGCTCTATAAGCTGCGCAGGGATAAGGTGAACACACCTGCGTTCCTTAAGCCACTGCCATGTTTTTTCGTATATTTCCACCGCCAGTGTTGTTTTTCCGTTCTTCTGCTTTGCAGCAAGATAATCCCTCGGTGGCGGCATGCTCTCTCCTTCCAGTTCCGCAGCATCCGTAAACTCCATTACCATGAGCTTTCGTCTGCCGGGGTTTCCTTCCAAAATCTTATCCGCCAGAGGCTTTTTCTTCTGTCCTGCACCGATACGTGCCCCGCCGCGGTTGGTACCGTCCTTTGCCATACACATCACCTCGATTCCTGTAATTAATTGGGGCCCCCCGCAAAGCCGCAGGCTTTGCGGGGAGAGGAGGAGCAACGGAGCAGGCGAGCTTTTGACGCTGGCGTCAAAACGAGCAAAGCGCAGTTTGCGACGACGAGGGATATACCCCGTTTGAAACTGCGATTTTTCGCGCGTGACCCCCCGCCCGTTGCACAAAACTGCTTCACCAGAGATTTTGACCCCCCTACCGTCTTGCCCATCTCTCCCCTTCGCGGGCAGTGATCGATGAGTGACATTGTTTGCACAGACTCATAAGGTTATTGTCTGCATTGGTTCCGCCTTTAGATAAAGGGATAATATGATGTACCTCTTCGGCTGGTGTAAGCCTTCCGTACTTTTGACACTCCTCGCAAAGCGGGTGCTCTGAGATATATCTGTCCCTGATGCGTTTCCATCTCCGGTCATAGCTTTTTCTTGTTTGAGGATCTCGTTCGTATTTGTTGTAATAAGCATCCACTTGCTTTTGATGAGTGTCACAGTACCTTCCGTCCGTCAGTTCAGGACAGCCGGGAAAGGAGCAAGGCCTTTTTGGTTTTCTTGGCATCTGGCCACCTCCTTTACAGGTATAAAAAAGCCCTCACAGGTTCATATCCCATGAAGGCTTATCCATAACTTTTCACAATACCATTATATTTGGATTTATAAAGAATTTCATCTCATAAAAATCTCATCTGGAATACTAAACAGCACAATTGCTTTTCACCCATGGCATCCTGCCGTTATAATACTTATCGGAGATATACCGCTGCATATCGGGTGGTAAAGCTGCAAGCAAAAGATAAGCCTTTTTTCTATCTTCCTCTAACTCCTGGGTGCTTTTATAGAAGGAACATTTATCTTGCTGACACTTGCGTACAGTCAGGATATTGCAGCCATTCTTTCCGTTACTGCCAAAACATTTATCGACCATCTTCCCTCACTCCTGTTTTATGTCATAAGAAAAAGCCCCGAAGGGCTTATGCGTTTTAATGACATTTTTTCATGATATCATTATATATGGGATACCTGTGTTTTACATCTCATAAAAATCTCATTTCTACTTCCCGTATAAAAGCAGTGCCAGATGATTAAGTGCCTTATCCTTCCTACGGTACACCTGTGCTCTTTCAAGAAACAGCTTCTCTCCGATGTTTGCTACAGCTTCTGTCTTGCTCACATCATTAACAAAAAATTCTGTCAGTATAAACTGTTCTTCCTCCGACAGGGCTTCCCAAGCAGGCTTGAACCACTCCATATATTCTAATGCCCGCCTGTAACGTTCTTTCAACACATCAATCTCGTCAAGGCAAGCAGCAAGGCGTTCTTCACCGCTTTTGGGATTGTGTTTGCCCGGAACTCCGGTAATCTTTGCACTATGAGGGCTTGTCATACGGGTTTCAACTTCATATATATCCTCATCACTGTGTTCGATAATGTACTGCATGCTGCTGTAATCTTTCAAAGCTTCAACAGCAGCCGCTTTTTTATCTAAATACTGCCATGCAATCAGCATATCGCACCTCCAAAAAATCAAGATAAAAAACCTTGATCTTTGAAGCAGTGTGCTTTTTTTCGTTGCTTTGCAGTGCTTGTTTCCTTGTTCGTTATATCTTCGTTCTTTGCAGAAGGCCATGCTTTTCCAGAATAACCTTCACCTCATCTACCGAATGGACAACCGCTGCCACTCCTCCGGCATTGAGGATTTTTTTGATGGTTGCTTCCTGCAGTTTTGTTGTCTTTCCCGATGGGGTTTTTACTTCAAAAGCTATAAACCGCCCATTTACACAGGCAATAATGTCTGGTATTCCTGCTGTCCCGTACATACCGCCATGTTCCTTCCAACAGAAACACCCCGGTACTGTCTTTAAGTACCGCAGGATTTTAGTCACAATACTCTTTTCAGACATAACCGCTTATCCTCCAAAAATGTTACCTTTTCCCCTCTTGTTACCCCGGTATTTCTAAAAAGGTAACTTCTCAAACCCGCTTTACAAGCGCATTTGCGGATTTTGTTACCTTGTTACCTCTTTTTTGGGGTAGGTATAGACACAAATATTTATATTTTTTTATTTTTTATTTTTCAAAAAATAATTTCATCTCTCGCGCGTATATATAAAGTTGAGGTAACAAAGGTAACATAGGTAACAAATGGCTATTCATCAGCGTTTCGGGCGTTACCTTTTTGTTACCTTGTTACCTTTTTTGAGGTTAAAGAGGCTCAATATCTGTGATTTCAAAGCCGCTCACATCGCATCGCTCTTTCAATATCGAAAAATCAAGAGCCCACGCTTTCTTAGTTTCGTTCCCGAAACGCATCGTTTTATTGCTCTCCAGAAAAAAGTCACTTTGCCTCAATTGCTTCAGAAACTGGTTATACGGAAGACATTCACCTGTGATTGCATAATCGCGTCTGTACTTGGTATAGCGGTCATATACATCACAGAAACGAATCCCGATAACATTGCCTCCTTTATCAAAAGTGTAGTCTTGATTCGGAGCCAGTTTCATCCGGGCCATGATTTCCAGCGTCTGTTCTACAATAGTCTTGTTGTTGCTGCCGCCATCCAGCAAGTATTCCTGCACACCGTTTTGAAGATATCGAATACATGTCACTTTGTTAATGGGAAACACTTCAGACCATGTAACATTAAGGAACTCACATAGTTTGTTTACTAGGCTCAGTCCGGCATAGCAACAGGCGAGATTATTGACGATACGAGATGGAAACTCATCAGATATCTCTGACTTTGCTTCCTCATACCACTTCTCTGCCTTAGCAACCGATACTCTGAGTGCTATATCCAGCAGGCTCCGACCGAAGCTGCCAAGCAGATCCGCTTTTGCACACAGCTTATAAAATGCTTGTCTATGGCTGGCTGGTTTTAAGTCCTTCTTGCTGAATAGCAATTCTATGCTCCGTTCTCTGATGGCCGCTTCATCCGGCGATTCCTCACCAGCTACAATAATAGGTGCCAACAGTTCATAAGTAACAGCACTTTGATCCGCCCTACCGCGGACACCTTCATGGCCGTCATATGCATCTCGAAGATGGTTGTATAAGGCATTTAGCCTTAACTTATCTATCTTTGAAGGCTTGAACTCATCCATCAACTGCGTACAGATGTGAGATATCCCCGAATGCAAGCATTCTGAAACAGGCAATTCCTTTCCTGCGCTCTTCCGTCACAAGGGTTGTTACAGAAGTCGGTAAAGCACAACAGCCATGCCATAAGACCACAGGTGAAATTCCCAGAAGGTGGCTTAAGATTACACATTCAACGCCAAAATGGCAGAACAAAACTATGGTATTTACCGCCCGGTACAAATTGCCTTCGCGTACATATCCGTTCTTTTCCAGGATCCTGTCAATTCCTTCAAATACCTTATTGGCCTCCGATATCACATTGCACGCTTTCATAGCCGGTACTGTATGCCAGAGGTCTTTATAGGGCAACGCTGAGGAGCGACCCGAGCGGCGCGTGAAGTTTGGCAGGGCGGTGATCTAATCGGAGCCGCCTTTTTTACCGCCCTGGAAAACCAAAGCGATAAACCTCGGGGGTTTCGGGGGCAGAGCCTCCGCCGCTACGAAGCAATTCTCCCTTGCAGCCTATCCTCAAAAAATATCATCAGTTGTCCAATTATTATCCCCCAGTCACGAATCGGCATACTCCATTTCTTGGATATTTCCTGGATCGACATGTAGACTGATTTCCTAACTGCATCATCAGTCGGGTATACCGTCTTTGTCTTGGTGAACTTACGCAGCATCCGATGGAAACCTTCCACTGCATTAGTAGTATATATTAGCGTTCGCACCTCTTTTGGGTATTTGAAATATGTCGACAACTCCGCCCAGTTTGCATCCCATGATTTCAATATCTGCGGATACTTCCCGCTCCATTTTTCACGAAACTCCTCCAGCCGATATTCCGCATCATCTAACGTTGGCGCTCCATACACTTTCTTCAAATCCGCCATGACAGGCCTAATATCCTTGTATGACACATATTTTGTGGAGTTGCGGATCTGGTGTATCACGCATAACTGTTGCTCCGTTTTCGGAAAAACAATCTCTATGGCGTCTGAAAACCCGCTAAGGTTGTCGCGGCATGCAATGAGGATATCTTCTACACCTCTGTTTTTTAACTCATTACATACGGTCACCCAAAAGCTCGCACTTTCATTCTCTGAAAGCCATATACCCAATATTTCCTTGCGCCCTTCAAGATTGATCCCCAGAACAGAGTAGAGGCATTTATTGACTACTCGGCTGTCCTTGCGAACCTTGAACACTATCCCGTCCAAAAATACTATAGGATATATTGCGTCTAGTGGCCTCGACTGCCATTCTGCAATGGCTGGCATAAGTTTGTCGGTTATCCGGCTTATCAGGCTTGCGGATGCTTCCACCCCGTATATATCACGGAGATGATCTTCTATGTCACGGGTGGACATCCCTTTGGCATACATCGCCATGATCCTCGCTTCGATGTCGTCGGTGCGGGTTTGTCGCTTTTCGATTGCTTTTGGTTCGAAGGTGCCGTTCCTGTCACGTGGTACGCTGATCTCACTTTCGCCCCATTCACTCCTGATTGTCTTTTTGCTGTAACCATTGCGGCTATTACCGCTGTTATTTCCCAAAACACTGTGCTTTTCATAACCTAAATGCTCGTCTATCTCTGCCTCAAGCAATTTTTCCAGTGCCCCGGAAAAAAGATTCTTAAGTTTTGCCGTTAGTTCGACAGGTGTGGTGCAGCCTTCGCATATCAATGCTGCAAGCTCCATTTCCTTCTCATTTAACTGTGCCATGGTTTACATCTCCTTCGCTTTATTTCATTGGAGATTATTCCCATTTACACAGTTTAGATTACATCCTCCGTTGGCATGGGCATCACCGGCACTGATGTGACAAAAAACGTCGCCGACATGATTCTTGCAGACGACAACTTCGCAACCATTGTATCTGCAGTCGAAGAAGGCCGCCGTATATACGATAACATTCGTAAATCAATTCAGTTCCTACTCTCTTCCAACCTCTCGGAAGTTATCAGCATTTTCTTTGCTACCATGCTTGGATTTACGATACTTAAGCCTGTTCATATCCTTTTCATTAACCTGATTACCGACTCGCTTCCTGCCCTTGCTCTCGGTATAGAAAAGGCTGAGGCTGATATTATGAAGCGCAAGCCCAGAGACCCAAAGGAAGGCATTTTCTCGGGCGGTGTCGGATTCAGCGTCTTCTATCAGGGTGTAATGGTTTCCATACTTACTCTTGCTGCCTACTTCATCGGTGAGAATTTTCAGCATTAAGAACCACAACTTCTACCTTTTCGGCTCAATGATCCTCTCATTCATCCTTACTGCAGCCGTCATATACACACCGTTTTTATGTGATGTCTTTGGTTTTACCTCTATCAGCTTCATTGAGTATCTGACCGCCCTCTCACTTGCTATCCTGGTAATTCCCATCGTTGAGCTGGTCAAACTGATACAGCGGAAAACTAGTAAAGTCTGAACTTATTTGACTAAAGAATCTGGCTGTTCCATTAGGCACAGCCAGATTCTGATTGCAAGTAAACCTACTTTAAACGTTTTTCAATGGTTCCGATTCGTAACAGGCTGGCGACCATGAGAGAACTTACACGCCAAACATTTTAATTAACTCAGAAGAAATAATACCCCCCTTCTCTATTTCAATAATTATTTCATCATCAATAGAGTAGATATAAAGCTCTCTCTTGCTGCTATCGAGCATTCCGAAATATTTCTTTGCTGTAACCTTCAGATTCAAATCTTTTTGTTCATGATATCCGTATGTGTATCGTTCTGTTTCATAGGGATTCCCCACTTCGAAATTTAAATTGTTCTTAAGGAACATATCCGTATCGGAAACACCGGTAATCACTACCGTAAAAAGGCGATCCCTGGAATTAGCAAACCTGCATTGAACGATGTTGGCACCCTCCGGTAATGTAAAACCAAATTCCTTCTGTATCGCTTCAGCATGTGCTGATGTAATATCCGTTACAGTTATTATTTCTGCCTTGCTATAAAAGTTTTTAAAGTTATAGATAAAAACGATTGCTCCAATAAGCAGCAAAACAGATACAACTGCAACAAGCACTTTAATCAATAACCTCATTTACTGACGTGCCTCCTCCAGCGTTGGCTCTGTGGTGTTTGAATCAAAACGCTGTCCCCTGGTCCATGTAACTTTAACCTTATAACAGCCTTCCACAGGAAATTGCTTTGCTAAACCCACCTCATGCAGTCTGTACATTTCTCCGTCAGTTAACAACGGACCTCCTTTTAACGGAGAACCCTTTTCCCAATCATAGAAATCATCAATGTAGTAATTTATTACCATGACGTATTGCTCTCCGTTTCTCGTAACCGTCGCCGTCATTGCCGAGCTTGAGTTACCAATTGTAAACCACCAGTCTTTTTCTTTATTATCATCGGCACCGGTATTTGACAATGATGTAGCCACAAACGGTGTATTGGTCGTAATCACTATCGTTTTTCCATCCATCACCATTGCTTCACTGGCCGTAAGCATATGGTTAAGATTGTCGTAAAGGTGATTCTTGGCATTTGGGCTTTGATTCATTAATTTTTTAGCATTAATTGTGTATAAATTCCCTGTGTTTCCAATGAAATGGGATAAGGCCGAAGAAGCTTGTGGCATAAAGGCAATATAGCCACCTGCAATCGTCAGGTATGCCTTTTCTCGTATCCAGTAATCATTTAACCCGGGATTATCAGTTTTGTACTCCTTATCGCTCTTTTCCTGCAATTCAAGAATATATTCATTGACCGGCCTGAAAGATGAATCATAAACCCTTTCAAACCTGCTATCGTGTTTCACCAATGGCGTTGGATCTTCATTGTCCAGTAAACTATCAAGGTCGCTATCTTCCATGCAGGGTACTGAACTTAAGTAACAATAGTAAACATATATACCCTGAATATACTGATTGTCTATTTTTAGTTCCTCGCCATCCAAAATACCATCTGCATCAGAATCGGGATTGAGATAATTTAAGCTGGAGTAATACATAACAGGAGCACCATTGCCAAGCTTCAGCTCCCCTGCAGCGATCTTCTTTTCATGATAATCGCTGATACCGTCATTATCGGAATCCTTATATAAATCTATATCTTCCTGGAGCCTATCGAATATGCCCGCAAGTTGTGAGAAGTCAGACGCACTGTAATAAGCACCACCAGTTGAGTTGGCGATATTTTTAAGTACTTCAGTGTTTACCGAACCCACACCTACCGTGTAAATTATGATGCTGTTATCACAAGCGTTCTGAATGATTGAGTCTGGTGTAACCGTACTGACATTATCTTGACCATCTGTTAAAACGATCATGACCTTTGATACATCTGATGATGAATTTGCAATGAATTCGTCGTTTGCCGCCTTAATACCGTTGTAAATTGCCGTATTGCCGGCATACCTAGGAAGTCCGGAAATAACAGAAATAGCATGCTCTTTGTTTACGAATGTCGAATGTTTTCTAACTATGGAATCAAATGTGAAAACCGCAATTCTGTCCTCATCGCCAAGAGTCTGCACCAAGTCGACGGAAAGACTTTTGATCAGATTATAGTTTGTAGTACTGATACTTCCTGAGCTATCCAGTACTAATGCTAAATCATATTTTTTATTCTGCAGTTCATCGTCGGTCGGAGGCAAAATTTCGAACCTGAATAGTTCTTTGTTATAAGCATCCTTCGCAATAACCATATATTTTGAAAAATGTGTTACGGATGCTGATACGGTATTACCGCTGATCGTTTGATTGGGTACCTCAAACAGGAATTGTTTTTCTTCATCCCAATAATAGATGGCAGGTACAAATTCCTGATCGTTAAGAAGCTCCTGATCAAACTCAAAGGTTAATGTAGCTGTCTGGAAAGTTCCGTCCACATTAAAATCATATGCATTTCCAATGTATCCGGGAATAGCAGCGTTTAAGAAAGAATCATTTTCGTCTACTTTATCTATGGAAAGCGATTCAATTTGCTTCCCTTGCAGTTCGATTTCCAGGACTGGCTTTACGGCATCTCCTGCATTCCAGCCATCACAGGTTTTAGTAACCATAAAGATCCTGTCTCCGTCTAAAACTCCATCATTTAAGGAGTCACGATTATTAGGCATCATGCCATATTCAATTTCCATTAGGTCTGTCATACCATCATTGTCGGAATCTTTAGATAACGGATTTGTGAAATAAACAAATATTTCTTCATAATCAGTAAGACTATCGCAGTCTGTATCGTTACTATAAGGATTGGTCGCATACGAGCATTCCTGCAAGTTATTTAGCTTATCATCATCAAAATCTTCTTTGTCATCACTTTTTCCATTCTCATCGGTATCAATAGAAAGGGCATCAGTTAAAGTAATGAAGATTTCCTCGTAATCAGTCAAGCCATCGCCATCTGTATCCGCGTTATTCTTTTGGGTACCGACTACATCCTCCTGCCAGTTTAGCAGTAAGTCGTTATCATCATCACCAGAGTCCAGATACAGGCCAGTACTGTTCCCCTCATATTGATTGACCAGAGTAATAGATTGTGATATGGTCTTTCCGTTTAAACCTGTAGCTGTTATTGTAATACGATTGCTACCCACGATGAGCCCGGGAATGTCAATACACCAATTTTCAGAGGGAGTAACAGGTTTATTTGCAAGCTCAAGCTTGCCACTGGCTATTGTCATATTCATACTGGTAATATTTGATGCCATACCTGTGATTTTATCCACTTTATCATCAACCCAGAAGATGGCTTCTTCTGCATCGAGTACCTTAAAACCGGATGTATCGATCGTTACTGATGGCTGGTATTTCTCCGAATCAATAAGTTCCAAATCATCCGGGCCAGCTTGGACATCTAATGAGCTACCCCTGAACACAATACTGTCCGCGATGATTCTGCCCTGTATTGTAAAACGGGCAGCGTTGATTATAACTGTTCCTTTTGGCGCATATACAATACCCTTTATGTTGACGTTTGACCCATTGAAGGTTATATTTCCCTTCTCGGATGCAATAACGATTCCTTTATCGCTGCCGCTTTCTGTGATTGATGTGTTAAATGCAATATCTTTTTCTGCAATAATATAGCCCTTGCTCGTAATTCTTGAGCAGTTTACCTTTAAGTTCCCCTTAACAATAACTGATTGTTCAAGGATGACTTGATTCCCATTGTAGCTCTTATCCTTTTCAATAATTTCTGCATCTTCAGAAGCAATCTGCTTAATTCCCTCTGAGTGATCTTGTATATCAATTAACAATGCACCCTCTATTTTTTTGGCAATATCAACTTTTGGGGTTTTAAGAGTTAATTTACCTGCTGCCTCACAAATACCTTGTATCACTAAGCTTGAACCCTGAAATACGAAATCGGCATTGGTATGTACATTTCCTGTAATGCTGGCCTTTGAAGCATTGATCGTTAATGAAGAATTGTGACTACCGGAAAATAATGCATAGTCCATCGAACTTTTCTGACTTTCCTCTTCTCCGGCAAATACATGGATGGTCACAAGCTGCAACATCATGAGTACAACTAAACCTAGTGCTAAATAGCGTTTCGCTCTTAATCTCATTCAACTACCTCCTGATCGAATATGATAGAAAACACATTAATATTGTATGACATTTTATAAAGCAGTCAATACCATTAATGTTATTATTTGTCGACAATTTTCGCGCTAGAATAAATCTACATTTTTTATGATAGATATGTCCTATAGCGGAAATTGACTTCTACTTTGGTCTCTAAACATTTTCGCTAATGTGGTTATCAAGGGCTAAAACATGGTTTATCCGTGATAACCAAACTCCGTTATACGTCGATTTTATTACCGGGGGATGAATGGAAGAAACAAGAACAACTTAGCATATCCTCCGTAATTTTTCATTATAGCATGGTGGATGCTGATTGGGTTTTCAGCCTTTGATCGGTAAGACGGAAAGCCTATAGTCCGGATTCTGTGAAAATACTGCAGATGGCCGGATAAACCAGAGAGTAAGGAGTTACGTTTTAATTTATACCACAGATTTCACTGTTTGACTTTATAAAATTTGAAGATTTGGGCGATTTAAATTTATTAAAACTGGTTATAGAGAACATGCCTGATGAAGAGCTAATGAGAAAGCTTGAAAAAAAGAGAGGGAACGGGCGAGACGATTATCCGGTAAGAGCTATGTGGAACTCCGTATTGGCAGGGGTGATATTCAGGCATGAGAGCATGGAAAAGTTGATAGACGAACTAGGGAGGAACGGACAATTAAGGTGAGAGTTGTCAAGAATTTTGTGTCTGATTAAAGTAACGTAACTGGAAAATTTGTTGTATTTCATAAATGTGAGCATTTATCATTGGTACCGCTTTTTTCCATTTTGTCCGCCTCAAGTTCTCCCTCTGTAAATATATGTTAATTTCCAATACTTCGACAGAGTTAAAGTAACCACCCGATCTTATCCGAATTTTTTCAACTAGACTGTTGATACTCTCTACACTGTTGGTAGTATAAACATGCTTCCTCAAGGATTCGGGGTATTTAATGAAAGCCATATAATGTTCTGCTTTCTCCATGAGAATGTTCATATATCGGCTATATTTACTCTTAAATTTACTGCAAAGGTCATAAAACTTTTGAACAGCTTCATCAAAGGAAGAAGCAAATTTTATTTTATCGAGTTCTTTATTGAATTCTGCGGCATCAGCTTTGGTCATGTATTTGCGGATATTTCTCTGAAGGTGTACAAAACAGAGCTGATGATCAGCATATGGATATACAGCTTTGACGGTCTCGATAATACCTGGGAAATCATCACTTACAACCACTAAAACTCGTTTAAGACCGCGGTTTATCAAGTCTTCAAAGACCTTGTTCCAATCGGCTCTGTTTTCTTTGCCGAAGAAGGTGTAAAGGCCAAAGATGTCTTTCTTACCTTCCATATCAACGCCAAGGATTATGTAGCATGCGGCTTTCTTCACTTTTGAGCCGTCTTTTATCTCACAATGATAAGCATCGATTAATAAAGCAAACACCGATTCGGGTAATTCCCGTTGTTTGAAAAGGTCTAATTCACTTTTTAGGTCATCTTTGATTTTGTTGAGTTCATCATCAGAGTAAGGAAGGTTGAGGCTTTTGAGGGTATTTAAGAGAGAAGATTCTGAATAACCGTTGACAACAAGGGACATAAGAAGGTCTGTATAGGATTCATCCACCCTTTTATACGGTTCAGGTAGGATGTGGGGTCTGAAATCGCCAGTGCGAGTTCTTGGGACAGAGATGTCCAGGTTACCCATAGGTGTACCAAGTTTTCTATCATAAAAGCCGTTGCCTTTGTCGTTCTCGTTTTTCAAGAGATAGATTTGGCGTTCAGACAACATAAACCAGTCGAGCAAATCCTCCAGCAACTTTTTGAGGGCAGGGCGTGATGGATCTGAATCAGAGCAATACTGGTTTAATACTTTTTCAACCGCCATATTTTTGACTGTTTCATAATAGGTATTTTTATCCATAATTACCAGCCTCCTTTGTGATTTTATTATACACCAGACACAATTTTATTTTAACACCCAGGAATCTAACAACAACATCAGGAAATGTAAGACTAAAGATACCTAAACTAAAAGGGATAGCCTTTGAAACAGCCATAATTGAGCGATATCGGCGCCGTGAGAGTTCAGTGGAAGAGGCATTAATAGAAATGTATTTGGCCGGTGTATCAGTAAGACGAGTTGAAGATATAACCGAGGCCCTGTGGGGGACAAGAGTATCACCTGGTACCATAAGCGAATTGAACAAGAAGGTATACGTACATATAGACGCATGGCGTAATAGGCCACTGAAGAGCAAATATCCCTATGTCTACTTAGATGGCATCTATTTAAAACGCAACTGGGGCGGCGAATACGAGAACGTTTCCATTCTCATAGCCATGGCTGTTAACGAAGAAGGGTATAGAGAAGTAATTGGTGCATCAGAAGGAATGAAAGAAGACAAGGCAAGCTGGCTGGCCTTTTTACAGGGATTGAGGGAGCGAGGCTTAACAGGAGTTCAATTATTCATAGGCGATAAATGTTTAGGACTTCTGGAGGCAATCAATGAGGTCTTTCCCGATGCAAAGTATCAGAGATGTACAGTCCATTTCTACCGAAATGTTTTTACAGTCACCCCCCGTTCCAAAGTGAGAGAAGTGGCTGCAATGCTGAAGGCCATACACGCGCAAGAGAATAAGGAATCAGCAAGACAAAAGGCCAAGAGTGTGGTACAGAAACTACGAGAAATGAAATTAAAAGAAGCGGCAGATAAGATAGAAAAGGGCATCGAGGAGACGCTTACATACATGGATTTTCCCTATGCCCATTGGAGTAAATTGCGGAGTAATAATGTTATCGAACGACTGAACCGGGAGATCAGGCGCAGGACCAGGGTTGTAGGCACCTTTCCTGATGGCAACTCGGCATTAATGCTGGTTTGTGCAAGATTACGGTATGTTGCAAGTAAGGATTGGGGTACCAAGCGCTATATGAGCATGATACATCTTGAGGCCCTGGATGTCATGACTGATTCACAGGTAACTGCTGGCTAGGTGATGACTACCAAGCGGGTTATGAATTTGCGAAAAATTCTTGACGGTACCTATCGTGGTTACTTTTGTCAATTAGCCTCCACGAAATTTACACCACTACTTGAGACTATAACTAAAAAACACCCGTTGGGGGTGTTTTGGGATAATAGTAGGTTATTATTGTTTTTAATCCTGCGATTATGCTATTCATAGCAATGTTAATTATTTAATAAATTTATTAATTTCCCGTTAACTGTCTTGACTACTTGCCTGTAATGCAAGAGCTTTTCTATATACTTCTATTAAATTCCATGAGGAAATGTCGATCAAAGGTTCATACATGAAAGAATTAAGATGAATGCTCTCAGGTGTAATCAAGTTAATTTCTTCAATGATCTCTTTTTCGTCATCTGTCAAATACTGCTTCGACTTATTAAACCATTCTCTTGTCTGATTATCTTTTGCATCAGGACAAGTCCCTTCGTGCTCAATGATTTTGGCTTTCATAAATTTCTCAATCTCAATTCTTGCTGCTATTGAAAGGACAAGTTTGTTCTCCAAAGAAACTTCATCGTTGTCTTTAAGTATATTTATTGCAAGATTTTGAAGTAATTGTAGATAAGGCTCATCGTCAGACTTAAGGGTCTCGTTTTCGAGAAATTGACTTATAACTCCCCATATATCCGACACCATCAATCGTGAAGTATCAAGGGGTGCCGTTTTATAATGGAGACAGCATGTCAGTTTTTCATAATCGTCAGTACTTCCGCTATATTCAGCTAAATTACGATAAAATGGAATGCTAGCAATCAGACATTTTTTCTTAAAGTCACTGTCTAAATTACCATTTTGAATAGACGAACGAATAACATTTTTAAAGAAATCCTTTTGATACTTAAATTCTGCTATACTAATAATACCATCGTCATTTCTTTGAGCTATGTAACAGTTTTCCCGGCTAACACCACACCTGTACTTAACGGTTCTAAAGAAATCAAAGTTATGTGTAAGCATAAGTAAATCGATTCCCTTTGTTTCAGCAAGATCACATAAGTACTCGATAATTGCATATTTGTTTTTATAATCGAAGGAATCGGAAATATCATCCGCAATAATAAGGTATTGTCCACCACCTTCCCTAGCTTGTTTTCTAATTCTCTCTAAATCAAACAATATATAAAGTAGATACAGTGCTCTACGCTCACCCATACTTAAAGAAACCATCAAGTCTTCTTTATGTAAAACTGTAGACTCTTTGCTGTCACCAGTACCGCGAGTGTATTCAAACTCAATATTTGGAGCCTCATCTTTTAAAACAAAATTTGACTTATTTGTGATTTTTACAGTAAATGGTACGCGGAATCTTCGGTTAAATTCACTCACTACCTCTACCCAACGTTCAGATTGTGCTGATGCCTTTTCATATAGATTATGAATTTCTTCTTTAAAATCAGCGATTATCTTATAATATTCCATAAATGGTCTTTCAAGGCGTTCAAAACAGTTACACCATGTTTGTTTCTTTAATGTTGCTATATCTCTGAGTAAAGGAATAATTTCCCTATGCGCAACGATAATTTCACGAACTTTTGCAGATTCCGCATTTTTGGAGAATAATTTTTTCAATTTTTCAAACGTTTTTGCTAGTGTAGGCGTTTGGTATAATTGGTCAAGCTCTTGTTGTACAAGTTCCTTCCACTCGGCAAGATTATTAACTTGCCTCCCATTTCTAAGAAGAATCTTATGTTGAGCCTCAAACAGATTGTGATTTGTAAAACTTTTACTTAATTCTTCTGCACTTCGTTCTGTAAAATGCGTATTTAATAATGAGCTATTTCGAAGTAGGTTTTCAAGATTATCAATATATTCTGTAATATGGCGTTTAAAATCAGGGTTTTCATAAACAGCCATAGTTTTGTCATTAAATAGTTCTGAATAGAGAATTTCATCCAGGAATTCATAATTCTTATTCTCTATCTGCCTAATTGCTTCCATAATATCTGGCCAATCGGCTGTGGCTTGTAAACCAAGATCTTCAATCAGTTTTATTTTAATTTGAGGTTTAGTTAGACCAGTTATTTCTCTTAGCTTATTTAAAATCTCAGTAATAATGTCATTCAACTTTCCCATAAGAACATTATATTGATTTCTAGTTCCTTCATCGGCAAGAAGTGTGCCGACTGTCTCTTTACTAAATTCAAACTTATCTGCGAATGAATTTATCACATAGATGTTATCCGACTGTGGAATAGCGTTACCGCCTGATGACGAATATTCATAGTGCGAAGCATAATATGTAATAGAATAACGGCTCACAGCATCCTTAAAAATACGATCGGATGTTGCTGTTCCTTTAGAAATATCTTCAAAAACTTTTGCCAAAGAAGTCTTCATTACACCATTAGGCGCATAAATTATTGCTTTATTGCATTTTTTAAAATTTATATTAGGTAAAGTGAACTGCTTTATCCCGTAACAGTTCTCAAAATAACCACTCAACATCTTTGTCTCAACACCTTTCTAACACCCAAATTCTAATTACTCATTTCTTCCGCTACTTTTGGAAGATCTGATAAATTTCTTGTATCATACGTCACTCCTTGAGAAGCCCATATATCCGCTAAGTTTTCGGCCTGTTTCATGACCGTTTCCACGGCGCGCTGCTGTTTGTCAGGCGGATAACCGTATTTATTTAATGTCCGGCGAACCAATACCATCAGTTTTGCGCGGACGCTTTCCTTCAGCGTCCAGTCGATTGTGGCATTTTTACGCACCTTGTCCGCAAGCTCGCGGGCGATTGTTCTTAACGTTTCGTCGCCCAACACCTTAACCGCGCTGTCATTGGTTTCAAGGGCATCATAAAAAGCAAGTTCATCTTCAGACAAACCAAGTTTTTCACCTCGTCTGTCTGCTTCTCTTATTTCCTTTGCAATACGAATAAGCTCTTCTATGATTTCAGCCGTTGAAAGTAGATTATTCTGGTACCGCTTAAGCGCTGAACTGAGCATTTCCATAAGTGATTTTGATTTTGTCAGGTTATATTTTGAACGTACTTTTATCTCATCAGACAAAATCTTTTTCAGCAGCTCAATGGCTAAATTTTTATGCTTCATCCCTTTAATTTCCATAAGGAATTCATCTGAGAGAATGGACAATTCCGGCTTTTCAATACCAGCAGCATCAAAAATATCTACAACTTCATCTGATACAATAGCCGAATCAACAATATTTTTTATGACAGAATCGTAATTTATGCCACTTTCGCCGCTTGTTTCAAATTTAGTGAGTCTTGCCTTAACTGCTTGGAAAAACGCTATTTCCTCTGCATGTGTAACCGTTGCCTTATCAGGTTTGGCAAGTGCATAAGCCTGGCTTAGGAGGGTTACTTCCTTAATAAAACGCGCTTTTTTATCATCTGTAGATAAAATAAAATCTTCAGCGCGAAGGATAATAGAAAGCTTGTCCTTTACTTCTGCTTTGAAAAAGCTCGTATAATCAAATCCGTGTAAAATCTGCCGGACAACCTCAAGCTTTTCAAGCATTATTTCTACAGCCCTTGCCTGAGTTTCAGCAGGTACTCCCTTGCCACCGCTCTCTGCATAGAAACTTAAAGCTTTTTTTAGGTTTGGGGCAATCCCGATATAATCGACAATCAGCCCGCCCGGCTTATCCTTGAAAACACGGTTTACGCGCGCTATTGCCTGCATAAGGTTGTGGTCCTTCATCGGCTTATCGATATACATGGTGTTGAGGCATGGAACGTCAAAGCCAGTCAGCCACATATCGCGCACGATGACAATTTTCAGTGGATCATTTTCATCTTTCATACGCTGTGCAAGCATTTTTCGCTGCTCCTTAGTAGTATGGTGTTTCTGCATTTCAGGACCATCAGAACTGGAAGATGTCATAACAACTTTGATAACACCCTTGTCCAAATCGTCACTATGCCACTCAGGGCGAAGCTTTATGATTTCATTATACAAATCAACAGCGATTCTACGGCTCATCGCAACAATCATCGCCTTACCCTCAAAAACCTTTTGGCGATCCTCAAAATGCGTAACAATGTCTTTTGCGAGAGTGGCAAGGCGTTCTTTATTCCCGACAATAGCCTCCAGCTTTGCCCATTTCATTTTTGCGGCTTTTGCTTCGTCTTTTTCATCTACTTCTTCAAGTTCCCTGTCGAACTCCTCAATCAGCTTTTTGCCTTCCTCGGTGAGGTTGACTTTAGCCAGACGGCTTTCATAGTATATTTTAACTGTCACCTTATCTTCAACCGCTTGGGCAATATCGTAAATATCAATGTAATTGCCAAATACCGCCGGCGTGTTGGCATCCTGCTTCTCTACCGGTGTACCGGTAAAACCTATGAAAGTAGCGTTTGGCAAGGCATCGCGCATATATTTGGCAAAACCATAAGCTATACGCTGCCCCACAACCTGATTGTTTTCGTCCTTTATATCTCTGAGTTTCGCGTTAAAGCCGTACTGCGTGCGGTGTGCTTCATCGGCTATGACAACTATGTTGTCTCTTTCCGACAAAAGCTCATAAACCGAGCTGTCATTATCAGGTATGAATTTTTGAATAGTGGTAAAAACTATGCCTCCGGATGCTACCTTTAGCAGTTCTTTCAAATGCTCACAGTTCTCTGCCTGCTTCGGTGGCTGGCGCAGAAGGTCGCTGTTCCCGGCAAAGGTATCAAATAGCTGGTCGTCCAAATCATTCCTGTCCGTAATAACAACTATAGTTGGATTGTTAAGGGTCTGCACCAGTTTCCCGGCATAAAAAACCATAGAAAGGGATTTTCCGGATCCTTGAGTATGCCATATAACACCGGCTTTTTTGCTACCACCAGCTTTCGCCGCTTCAATAGTGCTTTTTACAGCCTTATTAACCGCATAATACTGGTGATAAGCAGCGATTTTCTTGACTGTTTCAACTTTTATTATCTTTGTCTCTTTGTCCTCGGTTCTGCTCTTTTCAAAGGTTACAAAATTACGAATATAGTCGAGCAAGGTTTTCTTATTGCATAATCCGTGAATCAGGGTAGTAAGCTGATCTTCAAACTTGGACGCTTCATTTAGTCCATCTTTGGTTTTCCACGTTGAAAAACGTGAGAACGGAGCAGTTAACGAACCTGCCTTAGCTTCCAGCCCATCGGAAATAACACATATCTCGTTGTATGTAAAAAGACTTGGTATGGTGGCCTTGTATGTGCAGATTTGATCATAAGCTTTGCGAATGGTGGCGTTTTCATCGGCCGGATTTTTAAGTTCAAACAGCACCATAGGAATACCGTTGATAAAAAGAAGAATGTCAGGCCGCTTATTATTATTGTTTTCAATGACGGTAAACTGGTTGACTACAAGAAATTCGTTGTTGTCGACTCCATCTTCCGAGAAATCCACAAGCTTTACATAATCGCCAACTATATATCCGTTTTTGCGGTATTCGACAGGCACACCATCAACCAGCATTTTATGAAATGCTTCATTGTCTGCTACCAGATTTGAAGAACTTATGCGTGCAACTTTATTTACTGCCTCCAAAACCACATCATAGGAAAGGTTGGGATTAAGACGCACTACCGCATCGGTCAGTCTTTTTCTTAGCAGAACTTCACTGTAACTGTTGCGCTCGGCGAAAAGTGCATCCGGTGCTATATCCGGACCGGAAAGATATGTATAACCCAATCCAGCTAGTTCTTCTATCGCCATTTTTTCAATTTCAGATTCACAAAGTTTAGGCATATTTTAGCACCTCACATTTTTACACGGATTTCGCCGCTAATAAGCTTGGGAAGCAAGGTATCGCGAAGTTTTTGTAAGGTCAGAATTTGATTAGTATTATATTCTATTTTTGAAAATATAGGTGCCGCAATCTTATGGTATTTTTGTAGTGCTTCAATATTAGGCATTATAAAAGGCATATCTTTAATAATTTTTGAGTTTACTGCAGTTGCGATTGAGGAAGTACTTCCAAGTGAATAATAATCAAACGTTTTAAGATAGAAATATAAATATTCTCTCTCATAATCATTTTTATATATAAAATGAGCGATGGCTTCATTTGTTGTAAATTCACGCAAAGCAATTGCAACACGGCCAACAGTCAATTTGAAACTTAATATTATGGCCCCTTTGGGAACACGTTTAATATTAAATCTTCTTACCGCATCTTCTGTTAAATACTCTGAGCTATCACCAATAAACATACCTGACTTTCCCATATCAGATATGGAAATCCATACAACATCATCTTTATTTTTTGAGAACCAATGTTCCTCTTTTCGTGGTGGTGTTTTACCAATTCCAATTTCAAAATAATTTTCAGCTTTGCCTACTTCCCATTCATCACTCGCATCCTCAATAAACCATTTTCTAAAATAAGCCTGTGCCAAATCCTCCAATGTTTTATTCTGCCTTGTCAGAAGGTCGATTTTATCGTCAAGGGAGGATAAAACCTCAGCAATTGCTTTTTGTTCGGGAAGAGGGGGGAGAGTAAATACTTTTCGTTTTAATGCTTCAGTATCTACTCTTTGCCTGCCGGAAGTTCCAGACATAAGTTGGATAGCAGTATCCCTAAACTCATCCGATATAGCAAAATAAAAAATAAATCTTGAGTCTGAAATTCCCTCTTTGGCTCTAAGAACAATAAATTCTGTTGACCCAAAAGCAACTTCTTCATCGTCTAAAAAATCTACATAAGCTGTTTTCCCATTTTCTAAGCACGGCGTTATTCTTGCTACTAATGTATCGCCATTTTTAAATTTTGTTCCACCTGAAAAAACAGCATCTTCATATCCTTGGATCTTTCTATTAAACGGAATCAATTTTTCCATTGTTACTTTTTTTGCAATAATCCCTTTAGATAAAGGCGTATAAGGATTAAAATCCATAAAATCGGATAATTTCTGTTCTCTCCACTCCGTCATAGCTCAATCCCCACTTTTAAAAGGTTTTCTTTTATTCTCTCATCCAGCTTTGCGCTTTCTTCCATTTGCTCTTTAAGCTCGGCAGTCAATTTTTTTACACGTTCCTCAAAATCAAAGTCATCCTCTTCCTCGGGCAATCCGACATACCTGCCAGGGGTCAGCACATAATCGAGTTCCCGCACCTCATCAAGCGTTGCGGACTTGCAAAAGCCGGGGATGTCCTCATAGGAGCCGTCGTCCTTTTTCCAGTTGTGATATGTATCGGCAATTTTACTGATGTCCTCGTCGGTTAGTTCACGGGTCCTGCGGTTTATCAATGTTCCCATATTCCGCGCATCGATGAACAAAATCTTGTTCCGGCGCGGGTGGTTCGGATTTGTTTCCTTTTCCCTTGACAAGAACCATAAGCATGCGGGAATTTGGGTGTTCAAAAATAGCTTTGCCGGCAGGTTTACAATACAATCTACAAGCCCGGCTTCAATAATGTTTTTGCGGATTTCTCCCTCGCCGTTTGTTTTTGACGAAAGGGAGCCCTTAGCCATAACGAAGCCGGCGGTTCCTTTGGGCGAAAGGTGATACAAAAAGTGCTGGATCCATGCATAGTTTGCATTGGATACCGGCGGCACACCATACTTCCAGCGACCGTCATTCCTCAGAAGTTCTCCGCTCCAGTCGCTGTCATTAAAAGGCGGATTGGCAATTACAAAGTCAGCCTTAAGGTCGGGGTGAGCATCGTTTAAAAATGAACCTTCGCTGTTCCACAAAACATTGGTGCTGTCAATACCTCGTATGGCAAGGTTCATTTTGCAAAGCCGCCATGTTGTTTGGTTGCTTTCCTGACCATAGATAGAAACAACACGCTCGAAAAGCTTGTCAATCTCTCTTGATTTTCCGTTATAGTGGTCTCTGTGAGCTTCAACGAATTTCTCGCTTTGAACGAACATACCGCCACTGCCGCAGCAAGGGTCAAAAACCCTGCCCTCGTAAGGTTCGAGCATTTCAACAAGCAACTGTACTACGGAACGGGGCGTATAGAACTGTCCGCCTTTTTTACCTTCTGCAAGGGCAAACTGTCCAAGAAAATACTCATATACCTGCCCCAGTATATCACTTGATTTAGAAACACTGTCACCAAGCGCAATCGTACCAATCAAATCAATCAGACCACCGAGAGACTGCTTGTCCAGCTTTTCTTTTGCGTATTCTTTCGGCAAAACGCCTTTGAGGGATGGGTTATCCTTTTCTACGGCCTCCATAGCTTCGTCTATATCTTTGCCAATCGTCGGCAGCTTGGCTCGACTTTGAAGATAATCCCAGCGTGCCTGCGGTGGCACATAGAATACATTTTCCGCACGATACTCATAGGGATCGTCAGGGTCCGCTCCTTCGTACTCGCCCTTGCCTTCTTTAAGTTTGTAATATAAATCATAAAAACTGTCTGATATGTATTTTAAAAAAATAAGCCCGAGAACAACGTGCTTATATTCCGCAGCATCCATATTTTTGCGGAGCTTGTCCGCAGCTGCCCAAAGTACCTGTTCGATAGGTTGTTCTTTTACTTCATTTTTTGATTTTTTAACTTTTGCCATTCTACTCTACTCCTCTATTTTTATCTTTTTTCATCCGCAAATCCGCAGGTTTCTCAGCATCCTTTGGTATCGCCCATGCCCAACCCAAGCGCACAGCGCCCTTAATGCGCCCTTGTTCGCATAAAACTTGAACTCTGCGCAGGGATATATTCCATTTTTCAGCAGCTTGTTTTGTCGTTAAGTAATCCATTATGAATACCTCGCAGAACACAAAATTCCAATTTTTATTATATGCGAAGAAACGAACAATTTCAACATATTACAACTTTATACATAATAAATAATGTATTTTCAGAAAATGAGTATACCTGCATTAAATGTACATCCATCCTGTCTCCTCAACCTTATGAAAAATGCCCTTTATCTAATCTGTCAACTCAACCCTACCAATTTTAAGCTAAATTTTTGCCTGTAAAATCACCCGTCGATATGTTTCCGCGTACGAATTTTGGACCTTTAGGTCGAGTAGACAACTTGGATGTGCTTCCGAAAATCCAGTAAAATCAAGGCTTACAGCCGCGTTATCAATGTTACGCATTCCACATGCACCGTCTGTGGAAACATATCCACAGCACACACCTTCTCCACCTTATAACCTCCCTCTTGCAACACCTCCAAATCTCTTACCAATGATGTGGGTTTACAAGAAATATAGACAATACGTTCAACCCCAAAATCAATAATTTTACCCAAAGCTTTAGGATGCACTCCTTCCCTTGGTGGATCCAGAACAATAATATCCGGTTTATCATTCAATTCATCAATTACCTTTAACACATCCCCAGCTATAAATTCACAATTACTCAAGCCATTTAAAGCCCCATTCTCTTTCGCAGCTTCCACGGCTTCTTCCACTATCTCAACACCGGTCACCTTATTTGCCACCGGAGCCAACAACTGTGCTATGGTTCCCGTACCACTATAAAGGTCAAAGATATTCTTATCCTTGGTATTACCCACATACTCTCTTGCTTTTGTATATAAAACTTCCGCTCCAAGAGAATTGGTCTGGAAAAAAGAGAATGCAGATATTTTAAATCTTAATCCTAAAAGCTCCTCATATATATAATCCCTACCATACAAAATATCTGTTCTTTCACTTAAAACCACATCCGCTTTGCTGTCATTATAGGAATGAACAATACCGGTAATACTTCCTTTTAAATTAAGATCTAAAAGGGATTTTGTCATACCATCAAGTACTTCTTTCTCATCCTCTGTCTTTATCTCTTTTCTACCGGCAATCTCATCCTCACAACCTAATACAAGTTCATCACTTACTTCATTGCTAAACTGAGAAGAAGTAACCAGATTAATCAGTATCTCCCCAGTCTTTACAGCCTTTCTTACCACCAGATGTCTAAGATAACCCTTATGGGTAAGCTTATGATAATAACTAATACCCCTGCTTCTAAAGTAATTTAACACACAGGATAAAATTTTATTATAATCATCATCTACAATAGCACAATCATCAGTAGTCAGGATATCATGAAAACTTCCCCTTTTATGGAGTCCCAAAGAAAGGGGGCCATCCTTATATTCATCTCCAAATGAAAACTCCATTTTATTACGATATCCCCATTCAATAGGGCTACCTATAATTCCTTCAAAGACATAATCCTCACATACCCCATCTATTAGTCCCTTGACCTGTTCTTTTTTTAATTCCAGCTGCTGCTCATAGGAAAGAGTATGATAATTACACCCTCCGCAATCACCAAATACACTACAAGCTGCATCCCTTGTTTCAAGCTGCGACTTTTCCAGTACCTCCTTAAGTCTTCCTTCTGCTCTACCTTTTTTAATTTTATTTACTGCAAATTGAATTTTCTGTCCAGGTATAGTATTTTTAACAATTACCTTTCTATCATCTATATCAACTATCCCCTTATTAGGAAAATCCACCCTAACTACTCTTCCTTCATAAATCTGTCCTTTTTTCATATATATAATGGCCTAAACATATGACTAAATTGTCAATGTAAAGCCTTTTCTCTCCCTTCCTGATTTTATAGTTTCTATCTTTATTATTATGTTTTATGAGTTCACGTCTAATTATAAGGATAAGCCAATACTTTGTAAAGTTATCATTTTCATGGCTTATGTTAGTTTTAGCTGCATATGATATAAAGAAAGTTATCAAGCGGGGGATAAATAAATGCAGCGGGAAATTACAAAACCGTCTAATCTTTTAAACAAAAAAGGCCAATTAATTCAAAAGGGATATGCTAAAGCCCCAATCTTAAAATATCGTAGAAAACATGTAGCCGCAAAACATCGTCTTAAGGAATGGGATTATTATTTAATTTATAATAAGAAGTATGCCGTAGGTCTAACTATAGGAAAAAGCCTAAATCTAATTCTAATTACTATATCAATAATTGATTTAAGTAAATACAAAATAATAAATAAAAGCTCCATAAGAATCCTACCCAGTAAATTTCAGTTACCTCAAGATTCAAGGAAAGGTAATATCATATATAAAGACAGATTTATCCGTTTGTCTTTTATGGTTGAGGATAATGTTAGAATATTATTGCTTAAAAAATATAAGTGCAACAAATCATCGGAACTTGATATTTCCCTTATTCTTTATAATGAGCCTAAAGATTCCATGGTCATTGCAACACCATTTTTCAATGATAAATGTAAATTTTACTACAACAGAAAAATCATTGGTTTCAGAGCTTCCGGTTATGTCCGATATCAAAAGGAAAACTATGGTTTCTCACCTTTAGACTCCTTTGCCATCCATGACTGGGGTAGGGGTGTTTGGCCATATAAAAGCACTTGGTATTGGAGTGCTGCCGCAGGTAAAATTTCCGGCAAAATATTTGCCTTTAACTTAGGATACGGTTTCGGTGATAACTCCTATGCCACGGAAAATATGTTGTTTTATAACGGTAAAGCCAGCAAATTGGAGAATGTAACATTTCATATACCTAAAAAATCTAAGGATGAATATGATTATCTTAAGCCCTGGACAATTACCTCCTCGGATCACAGAATTGAAATGATATTTATACCTATTATAGATCGCACTTTTAGGCTTCCTTTACTATTAATATCTACTAATCAGCACCAGGTATTCGGTAAATTTAGCGGCAGGGCAATCCTAGATGACGGAACCGTTATTTATCTAAAAGAATTTCTTGGATTTGCAGAAAGAGTGCAAAACAGATGGTAATTACTAGCCACCAATAAGTGAAAAATAAGCAGGAGATTAAGTAAATCAATCTCCTGCTTTTATGTCTTTAAACTTAACTATATTATTCTAATCCTTCTACAATTGCCAAATAAGTAATTCCAATTATCTCATCATTATTATTTACTACAAATTGAAGCTTAGATTCTTCTTTAACATATGTGTATGCTCCTGCTGATTGGGTGTAGTCTTCACCATAAACAGAAATCATTTCTTCCACTGTTGAACCTAGGCTGATATTCTCCGTGGTACTAACTGTATCATCCTTAAGATCTATAGAGGAGATATAGTCCTTCCCATCTAGAGGATAGGTTGAAATTTCAAATCCTCCATAGGTATATACTTTATCCAATCCCTTAAATGCACAACTTTCAGACTCAAAATAATGCAAAGGTTCACCTAAAGCTTCAATTACAGGTGCAACATCAGTATTCATATATATCTCTATACCATTGTGTTTAAAAACAAATCCTGATGGTTCAACCTGTGTACTATCCTTATTCTCATCAGCTTGTCCTTTATTCTCTGTTGTCTGATCATTTTTTTCCACATTATCAGTATTATCCTTTTTACCGCATCCTACCATTAATATAGATACTAATATAAAAATAAATATTTTTTTCATAATTACTCTCCTGTTCTTCTTAATATTAAAAACCAATTGACATTATATTCTAATATATTATTCTAAATTACTGTATTTGTCAAATGTTTTCTTAATATTAATCACCTATGGTCTGGGCAACTGCTCCGTAGCTTTTTAGATATCCATATTCTTTAAGTTCCCTTTCCTGATCTTCTTTCATGGCATAATAGAAATCCACCTTATCCTGCCAAATCTTCTGATACTCTACTTCATCCCTATGATCAGGCAGATTATAGTCATTTCTTAATATTTCACCAAAATAAGTGGTGAATTTTTCAGCACCGGACAGATTAAGATGCAGGCCCCCATCAAAGGTATCCTTACTATAGTCTATCCCCATCTCATCTGCCAGCTCTAGGAAATTGATATAAGTCAGATCATGCTCTTTTGCATATTCTACCATCTGCATGTCCCACTCAGGATACCAATACGGATAAACACTGGGAGACTTAATCAGGATTAATTCAATATCATTGTCCTTACAAAGCTTGGTCATCTTATCCAGGTAATAATAACTGTTATCTCCAAAGCTATAATCACCTAATACTCTACCTTTAGGGATATAGCCTACAGGTTTTATATCTACTCTCATAAGATAACCATTATGGGATACTTTATCCTTACCGAATAAATATTTAAAGTCCTCGGCCTTAATATCATTCCATCTAGAATGATACCTGAGTAAGGGAAATATATAGGTAATTAAATCCTCATCTTCCATCATGGAAGCTTTTATTGCCCCTATTTTATGTTTTGACAATTTCATACCATCCAAAGTAAGCCTATTGTATGCTTCCTTCTGTGGTTCATTATATTTCATAGAAAGAACATTGAACACTACAGCCTTGGGCTTCTCATATTCAAGGGTTTCTTCCAGCAGATAATAAGATTGCCAGATAAGCTGCTGAGCACTGCCCCTTATGTAGCTTGTAATTCCGAATTTTTCCCATAAAGTAATGGGGGATATGTTAGAGAACACCTCACAATCCCCTATAAAAATTACATCGTGTTTCTTCTCTTCTTTATAATATTCTTCTATTAGGTTCCCTTCCGGGATTTCTGACATATATTTTGGCATAAATAATTCTTGTAGAAAGAAAATAACACCAAGCAGTAAGCACACCGCTATTATATTTATCAGTACTTTTTTCTTCATGACCGGTACCAGCCTTTCCTTACAATATCAATACCCGGTTTCACTATAAATGTCTATTTTAAAACTGACTATAAATAAACTGACTGGAATCGTATCCGACACCATATGCACCGAAAATCAGAATAAATATTATCAATGCAAAATAAGACACATACCTTACAGGTAAAGGTTTTGCTGCAAGCTTATCCCTAAAGCTGATTGACCTTGAAGCCAAACTTACATATAACATCAGTAAGACTGCCAGGATTAAGACAATATAATCAGACAGATTTAGGCCAAGGCCTGCAAGGCCGCCGTTAAATAATTCATTCCAATTCCATTTTGTAAATACCGTACCATACATTCTAAATGTAGTAGGAACATTTCTATAGCAGTCTAAGGTACGTAAAAAGCTCATTAGCCAGAAGGTTCTAACCACCTGAAATAAGCGGTACCAAAAAGTATTTATAACGTTAAAACGACTATGAAACCTGTTATAGAGAGGTATACACTCTTGTGATATAAGGATTACCAAGCAGTTTAATAATCCCCATACTATAAAGTTCCAAGCAGCTCCATGCCAAATACCTGTTGTAAACCATACTATTATTGTGGCTAAGTATACAGGTATTCTTTTCCCAATGGCATCTCCAAAAAGCTTTCTGCATTTTTTAGATAAGTTAAGCATGGATTTACTTACTGATATGGGGAAGAACATATAATCCTTAAACCAGGTTCCTAAGGTAATATGCCATCTCCTCCAGTATTCAGTAATTGATTTTGAAAAATAGGGCCTTTCAAAGTTCTCCTTAAGCCTTACTCCAAATATTTCAGCCACACCTATGGCAATATCTATACCGCCGGTAAAATCCGCATATAGCTGAATGGCATAGAAAAACATACCTACCAGTACATATACTCCCTGATACTCTTCAGGATTTCTAACAATGGTGTTAACTGCCACCAATAATCTATCAGCTACCACCAGCTTTTTGAAATATCCCCATAGGATTCTTTGCATTCCAAAAGATATCTTTTTTGCCTCGAAAGAATGCTTCTCAAATAAGCTTTCCTTTAAATCATCAAAACGGCTTATGGGCCCTTGAATCAACTGTGGGAAGAAGGATATAAATAATCCCAGTTTAAAAATATTTTTTTCAGGAGCATACTTTTCCCTATATACATCAATAATATAGCCCATGGTTTGAAAAGTATAAAAGGAAATACCAAGAGGCAGGACAAAACCAAGGACAGGGATATTTCTTTCAATACCCAACAAATCAAAAACAGAATTTATGTTAAGTATGGTAAAATCAGAATACTTTAATACAGCTAGAATACCAAAGTTAAATAACATACAAATAATTAGCAATCTTCTTTGGATTTTTTTATTTCTAGCTTTATAAGCCTTTCTTTCTTCCCTGGACATTTCTGCCTTATTTGCTTTTATATATTCAGCTCCCACAGTCTGCAGCTGGGCAATTTTCCTACCGGCAAAATAAGTAGTTATAGTTGTAGCAATAATATATGCCAGATACTGTATCCCTGCATAACTATAAAAGACATAACTGCCCAGAAGGAGTAGCATCCATTGGATTTTCTTAGGTACAATATAATAAATTACAAATAATACAAGTACAAATACTATAAATTCATAAGATGTAAATAGCATAAATGCCCCCTATTATTCATCCTCCAATAGTCTTTCGACTAAGGCATATATTGCCTTTGCAGAGTTAAAATTCTCCGGTATAATCTCTTCTACCGGAATTTCAATATCAAATTCCTCACTAATTTCCGAAACAAGGGTTACGATATCAAAAGAGTCAATAATCTTGTCATCAATTAGGGTTGTACATGTTTCAAAATCAATTTCAGGATGTAATCCTTTTAATATTTCCAATATCTGTTCCATCTCTTATTCTCCTATTTTTTATTATTTAATTTAATTTTATATATAATAGAGCATTTATTTTGCTGCCCCATTATAGCTTTGTTTTAATAAAACCCGGTCTATTTTACCATTAGCTGTCAGTGGCATATTATCAAGTTTTTCTATCATATTAGGTACCATATACCTTGGGAGTTTTTGCTTTAAAAAACCGGCCATATCTGCTATTGTAATATCTCCCACATAATAGAGAATTATCTTCTTTTTGTCATCATCAAAAATACTACAAGCAGACTTTATATCAGGATGCATATTTGCCACCACTTCAATCTCTCCCAGCTCGATCCGATGGCCCATATGCTTAATCTGGTTATCTTTTCTTGATACAAAAATCAGTTCACCCCGGTCATTATATTTACCCAAATCCCCGGTTCTATATATCAATTCCGGATATGCATCATTTAATGGGTTTTGGACAAAAGCTTCTGCAGTTTTCTCAAAGTTTTTATAATATCCTAAAGTCAGAGAAGTTCCTCTTATGCAGATTTCACCTACTTCCCCTTGCTCTGCAAGCTTGTCCTTTTCATTTAAAAGAATTATATCCGTATTCTTAAAAGGTCTTCCGATAGGAATTGCTTCATCCAGCTCAAAATCCCTATCCACTTCATAATAACAGGACATTCCGGTACATTCCGTAGGTCCGTATAAATTTATAAATCTTGCATTTGGAAGATATTTTCTCCATAGATTAAACTGCTTTATAGGAAACACTTCACTGCCAAATGCAATGGTCTTTAGATATTTTGGTACTGCCTTTTCAAAAGTTCCAAAAGCAGATATTATAGTTAGGGCCGATACAACCCAGCATATGGTATTTATTTTCTTTTCATTTAAAAACTCTACCAATTTTAAGGGAAACATAAATAAACTTTTTGGTATGATATATGTGCTTGCTCCAAACTTTAATGTAGGATATAACTCCTTAAGGCATGCATCCACATATAAGGGGGTCTGATTACCGAATATAGTGTTTTCATCTATTTTTAAAACTTCAGATAGATTTTCTATATAATCAATAACCGACCTATGGCAAGCCACTACTCCCTTTGGTATACCTGTAGAACCTGATGTAAATACGATATATATAGGATCTGTGTCTATTTGCTTGTCTCTGATTTCTGTAAGTACCTTTTCATCTGAAGGTGTTTTATATATATCATCATATAGATATACTTTACCCTTATAATCAAAAGATTCTAATGCCTTAATTGTATCCTTGTCACATATAACCGCTTTAGGATTTAAATTTCCAAAAATTAATTCAATTCTATGTTTAGGCATTTCCTCATCTATAGGCACATAAAAGCAGCCGGCATATATTACTCCATAAAAGCTTATAATGGCACTGGGTGTCTTGCCCATAAATACAACTACCGGTTCTTTATAATGGCCTTGATTATATAAAAAGCTACCGATTGCCCTTGAACGGGTATATACCTCCATAAAAGTAACTTCTGATTTATCATCTGCATATGCAGTTTTATTTGGAACTCTTTCAATAATATTCTCTAAGTATTCTAATACATTAGTTTGCATAATCCGCCTGCCTTCCTGTATATGTATTATACAATTTCATTTGTTTCTTTTATGATATTAAATTAGTATATTCTGATTTTAATTTTGCCTCACACTTAGTAATGCAAGATCTAGCCAGTATTTCTAAAGCATCTATAAAGCCGGAGCCAATATCTTCATCCCGCTTTATTAAAGAAAGCTCTGTACAACCTAAAATAATTGTATCGGCCCCATTTTTACTAAGTTCATCCCTTGCCTTAAAAAAATCTTCCATATTAACGGGCAAGCCCATCTTAATGTTTTTATATATTAAATTAGATATATATTCCTGCCCCTTTTTTGAAGGAGTAATGGGAATTATATTTTTTTTAAGCAGTTCAGTTTGAAACAGCTTGCTACTGATAGTTCCTTCTGTTGCCATAATCCCTGCTCTTTTTATACCATTTTCTTTTAAATAATTAACAGTTTCCTTAATAACATGGATAATAGGAACATTAATCATATTTGTAAGTTCTTCATGGAAGTAATGGGCTGTTATACAAGGAAGGGCTATATAATCAACCCCCATTTCTTCTAAGGTTTTTCCAACCTCTACCAGATGAGGAAGTGGGTTATCATTATTTCTACCAAGGATATAACCGGTCCTATCAGGAATTGAAGGCCTGCTGATTATATTTATTTCCATATGCTCTTGGTCGATTTTGGCTTCAGTCATCCGACTTAAAAGTTCATAAAAATATGCACTTGCAAGCGGGCCTAATCCACCTATTACACCTAATTTCTTAGCCATATTATCTCCTTCTTATATAATCGGTATTAGCTTATGGTGTTGCTGGATATAAGGATTTGTCGTAGTTATAATAATAACTTCCTCTTTTTTTAGCAAACTCTTCAAGTTCTGCATCTGTAAGCATAAAAGTTTCTAACTTATCTTTATGAGGACATGAATCAAAATGATACCATCCGTCTCCACAATTAATCAAATTCCAGTAATGGGATGTTTTTCCTCCTACTCTAGTAACACGCATATTATCAATTCCTGCACCGGTCAGTAATGCCTCAGCTACCGCATAGTAAGTAAAGCAATCCCCCATTCCCTCAACAATAGCCCGGTATGCTTCCTTCTTCCAGTCTGTCTTATCTGATGACCCGGTATATGACACATGTCTTTTAATCCATCTATATATCTCCCAGGCTTTATCTCTCTTTGTCATACCTTCATGGGTGATTTCACTTAATACTTGCTTTACTTTTTCGTTAAGCTTTTCATCATCTATGCCACCTGACACAACAGTTATAGTAGCAGGTTCAACTGTTTTATTTCCTGCCTTATCCTCTGCAATGTAATAAACTGTATAAACACCAACTTGATTTAGATTAACATTACTAGAATCTACCGTAAAATCAATATCAGTATCCATGTTATCACTTACAGTGACACCTTTCTTATAGAAAATGGTACCTCCTGCATTGACAGTTTTGTCCTCTACACCATAAAACACCGGAGGTTCAGTATCCTCTGCAACGGTAATTGTAGACTTTATCTCGGTCTTATTGCCATAAGAGTCCTCTACAATTAATATAACTTCTTGATCCCCCAGCATATCTAGATTTGGTTCTTTTGTAAAATATACTTTGGTTTCAGACACATCCTTTATATCCGTAACCAAATCAGTCGGAGACAGAGTTATTCCCTTATATACTACCTTGTTAACCGCAGTAGCCATAGGTGGTTTAGTGTCCACAATATTAAGTTCAGATGTATAGTTGCGTTTATTTACCAGGATTTCTACTTCATAAACTCCCGGAGTATTAAAATCAATACTGTCCAAATCCGTAACAAAGCTACCTTGCCTATCTTTATCTAATAAGAAATCATCTACTTCTATTGTAGATGTTCCTGCTTCAATAGTCACAGCTTTAACAACCATAGGCTTCATATTATTAACCATATATGTTAATCCTACAACTACTACTAAGACAAGTAGGCTTAAGGAGATTATAAGTAACTGTATCATACGCTTTATTCTTCTTATTTTCCTCTTTCTCATACTCATAAAGCCTCCATATACCTACATTATTTTCGGTTTTTTTTCTATTAGTTTAATCCTTAATCTAAATAATGTCAATATAATGATTAATTTTTGTATTTGACGATTGAAAATGACATAAGGTTCCATTATTTTCTTCTAATATGATTTTTTATCTTTTTATATTATTGACCTATAATTAAATTTTATAATTTTAATTGTAGGTACAAATTTAATAATAATGCGACATAATTCACCTTTTTTCTTATTACGGCATATGATATTGGTATAGGCGGTAACAGGATTATTTCATAGTAAATTAAATAAATAAAAGGAGTTGATTTTATGAGTTGCAGCGGCAATTTTGGTTTCCGACATGACAGCTGCCAAAGAAAACATAATGATAGATCTTTTAATAGATTTGATCGTTTTGACAGAAGGCATAGTCAGTGTAGATATTTTAATTGTAATAATAAAAGACCAAGATATGATAAGAACGATTGCCAAGTATGCCCAAGAAGAAGATCCCGTTTTCCAATATTTCCAAACTTTTTCTAACTTTTAAAAAGCAAATAAACTCATAGCATATAGGGCAAATACCTCTTTACTTTAACACTTCATAATGTTAAAATAATAGTGTGTGAAATATCACTACGGATGAAAGGAAGGAGTCCTAATATGAGCAAAAACATTAGAACACCGGCTGTTGATCAGTTATTCGAAGCAATACTTAGCCTAAAGGATTCTGAAGAATGTTATATTTTTTTTGAGGATATTTGCACTATCAATGAATTATTATCATTGGCTCAAAGATTTGAGGTGGCAAAAATGCTCCGCAATCAAAAAACATATCTAGAGATAGCCGAAAAAACAGGTGCTTCTACAGCAACCATCAGCCGTGTAAATCGCTCATTAAATTACGGAAATGATGGTTATGATATGGTTTTCGCACGTATGAAAAATATAAATACATCAAAATAATTAAAAACGGGTATTCCCAAATTCATATTTAGGGGATACCCTCTTTATTTCCATATATTTAACTTTAATTTTTATCCTTCTTTACCCTATCGGTATTGCTGGCATTCTCCTTGTTCTTGTGTTCTACCTCCGGCTTTAGAGAATAATCTATTATCTGCTCTATAAGATGTTTCCTCATATATACATCAAAACTTAGCATGCATATAAAGGAGAATATGGTAAGAAAATCCCTTTCCTCTTCATCTTCTACAAAATTAAAGGATTCTTTTGCCTTAGTCATCTTACGAATCATATCTTTAGTAAGAGAATCCGTTTGTTCCTCCTCAAGCCTAAAAATCTCATCATAAATCTCCTTTAGTCCGATATCAGATTTTCCTCCATAAAATCTTTTTGTTAAGGGATTAAAGATACTTTTTATATCACTAATTGATAAGATGTTCTTAAAATAATATATAAAAATAAGAAGGAACATATGCTCCTTAGTATACTTCTTCTTATTAGGAGGGGGAAGCAGTTCATTCTTAGTATAATTATTTATCATTGTTTTAGTAAGAAGCTTATCATCACTGTACCTTTTTGAGGACTTCAGATGCTCATCCATAAAGGTTGTCACCTGATCCATATACAAATCGATATTTGGTATATCATCAGGCGTGATAAATTTGACTTTTTTAAGATTATCTATCAAGCTTGATATATACTCTTCTTTCGACATATCCAATAAACTCACCTCAATTTTATTATATAGTACCCGATACTAGATGTCAAAGCAAAAATAATGATATGTAATTCATATAGGATGAAAACTTGAATCTCAACTATGGCCATGCTATACTAATCCTATTCAAAAAAATTCTAATACATAAAGACAGGCAGGTAGAAATATGAGTAATATATATGATACATTAAATCCCGAACAAAAGAAGGCTGTATTGCATGATAAGGGACCGCTTCTTATTTTGGCAGGTGCCGGATCAGGTAAAACCAGAGTTTTGACCCATCGGATTGCTTATCTGATAGAACACAGAAATGTTAATCCTTGGAATATTCTGGCCATTACATTTACCAATAAAGCAGCCAGAGAAATGCGGGAACGGGTGGATCAGATTGTTGGCTACGGTTCAGAAAATATCTGGGTTAGCACTTTCCATTCTACCTGTGTTCGCATTCTAAGACGCTTTATAGATAGAATTGGCTATGAACGGAGCTTTTCCATCTACGACACTGACGACCAAAAGGCTCTGATGCGGGAAGTCTGTAAGTATCTTCAAATCGATACTAAGAGAATGCCAGAAAGAAGTCTTCTTAGTGCCATATCTAAAGCTAAGGACGAACTGATTTCTCCTGAGGAATTTGAAAAAAGAGCCGGGGGAGATTATAACGAAAGAAAATATGCCCAGGTATATAAGGAATATCAAAAGCGGCTAAAATCAAGTAATGCCTTGGATTTTGATGATTTGATATTTAAGACGGTAGAACTTTTTATGAATGATAAGGAAGCACTGACCTACTATCAGAACCGTTTCCGTTATATTATGGTGGATGAGTATCAGGACACCAATACGGCACAGTTTAGACTAATTCATCTTTTAGCCTCAGGTGTTAATGAATTTGGAAAAAAGGAATATAATCTCTGTGTAGTAGGTGACGATGACCAAAGTATATACAAATTCCGTGGCGCCAATATTCATAATATCCTAAATTTTGAGCAGGCATTTCCTAATACCAAGGTTATTAAGCTGGAGCAAAATTATCGCTCATCAAAAAATATTTTAAATGCAGCTAATGAAGTAATAGCTAATAATACAAAACGTAAGGAAAAATCCCTATGGACGGACAATGAAGACGGGGATCCTGTAAACTATACCCTATTTGAATCTGATATTGAGGAAGCGGATATTATCACCGCTGAAATAAAACGAACTGTGGAAAACAATAAGGCAAATTATAACGATTTTGCTATCCTCTATCGTACCAATGCTCAATCCCGTATATTTGAAGAAAAATTAATACAAAGGAATATTCCTTATAAAATTATCGGCAGTATAAACTTCTATGCCCGTAAGGAAATTAAGGATATTCTAGCATACCTTAAAACCATTGATAACGGATTGGATAATATAGCTGTTAAGAGGATAATAAATGTTCCCCGTAGGGGCATTGGCCTTACTACCATTGACAGGGTTAATGATTATGCCTTATTAAATGATATTAGTTTTTATGAAGCACTTACTAGAGCATATCAAATACCGGGCTTAGAACGTACTGCCTCAAAAATCACACCCTTTGTCAGTATGATTGAAGGATTACGGTCAAGATTACAACAGGATAGCTATAATCTTACAGAGATTATCGACGATATACTGGATGCAACCGGATATTTGAAGGAATTTGAAGATCTCGACACAGAAGAGGCAAAAGATCGTATAGCCAATATCGATGAATTGGTAAATAAGCTGGTAACCTATGTTGAAGACACCGATGAACCTTCCTTAAGTGGCTTTTTAGAAGAGGTTGCCCTAGTTTCTGATATAGATAATCTTGATGAAAGCTCAGATCATATGGTGCTTATGACTCTCCATAGCGCTAAAGGACTTGAATTTCCTTATGTCTATATCTGCGGTATGGAAGAGGGCATATTCCCCAGTTATATGAGCATCCATGCAGATAATCCCGAGGAAGAGATTGAGGAGGAAAGACGTCTTTGCTATGTAGGTATTACCAGAGCGAAAAAATGCCTGTCTCTTTCATCCGCAAAACATCGTATGCTTCGTGGTGACATAATGTATAACAAACCATCACGGTTTATTCATGAGATACCCAGATATCTTATGAAAGTAAACATGCCTGAAGCAAATATGCCGGAAATAAATATTCCTGCAACTCCAAGGTATCATCACTCCCAGAAGAATTATAAGCCTTTTGCAACTGCAGAACCGAAGAATTTTGCCGGAAGCAATATGGGCTCCTTAGATTATGAAGTTGGTGACAGTGTCAAACATATCAAGTTTGGTATCGGAACAGTTACAAATATAGTTATGGGCGGTAAAGATTATGAGGTTACTGTGGATTTTCCTAGATTTGGTACAAAAAAATTAATAGCTTCTTTTGCAAAATTAACCCGGGTTGATTAAGTATTTTTGAATAAAATGTCTATTATTAAGCAATTATAATATATAGCAATTCACCCATTAATATGTTATACTATTTTTAACTTATAATATATTTACCAAGAAAGGAAGTGAGACCGTGGGAAATAAATTGGATGATTTTCTTAATACAATAAAATTAGGCGAAATTATGCATAAGAAACAAGAGAAAAAGAAAAACCCTATAATATGCATTCTTGCAATTATTGGTGCCATTGCTGCAGTTGCTGCCATTGCATACGCTGTTTATAGGTATATGAATCCTGATTACCTAGATGACTTTGATGATGATTTTGATGATTATGAGGAAGATGATGATTTATTAGATGATCTTCAATTAGATTCTGATAACGATGATTTTTCTGAGGAATAGTTAATTATACACTATTTCACAAAATTTTAAGATAATAGACAAACAAGGAAATAATCCTAGTTTGTCTATTATCTTTATTTATTTACTTTTTTATAGCCTTCTGTGCAAATTCAGTATTTACAATATCTTCATATGGAACTCTCTTTTCAAGTTCTCCCGCTTCATAAAGTATATCCTGTAGTAGATTTAGGCTGGCTTCTTCAAATATGAGATTATCCTTCCAAGTATCCTGCTCGTAATACCTGGTAACAAGTAAAATAAGAGTCTTTATATCAGTTTCCTTAAACTTGGGTGCAATTGCTTTTGCAATTTCCTCCGGTGTATGGTTTTGTACAAACTCCATTCCCTTTTGAATAGCATTGGTGAACTTCTGAATTACATCAGGGTTCTTTTCAATATAACTTTTGCGAGCTGAAAAAGCCGTATAGGGAACCATACCACTTTCAACTCCTAAAGAAGCCACTACCTTACCGACTCCCTCCAGTTCCAGTGCCGTAGCAGCTGGTTCAAACTCAATCGTATAATCTCCTTGGCCCGATGCAAATGCCTGTGAAGTCAGGCCAAAATCTATATTCTGTATAATATTTAGATCCTTTTGGGGATCAATCCCCTGTTTCTTTAGTATATACTCAAATACCATCTGTGGCATTCCGCCCTTTCGTCCTCCAAGTACGGTCTTTCCCTTGATATTCTCCCATTTAAAATCTTCAGCCATATCCCTAGATACCAAAAAGTTCCCTGCCCGTTGAGTCAGCTGTGCAAAGTTAACCACATAATCCTCTGCTCCCTGATTATAAACATAGATAGAGGCTTCAGCTCCCATAAATCCGATTTCACTTTCACCGCTAAGTACTGAAGTCATTGTTTTATTAGCACCCAATCCGTTGACTAAATTAACCTTTAACCCTTCCTCCTCAAAATATCCTTCTTCAAAGGCAACATACATAGGGGCATAGAAAATTGAGTGAGCCACCTCATTTAAAGTAATTTCTATTAAGTCACCCCTACCTTTACAACCGGTCAGTAGTAAAGTCATCATTACCATAAGAGTAAGTACACAGATGATTTTTTTCTTCACAATATCACCCAGAACAATGTTACTCCTATTAGTATATGTGGGATATCATAATAAGGTGTCAGGTGACATTTTCTACCTTATTCTAGAGATTATATGATATATATCACAGTAAAAAAATCAGAGCAATGTAACACCTACCTTTAAACTTGAATATGTTTAAGCCCATCTATTTATTATACTGTGGTCATTATATATCTGAACATAACAGAATACATATCCAAATCATATACAAGAAAATATTTTATTAAACTATAGCTCTTTACAACTTTTTCTAGTAAAATATATTTCACAGGGAAAAGCAAACTTCCCAACCCTCCAGTGTTTGGTTATTACAATCGCAATCTCCTGTATCGAGGCCTTTGCATGCGGTTTGGTTCCGATATTCTCAGACAGCAAGCTAAGCGCAGCTGCACAGTTTGCCCTGGGGCCCAAGCATCTATTTAAGGCAGGGTCACCTGAATCATTGGCGGAAAAAATTGATTATTGGCTGGATAATCCCCAGCAGCTGAAAGAAGCTGAGAAGAAATATATTCGTTTAGGAAAGCAATATGCTTTAGAAGGCAGTATCAGAAAAATAGAAAAAGTATATTTGTCCATGTGTAAAAGGTAGCAGCTATCATAAAAAAGAAAGTGTGAACAAAAACTCTTATTTTGTTCACACTTTTTAAAATTACTGGGCTCCTATGGTCTTTCTCCCAGTACTATATTAAGTTCTTTATCTACATATTCTCCGTCTTGTCGCTCTTTTACCTTTAGAGTAATTTCATCACCAGGTCTTGAATAGGTGAGGATATTAATCAAGTCGTCAATTGTCTCTATCTTTAAATCATCATAACCTACTATAATATGCCCAGATTTTAACCCTGCCTTCTCAGCCGGTGAATCTTTTATAACATCATTGATATAAATTCCCATGGGCATATTAAACTGCTCTGCCAAATCCTTAGTCACATCTTGAGCAGACTCTAAGTTAATTCCCAAAAAGCCCATCTCAGCAACTTCTTGAACTTTGTTGTTCATAAGTAGATTTATCATAGGAATAGCATCGGAAATAGGTATGGCATAACCCATGCCTTCAACTAGGATATCTTCAAATTTAACTGAATTAATACCTATTACTTCTCCGTTAATATTAATTAAGGCACCTCCGCTATTACCTGGGTTTATTGCGGCATCAGTCTGCAGAAGTTTCATCTTTATCCCTTGGATTTCAATTTCACGATCTAGGGCACTGACATAACCGACGGTTACCGATTGGCCATATCCCAAGGCATTTCCTATGGCTATTACCATTTCTCCGGCCTTTAATTTTGTAGAATCTCCCAAACGGGCAACCTTAATTGTATTTAAGGTTTCTTTAGAAAGGTCATTAATTCTTACTTCTAATATGGCAAGATCGCTTCTTGCATCTGATCCTTTTACTGTGGCCTGAGCCTTACTTTCGTCAACAAATACAATTTCTATCTCTTCTGCCTCAGCAATTACATGATTATTAGTAACTATCAAAATAGCAGAATCACTTTGGCCTATAATAATACCTGAGCCGCTTCCTACTACCGGTTCATTAAATTGTCTTCCAAAAAATATATCATACTTTGTAATTATATCTGTTGAATTAATAGATACAATAGAAGGCATAACCTTTTCTACCACATCGGATACGTCTGTAATAATCCCCTCTGTCTCAGTATTGGTTGTGGCCAGAACCTTTTCATCGGAAACTCCCTTAGAAGTATCATTTTCTTTTTGTTTTTCTTCTTTACTTAAATTTGCAGCTTTCTGATTATCCCTGCCGCCCCGAAGAAAATAATGATAACCGCTTGCACATGCCCCTGCAAGTAAACCACAGATTAATGCTAGAGCAATAACTTTTAAGAAACCTGCTCCATTTTTCTTCTTTTTCTCTTTAGGAGTTTGCCATCCATTGTTTTGGCTATTACTGTCAGTATTATTATTTATATTATACTGGTCGTTCAAATATAATTCCTCCTTCAAAATGCCCATATCTTATTTATGTTAATATCATTCTAACAGGTAATTATGTTCACTTTGTGATTAGATTTTTAAATAAGTATGAAAATGCTTATTGAACCGGCACATAAGAGCCTAAAATCTTTAATTCCAAAGCCTCTTCCCCAATGGAATATAGGGCGTTTTTTACCCCTACATCCTCTAAGGAGCCTTCAAAGTCTGCGAAGAATCGGTATCTAAAGGCTTTTCCCTTTATGGGCCTTGATTCGATTCTTGTTAAATTAAGATTATTATGGATAAAATGAGACAATATATTATAGAGGGCTCCGCTTCTATGGGGCAGTGCAAAACATATGCTGATTTGATTTGCTTTTTTATAATATTCTTTTTTATTAGATATAATAATAAATCTGGTTTGGTTATGGTCCTCATTATGAATAGAAGCCTTAAGAAGCTTTAATCCATAAGTTTCACCTGCCTTACGGCTGGCTATGGCCGCCTGACTTATATCATTATCACTATAAACTCTCCTTGCAGAGGAAGCAGTGCTCCCACCCTCAACCAGTTCTAGGTGGGGATATTGTTTTAAGAAATTCATGCATTGTAACAGCCCTTGACGGTGGGAATATACCCTCTTTATATCGGAAAGCTCTGCTTCTTTTAGTCCCCACAAACAATGGTCAATGGCTACTACATGCTCTCCTATTATATAATTATCATATTCGGCTAGTAAGTCAAATATATCAGCAAGAGTTCCGGTTGAGGAATTTTCAATGGGCAGCACCCCGTAATCTGCCTTGTTTTCCTTAAGCGCTTCCATAACCTCATAAAAAGTTCCCATAGGCCTTCCTATTCCCTTGCCATTAAAGTATTCCAGCATAGCCTGCTGTGTATAGGAGCCCGGCTCCCCATAATATGCAATATTGGTATCAGACCCTGCCCTAAATTCATTCACAGCTATAAATCCTAAATCAAAGAATGTATTAAGCTGCCTATACTGAGCCCTTCTGCTTATAGCCATAATCTGCGAAAACAATTCTACAACTGCATCAGTATTATCTTTATCCTTAATAAGTTTTTTGAGACTATCAAGCTTTTCTTTCTCCCTGGCAGAATCAAATACAGGCAGTCCATTTTTTTTCTTGTACTGAGCCACTTTATGGGCCAAGTCCATCCTATATTCAAAATATTCTAAAAGCTTGCTGTCTACATCATCAATTTCTTTTCTGATTTTTGCTAAATCCGTCATGTATTTTCCTCCATATATAATTATTTTTTAGCCCAAATATGTCTTATTTTTATCAATTGAATAATTTTCTGTACCGATATATAATATTGGTAAAGCTATCTACTACTACATCGGGGGTGTTAAAGATTGTCAACTATTAAAAAGCTCTTGCTTTCTCTTTTTATTATAACGATTATATCCGTTACAGGAATTTATCTATATTCAATAAACCGTACTTTCCCAAATGATAAAGAGTTAAGAGGTAATACAGCAGGAAATCTTTATAACGGCGGTCTGTTTTGCGAAAAGGACGGTAGAATATATTTTAGCAATGACAATGATGACGGCAGTCTATATGTGATGAATTCTGATACTAGCAAGTATAAAAAAATACATCCTGACAAGGCTACTTATATAAATGTAGACGAAAATTATATATACTACATTCGTGCCAATAACACTAGGGAAAATAACCCCGATATCTTCTTCATGTTTAATAATACAGGCATATTTCGCATTAACCAAAACGGTAAAAACCTAAAACTTATAAGCAGAAATCCCGGAAGCTATTTAACTTTAAAGGGTAACTTAGTTTATTATCTAAATTACAAGGTAAATGAGGGACTATATCTTTACCGCAATCAAACTGATGGTGAATTTGAACGGCTTCTACTTAAAGAGCCTGTTATACCTGCAGCTATTATTGATAATAAATTATATTATATTAGTGAAAAAAAGAATCATAGTATTAATTATATGAATTTATCCAGTTTTACCACCGGAGTCCATATAGAAGGAAATTTTGCTTACCCTATTTTCTTTGATAATTATATATACTATATGGACTTGTCCAATAACTACAGCATTAATAGAATGAACCTTGACGGATCAGATCCTACTGTCCTGGTAAATGAACGCTGCTCCACATTTAATATAACCAACTCCGGTAAATACCTTTACTATCAAGTAGATGATAAAGACAATAGTAAAATATGCCGGATTGACCTTACAACTATGGAGACTAAAGTATTATTAGACGGTCATTATAAGCAGATTCATGTAACAGATAATTATGTCTTCTTTAAAGATTTTGATAACAAAAATACCTATATGGTCTCTGCTGACGGAAGTTCTAAGGTTGAACCCTTTAATCCTCCCAATTTAAGTAAGGATAATGACTCTAAAACCTCTAAATAATTATATCGTATGATTTTTGACTAGTATCTTGCCTTAGCCTATATGCAGCCTTACAAGCTTACAAAATGCTAAGGCAATTTCCTTATAAATCACCATATTATCATTATCTATGATTAATTTTTATTGTATGTTTTTTCCTTTCTCATTCTTAAAATCTTTACTAAACTTCCCAAAAAGGATAAAGATCCAAAGGCTAGGATAATATTATCCGCTTTAGCTTCTGCATATGCCATTTCTAAGGCCTGCTCTATATTTCCACAGTCAAACACCCTTTCACAATAAAGCCTTGCTTCATTAGCAAGTTTATCGGAAGCTAATGCCCTATGATTTTCAGGGGTCAAGGTAATTATAGTATCTGCTAAAGGTGCCATGATTTTTAGAATACTTTTGTAGTCTTTATCTTCTAATACCCCTATCATAAATATTAATCTTTTATTTGTAAAGTAGATTTCTACTGTCTCCCTAAGGTTTATTGCTGCTTCCTCATTGTGGGCTCCGTCAATTATAAAATAAGGTTTTGTATCTAGTACTTGGAAACGGCCGTCCCATTTAGCTTGATATAAGCCTGATAAAATTGCTTCATCACTAATAAAGTAATTATGGTTATTTAATACTTTATTTAAAACCTTTGCCACTTCTATAGCAAGAATCGCATTCTTAACCTGATGTTTGCCTATAAGCCTTATTTTAAATTCTTGTGCTTCTTTGTTGGAAGGGTAAATAAAACGGGTTTCTTCCAAGGAATATTCTATCTTATGGACATTATTAAAATCCGCTATTATAAAGGAAGACTTGCATTCATCAGCTTTATCTTTAAGAATCTTTATCACAGCACTGTTTTGATTACAGCTAATCACCGGGGACTTTGGTTTGATAATACCTGCTTTTTCCTGGGCAATCTTTTCTAAACTATCACCCAAATATTGCATATGATCCATACTTATAGAGGTAAATACTGTACAGATTGGATTTGCAATAACATTGGTGGCATCCAGTCTTCCTCCCATTCCTACTTCCAGAACAAGAAAATCCACCTGCTGGGATAAAAGATAAATAAAAGTCATGGCTGTCTCGATTTCAAATGTGGTTGGATGGTCATAACCATCATTAACCATTTCCTGGCAAATTGGTTTAATCCTTTTTATGGCTTCTTGTATACCTTCTTTAGTAATATAGTAAGTATTTATACCTTCAGATATCTGAATTTTCTCCCTATAAGAAAATACAGTAGGAGATATATAACGGCCAACCCTATAACCTGCTGCTGTAAGTATTGATGTAATAAATGCCCCGGTTGACCCTTTACCATTGGTTCCTCCTATATGGATTATCTTTAAATGGTTTTGCGGATTATCAAGTCTTTTTAGCAGCTCAGTTATACTGGTCAGTCCCAGAACGCTTCCATATTGATTTGCTTCTTCTATAAATTCTTTGGCTTCTTTGTAAGTCATAATTTTTCCCCTATTTGTAATTAAAATACTATTAACAGTCTATCATATGTTTTTATTATTTCAATATATTAAAACACTTTGTTAGCTGGATAAAAATATTTTCTCATAAAAAAATCACCTTCAAATGCAAGAATTATATATCTTACATTTGAAGGTATAGCTAGATAGACTTAAGGTACTACTATTTATCTTTAAAAACAAATACCTTACTGAAAACATAATTAAGTATTATAACTATAATAGCAAGAGAACCCTTTATGATCCAACGGTATATTCCAAGTAGCTCCACAAATATGTACATACCTAGCTGTTCTACTCCCAAAGTAACCCCTCTTGCCCCAAAGAATTTGATTATCTTAACTGTTTCATCCCGGGAGGTTGCACTTCTTGAATGGAATACATTCCACTTGTTTACAATATATGCAAAACTTACTGCGATAAACCATGCCAAACCATTGGCCATAAGATTGGATAAGCCTAGACGGTATAATATTTCATAACTGACCAAATTAACCAAGGTTGTAAGTACCCCTGCTATACCGTAAGCTATGGTTTCTCTGTTGATAATTTTATTTATTATCTTTCGCATTTTATCCTCCCGAAATAGTTTATTAAATATAAGATAACTCTATTTTATCTATTTCGTCAAGATAAAACTGCTATTGCCAATGTATAATTTCCCAGCCGGAATTCTCAGGTTCTAAGAAATTAGGAGGCTGTTCAGCCGTCATTCTAATATCATGCCCATAATCCTTAATATATCCCTTATTTGTACCGTAATATGTAAAAGAACCAACAGCACCACGCTTTTTTTGAATAAGAGCTCCTCTCAATATAACTTTTTCAGTTCCATTAGAAGGATAATTTTCATGATGTGAATTTCTAAAACTTCCATTAATGGCCATAACTGCTGCATATACACGAATATCACCTGATGACGTTACCCAATCATTACTGTCAAACCACCCTTTAGTTAGTAAGACAACATCCCTATTTGCAATTAACCCCAACATGTCATTTCCGGTTCCGGTTACCCTATATTCTTTTTTCTTATCATCATATACAAAATCAGTATTGGCATAAGTCACCCCATTAGTATGCTTATTATACCACCAATTGTTTAAAAAATATTTTTCGGTAGGATCGTAATCAGTAATATAGATATCATTTGCAGCAGCAACTGTAAGCCTCCCTTTTAATTTACCTGAGATAAATACATTGCCTGCAGCTTTACTAAATCTATCATTTAAATTTGCACCGGCTTTACTATTTACATAAATTACACCGTTTTTAGGTATATTATAAGTTTTAGGTGGTTCCTCATTTTTCCCATTGCCCGGATTCCATATTGTTAAGGTACCGTTTGGATTCATCATAATACTGGTTCTACCCTCAAAGTATAATCCTTCATCTTCTGCCAAATCCTTCAACATTTGATTAGTTGTAGGAAAAGGTATTGCCTTTTCCTGAAAAATACCTTTTGTAAATTTAGGATTGTTTTTATAGCTATTCTTATCTAGTTTTATGTCATTAGCATAATATACTTCACCATAAAATACAGGTTCACCGCTAATATATATATTGGAATTACTTCGATATGGTCCATAGCAATACTCACCTGTTCTCCACCAAATTTCCTCGGGCTCTTGGTCGGTAAAATAAACGTACTCTGTAAAGGATTTCCTCTTAAAAGTTGCTGATACTGTCTTCGTTATATCAGGGTTATGGATAGCCCATCCGGTAGATGTAACTTTTTTTAGGGCATTGGTGGCATCAATTTCATGTAAAATAAAAGCGTACTTTGGATTTGCATCTGGATATGTAATTACAGTGTCTAATTCAATGCTGGCACCTTCCTTATTAATATACCATAGATACATATTAAGCCCGGCTTCAGCTGCCTGTAATGCCTGAGTATTGGTTTCATAGCTTATTTCTGTATTTACTTGGGATGTAGCCATAGTCAGCACAGCGGCAGATAAAGTAAAGGTAATTAACATTACCATAATGACAGCAGGCAGCGCCATGCCTTTTTCTGACTTTTTAAAAATATCCATATCTACATCGCTCCCTTACTTCTTACGGTGAAACTTGTTTCAACATATATGGGCTCATTTAGATGCCCATACTCATCTTTAATATAAAGCTTTAAATTGACTTTATTTTCATCAACTGAAAAGATAGGTTCAGGAGTGTCTAGCCTATGGTTCATAACATTGTCAATAACAGTATACCAAGTGGTCGGGTAACTGCCTAACTCTGCTTGACCCATAACCAGTTTGTTTCCACTCAATTTATATTGAACAAACTCACATGTACCGTCATGATCTACATCCACATATATATCTAGTTGTAATCCTGAAGCACTTACTGTAACTCCTTTTTTACTTTCACCATCAATAAGAGTATGCTGAGCTTTTCTGATATTATCCCCCATCCTAATTAATGAAACTCTGGCCTCCTGTGTGGCATCATACTTAGCCTGTGTAAAAATTATACTTTTGTAAGAAAAGGATAAAAATGAATATGCAATAATTAAAACACCGGAAAGCAAAGATATGGCAACTATCAATTCTACATAAGTAATTCCCTTACAATCCTCTTTCCAACCAATTGTTTCATTTTTTCTTAACCTATTCAATGTAATTCTCCTTTGTTATAGGTATTAATTTACTGGAGTGATCCGGTAAAACGGTACCGTTAGGAAAGTAATAGGCACCGGCATCAACAATAATATTATCTCCTGAATATATTGGCTCTGTCAGATATAATTTGCCGTATAATGTAGCATCATCTGCATTCTTATCATTTATATTACTACCGTAAATATCAGAAGTTTCTCTGCCATCCTCCCATGTTGTACTAAGGTGAATTTTCCCATCTTCACCTGGAGGAGTAGCCATTTCCGTCTTTATTCTTCCTCTAAAGACTATCTCTCTACCGTGAAGATTCAAAGTCGAATTTTTCTTTATAAGTAAGCCTGAAGTTGTAGATGTTCCTGTGTTTTCAATATAAAGCTTTAATCCACTATAATAAGCTTCATTATTTTCAGACAGTACTAAGGTTTCAGTTAAATCATTCGATCTTAATACACCACCAATTAAAGGATTATCATCAGAATCAACTGCCTTATAAGATCCAACTCCAATGAAAGCATTTTCATCAACCCAATTTGTAGCAATACCAGTGGGTGTAGTTGGCGCTATATTAAAATACAAGTTAATTTCCTTGGTTTCACCAGGTGTACTAAATTTACCGTCCCATAACTCTTCGTTAGCTCCCTTTCTTACATAGCAACCTAAAAATTGAAGATTGTCTAAAGTTACGTTTTGCATGTAATATGCGCCCACATAACCTTCACCTACAGGCCACAAATTAGTGATTAGATCCCCAGGCAATCCACCCATACTATCAATGTTATCCGGAGAAAAAGTGATTTCTATTGTTTCTCCTGTGGGATACGGAACCATTATTGAAATCTTACCTTCTGCATCCGGCTTAAGACGATCAGATACGATAGGATTTCCTGCAAGATCTTTTAAGAAAACCTTTAAACTACAAGGTTCTTCAATTTCAAGATCAAATGATTCTGTGGTATTTTCTTTTAATTTAATCTTTTTTAAATCCTCTAAAACACTTCTTTGATTTGGATGTATCATAAAACCTTTTGTTTCCAAATTTACTATTACTTCATAATCACCGGGAGTCAGATTGATAAAACTGGCTATTCCCTTTGAAGAAGTTTGAACAAATCGTATGGCGTCAGGCCCGCTTGAAAGCAAGGCATTAATTCCTGGAACAACTTTTAAAGGTTCACCGGGAAGGCTCCATACCCTTTTACAACGAATTCTAATATTGGATCCCGGCAGTGCCGGATGGGAAGAGTCTCTGGCCACATAGGTTTCAATTGCTTGCTCAAATTGGGTATATCTTGACCTTCCCTGGGGAGTAACCGATACCCGTACACTTTTATAATCCCATTGAGCATTACCTGCCAGGTCCCAGTCCGCTTGCTCCTCCCAGTTAATATTTACCTTAACCAAGTAATCAATTCCGTTTATCTGTCTTATTTCTTCTTGCAGAATATCCCCTGCAGGGTCACCATCTATATATGTACCGTCTTCTCTAAGAAATTTAGTTCCTACCTCTGAAAAGGGTAGAGCTCTGATTTTCTCTATTGTTTCATTGGCAATATTAATGGTATTCATTCTAATTTCATTATCCAGGGTAGTTTTAGTGGAAAAAAGAAATGCACCGGCAGTCGAAGCCACAATAATTGATAATATAAATATTGCAACTATTACTTCGACCAAAGAAAAACCTTCATTTTTTCTTAAATTTCCATTAACTAGTTTCATATGCTTTTCCTCCAATAACTACACCACTAAATTTATTATTTTTCTTGGAAAATATTTTTCTTGTTGAATTTTCCTTTCATAAAATCGTAATTATCCGGATAATCCGTGTCTTGTCCCTTAACATAAAATCTAACAGTTAAATTTACATTAAGCTCTAAAGGGGGCCAGTCTTCACTGTCTCTTGATCTTACATCCATACTGATATTTTCTATGGTACAATAATGCTGTCCCTCTTCTAAATTCTTAAGAATCTTTTGTAGATTATCATAATTTGTAACTATATCTAGATTCACATCTGCTGAACGAAGATTTCCTACATCTACTGGAGTATAGGAGTTGATAACTACTTTATCACATAGATTTTTTGTCACCTTTTCCATATATACCAGATTTGCTGCCTGATCCCATATATCAAGCATTCCCTCATAGGCCTCATTAGAACTATTTTCTATCTCTAATAATTCATCCTTAAGTATTTTTATTTTCTCGTCTAAGAGCTTAACCTTGGCCTCTTCTTCCACCAGCTGTTCATACTCATCTTTTAGTTTTTTAATATCTTTATCTAATGGAGAATACACGTATTTAACAAATAAGAAGGTGCTTCCCAGTACTAATACTATAACTAACAGAATTATCTCACGTTTTGTAAGCTTCATTATTCTTCAGTCCCCCCTTCATTATTTTGGGGCATGGGATTTTCATCCTGTAATTCTGAAATAAAATCCCTTTGATCTATATTACAATATAAATTAAACTGATATTTTTCCTTATCATCATTTTCCTCTAATGTAGCAGTGGTAAAGGTAGTATTATCAACCCTATCCATATTTCTTAACTTAACTATATATTTAGCGATATCTTCATAGTTTGGTGAATATCCACTTAAATTAAGCATTCCACCTTCTATACTTAAATTTTCTAGATAAATATCCTCCGGTGTATTCACTTCAATATTATCTAAAAGAGCAGTAATTACCAATCGTTCATTTCTTAGAGCTAAAAGAGCTAGCCCCTCACGCTTTTTCTCTTCTACCGTCTTTTCTAGCTGGTAATATTCTGCTTCAGTTACATCATAACTTTCAATATCCTCTTTAATCCGCTTAATCTTAGAATTCATATTTTCTTTTTCTTTTAGAGGTAATAATAAGCCAAACAATACTGCTGCTGCAACATAAGCTATGCTAATAAAAACAATCAAGAATGTCATTCCTGCTGACATTTTTCTTTCATTTTTTGGAAGTAAATTAATATCATACATCATATTACCACTCCTCTCTCATAGTAGCCCCTATTGCGTTAAAAAGAACGGGCAAATATTCTGTTTGATTTAAATCCCCCCGAAACATTTCTAAAGCTTCCGAGAGAGGAAATACCTTAACTCCCAAACGTTTTTCAAAATAACTTGATAATCCTTTTAGGAAACTTCCTCCACCCATTATATAGATTTGGTCAACTCCCTTATGGTTATTTCTATTTTTATAAAACTCCAAAATACGATTAATATCCAAAATAAGATAGTCAAAGTAATTTACTACATGTTGTGCTATCATATTATCTTCACTTGCTTCAAAGAAATTTATCTTACGTTTATATTCTTCTGCTTCCTGCATATCCATTCCGGCCTTATCTGCTATGATTGATGTCAGATACTCTCCTCCGTTGGAGATCATTTTATGTAGACTATAATTTCCTTTATTTAATATGGTAACGTCTGTGGTTTGAGCCCCAAAATCAATTATGGCTATATCCTTTAAATCATTTTTTCCTATGGTATGTATAATCCATCTAGAAAGCTTACTGTCAACATTTGAACCTACGTCTATATACTTGACTTTAAGCTTAGCTTTCTTAAGAACATCTACATAGGCCTTGGCTTGTCTTATAGGAACTGCTGCTACAAGAACCTTCAGTTTTCCAATTCCATCATTACCATCTGTTTGATAATCTATTACTTTATAATCAATTGTATAATCTTCATGTTTAAAGGGAAGAAAACTGGCTATTTCATGACGAATATTCTCCATTATCTGATCTTCATTCATCTCAGGTATAGTCAGTTCACGGACTATAATTTCGTTACCGGAAATACAAACAGCACAACTATCTCCGCTAATCTTATATTTTGATTTTATATTTTTTATTAAATCAATCAAGGGCTCCTGGGCCTCGATTCTTCCCTGGGCCATAACCCCTTCAGGTATAGGTTCTATTGCAAATCTAGCAATTTTATTATTTCTCTTCATTTTAACCATTTTTATATAATTAGAACCAATATCTATTCCAATTATCGGCATAGTTCCTCTCTTATAATACATATCCTTTTGACCCAAAATCTTATCATATATACTGCTTTGATTCATGCCCTTCTTTTTCATAGGTACCTCCATCATAGTCTTATTTGACAATATGAAATATATCATAACTGCCATTTATATAGCAGATTTTGTCCATTTTAATTTTAAAGCCACCAAAATAATTTCATAATATTCTCATAAAATACTAGAGATATTATAAAACCACCTCCTAAAAAAGGACCATAAGGTATATACTGATTTTTTTTAATTTTTCCTAACCATATTAATAGTAATAATAAGAATCCTGATATATAAACTGAAATAAGCAGTCCCAGTAATATCTTATATGGACCAAGATACAAACCGCAGATAAAGGCTAGTTTAATATCTCCAATACCCATTCCTTCTTTTTTAATTATTAGTAAGGATAAAACCCTAATTCCTAATAAAATACCACCACCTAGAAAGGCACCTAATAGAGCCTGTCCAAAAGAAACTGACCAGCCAAGTATTGTAAATAGTATAGATATGCCTCCCAGTATAAGATTTAGGTGATTAGGAATTAGCATTGTATAGAAATCAATTACGGAAATTATAATTAGACCATAGATAAATATAAATACAGCAAAACTCTGTCCGGTAATACCATATTTAATATAAATTAGCAGCGAGGTGATAATTACAGAAAACTCAACAACTATTCCTGATATAGCCGTCTTTCTTAGATCTGCTACATACAGCCATTTCCATCGTAAAAAAGATCTGTTTATCGGCTCTATCCCCCCTGATATTAAGCCCTTAAGTAACTGGGAGTGGGGAAGGGATATACCTTCCCCTTTTATCTCCTGCTCTATAAGCTCATTTGCTAATACACCTAAAAAATATCCCAGAATACAAATTATTATATAAAGCAGTTTTATCACTCCCAATATACTATAAATTATTCTCCATCTTTTTCAATTTCAATTTCTGCATTACCGTCACTATCTACTATAATTTTTACATACTCATCACTAGGAAAATCATCTTCAGCTAAACTAATTTTACCATCCAAATGTTCATATTTAAGAGGATTTTTATCTTTTATCATTTCATCTTCCTTGTTTTCCGAGTATTTAAGCGCATTATATGCACTAATCTCACTGGCTATGGTTCTAGCATTGGATATATGTTTGCTTTTTTCTGCTTTTTGAACATTACCCATAATTCTAGGTACTATTAAAGCTGCAAGTATACCTAAAATAGCAATGACGATAATTAATTCAACTAGCGTAAAACCTTTCTGATTCTTATTAATTTTCTTTAGCATTTTTTCCTTCCTCCTTATCCTTTCACCTAGGTTTATCCCCTATTATTTTTTTATTTATATCATAGGTAGCTGCTCTCTGGGAAAAGCATTACCTTTGATATCATTACATTTGTCCCTATTATGTAACCATATTAAAGGAATCGAACATGGGCAGTGCAATAGCTAAAACTATTAATGCCACAATAAAGCCTAAGACTACAATAACAGCCGGCTGTAGCATTGCAGTTAGATTCTCCGCTGCCCTATCCACCTCATCCTCATAAAAATCTGCAGTTTTTGCTAACATCTCATCTAAGGTTCCAGATTCTTCCCCCATCATAATCATATTTTCCAACATGGGGGGAAACAGCTTAAGATCTTTTATAGGATTATGTAGTCCTTCTCCTTCTTTGACTTTTTCTATTACCTGCTCTATGCATTTTAATGCATACGTATTCCCAAGCACTTTTCCCGTGATTTCCAGTGATTCTGTTATGGGAACACCTGTTGCCATTAAGGATGACATGTTTCTAGCAAAGGAGGCTGCGGCGGACTTTACCATAAAACTACCGAATACAGGCATTTTATATTTAAATTTGTCCATTTTCAGTCTTTGAGTCTCTCCCATAAAGAAGAGCTTAAGGCCTCCGATTATAATTGCTAATATAGCCAGTAAAACCAGTCCATTCGCTTGCAGAAAATCACTTAAGGACAGTAGTACCCTGGTAGGCAGAGGTAATTCACTTCCGGAAGAAGCAAACATTCCTTCAAAAACTGGAATTACCTTTACTATAAGAAAAATAACTACAAAAATAGCTACAACAGAAACTATAACTGGGTAACGCAAGGCACTTTTTACTTTCTGCTTAGTAATATGTTCTTTTTCAAAATGTATTGACATAACCTCTAAGGAGTGATCAAGGCTACCGCTTGCTTCACCTGCAGCAACCATATTGATTAGCATTGAAGGGAATTTCTTACCATGGCGTTCCATAGCCTGGGAAAGACTGCTACCCTTTTGTACATCTTCTCGGACTTTTAATGTTATAGATTTTAATATGGGATTATCTGTTTGTTCACCTAAAAGCCCAAGACAATGTATAAGAGGGACACCAGCTCTTAATATAGAACAAAATTGCTTGCAGTATATGGATAGTTCATTTGCTTTTATTCTACCGAATATCCCTAGCTCATTGATGTCTTTTCGTTCTATAAGTTCCTTTACTTCCAAGGGATAGTAATATTTTTGCCGTATCATATTTATGACAGCATCCTTGGTTTGAGCTTCATATACTCCTTCAATTGTATTTCCCGCCATGTTTTTAGCTTTATAGTGATATTTAGGCATTCTTATACCCTCTTTCTTACCTTTGTCTTAGTAATAAAGATTTCATATATTCAGTATCTATACAGTGTTCAATTACACTTTCACGAGTAATACTTCCTTTTTTATATAACTCGAAAATAGCATCATCCATCATGCGCATGCCCAGATTACCACTTGATTGAATTACATTGTTTAGTTGATGGCTCTTGCCTTCCCTTATCATATTGCTTACTGCAGCTGTACCAATCATTACCTCTACTGCCACTAAACGACCTTTACCGTCTGCTCTGGTAATAAGCTGCTGTGATATTACTCCCCGCAAGGTGGTGGCCAACTGTATTCTTATTTGTTGCTGCTGATGGGCTGGAAACACATCAATAATACGATCAATTGTATTGCTGGCTCCAATAGTATGCAGCGTACTAAATACCAGATGACCTGTCTCTGCAGCAGTTAAGGCTACAGATATAGTTTCATAGTCACGCATCTCACCAACTAATATAACGTCCGGATCTTGACGTAAGGATGCCCTTAAAGCATTGGCAAAGCTTAGGGAATCGACTCCGATTTCTCTTTGCTGGATAACACTCTTATTGTGGCGGAACAGGTATTCAATAGGATCCTCCAGGGTGATAATATGTCTTCCTTTGGTATTGTTAATCATATTTATCATACTGGCAAGGGTTGTTGACTTTCCGCTACCGGTAGGCCCGGTTACCAGTACCAAACCACTATTACTATTTGCCAAATCCCTTACGACTTCCGGCAGACCTAATTCTTCAAAGGTAGGTATAATAGTGTTAACAAGTCTAAGGGCAGCACTGTATGTATTTCTCTGCCGGTAAGCATTTACTCGAAATCTTTGAACTCCGGGTATAGAGTAGGAAAAATCCACTTCTCCTTTTTTATTTAATGTATCCCATTGAAGTTCATTGGTTATGTATTTGACAAATTCTTCCGTGTCGTCCGGCAAAAGCATGTTATCATCTAGATTAGACAGTTGTCCATTTACCCTAACTATAGGTGGTACACCTGTCACGATATGCAAGTCAGATGCCTTCATTTCAACAGATTTTAGTAAAATATCGATTGCTTTCATAATTACCCCCAAAAGGTTATTTATTTTTGTTAAATTGAAAATGTTATATCCATTACCTCATTAAAGGAAGTTATACCATCCAATATTAAACGGATGCTCTCCTGCTTTAAGGTAGTCATTCCATTATTGATAGCATATTCTTGAAGAGCATTATTACTCATATTAGCTGCTATCATATCCCTCATGTCTTTTGTAACAATAAGAATCTCATGAACAGCTATTCTGCCTTTGTAGCCGGTATCGTTACATAAGGCACAACCTACAGGTTTCCTAAAATAATAATCTCCCGGAGGCAGTCCCAAAAACCTCACCTCATGTTCAGGTGGAATATAGCTTTCTGCACAGTGGGTACATAGCCTTCGTACTAATCTTTGTGAGATAATGCCCATAAGAGAAACCGCTATCATATATGGAGGTACTCCCATGTCGATTAGTCTTGAAATCGAACTTACAGCGTCATTAGTATGTAAGGTACTTAGAACCAAGTGGCCGGTTATGGCAGCTCTAATGGCTACTTCTACAGTTTCTGAATCTCTAATCTCACCTAACATAATGATGTCCGGATCCTGTCTTAGAAATGCTCTTAAAGCTCCTGCAAAAGTAAGTCCTGCTTTTGCATTTACCTGCACTTGATTTAAGCCGTCAATCATATATTCTACGGGATCTTCAACAGTCATTATATTATCAGTGACTTTATTTAACTCGCTTAACATGGTATATAAGGTTGTTGATTTACCGCTTCCTGTGGGGCCGGTAACCAAAATAATACCATGGGGATTTTTTAGCAACTCATCAAACTTTGCTAAGTTTTCTTGGGTGAATCCCAATTTTTCCTTTGGTATAAGGAAGTTTGTTTTATCCAAAATACGCATAACAATCTTCTCACCATGTACCGTGGGCAGGACTGAAATTCTTAAATTCAAGATTTTATCCTTGAATCTATAGTCACAACGGCCATCCTGAGGTATTCTTTTTTCTGCTATATCTAAACCACATAATATTTTAACTCTGGTAACAACAGCAGATTGTGCTTCCTTAGGTATGGTTTGTGTTAGCTGCAGTCTACCGTCCACACGAAAACGTACTCTAACTTCATTTTCCAAAGGTTCAATATGTATATCACTGGCTCCGCTTAATGCCGCTTGTTCTATAGTAGAATTAACAAGTCTTACAATGGGAGCACTGTCAACTTCAAGAGAACTAATATTTTGTAAGTTTTGGCTTGATATACTACTTTTTTCTTTTTCCTGTTGAAACTCTTGAATAGCTTTATCTGCAGTTTGACTGCCGTATAATCTATTTATTGTTCTTTTTATAGCATCACTAAATGAAATAACAGGAACAATCTCATAGTTAGTAGCCATTCGTAAGTCTTCAATAGCAATAAAGTTCAGTGGATCTTCCATGGCAACGTACAATAATGTACGTTCTACCTTCACAGGTACTACATTATGACGATATATTAATTGAAATGGAATAAGTCTTTGTACATCTGGAGGAATCTCAATTTCATTGAGGTCTATAAAGGGAATTCCCAATTGAAACTCTAAAACCTCCATTATCTGGGTCTCTGATACAAAGTTATTATCAATTAATATTCTGCCAAGTCTATCTCCACTTTGTTTTTGAAGCTCTAATGCTCTTTTCAGTTGTTCTTCACTGATAATACCTGCTTCTATTAAAAGATCACCGATTCGTTTCTTATTGATAGATATGTCATCACCACCTAACAGTAATTCACTTATGTTTTTTTATTATAAGGTTTAGACTGCTTTGATATTATTAAAATATCTTTCGCTTTCTAAAACCTGCTTCACATAATCAATTAGCCTATTTGAAGTAATTGTATTAAAGCGTATATCACTACCGTCATAATCTAACAGCAACAGATCATGAACTCCTGCTTGAATACAAGTAAATCCTGAACTTATAACTTGGGTATTTGCAAACTTGTAAGTTAATATTGACACTACATTATCAATAATAATCATTCTGTTAGATAGCATAGAAAATTCATCCGACAATAGATATTGATCACCGTTCTTGGTAACAATACCCTTATCCAGTAACTGGTTAATAGCTTCTTGTACTTGGTTTTGTGTAAGGGGTTCATGTTCACCAATTACCTCATTTACCAGATATACAAACCACTGGATACTAGGATTTGTACTGTTTACTATTCTCCAAATTACATTGGCATTGTAAGAATTATGGGAATAAACAACCTCGTCTACAAATGCTCTTAAGGAAGATTTTCTTTCCATGTCTAACATTGCGGCTACAACTAAAGCCTCAGCCGGCTTAAGTTTATATGTAATATTCAAGCTTTTTAAATTGCTTTTTCCAACAAAGCTTTCCATTATCTGTACAATATTTTCAGTGTGTAATTCATCATCAATAACTATGGATTCAGGTGTAAGAATTAGTTGAACATTTTTCTTAAATGACTGGTCATAGCTAATACTATGCTCATATATACCAACCCCTCCCGTGAAAATGTATTTGACAATTCCATAGGGATTGGCTAGAACATTCATTGATGCCTCTATCTCTTTTTTTAGGCTTCCATCAGAATTGAGTATTCCATCAGAAATCAAATCTTCTTTTATACTATTAGTTATTTCCTTGTCCGGAAAATCTTTTAGTACAGACATTTCATTTTTTTTGCCGATTAATCCATTTAGAGATTTTAACTTTTCAAGGTCGATATTATACTTAGACATTTATCTTCTTCCTCCTTAGTTTCATTATTACCTCATAAAGATTTTGAGATAAGAATAAGTTCTTGTTATGCAAGCTTGCAATTAATCTTTTCTTTTAATACTTCCTTAAAATTCTCTAATAATTCTTCGTCAAATGCTTGTTTTTGAGGCAACATATAACTAGTTTTGATAATATCAGACATACTAATTTCAGCATTTTCGATTTTAGGGTTTTTAAGTAGCTGATAAGAGCTTACTCTGGTATAGGTCTTTTTATTTGACTTTCTATCACCGATATCATAATTGCTTTTCAGATTAAAACGATTTTCATCTGATACATAAGCTCCAATCATTCCTATAAGCATTGCTGCAGTATCCAAACTTAATTTATGGTCATAATTACTTATATCAGATTTAACAAAGGATACTCTTTGTGTTACGGTAGTAGATCTATTAATTCTTTCCTTTTGAGTTTTAAATCTGTTTCCAAATAAGAAAGAGTATTGACTAGATAAGTCACTTGTTCTTGCAGACTCATCTGTATCTTTGATAACCATTTCTTTGCTGCTTGTATCATGGCTACTTGTTTCTCTTATATCAGGTTGCTTAATATCAGCATGTATAATTTCATTTTCTTTAATCTCTTTAGTTTTTTCATCTGCAATCTTAATTCCGTCAATCTTAATTCCGTCAACCTTAACTCCTTCTATTACAGGCTTAAGTTTATTAATACTAGGAAGAGTATCTCCCTGATATGGCGATGATAAGCCAGCTCCTTCGAATTTAGAACCAATCGTCTTTCCTTTGTAAGGTGAATTAATAGCTTCTCCCTTATACTTAGAATTTAGTATCCTTTCGTCTTTATCTTTGGTGGCTGCATTAAGAGGACGAAGTGGATAAATATTATCTTTAGATTGTCCTTTTCTATCCTCTTCTGCTGCTCTTCTGGCTTCTTCTGCAGCTTTTCTAGCTTCTTCTGCTCGTTTTGCTTCCTCTGCAGCCTTTCTGGCCTCTTCCGCTCTTTTTGCTTCCTCTGCAGCCTTTCTGGCCTCTTCCGCTCGTTTAGCCTCTTCTGCTGCCTTTCTGGCCTCTTCCGCTCGTTTCGCTTCTTCAGCTGCCTTTCTGGCCTCTTCTGCTCGTTTCGCTTCTTCTGCTGCCTTTCTGGCCTCTTCCGCTCGCTTAGCTTCTTCCTCTGCCTTTCTAGCCTCTTCCGCTCGTTTAGCCTCTTCTGCTGCCTTTCTGGCCTCTTCCGCTCGTTTCGCTTCTTCTTCTGCCTTTCTAGCTTCTTCCGCTCGTTTAGCCTCTTCTGCTGCCTTTCTAGCTTCCTCCGCCCGTCTTGCTGCTTCTGCACGCCTTGCTGCCTCTGCCCGTCTTGCTTCCTCTGCTTGCCTTTCAGCCTCCTGAGCTTTCCTAACTTCTTCAGCAAGTCTTGCTTCTTCCTCAGCTTTCCTAGCTTCTTCTTCAAGCCTTTTTTCTATTTCAGCCTGTTGGATATCTTTAGATGTCTTACCCATATCAGGCATCATGGGTTGGCTGGTCTTAATTGGACCGGTTCCTGAATCTAAAGATTTCTTAGCAGGTTTAAAAGGTACAACAGTACTATACTTTGGCTCATTAGCAATAAGAAGATTTAGTACACCTACTATATTTTCTTTTTTATATGGTTTTATAACATAATCCTTAGCTCCTGCCTTTGCTGCTTCTACTATAATTCTTTTCTGTCCTAAAGCAGTACACATTATTATATAAGTATCCGGATCATGAGCTAATATGGGAGGAATAGCTCCTAATCCATCTAATTTTGGCATCTCTACGTCCATAAATATAAATTTTGGTCTTAATTCCTTTGCCTTTTCAATGGCTTCTTTTCCATCTCCGGCTTCCCCAACTACTTCATAACCTTCACTGATTAAGATATCCCTTAAAACATTTCTTGAGAATCTAGAGTCATCAACAATTAGAACTCCCTTTTTTTCCGGTAAGTTACCGGCGGCAGTAATATTGATATTCATATCATCATTTGCAACTCTATACCTCTTCATTAATCCGCTCCTCCTTTAAATCATAGCCAAAATATTTTAATAACTTTTACTTGTATATGTAATTAATGTACCATGATATAATTCTATCTCCATAAAGCATGGATATTAATATTCCTAATGATAAATAAGGTCCAAAGGCCAGTACCCTATCCTGCTTATAAAATTTAATCATTAGTAAATGTATCACTGCACCAAATACACATCCTAGCAAAAAGGCCAATATAACCAATTTCCATCCCAGAAAAAATCCAGCTGCTGCCATCAGGTTGATGTCACCCATTCCAATCCCTTTACCGGATGTCACAAAATACAATATAAGCAAAAAGCCACTTACTACACATAACCCTGCTATATAGTTTAAAATCAAAGAAAAATTATTGCTTTTTATTATTTCTATAATAAGTTTTACTGCTCCCATAAAGAAGATAAAAATATTAATCCATATATTAATTGTATAAGTTCTAAAATCTATAACACTTAAGACAATTAGAGCAGATATTACAAAACAATATAGGCAAGTTGTAAGACTCCATCCTTTTACCATAAAGGTCAATACATACAGTAAACCATTTAAAACTTCAATTATTGGATATTGTAAGGAGATTTTTGACTTACAATTTCTACATCTGCCTTTAAGAGCTATGTAACTAAAAAGTGGTATCATATCATACCACCGTATTGATTTATTACATTTAATACAGTGGGATTTTACAAATACAATACTTTCACCTTTAGGTATTCTACTAATACATACGTTTAAAAAACTTCCAAAAATCAAACCATATATAAAAACGATAATATAATATATCATTTCCTCCAAATTATCGATTTCCTTTCACATTTATTTATTAATTATTTCCTACGGAATTATTATCAATATATTATTTTATTTTAAAATCGCATTTATTCGATAATCTATCTAAATTATATACAATCTTCTCAAATAAAACAAGTAAAATAGAATTTTTTTTCCACATTTTCAATTTATTTTCTACTAAATTCATCAATTAGTTATTATTAGTAAGCTTTTTTATAAATATTATATCTATTTTTTTTGTTATTTGTCATAAATACAAAAATTAGGACTGCTGCCACAAGCATTGGGTCTGCAGTCCTAATTTTTATTTCATAACTATTAATAACTATTAATAACAATTTACTAAATTTTAAACTATAGCCTCTTTCATTTTTTTTACAAATTCCCTTACATGGGGTATGGAGTCTTTTCCATATTCTGCGATTATATTCACAATGGCACTGCCTACAATTACCCCATCTGAAATTTCAGCCATCTGCCTAGCCTGCTCAGGGGATGAGATACCAAATCCTATGGCACATGGAATATCCTTTACCTTCTTTACCTCTTTTATCATATTCTCTATATGATTGCTAAATTCCTTACGCATACCCGTAACTCCCATAGAAGATACGCAATAAATAAAGCCCTGTGATTCCTTTACAATCTTTTGTATTCTCTCCCCAGATGTAGGAGCTATTAAGGAGATTAAATTTACCCCATACTTTTCACAAAAAGGTCTAAATTCATCTTGTTCTTCAAAAGGTACATCCGGAATAATCAGTCCATCTATACCATATTCCTTGCATTTTTTTATAAACCGTTCACTACCATAGGAAAAAACCGGATTGGCATATGTCATAAATGCCAGAGGTATACTGCATTCCTTACGAAGCTCTTTTACCATTTCAAATATCTTATCCACAGTAACCCCGCCCATTAAAGCACGGTTACTTGCCTCCTGAATTACAGGCCCTTCAGCTATGGGGTCTGAAAATGGTATTCCAATCTCTATTAAATCTGCCCCTGCCTCTGCCATTTCCTTTATTAACTTCTGTGTAAACTTAAGATTTGGATCTCCGGCTGTTATAAATGGTATAAAAGCCTTTCCCCCCATAAATACCTGTTCAATTCTACTCATATATATCAACCCCCCTGTATCTTGCTATGGCTGCCACATCTTTATCACCCCTGCCTGAAAGGCAGATTACTATTATCTTATCCTTATCTAATGTGGGAGCTAATTTTCTGGCATAAGCAAGGGCATGGGCACTTTCTATAGCCGGAATTATTCCCTCAACTTTAGACAGATACTCAAAAGCAGAAACAGCTTCATCATCGGTTATAGCCACATATTCTGCCCTGCCTATATCTTTAAGATAAGAGTGTTCCGGACCTACTCCTGGATAATCAAGACCTGCTGATATGGAATATACCGGTGCAATCTGCCCATTTTCATCTTGGCAAAAATAAGATTTCATTCCATGGAAAATCCCCAGTTTACCACAATTCATAGTTGCAGCTGTTTTATCAGTATCGATACCGCACCCTGCAGCCTCACATCCTATTAACCTAACCTCTTTATTATTTATAAACTCATAGAAGGTACCCATAGCATTGCTGCCACCTCCGACACAGGCAAGAACCGCATCGGGAAGTCTTCCCTCTATGTCTAAAATTTGCTCTTTAATTTCACGGCTTATAACACTTTGAAAATCTCTTACAATAGTAGGAAAGGGATGAGGTCCCATTACAGAACCTAATACATAATGGGTATCATGAATTCTTTTAGACCATTCAGCCATAGTTTCATTTACCGCATCTTTTAGAGTCTGGGTTCCTGTTTTTACAGCATGTACTTTAGCCCCCAATAATTCCATTCTATATACATTTAATGCCTGACGTTTTGTATCTTCAAGGCCCATAAATATCTCACATTCCAAACCTAGCAATGCTGCGGCTGTAGCTGTGGCAACTCCGTGTTGACCTGCACCGGTTTCTGCTATAACCCTGGTTTTACCCATCTTTTTTGCCATTAAAACCTGACCAAGGACATTATTTATCTTATGGGAACCTGTATGATTTAAATCTTCTCTCTTTAGATATATTTTGGCCCCACCTAAATCCTCGGTCATCTTTTTAGCATAATATAATAAAGATGGCCGGCCTGCATAATTTTTCAGCAAATCATTAAGTTCATCTATAAAGTTCTTATCTTTACTATAGTGAGCATAGGCCTCTTCCAATTCATTAATTGCTATCATCAGAGTCTCCGGTACATATTGTCCTCCATGTACTCCAAATCTACCTTTTTTCATCTTTTTGCACTCCTTACTTTCATTATGAACTTTCTTATCTTTTCAGGATCCTTAAAACCCTCTGTTTCTACACCACTGCTTACGTCAACCCCGAAAGGCTTATATTTATCCATAGCTTCTTCAATATTACTGCAATTAAGCCCTCCGGCCATAAAATATGGCCTAGTTATTCCATCAATAAGTGACCAGTCAAATGCTTTGCCGCTGCCTCCATATTCTTGCAAGCTGTAGGTATCAAATAATAGATAATCACAGGGAATGTCTAAGCTATTATCAACATCTTGCTTATTTCTTACTCTAATTGCTTTTATTATTTTATTAGGTATCATAGACCTAAGCTTATTAATATAATTAAAGTCTTCATCTCCATGAAGTTGGACTAAATCTATTATATGGTGCTGACACAAATTCACTATCCTATATATATCCTCATTGACAAAGACCCCTACAGTCTTAATGGAGGGAGAAAGTCTGGCCCTTAAATAGATAGCCAAATCATCTGACACTTCTCTCCTGCTTTTGGCAAATACAAAACCAATATAGTCAGGACTTAAGTTATTTACGATTTCTATATCCGAAACCCTTGATAATCCACATATTTTAACAGCTGTCATTTCTCCTCCCCTTTTCTCTTTTGATTTTTATTTATAATCCCTTTAAGCTGCTAATTACTTTTCCCTTATCCTTACTCTTCATCAAGGCTTCTCCGATTAAAACTCCATCTACTCCGGCCATACGTAAAGCCTTTATATCATCAGGACTATGAATACCGCTTTCAGCCACAAAAATTATATCATCAGGTACTAAGCTTCTTAAACGTATACTATTTTGTATATCCACCTTAAATGTTTTAAGATCACGGTTATTTACACCGATTATTCTTGCTCCTGCCCCTATGGCACTTTGTATTTCTTCTTCCGTATGAGCTTCAACCAAGGCCGATAAACCCAACCGGTTACATAATTCTATGTGTTTCTTCAATATATCAGGTGCCAGTAAAGAACAAATTAAAAGCAGGGCATCGGCTCCGAATAATTTTGCTTCATAAATCTGATACTCATCAATAACAAAATCCTTACGCAGTACCGGAATATTAACATTTTCACTTATTTCTTTAAGATATTTTAATGAACCTAAGAAATAATCTTCTTCCGTTAATACCGATATGGCAGCTGCCCCGGCTTTTTCATATTCTTTTGCTATAGTTAAATAAGGGAATTCTTCAGATATTATTCCTTTTGAAGGAGAAGCTTTCTTAACTTCACATATAAATGCAATATCTCCTTTACTATCAGCAGAGGCTTTTGATAAAGCCTTTTCAAAATCATAAGCTTTTCTGTTACTAAAGTTTTGTACCTGTCCTTGGACAAATATTTTATTTTTTATAATTTCAATAGGATACTCTTTCTTTCTAGCCTCCAATCTGGCCTGTGTTGCCTTTACTATTTTCTGAAGTATCATATGGTCACCTGCTTTCCATCTTACATCCTATAAACTTGAATTTGTCATTCGAATAAACTTATCTAGTTGCTCCATGGCCTTGCCGCTGTCTATAATTTCCGCTGCCATTTTAACACATTCCCGTAAGGTGATATTATTATAGGTCATGTATAAACAGACAGCACTGTTAAGAAGTACTATATCTCTTTTTGGTCCCTTTTCTCCTCGCAAAATTCTAAGGGCAATATCTGCATTATCAATAGGATTTCCTCCCACCAAATCCTCTGCATCACAATAGTCAAATCCCAGCTGCTTTGGATCTAAGAAAAAACTATTAAGAGTTTTATTATTTACTTCACATATGGTTGTCTTTGTGGTTAAGGTTACTTCATCAAGGCCATCATGTCCATGAACCACCATGGCTCTTTTTATCCCTAAATTGGCTAATACTCTTGCCATAGGCTCAACTAGGTTTTCATCATAGACTCCAAGCAGTTGCAAATTTGCACGGGCAGGGCTTGCTAAAGGTCCTAATATATTAAAGATAGTTCTTACTCCCAGTTCTTTTCTTACGGGGGCTGCATATTTCATAGAGGAATGATATATCGGTGCGAACATAAAACATATACCAATTTCCTTTAATATTTGCTCACTCTTTTCCACAGGAATTTCTATATTAACTCCCAAGGCTTCAAGGACATCGGCACTGCCGCATTTACTAGAAACACTTCGGTTACCGTGCTTTGCCACCGGAATACCGGCGGCGGAGATTATTAGAGAGGAAATAGTAGATATATTAAAAGTATTTGCTCCGTCACCGCCGGTTCCTACAATATCCAAAACATCCATGCCATGATTTAATTTTATTCCATATTCCCGCATAACCATGGCACAGGCTGTAATTTCATCTATGGTTTCCCCTTTCATCCTTAGGGCAGTTATGTAACTGGCTATCTGAGCATTGCTTGCTTTTCCAGCCATTATTTCACTCATTACACTTTTTGCCATGTCCAGGCTTAAATCTTCTTTTTTTAATAATTGATTTATAGCTTCTTGTATCATATAATCATCCTCCGATATTAAGGAAATTTTCAATGATTTTATCTCCATGGGGTGTTAAAATTGATTCCGGATGAAATAAAAGACCATAGATTTCATACTTTCTATGTTTTACACCCATTAATCTTCCTGCCTCATCCTCTGCTATAATCAGCAAATCATCCTTTATGGTATCCCTATCCATGGTTAAAGATTGGTATCTGCCGGCTTTTATAATTGGAGGAAGCCCCCAAAATATTTGACTGCCATTGGCTATATGAATATAACTTTGTTTTCCGTGGATAATTTTTTTTGTTCTGGTAATCTTGGCACCAAAGACTTCACATATAATCAGATGTCCAAGGCCTATCCCCATAATAGGTATCTTACCTTTAAAATGATTAATCAAATCCTTATTTATTCCTGAATTCCTTAAACTTCCCGGACCCGAGGATATAATTATATGGGAAGGGGCAAGTTTTTTTATCTCATCCAAAGTTATATCATTTCTTACTACCTTAACCTCTTTACCTGGTCCGGCCAAATGTAAGATATTATAGGTGAAACTATCATAGTTATCTATTATAAGAATCATATATATCCACCTCCCCGGCCTTAAGAATTGACTCTATGACAGCATTGGCTTTATTTTGGCTTTCTTCATATTCTTTTTCCGCCACACTGTCTGCCACAATTCCGGCTCCGGCCTGAACATAAACTTTATTATCTTTTTTTACCGCCATACGAATAGCTATACAGGTATCCATATTGCCGGTAAAATCTATATAGCCTATGGCTCCCCCATATATACCTCTTGGCATATTCTCCAGTTCATCAATAATTTCACAGGCTCGAATTTTTGGTGCACCGGAAAGGGTACCTGCGGGAAGCAGAGCTTTTATAGCGTCAATCATATCTTTTCCTTCTTCCAGTTCCCCTTCTACTTCCGATACTATATGCATAATTCTCGAATATTTTTTTATATCCATATACCTAACCGTATTTACCGAATCAATCTTTGACACCTGGCCAATATCGTTTCTTGCCAAATCTACCAGCATATTATGTTCGGCTATTTCCTTCTCGTCATTTAAAAGTTCAGTCTCAAGTGCCATATCTTCCTCATGGTCTTTTCCTCTAGGTCTTGAACCTGCAATAGGTAAGGTGGTAACCTTCCTTTGATTTACCCGAACCAAGGTTTCAGGGGAAGATACCATAAGTTCAAGGCTTTGATTCTTTAGATAAACCATATAAGGAGAAGGGTTTAAGGTTCTTAACACTCTGTAAGCATTTATTAAGCTGTCTTTATAATCAGCCTCAAATCTCCTTGAAATTACTGCTTGATAGATATCCCCCTCTAGGATATATTTTTTAGCCTGCTCCACCATCCTACAGTATTCTTCCTTATTCAGATTACAAGTAAAATCAATCTTTCTATTCTTATCAGGCTGCTTTATCGGTAAGGGTTCATAAATTAGTTTGACTATCCGCTCAATAAAGGTTAAAGCTTTACCGTAGTTTTCCATAACCTTATCGGTCTTCATATTCACAATAATGCTTATTTTTTGCTTTAAATGGTCATAGGCAATAACTTTATCAAAGAGCATAAGATCAAAATCATATAAATCATTTTCCTTTAAAGTAAGGGTACCTTCTGTGTACTTAATCATTTCATAGGAAAAGTATCCCACCAGTCCTCCCGTAAAAGGGGGGAGTTTTACAAGCCTTGGGGCTTTATATTTATCCAGCATTTCCCTAAGATACTCAAAGGGATCCACATTATTAATCTCAACAGTCTCCTGGCCCCTAGTTTGTGTAATAAGTCCATTTTTGCATTTTACCTCTATAACCGGATCAAATCCCAGGAAAGAATATCTTCCCCATCGTTCTCCTCCCTCTACACTTTCTAACAAAAAATACTGTTCGCTAACATTAGATAGCTTTCTAAGTAAGGTAATTGGAGTAATAACATCAGCATACATCTCCTTACAAATAGGAATTACGCTATACTCTTTTGCTAAAGCTTCAATTTCATTACATGTAGGACTAATCATTAAATTCTCCCCCTTCATTTATTTTATTTTACAATTTTATACATTGTTTTTTAGCTTTACAGCATTGGCACTTTACCTTATTAAAGTTCTTTGGTATAAAAAAAGCTTTTGCCCTTAAAGGGACAAAAGCTTAAACTTCTGCGGTACCACCCAATTTGCTGTATTACAAATACAGCCACTCATTTTGCATACTATCATATGCACCCTACTGATAACGGACAGGGTTCCCGTAAGCGCCTACTCTCCATAGCTTTATAGATTTCGGGCTTCCCTCACAAGTCCATTCGAAATAAACTTTGTAATCGCATTCCCACCAGCTAGCGACTCTCTGAATACAAGAAATTATTTCTACTCCTCTTGATCAACGGTTTAATTTATATAATATTTAATTTAAAAAGCATTATAGCAGTGACTATCTGTCTTGTCAATATGTTTTTATTAATATATGTTTTTTTATTCAAAGCATTCTCGCAGTTTTTTCAATGCTTTTTTCTCAATCCGACTGACATAACTTCTAGAAATGCCCAGTTTATTAGCGATTTCTCTCTGGGTTACTTCTTTTTTATTAACCAGTCCATAGCGTAGGGATATAATTTCCTTTTCCCTATCTGTTAAGACTTTATCTATAACACTATACAGCTTTTTTATATCCTCTTCCAGAACAATATTTTCTACAATATCAACATCCGCCTCTTCTATTATATCCAACAGATTGATTTCGTTGCCTTCTCTATCTGATCCTATGGGATCATATAAATATACTTCCTTATTTAACCGCTTATTACTTCTTAACATCATAAGAAGTTCATTATCAATACAACGAGAGGCATATGTTGCCAGACGAATTCCTTTCTCACCGTCAAAAGTATCGATAGCTTTAATCAAACCTATTGTGCCAATCGATATTAAATCATCTGTTTCCTTATCTGCCATATTGTACTTTTTCACTATATGAGCCACTAATCTTAAATTGTGTTCTATTAATTTATCTCTGGCTTCTTTGTCACCGGCTTTGCATCGTATCAGATAGTCAGACTCTTCTTTAGTACTTAACGGCTTTGGAAATGATTTCACGAAGATAAGCACCCTCAATGCCCAATGATTCATTACTATCATATGAAGTATAATGACATAAAGTGCCTATCCTTCCAAAAAAAGGACAAAAAGAATAAAAGTACAAAGTATATCGCCAAAATAGTTATTCTAATATTATAGCTCTTCTTTTCTTCTTAAGATATCATATTGATAAAGCTTAACACCCAGATCAATATAGATACTTTGCCTTGGATGAGGACAGCTATCCATATCATTTCCTTCCTCATCGGTAATTCTATTTACAGTAACTTGTAGGGTATCACCATTAGGCCTTATTACCTCAATCTCCTCACCGACAGAAAATTTATTTTTTTGTTCTAGATTATATAAGCCATCTTTTTCTCCCCATATGGTTCCCAGATAAGTATAAGCCTTATCATAGGTATTACGATCATATATTTGATCCTTATGACCGGGCTTGCCAAAGAAGAAGCCGGTAGTAAATTGACGATTTACCCCCTTTGATACTTCCTCCATATAAAAGGGCTTATTTTTTTCATAAAGTTCCTGATTGGTAAAGTAATCATCAATAGCTTTTCTATAAGTTCTGGCAATTGTTGCTACATATAAAGCAGTTTTCATCCTGCCTTCTACCTTAAAACTATTAATTCCTGCTTCAACCAACTGGGGTATATATTCAATCATACACAAATCCTTTGAATTAAATATATAAGTTCCCCGTTCATTTTCCTCTATGGGAACATATTCACCGGGTCTTTTTTCCTCAACCAGATGATATTTCCACCTGCATGAATGGGTACATTCACCAAGGTTTGCATCCCTTCCGGTAAAATAATTGCTTAAGAGGCAACGACCCGAATAGGCTATACACATAGCCCCGTGAACAAAGGTTTCAATCTCCATATCCTCAGGGATATTTGCCCTAAGTTCCGCTATCTCTTTAAGTGACAGTTCCCTGGCAGAAACCACCCTTTTTGCCCCAAGGCCATACCAGAAATTATAGCTTGCATAATTGGTATTATTTGCCTGAGTACTGATATGAATTTCTATATCTGGGGCTTCTTCCTTTGCAATAGTAAATACTCCCGGATCCGATATTATTAAAGCATCCGGTCTATCCTGTCCAAATGCCACTAATTCCTTAAAATATCTTCTTATGCCATCAAGATCTTGATTATGGGCAGTGATATTGGCAGTTACATATACCTTTTTATTATGTTTATGGGCAAATGCGATTCCTTCTTTCATATCTTCCATGGAAAAATTCTTTGCTTTGGCACGAAGTCCATACATATCACCGCCAATATATATGGCATCTGCCCCATATATCACTGCGGTTTTAAGGGTCTCTAAATTACCTGCCGGAATTAATAGCTCCGGCTTTTTTTTATTGTAAGACATAATTTACCTCTTTCATCTTGCTTATGATTTCTTGTAACTGATTGATACACCATCTCCTACGGGCAGTATAATTGTCTCCAATTCCTCCATATGGGTAATTGTATAAAGATATTCTCTCATTCTCCCATGAATGGTTCTGTCCCTTCTGGTTATGCTGTATCTGGAATTAATGACCGTTCCGTCCTGTAGGACATTATCGGTTATAAGAAGGCCCCCTTCTTCCAAAAGCTTCATTAGATTTGGGAGAAAATTCATATATTGAGCCTTTGCGGCATCTAAAAATATAAAGTCATAGGATTCTTTAGCCTCTACTAAATTACTTAGTATATCGAAAGCATCCCCTTCTTTTAACTGAATTTTGTCCCGTTGGGGAAAGTCTTTGTTGGCCAGATTTTTTCTGGCTTCTATTAGACGCATAGGAACCTTCTCTATAGTGGTAATCTTACAGTCCCTTGGAGAATACTCACTCATAAAGAGGGCGGAAAAGCCAATGGCAGTTCCGACCTCTAAGATACGTCTTGGTTTTTGCAAATTTAATAAAAAGCGTATTACTCCTTGGGTTTCCTTTCTAATTATGGGAACCTTGTTTTTTAGGGCTTCCTGTTCAAGCTTATAAAGCTTGGGGGGAAGATCTTTGTCCAAGGAATTTATATATGCTGTGATTCTTTCTTTAGTAATCATAATATTTGACTCACTCACTATCAGTTTCTTCATTTTGGACTATAGATTTAGAATAATCAGTAATAATATCAAGAATCTCATCATAGGTCATTGAGGAGTTCACCTCATATGTTCCCGGCATAATAACCCTATTTTGCAGCTTTAACTTGAAATAGAAAGAATTCTTGTTTACTATAATACGATTTAACTCAAGTTTGCTGGCAACGTCCATGGAAGATTCTCCCTTATTTATCTGTATAGGGACAGTTCTTCCCGGCTCCCGGTCCACAGTTACAGGACCATACAGCTGATATGTGAAATCAAATGCTGCCCGGCTGCCGTATATAACAAGTATCAAAACTAAAATAACAAATGTTATATTTAAAAGAAACCGCAAGATAAGCCTTGATAGTTTTAATGTCATTTTATTAGATGTTGATGAAGTAGCCATATCATCGCACTCCTATCATTTTATTTATATCTAAACCTCCATGATTATCGGAAGAATCATAGGGGTTCTCTTCGTTTTCTTCCAGATAAAGTCGTTGAGTGAATCCTTAATTTCTGTCTTGATTTTATTCCAATCGGTATATGATTTACTTAGACATTTATCCAGTGCTTTTTCTACTATCTCTCTTGCCTCTTCCATAAGATTTTCTGCTTCTCTGACATATACAAAGCCCCTAGAGACTATATCGGGACCTGCAAGTATCTGATTAGTACCTTTTTCTAGGGATATTACCACAATTAACAGGCCATTTTCTGATAGCATCTGACGGTCACGAAGTACTATATTACCCACATCACCGATTCCAAGTCCGTCAACCAAAATACCTTGGGATGTAACCTCATCAGTAACTGCTGCACTATCTTCTGTTATAGAAAGAACGTCACCGGATGACAATAGGAATATATTTTCCTTGGGAAGCCCCATCATCTGTGCCACTTCCGCATGGCGGATTAAGTGTCTATACTCACCATGGACAGGAATTGCATATTTGGGCTTTGTAAGTGCATAGATTAATTTAATCTCCTCTTGGCAGGCATGACCTGATACATGGGTATCCTGGTATATTACCTTTGCTCCCTTCATAGACAATTCATTAATTACCCTAGATACTGACTTTTCATTACCGGGAATAGGTGTGGAGCTTAATATTACCACATCTCCCGGCTTGATAACTACTTTTCTATGAATAGAAGCAGCCATTCTAGAAAGAGCTGCCATGGATTCACCTTGGCTTCCTGTGGTTATCAGTACCAATTGGTCATCAGTATAATTCTTCATGTGTTCTATATCAATCAATACTCCGTCTGGTATATTAATATATCCCAGTTCAGAAGCGGTAGTTACAATATTAATCATACTGCGGCCTTCTATTACCACTTTTCTTCCATACTTTACTGCAGAATTTACAATCTGCTGAACCCTATCTACATTAGAAGCAAAGGTTGCAACAATAATTCTTTGTTTATTATAATCGGCAAATATACTATCAAAGGTCTTGCCCACTGTACTTTCTGACATAGTATAACCGGATCTTTCTGCATTGGTACTGTCACACATAAGGGCTAATACCCCTTTTTTACCGATTTCACCGATCCTTTGAAGATCTATAGGTTCACCGAATACCGGAGTATAATCTATCTTAAAATCCCCCGTGTGGAATATAATTCCTGCCGGTGTAAAGATAGCCAGTGCCGCAGCATCTGCAATACTATGATTTGTTCTTACAAACTCAATTCTAAAACATCCCAAATTAATTGATTGACCGTATTTTATTACTTTTCGTTTGGTAGCCTTTAGTAGATTATGATCTTTTAGTTTATTTTCAATAATTGCTGTTGTCAATTTAGTAGCATAAACCGGTACATTTATATCTTTTAATATATAAGGCAAGGCTCCAATATGATCCTCATGTCCATGTGTAATAACAAACCCTTTAACCTTTTCAATATTTTCCTTCAAATAAGTAACATCAGGAATTATAAAATCTATTCCTAACATCTCATCTTCAGGAAATGATAAGCCACAATCTATAACAATAATTGTATCTTCATATTCTATGGCGGTAATATTCATACCTATTTTTTCAAGACCGCCTAGGGGAATAATCTTTAAGGCACTTTTCTTATCAGTATTTTGATCCTTTTTATTTGACCTTACTGTTTGCTGTGATTTTTTATCATTTTTATTTAATAAAGCTTGTGCCTCCTTGTTGCTTGTCTTAGCTATAGTTCTACTACTGTTTCTTCTGCTAACATTTTTTTCGCTACCTATGTCTGCAGCATCTCTATTTTTTCTAACATTAATAGTTCTCCTATTTTTTAATACTGCTGTTGTTTCTTTTTCCTTCAAACAATTGCACCTCCAATGGTTTTATGTAAGTATTTATCCATTATCTAAGTGCATGATATGTTAATTAGATTTTAGGCTTTTTCATTTATGCATTCCTTACAGTGTCCATATAGTTTTACTTCATGATCCTCAACCTCAAATCCTAGAGTTTCCTTTATACGTTCTTCCAAATTCTCCAAAAGATCATCCTGGAAAGCATAAATATTTCCACATTCAAGGCATATTAAATGATGATGATGGTGGCACTCTTCACGATTCTTTCTGCCAATTTCATATCTTACATATCCATCATCTAAGTTAAGTTTATCAATAAGATTTAAATCCGATAACAATTGAATAGTACGATATACAGTTGCAAGTCCAATATCCGGGTATTCTGCCTTAACCAAATCATAAATTTCTTCTGCAGTTAGGTGTTCTCCCGGCCTATTGCTTAAAACTTCAAGTATCGCAATCCTTTGATATGTTACCTTAAGTCCGTTCGTCCTTAGTAAATCCTTGAATTGTTCCTGATTATTAGGCATTTTATCACCAATTTTCATCTAATCTATATCAATGCATTTAATAAAGTTCAATATCATCTAATAATTCTTTAAAAATTTCTGCTGCCATGGCAAATTCCATGTCGTCATCAACTATATCATATACAGCTTCTGTATCTGCATCCTTTGATATATCTTTAAGAATGAGAGCCTCCTCTTCATCCCCATCTGTGGTACTGACCAATAGATAATCCACGCCTCCAAGCCTGGTTTGTTCTATCACCTGAAAAACCACTTCTTCATCGTCCTGTGTAGTAAACACAATTTCATTCGGCCTGTTGCCCATAAAAATCCCCAAACCTTTCAAGTAAAAATATAAAATCATTCCGCCTGGTTATATAGTTTGTCCAAATATCCCTGAAGAATTAATACTGCTGCAATCTTATCAATTACCAAATCTTTCTTTTTATAATCCAGACCACCTTCTGAAAGAATCTGATCTGCGGCTACAGTTGTCAGGCGCTCATCCCATAAAACTACTTCCAGATTCGTTCTTCTACGGAGAGTATCTGCAAATGCTTCTGATTTTATTGCCCGTTCACCAATGGTATTGTCCATATTTTTTGGATATCCCACAACAATTTTTGATACTTCATATTCTTTTATCAGTTCATCGATTCTGGCTAAAGTCTTTCTAAGCTTATTTTCCTGTTTTCTTCGTATAACTTCAATTCCCTGGGCAGTTAAAAGAAGAGGATCGCTTATTGCTACCCCGACAGTGACGGAACCATAGTCCAGCCCCATTATTCTCATTGGATAACTCTCCTTATTGTTCAAATAACTTATTTGATTTTATAATTTATATAGTACCGTAATAGTTCTTCAATAATTTCGTCCCGTTCAACTTTCATAATTAGGCTTCTAGCACCCTTGTGGCTAGTTATGTAAGTCGGATCTCCCGACATTACATATCCGACTAATTGATTAACCGGATTATATCCCTTTTCGGATAAAGCATTATAAACTGAATGAATTATATCTGAGACCACATTTTCAGTCTCTTTTTGCACCCTAAAATACTGTGTATTGTTAGACTTATACATTAATTCACATCCTTCCGCATGGGGGTTTGATACTTCTCCTTTAAGTATCTTATTACTTACTATATTAATATATATATACAAAAAATTCAATTAAATAATTAAATACTAATTTTCCGTTAAAATTGAAGATAATAGTATATCTTTTGTTAACTCTTTTTGAATCTCCACCTTAATAATCTGGTTTGTTAAATTTTCTTCAGAAGCAATTGCAATTTTTAAATATCTTTTATTATGCCCTATTTGGTATTTTCTTTTCTCAATAATCACTTCTTCTTCAATTAGAACTTCATCCATCTTGCCTAAAAACATAGCTTTATAATTCTTAGACAATTTTTCAACCACAGTCATTAACTCATTGCTCCTACGCTGCTTAATATCCTCCGGAATCTGATTTTCCATCTTTGCAGCCTTGGTACCTGCCCTTTTTGAATACTTAAAGACATGGATATCTGAAAAGCCGATTCTATTAACAAATTCTACGGTTTCATTAAATTCTTCCTCTGTTTCCCCAGGAAATCCTACAATTATATCTGTTGTAAATGCAGGATTATCAAAATATTTTCTAAGTAGCTCCACCTTTTCTTCATATTCCTCGGCTGTGTATTTACGATTCATCCGTTTAAGAACTGTATTACTGCCGCTTTGTAAGGACAGGTGAAAATGGGGGCAAAACTGCTTTACTTTGCTGATTTCTTCTACAAAAGTCTCGGTTATAATACGAGGCTCTAAGGATCCTAGCCTAATTCTTTCTATACCGGGGATTTGGCCAATTAATTTAATTAATCTGGCTAAAGGCAGCTGCTTATATAAGTCATCACTGTTTTCAAGTCTATCTAAACCATAAGAGGATAGATGGATACCAGTAAGGACAAATTCCTTATAGCCAAGCTCCTTAAGCCTTCTAACCTCTATCAATATATCCTCCTCATCCCTGCTTCTTACCCTGCCCCTTACATAGGGTATAATACAATAGGAGCAAAATCTATTACAGCCATCCTGTATCTTTATAAAAGCTCTGGTTTTCTCCATGGTTGATATAACAGATAGATTTTCGTATTCATTTTCCCTATCTATATCTACAACCATGTAATTAGTATCCTGTTGACTAATATAACTTTCTACCAACTTTACAATCTCTGATTTTTTGTTGTTTCCAACCACTAAATCCACACTGCTGTCATTTAACAGTTCTTCCTCCGCCGCCTGAACATAACAACCTACAGCTACTATTATGGCTGCGGGATTTCTCTTTTTTGCCTGATGTAGCATCTGGCGGGACTTTCTATCTGCAATATTGGTCACAGTACAAGTATTTACCACATATACATCAGCAAGCTCCTTAAAATCTACAATCTTATAGCCTGCAGCTTCAAACATTCCTCGTATTGCCTCTGTCTCATAAGTATTTACCTTACAGCCGAGGGTTAAAAATGCTGCTGTTTTTTTCATTTCTTTCTTCCTTTCCGGTAACTTTACAAATCAGATATTATTAACATACTCTTAACAATATCTCCTATATCTTGTCAGTAGACTCCCACATCATTTATACAACTTTTCCTACATTTTTTATATACTTTGTATATTGACTTTTATATTACTAAAATATAGTATATACATATACTGAGAAAAGGAGGATTGCGTTACTATGAAGACAGTTAAGATATCTTTAAATTCAATTGATAAGGTTAAGACATTCGTTAATGATGTTACAAAATTTGATACCGATTTTGATTTGGTTTCAGGCAGATATGTTATAGATGCAAAATCCATTATGGGTATTTTCAGTCTTGATTTATCTAAGCCTATCGATTTAAATATACATGGTGAAGATAATCTTGAAGAAATTCTTACAACTCTGAAACCTTATATCGTTGACTAATCAAAATGTTATCCTGAGCTGCCAAAAGGCAGCTCTATTTTTTTCATAAAATTGTGATTAATCAATCATTACTACTCTACTTCAATCACCTGAACAGTTTTTAGAGCCTGCTCTACCATTTCATCAATTTTTTCTTCTAATTTTCTTTCTGAATTACGGATTGTTTTTAGATTAGGCTTAATAACCGGATGCTTAGCTACAAATATGGTACAACAATCCTCAAAAGGTTGTATTGATGTTTCGTAAGTATCAATCTTTTTAGCGATATCTACAATGTCTTTCTTATCAAAGGCAATTAAAGGTCTATATACCGGCATAGTACATACCTCATTGGTTGAAGCTAGGCTTTGCATGGTTTGACTGGCCACCTGACCTATACTTTCTCCTGTTACAAGTCCCAGACAATTCTCCTGCTTTGCCAAATGCTCTGCAATCCTCATCATATATCTGCGCATAATAATAGTAAGCTCGTTATGAGGACATTTATCATAAATATAAAGCTGGATATCAGTAAAGTTTATAACAAAAAGTTTTAGCTTACCGGAGTATCTGGCTATCTTTTTGGCTAGGTCTACCACCTTTTGTTTTGCTCTTTCACTGGTATAAGGGGGAGCGTGAAAATATACAGCCGTCATGGATACTCCCCGTTTTGAAATCATATAACCTGCAACGGGACTATCTATGCCTCCCGATAGTAAAAGCATTGCCTTTCCGTTGCTTCCTACGGGCATCCCTCCGGGACCGGGAATATCCATGGAATATACATAGGATTTACTGCGAACTTCAATTGTTATACGTACTTTTGGTTGATGAACATCTACCTTTAAATTCGTAAATCTATTAAGCAAATATGCACCCATCTTGCTGCAGATATCAGGAGAAGTCATGGGATAATTCTTGTCGGCACGTTTAGCCATTACTTTAAAAGTAAAATCCTTATTGGGATACATAGCTTCCACATAATCTCCTACACCCTGAGTTAATTTTTCCCAATCAGAGCCGTCTATTACCACTACCGGACAGATAGATGATATTCCAAATACCCTCTGAAGTGCAGCAACCGTCTCTTCATAATCATAATTTTCTGGACACTCAAGAAAAATCCTGCCCTGTTCTTTAGTAACCAGATACTCTCCTAAGGGCTTTAGGACTTCTGCGATTCTATCGCGAAGAGCATTCTCGAATAAGTAACGGTTTTTTCCCTTCAATCCGATTTCTGCATATTTTATTAAAAATGCTCTATACATTTTACACCTTAACCTTTCTTCCTTACTTACCTTCTTGTATATCTTCTTAATACAGGAAGTAAATCCTTTATCTGCTCTATGGCATAATCTATCTCTTCCTTGCTTGTCATCTCCGACATGGAAATACGTATGGTGGAATCCAATAAATCCTTGGCAATTCCGATTGCCAAAAGGGTGGCACTAGGCTCAGGATGGTGGGAGCTGCAGGCAGAACCGGATGACACATATACTCCTCTTTCCTCCAAAGCATGAAGAAGAACCTCACTTCTTACTCCTTGAAAACTTACAGATATTATATGGGGTGCTGTCTTTTTTATCTCTTCCATCAGGTATTCCTTACTGCATTCTTTTGGAAGACCGTTAATAGTTACACCCTCTTGCTTACTTATTTCTTTTATAAATGCCTGCTTTAATTCATACATTCTTTCTATTTTTTTGTCAAAATCCTGATAAATATCTGTAATAGCCTGTCCTAAAGCTGCAATAGCCGGAACATTCTCAGTTCCAGATCTTAGACCTCTTTGGTGACCTCCTCCAAAAACTATGGGCTTTATTCTAATACCGCTGCTTACATACAACGCTCCTATACCTTTGGGCCCATGTATTTTATGACCGCTTATGGAAAAAAGGTCTATTCCCATTCTTTTAGGCCATACTCTGTATTTACCAAATGCTTGAACACCGTCTACATGCAGTATTATATCCTTATTTATCTTTTTAATTTCTCCTGCTATTTCTTCAATATCCTGGACCGAGCCTATCTCATTATTTACATACATAATAGATACCATCAGGGTATCTTCTTTTATAGCCTTATATAGCTTGTCCTTTAAAATCTTACCGGTACTATCTACCGGAATAAAATCTATTTTATAGCCATTTTCCTCAAGAAAAAGCAAGGGCTGGCGTACCGAAGGATGTTCAATCCCCGTAGTTATAATATGCCTACCCCTTCTAGGATAAGCCATTGCAGTGCCTAAAAGGGCAAGGTTGTTGGCCTCTGTACCGCCGGATGTAAAGATAATTTCTTTAGGATCAACCTTTAGGCAGTCTGCAATTTTATCTGCACTGTCCTTAATATACTTTTCGGCAATTACGCCCTTCATATGCAAAGAGGAGGGATTCCCATAATCCTCGTATAATACCTTTAACATAATATCTCTTGCTTTGTCACTTATCTTAGTTGTTGCAGAATTGTCTAAATAAACTTCCATATATACCCCTCTTCAGATTAGAATAAATATCAATAACCACTATTATACAACATATTATAGGAGTTTTTCCATCAAAATATAATAATATCTAATGAAGCAATTCAGTTCTTTTATCTTCTATAATTTTTAAGATCCAATAGGGGTTTACACTAATTTCTTGATTTTCGTCAGACAGATAGATGCCCAGATGAAGATGGACATCAAATTTTCCCTTGGTACCTTCTTTTCCGTAACCGGTATCTCCCATAAAACCTAGCAGCTGGCCTGCTATAACCTTATCTCCTATTTTAAGCCCGGGAGCATATGTATCTAAATGAGCATAATAGAAATAAGCACCGGATTCTGCCCGAATACCTATTCGGTTACCCCCTTTTTCTAACCAACCCATTTTCTCTACAAATCCGTCGGTTATACTGATTATAGGAAAATATCCGGGGATATTATTTTCTGCCATCAAATCTGTTCCTTCATGTTTTCTATCACCCCCATAGGTCCTTGGAGCATTCCAGCTATCTTCATAGGAGACCTTGGCAGCATCTTGGCCCATATAAGGTACAGGAAAATACTTCAAGTCAGAAAATATAGCCTTGTAATAGGAATACAGTTTTCTAAATTTATCATCCTTTGATAACCTTCCAATTCCACGATTAAATATATATGTATTTGGTACCTTTTTGTTGACTAAATCATAATCTGTATATAGCATGGAAAAGGTTAGATAAGCTATATCATCCATATAAGGATATCCCTTAAAATGAGGGTTTTTCTTTATGAAATCTGTGCTATATTTCTTAATCTTGTCCTCTTGCTTTTTACTAATCCGAATATTACGAAACTCCTCAAAATCAATCTCTTTTGAAAGATTTTTTTTTATTATAAGTTCGCTATTAATTAATTTTAAACACTTACCCGTTATGACTGCAGTAATCACTAAGGGAATAAGTAGGCATAACACTAACCGGCTATACTTATTTTTTTTCATAATAATCAACCCTTTTATATTAATTATTATATTGAAGCTCTAAAATACAGCTAATTATTATATGAAAAAAGATTAATTATTATGCCAAGTTATACTAAACTTTAAAGCTATAATAATGCATGACATAAAGCTTTTTTGCTTATGCCATGCATTATAATTGTTACCTTCTTAGTTTAACCTATGAGTCTGAACTGCCAAAGATAAATTCATGCAATATACTAATATTCTTTTCTAAATCAGGTATAAGTACATCCATTCCCCTTACCTTTACATTTTCTGTAAAGGCTCCTTTGGCCGGGAGTCGCAACTGTTCAATCTTAGTGGTACCCATTTTCATAAATGTACTTATTAGCTTCTCAAAGGTCTTACTGCTTATGTCAGTTTTAACTAAGGGTAATATTTTTATCATCATTGATACCAGTTCCATTTCACTCTTTGTTTTATATTTTTCAAAGATTGCATTTAAAATAATCCTATGGCGGTCAGTCCTGCCATAATCACTACTGTCACCGGTAATTGCAGCTCTTTTACGTATTCTGGCATAACCTAATACTTGGTTGCCGTTCATTAGTTGTGTTCCCTCTACCACATTTCTATACTGAGGATTAGAAATATAATTGGTATTTCTTAAATACCTAGCTTCTGAAGCTGTAAGTGTAAGCTCTAGGCCGCCTAAATAATCAATAATCTGCTCAAAGCTTTCAAAGTTTACCAATACACAACCGTCAAGTCGGATATTAAAGTTAAGGGCTATGGTTTCATATAGTAAATCCACATCTCCCTTTTCATAGGCAGAATTTAATTTGTTATCCTTATATCCCGGTATCTGAACCAGCATATCCCTCATTAGGGAAGTTAATTTTATGGATTTTTGGTTCTTATTAAGGGTAGCTATAATAATTACATCTGTTCTCCCCCTTGCAGTTCCGGAACCGATTGCCTCCTCCCCTAACAAAAGTATATTATATACCCCTTCCTCCTGTCTTCCGTAACCTGGATGTTCAGGCCATACAATGGTATCTGGGTCTATTTCTTCTGCATCTGAGGCAAGGTCCTCTGCATCTATATAGTCTACATCTTCAACAAGATCCGGTTCATTATCAAAATCTTGGGTCCAGGCATCCCATATCTTACCCCCTATATTTATACCCATTTTAAAGAGCAAATGGTTACCCGGTTTCGTAAATCCAAGGAAACATGCAAAGCCCAGTAAAGATACTAATCCTATGATAACTCCGATTTGGATTTTCATCATTTTGGATCTTTTCTTGTTGTTTTTATCTGATGTTTTAATATCTTCTAATTCTTCGCTAATCTGCTTAGCTAAGGAATTATTAATATCATATAGTGTATCATCTATATCTTCTACAGAAAGCTGATCAAGGGATGCCGCCATTTCATCAGAATCAGCCTGCCCCTTTAAAGTAGCTTCTGAAGCGGTAGGGGATTGGTCCATGGATATATCCTTATCCACATCACTTAACACCCTCTCAATATTCATAAGAAATTTTTTTTCAAATTCTGGGTCTGTTCCAAAATCATAATCATCATTATTATAACCCTTAGACATTTCTCCATCTCCTACCTATAAAAATTATTATTAAAGAATTTTTTCTTCAATAACTCGTTCTAAGAATTTATATACCCTTATAGTAGAAGAAATGCTGAGCCTTTCTTCTATAGTATGAACACGGGACATATCAGGACCAATAGACACTATATCAATACCCGGCATTTTTTCTGCGATTAATCCACATTCTAATCCGGCATGTATTGCTTCTACTTTCATTTCCTTACCGTACATTTCCTTATATAATCTTTGCAAATGATCCCTTAGCTTTGATTCTTTATTAAACTCCCAAGCAGGGTATTCGGAACGTACTATATATTCTCCCCCTAAAAAATTAACCAAATATTTCAGTCTGTCACTGATATATTTTTTATAACTGCTTTTTGAGCTTCTTACAGAGTTGCATATAACAGCCTGTTCATCCTCTAAACGGAAAATTCCCAAATTCAAAGAGCTTTCTACAAGCCCTTCTATATCTGAACTCATAACCTGTACACCGTAAGGGATTTGTATCATTAGAAACAGTAGCTTCTCAAAAGATACCGGATGAAGAACTTTATATTCTCCGTCTCCTAAGTCATTAAGGGAATATTCCAAATCCGGTTCACTGCTTCTTAATTCTTTTTTGTATACTTGCATTATCTCATCAATCTTTTGACTAAATTGCTGATACATCTCAGCTTCTATAACCAATTCAGCAAAAGCCTCACGGGGTATAACATTATCCTTATTACCCCCTTCCATATGAAGTAGGGCGAAGGACACTTTTTCTCGTAAATCAAACAGCAGTCTTGCTAAAAGTTTATTGGCATTGGTACGATTATTAACAATATCCATACCGGAATGTCCACCTTTTAGACCCCCTATGGAAATTCTTATCTTCTTGCCTTCTTCACTGACACGTTTTAATGGCAAGGTACACGTACCTGTTAGACCTCCGGCACAGCTTGCCAGCAGATACCCCTCTTCTTCGGAATCTAGGTTAATCATATACTGGGCTTTTAAGGCCGATAAATCCAAGGCCTTGGCACCGTTCATCCCCACTTCTTCGTCAGTTGTGATTACCGCTTCAATCCTGGGGTGCTTTAAGGTCTCATCAGATAATAAAGCCAATATATAAGCAAGAGCTATCCCATTATCGGCACCCAAAGTAGTACCGTCTGCATGAAGAAAATCCCCATCTACCAAAAGCTTTATTCCGTCTTTAAGAAAATCATGGGTACTGTCTTTTTCCTTTTCACAAACCATATCCATATGGCCTTGTAACATTATGGCAGGCTCATATTCATACCCGGGGCTTGCTTCCTTTATTATAATAACATTGTTAGCCAAATCCTTATTATACTCTAATCCGTGGGATTTTGCAAACCTTACCAGATATTCACTAATTTCTTCTTCATTACCTGAGCCTCTGGGTATTTTTGAAATCTCGCTAAAGTACTTAAATATTCCTTTGTAGTCCATTTCTGCCAACTGCTTATCCATTATACACCAAGCCCTTCCTTTAAGTTTATTAAATATGCTAAGAATTTAGGGAAGGTATCGAATGTCCTATTATTAGACGCTGCCTCCTCCTATACAGTTCCTTTTTTATTTATTTTTTGTAAATTTATAATTTCATTATAAATATTATTTTTAATTTTTAAAACTATGGATTGGAGCGGGAATTCTACCCCCTCGGTTAATAAAATTATCACAACTAAAACTATTAACCTTCATAACTGGAGCATAACCGAGAAGGCCTCCAAATTCAACCCTGTCTCCTACATCCTTTCCGATTACAGGGATTATTCTTACCGCCGTTGTTTTCTGGTTTATCATACCGATAGCCATCTCATCGGCTATAATACCGGAGATTGTGGAAGCTTTTGTATCTCCCGGTATTGCAATCATATCAAGGCCCACAGAACATACACAAGTCATGGCCTCTAATTTTTCTAAAGTCAAGGCTCCCGCTTCTACGGCATTTATCATACCTTGATCTTCACTTACAGGAATAAAGGCTCCGCTTAAACCTCCCACATAAGAGGAAGCCATAACACCACCCTTTTTAACCTGATCGTTAAGAAGGGCAAGGGCTGCTGTTGTACCCGGGGCTCCGGCATATTCAAGACCTATTTCTTCAAGAATTTCTGCCACGCTGTCCCCCACTGCCGGTGTCGGCGCCAAACTAAGATCTACTATTCCAAAAGGTATATTAAGAATTTTTGAAGCTTCCAATGCCACCAGCTGTCCTACCCTGGTTATCTTAAATGCAGTCCTTTTAATAGTCTCACAAAGGGTCTCAAAATCTGCTCCCCTTACAGACTCCAGGGCTTTTTTTACGACTCCGGGACCGCTGACTCCTACATTAATTACAGCATCTCCCTCAGTGATTCCATGGAAAGCCCCGGCCATAAAAGGATTATCATCCGGTGCATTACAAAATACTACTAACTTAGCACATCCGATTGAATCATTTTCCTTGGTAAGTTCTGCTGTCTCAAGTATTATTTCACCCAAAAGCTTGACCGCATTCATATCTATACCGGTCTTGGTTGAACCTACATTTACAGAACTGCATACTCTATGAGTCGATTGCAAAGCCTTTGGTATGGACCTTATAAGAAGTTCATCTGAAGCAGTCATTGCCTTTGAAACCAAGGCCGAATAACCTCCGATAAAATTCACTCCCACATCATGGGCAGCCTTATCTAAGGTCTTTGCAATGGTAACGTAATCCTCAATGGTCTTACAGCAGGAAGCTCCTATTAAGGAAATAGGAGTAACAGAAATTCTCTTATTGACAATAGGAATTCCAAATTCCCTTTGAATTTTATTTCCTGTCGCAACCAGATCCTTTGCCACCCTAGTTATTTTATCATATATCATCTGGTTTACCTTAGACAAATCCGGTCCGGCACAATCTAGTAAACTGATACCAAGGGTTATAGTCCTGACATCAAGATTTTCCTGTTCGATCATCTTATTAGTTTCTATGACTTCATGTATATTAATCATCTACCAAAGTCTCCCATCTATATTCTGTGCATTTTATTAAAAATATCTTCATGCTGGGCTTTAATAATTACCCCAATTTCAGCACCTATCTGATCCAGCTCCTCAGCTATTAGCTCGAATTCTTTTGGTGCCTTAGATGTATCGACAATCATCATCATATTAAAAAATTCTTGAACAATTGTCTGGGATATATCTAAGATATTGATACTATTATTGGCAAGATATGTACAAATTTTAGCAATTATTCCTACCTTGTCTTTACCAACGACAGTAATAACGGTTCTCTTCATAATATACCAAGCCTTTCCTATTATTAAATTTAATTATATAATTTAAAATAATATTTTTAAAGTTGTTTTTTATATGATTACTAAATCTGAAGGTGCATCCCTTCGGGCTACCGTTAACGAATACATATCGGATTCTATATCAAGCTGTGACAGTTCACATAGGACTGTTTCATAGGCCAGCTCTTCATAATTATTTTCTTTACTTAAATGTCCTAAAATTATATGCTGCTTCTTTTTATTAATTAACTTACTGATTAAACCGGCCGATGTTTCATTGGATAAGTGGCCTAAATCTCCCAGTATCCTTTGTTTTAAATAATAAGGATATTTACCTACCATAAGCATATTAATATCATGATTAGCCTCTATCATTAATATGTCAGACCCACTAAGCTTAGACAGGATATAATCATCGTACTTGCCAAGGTCAGTTGCTATACCCAGCTTCTCATGGCCTGTCTCCATAGTGTAGCATACCGGATTTGCAGCATCATGAGATATTGAAAAGGGCTCTATGCTTATATCATTAATTGTAAATCTTTTATCAGGTTCTATATAATTAAAGAGCTCTTCAGATATTTCACCCAGGGATTTTATTCCCCTTATAGCCATAATAGTCTCATATGTTGCATAAATCGGAATATGATACCTTCTTGCCATTACCCCTAAACCTGACACATGGTCGGTATGTTCATGGGTTATTAAAATCCCTTGAATAGTATCCGGTTTAATATCAATTTCCTTAAGTCCATTTTCTATTCTTTTTGCACTTAGGCCCACATCCACAAGCAAGTTAGTTTGCTCGCTGCCTACAAAAATACAATTTCCACTGCTGCCGCTTGCAATACTGCATAATTTCATGTCAATCTTCCCATCTTATCTAATATTCTAACCAAGTATCACCTATTTGATTCTTTTTGTCAAGAAAAAATAATTGTTTATTTTTCCAATAATATCTCTATCTGTTCCTCCAGTTTGTCTATATCACCGTCGTTATAGATTACTTTCTTAAATTTCTTAAAAAAGTCTTCCTCTTTACTTTGACTACTAAAGATTGCATCTATTTTTTCATCGGTATATCCTCGGCTATTTTTTAGTCTTTCTCTTCTTGTCTGTGCCGGTGAATGTACATACCATACCTCATCGCATATTATATCATAACGTGATTCAATCATTAAAGCTGTTTCTATAATACAATAAGGAACAATTTTACTTGCTCTTTTTTCTTCAATTACTTTCTTTACTTCTACTAATACATTGGGATGAGTCAGTTTATTTAATTTAAGCAATTTATCCTTGTCATTAAATACAATTTGAGAAAGCTTCTTTCTGTCAATAGTACCGTCCTCTGCTAAAATCCCTTTGCCAAAGCATTCTACTACCCCAAGATAACTAATACCCTGGGGCAGCATCTGCTCTTTTGCAATTTTATCTGTATTAATATAATATGCTTTATGTTTTTTTACCATAATATCAGCAACTAAGGATTTTCCGCTTCCGATTCCTCCTGTAATTCCTATTACTTTCATTGCTAATCTATCCTCACTATTTATTTTGCTTCATACCAATTATATCCCATATTCACTTCAGTTTCTAAGGGAACATCAAGACTTGCCGCTCCTTGCATTTCTTCCACCATAATCTTTTTGACTTCTTCTACTTCTTCATTATGAGCCTCCACCAAAAGCTCGTCATGGACCTGAAGTATCAGACGGGAGCGCATATTATTGTCCTTTAATCTTTTATTGATACGATTCATGGCAATCTTAATAATATCGGCGGCTGTACCCTGAATCGGTGAATTCATGGCCACCCTTTCCCCAAAGGATCGCTGCATATAATTACTTGAAGCAAGCTCCGGTATAGGCCTTCTACGTCCAAAAAGTGTTGTGGAATACCCTTCTTTTTTCGCCTCCGCCACCAGCCTGTCCAGATAATTCTTAATCTTAGGAAAGGTTTTAAAATATTTTTCTATAAAACGCTCTGCTTCCTTCCTGGTAATATTTAAATCCTGTCCCAGTCCGAAAGAACTGATACCATATATAATTCCAAAGTTTACAGCCTTAGCATTGCTTCGCTGCAGAGGGGTTACCTCATCAAAAGGAGTATGAAAGACCTCGGAGGCTGTAATCCTATGGATATCTTTAGCTTCTTTGTAAGCTTTAATTAACTGTTCATCACCGGATAGATGGGCAAGAACCCGAAGCTCTATCTGAGAGTAATCCGCATCTAAAAATACATAACCCTCCTCAGGGATAAATACTTTTCTAATCTTTCTTCCCAGTTCCATTCTAATGGGGATGTTTTGCAGATTAGGATCTGTGCTACTTATTCTTCCCGTTGCCGCTATAGTCTGATGGAACTTCCCGTGAATCCGGCCGTCATCTTGAATAAATACAGCCAGGCCATCGGCATAGGTGGATTTTAATTTGGTTAGCTGACGATATTCCAATATCATGGAGATTACAGGATGTTCACTCCTTAGTTTTTCCAGAATATCAGCTGCCGTGGAATAGCCGGTCTTAGTCTTTTTAGCAAAGGGCAATTTAAGTTTTTCAAATAAAATTACCCCTAATTGTTTTGGAGAGTTAATATTAAAAGTTTCACCTACCAGTTCATAAATCTGCTTCTCCAAAGAATCAATTCCCACCTTCAAATGATCTCCGTATTCCTTTAAGGCTTCTTTATTAACCCTAATACCCCTTACTTCCATATCATATAAGGTAAATATCAAGGGCAGCTCAATTTCCTCAAATAATTTTAACATACCGGTCTCATCAAGCTGTTTTTTTAATCTTGGTGCTGCCTTATAGGCAACATAGGATGAGTAGCAGGCATATGCGGTAAATTCCTTAGGCATTTTCTCCATAGCCTCTTTTAACTTCATCTTTCCAAGCAAATCTTCCACAGAGGGAATAGTAATTCCAAGATAATCCCTGGCAATATCATCATAGTGATAAGTATCAGTCAAGGGATTAAGAAGATATGCAGCAATGGCCGGATCAAACACCAGATCATCTTCACTTACCTTCAAATACTTAAGCTGATTTTTTAATCCAATAACAGAAAATGAAAACTTGTTTTTTGCAAGTTTTTCAACCTGATTAGTTAAATAATCTTCTGTTATCATACCGACCTTTTTAATTAAATATATCTTCTTTTCACTAAAGCATAAGGAAACTCCCAGAAGCTCATTATTATCAATAATCATATAAAGCCCTATGGGTTGATTATCCATAGGCTTAATATTTGCAAATACCAAATCTGCCTCACTTAGATTCTCAATTACCGAGAAATTTTTCTCTATTTCTAAAGATTGGTCTATCTCCATTGATCCAAATCTAGAAATAAGGCTTTTAAACTCCAGGTTTTTAAACCATTTATAGACATCCTCATTATAAAGGTCACCCAAAACTGCCTCTTCTAAATTAAATTCTAAATCACAATCGGTACAAATTGTGGCCAGCTCTTTAGACAGATATGCCAGTTCCTTATTTTCTTTTATGGTTGTGGTTGTTTTACCGGGAGATAACTCATCAATATGGTCATAAAGATTTTCTATGGACTGATACTTGGCAATTAGTTTCCCTGCGGTTTTTTCACCGACACCGGGTATACCCGGTATATTATCTGATGAATCACCCATAAGTCCCTTTAAATCTATAAATTGCTTAGGTGTAACCTTATATTTTTCTATGACATCTTTGGCATAATAATCCTCTATCTCCGTACCGGTTCGTTTGGTTTTAGGTATGCGGATTTTAATATTATCACTGGCCAGCTGCAATAAATCCCTGTCACCGGATACTATGGATACTTGATAACCTTCTTTTTCTGCCATCTTGGCCAAGGTTCCAAGTACATCATCGGCTTCAAATCCCGGTTTTTCTATTACAGTCACATTCATAGCCTTTAAAACTTCTTTCATAACCGGCACCTGCTGCCTTAGCTCATCGGGGGTGGCTTTTCTGGTCCCTTTATATTCCGTAAACATCTCATGTCTAAAAGTCGGGTGATGGGTGTCAAAGGCTACAGCTAAATACCCCGGCTTTTCTTCATCTAAAATTTTATATAGGATATTTAAAAATCCTAATATGGCATTGGTATGTTCTCCCTTAGAAGTTGTCAAATCCGGAAGGCCATAAAAAGCCCTGTTTAAAATACTATGTCCGTCTATTAAAACTATTTTTTTATCCATCTTTATTATTACAGTCGCAGCCTATATTCTGCGACATCCTCCTTTCACTTTGTCCTACTGCCTAGGTGTATTATCTTCTTGCTCCTTAAGATACAATTCAATTTCATCTTTCGGCTTGTCAAACCGTTCTTCCATAAAGGTAATCCTTAACCGAAATTTACTTTCTTTTACCGGATTTTCTTCCTCACTTACACCAAGATAATAATACATACTAAAAACCACAGTTATTAAAAGAATTATTATTATTAATGCGCTTTTTTTACGGTAATAATTATACCTTAAATGTATAATTCTTTCCTGGGCTCGGTTGATTTTTTCATTTAACTCTTCACTATAATCATCAGACAAATCCTTGTCTTCATCTAACTGTTTCATTGCCGTAAGTAAGGCATAATAGACCTCTAGCTCTTCCCTACATTCTTTACAAGACTGTATATGCAGGATAAATCTTTCTAATTCACCTATATCCAATTCATCATTAATAAACCCTGTGATTAAACTTTGAGCTTTCATACAGGTCATTTTATATGCTCCTTTAAAAATACTGTGTTTATTTTTTTATTATTCCCACTTGAAATATAAAATTAATTGTGATAGAATTAACCACGTCACCAAGCGGATGTGGCGGAATGGCAGACGCAGTAGACTCAAAATCTACCGAGCTAACACTCGTGAGGGTTCGAGTCCCTCCATCCGCATTGTGGATTGAAATCCTTAAAGCCTATGAAAATCAAGGGCTCTAGGGATTTTATTTTTTTGCGTAGAAGTTTTTAATTTGCTATTTTGGTGGTTGAACTATGTTTGTCCTTTGAAACCCAATTTTAAAGTTTCAAAATTGCATTATAATTATAACATACATTATAAATTTTGATAACTAATTAAAAATTCTACTTTTTACTTCAAAAAAATAAGGACACTCCTTATCGGAATGTCCCAAGACGATTTTGTTAAAAATACTTTTTACTTCCCCAGAGATTACTCTTTTTTAAATCAATGTATTCATTGTAGGCCTGTTCTAAAATCTGTTTTTCATTGGCAAATTTTAGAAGATGGTAGGCCTCATGAAATTTGTAATACCCTGAGTCCATAAAATATTCTTCACGTTGTGGTTTACTGTAATAGCTATCAGACATCATTAGATACCAATGAACATCCTTTAATACTGTATTATGTGGTGTGCTGAAGGAATACTGGCTCTTTCCGATATATTTAATTATGGAAGCATTCGTCCCCGCTTCCTCTCTTACTTCCCGGATTGCCGTTTCCTTATACTCTTCTCCATCTTCTACTGTTCCTTTAGGTAGCACCCACCCTTCATATTTGTTCTTATAATTCTTATACAGTAATAGAATCTTCCCTCTGAATATAACTACACCACCACAGCTCGTTGCTTCTATCATCGCAATTCCTCCTGCTTTTTGGTGTGTCCTCTCTAACTACCCTAAAGTATACATCAATATGCCGAATATATCAACTGATTTTTATGAACTTCTAACAAATACAACAATAGTAGGATAGTATACTTTTTTGCAGGATATGATATTATTATTCTCACTTATTAAAGTATGCAGCAAATACCTTTTCTGCGATAGGAACTGCATTCTTACTGCCTGATCCGGCATTTTCTACCAGAACACTTATGGCAATCTTAGGTTCACCTACCGGTGCAAACCCTATAAACCAAGCATGGGATTCCTTACCCTCCTGTTGTGCTGTTCCCGTCTTTCCGGCCGCTTTAACATTCAGACTTTCTAAACTTTCTGCAGTTCCCTCTGTTACAACTGCCCTCATAAGACCTTTTAGATAATCCGCCTCCTTAGCAGTCATAAGCTTATCTACTTCTTCAGGTATATATCCTTTAATAACACGGCCGTCGGCATTTTCAACCCTATCAATAGCATAGGGCTTCATCATAACTCCTCCGTTTGCTACCGTAGCCGCAATCATTGCATTATGAAAGGGTGTCATTAGGGTTTTTCCCTGGCCTATGGCTGTCTGCATAGCTTCCTTAACTCCTGAACTTCCCACTTTTAACTTAAAAACACTGGGATTACTGCTTATTCTTGCAGGTAGAGTACTATTAAAGAAAAAACTCTCACACAAATTTCTAAAATTATTTATAGGAAGTTCCTTGCCCATTGAAGCAAATGAGCTGTTACAGGATTTTGCAAAAGCAACTTTAAAATCAATCTTTCCATGAACACTGTTACCGCTACAACGTATCATCATACCGTCATGTTCTGCTTTTCCTTTACAATTGTGGGTATAATTTTCATAATCCTTATTTTCCCGCATATATGCAAGGGCAGTAAGTACCTTAAAAGTAGAGCCCGGGGGATATAGTCCTTGGGTGGCCCTATTAAGTAAGGGTGATTCATGGTCTTCATCTTTTGTTAGCATATCCCAGTCAGCTTCTATAGTGTTAGGATTATAAGAAGGCTTAGATACCATGGCTAAGATTTTACCTGTTGCAGGCTCTATAACCACAACAGCCCCCTTATTATCTCCTAAGGCATCATAAGCTGCTTTTGTAAGTTTATGATCTAAAGTTGTAATAATATTATTCCCCGGATTTTTCACCCCTACAAGGTCATTATACATAGTAGTGGCACTATCCACATCTGAGGTTAATAAAGTGATATTCTCCGTTTCTTCTATTCCTGTTCTACCAAGGGATACTCTGCCTACTATAGGAACATACATATCATTAAAAGGATAAGTACGCTTCTCATTGTCCTCTTCATCTGTTATTGTTTCTGCCAATACAAGGCCGTCAGCGGACAAAATCTTTCCACGGATAATCCTTTTTGATAAGACATCATGTCTTAGATTATAAGTACTATTTATTACATTCTTACTCTTAACCAATAAAAAGTGCGAAAAATAACCCATCATCAAGACAAAAAGCCCTACAAAGATATAGACTATAGATAATATAGTTCTACTTCCTCTTTTTTTATTTGATGGCACTTGCTCTTGTTTCTGAATCTTTTTAACCTTTTTAACTTTTTTAATATTCTTCATAACGCCCACCTGCCAAACTCTGCTTTTTTAGCTGGGATTTATTACCGGCATGATATATCCCTTGAATTACAGCAAACATAATAATTGTAGATACAATGGAACTTCCACCGTAGCTAATTAAGGGTAGGGTTACTCCTGTAGAAGGAATAAACTTAATGACTCCCCCTATACATAAAAATGTCTGAAAACCAAACATTACGGAAAAGCCCAAGGATAATAATTTATAAAAGTTATCATCTAGTTTCACTGATATATTAATCATTATTATAAAGCAGTTAATATATAATAATATCAGACACAGAGCGAATAAACCGCCAAATTCTTCTGAAATAGCTGCAAATACAAAGTCACTGTCAACTACAGGTATTGATTTTGGTAATCCTTGATATAATCCCATTCCAAACCATCCTCCGGTTCCTATGGCAAAAAGGGATTGGGTTATTTGATAACCCTCTTTATCAATATAATTAAAAGGATTTTTCCATGCTAAAACCCTAACCTGGACATGGTAGAACAAACGATAAGCAATCCATGCTGCCGCACTTCCTCCACCAAGACCCAGTAATAGGTATAAAGAGTTTTCTGTTACACCATAAAGCATAAAAAGATATGTTATAAAAAATATTAAGGCTCCCCCAAGATCCTTTTGTAAAACTAAGGTTAATACCGTAGCTCCTGCCAAAGCCGTTACCATACATACCCTTTTAAAATTCCATTCTTTATCATACAAAGAAGCTATACAAAAGACAAAAAGCAACTTTACAAACTCCAAGGGCTGAATAACCACTATATCAAATAGATTTAACCAGCTTTTGGCACCGTATTTTTCATCACCTACAAGTAAGGTTATTATTAAAAGTACAAGGCCAACTGCTCCATAAACCCAACCGTAATTCCTTAATCTAGTGAATTTTTGTATGAATATGGGAACGAATATACATATACCTAAGGAAACACTGCTCATGATAAAATGTCGGACTGAATTATTAAAGGATAACCTAGAAAGTATAATAAATCCTACACTTAAAAGCATTAGCATATTCCTAAGAAGAAGCCCGGAAATTCCGGGATAAAAAATATGATAAAAATTCAGAGCCAATATAAATACTATTACCTGAATACCATATAGCAAAAATAACGTATCGCTAGGATATTGAACATATATGGTAAAATACCCTGTAAAATGAAATGTAAAAAGAAGGATAGTCATCATTCTATAAATTCTATCCTGATGCCTTTTATTCTTTTTAATAGAAGCCCTGAATGCATGGAATGTATAAGTTCCCATAAGAATTATCATAAGATATTTTGTTAATTCTACTAACAAACGCATAATTTCACCTGCTTTACTACCACCTTATTGGACGCCCCGCTTAAAATGTCCACCGGTTATATTGTCAAACTCCACTACAGCTTTTTTACCATATAAAAAAACGTCTATATAAGCAGATATTACTCTTTCCATCTCTTCAGGGGCTTCATAGGTAAAATCAAGCCTAATTCCTTTTGGTTTTAATTCCATTATCTTTTCTGCCTGCCGAAGCAATGAAAGACACTGCCCATTATAAATAATATTGTAACAGCTGTTGCAGTTAGTCTTAACATAAAATTTTTTGCCGATTCTGTCCACTAGATAATCCATCCTAAATATCCCCGGTTTACATTTATTGCAACCTTTTGTACTGGCATAAAGACACTGGGTTGATACCATAACCGGCAGATATCCATAAACCATAAGCTCCATATCATACAAGCCTAAGCCCTTAAGCTCTTTCTGATTTAATTCTATGGGTGCACAAAATTCATTAATCCCTAATTTGTTCCAGAATGTTTTGCTTTCCTTGTTAAATATATACATATTATGATTTAACATAACTTTCTTCTTATGTCTAGTATTTTTATATAAATTTAAGATTAATGCCGCTTCTTCAAAGTTCTTAATTATAAATCCGGTTATTGTATCATGCTCCATCAGGATATTTATATCCTTATATAACTTCTCATAAGTAGAAAGTCTGCAAATATGAGGAAGAAGAATATAAAATTCCTTACCCTTATTTGATGAAACTTCTGACATTTTTATAAGCTGCTGCAGTGAAAAGCTTTCATAATCCCCGTAAAGGGCAGATATTTCAGGATATTTAACGGCCAGTTTAAATTGCTCTTCGGTATGGATTCCAACTCTGATTTTTAAATCATCAGTATTTTTTTGCTGATTTTCTTCATAAGTATCAGATGTAGCCAAATCTTTTTCTGTTCTCTCATAAGCACTTATTATAGCTTTCTCAAGCATATCAATTGCTTCTCTTCGGATTTCGTTAAGCCAAGCCACCGGAATAAAAATATTACTGTCTGCTTCTATAATAAGTTCCTTAAAGTTAAACAAGGTAGGCCCAAGTTTATCAATTGATGACCTTATTTTTTCCCGGGTCATAGGCTGCTTTAGGGCAGCTTCCACCAAATTATGATAAACAGTTACTGTTATATTATTATATGTTAGGGAAAACTGCAAGCTTTTTCCTTGTTTTGCCTTTAAATGTCCTATTATGTCCTGTTTTGTATTCTTTTTAATATAATTTTCTCTAATACTATCAAGGAGCATATTATTTCTTGTACGATAAAGCAAATATCCCTTCTTAATATCTAAACTTCCTCTTCTGTCCCTATTAGACTTTGTATTAGTATTTTTATAATGTTTATAAGGGATTGAGCCGACTTTTATCTTTAGGATGCTATCCTTATAGCTTTTATCCTTTACTGTAAATTCATATACAGGGATATTTTCAATATTTCTAAATTCAAGAATATCCTGAGCATTTATATCTTCTAAAAGCTTAATCTTAGCAGAGCCCTTCTCAATATCTACAACTTCAGCAACCACCACACCACTATGATTTGGTCTAACCATAGACATCATGGATTTACCGTGATAGGTCTTACCGTAACCTTGTGAAAAACCTCCCCGGTTATAAAGATCCATAAGATTAAGCATGTCTTTTTTGTAATCATCCCCCATAAGGTATTCATTGAATTTTTCTTTACCTTCAGCCAGATATAAATCCACATATTTCCTATAAATAGATGAAACCCCTGCAGCATATTCAGGGCTTTTCATCCTCCCTTCAATTTTAAAAGAATCTACACCGGCTTCGATTAAATCTGGTATATGAGCCACAGTGTTAATATCCTTTGGACTAAGTAAATAGGGCTCTTTATCTGATGAAATCTTTCCTCCTTCAGAGAAAAATTGATAAGGCAGCCTACAGGGCTGGGCACAACGGCCCCTATTACCGCTTCTTCCCCCAATCATTGAACTCATCAAACATTGTCCGGAATAACAGTAACAAAGGGCACCGTGAACAAAAATCTCAATTTCTAAATCCGTATTTTCCCTAATATGTTTTATCTCCATATAGGACAGTTCCCTGGCTGTTACCAACCTACTTACTCCCATACTTTTTAGTAGATTGGCCCCATCTGCCATGGTAATAGTAGTCTGAGTACTGGCATGGATGTCAAGCTTGGGAAAATGCCGATGAATAAAATGCATTACCCCAACATCCTGTACAATAACTGCGTCTAGACCTGCCAGATAATATTTTTCTAAATAATTATATAATAAATTAAGCCTCTCTTCTTCCTTTATTAAAGTATTAACTGTCAAATATAGTTTTTTATTCCTAAGATGGGCTTCCCTAATTGCTTTAATAAGAGTATCCTCATCGGGATTATCGGCATATGCCCTTGCTCCAAACATACTTCCACCCATATATACTGCATCACAGCCTGCATTCATTGCCGCTACCATACTTTCATATGAACCGGCAGGAGCCAGTATTTCTATCTGTCTATTCATTGATAAACCTCTTTCTTTTTGTCTTACAATCTATACTTAATATATCCACATTTTAAAAATAGCTGTCCTCCTATCTTAGGACAGCTATGTATCAAAATTATCTTCTTCTCCTTGCATCTTGCAATTCTGTTTCAAGTCTGATAATCTTTTTCTGGGCTTCGCTTAGCTCATTTTTTAAGCTCTCAATTTCCTGCTCGGCAGATTGAAGCTTAGTCGAAGCTGCTATAAGTTCATGTTTTAAGTTGAAGATCTCGTTACTTTTTTCGTTACTTTCCTCTTCTAATTCTTTCAGCTTTTCTTTCTCTTTATAATAATCATCCGCAATATTAATTTGAATAAGAATATTTTTTAATTCAGAATCTAAAAATTTAAAAGCATCCTTATTCTTAAATTCATTATGCTTATTATTGATATAGGAAGCGACTCTTTGAAGGTATTCTTCGCTTTCATATCCACTTAACGTATATCTTTTATTATTAATGATAACCTCAATATCGTTAAATTTATTCATTGAATTTGCCTCCTGCATATTTAAAAAAATCGGATGATTTTTGTTGTGTATATTATATCTTATGTTCAAATTTTATACAAGCTATAATATTTGCTGCCCTATAAACTATTTTTCTTCTGTAAGCTTATCTAATCCCAGGTGTTTGTAAGCCAAATCTGAGGCGACTCTTCCCCTTGGAGTACGAAGGATTAAACCGTTTTGAACCAAGTATGGTTCGTATACTTCCTCTATGGTACCGGCATCCTCACCGATAGTAGCGGCTATGGCCTCTAAACCGACAGGTCTTCCGTTGAATTTCTCAATCATTGCCAGAAGAATTTCCCTATCAATATGATCAAGACCCAGCTTGTCCACTTCCAAAAGATTAAGGGCAAATGAAGCCACTTCCTTAGTTATCCTACCGTCATATTTTACCTGGGCAAAATCCCTAACCCGCTTTAAAAGACGGTTGGCAAGACGGGGAGTTCCCCTAGAACGTCGTGCCAGTTCTATAGCCCCCTCTTGATCAATCTCCACCCCAATTACTTGGGCAGATCTAAGGATAATTTGTTTAAGTTCCTCAACCGTGTAAAAATCCAAGCGGTTTACTACTCCGAAACGATCTCTTAAGGGAGGGGTTAACATTCCGGCTCTGGTGGTTGCTCCTATTAAAGTAAATCTAGGCAGCTCCAACCGGATGGATTTTGCCGTTGCCCCCTTACCTATAACAATGTCTATAACAAAATCCTCCATGGCAGGGTATAACAACTCCTCTACCTGACGATTAAGGCGATGTATCTCGTCTACAAATAGCACATCTCCTTCCTGGAGATTATTTAGTATTGCTGCCATTTCCCCGGGCTTTTCAATAACAGGTCCCGATGTAATCTTAATATTAACACCCATTTCATTGGCAATAATCCCTGCCAAGGTGGTCTTTCCAAGACCCGGAGGTCCAAAAAATAAGACATGATCTAAGGATTCCTTCCTCTGTTTTGCCGCTTCTATATAAATTTTTAAATTTTCCTTTACCTTTGTCTGTCCTATGTAATCTACCAGCATTTGAGGCCTTAAGGTATTCTCAAGCCTTCTGTCTTCTTCCATTAATTCTGTTGATATCATACGTTTAGCCATGTGCATCTCCTTAAATTCTCTTTAAACAGAGTTTTAATATGTCCTCAGTATTCATTTCTTCTGTTATATCTATCTGACTTATAATCTTATATGCATCAGAAGATGAATAACCCAAAGCTATCAATGCTTGTACTGCTTCTTCCCTTTTATCATAAAGATTATCTTTAATTTTTTTATCTGTCTGATTTTGCAGCTTATCCATGAAGGCATCTTCAAGCTGAATTTTATCCTTAAGCTCCAGTATTATTTTACTTGCAGTTTTTTGGCCGACTCCCGGAGCCTTTGCCAGTGCCTTAGTATCCCCGGCTAGAATAGCAAAACGGATTTCGTCGGCAGTGATTTTTGATAAAATGCCTAAGGCTCCCTTAGGACCAATTCCATTGACCGTTATTAGAAGCTTAAACATTTCTAAATCATCCTTGGTTAAAAAGCCATATAAAGATAGGGCATCCTCCCTTACATACAAATATGTATATATCTTTATTGTACTCTTTCTTGGGGGTAATTCCATTATAGCCGAAGTCGGCAGATTTATCTCATATCCTATATTACCTGTTTCTAAAATAATATAGTTCTCCTTAATATCTGCCAACTCACCCTTTATATATCCAATCATCATATGTCCTACTTTCTTTATATTGTTTAGCTACATCAAAGTTGAAAAGAGATTCAAGACCTTCTCATATATCTTAATAAACAAAGGCCGCTTCTTCCATTCTTCAAGAGTCACTTCATGACATTCTTCCATTGTTTTTAACAAATCTTTTTTAATCGTCTCTACAACTTCCTTGTTACACATCCAAACTCCGCATTCATATTGTAAATGAAAGCTTCTATAATCCATATTTACTGTTCCCACCACGGCCGAATCCTCATTTAACATAGTCTTTGCATGGATAAAGCCCGGTTTATATTCGAAAATTCTTACCCCAGCCTCAAGCAAACTGCCATAGTGGTAATTAGTAAGAATCTTTACATTCTTTTTATCCGGAATATATGGCGTAATGATACGTACATCTACCCCTCCTATTGCAGCTGTAGTCAGGGCATCCCTCATATCATCCTCAATTATAAGATATGGTGTAGTAATGTACAATACCTTCTTGGCATAATAGATCATTTGTTTGTAGAAGTCCTCTACCGGATTTCTTGGATTATTGGCAGGACCATCGGAGATTACCTGGCAAAAAACGTCACTCTTGGGAAAATTTTTAGTAGGCTTATAATGTTCATAATCCACAGGAGCAGACTCTATGGCTGCTTCCCACATCTGCAAAAAAGTTACAGTAAGTCCCCATACTCCATCTCCTATAAGCTTTATAGCATTATCTTTCCACACTCCAAATCGAGGTACTAAATTTACATATTCATCGGCTAGATTCATACCACCGGTAAAACCGATATTACCATCAATTACAACAATTTTTTGATGGGTTCGGTAGTTCATATATAGTTTATCAGTATATTTGTGTATGGGATTAAATACCCTTACTTCAAATCCTTCCCTCTCCAAATCTTTTTTAAATGTCCTAGAAGTCCTAAGCATGGCTCCAAAATCGTCATAAAGAAAGAGAACCCTTACCCCTTCATTAATCTTTTTTAATAAAGACCTGTGCATTCTATCCCATAGAACCCCTTCACCGATAATAAAAAAGTTTACCAAAATAAACTTTTCTGCTTTTTCAATCTCTTCAAATATAGCTTCAAAGGCCTGCTCTGCCATGGGATAATATTCCACTTGATTGTTTTTATATAAGGGAAAATGGTTGTTTTGTAAATATCTTGTAAGCCGTAACATATCGGGATATTGTTCTTTGAATTCTTCCACCACAGCCGGGTCCTGTTTTAAATAACCATAACCTTTAGCCAGCTTATTAAGTACTATCTTATCAATTTTTTTACCTCTGCTGTTGCCCCAAAGCATGAACATAATATGTCCCGTTATGGGAAATGCAGCTATAATACATATCCAGCTGATTTTATATGAAACATTCCTGTTGTCATTTACCAAGGCAATAATTATGATAATACTAAGAACCTGCAAAAATGTATAGATATATACCGTAAATCCCCTTAGTTTATAAGATAAATATATAATAAGCCCAAATTGCAGCAGTACCAAAATACCTACAATTGAGGCACGTAATATTCCGCTTAAATATTTTTTTATACTACCATCTGTTAGGTCATTTATTTCTTTCTTCAAGCTAAGTACCCCTTTCTTAAGGTATTTACTTTTATGTCATAAATTTCATTTATATAATTATTCTAACATAATATTTCAATATTTGCATTGTCTTAACTTATTTTGCTATGCTAGAATAGCAGTATATAGATGAAAGGAGAATACCTATGATAACCAGACAATTTCCTTTAGATGTTAGCTTAACCTATCCTTTAGATAAAGAATATGATACAGATAAAATAGTCTTCTTTGATATAGAAACTACCGGCTTTACCGCTGAAAGCACATATTTGTATCTAATCGGCTGTATATATTTAAAAGATTCCAGCTTACATATGATACAGTGGTTTGCTGAAGATATTAGGGAAGAAGGCCAGCTTATCTCTAATTTCTTCGAGTTTATTAAAAATTATAAGCTTTTAGTCCATTATAACGGCTCCGGCTTTGATATTCCCTATCTTACTAAAAAGTGTGAATTACTTAATTTAGACTACTCTTTTAAGGATATTTTTAGTCTGGATATATATAAAAAAATATCTCCTATAAAGAAGATATTTAAACTAAAAAATTATAAACAAAAGACCCTTGAAGCCTTCCTTAATATAGAACGGGAAGATTCTTTTAGCGGTGGCGAACTTATAGAGGTATACCAATCCTACCTTGGAAAAAAACAGATTGAAAAACTCAAAAATTCAAGAGATTTAAGCGCCAATGAAATAAGAACAGAGCTAGCTAAACTGCTTCATCTTCTCCTACTACATAATGAAGATGATCTTAAAGGACTAGTTAGTATATGTCCTATCCTTTATTATTCATATATATTTGATAAACCCTTCCATATTATTCAAGCAGGGGTAGACCAAGGTCAATTAAGGATAGAATTAGAATATGATGACTTTGATCTTCCGGTCCGCATAGGTTTTGGGACCGACTGTATATATGTAAATGCATACAAAAATTCTGCCCTTATATCTATCGATACTTATGAAGGAGAACTAAAATATTTTTATGATAATTATCATGACTACTATTATCTTCCGGAAGAAGACAGGGCCGTACACAAAAGCCTTGCCATCTTTGTGGACAAGGAATACCGAAAGAAGGCAAAACCCTCCACTTGCTATACCAAAAAGGAAGGCCTCTTTATACCCTTATATCACCCCATAATATCACCTAATTTTAAAATGGAATATAATGATAAAATTTCATTTGCAGAGCTGAATACTGATTTTCTGCTTAATGAAGAAAATCTCACCCATTATATAAACCATATCTTTAGCCATCTACTGTCTGCTAAACTGTAAAATAAACAGTATTGCAAAAACCTATTTATTAATTATGCATATATTAATGATAGGGTGATAATTATGGATGAATGCCAACTTACTATATTTGTTTCTACTCTAGCATGCACACTTGCAAAATGTTTAACAACTGAGGAATTAACTCTTTTATCTGCTACCCTGGTCCAATTAGGAGATTCATTAGCTACTATACTTACTAAAAGAGAGTTATGTGAAGAAAGTAGTGCGAATAGCAAATTATAGTCATATATTTTGGGTTAAAAATGGGTTACATCAAAAAATCAAGGGTTTGGCAATTTACCAAACCCTTGATTTATCTAGCTTTTCGTTTCCTACTCAGCAGAAAGGATTTCTTTTTTGTTGTAAGAACCACAAGCCTTACATACTCTATGTGGAATCATCAACTCTCCGCATTTGCTGCATTTAACCAAATTAGGAGCTTTCATTTTCCAATTAGCCCTACGGCTGTCTCTTCTAGCTTTTGATGACTTGTTCTTAGGACAGATAGACATAGTCACACCTCCTTAAAATTGTTGAAGATATCTAGGATTGCGGACATTCGGGGATCTAATACCGTGTTATCACAGTCACAGGACTTTTCGTTAAGATTAGTCCCGCAATGCATGCAAATTCCTTTGCACTGCTCACTACATAACACTTTCATCGGAAAACCGATAATTATTTCATCCTTAATCAATATGTCTACATCCAGATTATACCCAGTAATATAGTTTGCTTCGTCCAATTCTTTTACACGATCATCTTCAGTAAGGTTTAAATCAATTTCTTTACTAACCGATATATCCATAGGATATTCCAGTTCTTTAAGACATCTGCTACAGAAGATAATTAAGGAGAGCTTAGTAGAACCTTCAATCAAAACCTTCTTCTTTCCTAGATTTGTAATAGTAAGGTCCACACGATCCTTCCTTGCAAATTCATAAGCTTCACCATCATAGATAAATTTCTCCATCTCGATGGGAGCAAGGATATGCTCCACTTTACCTTTTGTATTTATTATTTCTGACAAAGATATAAGCATTTTCTCTCTCCAATTTCATGTGTCTTACATAGGATTACGCACTATACTGTATTATAACTACTGGCTTTTTATTTGTCAACGAAAATTCTCTCTTTATTATTTTTACCTTCTATAAAAGTGCTACTGTCTCTTTGGCAATAGTAAGTTCTTCATTAGTAGGTATTACAGCTACTTTAACCTTGGAATCACTTGTGGATATCATAGTCTCTTCACCTCTAACCTGGTTAGCTTCTTCATCAATTTTAATTCCTAAGTAGCCTAGATACTCACATACGTCCCTACGTACCTTAGGATCATTTTCACCTACACCGGCTGTAAATGCTATGGCATCTACACCATTCATACTTGCTACAAATCCACCTATATATTTAACAACCCTATATACAAAAACTTCAAAAGCAATTCTTGCTTTTTCGTTACCATTATTCATTGCTTGATTAATATCTCTAAAGTCACTGGAAACTTCAGATAAACCATGTATTCCGGATTCCTTATTTAACAAATGCATGATTGCATCAATAGTCTTATTTTCTTTCTTGGCAATAAATTCTATAATGGAAGGATCTATATCACCACTTCTGGTTCCCATAACAAGACCTGAAAGAGGGGTAAAGCCCATACTGGTATCAATGGATTTGCCATTGTGTACCGCAGATATACTTGCACCATTACCTAAGTGACAAACAATAATCTTAGAATTATTTATATCTAGTCCTGCAAAGTCTGCCATACGTGATGATACGTAACTGTGGCTTGTCCCATGGAAGCCATATTTTCTAATCTTATATTTATCATAATAATCAAGGGGCAGGGCATATAAATATGCCTTTTCCGGCATAGTCTGATGAAATGCTGTATCAAATACTGCCACCATAGGTACATCCTTCATTAGGCTCTGGCATGCCCTAATTCCAATAAGATTTGCAGGGTTATGAAGAGGTGCCAGGTCATTACATTCTTCGATTGCTTTAATTACTTCATCGGTTATTATGGTGGATTTTGCAAATTTCTCTCCGCCATGAACTACCCTATGGCCCACTGCCTGAATTTCTGACAAGTCAGCTATAACACCGTGTTCCTTATTAGTCAGTGCCTCTAAAACCATGGATACGGCAATCTCATGATTATCCATTTTTGCTTCGATTACAACTTTATCTTGTCCGGCCGGTGTATGCTTTAAGTAACCTACATCCAGACCGATTCTTTCACAAAGTCCTATTGCCAGTGCCTCTTTTGCATCTGAATCAATCAACTGGTATTTTAATGAAGAACTGCCACAGTTAATTACTAAAACTTTCATTTCTTTATCCTCCAATATTATCTTAATTATTAGCTTGTGCTTGTACAGCAGTAATTGCTACTACACCTACGATGTCATCTGCAGAACATCCTCTGGACAAATCATTTACCGGTCTTGCAAGTCCCTGGGTAATCGGTCCATATGCTTCTGCTTTAGCCAGTCTTTGTACTAACTTATATCCAATATTTCCCGCATCTAAATCAGGGAATACCAGTACATTGGCCTTGCCTGCCACATCACTGTCCGGTGCTTTAGAAGCTCCTACTGAAGGTACGATTGCAGCATCTAGTTGTAGCTCACCATCTAGTTTGATATTAGGATAGTTTTCTTTTGCAATCCTTGTAGCCTCCACAACCTTGTCTACATCAGGATGCTTGGCACTACCTTTTGTTGAATGGGAAAGCATTGCCACAACCGGCTCTTCTTGAACAAGGACCTCAAAACTCTTAGCACTGCTTGCTGCAATTTCTGCCAGTTCCTCAGATGAGGGATTTTGTACTAATCCGCTGTCGGCAAAAATAAAAGTACCATTTGCACCATATTCGCAATTCGGTACTGCCATTAAGAAAAATGCGGAAACCAGCTTTGTTCCTGGAGCTGTTTTAATTACCTGTAATGCAGCACGAAGTACATCAGCTGTTGAGTGAACGGCTCCGGCTACCATACCGTCAGCATCCCCTGCCTTAACCATGGTTACACCAAAATAAAGTGGCTGCTGTGTTAATAATTCTCTTGCCTTATCAGGAGTCATACCCTTGTTTTTTCTAAGCTCTACTAAAAGCTCAATATAACTTTCAAGCTTATCTGATTTTACCGGATCAATAATAGTTGCTTTAGACAAATCAAGTCCTTCTGCACCCTTTATAATCTCATCTTCATTACCTATTAATACTATATCTGCAAGTCCTTCTAAAATAATAGTATTAGCTGCTTCTAGGGTTCTTCTATCCCCTGTTTCAGGTAGTACAATGGTCTTTTTGTTTTGTTTAGCTTTTGCTTTGATGTCATCAATGAAACCCATGATGTTTCGCCCTCCTTAACATCTATTTTTATATAATTTAATACATAATGAATAAAACTCACAAATTTTATTATAGAACAAAAATAAAATGGATACAAGTATTAATAATGCTAAAATATTCTCTTTAAGAACATTTTACTTGCTATCATGTTGAAAATTGTATATAATTTATCAAATATTGGTTCAGTATTCATTTATAAATTCCATAGAGTATACCAAAATATATGGAAGGACGGCTTATAATGAAAGTAGTCGGTATAATTACAGAATATAATCCCTTTCATAAGGGACATAAATATCATATAGAAGAAGCAAAAAAAATAACAGGAGCCGATTATCTGGTGGCTGTTATGAGCGGAAATTTTGTTCAAAGGGGAAGCCCTGCAATAATAAATAAATATGACCGTGCCATGATGGCTTTAAACAACGGAGTTGATTTGGTATTGGAACTTCCCGTCTGCTATGCCACAGGAAGTGCCCAGTATTTTGCCCTAGGGGCAGTGGCCTTGCTAAACCAATTAGGAATTGTGGATTATCTTTGCTTTGGCAGTGAATGTGGAAATATCAAGCTACTAGAAGATGCTGCAAAGCTCTTTTATAAATCATCGGAAAGCTTTGATAACATACTTTACTCTTATATTCGAAAAGGCCTATCCTATCCCGCTGCCAGAGAAAAAGCAGCCAAAGACCTCCTTAAAGCAGATACTCAAATTATTTCAGAGCCTAATAATATACTGGCTATCGAATATATCAGAGCACTGCTTTTGCTAAATTCCTCTATAAAGCCCATTACAATTAAAAGAAATAAAGCCCATTACCATGACAAGGAACTTAAAAATGATATCAGCTCTGCTACAGCTATTCGAAGTATTCTGCAAAATTCCAAAAATCCGGCAGAATTTAGTCCGGTTAAGAATAGTGTTACCAATTGTGTATATGATTATTTTATCAAGAATTATAATAGAAGATTTCCTATAACTATGGAGGATTTTTCCAGTATTATTAAATACAAGCTTACCTATGAAAGTAACCGAAAGCTTACAGAGTATCTGGATCTATCATCCGATTTAGTTGACAGAATAAAAAATATAGATATTCAAAATTACGATATTGAAAGCTTAATGCAAATAATTAAGAGTAAAAATATAACCTTAACTAGAGTAAGCAGAGCCCTTATTCATATCCTTTTAAACATAAAGAAAAAAGATTTTAAAGAATATATAGATGATGAAATTATTTATTATGGTAGAATCCTAGGGATGAAAAAAGAAGCATCACATTTAATACGTAAGATAAAAGAATATGAAAGAATACCTATTATAACCAAGGTCTCAAAAGCTGATAAACAACTTAGTTCTTTGGGAATGAGTATGTTAAATCAAGATATCTTAGCCAGCCATCTTTATAATCAGGTGGTTTTTGAGAAATTTAAAATATCCATACCTAATGAATTCAAGCATGGAATATGCATACTTTAAGTTTCTGGTTTTACATTTTATACCCATTATGCTGTTCTATGTATAAGTGACTTATAATTAAATGTAACTTAATCTTTCAGATAATAAAGGACTGTATCCTGCTTTATACAGGCTACAGTCCTTTTTAGTAGATATAGATCTATTTACTTTTCAACTTAATCAAACATTAATTCTTCCATCTGATCCAATAATTCCTCAAATAATTTTAAGGCCTGGTTAACCGGTTCTTTAGTACTCATATCAACCCCGGCTTCCTTTAACAACTCTATAGGATAATTGGAACTTCCACTGCTTAAGAAGCGTATATAATCATCTACTGCAGGCTTACCCTCCTGCAAAATCCGTCTGGATAAGGCAATAGCTGCTGAATACCCTGTTGCATACTGATATACATAAAATGCATTGTAAAAATGAGGAATTCTTGCCCACTCCATATCTAGCTCAGGATCTATTACAATATCATTACCATAATAAGCAACATTTAAATCATGATATATTTTGCAGAGGGTCTCTGCTGTTAAACTTTGTCCTTCTTCCACCATCTTATGGGTTATCATCTCAAATTCTGCAAACATGGTCTGCCTATAGAGAGTACCCTTAAATTTGTCAAGGAAGTGATTAATAAGATATGCTTTTTGCATCTTATCTTCGGTATTTTTAAGCATATGATTTATTAAGATGGCTTCGTTACAGGTAGAGGCCACTTCTGCCACAAAAATCTTATAACCTGCATAAACATATGGCTGCACCTTATCAGAATAGTAGCTGTGTATAGCATGACCCATTTCATGGGCTAAGGTAAATACATTATCCAGGCTGCCATTGTAGTTTAATAGAACATATGGATGTGTGCCATAAGCCCCCCAGGAATATGCTCCGCTTCTTTTGTTTTCATTTTCATAAATATCAATCCAGCGATTATTAAATCCTTCCTGCAGTATCTTTTGATATTCCTCCCCTAAGGGCATAAGACCTTCAGACACAAGCTTCTTGGCTTCTTCAAAGGGAATATCCATCTTAACATCCTTAACCAGTGGAGCGTATATATCATACATATGAAGTTCATCTACTCCCAAAAGCTTCTTTCTTAGGGATACATAACGATGCATAAGATGCATATTATCATGAACAGCCTCTATCAGATTAGTATAAACTTCTACCGGAACATTACTATCATCTAAGGCTCTCTCAAGGTTTGAACCGTAATTTCTTGCCTTTGTAAAGAATAATTCCTGTTTTAAATTTGAACTAAAGATAGTTGCAAGGGTGTTTTTGAAACTGCCATAGGCTTCGTATAATCCCTTAAAGGCTTCCTCTCTTACTCTACGATCATTACTTTCTAGTAACTGAACAAATCTGCCATGGGTTATCCTTACCTTCTCCCCATTTTCATCTTTAATTTCAGGGAACTTCAAATCTGCATTATTAAATTTAGAATAAATATTATCAGGACTTGAAGCCATTTCTCCTGCATCGGCTAAAAGTGCCTCCATCTCGGCTGAAAGAACATGGGGTTTACGACGCATTATATTTTTAAAATAAAAATCATAAAGTTTTAGTCCTTCTTCCTCAGCCATAAATTGTTCTAGTTTTTCCTCAGATATGGTTAAAATCTCAGGTGTTGCAAAGGACAAGGCTGAATCCACCTGTACCAATAGCACCCCTGCCTTATCTGCAAGATCCTGATATACAAAATTGCCGGTATCTTCATGATATTTTTGATTGGCATATACATATACCCTCTCCATCATAATACCAAGCTCATCCGATAGTTTTAGGAATTCAAGTAGGGCTTTTGCTGATTCTGATAAAGTCCCACGATAACTTTCTGCTTTTGGCAACAGTTCCTTAAGTTTATTATATTCTTTCTCCCACAATTCATCTGTAGCATATAGATCTTCTATTGCCCAGGTAAATTGTTTTTCAACCTCATTTCGTTTTGGTAAGCTCTTGCTTTTTGACATTTGTAAGTCTCCTTTCATGCTCAAATATCTATTTATTGAGTAATCTATATTTTATATTATGAATTATTGAATATTATTAATTATTTCTCAATAGATTATATTAAATAGCCTAATTCCCGGAGATATAAATGAACCTTATAAAAAAATATAAAAGTTGTTTACCGAAGATATTTATATTATTCTTTTTTATTCTTATGTTTTCTTTCCCCTATGCTTCTTATAAGGGTGCCAGTTCAGGATTAATGCTTTGGTTTTTAAATGTACTACCTACCCTGCTGCCCTTTATAATTATTTCTAATATGATGATTAAGCTAAATATAGCAGGAAGAATCAGCCATATGCTCTATCCCATACTTGGCAGACTTTTTCATATAAGTCCCAACGGATCTTATCCCATCTTGATTGGCTTTTTATCAGGACTTCCTATGGGAGCAAAATCAACTGCCGATTTGATTTGCTCCGGTAAGATTGACAACAAGGAAGGGAACTTCCTTCTTAGTATGTGTAATAATGCCAGTCCTATATTTATTATGAGTTATATTGCCACCAATCAATTGAAAATTCCCGGTATAAGGCTACATTTGTTTTTTCTTATCTACGGTTCATCAATTATTAGTGCTATTTCTTATCGGGCTTATCATAATTACAAGCTTAAAAAAATACATGCTTGTTTAAGTATATGCGAAATATCTGATAATAAGCAGATTGAAGATTCATCATCCAAATTTTCTTTTGATTTACTGGATAATTCCATAATGAACGGCTTTGAAGTAATCACAAAAATCGGGGGCTATATTATCCTCTTTTCAATACTGGCACAGATTATTAATGAAATCGGAACAGGCTTTAGACTACATAAAGCCATAATCATGGGAATTCTTGAGATTACAACCGGTATTGATCAGATATGTAAAATTCCTATTGACACAAATATAAAAATAGTCTTGGTTTCCCTACTCACTTCTTTTGGAGGATTGTCCGGTCTGGCACAAACCAAAAGTGTACTTGGCAAATCAAGACTATCCATAAAATCTTATATCCTAGTTAAACTATTAAGTGCATTTGTGGCAATGCTCCTAACGGTACTATATGTATTTTGTTTTAGGACTTGATTTATGATTCTGCTTCACTAAAATTTTCTTCTTCTTGATAGCTTTCTCCTGGGTTTTCTTGTGTTGGGGTATTTTCAGGATAAAGCTGCTGCATTAATTCTTGTTTATTATGCCTGATAATATCTAGATTGTTTTGTAATTCATTAATAAAGCTATTGTATTTTTCAACAGATGCTTCATAAGCATTTGCTACAATCTTTTCCAACTCATTTAATATGTCATTGGAGTAAACTAGCAAACCGGTTCTAATTTGATTTGCTTCCTCATTGGCTTTGTTAATAATTCTTTCCGCTTCCTGGGAGGCTTGCATTATAATTTCATTAGCTTCATAATAAGCCTGTTGCATAATCTCATGCTCATTTAATAAATCGTTTGCCCTCTGCCTGGTACCGGCCAGTATCTGCTCTGCCTTCTTTTCTGCATCGGCAATTATGGAATCTCTTTTTGCGATTATTTTTTGATAACTTTTGATTTCATCCGGTGTCCTAAGCCTTAATTCATCAAGAAGATCATACAATTCATCTTTTGGCACGATAACCTTAGTGCTTGAAAGCGGCTGCATCCTACAACTTTCAATGAATTCATATATATCTTCAATTAACTGTTCAATCCTGCTTGCTCCCATATTCAAACACTCCTTATCGCTTTATATTTATCATATACTGACTGTACTACACACTCCGGCACAAACTGTTTTATATCTCCACCAAAACTTGCTATTTCCCTTACCGTACTGGAACTTAAATATGAATATTCCAATCTTGTAGTAAAAAATATTGTGTCTATATCCTGATTGAGTTTATGATTAGTCTGAGCTAATTGAAGTTCATAATCAAAATCCGTTATAGCCCGGAGTCCTCTTACAATAAAGGAAGCATTACATTCTTTTGCAAAATCTACTAATAAACCATCAAAGGATTCCACTTTAACTTTAGTATCTAAGTTATTCTCCTTAAGAACCCTATTTACCAGTTCAACCCTTTCCTCTACAGTAAAAATAGTGTTTTTAGAAATATTCTTAAGTATACCTATAACTAACTGATCCACCAACTTTGAAGCCCTTATTATAATATCTAAATGTCCCAAAGTAATAGGATCAAAACTTCCCGGATATATTCCTATTTTCATATTCTTCTCCATTCCTACAGCTAAACCTTATGTCAATTCAAGAAAAACATGCTGGTTAGTCTTGTACTCTTTTTGCTTAAATATATTATATTTTGTATCTTTCAAATAATCAAAGCTTGTCTCTAATGAAGCCTCAACAACAATAATCGTATCTCTAGCTATAATATTTGAATTTTCTAATGAAAGTAGTATATCACGCTCAAGGCCAATATTATAAGGGGGATCCATAAATACTAAATCAAACACTTTACCTTTAAGCTGCAAAGTCTTAATGGCTTCGAACACACTCATAAAGTAAAGCTCAGCCTGGGCTTCAAGCTTTGTTAACTTTAGATTTGCTTTTATACAATTAATAGCTGCCTTGTCATTTTCCACAAATACAGCAGATTTAGCGCCTCTTGACAAGGCTTCTATACCGATTGCTCCGCTACCTGAAAAAAGATCAAGAAAATTCACGTCAGCCAAATATGGATTTAGGATATTAAAAAGAGTTTCTTTAATCCTATCTGTTGTCGGCCTAGTGTCATAACCTTGGGGTGTCTTTAATTTTATCCTTTTGGCTTTTCCTGCAATAACTCTCATAATCCTTCTCCAATTCATAAAAACAAAGGCTATTATAATTATTTTATAATATTTAATACATTTGTCAACTTTTTTACGTTAGATTTAAATACTTTTTGATTTATTAATAGATAAAGCGGCTACATTGGCAGCCGCTTTATCTATTATAAAATTTAATTACTGTCCAGCCATTCTTCTTTGTGCATCCTGAATCATTTTCTTAACCATGTAACCTCCTACAGAACCGTTCTGATAAGAGGTTAAGTCACCGTTATAGCCTTTCTTTAAAGGAACTCCAAGTTCATTAGCAACCTCGAATTTAAATCGTTCTAATGCTTCTTTAGCTTCAGGTATTTCTATTCTGTTTCTTGCCATATAAACTCCTCCATTTCTTATCCTGTAATTAGGATAATCTGTGTTGTTGTTTACTAGCTACTTAGTAACATTGTCAAATCTAAGATTTTAACTAATGTTACGCTCTTAGTATATGCTTAAAATATAAAAATACCCTAGAACTTTTTGGTTAAGTGACGAAAAATGGCATTAATATTTTTTTAATTTTTTATTTAAAATTAATTAAAATTATTGCTCAATCTTCTCTTCACGATCCTTCAAATCCACATAAGGCCTGTGTTTGGATACACTCTTATAGGCAGGACGTATGATTTTTCCTCCGTTGTTAAGTTCCTCTAGACGATGTGCCATCCAGCCGGATATTCTAGCTACAGCAAATATCGGAGTATATAGTTCTACCGGAAGACCTAACATACGATATACAAAGCCGCTATAAAAATCCACATTGGCGCTGACACCTTTATAAATCTTTCTCTCCTTAGCAATAATTTCAGGAGCCAGTCGTTCAACCATTTCATAAAGGGCGTATTCTTCCTGCATACCCTTCTCTTCAGATAAACTTTTTACATATTGTTTAAATACATTGGCTCTGGGATCAGAAATTGAATAAACCGCATGACCCATACCATAGATTAAGCCTGATTTATCAAAAGCTTTTTTATTTAGCAAATCAGACAGATATTTGGCAACCTCTTCTTCATTGGTCCAGTCTTTTACTTTTGCCTTCATATCATCAAACATCTGCATTACCTTAATATTGGCTCCCCCGTGTCTTGGTCCTTTTAATGAACCTAAAGAAGCGGCAATAGCAGAATAGGTATCTGTACCTGAGGATGATACAACGTGAGTTGTAAATGTGGAGTTATTACCTCCCCCATGCTCTGCATGAAGAACCAGTGCTATATCAAGTATTTTAGCTTCCAACTTACTATATTTTTTATTGGACCGTAGCATATATAATAAATTTTCAGCTGTAGATAGGCCTGCTTTAGGAGGATGAATAACTAAGCTTTTTCCAAAATGATAATGGCGGTATGCTTTATATCCATAGACAGACAAGAGAGGGAATAAGGCAATCAGCTGAAGTCCCTGGCGCAGTACATTTTCTATGGATATATTATCAGCTTGTTCATCATAGGAATACAAAGTAAGTACACTGCGAGCCAAGGTATTCATCATGTCTTTACTGGGAGCCTTCATAATTATATCCCTAACAAAACTAGGAGGAAGCTGGCGGTAAAATTCCAGCTGCTTAATAAATTCATCCAGCTGCTTTCTACTAGGTAATTCTCCAAATAATAAAAGATATGTTACTTCCTCAAATCCAAAACGATCATCTTTTATAAAGCCATTAATGATTTCCTCCACGTCAATTCCACGATAATATAACTTACCTTCACAGGGTACATATTCATTATCAACTATGGTATAAGAATGCACTTCACAGATTTCTGTAAGTCCTGCCAGTACACCCTTTCCGCTTATATCACGTAAACCTCTCTTTACTTCATACTTAGTATATAATTCCGGATCTATGACACAATTTTTCTTTATCTTGTCAGCCAGATTATATATTTCTGGAGTAATATCAGAGTATTTGCTCATAGTGTGTAATCTCCTTTCTTTTTATGATGAGTTTACAGATATATATAAAATTAACAGGCAGGTGTCATATAGGCAGCTGCCTGTTATATTAGTGAGAATTCTTTAAATTAAGCCATGACTATGTAATAAGCAGGCTGATTATATAATTTTAATCTCTCTCCTACATTAATACATTAATATAATAAACTTAGGGTTAAAAATTGTCAACTATGAATATTTGTAATTTTACTGACTTTTTACCTTAACTATATATGTTTTATACTGAAATTCATCGGAAACAGGATTTTCAAATACAATTTCACCCAAAGATTTAATAAGGTCATGGTTAACCCCTTCGTATTTTTGCTCCTCCAATAAGCCCACATAAATATAAGAAATATTGTACTTGCCAATTAACTCCTTAACCAAACTTTCATCCTGGGATGTATAGATTGCTTCAATATCATTAGCCCTATCATTTAACTGTGATGTTACTAAATCATTGCTACTATCCGGGCTGGATTTCCATAGCTGTTCATGGGTGTACCATCCAAGAACAGTAGGCAGGCCTGTAATTACAGAAACCCTTTGATATTCTGTGTAGCTAAGTCCATTGGCTTCAAGGACCACTGGGGTTCCCGATATATTCTCATTAAGCCACTTAGTGGCAAGATAATCATCCTTAAAATTCTCCTTCATAAATGCGCTTGCATCAATTCCCTTATATCCTTCCCGATTAAATATATTGCCGTACCATGATTTTACTGCGTTTACAGAATAAGGAAGGGTAAGACAAAATACCAATAAGGATATGGAAGCAAATACTTTCCTAGCAGTTTTACTACCATACCTTAAGAGCCTGATAAAGATATAACCAAAGCAAATTCCAAACATGATAAATGCCTGATAGGTCAATTTAAACATGGTATTGGCTCTTTTATAATCTCCGGAATATATATCCTTTACATAAATAATTTCCGGAAGAATAACCAGACCTATAGCACAAAGCCCAATAGTAATAACATATAAATCTGTATCTGTAAGGGATTCCATATATGATGAAATCAACCTTCCAATCTTTTGTATTATAGTTTCGCTTTTACCCCTATTCTTCTTAAAATTTCCTTTTTTATCTACAAAATCAGTAATTGAAAATACAAGGAATGTAAATACGGTAATAATAGGCAATCCCCACAAGACCATAAACTGGTACAAGGGAGTATGATTTTCTGCCAAAAGAGCCGAGGCTGAAATTTGATCAAATTGCAGCCTAAAGGGTAGGGCAAATAATTCCCCCAGTAAAAAGATAAAAACTCCCTGAAGGCCTGTCAGATAATAAGCCTCTTTCTTAAAATTATATGCAATCATATTAGAAAATAAAATTATAGCTCCCGAAACCACATAATATATGGGGTAATCCCAAAAATTTGTAGTATGAAATAATCCTATAAAAAAGCCCAGTACTATTATTTGAGGATTAAAAATTTCCTTTTTAATCTCTTTTTCACTATTACGGTGATTTGTCTGATTAAAAAGCCATGACAATAATATTCCTAGTACTGTAAGAACAAATAAAATATTAATTACATGGGCATGAAGGTCTCCCAGTACGAAGGAATATGCCGGAAATTCATGAATTGTCTTATCATTGGTCTCAGGATTATATCCGATATACCTGGTTGCATCGGGAAACCAATAATAATAATTATCCTTTAAGTTGCCGGTTATTCTATTTATAGTGGGGATAATCCACCGATATATAGGATAATGCATATTACCAGCCACACATACCCCAGCTGCGGCAAGTAATCCCGATAGGCCCGCCCATATAGAAGGCTTGTTATTATTATGACCCTTTAACCTCATCATCAAATTATAGCCTATGGAAAAGGGAAGCATAAAAGCAAAGGCTCCTACCATCATTAACATTAAATTGTATCCATGGGATACCTGCACAAAGGAAAGCCTGGTTAAATAGGTGGCTATAAATTGACCCACATAGTAATAATTAAGCTTTGTCCCGCTATACCAAAAATCCTGTGGCGGCATATAGTCGCTGCGCATCATGGTAGTCATAAAACCGTAGTCCATAAATTTTTCTGTTCCATATGCCTCAGGCTTAAATCCCCTGATATAGGTAAAAAATAAAAAGATTAGAAAAAACAAAACTTCCTCAGTAAGAAAAATACCTAGATTTTCTTTTAAATTATCTAATGAGATTACATTTTTATCTATGTTAAGCTTATAATAAAGCAAAATAATAAAATTAAAAACCAGTCCCACAGCCACAGTTATAATACAGGAGCCGGTAGTAAATTTCATTATTTTCAGTGCCGAAAGCACCCACATCAAATAGCCGGAAATTGCAATTCCTATGGTCTTCGAAAATAAATATCCTTTATCAGCCAAGTTAGAAAATAACAAACCGGATAGTGGCATGTATATAAGTCCAAGGCAAAAAACTAGTAACCACCATTGTAAAAAGGGCAGCATATCCTCTCCCAATAGAAGTATATTAAAAATATTATCCACTGTATAACACCTCCCAGTTTGTTAAATATTTTCCTTCTTTAGCAGCTGGTTTATTCTTTTAAAATCCCTAAGAGCCTGCCTGCCAATTCTAATTATCCTCTTCATATTAATGGAATTTACTCCACCTTGTCTTGGTCTAAATGTTATTGGCATATACTCTACTTTCAGCTTTTTTCTTGCATAGATTACGGATATTAAGACATTGGATAAATTGTATTCATCAGGTACTAAATGAATTTGCTCCTTCAAGGTTGAAGCCTTCATCAATCTAAATGGGGTATTGGCATCTTTTATGTTTACATGAAAACAAAATCTAAGAACCAATTTTAGAGTTTTAGTTACAAACACTCGGGAAAATCCGTCTTGCCTGCCCTTTCGATGTCCTATAACCATGTCCGCTTCCTGTCTTTTTTCCCAAAAAGACCAAAATTCTTCCGGCAGTGTCTGTCCGTCAGAATCTGTCTGAAATATGTAATCTGCTCCTTCTTTTATGGCATATTTATAACCATAAAGAATAGTTGCCCCATGGCCCCCATTGGCTTTAGTAATAGCTTCTAAGGCCTCTAGCTTATCAGCCTGCTCTTTAATAATAGAGTATGTCATATCCTTGCTTCCGTCATCAATAATAACTAATCTGCTGCCATTTCCAATTTTGTCTACTATAGGATACCAATCATTAATTACTGCCTTAATATTTTCTTCTTCATTATAGGCAGGAATTACAATATATAATTTATCCATCCTTATCCTTCTCCTTATGGTGTCTGACACCATAATTTCAGTGCCAGACACTAATTAAATTATCTAACATTATTACTTAATTCCTTAAATACATCTATAGCTCTTCTAACTACGGCATCCATATTATAATAGCGATATTCAGCTAAACGTCCTAAGAAGATTACATTAGTTTCCTTTTTCATCTCCTCTTCATACAGGGCAAATTGAGCCTTACAATCCTTAGTAGGAAAAGGATAATAAGGTTCTCCTTCTGCACAAGGAAACTCCTTACATATTGTTGTTTTATTATGTTTCTGCCAAGTAAGCTTTTTAAACTCTGTAATTCTGGTATAGTCATAATCATTGGGGTAATTTACAACAGGAGCTTCTTGATATTCTTCCAAATCAAAGGTTTCAAATTCAAATCTTATGCTACGGTATGCCAATTTTCCATGCTTATAATTATAGAACTCATCAGTAGGACCTGTATAGATTAGATAATCATAATCTATCTGATCCATAACTTCTTTATAATCGGTATTTAGCATAATCTTTATATTCTTGTTGGCAACCATATTCTCACACATCTTGGTATAACCGTGACTTGGCATACCTTGATACTTGTCAGCAAAATATCTGGTATCACGATTTAGACGAATAGGAATCCTTGATATTACAGAAGTATCCAGTTGGCCTGGGTCTACACCCCATTGTTTCTTAGTATAGGTTTCAAATATCTTTTCATAGATATCTTGTCCTACTTTACTTAAGGCCACATCCTTACTGGTTTTAACCTCTTTAATATCCTCTGCCTGCTGTTTTAAGAACTCCTCCACCTGGAAACAATCTAGATTAAGATTATATAGCTTATTGATAGTCTCTACCGTAATAGGCATGGGAACCAAATTACCGTCCACATAAGTAAGCACCCTGTGCCAGAAATCATTCCATTTAGTAAATTTTGATAGATATAAATATACCTCCCTGTCATTGGTATGGAATATATGAGGTCCATAATTATGAATTAGAATACCGTCATTATTGTAGGAATCATATACATTTCCTCCTATATGACCTCTTTTTTCAATTACTAACACTTTTTCATTAAGTTCATTTGCTATCCTTTCGGCTACAGTAAGCCCTGCCAGTCCGGCACCTACAATTACATACTTAAATTTCATTTTTACATCCTCTCTTTATCAAATATTTTCTTTATCTATTGTATATCAGTCTCTAAGACTTTTGTATCAAAAATAGACATCTTCCATTCATCATATCCACTTTCATATACACATTTATAAGTAGCACGGATATTTTCTTCATTCAGATTATACTCACTGCTAATACGGTTGTCATAATCTACTACAATATACCTGATATTATTCTCCTTTACCAAAGTATCTAGCTCCTTAGGAGTCTTAGCCTCATAGATTTTTTTAACGATTAAATCACGGTAGTCCGTATCATATCCTGCTGACCAAGCATAATATTGATGTCCCTGATAAAGCATAGCACCGCCAAATACCAGCTGATTAATAGTATAAGGAGCAGTAAGGAAAATATCTTTAGAATCACTATTATCCCTTACAAATTGAGTTAAGGGATCCTTCATATTTAATACTATTTTCCCCATTCTAGAATTCTTTTTAAGTACCGTAGTAAAATCATATATACCGGTAATTGTCATCATTATAATAATAATTCCGGCTGCAATAGTATAAACCAATTCCTTTTTTTCACACATTCTATTAACTAAATAAGCCCCAAAGATTCCCAAAAGAATACAGCTTATCATTATGAATTTGTGGTTAACCGTAACATCCACAGTTAAGGAAACGGTAAAGGCAAAAATCAAAGGAGCTAAAAAAGCCAAAATCAAATATCTGTCTATCCATTTTCCGATTATAAAGGCTGCTATTATTACAAGGGGTAAAATACCAAGAAGCCTGTCTAAGTAATCTATGGATCCAAATATAGTCTTATTTTCTGCAATAAAACCAAATAAAAATTTTGGCGATACAGCTTGGCCGGATATAAAACTCCTACTTTGTAAGATTGACAATATAAGGGTTATAAGTGCTGTAATCAAGAATTCTAACCTATGCTTAGAAAATATAGCTATTACAAATAAAACAAGTAAGCAGCCTATAACTGCTGAACCATGAAAAAAGGACAGGCTACCAAGAAGCAGGCCTAAGGCTATTGGATATCTAATACTTTTAAACTCCCAGCTTTCCCTTGAAAAGAAAATTTTCTTAAAAGAAAATTTATCTTCCTTAATTGTCTCAAACATCCGGTAAAGATGAGGAATAAACAAAATCAGTACAAAAAACATTACTGATATACCAAAAGCCAAATGCCTTTGATTACAATATACATTCAAATTCCATAAACCCCAATCCTCATGGGGGGTATCACCTATAAACTCTGTATTTTCCCACAAGGCCTTCCATATATTTACACCCTTGGGAAGCTTTGAAATATAAGTAAAAAATGCCTTTGAACTTCTAAAAGCAAAAAATACACAGGATAAAACTCCTGATAAGATTCTTCCTGTAATCTTTAAGGCAAGAACATATATTAATGAAAAAGCACTTACAAAACTTATTATGCTTGGAATATTAAAGGCATAGTCAATTCTAAGTCCAAGAAACTCTAAATTTCCCACCATAAATTGAAACATAAAATGGTACTTTATATCCTCCCCTGCAAAATGGGAGTAGGATGTAGGAAAATTATTGCCATATGAAAAGGATCTTATCATACCTATATGGGGGGAAAAATCACTAAATACAGTTACTCCTATATATAAGCTTTCATCCTTTACATAAAAGGTTGACCACATAAGAATAGCTCCCAGCAAGATAATGCCCCCAAGAAGCAGACCTTCTTTTATTCTAGTTTTAGAATCCTTACATACCAACAGCTTTTCATCATCTAAAGTATTATTCTTTATTCTTTTAATATAAAAGGTGATTCCCCAAAACAGCAAGGCCATAGGTAATATTATGGCATTTGCAATTGTTAAGGGTGAGGCTGTATTTCTGGCCAGGAAGCCTATAAGATAGACTAGCCAAGTTATTGAAAGGACACCGGATACAAACCAGGCCGGTAATAATAACAAATACGGACTTAAATATATATTTTTATTATCATATGTCCTACAGGTAAAATTATAAATACCTGGAAAAGCATAGGTACAAATAGCCCAACCCACACCAAAACAAAGTAGGAGATATATTATACCTAGCATTTTTTATCACCGCCTCTTATATAATCCGATATAAGATATCTTGGCCTTGACTTAACCTCTTGATAAATCTTAGTAAGATAGATACCTATAATGCCAAGGCTGGTCATTATGGCACTTCCTATAATCAGTAATAATAATATCACAGTTGTAAAACCATCGCTTGCTTTACCGGAAAATTTCATAAAGAGAGTCTGTATTCCCAAAATTAAAGCACCGATAAACATAATAATCCCCATAAGTGTTATGCAATGTAGAGGTACGGATGTATAGGAAGTAATTGCACTTATGGCCAATTTGATAAGACGAAGTAAGGACCATTTGCTGCTACCATTAACCCTTTCTTCTACATCAAATTCAATTTCCTTTCTATCAAATCCCAACCAAGCGGACATCCCCCGAAAGAATATGGCCCGCTCAGGCAGCTCTTTCCAGGCTTCCACCACTTTACGATCCAATAGTTTAAAATCAGAGGCCTGTCCCAGATTAATTTCAGAAGATTTATAAATTATATAATAAAAAAATTTGGCACATACTCTGTATAAAAATTTTTCTTTTCCTCTGGAGTGTTTTATCCCTTCTACAAGATCATAACCTTCAAGCCAAGCGCTAACCATCTCAGGAATAAGGCCGGGTGGATGCTGTAAATCAGCATCCATAACTAATACCATATCACCTTTGGCATATTCCAAACCGGCGCAAAGGGCCGATTCTTTACCAAAATTTCTGCTAAGCCGAATAATTAATATATGATCATTGTCTTTTGCAAGGTTTTTTAATTCTTCCCAGGTATTATCTTTTGAACCGTCATCAACCAGAACAAATTCATAGACTAAATTATCTTCTATCAATACATTTTCAATTGTTTTTATAGAACTTTTTATATGACTTTCCTCTTGATATATGGGAATTACTATGGATAATAATGCATTTTTAGTTCTGGTCTTCTTTGTTATTTTATCTATAGTTATCATCGGATACCCTCTTTTTCATTCCTATGGCTGACTTGTACTTATGGACTAATCCCGCATCATTATTATAGTTAGTATAGCACAAAATTACTGGAATATAAAGTAAAAATAGGCATATAATATTATAATGTGCTGCTTCTTTGATATAGTATCTTATCCTCTAGATATGGATTTTCCCTAAATATTTTATCAACTTCTTCATCACTGAGGCTCTTTGCCGCTTCTGCAGCCAGCTTTAATATGGCTGCGTCTGTATAGATATTTCCTATCTTAAAATCCAAATCTCCGCTTTGTCTTACTCCAAATAAATCACCGGGACCACGAAGTTTTAAATCTTCCTCAGCTATATAAAATCCGTCATTGGATTTATTTAATATCTCCAACCGTTCTTTAGCCACTTTACTTTCGCTTCCACATACAAAGATACAATAAGATTGATGTTCACCACGGCCTACCCGGCCCCTTAATTGATGCAGTTGTGCAAGGCCAAATCTCTCGGAATTTTCCACCATCATTACAGTGGCATTAGGCACATTAACCCCCACCTCCACCACCGTGGTAGATACCAGCACTTGAATTTCACCCTCTGCAAATCTTTCCATAATATCATTCTTTTCTTTGGGCTTCATCTTACCGTGAAGATATTCTACACAGATATCGGGGGACAGGGCCTCCTTTAACTGCTGGGTATAATCTATTACATTTTCAGCTTCTATCTGCTCATTTTCTTCTACCATGGGGCATATAACATAGGCCTGCCTTCCCAAGGCTACCTGTTTTTCTATAAAACGGTAAGCATTGGGTCTATAAGAGGTATTTACCACACAATTTTTTATAGGAAGCCTTCTTGCCGGTAACTGATTTATTATTGATATATCAAGATCTCCATATAGTATAATAGCCAAAGTTCTGGGAATTGGTGTAGCACTCATAACCAGTACATGAGGTTTCTTCCCCTTGGTCATTAATTCTTCCCTTTGCTTAACACCAAAGCGATGCTGCTCATCGGTAATTACCAAGCCTAACTTATCATATACTACCTTTTCCTGAATTAAGGCATGGGTACCTACTATAATATCCAACTTATGCTCTTTTATCAGTTCATAAGCTTCTCTTTTTTCTTTGGCTGTCATTGATCCGGTCAGCAAACCTACTGACACTCCAAAGTTCGAAAGCAAGTCATAAATTGATTTATAATGCTGTTTTGCCAGTACCTCCGTTGGAACCATAATACAGGCCTGATATCCGTTTTTAACTGCCATAAGCAGAGCAAGAACAGCAAGTATAGTCTTTCCGGAGCCCACATCTCCCTGTATAAGACGATTCATAGCAAAATTTGATGTCATATCCTTTTTAATTTCATCCCATGCAGATAGCTGAGCCTTAGTAAGCCTGTAGGGCAAGGTTTTAATCAGCTCTTCACATTCTAGCCTTTCTTCCATGGGGTAATCTGTAAGCTGATCTGACTTAGTCACTCGCATCCTTCTTATGGCAAGTGAATAGAGAAAAAACTCATCAAAAGCCAGCCGCTCCCTGGCTTTTTGCATACTAGTTTTATCTTTGGGAAAATGTATTTCCTTTAAGGCCTTTGTCCGATCCATCAAGGAATATTCTTTGCAAATTTTTCTGGGAATATAATCCTTGGCAAACTCCAGATTATTATGTACCTGCTCCATGGATTTTATAATAAGATTATTGGTAATTCCCTCTGTTAAGGGATAGATTGGCCGAAGTACCTTTAATAATTTAAAGTAATCATTCTTATTATAATAAATCTGAGGCTGTTCCATAACTAAGCCGCTACTTCCCCTTTTTACCTTACCTCTAAATAAATATCGACTTCCCATCCCAAGCTTTTTCATAAGAAAGGGCATATTAAACCAGGTTATTAATAATGAACCGGAATTATCCCGCACTCTTACATTTAGTATCTGCAAATGTCTCACCCGCTTTAGACGAGGTGACATTGTCAAAGAAGCCTCTATAGTAGCCATCTCCCCTTCTCTAACCTGAGAAATGGGTATTGGCATAGTAAACTCCTCATAACCCCTTGGATAATGCTCCAAAAGATCTTGTACAGTCTCAATGCCAATTCTTTCAAATGCCTTCTTTGTTTTTTCTCCTACTCCTTTTATTTTATCAATACTATCATTATAGTCCAATTTCTTCACTCCAATATTAAACTAAACTTCATAGATATTATTCTTTCTGCAATTTTATTTCTATTATAAGTCATTAGGGCCAATTGTTAAAGGTTAAATAAGATGAAAGATGTCCTTATTCTTATAAATTTTAAAAAATATATTGACAAATAAAAAAACATATAATACTATATTATTGTATTAAGCGTCTAATACATTAATGCAGTAATACAATAATACAACTAAATCCAATTATTTATTCTTTCCCGAATGAAAGGAGCAGTGAACATGCAGTGGGAACTTAACACAGATAAACCTGTGTATTTGCAACTGATGGAATATATTAAGGCTGATATCATTACGGGAGTATATAAGCCCGGTGACAAACTTCCCTCAGTCAGAGAATTAGCCGCCCAAGCCACGGTAAATCCCAATACAATGCAAAGAGCCTTTGCAGAACTAGAACGGGAGGGACTGGTTTATTCTAACCGTACCACCGGCAGATTTATTACTTCTGATGAAGAATTAATAAATCAATTAAAAAAGCAATACATTACAGGAATTATAGAGGACTTTTTAGAAAAAATGGAACAACTGGGTTTAGACCTAGATGAAATAATTTCATATGTTACTAAGATTTCACAAAACAATAAAAAATAGCGTATTACGCAGAAGGAGTAAAGTATGAGTGTAGTATTAGAATGTCGTTCGCTTACCAAAAAATTCAATACAATCACTGCCCTTTCTGATATTAACCTTACCTTAGAAAGGGGAAAAATAATCGGACTTCTAGGTCCTAACGGCAGTGGTAAAACCACCTTAATTAAACTAATTAATGGCTTATTAAAGCCCACATCAGGCAGCATAGAGATAGCAGGTATGGCTCCGGGAGTAGAAAGTAAAAAAATTGTATCTTATCTTCCTGAAAGAACATATTTGCCTGACTGGATGAAAGTATCCCAAGCAATACAGTTTTTTAGTGATTTTTATGGGGATTTTGATACAGAACGGGCATATGATATGTTAAAACGCCTTAACCTTGACCCAAATAGAAGATTAAAGAGCCTATCAAAGGGTACAAAAGAAAAAGTGCAGCTTATTCTTGTTATGAGCCGCCGTGCTGATTTGTATTGTTTGGATGAACCTATAGGTGGAGTTGATCCTGCTGCTAGGGATTATATCCTTAATACCATTATAACCAATTATAATGATAACTCCACAATAATCATATCTACCCATCTTATAGCAGATATTGAAAAAATACTGGATGAGGTAATCTTTATCAAAGAGGGTAATTTAAATCTTCACTCCAGTGTCGATGCTATCCGTGAAAAGGAAGGCAAATCTATAGACTCACTATTCAGGGAGGTATTTAAATGTTAAGAAAATTAATAAAACATGATCTTATTGCTACCGGTAGATATCTTTTACCCTTATATGGCATAATGCTTGTTCTATCTTTAGTAAATCGCATTTTATCAGCTATAGACATTTATGCCGGTTACTTTGAAATTATAAAAATACTTATGATGTTTGCCTATGGTATATCAGTTGTAGCATCGATTATTGTAACATTTGTATTTATGATACTCAGATTTTATAAGAATTTGTTAACCGACGAAGGTTATCTTATGTTTACCTTACCTGCAAAACCCTCACAATTAATTAACTCTAAATTGCTTGTATCACTACTTTGGAACATAATGAGTATTATAGTGGTTATTTGTTCCTTACTAATTCTATTTTTAACCTCTAAAAGAATTGACCTTATTCATTCGACATTGGATAATATATTTACATCACTAAAAAGTGAATTTGGTACTAATAGGACTACTTTAATAATGATTGAGCTTATATTATTAGTTATTATAAGCATAATACAACAAACCCTTCTTATTTATGTTTCTATAGCAATAGGTCACCTGGTCAATGGTCATAAGGTTTTAGCTTCCTTCGTAGCCTATTTTGCCATAAATACAATATTGCAAACAGTAATGACCGCTATCCTATTGATTGGAGGATATGTAACTGATGTAGCTGATATCAATATTAATATTATAGACCTTCCACAATATGCAATTGCATTTAGTTTGATTGTTTCAAGCATATTTAGTACTTTATATTACTTAATAACAAATTATATCTTCAATAAAAAGTTAAACCTTGAGTAAGGCTAAATCTACTATAAGGAGTAATCTATATAAGGAGTAATCTATATAAGGCTGCCGGCATGAATATCCTTAAACTATAAAGACATTCATGTTGGCAGCCTCTTTATTATTTTCAATATTATTATCGTAATCTTCTGTCTTCAAATCGGCTCATTTGCCTTAGACAATATATTAATTCATGTAATCTTTGATCTAGGGTTCCTTCTTCAATAGTACAATCTAAGGATACTGCCATATCATTTATCAGTCTATCATCAATGGCATTAAGATTTGTTGTAACAACCTCAAGTTTTTTACTATAGCTTTCTGCATCAAGGAAGCTCATTAATATATCATTTACAGCTTCCCCTTCCTCTTTATCTTCATCAGCTATGGATTTAGTTTCTGCAGTATCTACTTTGATATTTTGATTTTGAATCTCTTCTAGAAATTTTGTCATAGGAAGTACATATGTATTAAAGTCGCCATGTAGTTCTTGGTAAATTACCATACTCTCAGATGTCTCTTTATGAGTTGCAATAGTTATAACCTGATAGGGCTTATTATTTTCAAAATGAAAAATTTCACCCGGCCTTGGAGTCATTTCCATATCTGTCCATCCTCCTTATACTTTCCATGGTTTATAATAAAAGTGGTTCGTAATATCGAACCACTTAGCTTAATATGCTTTATTCTACGGATAATAGATAGTAATAAATCGGTTGTCCCCCGTAATGAACTTCCACATCCAAATCAGGATATAAATTTACCAGTTCATCGCATATTTCATCGGCTTCCTCATCAGTAACTCCTACACCATAATATAGGCTGATTAATTCTGACTCATCATCTACTAGGCTACTTATCAATTCAATAGTTGTCTTTTTTATATCGTCACCAACACAGTGAATTGTCTTATCTCCAAGTCCCATAATATTGCCTTGCTTAATTTCCCTGCCGTCGATTACAGTATCTCTTATGGCATAGGTTACTTGACCGGATTTTACCCGGTTCATTTCCTCAGTCATTCTCTCGGCATTTTCCTCCGGAGATTTATCATAAACAAAATTAATAATGGCCGTAATTCCTTGAGGCACTGTCTTTGAAGGAATTACAATAATATTTTTATCTTCAGTAAGATGCTTTGCCTGTTCAGCAGTAAGGATTATATTACTATTATTAGGCAAAATAAAGATATTATCTGCATTTACCTGATCAATTGCATTAAGCATATCTTCCGTACTGGGATTCATGGTCTGGCCGCCTTCAATTATATAATCTACCCCCAGGCCGGTAAAAATCTCATCTAAGCCTTCACCCATTGAAACTGCAATAAATCCTGCTTTCTTTCTGGGCTTTTCTTCTACGGGCTTATTTGTATCATCCTTAGCTGCCATGTCAGCTTCATTAGCGGCTTTTTGAGCATCTTTTATTACTTTTTCATTATGCTCTTCCCGCATATTATCTATCTTCATGTTGGTTAGTGATCCATACGTTAACGCCTTTTGTATTGCCAAACCCGGGTCGTTCGTATGTACATGTACTTTTACAATGTCTTCATCCGATACGACCACAATGGAATCACCAATTGATTCTAAATAACTCTTAAACTCTTGTTCTGTACCTAAATTATATTCCTTTTCTACCATGATTATAAACTCGGTACAATAACCGAATTTAATATCTTCTTGGGCAACTCTTTCTATATTAATGCCTGTTACTGATTTTTCCTCTATATTAGTAGCCACAGGTGTTATTTCTTTTCCAAGAAGTGCAGCATATGCACCTTTAACAATTTCCAATAGTCCCTGACCACCAGAATCTACAACTTGGGCTTCTTTAAGTACCGGTAGCATATCAGGGGTCCGGGCTAAAACTTCTTCCATATGAGCAATTACTTCCTGACAGAAATAAACCAAATCATCGGTTTTTAGTGCCAGCTCCGCAGCTTTTTCGGCAGCACCTCTGGCAACAGTCAAGATAGTTCCTTCCTTTGGCTTCATAACAGCCCTGTATGCGGTTTCTACAGCCTTTTTAAGACCGTTGGTTATAACAGCAACATTAAGTTCATCATAATTTCTTATCTCTTTGGTAAAGCCCCGGAATAATTGTGATAGGATAACTCCGGAATTACCTCTGGCTCCGCGAAGAGAACCTCCGGAAATTGCCTTAGACAATTCCTCTATGGAAGGATTATTCAGACTATTTACTTCCTTAACAGCGGCCATGATAGTCAAGGTCATATTGGTACCGGTATCTCCATCAGGTACTGGGAATACATTAAGTTCGTTAATATATTCCTTCTTCGCTTCTATACATGCAGCTCCGGCAAGAAACATTTTCTTAAATGTTTTTGCATCTATCGTTTTAACAATCACTGATTTTTCCTCCTTAAATGCGGTCATTCCCAGGTCAGTCTATAACCCTGACTCCTTCAACGAATATATTTATTTTCTTTACCTCAAGTCCCGAGAATTCTTCCACATTATATTTAACATTACTGATCAGATTATCAGCAACCGCAGAAATACTAACCCCATAGGAGACAATAATATGCAGGTCAATCGTGATCTTATTATCTTCAATGGTTACATTTACTCCATGGCTTAAATTATCCTTTTTTAACAGCTTTACGATGCCGTCCTTCATATTAATAGAAGCCATACCTACAACACCAAAGCATTCTACAGCAGAAGCTCCGGCATATTTTGCTAATACTTCATTTTCAATTAAAATTTCACCAATATCCGTACTCATATGTCCTTTCATATTAACCTCCATTTCTGCGCTGAATAATACTCCCTTTTGAATTTTCCTCACAGGCTTGTATTAGTAGCGCATACACAAACCTGTAATCTATTATTAATATTATAACCAATTAATAGCCAATAAGGCAATTAACCTTCTGTGTAAAAATGAGATAACATAACAGTTTCTTGCATAATATATATTACTATGAATATTTGGCGGAAGTGAATTATATGAAGAGAATGATTGGTTTTATCTTATTCTGGATTGCCATTGGAATGACAATTATGCTGTTTATTACAAATGGAATATTGGCTATACTTATTATTATACTCTGTTTATTATTGGGTTATAATTTATTTTGCAGTTAAATTTTATTAAAAATTTACAATAACAAAATCGGGTGCCAAGTCCTCCTGACACCCATCATGTTTTGTTTATGCGCGTTCTACTTTACCGGATCTAAGACAGGAAGTACAAACATACATTTTCTTTGCTGCTCCGTTAACTTTTACCTTAACAGACTTTATATTGGCTTTCCACATCTTATTTGATCTTCTATGAGAATGACTCACAGCGATTCCAAAGTGAGCACCTTTATCACACACTGCACATTTTGCCATTAGAAGCACCTCCTTAGGTATGATTTAGACCCGAATGGCCTTACAAACACATTTATTCTATCAGAATATCAATTATATTGCAAGTTATTTTTTAGTCTACTAACTTGAGTTTCACCAATTACAATAATGCCAGACTTAGCCAATAAGTCTGCTGTAAGGCCGTTTGCCTTTATCAGATTTCCTGAAAATGTTCCATCGTATATTGCTCCATAACCACAGGAGGGACTTTTCTCTTTTAAGATGGCATATCGGCACTTATATAGCTTGGCCAGCTTTAAAGTTTCTTCTGCCCCTTTCTCAAAGAAAGCTGTAACATCCTCTCCTAGGCTGTTAATAACCTTAATACCGATTCTTTCTGCCGGCTTACGGGGTGTACCTAATCCTCCAAGAATTTCAGGACATACCGGTATTAAATTATAGTTCTCCATCAGGCTTTCTATACCATCTAGCTTAATTTCTTTTCCATCATACCTACAATACAGTCCTAATAAACAAGCACTTATTAAAATATTCTCTTTTCTAGTACCAGAATGAGTCATCGCTCTTTTCTTCCCTGGTTTCCTTTATTTTCTCATCTAGATTATCTACATTATCTGTATTATCTGTATCAGTGTTTTTCTTGCAATTTTTGCCGGCAAATTTATTAATCATATCAGGTACCATATCAAGAAGTTTACTTATACTGTCTTTTTCTTTTACATTTACTACCTTTGATGTACCGTTTTGAATTACCAGCACTGAACTGGGAGTGATTTTTCCACCCAGACCACCCCCTGCATTATTTTTATTATCTCCTGCAAAAGCGCCGGCACCAACACCAAAACTTACCTCAACTAAAGGTAAAATAATTGTACCGTCATCAAATTTTACCGCATCTCCAACCACGGTTTTAGTAGTTAAAAAGTTATCCATACCTCTAAATAGTGATTCTACTGTCGCGTTGAAATTGTTATCAGACATTATAACGCCTCCTTTAAAAGTTGATAATTCATCTTTAATTCTTTAAACCTCTTATCCAATAATAGTTTAATGATTATTATTAATAGTGTCCATAATCTTATTCTGCCTTTAGCATATAGACTACCTTTAAAAATTTTGTTTTCAAAATCCGGGGTAATCTCTATATTCTCTCCATATATACTGTATAAAATCCCGATTAATCCCAGTGTCTGCCCGGTACTGCAAGGATCTCCGGTTCCGAATATCAACTTTGCTTTAAGCCTAGTAGGCTTAATATGATTAAATATTTTCTTTAAACTGCCAAGAATAAAGCGAAAACCTTCTTTATTAATATCATCTTTTATAAATTCAAGTATTAAGGTCAGCTTATTCCTGATATTTAGAAATTTTTTTACTATTACTTTTATTTTATTCTTTATATTTTTAAATAAAGAAATAAATTTTAACTTTATTTTCTTAAAGAATGAAGTAGAAAAAGATTTATCACCATAACTATGGCTAGTATTAGTATTAATCTTTATTTTATCTATCTTTTCTTCATTAATCTTCTCTTTGGGTTTATGAAAATCTTCTCTTTCATAAATATCATTTTTTTTAATTATATCTTTCTTTATTGTTTCCTTACTTATATTATTAATTGTTTTTTTTGCAGATTTATTTGAATCATAAACCAGTATTCCAAAAACTCTAATCCATACTCTTTTATTATCATCCGATATAAAAACTTTGGCATGCACTAAACGAAGAAGCCAAGAAACACTCCCATCTAGCTTAAATACACCATCATGTTCTATACCTACCCTATAACGGATAGGAACAAATAAAACAACCGTTATGATAAAAATAAGCATTCCAATCAAAGCCAAGAAAATAAGTCCTATTATTTTTAATATTGTTAAAATTACGGATATCATAGTCTATCCACCAACCGCCTATTCTATAAAAGCATTCCCTATGTAAAATATTCTCTTACGTTAAATGCACCGGTTTCATTATATACTTCCATTATCATATCCTCAACTAAACTAATTGCTTCATCCCTGCCTTTAGCCAGGCCCACAATTCTAATATCCCTTTTTTGATAATAAGGAAATAAAAGCTCATTTGCTTCCATAATATCAAAGAGATTACCGGGCTGAGAGGCAATTGCTATGCAATATACATTAAAGGTTATATTCCTATTATTAATAGCAGTTATGGTCTTGTCCTTTTTTTTCTTCATCTTATCGCCAATATATAATTTTGACGCCCATTTTATCATCCGGATACCTCCAAGCTAAAAGCATATATTACGGCCCTTAATGATTATATTATTCCACAAATTACCACCGGTAATACAAGATATTTAATCACAGTGAAATTAATAATTCATCATCTCATTAATAATCTCAATACATGCATACTTCTCGGCCAAATCAGAGCATTTATTAAGTGAATAAAGGACATAATCCATAACCTCGGAATGGTTTTTAAAAAATACGGGCAGTTTATTTAATGTATTGGCCATAATAGCCCTCATAATCATACGGTCACAATTTTGAAATTTAGCTGATAAATCATCTTTAAGCTTATCTACTTCTTTTTGAAGCCTTTCTTTATCTATGGTCTTATATGATTTTTCCTTATGCAAGTCTATAAATAGGCTGCCTGATAAAAGGTCTCTGCAAAGAAGTAAGGTATTTAACAACTTATCAGCCATCATAGCTTCTACTAAATTTCTATGTTTATCACTAATATGATATAAGGCATCCTCTAAGCTTATTAAGTCATACTCTGCTTCCTCTTGGAAACCCTCTAATAATTCAAAACTATTAAGTGTTTCCCTAGAAAGATCATCCTCCCTGCCGCCGGTAAATGCAAGGTTTATATATCGGATAATAGAAAAAGCCGCTTCTTCTTTCTCCTTATTTCCTGCTTCACATAAGCCTACATAGGGATTACAGATTAAAATTGTGTAAACATCATTAACAATTCCCATCAGGATATAATATGCGGTTGTTTCCCTCTCTAGAAACAATCCGGCTGTATAAATTAAGTCAATAGCCCCTTCATATTCTTCCTTAGTAATGTTTTTAAAGTTAATTTTTTCAAGATTAAGTTTCATCTCCCATAGATTGGGATATGTATCTTTTTCATCATCAATAAAATCAAGGATGGCAGAGCTTCTTACCATATAGATATAAGTTTCAAAAACATCCTCTTGGACTCCTAAAAGCTCATATAAACCATCTTCCAAATAATCAAAGTATTTTTGCTTGGTAATACGGATAGGTAATTGCCCGATTATCTCTTTAATCATTTCATTTATTTGTAGATTATCCTCGGAATTAAAGATGAAACGTAATACATCCTTAGCATACTCTTCATCATCTTCTAGCTGCTCCATCTCTTTAAATCTATACTCTACACGGTTTAGGGCATATTCATATATCTGAAATAAATCCGTATAGGATGTAAGGAGGTTCATCCTAGCTATAATCTTGTTACGAATTTCATCCAGTTCCTCTACCCATTCTTCCAACTCTTTACCGCTAATATTTTTTAAAGCTGTATCTGATATAAGTTTATTTATTTTACTTAAGGAGTCCAGTAACTGGCTACTCCATTGTTCTTTCTCATCACAATACATCTCATAATAAGTATAATAATCTAAGGCCAGCCTTACAGCTGAATAAGTGTGATAATTATCTGCCACCAAGTTAAAAAAGTTTGGTATGTTTTCCTGTAAATTTTTATTTCTTATAATATCTTTATATAAGCTTTTTAACTTCTTACTCATTAATTATCCATCCTGTCATTTGAATTTTAATATTCTACTTATCTTGTATATTATATCAATAACTAATAAAATAAACCAGTTATTTAACATAATTTTAACATTACTTCCCTAAACTACCATAAAACATCTATATATTTTAATAAGTTAGTGCCTATTACAAATTATAATAAGCACTAACTTTATTATTCTATATCAACTTGTCCCTTTACTAATTATTTTTTACATGTTCATGGGTATATAGATGATCCATACAGTACTCATAGTTACCCTCACATTTAGAACAGAATCTAAATTCTAAATCATCATTATCAAGTTCTGTTCTTCCACAAACAGCGCATTTATGTCTTGTAATTACTGTTTTTCCTCTAAACTCAACAACATTGCCTGATTTCATACCTTCCTTCATCTGCCTGCGAAATCTAGCTTTACGCTCAAACTCCCTAGGTGATATTCTTTGAAAATCCCTGGTGCAAAGAAAGAATATAAAGAAATTAGCTAAGGATACCACAATAGGAATTATTCCCAGGTAAAACTTGTTAACTATTAAATTATAAATATCTTTTAAATAAATTGCTCCACTAATCCAAGCAAAATATTTAGCCTTTAAGGGAATTATAAAATATAATAAAAACTGTGTATTAGGATAAATTGCTGCATAGGCAAAAAACATCGAACTATATATAATATCTAAGGGTGGTGAGATAAACATTGATGATAAAAGCAACATAAAATCTCCTAATATATTAACTCTATATATCCCATAAACTATAAAAGCAGCTATTATGTTAAAGAATACTGCAGAAAAGAAATATAGGTTTAGTCTAAAAGATCCCCATACACTTTCCAATGAGTTTCCTATCAAATAAAATACATACATCCTTATTATTAAAAACAAGACATCTGTAAAAGAACCTATAGTACCTACCGGAATTAAAAAAGTAACTAATCTCCATACTTGTCCTTTTAGAACCTGATCAACTTCCAATCCAAGATACATATATGCAAAAGGATAAAAAGTGTATATAATCGCTCCAACTACATATAAAGATACCACATATTTCATAAGGTTTGGAATAGCATATTTGCTTAATTTCCTTTCCAATAACCTAAAAAACTTCATCCATAACACCTGTGCCTTTCATATAAGATTAAAAGCTTTATCATATAAATAAAATTACAACTTTTATTATATTGTTTTATATTTCCTTTGTCAAACAAAACTATTAAGCTTATTAATTGGCATAAGTACTAAAAAAACTGTTTCAAAATATTTAGCAGCTTATTTTGAAACAGCCTTAATTTATATTTTCTTATTGACTTTTAATCATTTATAGGCAGCAAAATAGTTGTCCCCGGCATCAACATAATAGAATCAATATCATTTGCTTCCATCAAATCCCCCAGATTTATCCCCTTCTTTTCTATAATGCTTCCTAAGGTATCCCCTTCCTCCACTATATATCTTGTGAAATCATTATATTTGTTCTGCGGTACACAGGGTAGGCAAATAACATCACCGATACTAAGATTATATACATTGATATATGGATTAGCCATTATAATTGCCTCTATATCCACATTATATCTTCTGCTTATGGAATATAAGGTATCCCCTTTTTTAATTTCATAATAGATGCAAAACAATTTGATCTCCTTCCCGGTCATGAATAGATTACTACATTGATTAATTCTATTATATTCATTATTTGTATAAATGGGATTATATTACTTGCAAATTGTTATACATAAAGCAACAAATGGTAGAATAAATAGCAAAATTGCGACTTATACATATCATATTATTAATATATTTACAGATTAAAATAATAATTTTTTAGAAGTATTTTACCGTTTCTTATAGTTTATATAATAATTACGATGTTGAACTTAATAATTTTGTATCGTATAATATAGAAAGTCTATTTTGTGTTATTATGGTAACCACCCTTAGTCCATAGCAAGACATGTATGAGTAATGCATATATATGTATTGCTCATTTATCAAGTAAAATAAGGGTATTTATATAAGGAGTAAGTTATGATGAATAATAATTATTCTTTAGGTATCGATATTGGTTCAACGACAGTTAAAATTGTCCTTATGGATAATGAGAATGAAATCTTATTTTCCGACTATGAACGTCACTATGCCAATATCCAAGAAACATTGGCCAATCTAATAAATAAGTCCATTACTGCTTTAGGGGATTTAGATATAAAGCCGGTTATCACAGGTTCCGGCGGACTTTCAATCTCCAAGCATCTAGACGTTTTATTTGTCCAAGAGGTTATAGCAGTAGCAACTTCACTACAAAGTTATGCTCCTCATACAGATGTGGCCATAGAACTGGGCGGTGAAGATGCAAAGATAATTTATTTTACCAATGGTGTTGAACAAAGGATGAACGGCATATGTGCAGGAGGAACCGGATCTTTCATTGATCAGATGGCAAGTCTTCTTAAAACCGATGCTGCAGGTCTTAATGAATATGCAAAAGACTATAAGGCTATCTATCCCATAGCTGCCAGATGTGGTGTATTTGCCAAATCGGATATACAGCCCCTTATTAATGAAGGAGCTACAAAAGCTGACTTATCCGCTTCCATATTTCAAGCTGTGGTAAATCAGACTATCAGTGGACTTGCATGTGGTAAGCCAATCCGTGGAAATATCGCCTTTCTCGGTGGCCCCTTACATTTCCTTTCAGAACTAAGAAATGCTTTTATCCGTACCCTAAATCTTTCAGATGAGCAAATTATATCACCAAAAAATTCTCATCTGTTTGCAGCCATAGGTGCGGCCATGAATTCAAAAGAAGATAGAAGCACCAAGCTTTCGGCTCTTTATAAGAAACTATCCAAAGGAATCACCATGGAATTTGAAGTCCAGAGGATGCAGCCCTTATTTAAGGATGAAAATGAATATGAAGAATTCAAGAAAAAACACTCTGTACATACAGTGAAGAAAGGGAACATAAGAGAATATAAAGGCAATTGTTTTCTGGGAATTGATGCAGGATCAACTACAACTAAGGTGGCCTTGGTTTCAGAAGACGGAACTTTACTTTATTCATTCTATAGTAATAACAACGGAAGTCCTTTAAAAACCACCATAAAAGCCCTTAAGGAAATATACGAAATTCTGCCTAAAGATGTTAAAATTGTTCGCTCCTGTGCAACAGGTTACGGAGAAGCCCTAGTTAAGGCCGCCCTAGTACTTGACGAGGGAGAAGTAGAGACTGTAGCCCACTACCATGCCGCTGCCTTCTTCGAACCTGAGGTAGACTGTATCCTAGATATAGGCGGCCAGGATATGAAATGTATAAAAATCAAAAACCAAACCGTGGACAATGTTTTGTTAAATGAAGCTTGTTCTTCCGGCTGTGGTTCATTTATAGAGACCTTTGCCAAGTCCTTAAATTATGAGGTGGAGGATTTTGCAAGGCTTGCTCTCTTTGCAGAAAATCCCATTGATCTTGGAACCAGATGTACGGTATTTATGAATTCAAAGGTAAAGCAGGCACAAAAGGAAGGAGCAACTGTAGCTGATATATCTGCCGGCCTTGCTTATTCTGTTATAAAAAATGCTTTGTATAAGGTTATTAAAATTACTAATCCTAATGACTTGGGCAATAAAATGGTTGTCCAAGGGGGAACTTTCTATAATGATGCCGTACTTAGAAGCTTTGAGCTTATCTCCGGCTGCCAAGCTGTTCGTCCCGATATTGCCGGTATCATGGGAGCTTTCGGTGCCGCTCTTATAGCCAGAAAACACTATAAAGGCGGAGAAAGTACCATGCTTACCATAGATCAGATTAATGATCTTACATTCGAAACCTCTCTTGCCCGCTGTAAAAGATGTACTAATAACTGTTTGCTTACAATTAATAAATTTACCGGCGGCAGACGTTTTATCTCAGGTAACAGATGCGAACGGGGATTAGGCAAAGAAAAGAAGGAAGATAGTGTTCCCAACCTATTCGATTATAAAATGGAACGTTACTTTAATTATCCTACTCTTCCTAAGGATCAGGCTCCCCGGGGTACGGTAGGAATCCCCAGAGTCCTTAATATGTACGAAAACTATCCCTTCTGGCATACTTTTTTCACCAAGCTGGGATATCACATAGTTCTATCTCCTCCTTCTAGTAGGAAGATTTATGAGCTGGGTATTGAATCTATTCCCAGTGAATCAGAGTGCTATCCTGCAAAGCTGGCTCACGGCCATGTAGAGTGGCTAATTAAAGAGGGGGTAAAGTATATCTTTTATCCTTGTATTCCATATGAAAGGAAAGAGATAGCCGGGGCTAACAATCATTACAATTGCCCTATCGTTACCTCTTATCCAGAAAATATAAAAAATAATGTTGAAACCCTTAGGGACCCCTCATATGAATTTGCCAATGATTTTATTTCCTTCGAAAACGAAAGAATTTTAACTAATCGTTTAATAGAAATATTTACTAAAAAAGGAATAGATAAAGCTGAAATAAAAGAAGCAGCCAAATCTGCCTGGGAGGAACTAAACAAGGCAAGGGAAGATATTAAAAAGAAAGGGGAGGAAACCCTTAAATATCTTAAAGATAGCGGAAAAAGAGGAATCGTCCTTGCCGGCAGGCCATATCATATAGATCCGGAAATCCACCACGGCATTGCGGAAATGATTAACTCCTTTGACGTAGCTGTACTGACAGAGGATTCCGTATCTCATCTGGCCCAGGTAGACCGTCCTACAATCGTTGTTGATCAATGGATGTATCACTCCCGCCTCTACGCTGCTGCCTCATTTGTCCGTACTCAGCCTAACCTGGAACTGGTTCAGCTAAACTCCTTTGGCTGCGGCTTGGATGCGGTAACCACAGACCAGGTCCACGACATATTGTCAGCCTCCGGTAAAATATATACTGTTTTAAAAATCGACGAAGTAAATAACCTAGGTGCCGCAAGAATCCGTATTCGTTCCCTGCTTTCGGCAGTTAAAGAAAGAGAAAGTAAAAACTATCAGACTAAACTTGTATCATCAGCCTACCATAGGGCAATATTTACTGAAGAAATGAAGGATACTTATACCATCTTGGCACCCCAGATGTCTCCCATCCACTTTGAACTCTTAGAGCCTGCCCTAAGAAGCGGAGGCTATAATGTGGTGGTACTTCCCAATGACAACCGTAGTTCGGTAGACCTTGCCCTGCAATACGTCAATAATGACGCCTGCTATCCTTCCATGATGGTTGTAGGCCAGATTATGGACGCCCTTCTTTCAGGGAAATATGACATAAATAAAGTAGCCGTAATTATTACTCAGACCGGGGGAGGCTGTCGTGCCACCAACTATATAGGCTTTATACGAAGGGCCCTAGAGAAGGCCGGAATGTCCCATGTACCGGTTATCTCCCTAAGTGCATCAGGCTTGGAGAAAAATCCGGGACTAAAGATTACACCCAAGCTTCTTATTACAGCAATGGAAGCCCTGGTATACGGTGACATATTTATGCGTGTCCTATATAGAACCCGCCCCTATGAAAAGGTAAAAGGCTCTGCCAATGCTCTTCATGCAAAATGGCGTGACATCTGTATTAAGAGCCTTGAAAGGGGTAACTGGAGAGAATATAAAAGAAATATCAGAGGAATAATTAAGGATTTTGATAATCTACCCTTACATGAAGATTTAAAGAAACCAAAAGTAGGTGTTGTAGGTGAAATCCTTGTAAAATTCCTCCCTTCAGCCAATAATTATCTTGTAGAACTTCTAGAGGCAGAAGGGGCAGAAGCAGTTGTACCTGATTTACTGGATTTCTTTATGTATAGCGCATATAACCATAACTTTAAGGCAAAATACCTTGGTAAAAGTAAAAAAAGTGCCCATATTGCAAATACAGTTATCTGGGCTTTAGAACTACTTCGTAAGGAAGCAGTTAAGTCCTTTGAAAAGAGTAAGCGCTTTATTCCTCCGGTTCATATCAAGAAGCTGGCTGAATATGCTAAGGATGTAGTATCTATAGGTAACCAAACCGGTGAAGGTTGGTTCCTAACGGCAGAGATGTTAGAGCTTTTGCACCAGGGAGTATATAATATAGTATGTACCCAGCCCTTTGCCTGCCTGCCAAATCATATAGTAGGTAAAGGTGTAATAAAAGAACTAAGACGCCAGCATCCTGAAGCAAATATCGTAGCTATAGACTATGACCCCGGTGCCAGCGAGGTTAACCAACTAAATAGAATTAAACTTATGCTTTCTACCGCAATAAAAAATATGGAGGCATAAACAAATAAATATATAAACAACAATAATCCCCTACAATCCGATATGACCGGATAGCAGGGGATTAATTATTTATGTAAGTTATGTCTTTATATGTTTTCAATCTGCCAGTCTATAGGCTGAATGTTATTTTTCGCTAAAAATTCATTGGTTTTACTAAAAGGTTTACTTCCAAAAAATCCCCTGTAAGCCGATAAGGGACTAGGATGTGGAGCCTCCAATATAAGATGCTTTTTATTAGTAAGCATAACTTTTTTGCTCTGGGCCGGCCTTCCCCATAATATAAATACAATGGGCCTATCCTGTTCATTTACGGCTTTTATAACAGCGTCGGTAAACTGCTCCCATCCTTTTCCTTGATGGGAATATGCCTTATGGGCCCTAACTGTCAGTACTGTGTTTAGTAATAAAACTCCCTGCTTAGCCCACTTTTCCAAGCAACCGTTATTAGGAATATAACAGCCTAAATCATCATGAAGTTCCTTATAGATATTTACCAGGGAAGGTGGTATATCTACATGAGGTTTTACAGAAAAACATAGGCCATGGGCTTGGTTTTTGTTATGGTAAGGGTCTTGGCCGATAATAACTACCTTCACTTTACTTAAAGGAGTAAGATGAAAGGCATTAAATATATCATCTGCCTCAGGATATATAATATGTTTTCTATATTCATCTACTACAAATTTATATAATTCTCTATAGTAGGGTTTTTTAAACTCACTGGCAATAGCATCTAGCCAATCATTAGTAATTGCCCCCATCTTTATCACAGCCTCACATTTATACCTTTCTGATGAAGATATTGCTTTACTTCCATAATTTCTAATTCCCCATAATGGAATAAGGAAGCTGCCAAAACAGCATCTGCCTTGCCTATTAAAATGGCCTCATAAAAATGCTCTAACTTTCCGGCACCTCCTGAAGCAATAACCGGGACAGACACATTTTCAGAAATAAGCTTAGTTAATTCCAAGTCATAGCCATCCATGGTTCCGTCACAATCTAAGCTTGTTAAAAGAATTTCACCTGCACCAAGGTCTACGGCTTTTATGGCCCATTCCAGGGCATCCATGTTAGCATCTATACGACCGCCACTTTTTAGCACTGTCCAGCCTGAATTGTCAGCTTTTTTCTTTGCGTCAAGAGCCAGTACTATGCGATCGCTTCCAAACTTATCTGAAGCCTGTCTAATTAAGTCAGAATTATTAATAGCCGCTGTATTTATTCCAACCTTGCTGGCCCCAAGCTTTAAAACCCTGTCAATATCATCTATTGTCCGTATTCCTCCACCAACTGTAAAGGGAATAGATACAACCTTAGCTATCTTGCCAATTATATCAAGATTTGTATCTCTTTCTTCAGTAGTTGCAGAAATATCCAAAAACACCAGTTCATCTGCACCTGACTTATCATATGCTGCTGCTATCTCTACAGGATCCCCGGCATCATTTAAAGAGGTAAAATTAACACCTTTTACCACACGTCCATTATGTATGTCTAAACATGGAATAATTCTTTTTGTTACCACAATCCACTCTCCAATCTGCAATTAACAATCCATTACATAAGCTTACATTATTTAAGTTAGTTAGAATAAAGATTTTTTAAAACCACATCATGTATCTTCAAACTATACTTTGCCTTAGTTTCACTATTGATAATGCTATCGGCTTGCTCATTGGTTAAATTAAATACATTTTTTAATTCAGCTAATATCTGATTTTTGATATTATCAAAATCTGATTCAATTCCCAACATTTTAGCCAACTCAATATACTTATCATATCTTTGCAGTCCCTTAAGCAGTGCATCTAAGGCTTCCGGGTATTTTTCCATTTTATAATAACTTTTGTAAGAATTCAACTGTTTTTTTACAAACATAACAGTCATAATTTTATCATAAAGAGCCACATCCTCATCTTTTAGTTCTATTCCATATATCTTATCATAAGCCTCATCATATCTTTGTCTGCTAAAATAATCAGTTGCACTCTTTATGCTAATTGAATACGAATACCTCTTGCTGCTAAATAAAAAAAGTGTTGTCATAATTCCAAAAAGCACAAATACTATTGAAGCAGCAAGCAAACTTATTCGTCCATTATCCATCTCTTCAATAACTTCTGTCATATCTTGTTTCTGTCTTTCTTTTTTAGCCTTCTTTGTTTTCTTGACTTTTTTAGCCTTCTTTACTTTTGGTTCCTTTATTTTTTTCTCCTTTACCTTTTTGTCTTTTACTTTTTTGCCCTTTACTTTTTTCTCCTTATCCGTCTCGGGCTCTATAGTTATCTCTTCTATTTCTTGGATATCTGCCTCTTCTATATTAACAAATAATTCAGCTTTTTCTTTCTTACGGGATTTTCTTTCCCTTCTCTTTTTCTTTTTTTTATTGTCATCATTCGGCGGCGCATCCTCTTGAAAGACTTCAAGTGATTTATCAGCTAAATCATCTGCTGTTGTGTTTGCTTCTACTTTTAATTCTGTTTTTAGTTCTGCTTTTGTTTCCGTTACTGATTCTGCTTTTATTTCCGTTATTGAATCTTCTTCTGCTTCTGCAGAAAAAGCCTCATAAGCAAACTGCTCAAATTCATCAAAAACCTCCTCCTTATGAGATGATTCGTCATTACTGGCAGCAAACCCGCCAAGTAGTTCTGTTATTGCCGCAACGTCATCATCCACTGGATTTTCTGGATCAAATTTTTCAAGGAGATTAAGAAGTTGATTCTCAGGACTTAACTCATCTTCTTCTAAATAATTATCCTCATCTTCTAAGTTATCATATTTAACTTCTTTGTCACTATAGTCATTGTCTTCTGTGTTATATTCTTCCAAAATGATATCATCTGAAAACATTTCTAATTCATTTAATATATCATCTAATTCTGAATCTATCATGTCTTCATTATCATTTTGATTTTCCTGATTATCCATTTGTAGAAATTCATTATCTATATTATCTTGTGGATTTATATCACCATCTTCCGATATATCAACAGAAGTATCACTATTTAAAGCGGCTTCTATTTCTGCAACATCATCATGGTTTAAGTCTTCTGTGATATCAAGATTATCAAAATCCTCTATATCCTCAAGGTCTATAGAAAAATTATCTAAATATAACTCATTATCTATTAAGTCCTTCTTTTCTATGCAGTCATCACAATATTCAGTTCCATTACTTACATTGTTATTACACAACTTACATTTTGCCATAAGTCACCGCCCGTTATATGTAATTACTCGGAAGATTTTTTCTATAATTCAATATCCGGATTAACATTACTAATTATCTTCCGTAAGTCTAAAATCTCTAATGTTTTCCCATCTATGTTTAATACTCCTGCTATTGCTTCTCTGACAGAAGTACTCAGATATTCTCCTGGTTCAGTAATGTTGGCAACAGTTGTCTTGTGAATTCCTCTTACTTCATCTACATGAAATCCTATATTCATATCTTTAATATTTGTTACAATCAGCATCTCATTTTCTGCTTCTTCTGATTCATAAAGATTAAGACTTGCTGCCAGATTTATTACGGGAATTAGAAAATCCCTAGGCATTACTACCCCCTCAATATATGGATGGGAATTCGGTATCTTCCTTGGAGTTTGATCATATAACAGAATTTCCCTAATATCATTGATGTCAATTCCGTATGAATTTCCTCCGGCTTTCAGTTGTAGAATTTCAATTTCTAAATTTTCTTCACCAAGAATTAATCCCTTATCCATCAAATACCTCCGCTTTCAAAACATATATTCTTCTTTATTATATATCGACAATTTATAATTTTATTATAGTATATATGCTTAAAAAAGACAAACAAAATCAGATAAGCTATCTTTTGCCCTATACTACACCTTTTTCTCTCTTAAAGACAGCTATAACTTTTCTACTGGCTCCATTTGTTTGATTTGTATCGAAACAGTTAACTAATTCCCACCCTTCCTTGCCATATTCATTTAATTTATGGTTAAATTCTACGGTATTAAGTATCCCCCCAGACCATCCTCTGGTAGTAAATTCTATAGCCTTGTATTCCCAACAAACCATCATAAGTACCTCCTTTATTTATTTATTTTTACATAATATGTGAAATATTTAGCTAGGATAAGGGAAACTGCACTTAAAATACATTTTTTTCTAAGATTTATTATATTATTTTACTAATATGCAAGTCAATATAAATAAAGGATTTTACTAATAAATAATTCCAATATAATCATGGCTATACTTTTTATTTGCATGATAAAGAAGTATATCTCCTGCTTTAAAATTAAAGATACAGCCCTTGTTATCTTTCTTTTGTATAATGGGTCCTTCTGTAATCCACATGGAGCAATGTCCCCTGTTTTTATAATTGCTTCCGTTGCTATAGGACAAATGCATTTTGCCATTCTTATCAATAGTTATGATATTGAAGTTTACTATTATATAACCGTCCTTAAGCCAAAAATCCTCATTATAATCAATGCCATATTTACTAAGGTGCCCATATACATCATATCCTGCCGGTACCACATATGTAGTTGTAGGCAATTTATATGTTCCATACCAACGCTGCATATATTTAGACAAGCTAAGTTCAGATTCTTTGGTTAATTCCTTGATCTTTTTATATGATGGCAAGCCTGTAATATGGGAGGCATAATTTACTCCTATAAAGGTACGAAAGCTGCTTGTTATACGGATATCACCATAAGAATACATAGGGCTATACTGATTGGCAATTTTCGCATAGGTAGTATTAATAACTTTGGCAGTGTGCTTTATCTCTGCCGAAGGTATTTTGCTATGTGGGTTTCCTGTTGTTCCAAATTTAAGATTTACAAGATCTATACCTTTCCCTACCTTAACTAACAGCTCTTGTTTCCCATCTATCTCTTCATTGTAATATAAGTCCACCTTTTGTCTGTTCTTTCCGTCTTTATCGACATAATAGAAAGTGGGAATTATCCGTATGGTACAGCCACTTCCATACATCTCACCGGTGGTATCTAGCATAAATCTAAAAGCATATCCTGTCTTTAGAACACCCAAATTATTGTACTTAGGATGACTTCCATTTATTAATGGGAGGGTATATTTATTGTATCTGCCACTTTCATGGCCATATTGATTTTTGCTACCTACAGTGTAATAATAGGCATAATCATTATGGTAATTGTTTCTTTTAGTACCGTCTACTGCCCCCTCAAAATATTTCAACATAGTAGTGTCCTTTATGCGAAAAACATCTTTCCATCTTCCTTCATCAGATATGTCGTAAATTGTAAAGCCATACATCCTACCTGATATCTGAAAAGTCTTGCTTGAAGTTGCAACATAATTGTTTATGCCGGTATTTCTTATATTTTCTGTATTATTAAGTTTATCTTGTCCATTTACAGCTATAGTCCTAAACTGTGCTGTATATACTCCCTCATTTACCCACATAGGCACATAAAAAGCTTGTGTGTCTTCACCAAGAATAATCCATGTACCTGCCTTAATTAAATCATCATTTTTAGGATCCTTATCATTATAAGTATCAATATATACATCAAAGGGTAGCAGCATCTCATTTCTTATGATACCTTTCTTCTTAGCTATATATGATACCTTATCCGGATCTATATATGACTTAGAAAAATCTCTTAAATAATATCCGAGACGATTACTATGGTGCAGACTATTAGATATTTTTACTGTAAAGTCATTAAGGTTAGTATCAGGATCAAGTACTATATGAAAAGCTTCTTCTGTAGGATTAATAAGCTGAACCCATTTGTCATTATCTGAATTTATAATTGGTTCACATATAACGGGAGTATGGATAGTAACATCGTTGATTGATATATTAAAGGATTTATCAGAGGATAAGGAGTTTATACTCATGGGATGTTTTGAATAGATAATATTACCGTAAGAAGGGTATACTCCATTATTTTTAAGAGCATCAATAACTTGTCCTTCGGTAAAAAGCACCTTGTCATGGGTTAGATTTGTGGAATGAACCATATTAGAAGGGTTGGGATTTGGAGTGGATTTTTTAGATATTTCATCCGATAAGACTACACTTCCATCGAACATAAGATAATCATTCTTTACTAAAAGCTCATCGGTCATTTCCAAGGCATAGGGAGTAAGGTCTATAAATTCAATTATTGGTCTTTCGCCTGAACTTGATGTAATAGCTGTATCAAATGTAAGATGAATTCCTTCTATGGCCTGCCTAGGAAGGATTACATGATCATCTCTCTTGCTACTATGCCTGGTAATTAAGCTGGGTACATTTAGAAATTTCTCATTGGCTTTTAGATTTACTTTTCCATTTGGCAGAGAATAATTGTAGATATTTGCAAAGCTTGGTATATAATATTCCAAACTAGCTATCTCCCAATATGAATATGCCCGTTCTACAGTTATATACTGAGTATCTGTAACGGTATCAATTACTTCTTGGGGACCTCCGAATTCCTCCGGCGTGGCGGTATAATATTTTAGTGTATAAGTCATAGTAACCGGTACAATAAAAGAAATCTTTCCAGTCTTATTAAGCAACTTATATCCTAAAAGATAATCCTTTGTTTTTACATATACATGCTGACTTTCTGTGGTTGGTATACCTTGCTTAGAAATGAAATATGAAGAACCGTATCTATCCCCGTCAATTACTCCATAAGGTGAAGGACTATCAAGGGAAAGAACTATAGGAGCTGCCGCTTCTGGCACTTGAACACTTTGACTTGCATCATAATATAACTTTAAAGTTATAACAGTTCCCAGCTTTGTATCTGTCGGTATTTTAAATGCAGCTGTAGTACCTGAACCTATTTTGGTAATATCATGGGAAGAACTTTTATAAGTATAATCCCATTTATCTTGGTATTGATATGTAATACTATCTACTACTCTTACACTTTTAACAGACTTATTTATCGCTTGACCTGGAGTAACTTTTTCTTTTGATATTTCTTCTATAAATGCTCCCCTCTTAGTTACCATAACTACTCTAAGATCTATTTCATCAGTTGCTGTATCTTCTATACTATAGTATACATTAACAGTAATGCCTCCGGATATTTCCTCTGCAGAAGGAAGCTTAAAACTAATATCTATTCCCTTACCGGAACTTGTAACAGTAGGTGCTGATAAGCTATTCTTCTTGTACTGCCACTTCCATTCTCCTGTAAAATCATAGGTCTTACCCCCTGATGTTATGGTTTCACTGACAGTATAATTATAGTTTGCTCCTGCTGTTGCTGTTTCAGTTATAAGTGTCTTAAGCTCTGCTCCTGTATCTGCACTAATAGCTTTTACCGTAATAGGGATAGTACCGGCCATAGCCTTTTTATAATATACCTTTACATTTATTCTGCTTGGTGTCTTTACATCAAGGGGAACCTGAAACTTTATAGGATCTTCATCTTTTTGAGTTTTATCTTTATATGTAGATCTTGACCCATCTGATTTTTCATAAGAAAAATAGAAATCTCTTGTTTTTGAATATGTAATACTATCTAGATTTATTATCGTATCAATGGCTTCATTTATCTTATCCCCAGGTTTTTTTACACCGGAATAAAGTCCTGTTTTTATATCATTACCGGTATCTATATCTTTTGCATCGATTCTAATTTCTACAGTGGACGGTTTATATATCATATATATATCCATACCACCGTATAGGACTTTAACACTGCTATTTATTATGTCTTTAGCAGTTATTTTATTCCCTACCATTTTTCTTTCAATTTCTTTTTTGGTAAGCTTGCTTTTTGCATAGAAACCTTCAAGGGTATAGGTAATGCCATTTATTACGGCAGTAGGATTAACCTCATTTTTCCAATAAAGGTTTTTCCCTATTTCTAAGCTCTCCAATGTAAATTTTTTTTCGATTTTACCTTCTGCTTCATAATAAAGGTTATTTGGCTGTAAACCAGCATCAAATTTTACTGGAATATTAAAGTAATTTTTAAAAACACTTGGATTAGCCCAAGGTTGTACACTAACAATGTCTTTCCATGTGGTTATCCCTGTTTTTAATTTTACTTCTTTACCATTTATCACTTGATATACTTCAAATATAGCATTTAGATAGATATATGTATCCTCTGATAGTTTGTCTAAATCTATAATATCTTTTAATGCAGCCTTAACTCTTTTTTCTGAGATACTAAACTCTGTGGTAACTTTTTCTGTTGTTCTTTCAATATCCTCCTTTTCACTATCTAATAATAAGAGTGATGAATTAGGAGTTGGAGGTGCATCAGGTCCTTTTAATCCTTTTTCTGTTACTTGCTTTAACTGCTCGCTTGTTGATATTGTAAAACCTATTGTTCTATATCTTATATTATTAGAAGCCGCTTTAGTTGTAATTCGAAATATTATTTTTCCATCCTTCATTTTTACATTTGGTTTATTACTATCGGCCTTTGTTATACTGCTCAAACCTAAGGATATAATTAATATAATTCCTGCAAACAAAATCTTTTTTTTATCTTTAATGTTTGCCATAGAGACATCAAAAACCTCCTATTTAAAACTTACAATATACGCAAAGTTGCTTAATGGTATAAATGGTGTTGGAGACAACTTATAAATATAATCTTCATATCTATCATCAATAAAAATATCGAATATTTCTTCTCTCCATGCACTTTTTTTGAGATTACTTATGTCACTACCAAAAATCAACTGATCTGAAGGAACATTCATATCATTTGCTTTTACACGGTATCTAACATATGCTCTTACACGTAAATATTCCCTACTTTCATAAATAGCTCCCGGATCAATAGCAATCTTATCAAGTTCCACTACAATACGATTTTTCTTAATATTTTCTACATAACTATCTATATCTTCATATATAAAATCCTGCCAACTATAAAAACTTAGAGAAGAGGCCAATCCTTCTTTCCACTTTTTATTTACAGTACGATAATCTACATTAAATATATGTTGTAAATATTTCTCTACATTAGATAACATTTCATCATAGTAACCATACTTACCTATTTCAAGTGTCAACTTATTATGGTAGAAGTTATTATATAAAAATTTATAATCTACTTCCTTTGGATAGGCATATTCATCTCTTCTCATTTTACCTGTTAAATAATCATCAAGAAGCATAAAGCTATATTTCATTTCATAGTAGTCATTAGGAAAACTTGCTAGGATATAAGGATAATCTTTTGCGTTTTTCGGAAGATTAGTTGTTCTTATAAGCTGGCCATCAGGACTTATCTTAGACCTTGTTTTGGGATTTAGTACCATCTGTATAACATTTTTTGCACCCTTTTTTGTAATCTTATTATTTCCTCTAAACTCTCTATTTGTTATGTATTTACCGTTAGAATATCCCTTAATTATACCCTTTGCTACAATAGCAGCTACTGCTTCACGTTTACTCTTTGGAATAGCCTTAATATCTGATATTCTCTTTTCTAGTACAGCTTTTACTTGTCTTTCTCCATCATGAATAATATTCCATGCTTTAATTATTTCTGAATCTTTATCAAAGGGATCTACGTCGCCACTAGTTTTATCTAAAGGTATTTGTCCAATCTCCATATAACGTTTTAATATATTTCCATCATTATCATATATATATTTATATTTAGTTCTAAATCCTGTGGATGGTAAATCTTTCTTTTGAAATGTTTTATGCATAAGCGACAATACTACTTCATCATTAAACTGTTCTTCCGGATATGTTTCCCGCGTAGCCCCTTTTGGATAAAACTTGCCTTCTGTTGAATAAAACAATTTATTATTAAACAAGGTACAATCCTTCAAAAACTCATATACATCTTCCGGATACCCATATTTAAGATGGATTAATTCATCAAGGCGATTTGCTATTACTGCTGCGTCTGTTCTGGTAAGATAGACAGAATAATCATTGAAATCTCCCTTCTTTAAGATGCCCTTTTCTATGGCTACATCTATGTAAGGGTCTTTAGATGTCTTATCTACCTGCCAATTCATCTGCTTAACAATGTATTCAATAAAATCCCCAACTTTTATATACTTGTCGGCCGCTTGTACAGGCTCTATATTCCACTGAACTGCTAACCTTATTATTACAACAAGTAATAGCATAATCGCCTTAATTTTTCTCATAAATACCTCCAATAATAGAAATTCTTATGAAGTTAATATCAAGTTAATAAATTTTTAATACCTACCAATAGTATTATATCATATTTTTCTATATTATGTTAGTATTTGTTTATATTTTCTATTTTGCATAAATTTTCTATCAACTTTCTTATCTGATTAATGCAAAATTTCTTTTCCCCATCATATACAAAATTGCTTCTTTTCATCTTTTCTATTTCTTTATTAAGCTTATTTATCACCTTTCTTAAATCACTATTTTTATACAAAATATATGCTTCACATGCCGCCTTAACTCTATAAGAATGTATATCACCCCCTTTATGCTGTTTAATTGGCTTTTCTATATCAACAATATTTATGTAAGTATCTATAAATTTATCAAGATACTCAATATCAGTTAATTCATTACATAGAAGCATAAATTTTGTAATGATTTTACTATAAATTCTTTCAGATTTTATAATATCTGCTATATCCTTACTAATCTTATTAGTTTCTTTTATCTTTGCAAAGGTCGGTCCTATCATATGAAAACTTCCTGTATCTAAATAATAGTAATACTCCAATATAATTTGGTATGCCTCTATATCATTTTTAGCATTATAGGGACACAGATTAAAATAATCTTTTTCTATCTGTCTATAGGAAATGCCATCCATTAATTGCTTTGCTATAAATAGCTGTGCATTGTGACAATTTCTTGTAGTATGGTCCGCCCTTAATAAGTTATAGCAAGCCTTATCATTACATATCCTTTTTGTGCTGGCTATTGCATTCATAAAAAATATACCCACACCAAATACCGTAAATGACCAGATATATATCCATAATATAGCCGTAAGCCTAACACTAACTAAAAGTCCAAATCCCCAAACTACCGATAGCAAATTTACAATACAGCCACCCATGGTATAAAAAAGTGCATCTGTCTTAAGAGATTTTGGATACATAATGCACTTAAATCCCTTATCCTCCACCATTATTAAGCTTAATCTTTTTTTACTTTTCTTAAGAACTAACTTATATATATGAATATACAGAAATTTCCAGCCTGTAATCATTCCCCATATTAGATGACCCAGTTCATGTAAAATGACCTGTATTATAAATGCACTTATTATTCCGTTAAGTATATGTAGCAGTAGCAGGCACATGTTTACTAGCCTCCGTATCCATATAAAATAGCAATTTATTCTAATTTCGGTACCCTAGCTCCATATTCTATACATTCGCAGCAATATGCCCCCATCTTTACACATTCTTCAAGTGTATCAAAGCTTTCTTCCAAAAGTGTATTACTTTCCCTTATCTTTTCACACCCTTGTATATGGGCAATGTAATACCAACTTTTTTCTTCCACATAGTAACTGGGCTTTCTAATTATACCCGCTCCTGCCGATGCAATTTTATTATATGTATAATTTCCATCCGACCCATATGGATATCCTTGAAATACCACATGAAGATTTACATCATCCATATAGTCTGCCCACCCATCTTTTCTTCCTGCCGGAAATGAAAATCTATATGTAATCCCTTGTCCTCTTGCTATATGATTATGGCTGCTTACGAAATATGACATATCTTCTTCAAGCTTATTTATAATTGCACCCTTTCTTATTAAATAAAAATCCTCTTTCTTAAATAAAATACTTTCACCATGGCTTTTTTTGAAATCTGCATAAATGGGATTTATAGAAAATTCTTTTACATCTGTTTTTATAACTTTGTCCTCATGATTTAGGATATTATTTTTATCATAAATATAAACCATGTCTGTAAGTGTGAACCGATAAATAAAATCATCATCTTCATAACTATAGGGCAGTTTTTCAGTCCATGTTCTCTCAATGTAGGTGTTCCCATCAGATGCTTTATATTCTTGGTAATAGTAGATATAATAACCGTCTATATCACATAGGAGTATTACCGGTATATACATCTCTATTTCCCCTTGGGCAGACTTGTCAGATATTATTCCTAAGGAAGAATAAAGAGAAGCAAAAAATGTTCTCAAGACCTCTTCTTTATTAATAGTCCCCTCCCCATAACTTCCTGTTTCAGTTAGATAGTTAACCGCATCTGACACAGCTGAAGTTAAGGCAGACTTTATTTCTGCTCTTTCAGCTTCAATTTTCTTTAATCTTCCTATGGATATATCTGTCTTTATAACAAGCCCAAGAAAAAATATTAGAAATAACAATGAGAAATGATATATTTTCATTTTCTTTACCTTTTTACTTTATAAAATTCTTTTTTTACTTATTTGATTTATAGCATATTGCTACTTGGTTAGGATATTCTCACTTTTACTTATATAAATCCAACGATTTGATAATGAGGGGAATATTTTTTTCAGAAGTTCTCGAATTAAATTTGAAGATTTGTTAGTGACTTGTATGGAAAAGATATCATCTACATTTAAATTGTATTGGCCCTTCTCATATAAAGTAGACAGTATTTCATCCGTATAGTTTATCCTCTCATATTCCATTACCTTACCGGTAAATATGGGAATTTTCTGAATACATCTAGGGCAACCTGGATTTGTTCCGTCGGGATATAAGTTATATTCATATTCACATATTTCACATTTCATGGTTTTTGGAACTGTCGTAACTAATAGGCTTACTGTTTCACCCTTATAACCTATAGTTACTGGCATTGTACCTAGATAGGCTGTATCTAAATTGTCTATATAGCCGCTGGTCACTTCCTCTGTATGACCGTCCATATAAGTGGCAAGGAGCCTAATACCATTTTCCTGCAGGCTAGTTCCAATAGTTATAATAATGGAAGATGTATTAGGATAAATAATTCTAAGACTTTCCAGCCAAGCCTTACAATATGGACAGCCAGGATCTGATCCATCTTCATTTATGTTATAAATATGATCTTTTGAGCACCTTTTATTTCTTGGTATTACATTAACAGTAACCCTACATTTTTTTATGTAGCTATTTCCACCAAGTTCATAATTATATGACAAGCTTGCAGTCTGATCTTTTCCTAGGTTTTTAGCAGAAAAATCTGTAGTACATAACAAGGTTTTACTTGATCCATCTTTATATGTAGCTACTGCTGTAGTAAGTATAGTATCATTAATATAAACCGTCTGATTTGGATGGGTAGGGGTTAGGGAGACTATCATCAGGCCGCAACTTGCTGCCACTTCTTTTCCATTATTATCATAGTATTTACCCTCCCTTTTATCACAAGAGTATGTATAGTAGCCTGTACATGAGCAGCCTCCAGCATTTGACCAGGCAAATGTTCCACAATTACCGCTACAGCCAGTTTGAGAATATTGAAAATAAGCACCACACTGATTACATTGCTCTAAATAAGCATAATAATATAAAGTGCCTCCGCAGCCTCTGTGATATTCATAATCTGTAGAACTGTCGATTAAGGTTTTTGCTACCGGATGATATGTTTTTGGACAACTGCTGCCATGGACATGTTTTGTTCCAAGATAACATTCATCATTATGCCTATGGTTTGGATCTGCCGGAATATCTTTGGCTTTTTCTAAAATGCTTTCATTTGTTTCTATATTTAAATTCGCATTATTTATTGGATCGTCTACCTGAGGTTTTTCTGTAACAACTTCTCTATAATGATAAATATTTGAACCCTGATATGCCTTATTTTGTTCTTCAATTATTTCTTCTAAATTTCTAATACGATACTCCGGCTCTAAAACTTTATATTTGTGTTCATAAGTAATATTTAAAAGATTATTACCTATTCCCATCTTTTTTATATACCCTTCATAATCCTTTTTATTAATAAGGCCATTTTTTTTTATATTCATTAAAAACTCTTCGGTGGCGGAAATATAAAATGACTTCATTACTGTTTCAGTTCTTAAACCAAAATAAATGGTTACTCCTATAAAGATAATTAGAATACCTATAAAAATATCAATTATATAAGCCCATACCTTATCTATAATTAATACACCTCCCCCCCATATTTAAATCTTTTTTTCCTTCCCAGTAGTGAAGTATTAAAAAATGTTCTTTGTAACTGATATAACAAGGATTTATCCTTTTTTATAAGTATCACTGATATATAGTTTCCTTTTTGGAAATGGTATCTTCCAATGGAATAAAGCTTATCTAATATTTCAGTAGTATAGGTTATATCAAAATACAATATCTTATTGGGCTCCTCCCAATTATGGCAAAAAGGACAGCCCGGGTCACTGCCGTCATCATTTTTATAATAAACATGGCCCCTAGGGCAGGTTATAGTATCCAATATATTAACCACTTCTACCACTATGTCAGTAGAAAATTCCTTATATGTAACTCTAATTGTCTGAGGCCCAGGTTTATAAGGATTAAAATCATTAAGTTCAAATCCTTCTTTTACATATTCTCTATGGTCGTCACGAAATATAAGGATTACAGCTATTTGTGGTAATGTTCCTATGGGAACTAAATTTGTTCCGCCTGTTAGATATACCTCTATACCTACCGGTTCCTTGGAGCAAATGGGACAACCCATTGGATTTTCTGTAACTTCATATATGGTACCGCATATATTACATTCCGCAGCAGAAAGAGAAAGCACTGTTAAAGATATGATAGCTCTTGCCTCTTGATAGCTGATTGTTGCCAGGTAGGAACCCGGTATTGACGTATCTTTATCAATGGTCCAATCATCGACTATACAACTACTACCGTCTGCATAATATGCGGTAACCCTAAGTGGTATCGGATCATACTGCATTACAGTAACCTCATTGGGGGATACCGTAATGCTTACCGGCTTCTTGGCACAATCAGGACAAGTGTTTTCCGATTGGGGATAATGGTAGCCACATATAGGACAAGTTATATGGCCTTCCTCTACCCATACGGTAATATCTACAGCATAACCACCATATTCCACCGTTACTATCTGCAAACCGGGTTTTTCTGTATTATAATTGCTTGTCCATTGATCTACAATGTTTCTTTGGCCATCCCCGTATTTTCCAAGGACAGTAATAGGAAGGCTCTCTCCTTGCACAACTTCCACATAATCTGGGATTACCTCTATACCGGTAATAATCTCTCTGCAGTAAGGACAGCCAGGGTCTGTATCGTCCATATTTAAATCATAACTTTTATTACAAGCGGGGCAGTCTTTTTGTAAGGGCTTTACTGTAACTTGGGCTATAGCTGTTTTTGTAATATCATTTTCAGTATAAGATATCGTCAGATTTTGCAATCCTATATAAGCCGGATCAAATCCCTCTATTTTATACATAGAAGAATCAAGAACCTTGTTACTTCCGTCATTATAAATAGCCTTAACAGTAAAGGAGGGATAAGAATATTTTTCAATAGACTGTATATAGGGTTCGACAATTATAGAAGATAGAATATTTACCGGTTTTACGGTAACATCTATTGTACAGCTTCTTGTTCCAGTGGTTTTGGCATCTCCTACAAGACCGGTATAAGTTAGGGTTACAGTCTGCTTTCCCACTATATCAGGCTTATAATTATCACTACAGCTAACAATCTCCCTATGACCGTCCAAATAGGTGGCTATGGCACTTGTAATTATAGGACTTCCTTTATCTACACTTTGAACAGGGTTTGTTGCTTCTATAGAGCTAACTACCCGGTTACAAATAGGACTAAGTTCATTTCCATGGTTGTCATAATATTTTCCCTCGGTTTTCCCACATCCCAGCTCATATACAGAGTAAGTGGTGCTATGACCGGGACAATAACTATAGTAATCATAATTATGATAAAAATATGATCCCCCATGACATACGGAACCAGCGACATTATAACCGCTGGCACCGCATGAACATGAATAATATATGGTCACATGCTTATTCCCATTTGAACATGTCCATTCAATTAGACCTGATGTTTGACTTACATTATGATGATTTCTATCAATTGTTCTACAAGGAGAACTACAGTAACTTGTTTTATTTTTACTATTTTTAAGGGTGTAGCAACCATTAGAATAAGTCTGATTTGAAGAACCTGAATGTAGATGTTTTGATCCCTGATAACAGTCATCATGATGGGTATGGGTAGAAAGGGTTTGAGTTTTGCTATATGACAGAGGAAAACTAGTAGTTGCTACCGGCTCTTCTCCATATACCGGCCTGATATCTTGAATATCTATTTCATATTTTTCTCCGGTTGCAGCAAGATAAGCTATATATTCTTCATACATCTGACAGTCTAGATATCCCTTCCCACGGATATTTTCTGTAAATTGATGGGTCCTGTCATCTACTAATATATCTATATTTTCACTATTTAATTGGGCAATATACTGTAGGGGAAATATAATAATCAGTATTACAGCCATAAAAGCTGCAATCAATCTTCCCAGATACTCCATAATTTATTCCTCTATAACTATATACTTAAGTAAGAATACAAAACCATTATTATACACCTATTATCATCATATAGATAATCCTTTTTATAATAGCCTTTCTTTATGTAGGAAAAATATAAGTCATAATCATTCTCATTAGTTGGAATTAATTTACCATCAACCATTATTGGATACTCCCTATATCCCATAATAGCCCCATACACCTCTAAATCCTTTACTTTATCCTCGCCAAGTTTATACTGTCTGATTATCTTATCATCTTCTATTATTTTTTGGCTTATATATTCTGACAAATTTGATAGGGATTGATAGTGCCATACTAAATATAATAAGCCCAATGAAAATAATATTGCTCCTATTAGTATTTCAAAAATATTTGTAACAGCCTTATCCATAATAAGCCCCCATCTATAATTCTTACTTATTTTTGAGTAAATCTTACTCCTATAATCACCTTATTCTCATTTCTTATAACTCTACCTAAAAATACAGCTGTAGGTTTTATATAGTGTTGGGCTTTAGAGAAATTTTTTATATCTTCAAGATGCTCATTATTTGTATATATTCTGCTATATGTACTGTCTAAAGTTTTTGATACAACCTCCACATAAATGGGAGCAGCTTCGGTGGGTAAATAATCTCCCAGCTGCTTCTTTATAAAATTAACTACTTCTTGACCCCTTACTTCTTCCCCGTCATATTTACTTATGTCATATTCGGCATAATAGGTTGCTGTCTCCTGGCTATTTGAAATCACCACATCAGCAAGATTGGTTGAGCTTTTTATGGCATTCATAATATAATAAAGTATTAGGCCCACCAATATCACCCCTGCCACCATCATAAATATCTGGGGAACAAGATCATTATTTTTAAATCTCATTTCATTCTACCACCTAAGTATTTATATTACTTTTCTTGTTCAAATACTAAGCCTATAATATTATCATTCTCATCTTTTCTTACTTCACCTTTAAATTTACCCTTGGGATTTATATAATTAGCTTCGGTTTTTTTTGTGGGAGGAGTATCTTTTTGTTCGGAGCCTAATTTATCCCCCTCTGAACCGGATACCAGACTGTAATTATAGAATTTTATTTCACTGGCGGCTATTGTTTTAACACCAATGGCCATATCAATTTTTTTCTCCTTAACTTCCTCGATTAAATCTGCCACTCTTTCCCCGCTGATAATATTTCCATCATAAATAAGCAAATCAAAATCCGCCATTGTGCCAAGTACATCGTTGATTTTTTCAGTACCTTGGTTTAGATCATTTCTCTTGTCCTTAAATACACCGGTTGACCAGGCAATAATTAGGCCTACTAAAATAACAGACACAACCAATAGAAATATTTTTACTGCAATTTCACTGTTCTTTGTTCTCATTTTAACCCCCTATTTAGTATTATTTATTAATTTTTACCATACTGTATTTTGAAGTTCATTTAAGATTAAATTAATTTCTTTTATTGCTGATATCAAAACAGGCATTAGTCCATAGGAAAACAACAATAAAAAGGGAAGGGCTGCAAGAACATATGCCCGAATCACTCTTTTTTTAATGGACTTTTCATTAGCCAGCTTTCTTTTTGATATATACCCATCCCTATCTACTTGAATCTCATTAAAAGCCATACTTATAGGCATTTCGTCACAACGGATTAGATTATCAACTATCCTTCTAAAGGGTTCATAAGGTTCCCTTTCTTTTAATTTGATTAAGGCGTATATATCATCGGAACCATATTCATCTATGCAGATTCTAATGGATTGTTTAAACACTACAGCAAAGGACTCCATCTCCTGTAAAATCTGCTTGACAGTCATGGTATCGTTATACATTAACATCCCTATAAGTGCATTAAACTGATTAACTTCATCCTCCATTGCATCCTTTGATACAATACCGCTGTATTTTAATAAAATTTTGGGTAAATAATAAGCTAAGATACTAATATAAAGACATATGACTAAATCTAGAAATGAAAAATAATCATTTTGATATTTTATAACACGGTCTAGTATATCCTCTGCTATAGCTTCTGCCACCAAGGGACTATATATAATACCGTCTTTTTTTAACCTATCCACCATATCATGGCTATTGTTCGGAATAATATCGGGTCTTTCTATATATTTTCTTGTATAAGTTTCAATAGTATGGGCTATGGAATCGTAATGCACTTCCTTAACTGTAGGTATAAGCACCTCAAGATTCTCTTCTTTAACAAGAAGCTGCCGACTTCTACTATACTGATGCAGATATATTGTAATGCCTACAGATAAAATAAATACTGATATTGCCAATATAAAACTTCTTAATACAAAGTACCTAGCCTTTATATTGCTTCCGTTATTTCTTAATTTTCTTTGTAATCTTTCTTGTTTTGAAGCATTCTTTGTGCAATAATTATCCATTGCCTTTTTGACTAAACCTATTCGGTCTATTCTTAATAACCATTTATGGCTTGATTGATGAAAACTGGTATATTCGGCACTTTTTCTCATGATAATATAAATACTAGATATGATTAGCAGCAGACATAAATCCAACAAAAAGCCCCATCGTCCATAATAAAAATCAAACATATTCTCTTTAATGCTTATGGCAAATTGCTTTACTAATTCTATGCAGAAAATTGGACTTACAACGCAAAGTATTACTCCCATAAATTCCATATTTAATCTTTGCTGTTTATCTATTTCAATATCTATCTCCCTCTGCAAATTTTCTAAATTTCTAATAAATAATAATTTTCCGTCTATTACCTGATCCCCATGTTCCATTAATCCTATACATTGACTGACAAAGGTACGTAAATATTTATTGGGAACATTATCATAGTACTCCCTAAGCCCTTCCTCCCTATCGGTGGACAATAGCAAATCATAAATCTGATCTACTGCTGCTTTCATATCCTGACTAAGCTTTTCTCTTGCCCTATATATGGCATTGTCTATGCGATAGTCCATATAAAAGTAATGGACTATATCTTCTAGCATTTTTTGCATTTCCGTAAGTAATTTTATTTCATGCTTCTTTGCCAGGCGGCTTGCAACTTCAGAGTTTATAATATAAATGGCAAATCCTACTGTTATTAAAGTTATCAGCCTTCTATTACTTATAAAAATCAATAAAAATGCACATATACTGATAGACCAAGAAATAATACAAGTGCTTACGGTTTTTCTTGCAATAGTCTTACTATGGCAAGGACTAATTAAACGGTAACGATAAGATATTTTACTTACATAAGACCTGCTAATGGGAAAGTTATTTAGAAATTTATATATTTTTTGAATAATAAGATTTATTTTATAAGATTTGCTGCCATAGATTATATAAGTAAAGAGTATAATAAAGATAAATGAGAAAACATATATTAAATATTTTATCAGATTATTCAAACTGCTTCATCTATACCTCCCTTTTCTATAGTGTTAAACTTCAAGAAGGCTCTCCTTCTATCAGGTGGCAAATTATCCAGTATAATTCCTGCCAAACGATCACTGATAGGATTAATCATCTTATACCTGCCATCTTGAAAAACCACAATATCTCTTGTGTAATATGTACTTTGTCTGGTAAGTAATTTAAGATAATAAGATATCTCTTTAAGGCTTCCTTCTACACCGGCCTTTATATCAGGCAATTTATCCTCTATATCATAAGGAATTATCTCTGTAATCCGCTTAATATGCCTATGTCCGTTATTTTCCTTAACACAATGAATATCTAGATGGATTAATCTTGATACCATGGCTTGGACATCCTTCGTGGCTAAATTGCCATATCCATTAAGAGCATGAACAAAATAAGCTACCAGCTCATCAGAGCTAGGCCAATGACCCGTGGTGATAACACGTTTTGTTCCTGCAAGCAGAAGATTAATAAGATGCTTTCCATGTTCTAGACTGGCTGTTTCTCCAAATAAAATCGTATGAGCCTCTGAGCTTTTAAGCAGTTCGATTAGTTTTGGAAAAGGAAGTCTCTTACTTGGTCTGGTTGCCAAAATATTTTTATCGGTATATGCATCGTTTAAATATAATTCAAAATCTGCTTCTAAGGTTCTAATAGGCTGTCTCCTGTCAATTTCTTTGACTGCAGCTCTTGTATATGTAGTTTTGCCGGAGTTTTGGTCTCCAGAAAAAAACATATTAACACAACCATGGATAGCCCATTTGATTACTTCAATGGGATAGTAATTTCCCTTATCTGTTATCAAATCTTTTAATTCAAGGGAGGCACTAGTTCCGAATTTGCGAACAAAAAATGCCCACTGTAAGCTGTTATTTGGCCTAAATACCGTAACCCTGCTTCCGTCTGTCAAATGGGTTTTTATACCTCCTTCAGCACAAGTTAAATGACCTACTCTCCCATGTTCCGCAAGGTTTTTACATATGCGACTCATTACTGCTAAGGATTTAAAGGATAAGAACTTTAAATGTATTGGCTTACCCTTATATACTACCCATACACTGTTTAGGCATTCCGGTTTTTTATAAGTCCCCGTCAATATATCCTCTTCCATATACTTATAATTATATGTAGTAATTCCTGATACCCCTGCAGATATACTATCTAAGGAAGTATCCTCCATAATAAAAAGATCTACTACAGACAATCCATAAGTTTCTTCATAAATACGCTGAGTTAAAATATTTAGCTTATCATCAAAGCTTAAAGCAATCGGAATGTTTTCATAAGCCTCATGAATATCCTTATCTGATATACTATAATAATATCCATCTTGATCTTTTAACAGACGATCTAGCTTTGCTATATTACATATTCCTTGAAACATTTTTTTATTGCCATTTTTCTTTTGCATATACATTAAAATTTCGAATTTGTCCCTGGCACTTAACCTATCCTTATTATTAAAAGGAATAAGGTTATTTATTATATCCTCAGTAATATTTAATAAATTTAAAATTGTATGCTTTGTCCTGGCCATCACTACCATCTTTGCATTTATATCTCCCTGTGAACATTTACGGATGGCATTACTTAAGGACCTTTTAATAGCCCGCCTGTTTTCAAGATCCCTTTGATTTAAGTTTAGGGCCTCCATATCCATATTAATAATATTGTTAATGGTTTTCTTAATATGCTGGCATAGATTTTCTATAGAATAAATTTCACCCTTATAATCTTCATCTTCTAGCTTCCCTTTAAAAATATAATATATACTTAAGGCCAAACCACATAAAAGTAAGACAGAAAAAATCAAATCCATTATCCCCATGCCCTGCTCCTTTTTAATTGAGATTTACTTTCCTCCATATTAAGTGCATTTAATATTTTTGTAACGCTTTTACAGGCTTGATAGAAAAAGTAATCCATATCTTCCCCTTGATATCTGCTTAATTTTAGTTTTCTTTTAATTATTTCTTTGATTTTATCCATATCAGAAGCATTACAGATATTTAAGCCCTCCTTTACCATGGCTAAAACTTCACCTTCATTTTGTGCGTCCTTATATTTAGTTAAGTAAGGAATTACAGCGGAATTGTCCCTATTAATATAGTTTTTGTACCTTCTTCGACAGTTATAAATATTATAGGCGGCATTCTTATCATAATTTCCAAATAAGAAAAACAATTTACTATAATCAGAAAACTTATCCCCATAGTCACTTAAAAACTTATGTAACACATGTCTGCTTTGTGTTAAATTAATTATAATTATATCTGCCAGTGAAATTAGTTTAAAAGACAATTCATCATTACCACTATTGGCATCAATCATTATCAGATCCACATAATCTTCTGCATGATGAACCATATTGCATACTGCCTTGCATGTATCACGATCAAAGGTTTCCCGATTCTTAGTCTCTGTACCTGGCAATAAAAGTAATGATGTATTAGGAAAGGTAATACAACAGCTTTCAAGCATATTTCCCATCAAACGATTAGTTTGGCTATACATTACCGCCGCATCTATACCGATATCATGAAATATACTATAGTTTGCCCTTTTGCTAATATCTATGCTTTTGCCCACTAAAGGCCCTTCAAGATTATTCATTGAAAAGTGAGTCTGCATCATCAATATTTTCTTTTTATGTAAGAGACTCATAATTAAGGCTATAATATGAAGGTTACTGGTCTGTCCTTGACCATGTAAAGGAGACCAAAATACAATTTTACTCATCTTTAATTACCCCTTCCTTGCAGTAGAAACTGCTCTTCGTATTTTAGATGGTTTAATGTTGGGGATAGTATGGGCTATTTCATTAACAATAAGTTTTTTCATTCTAGATGATATCCTCTTAAAGCGGACTATTTGAATTCTCTGACATTGAATTGCATTTTCATAATCTGCAATATCAAGATATAGATATTTAACAGGGACAGGCTTATTAGAAAATATTAGACTATTTTTTGTTCTTTCTAAATCATCTAATGTGATAATATCTCGAATTATAAGTCTTAGCTGCTTATCTAGGGGAATATCTTTAATAAGAACATTTATTTTATTAATATGGTTAGGAAAGGGATCCGCAACTATATTAATAATATCTAGTTTAATGGGATGGGTATTAATATAATTAAAACCAAAGACAACAAATACTACTCCCTCATTAAAATCTTTAAGTTCATTCTCCTGGGGCAGCCTCCTAATATAATTTAAATTACGATAATGGACTATTTCTTCAGTACTGTATAAATCCATTCCATGATAAATAGCCTTTGTTAATGCTCCGGTGTCGGATAAGTCTACAATAAGTACAGGGTATTTTAACTTACTTATGGTCTGCCCTATGTAAAGAATTATGTCAAATGCCTCTACTCCCAGATAACCTATACAAATCATTACTTATCCCTCCGTAGCCGAAAAATAATCTGCCGGTATGTAAAAGTCATTACCAGCTTCAAACTCTTCATATTCCTGACTAGTTTTTTGATTTCTACCTAAATCCACAGCCTTATCTATATCTAGTGGCAGCTGGGTATTTTCTTGGATTTCTTTATAATCAGAGCTTTCTTGTTTTTTCTCTTCATCAATACTTGCCTTATCAAAAGTATCCAATGTTTGATCAGATACTATCTCAGGCATATATTTAACGGGACCTTCTAGTTTCCAATTTATTTCCTTTATATCTAAATCCATACTGGCAGCCAATCGATTTTCTAAGGCCTTTCTAACTTCCTTATTTAAAACCTGTGAACATCTATTGACAATATTGGGATCATTTTCAATTAGAGATAATATAGATACACTGGGGGTGTAGGTAATTATGGAAGCTTCCTGAATATTTGGCTCTATATATTTTGTCATATATAATTTTGAACCATGGTATAAGCTGGCATCAACTATAGCAGCGGACATTCTAAGCATTTCCTCTTCATCTACCCATAAATAACAAATAGGATTCTCCAGATTAAAACCTTTTAGGGGCTTTTTTGTTAGTACTACATAACTTTCTCCGTTTGGATACTGAATCCTTATGTCTACATAATCATTTACATCTATATTGGAGCTAATATGAATTACATCATACTCAACTTCCCGAATAACCGAGGATACATTATGCTCTGCTAACATACTTTTAAGGATATGGGTATCTTCTGCTATGTCGATTAAGGCAGCCCGGCCTAGATCATCTTCTGTAATATAGCTATTTGAAGGTTGGGATGTGTATACAATTTTTTCTTCAACCAGATCTTGGGATAAAATTTCACCGGCAGCTATATCAGATAGGGCAATAAAAACTGATTTTCTATTATTATCCATGGTCTGTCTTGCCTCATTAAGTAATTGTGAATATTCCTCTTTTATCTGCCTTATCATAATATATGAGCTAATTACTGCTGCAGATCCAATTACAAAAATACAGATTAATGCAACTGTGATGTACTGTTTAGTCGACCTTCTAAGTCTCCTTGTAAATTTCATAACTCACTCCTTACTATATTACTTATTAATAAAAATCCTAAGGTTATAAGAAAAGTTACTAAAAAATAATATAACAATATTATTATTGAGTTTCTTTTTTTTACATTTTCTGATATCTGCCCTCTTCTTGGACCTCCGGGAATCCTCCAAGATAAAACCCACAGTAAGATTCTAAAAGTAAGTATATTAAAAAATGACATCAGCAGGATTCTTATTATAGTTATATACCACAAGGCTTTAACTCCTTTTTATCTATTAAATTAGCCTGCTTAATCTTCTTTGATATAATAAATGCAGCCCTTCTAATTCCATATATAAATAGATAGTTTTTATTATCCTTTTCACAGAAATAATTTCGATTAATAAATTCTTTAGCACTTCCTTGTTGGCAAGCAATGTGAAAATCTACATTGTAGGGAATGGGAGAAATATCTTCCAAGCTAATATCATATAGTTTTGAAATCTTCTTACAAGTCATCATGGATTTTGGTGTGTAATTGCCGACAATATAAATGGCTTTAGATTTAAAAGATGAATAATTTTTGAAGAAATCATTTAGATAATCTGGATTTTGATATAGATTAACTACTATTAAATCCGCTTCTTGCAAAAAGGCATTAGAAGAAAGATGATTTTTATGATTTAAGTTGACATAACAAAGATCGGTGTTTTCCTCAATTATATTAATTAAGTAATTAAGATTATAATGTAATTCATAATCAAAAAGTTCACTATTTATTACCCCTCTCTGGGGAATATAGTATAAATGGTTGGGAATAACCTCTTGCCAATAACTTTCTAATAATTCCGGATCATTATCACCACGATATATCCTCCGTAGCAGCCCTTCTATCCCCCTTCCTTCATAATAGCTGCCTGTTCCTCCCCTACCGTCCGGTAGATTATGGCCTCCAAAAAAAGCTTTCCCCAGATTACATTTACTGAGATAATTTTCAAAAACAGTAATTGTATACGGATACCACATGACACCGGCTATACTTACTGCTGCAAAATTTAAAAATGCACCGGTTTTTTCATAAGCATTAGACCAGAAAGCAATTTTCACATAGAATCCTCCTTTATATAGATGATATGGAAAAATATAATATATTAAGATAAGCTTTAGAATTAAGAGATAAGTAGATTTGAATGAGATAGGTATATCATAATACAGAATACATATTTTGTAAATAGTTTTATTCCAAATAAATCCAATAAACTTTTTATAAATATTTGGTGATTATAAACAAATGGTGTCATATAAGATAAAAAAGTGTGAACCTTAATTGGTTCACACTCTTTTTATAACAGTCTCAGCTTTATAATATATAGCCGTTACCAGAATTCCTAACAGTAACAAAGCAATGCTTAGAACAAAGGGTAATACTCTTGATATATCACTAAGAAGCCCACCTATGTATCCAAAGGGTACACTTACCAGCATTACAGCTGTTTGCAGCAAGGCCATAATACCGGAACGCTCTGCAGAATCAACATGAATAGCTACTAAAGATTCTCTTAGGGTAGCAAGTACTGCTGCCCCAAGGGCTTCAAAAATCAATGATAATGATAAAATTATATACCCCCACAGATTAACTTCCTTTATTGAAATCAACAATAAGCAACCTATGATGGAACTAACAAAGCCCCCATAAAGAGGCCACTTCATCTTTGATTGCTTTATATGGGCAATAACTGTAAAAAACAAAATAATGGATAAGATACTTTTTGCCATGGGAAATATAGGTAGCAAAGTATCAGGCACACCAATCCTGCGGGAGGCAATAATCTGCCAGAAAGTCGTTCCCAACATTACCACTATCTCCACTAAGATACTGATTAATATGGCAAATATGGTTCCCCGGGAGTTTAATATTTTCTTAAAGGCACTTTTATAGCCTGACAGCATTTCTCCCCAGGACATTTCAGAAGTTGCCTTTCTCCTGACTTTTCCTACGGCTGTTTCTGTTGACATTTTATATAGGATTAAAATTTTAATAGTCATAATAACAAAGGCATTAATATACAAGATACGTATAGCAGGTGCTAAAGTCAACTTTGCCACCAGTATTGAAGATATGGGAGCAAAAATTGCAGACAGGTTAGTGAATATAAGTACCCAGGAATATAAATGAGTTATTATATCCTTAGGAGCATCCTCCACCAGCAGGCAGTCCCAAGATACTTGGGTAATCTTCATAGTACCATTAAGCAGGGCAGCTATTACAAAGAACCAAAAGCCCTGACTAGATGCCCAAATAAGACAGGGAATACTCCAAGCAATAAAGTCAAATATAGCTGTGCTTAATCTTCGTCCCATTTTATCGATTATAGCACCGGATAAAAAAGCAAAAATCATTTGTGAAAACATATAAATTGAACTTATAATTCCTACTTCTACGTCACTCATACCAAATGTAAGCATATATACTGTAGCATAAGGCAGGCATAGATTCATGGAAAGCCCCCATAAAGGCTCAGTATAGACACAGGCTCTGGGATTGCCCCGAAGCTTAGTAAAAGTCAGAAGAAGTGGGTGTTTTAGCAGATACTTTTTCATCTTCCTGTCATTCCTTTCCTTGTAATCAATTAGTTAGTCTAACATGATGTAAAAATAAATCCCACTTTAAAAGTGGGCAGTCTGAATATGATTATACTATAAGCAAAAGAAAAATCAACATTATTCGACCTTAGCTCTGGTCTAATAATCTATTCTTGATTTTCATACCGGTTGGTGTAGCTCCTAATCCCCCTTCACCTGTCTCCCTAAGGGTTTTTGGTAGGGCTTCCCCCACTTCTCTCATAGCATCTATAACTTCATCCGGCGGAATCTGACTTCTTATCCCTGCAACTGCCATATCAGCACTGGCTATGGCATTTACAGCTCCTATTACATTTCTCTTCACACAGGGAACCTCAACCAAACCTCCTACGGTATCACATACCAGACCCAGCAGATTCTTTAGGGACATGGCGGCTCCATGGACTATGCTCTCGTAATCTCCCCCGTTAAGATAAGTTAGGGCAGCTGCCGCCATGGCACTGGCTGAACCAATCTCTGCTTGACAGCCTCCTGCTGCCCCTGATAAAAATGCTCTGGCTCCTATAATCTGACCTATACCTGAAGCTACATACATAGCCTCTATCATCTCTTGTAAGGAGGCCTTATATTCTTCTTCATAACTTATAAGTACGGCCGGTATTACACCGCAAGAGCCGGCCGTTGGAGCAGCTACAATCTTCTTCATACATGCATTAGATTCACCCATCTTTAAAGCCTTAGCAATTACCTTGCCCATAAAAGGTCCCCCAAGAACTTTTCCTTCCTGTAGGGCCTGGCTCATCTTGTGGCCGTCACCTCCTACCAATCTGCTGGCTGATAATAAGCTGCCATCATAAGAGCTGTCCGCCTCTTTCATTGCATAATATAAGCCTTGCATTTTTTCTATGGATTCTTCTTCGGTGACCATCCTCTCTTGCATATCATCTTCAAGTATCACTCTCCAAAATGGCTTATTATGCTCCTTACATTGTTCAAGTATTTCCTCAAAGGATCTAAAACTCATTATTTACCTCCATTAATCCTTGTATGTCTATGCTTCTATTTTGTCTATATATCTTATCTTTTTTACCCCTTCAGCTTTAGTTAAAAGATCTATCACATGAACCGGGACTTCTTGATCACATTCTATAATCATAACGGCAGTGCCTCCTCTTTTATCTCTGTGTATCCTCATAGTAGCAATATTAATATCTTGTTTACTAAGTAAAGAAGTTACCATGGATACATGTCCCGGTTTATCTACATTTTTTATTATTAGGGTAGGATAGGCTGCAGTAATATCTGCCTTGGCACCATCAATTTGATTAATTATAATTGAACCCCCTCCAATTGAAGAAGCCACTATTTCTATTTTATTATTATTTACCCCTACCAGTTTTAGCATAACGGAATTGGGATGGGCATCTCTAAGGTCAATTCCCAAAAATTCAAATTTTAAGCCCATCTCTTTTGCATAATTAAAACTATCCGGAATTCTTTCATCATCCGGTTTCATACCCATAAGTCCGGCTATCAGTGCCTTATGGGTTCCATGCCCTTTTCCTGTTGCTAAAAAAGAACCATGGAGATAAATTTTAGCCTCCTTTATGTCCTCGCGGATTAGTTTTCTGGCTGTATATCCTATTTTAACTGCACCTGCTGTATGGGAGCTGGAAGGTCCCACCATAACAGGACCCATTATGTCAAATACATTCACTATATTTCCTGCCTTTCATTTATACTTGCATACTTTCTATTCTATCCAAAAATCACGGTTACTTCAATTAATTTAGTTAAGAAAAAAACTGTTTCAATTATTAATATCACCTTAATAACCGAAACAGTTTATTTACCTATATAAAATAATATTCTTTTCTTAAATTAATCCTGACCATATAATGTTCTTTACATTAAGAAGACTTTCCGGAAGCCATATGTCCCCATCTGTATAAGGTACAAACCAGACTGCACTTAAGTTCTCCCTAGGATCAACTACAACACTTATGTATCCCCAGCCTTCATGGAAGAAGAAATCAGGGCTTGTAATAATGGCATCTCCTCTTCTAAGATCAGGACCCATACCGTATAAACGATTTTTCTCATTGGCTCCCCAGCAGTAATTGGGTACATTAAAAAGATACTGGGTTCTCATTTTTTCAATGGTCATTTTACCCATTATCCGGGTATTGCCAAAACGCCCTCCATTACAAAGCATTCTTGCAAATTTGGATAAATCAATAACCGTAGAATGGAGCCCTCCGCCGGTTTTTGGAACCTCACTCCAGATACTATCATCATCTAGAACTGATCCCTTTTTCATTATTTCCTTCATTATTTCTTCATGGCTCTCAAATTGAATTAAATGCCTGTCACAAAGCTCAGGGCCTATAATAAAGGTACTATCCTTCATATCTAAAGGTTCTAATATATTCTTTGTAATATACTCTTCTGCACTTATTCCCGTAACATTTTGAATAAGGGCTCCAAGAAGCAGATAACCAAAAGTTGAATATATCCACTGTTCTTTTGGTTTACAGGCTACTCCTGCTTTTAGTCCGGCTTCTATCCAGTCATCACCCTTCTTACATTTTTCTATATATGCAAAAGGATTGTTTTTTTCATCAGAATCGAAAGGAAGTCCGGAGGAGTGGGATAAAACCTGTGCTATGGTAATTACCTTAAAGGGTTCTTTATCCATCTGGGGAATATACTTTGACATCTGTTCATCAGGGCGGATAAAGCCGTCTTCAACCAGCTTAAAGATTGCTACGGCCGTTACCAGTTTGGTTACTGAGGCAACCCGCATAATAGTATCAGGCAGCATGGGTTTATCTTTTTCTCTTTTATAAGTCCTATAACCTAGTCCATTATTGGCAATCACCTTATTATCTTTGGCTATACAATAACTGGCTCCTATAAGCCTCTTATCTTCAATCATTCTCCAAAGATGATTATTTAGTACTTCTATTCTGCTGCTGTCATAACCTACAAGCTCCGGTGTTTCTTCAACATTACCAATCTGTAAAATCATTTCACCCATATTACTCCTCCTTATTAAAAGATTATTAATCAGTAATATTTAATAATTAACCCTTTCAGACAAATATACCTTATTTTTCTATTATTTTCAAATTGTTTTTTATAATATAAATCTATAGATCTTAAATTTTGATACAAAAAAACCACATCTATTTTAGATGTGGTTAAATTCAATGGAGCTGGCGGGAGTCGAACCCGCGTCCGAAAGCCCTTCCATTGCAGCTTCTCCCATTACAGTCTATCTTTTTTACATGCCTCTAGTACAAGTACTATTACATGTTGTTCCCTCCATCGGCCGCCGACAGACAGGCTTCCGATTTTGGTAGCTTCATAAATCTTTTATCTCCTCAAAGCTTTGGAGATAAAGGTCCCCGCTAATTTGATGCCGGGATCTTAAGCCGCGGGCCGCTTAAGGCCGACAAGCGCTGCACTTAGGCAGCTGCTAATTCGTAATTATCGTTTGCGTTTATTTTTAATTTCTAAGTTGTTGACGCAGTCCTAGTCTGCGAATGGCTACCGCAATTTCAAAACCCCCGTCGAAACCAGTACAACCCCGTTAGATAAGATTATATTGGTTGCAAACGTGTATATATATATTATTATAAATTAACTATAGTGTCAATAGTTTCGGCTTGGGAAAATTTGTTCTACAAATTTTTTATCTTAAATTCTCTTTCAGTCTCTCTTCTTAAATCTTTCTTTGCTATATCCTGACGCTTATCATAGAGTTTCTTACCCTTAGCCAGCCCAATCTCTATCTTAACTAAATGTCCTTTAAAATATACTTTAAGTGGCACTAGGGTATACCCCTTTTGTGCCAGTCTGCCGCTAATTTTATTAATCTGATATTTGTGAAGCAGCAACTTTCTTACACGGAGGGGATCTTTGTTGAAAATATTGCCCTTCTCATAGGGACTTATATGCATTCCATATATAAATACTTCACTATTTTCAATTTTTATAAAAGATTCTTTTATACTACATTTACCCATACGCAAGGATTTTACCTCAGTCCCATGAAGGGCAATTCCTGCTTCATACTTATCCTCAATAAAATAATCATGGTATGCCTTTTTGTTATTAGCTATTAATTTTATATTTTCCCCCACTTATTCTTCAACCTCCACTAATTCAAAATCAATTGTCCGGATTAGCTTATCGGCATTAATAACCCGAACCTTAACTTTTTGTCCCAATTTATATGTCTTTTTAGTATGTTCACCTACCATCTGATACCGCTCCCCGTCATATACATAGTAATCATCATCCATTTCGCTTACTCTAACCATTCCTTCTACGGTGTTGGGAAGTTCCACATAGATGCCCCAACTTGTAACCCCTGAGATAACTCCTTCAAAGGTTTCCCCTATATGATCCATCATATATTCTACCTTTTTCATCTTTTCTACTTCCCGCTCGGCTTCTTCAGCCCTACGTTCTGTCTTACTGGAATGATCAGCTACTTCAAATAGTATTTTTTCATAATGATTTTTCCTATCTTCATTCAGTTTTCCATTTATATTTTCCTTAATAATCCGATGTATCTGAAGGTCCGGATACCTACGGATAGGTGAAGTAAAATGGCAGTAATATTTGGCTGACAGGCCAAAATGTCCTGTATTTGCCACTGTGTATTTTGCCTGTTTCATAGACCGCAAGGTAAGACGGCTGATTAAAGCTTCTTCCGGAGTATCTTCTATCTTATTAAGGAGTTTTTGAAGTTCCTTAGGATGTATATCTTCATTTCCCATCTTGATACTATAGCCAAAGTTATGAATAAAAATGGAAAGTGCCTTAATTTTTTCATCATCTGGCTTATCATGGGTACGATACAAAAATGGCAGTTCTTGCCAGAAGAAGTTTTCAGCTATAGTTTCATTGGCAATAAGCATAAACTCCTCAATAATCTTAGTAGCTTTATTTCTTTCATAGGCCCTTATCTCAATAGGCTTTCCATTATAATCTACAATAATTTTACTTTCAGGAAAATCAAAATTTATGGCTCCTCTTTTATGCCTGCGCATCTTTAATATTTCAGACAGTTCAAGCATCTGCATAAACATAGGAACAAAATCTTGATATTTTTTAATTAACTCTTCATCCTTATCTTCTATAATTTTAGATACATCCGTATAAGTCATACGCTTATCTGAACGGATAACTGTCTCTACTATTTCATGGCTTATTACATTGCCATTTTGATCAATATCCATAAAGCAGCTTAAAGCCAGTCTATCTACCCCCGGATTTAAAGAACAGATACCATTGGAAAGCTTATGGGGTAGCATAGGGATAACTCTGTCTACCAGATATACACTGGTTCCCCTTTTTAAGGCCTCTTTATCAAGGGCAGAGCCTTCCTTAACATAGTGGGTTACATCTGCTATGTGTACCCCCAGATGATATATATCCCCTTCTTTTGTTAAAGATATGGCATCATCAAGGTCCTTGGCATCTTCACCGTCTATGGTAACGGTCTGAATATCTCTTAGATCCCTTCTCTTTCCTATCTCCTTAGGGTCTACCTCATCCGGTACATAATCTAATATTCTAAATACATCCTTGGGAAACTCCACCGGCAAATCATAGGCCTTAATTACAGACATTATATCAACCCCGGGATCGTTGACATGTCCGATGATTTCAACCACTTTCCCCTCGGGACTGCGCTTTTCATCCCCATAACTTGTTAAAGATACCACTACCTTATGGCCGGTAACAGCTCCTTTTGTATCTTCCTTGGGAATAAAAATATCATGTCCAAACTTTTGATTATCGGGAATTACAAAACCAAAATTTTTGCTGGCTTGAAAGGTACCTACAATTTCCTTAATACCCCTTTCAAGTATCTGCAATACTATACCTTCCTGCCTTCTGCCGGTACGTTCATTACTTAGCATTATTCTAACCTTGTCACCGTGTACCGCTCCTTTAGTGGCATTTTCAGGTATAAAGATGTCCTCTGCTTCACCTTCTAATATAACAAAACCAAATCCCCTTTGAGTTGCGGAAAATATTCCGGTTTTAATATTATCTCCCGGAATTTTATATCTTCCCTTATCATCAAGGACAATAACCCCTTGGGATATTAAGGAATCTAGTATTTCTTTTAATTCATGTTTAGAATCTTTTGGTACCTGCAGTAAACTTACAATATCCCTAAATCTCATGGGCTTATATTCTTCGCTTGCAAAAAACTCTTCAAGCATTTTTTTTCTTTCTTCTATCTTATCATTACTTCTCATATATAGCTCCTAATTCTTTTATTGTTAGTGTATATATTTAACTTTGTTAACTATTCATAGTATACCATATAGTGCTTAATTTTAATATTTTTATTCCGGAGCTTTTTAAAAAAAGAAGCTGTCCCAAATTCCTCTAATGAGATTTTGAAACAGCTACCTATAACAAATATTTACCAATTAAGATTAAGTACTACTGAGAGTACAATAAATAATGCAGCAAGTATTTTGGTTGATCTAACTATCATACCCTCTGCAGAACGTCCCTTGTTCTTAGTCCAATAAGATTCAGATCCACCGGTAAGTGCACCGGACAGGCCGGAAGATTTTCCTTCCTGCTTTAATACGATAACTGTCAGCACTATACAAATACCGATATATACAATTTGAACTATTGCTCTTAAAATGTCCACAACAATCCTCCATTCCACCATACGGCAAATAAATAACTATGCCTATTCTATCATAGAATATTTTTTATTTCAACATTTTTTTCTATATTGATTATTTCTTAATCAATAAGGATTTGCCTGTCATCTCTTTAGGCTTTTCCATACCCATCATATCAATCAGGGTCGGAACAATATCAGCTAAACAGCCATTTTCAGCCAAGGTATAATCAGTATCATAGTTTACCATTATAAAGGGTACCGGATTGGTGGTATGGGCAGTAAAAGGTTCACTGGTATTATAATCTAAAAGTTGTTCGGCATTACCATGGTCTGCACATATAAACATCTGACCATCTACTGACAGTAATGCGTCTACAACCTTGCCGACACATTCATCCACTGCTTCAATGGCCTTAACAGCAGCTTCTAATATACCCGTATGTCCTACCATATCAGGATTTGCAAAGTTGGCTACAATTACATCATATTTGCCTGACTTGATTGCTTCTACTAGATGTTCAGTTACCTTATATACACTCATTTCAGGCTGCATATCATAGGTTGCAACCTTGGGGGAGTTAACCAGTATCCTATCTTCTCCTTCGTTAGGAACTTCTACTCCGGCATTAAAGAAGAAGGTTACATGGGCATATTTTTCGGTTTCCGCCAGTCTAAGCTGGGTCATTTTATGTTGTGCAAGAAATTGGCCAAATGTATTTTCTATGGATATCTTATGGAAAGCTACCAGCTTATTGGGTATTGTAATATCATACTCTGAGAAACATACATAGGTCAGCTTCATTCTTTCTTTACCACGGTCAAATCCTGTAAATTCATCATCACAAAATGCCCTGGTGATTTCTCTAGCACGGTCAGGTCTAAAGTTATAGAAGATAATTGAGTCATTTTCCTTAATTGTAGCTACAGGTTTTCCCTCTTCTAATACTACAGTAGGTTCTACGAATTCATCATATTTTTCCTTATCATAAGAATTTTGCACTGCCAAAACAGCACTTTCTGCAGTTTCACCTTGACCATATACCATAGCTCTATATGCTTTTTCCACCCGGTCCCAACGGTTATCTCTATCCATTACATAGTAACGGCCCATAACAGTGGCTATTTTACCTACTCCTAACATCTTCATCTTTTCCCAAAGTTCTTCAACAAATCCCTTACCGGATGCAGGAGGGGTATCACGTCCGTCTAAAAATGCATGAACATAGACATTCTTTAGACCATGGCGTTTAGCCAGTTCCAGTAAACCGTATAAATGGGTATTATGGCTGTGTACTCCGCCGTCTGATAAAAGACCATATATATGAAGGTCAGAATTATTTCTTTTGCAGTTATCTACTGCTGCCAGTAAAGCTGCATTCTCGAAGAAGGTTCCATCCTGAATTTCCTTGGAAATCCTGGTTAGTTCCTGATAAACTATTCTTCCTGCACCTATATTGATATGTCCTACCTCAGAGTTACCCATTTGTCCTTCAGGAAGTCCTACTGCCATACCACTGGCATTTCCTTTAACAAAAGGGTACTCTTCCATTAATTTATCCATAACCGGTGTCTTAGCCATGGCTATGGCATTAGCATCTTTTTTGTCATTAAGTCCATAGCCGTCTAATACCAATAAAACTGTTGGTTTTTTACTCATATTTGACTCCTTTACTAAGATCGTCTACTTGTAGTTAACAATTTTTCCAAAATCAGCTTTAAGGCTTGCTCCCCCTACTAATCCTCCGTCAATATTAGGCTGGGAGAAAAGCTCATTAGCACTGGCAGCTGTAACGCTTCCGCCGTACTGGATACGGATTGCCTCAGCCACTTCATTATCATATATCTCAGCAATGCACTGACGTATAGCCTTACATACCTCTTCTGCCTGCTGGGAAGTTGCTACCTTTCCTGTTCCTATGGCCCAGATTGGCTCATAAGCTATAACAGCCTTCTTAGCATCTTCCTTGCTAACATTAAGGAAGGCAATCTTAATCTGCTGGCGAACAAAATCTATAGTAACACCTTGTTCTCTTTGCTGTAAAGATTCACCACAGCAGATAATGGGAGTTAATCCGTGTTCAAATGCCTTTAAAACTTTTTTATTAACTGTCTCATCGGTTTCATTAAAATATTCTCTTCTTTCAGAATGCCCAATAATAACATATTTTACGCCAACTTCTGTAAGCATATTGGGGGCAATCTCACCGGTGTATGCACCACTTTCTTCAAAGTACATATTCTGCGCACCGATTTCAATATTTGTTCCCTTAACTGCCTCTATGGCAGGAATTAAGCTTATGGCAGGTACACAAAATACCACATCAGCATCATTTGAAGCTACTAAGGGCTTTAATTCATTTATTAATGCAACTGCTTCACTAGGTGTTTTATTCATCTTCCAATTGCCTGCTATTATTTTTCTACGCATAATATCCTCCTATAATCCTTTATAATATATTACCTTTATACTAAACTTTATTGGGCTTATAATATCTAACTAGTCTTAAAATTACGACATACTTGATTGTAGCAAGCTTTTCCGAAAAATACAATACTTATTCCGGAATAGCTTGCTACTATAAGTTTTACTTATATTCTTTTTACCTATTTATCGTTAGCTGCTGCAACTCCCGGAAGCTCTTTACCCTCTAAGAATTCTAAGGAAGCTCCGCCACCGGTAGATATATGGGTCATTTTATCACCATAGCCCAGCTGATTTACAGCCGCTGCAGAATCTCCTCCACCGATAATGGTAGTTGCATCTATTTCTGCCAAAGCCTCGGCTACTGCCATGGTACCCTTTGCAAAGTTAGGCATTTCAAATACACCCATAGGTCCGTTCCATACTACGGTCTTAGCATCTTTAATTGCATCTGCAAAAAGCTTTCTGGTCTCTTCACCTATATCAAGTCCTTGCCAGCCCGGCTCAATTCCTCCACGTTTAACTGTCTTAAATTCTGAGTCATTGGAGAATTCCTTGGCTACAACTGTGTCTACAGGAATTAATAATTTAACTCCTTTTTCTTTTGCTTTTTCTAACATTTCCTTAGCATAGTCAAGATAATCTTCTTCCAATAGGGAGTTACCTACTTCTTCTCCCTGAGCTTTCATGAAGGTATAGGCCATACCACCGCCTATAATTAATGTATCAACCTTATCAAGAAGATTATTGATTACAGAAATCTTACTAGATACCTTAGAACCACCAAGTATTGCTACAAAAGGTCTCTTAGGGTTATTAACTGCATTTCCTAAGAACTCAATTTCCTTCTGCATAAGGTATCCTACAACTGCAGTATCAACATATTTTGTAACACCCACATTGGAGCAATGGGCTCTGTGAGCTGTACCGAAGGCATCATTTACAAATACATCACAAAGGGATGCTAATTCCTTACTAAAGGTATCAATATTCTTTGTTTCTTCTTCTCTATAACGGGTGTTTTCAAGAAGAACAACATCCCCGTCCTTCATAGCTGCTACTGCAGCCTTAGCATTGTCACCAACTACATTATCATCCTTTGCAAATTTTACTTCCTGACCTAAAAGTTCTGACAGTCTAACTGCAACAGGAGCTAAGGATAACTCTGGCTTAGGTGTGCCCTTTGGCTTACCTAGATGGGAGCAAAGAATAACCTTTCCTCCGTCATTTATTAGTTTTTTTAATGTAGGTAGGGCTGCTACCAGACGGTTCTCGTCTGTAATCTTGCCATCCTGTAGGGGAACATTAAAATCACATCTTACTAAAACTCGTTTACCTTTTACATTGATATCATCAACTGATTTTTTATTTAGCATGATTAATACTCTCCTTTCCTATCTATAAAATATAGATATGTAAAAAATCACTTACTCTAACTATTGTGATATGATTATTATTCTATTCAGTAAAGAAGGTCCGGCCCATTAACGACCGGACCCATCATGGATCAATTAAGCAAAAAGATTTATACTTATGCTAATTCAGCAAAATATTTGATTGTTCTTACCATGTTGCTGGTATAGGAATTCTCATTATCATACCAAGCTACAACTTTAACTAAGGACTTGTTGTCACCAAGATCCATAATCTTTGTCTGAGTAGCATCAAAGATTGAACCATAAGTGCTACCGATAATATCTGAGGAAACAATTTCATCCTCTGTGTATCCAAAGGAAGCATTAGCAGCTGCCTTCATAGCTGCGTTAACTTCTTCTTCTGTAACCTTTTTGTCACATACAGCAGTAAGAATTGTTAATGAACCTGTAGCAACAGGAACTCTTTGAGCAGCACCATCTAACTTGCCTGCTAATTCAGGAATAACAAGTCCGATAGCCTTTGCTGCACCGGTAGAGTTAGGAACAATATTAACTGCTGCTGCACGAGCTCTTCTTAAGTCACCTTTTCTATGAGGACCGTCTAATGTCATCTGGTCACCGGTATAAGCATGAATTGTCATCATGTAACCTTTTTCAATAGGAGCTAACTTATTCAAAGTATCTGCCATAGGAGCAAGACAGTTAGTTGTGCATGATGCAGCTGAAATAATTGTATCAGAAGCCTTTAAGATATTCTCATTAACACCGAATACTACTGTAGGAAGATCATTTCCTGCAGGTGCGGAGATAACTACTTTCTTAGCGCCGGCATCAATATGTGCCTGAGATTTTGCCTTGGATGCGAAGAAACCTGTGCACTCAAGAACAACGTCAACATCTAATTCTCCCCAAGGTAATTTGGAAGGATCTGCTTCGCTGTAAATTCTGATTTCTGTACCATCAACTACGATAGAATTTTCTTTAGCTACTACAGTATCAGCTTTTGCATATCTACCCTGAGCGGAATCATATTTTAATAAGTGTGCTAACATCTTAGCATCTGTTAGATCATTGATTGCTACAATTTCATAACCTTCTGCTCCGAACATCTGTCTGAAAGCAAGACGGCCGATACGACCAAAACCATTAATTGCTACTTTTACTGCCATGTTTGATTCCTCCTAATTGTTTAATTTATTATTACTGTTATAGACAGTAAATAAACTTGTTGTGAGAATAATCGATTTACTGATTGTCAATTTTTTCTCAATCATCATTTTACACAATTTAATACAAAATATCAAGAGTTTACTAATATTTTTATGGAATATTATGATAACCGTTATATTTTTAAGCTTTGTACATCTTTTTTTGTGCATTTTTTAGACTTAGTCAATTTCACTTTTCACATAGTTAGCTATATTAAGGGAATGGTCAGATATCCTCTCCAAGTTAATTAAGGCATCGATGAATACCACACCATTTTCAGAGGAGCATATACCATGGGAAAGCCTGTCTATATGTTTCTGTCTCAAATCATCCTTTAGCTTATCCACTATTTTTTCTAATTCCTTAACCTTCTTTACTAAATCAAGGCTTTCAGTTTCTCTAGCCCTTATGGCACACTCAAAAGAATCTATGGCAATATTACATATTTCTTTTAACTCATCATAAGCTTCCTCTGAAAGAAAAAGATCATTATTAACCTTTTCAACTGCAAGCTCAGCTAAGTTGTCCGCATGATCTCCGACTCTTTCTATATTGGAAACCGTATGAAAAAGGTTATTAATTACTTTATGCTGTCTTTCTGTTAAGGAAAGATTATTTATCTTAACCAAATAATCATTAATAACTTTTTGATGGGAGTCAATTACCTTTTCAACTTCAAATACTTTTTTAGCTTTTTCCTCATCATTATTTAATAGGGCATCTACTGCTACCTTTGCATTATTAAGGGTGATTTCTCCCATATGAACCACTTCTTTAATTGCATTTTGTACCGCAAAAGAAGGTGTTTCTAAAATACGATCATCTAGGTGTCTAAGTGTTATTTGTACTACATCTGTACTAGCTACTTCTTTAGAATCATCAATAAATATTCCGGAAAGCTTAACTAAAAAATTAGCAAAGGGGAATAAAATAATAGTATTGGTTAAGTTAAATACCGTATGGAACATTGATATCTGCGTACTGCTTATATTAGAGGCTGCAAAATCAGGCTGTATCCTAAATACAATAAACAAAATAACTCCAAATATAATTGCACCTATAGAATTAAAGAACAAATGTATTGCAGCTGCCCTTTTGGCTGTCTTACTGGCACCTACACTGGATAGTATTGCCGTAATACAGGTTCCAATATTCTGACCTAGGGTAATAAATATTGCAGATTGCCAATTAACTACTCCAGCCATAGCCAAGGTCTGTAAGATACCTACGGAAGCTGATGAACTTTGAATTATAGCAGTAACTGCCGCGCCGGTTAACAAACCTAGTAATGGATTCTTGCCAAGCACAATAAATGCTGTTCTAAAAATGGAATCTTCTGCCTGAGCATATGGTTTTATAACATCTGACATGAATTTTAGACCGATAAAAAGTAATCCTAACCCAATAACAATATTAGCAATATTTCTCTTTTTTGCATCTTTACTTAAGAGTATAATAAATGAACCTATAGCAATTAGGACTGGTGCGAAAAAATCAGGTTTAAAAAGAGCACTCCATTCACTCATGGAAACAAGCCAAGAAGTTACTGTAGTTCCAACATTTGCTCCCATGATAATTCCGGTTGCTTGTATTAAATTCATTATTCCTGCATTAACAAAACCCACAACCATAACTGTAGTAGCTGATGAACTTTGAATAATACTAGTCACTACTACTCCCAGTAAAACTGCCATTAATCTGTTATTAGTCAGATAACCCAGTAGACGCTTCAGCTTATTCCCTGCAGATTTTTGTAATCCCTCTCCCATCATATTCATGCCGTAAAGGAACATTCCTAGACCTCCGGCAAAAACAAATATCAGTTCTAACAGTTCTAACTTACTCATCTTTCCTCCTAAAATTACTATGTATTTTTAGCATACGGGTCTAGGATAACATATTTTAAAATCTAGGTAAATTGATTTTTAAAACTTTACATAAACTTTACAAAACTTTATTACTATAAAATATAAAAATCCTGGATGGTCGACGAAAGTAACCATCCGGGATTTCATGTTTTCATTAGTATTTATTATATATTGTTAGACCTTAATTTATATTCGAGCCTTATTTTATCTGCAATCAAGGCTACAAATTCTGAATTTGTAGGCTTGCCTTTTCCGTTACTTACTGTATATCCAAATAACTCGTCTATAGTATCCATCTTTCCTCTGCTCCATGCTACTTCAATAGCATGACGAATTGCCCTCTCAACCCTACTTGGTGTAGTCTTATGCCGCTTAGCTATTGACGGATAAAGTAATTTTGTAATTGAATTAAGCATTTCAGCATCATTAACAGACATCATAATCGCATCCCGTAAGTACTGATAACCTTTAATATGTGCTGGAACTCCGATTTCATGAATTATATTTGTTACATCCGCCTCCAAATTTCTCTCCATATAATCACTCTTATTCTCATATGCACTGACTCTATGGCTATCTGTAAGCCTAGTATGGCTTTTTCTCTTAATCTGCTTAATTCTTGACAATACTACGTTACTATCAAATGGCTTCATGATATAATAATTTGCCCCTAATTCAAATGCACTTTCTGTTACTCCTTCTTGTCCAATGGCTGTAATTATTATAAATGATGGATTCTTTTTAAATTCAGAATCTCTTCTAACCTTCTCCATAACTCCCAGCCCGTCCAATTTAGGCATAATCAAATCAAGTAAAACTACATCCGGCTTTTTTTCCTTAATCATGTCTAAGGCATCAATTCCATTTTCTGATTTACCTACTACTTCAATATCTGCATCTTCCTTCAATATATCTTCTAGTAGATTCACCATCCTTTCGTTGTCGTCAACTATCGCTACATTAATTTTGCTCATACTTCTTTCCCAACCTCCATTAATTATTTATTTTCTTCACCATATTGATATGTTTCATTATCCCCTTCTTGTATTTTGATTCACTGTATATATTTTAAAAACTTCACTATTTGTGATGTTTTATAACAAACTTTGTAATTCATGTGATTTATAGTACTATTATATATCTTTGATAAAAATGCGTCAATCATTTTGGGTACGGCAATATCACCAAATTATACCTGCTATTTTACCCCATTATTTATTAATATTTAACACAATTATCCATAATAGTCTATAAACCCCATAAATTCTACAAGCTATCAAAATACAGAATAGGAGATTCTGTGTAAATATTGTAAATATTTACCATAATTAAATTATAGCTATTACCATTTAAAGATTCAATTCTTTCTTGTCGCACCATTCGACAGTTAAAATTTGGTAAATTATGGAGATTGAATCAGTAACCACAATATTTTGTATAAGTGTTAAACATATGCCCTTAATCTGTTGTTGTATGCTTTGGAACTTCTTTACTTTTTATATTTTTTCGTCGACTTCTTTTTATAACAAAAGATTTGCTTATTCCAATTTATTTACCATGTTTTCAATAAATGTACCGTAGCCTTTAGTTGAATCCTGTATAAATACATGGGTTACAGCCCCAATTATCTTATTATCTTGGATAATCGGGCTTCCGCTCATACCTTGTACTATTCCTCCTGTTAAATCCAATAACCTTTCATCTGTAATTTTAATAACTAAGCCTTTGCTTTGATTAGAGTTACTCATATCCACCTTTTGAATATTAATTTCATAATCAGATAATTTACCGTCTACCATACAACGTATATATGCTTTACCTACTTTTACCTCCTGTTTAAATCCGATCTTTAAAGGTTTGAAATCTTCTTTCATCTTATATCTATGGTTAACAGTACCAAAGATCCCTTGATAAGTATTATCAGTAATACTACCTATTCTATTTTTTTCATTTTGCTTAATTATACCGATTAATTCTCCCGGTTCCCCTTCTTTTCCCTTTACAATAGACATTATATCTGCATCATAAATATTTCCCTCATCAATTTCCATAAGCTGACCTGTATCAATATCTGTAATACCATGTCCTAAGGCACCAAAATATCCATTGGTGGAAATAAAAGTTAGGGTACCGATTCCTTGAGTATCGTCTCTAATCCATGTACCTATTTTATAGTCCCCGTTTGCAGTTTTTGCCGGGGTAACTATAACATTAATAATTTCACCCCCACGCCTAACTGTAAGCTTAATATCCTTTCCTTCTGATTTCTGGATAGCTTCAATTAGTTCTTCCTTATATTTAACTTTCTTATCATTAATAGCAATAATATAATCACCGGATTTTAACTTATTATGAGCAGGTTCATAATTTAGACCATCAAAGCCGGTGATTCTTTTATTTCCCAGAACAAGGATACCGTCGGTTTCTACATTAATACCAATAGGAATTCCACAAGGAATTAAATCTACTGTTTCTATTACATCCAAGGATACACTTTTAAATTTAAACAAACCAAAAAGTTTTAAATTTATATTATATCTACCGGTTTTTGATGATTTCAGTGTAAATGGCTCATTAAGGTCAATATTGATTTGATTAGAAGGTACTTTAGTATCATTTACACTTATTACACCTATATCCTCTGTTTCTATGTTACCCTTAATGGGCATATTAAAACTAAAACTTTCATCTCTATCAACTAAAATTTTTATTTCATCAGGTATATTTCTTTCTATTTTATAAAGGCACAAAAAAATAAGACCAGCCAAACTTATTATCAAAAGGGATAATAATACCCTCTTGTATATCTTCTTTCTTCTCATCCTTACACACCTCAAGCTAATTTTTATTTTGTGTAAATATCCTTTTTGCATCACTATGTACAGTACTTCATATTATCTGTACTGTGTTAGGACTCTTTAAAGCTCCCAAAAAATCGAATAAAAAAAGGATATACATAGTATTGTATATCCTCGCTTTTGCTATTCAATTTTTCAGCTTTTACATTTTGTATTTTTTAGAAGATGAGGCCAGTTCCTTCATTTCTTTTGCATTTTCAAGAACCCGGTCAGTAATAACTGCACCACCTAAGATTCTTGCCAATTCTTCTATTATTTGATTTTCATTAAGCTCTCTAATATGAGTTTGAGTAGTCTTGCCATCTGTCTCTTTTTCAATAATAAAATGTGCGTCCGCCATGGCTGCAATCTGTGCCAGATGGGTTATACATATAATTTGATGATGCCTTGCAATTTCTGATAACTGTTCGGAAACCTTCTGTGCCGTTCTTCCGCTTATTCCTGTATCAATCTCATCAAAAATTAAGCTTTCAATCTCATCCTTTTCTGCCAGTACGGATTTTATTCCTAACATAATTCTTGAAAGTTCTCCTCCTGAAGCCACTTTAGATAAGGATTTCATTTCTTCACCGGGATTAGTGGAGATAATAAACTCAGCATCGTCATAGCCGTCAGCGGAATATGTACTGCTTCTTTCAAAGGTCATATCAAATTTAACATCTAAAAAGTTAAGAGAAATTAAAGCTTCTTTAATCTTAGCCGTAAGCTCCTTAGCCTTGCTTTTTCTTATATCCGATAATCTTTTTGATAAATCTTCTAACTCTTTTTCTTTCTCACTTAAAGAAGCTTTCAGTTTATCCATATATATATCGTAATCTTTATACTTTAAAAGTTTTTCCTCACATTCTTGGCAGTGCTTTATTATCTTCTCAATATCTGCTCCGTATTTCTGCTTTAAATGATTGATTAAATCCAAACGTTTTGTTACTTCATTTAATTCTTCTTCATAGTTATCCATGTCCGATAAGTACTGAGATAAATCCCTGTTAAAATCATTAAGCAGCTCTTCTACATCGGTGATTTGTCCAAGTAAACCATTTAGCTTTTCATCATATTCTACCAGCTTTGCCATTTGACGAACGGCCCTACCTATGTTATCTCCCGCTTCATTTATATTATAACCGGTTAAGTTATAAATTGTCTGTAAACCTTCAGAGATAGTATGGGCATTGGCATACTTTTTATATAAGGCCCCAAGTTCTTCATCCTCCCCGGAAGTTAGGGCGGCGCTTTTTATTTCATTAATTTCATATTCAAGGAAAGAAACTTCCCTAAGTCTTTGCTCCTCATCTATTCCTGCACTATCATATTCCTGCTTTAATCTTATGTAATCTTTATAACATATACTTAGTTCCTCCTTTAAGGAACCAAGCTCATCTTTGGCAAAACGATCTACAATTTCAAGATGTTTTGCTTTGTTTAACAGTGATTGGTGTTCATGCTGTCCATGAATATCTATAAGTAGTTGGGCAACGGAAGATATAATATTTCTTGTAACATTTTCACCGTTTAATTTATAAATACTGCGATTTGGCATGATTTTTCGGCTTATAATTACTAAATTATCTTCCATAGGTATATCAAAGCTATTCATAGCCTCAAAAACTGCCGGAGACTTTGTTTCAAAGACCAGCTCAACCAGAGCAAAGTCCGCTCCCTTCCGTATAATATCCTTAGATACTTTAGCTCCAAGAGCACAATTTATTGAATCAATGATGATGGATTTGCCTGCCCCGGTTTCTCCGGTCAGTATATTTAGATGATTCTTAAAATATATCTCTACTTCATTAATAATTGCAAAATTCTTTACATGTAGGCTAATAAGCAAATCGCACCCTCCTTAATAATGAATGACTACAGAAAATCTAAACATATGTTCTGAATGCATTTTATCATATGGGCCAAAATTTATCAATTGTTCTTTTATATCTAATAGTATTTTCGTTTATATATACAAGAAAAAGTTTTTAGATTATAAAAAATCCCAGAAAAATAAGGTTTTTCTGGGATTTATATGGTCTTATAAATTACTGCTTCCTATTTAATTTTCACAACTTTCAACTTACAAGTTAGCTTTCTTCCATTAACTGTTGCAGTAATAGTTGTAGTTCCTCTTGCCTTAGATATTATCTGCCCATTTCTAACTTCGGCTATTTTTGGATTGGCAACATCCCAAGTTACCCTTGAAGTGGCACCTTCTACTACTAAAGTATATCTGCTATACTGCTCCATAACCAAATTAGTAACATTAAGCCCGATAACCGTAACTTCAATTGTTGCAGTTTTTCCCGAATCCGTCATGGCTGTAATATAGGCCCTGCCGGTTGACTTAGCCTTAATCTTTCCTTTAGAATTTACACTGGCTACAGAGGAATTATCCGTACTCCAAGTTATAGTATCGTTAGAGTTTATTGGATTTAATACCGGCTTAACAGTTCTTTGTTCACCCTGTACCATGACTAACTTTTTATCAGATAGAACTATTGAAGTAGCAGGTACTCTTTTATGTACCGTAACTTGACATACCGCAATTTTTTCACTGTCATCCTGGGCAAGTGCCATAACAGTAACTGTACCTTCCTTAAGTGCAGTTATATATCCGTCCTCATCCACAATAACAATTCCTTCTTCACTTACTATCCAAATCGGATCCTTATATGTAGCATTCTTAGGCTCTACGGTTACCTTTATCCTCTTTTGTTCTCCAACTAACATACTAATATAACTTTTATCAAATTTTATTCTTGTCACCGGACGTACTACTTCAATTTCACAACTGGCCTCTGCCCCGCTGCCATCTAAAGCATATGCTGTAATAGTAGCAAAACCTATTTTATGTGCAGTAACTTTTCCTTTACTATTAACAGAAGCTACAGACTTGTTACTGGATACCCATCTGAATTTTTGATCTGTGATAATTTCATCATCTACCATTACAGAAAGAGTTACCGATTTCTTTAAACTAAGTCTATATTCATCATAATTAAGTTCCATAGAGGTTAGCCTTTGCCTTACGGTAACTACACAGCTGGCTGTATAGCCCCCGTCCTTTGTAGTACAGGTAATAATTGCAGTTCCTGCTGCCACCCCTTTTACTTGGCCCTTATCTGATACAGTTATAATATTGTTATTGGAACTTTTCCATTCCACATCTAGATTGGAAGCATCACTGGGAGTAACCGATACCTTAAGATCAAAGGTTTCTCCTACATAAATGGTCTTTTCAGAAAAGTTTAGAAGCAGACCTTTAACAGGTTCTTTTACTGTCACTTTAACATAGGACATACCTCCGGCTTCAGTCCGAGCAATAACAAAGGCTACACCGGCACCTTTTGCTGTTATCCTGCCCTTATCATCAACTACTGCCACCTTAGTATCACTGGATTCCCAAACCAAGTGTGAATCAGTTGCATTAGAGGGTATTAAGCTATACTCCAAATCATGTACCTGTCCTGTTACCAAATCAATTGAAGGTGAGGCAAATTTTATACCTTCTGCAATCTGCCTAACATTTACCGTACAATAAGCTGTATGGCCTCCGTCTATGGATTTTAACATAATAACAGTGGTGCCCACTTGCCTTGCAGTAACCCTTCCGGCAGCATCTACTGTAGCTACCCTGGTATTGGTTGATGACCATGTTACTGCATTTTTACTGGCATTAACAGGAAGTACTGTATATGTAAGCCTTTTTGACTGTCCCACATACATTGTAGTTTCCTTTTCATCCAAAGCCACACTGGCCACGGGGATTTCAATGCTTATATTACATAAGGCAGTCACTTCCGGATTATCAACCGATGTTGCAATAATGGTCACTTCACCGGGTTTTAATAATGTTACAAGTCCGTTATCATTTACCCTGGCTATCTGGGTATTGGATGAGGTCCACTTAATAGCTTTGTTTTGTGCATTTTCAGGATAAACAATAGCCCTTAACTGAATACTCTTTGCTTGTAAGTTAATAGTAACATTGGTATCGGATAATTTAATACCGGTTACCGGCTGACGTACAGTTATATGACTGTAGCCTACCACTATATTATCTTCATTAATTGCTGATAATACAGCATTTCCGCCGGATACACCCTGTACTGTCACGGTAAGGGGATTTTCTTCGATAATTTTAACCACCTTATCGTTTGATGACTTCCATTTAAGTCTTACACCGCTTAAATTTTTTGGGCTAATGGAAGCATGAAATGTTTTATATTCCCCAATAGCCAGATTTACCTCCGACGGATCCACAGTTATATTAGTTACCGATTGCTGTACCGTTATCTCGCATCTGGCTCTTTTTACAACACCCTGTATGGTCTGCTGTGCTGTAATAATTGCAACTCCGGGTCTTAGGGCTGTTACTAAACCGTCTTCTACCTTGGCGATATTTGGGGCATCACTGCTCCAAACAATCGGTACTGTAGGATCGGTTACAGTAGCATGTAATAGCAGTGTTCCATTTGTAAATAGTTTTGCTTCAGTAGCACTTAAAGAAATTCCGTCTATTACTGTTACATTTATAAACTTATCCCCTACAAAAACCGAATCATTGTCATATAAATTTGATGAAGTCTTATATACAAGACGTATGGTTGTTTTGCCTTTCTTTCTGGCTGTAATCACACCGGTAGTATGATTAACATGGGCAATATTAGAACCACCGGCTTCTTCATAATAAAATTCAAATATCCCAATGTCTGGAATGTTGGAATTATCAGCAATATTATATGTATCCCCAACGGTCATAACGATATTTTCATCACCTAAATATATAGGGACTATTATCTTCATATATGCATAAGGGGCATTGGTATTAGTGCTGTATTTTTCATTGGCAAATGCATATATTTCGTATGTACCTGCTTTTACATTACTAAATGTTACACTTTGGCTGTTCTCACTTATGGAATAATTTAGCTTATTACTTGTAGGAGACAACTTTTTATTGTTACTGGCATCATATACCTCCCACTTTAAGTTTGTTCCATAAGTCGCATTGGATTCTATAACAAAGTTACTGGGTACACCCTCAGCCGGTGTAAAATTCTTATCACTATTACCGGAATGCTTAACAATCTTGTTACCTTCTATATCATCATAGGCTAAGGTAAATGAAGGAGCTACCACCACCCTCATGGATATGGATAAGGATTTATCATTTGATGACATGGTATCGGAAGTTACGGTAATTTGCGCACTACCGCCTCCTACAGCCTTTACCTTACCTGTTTCATCAACCGTTACCACACTTTCATTATCGCTTTCCCAAGTTACTAAAGATGCTGATACAGCACCTCCTGTAACAGGGTCTGTCTCTCCTTCAGGAGTATAATCCACATATTTTAAATATATCTGCTTTGGAGGATCATCTACATTATCGATAATTAATATTCTTTCATTAGTGGTTGTTGCAGTGGTCATGCCGGTCTTTTGATAGTCAAATTCCAAGTTGACTTTTACCAGGCAACTTAGGGTATATGTATAGTTCTCATGCTTAACTACTGCAGTAATAGTAGAAAAACCCGGTCCTTTCCTTACCATTTTAACGAAATTAGAACCTTCTGCAGTAGATTCTAGTGTTACAACCCCCGGTTCAGAGGAAACCCATTTTACTTCAGTATTAGGTTCCCATGTTCCTGCGGTTATATGTAGCAGAACTTCTCTACTTTTCATCTCATATTCTGTTCCCGCTTTTTTCTGCTGTCCGTTAAAGACAAAATAATATTCATCCGGCCTTATAACTTCCGAAGAATGGGCTGTATTGCCGGACATTAAAAATATTACAGTTGTTAATAAAATACAGATAGATAGTAAACCTATTCTTTTTGTCCTTGTCATGTGTAACCTCCTATAATTCGGCTTATCCTATAAAATATATCGGTTAAACTATTGTTATTCCTTAGTAATTTATACAAAAATTATAAATGTAATCTTTGGCACTTATGTGTCATTTAGCCATTATAGTATAAAGATGGCCGTTACATGATTTTCCTGTAAAACCATAATTATGAAACGACCATATTAGCTATAATTAAATTATTTTATATTGATGTAAATTTTCGATATTTTTCCTTTTTGAAGCGGTAGATAAAGCAGGCGGAACGAAAGACCCAGTCTATTGTCATGGCAATCCATACTCCTAATACTCCCATATCAAATACAATAGCCAATATATAACTAAAGCCTATCCTCCACATCCACATGGAAAACATAGATACCCACATGGTGAACTTAACATCACTGGCCGCCCTTAAGGCATTGGGCAAGGAAAATGATGGAGGCCAGAAGAAGGTAGACAAGATACAATGATAAAGCATCAGGGTGGATGCTATATCTGCCGTAACATCACTGACCTTATATAGCTTTAAGATTACAGGTATCAAAAATATAATCAGTATATTGAGCCCGGCCATAACTAAATGAGTAATCTTCATCAATTTTTTGGTATATAACTTAACTCCGTCATAATACCCCGCTCCCACACATTGACCTACTACTGTTATTAAGGCAAGTCCCACGGCTGATCCGGGAAGAACTCCAAAGCCGCCTATATTACTTGCAATGGAATTGGCGGTAATAGCCGATGTACCCAGTCCCGCCACAATACCTTGAACCAAAATCTTACCTATCTGAAATACACTATTTTCCATACCGTTTGGTATACCGATTCTTAAGATACGCTTTATCATTACCATATTGGGCCTATATTTTAAGATATTAACTATGTGAATTGGCATATCCTTATTCATAAGCAGAATAAACATAACCACAGCTGAAAAAATTCTTGATACTAAAGTCGGAATTGCCGCACCGGCTACCCCCATCTTAAAGCCAAAAATCAAGATGGCATTACCAGCAACATTAATAACATTGGCAATAATAGAAACAATCATGGATATCTTTGAGTTTCCCATGGAGCGAAACAAGGCTGCACAAGCATTATAAACAGCAATAAAGGGATAGGATAAAGCTGAATAAAAAAAGTAGATTCTAGCATTTCTCATAACATCTGCTTCCACTTTACCAAATAAAAAACTTAATATCATATTTCGTCCTGCCAATGTAACAATCATAATTATAATTGATAACGCCAAATTAGATACTATAAGCTGCTCTCCTGCAAGGGAGGCATTCTTTTCTTTTTTTTGTCCCAGAAACTGCGATGATACTACAGCCCCTCCTGTTGCAATAGCACTAAATAATCCGATAAGAAGAAAATTAATGCTATCTACAATAGAAACACCTGATACCGCCGCTTCTCCGACCCTAGCCACCATAATACCATCGGCCATACCAACGGTAACAGCCAGTATCTGCTCAATTATCAAGGGAATAATTAATTTTAGTAAGTCTTTGTTAGTAAACATTTAATCGCTCCTAAGTCTTTTCTAGTCTAGTTTTATTTGATGTTTTTAAAGTCAAAAAAGGGGCGCCACTAAAATTAGTTTGGCTGCCCCCTATAGTTTATATTAAGGTGAGCATATTTAGCTTAGTCTAATTAGTTAAAAAAGTTAAATCCCATAGTATCTCCTGTACCTACAGTAACATGGGCCGGTTCTGCATGGTAATAACTTGTGTTGATTTTTTTTCTACTTACCTCTACACCATTTTCATAAACTATTTTGTATAACTCTGCTTGATAACCTTTTATCGGATATTGGGTGATTTCTCTATAATATCTCGGTTTGGTAGGATCTTCTGTTATTTTTTCTTCTGAGGGAGGTTCTATCTCCTTTATAATCTTATTTTCAAATTTTATTGTCCTTTTATCCAAATCCCTGGTCTCATGTCCCCATATTCGGAATGTAAGTTTATCATTTTCACAAAATGCTTCAACTAAAATAGGCATTTTACTACTATTTCTAAATCTAAAATTCTTAGCTCCTTCTGCTATGGCAGCATCAAAGGCCAAGTCCACATAGGATACTGTCATGGAGTGAGCATATCTTTCTACCACTTCCATTTCAGCAAGCAAAACTGCATTATATAAGGTAGTGACCACCTGGCAGGCACCGCCCCCTATACTTTGTATGATTTCTCCCGACCTATAGGCCGATGCTTCATAATAACCGTTACTGGCTGTAAATGGAAGCAAATAAGAATATGCAGAGAAAATCTCACCGGGATAAAGAAGGGCATTATTAATCAATCTGGCACCGTTAGCTACATTGGCCGCCCTACCATCAGTAGAATTTCTTATACTTGTACTAAATTCACCAAGAATTGAAGTGCATTTTTGAAGAGACTCCTTAGTAAAGTCCGGTTCAACATCCTTCATAATTACCTTCACTTCAAAATCATTACGATCCCAGTTATCTAATATTTCTTTAATGGATGAAACTGTCTCCTCTACTTCTACCTTGCTACCTAATTTATGATCTGTATACACAAACTTGCCATTCTTTCTGCTAAAGGAAGCATTTTTAGGGGCTACTTCATATTTTTTAGCCTCTAGCTCAACAAAGTTTCTAACCTTGTCCTCATCATATGTATATGTTAAAGGATATACCTTGTTGTGATATTCAATATCTTTATTGTCCTTATATCTTTTAATTAGATTTCCTGATTTACCAAATCTAATAGCCTCTTTGATATATTTTATATAATCTTTTGTTTCATATGTATAACCTAGCTCTCCCATGGTAGTAGTGATTTTATCATCTCCTACCACTATACTTACGCTTTTGCTGCGAAGCTCATTGATATGATTTTTTAGGGCCTCCTTAGCTTCAAGGGCAGTCATGCCTCCAATATCAACCGTATCGATAAAAACCCCTTTACATATGGTATTCTTCTTCTCATTATTTTCATTAGCATATGTAAGTTTTGGGCTAGGTAAAAAAACTAAAGCAAATAACATTAAAATTATCGAGACTATAGATTTTTTTACATTTATCATTCTATCACCTCTTAAAAGATCAAAAACATTCCATTTACTCCGTTTCATATGTAATTAAGGATATAAGACAAAAAAGTAGATACTACTTATGTTTATATACAAGTAGTCTCTACTATCTTATCATAATTTGTCAATTAATCAAGGGATTTAAAATAAATGTAATCTCTTGTTACTTTTTTGTAATTTATGCCTCATCCTTAAGCATCCACCATCTTATGGCCCAAAGGAAGGTTGCAATTAGTCTAAGGATAAAGATTATCCAAAATATTATATGAAAGGCCCTAAGGTCTCCGCCAAGCTTTTGATAAATAGCAACTCCTACCAGGGGCATAATACCGTTAGAAAGCATAACCAAGCTTGTATATATAGAAATATTCAAAGTTTTATTTCTTTCCGGTATTACCTGAAGCAAACACTGAAGAATATTCAATGATGTTGTAGCCAAGGTAATATTAAATATTGTATTTAAAATTAGGAAAATCAACTTAGCATGGGCTGAATTTATACTGGTTGAGATAATCATACCCACCGGACATAAAGCAAGCCCAAGACTTCCAAATATAATGGCAAATCTTACCCCTTGTTTTGAATTAATCTTACTCCATATACCCATGGTTAAAAATTGAATCAAGGCATTTCCTATATTCACATAGCTTAACCATGCCTCATTCATTCCAAGATACTGAGTCTGCCCGATAAAGTATAAGGTCCAGTCCATATGCCATGTCATGTAGAAAAATAGGGCAACACTAACAAAACCTAAGAATTTTCTGTTACCAGCCAAATCAACAAAAGCCTTTTTTATATCCTTTATACTAAACTTTTTATTTTGCTGTGCAGATTTACCGGGTATTTTCTTAAGAACCAAAATCTGAAGCATTAAAAGGACAGCCCCCACCCACAAAAAAATCTGATGTATACGAATCTTATCAGCATTAGTAGGTGCTGATGACAGTAGTGCTCCTCCCATCAGGGTAATAGTTATTCCAATTAAAAAAGACAGGCCGGATCTTACAGCCAAAACACTATTTCTTCCGTTTGGATGAACCACATCAGAAAAATAGGCCTGCCAAGATATATTATATATGGTCATGGGAGCTGAAGATAAAGCTAGTAAAATTAAAAAACCCCCCAACTGATTAAAGCTTAGGGCCGGAACAAAGCCAATAAGTGTATAAATACAAGCTACAGCAAATAAAGCTGAAGTTACCATATCACGCTTATTTTTTAAGCAATCTGTAAGAATACCTCCCGGAATCAAGATAATCATTCCTACCAGCTGTGGGAGTATAGTTACAAGTCCTAATTCATAATCCCCTGCCCCTAATCTGGTAGCCATTAGATTATTATGGCTTCCAACCAAATTATTGATTAGGGTAATTAAAATTCCCTCATATGTAAAAAGCCTCATAACTTTGTTTCTGGGGGAGGTTAAGGAGTTAATAGCATGAGGAAGTCTTACATTAAAAATATACTTAATCATGTTCTTCATATTTTATTAGTCTCATCCTTCTAAACAATAATGATATAGCTAGAAGCTAGTATAACACCTGAAATACAGTATTTCAATCCTAATAAAATTACCAAAATTCACTATTGATATATTCTTAACGTTAAATTAAATTATAATAAGGTTGTAAAAAAAAATTATAAAAATTATTTAACAAAGAAAGGACATTAAAAAATGAAAATTTTAAAAAGCAAGAAATTTTTGGTATTTTTATTGGCATTATTTATTTTTGCAGGAGCTACAAAGGCTTATGCCTCTGGAGAAATAAAAGGTAATATTATTGCTCATATAAAAAATGCGCTTTCTTCTAACACAGAACATATTCTTAAATCTGCAGAAGAAGAAATGGATAGAATTAGAGCTGAAAAATCTAAGGAAATTAAAGACTATATAAACGATGTTAGAACACGAATCAATGCTGAGTTAGAAGCACATAAAAACAATGAAATTACCAGAGCAGAACAAGAGTTAGATACTTATATAAACGAATATAAAACCCAAATAGACACAATCGCAACTAGCGAAAAAGAAAATATTGAAAAAAATATAACAGACCAGGTAAACAATGATATTAAGGAAATCGAAAAAAGCCTAGAAAAAGATATTGATGATTACCTAAAAGAATTAAGTAAAAATGAACAGCATCAATAAATGTAATAAATCCTGCATTTGTTTTATCTTCATATAACAAATGCAGGATTATTATCAGTTTATATCCGGATATTCATACAACCAATTGTCACCATCATATTCTTTAATCTGTTTTATTAATTTATCAAGATAGGCTTTTACATATTCATTATCTTCCTGGGCAAACCATAAGTTAGACTGACCAAAACCAAAGGCTGCACCGGAGGTCTTTTTAGGAACAGACCATTTATTATATAGACTTCTTTCCCTTCTGGGAAGTAAAACACAGTTTTTAGCTAAGGCTATGGCATTATAATCTTGAATATATAAGTTATCATCATCGGGAATATGAGACGGAAATTCCATCTGCTGATAATACCTATAGACAGTAGCATATTTGTACCAGCCTACTACTGTTATAAAATTATGGGCCGGATGTTTTGCGCAGTATATAACTAAAACATCTTCCACAGAGTCTTTACTATTATATTCTTCACATCCCTTGATCTTTTCAATATGTAACTGTTTGTTTTTTACTTTTAAATTTTGTGTTTCAACAAACCCCAGGCAATAAGGCTCAGTACCTCCCTCTATTTCAACCGCTTCAAAATTATACTTTTCTAGGGCATCACCGGTCTGCTTAAAATAATCTCCCCCTCCCACTGGCATGTCAACGCCTTCATATATTCCTTTATAATAATCCAACCATGCAATGTTACAGAACAGTAATTTCATTTCCTTGCCTCCTTGGATAATTGATTATAAAAAACGAGCAATCAGAATTACTCTAATTGCTCCGTTTATTCAGATTTTAATACTTAATGTCTCCCCTACATATCCCACTTTTGTTATTTTATCATTTCATCTAGCAAGTCAAGGATTTTGTTAAATCTTGATGTCAATAAAATCAAGCTTGAGCAACATTTGGAACTTTTAAATTATGACATTCTTTTAAAATATTAAATCTGTAACATAAATTTTTCTATACTAAAATACAGTATATCATAATTTTATTCTAAATTCAAGATTTCCAGTATAATGATTTGCTAATTTTAGTATTTATTGTTACTAGCTGCTAATTGTTTTGAAATAGTCATATTTTAAATACCCTTTTGAACTTAATTTATAATTATATAATAAGCCATAAGGATAGTTTTAAATAAATTTATAAAAATAGTTTTTATACAACATAAAAAATATCCCTCCAGCATATTTGTCACTATAATATACTAGGGGGATAAATTTATATTACTGGTTTCCTACAAATACTACTTACTCATCCCAGTTATGATATACCTGCTGTACATCATCATCTTCATCTAGAAGATCTAGGATTCTATTCATACTCTTTATATCCTGTTCATCGGTAAGTTCTACCCAGGTCTGAGGTATCATGGTAACTTCAGCCTGTACCATAGGGATACCTTCTTTTTCAAGACTTTCTCTTACTTCACTAAATGAATCCGGATCTGTAATAATTTCAAAACTGTCATCTTCTTCTATAAAATCCTCAGCACCTGCATCCAGTGCTAAAAGCATCAGATTATCGGAAGCCATAGTGCATTCTTCTTTATCAATTATAATCTGACCCTTTCTATCAAACATAAAAGATACGCATCCGGTGGTACCTACATTACCTCCACCCTTAGTAAATGCATTTCGTACATTGGCAGCTGTTCTATTTTTATTATCGGTTAAGGCTTCCACGATTATAGCGGTTCCGTTAGGTCCGTATCCTTCATAAGTTACCTGTTCATAATTGACTGAAGCAGAATCTCCTGCTGCTCTTTTAATGCTTCGTTCAATAGTGTCATTGGGCATATTGTTGGCTTTTGCTTTGGCAATAGCATCCCTTAATCTGCTGTTAATATTGGGATCAGGTCCACCCTCTTTTACTGCAACCGCCAATTCACGGCCAAGTTTGGTAAATATTTTACCCTTAGCTGCATCATTTTTTTCTTTTTTATGTTTAATATTTGCAAACTTTGAATGTCCAGCCATATTAACTCTCCTTAATTACAAAATAATAAATGAATTTTTAATATATAAACTTTTCAATATATAAACTAGTATAAATTATGTATTCGGAATAGATAAATCTATTCCACATTATTAATAATCTTACTAAGCTTCTCCATAACAGATACGGTTTCCTCAGCTGTTCTAATGGCACACATAATTGTATCGTCTCCTGCAATACATCCTACGATGCTGTTCATCTGAAGCGCATCTAAGGCGGCTGCCACAGCCATTGCCATTCCTGATACAGTCTTAATAACTAAGATATTCTGAGCCATATCCATGGATAAAAAGCCTTCCCGCAGTACTCGGGTATATTTCTCACTAAGCCCCGGCTCTGTCTTTTGAATTGCAATATATTTTTGCCTGCCACCGTCCATGGCCACTTTGGTCAGCTTAAGTTCCCTTATATCCCTAGATACCGTTGCCTGCGTTACATTATAACCTTCCTTCATTAACCATTCAGTTAATTCTTCCTGGGTTTCAATATCATACTTACTAATTAACTCAAGAATTTTGCTTTGTCTACTTAATTTCATACTATTTACCAGTGCCTTTCTTAATTAAAAATTTAAATTTCATCACAATTATTAATAAGCTTAGAACGTAAAATTTCATATATACTGGTCTGGTTCAATCGAATCAATTTAGTACTATACGGTGCCTTTTTAATCAAGATCTTATCTTCTGTTTCAAGGTCAATGACATTCTGGCCGTCAAATACAGCAACAGCTTCATCATGCTGGGCTTTTTTACTTTTCTTAACTACAACTTTAATTGTATCCTCTGCCGATACAACTACGCTTCTGGGACTTAAGGAATGAGGACAAATTGGGGTAACAACCATAACATCAGCATTAGGCATTATAATGGGTCCCCCCGCAGCTAAATTATAAGCCGTAGAGCCGGTAGGAGTAGAGATTATAACACCGTCTCCCCTATAATCATCTACAAGCTGATCATTTACATAAATTTGTACCTTTATTACTCCTGAAAAACCTTTTCTTGATATAACTATATCATTTAAAACGTATCCCTTAAAGTTTTTATTATCATCAGGAGGTTTATCCTTAGAAGGCAGAAATTCTCCTTGGAGCATTATTCTGTTCTCAATTTCATAATCATCTTCAAATAATCTATTAAGAGCCTCCGATATGTGCTTTTTTTCTATCTCTGCAAGAAAACCTACAGTACCTAAATTAATACCAAGAATGGGAATGGGTATATCCATATCCAGCAAATGAGTTGCACAATGAATTATTGTACCATCGCCCCCTAAGACAATGGCACATTCTGCCTCAAGGTCACGAAATTTTTCTTTATTATTCTCTAAATTTAGGGTCCCGGTAATCGCCATTTTTCTTCCTGAGGCTTCAACAAGCTGGGCAATCTGCCTGGTAACTAAATTATCTCTGTCTTTATTCTCATTTGTTATAATCAAAAATCTGTCCATATATGCCAGCTCCCCTGTTTTTCGATAAAAGTGTAACATATAATACTATGAAATTCAAGCAATCATTCTATATTTGGAATTTTTAAACATCATAAAGTATATTTAATCATCTATCTGTTTTATACAACTTAAGCTGAACTTATAGCTCATTATGAGCTTCTAGGACAACCGATTCTATAGTCTTTGGATTAATTATTTCTGTTATATTAAGATTTTCTTGTGGTTTTTGCTTATTCTTTAGATATAATAAATATTCAATATTACCCTCGGGACCCTTAATCGGTGAATAACTAAGACCCTGATATTCAAAACCTATTTGAAGCCCATAGGATAATACTTGATAAATTACCTCCATATGGACCGATTTATCCCTAACTACTCCCTTTTTACCTACCTTTTCCCTGCCGGCTTCAAATTGTGGCTTTATTAGGCAAACCAGCTCACCGTCTAAGCTCATTAATTCTTTTACCGGTTGAAGAACTTTTGTAAGAGATATAAAGGATACATCTATTGATACAAAGGATATATTATCTTGTATTTGATCAGGGGTAAGATAGCGGATATTTGTCTTTTCCATAGCCACTACCCGTTCATCCTGCCTAAGCTTCCAAGCCAATTGGTTAGTTCCTACATCAACTGCATATACCTTGGCAGCACCATTTTGCAGCATACAGTCTGTAAATCCTCCCGTAGAAGAACCTACATCCATGCAAATCTTTCCTTCTAAATTAATAGGAAATACCTCCAAGGCCTTCTCCAGCTTTAAACCTCCACGGCTGACATATTTAAGCTTTTCACCTTTTATTTCTATCTTTACATCCACTGAAAATGTGCTTCCTGCCTTATCTTCCCGCTGTCCGTCAACAAATACATTCCCCGACATAATGATTGCTTTGGCCCTCTCCCTAGACTGGGCCAAATTACGATTTACTAAAAGCACATCCAGTCGTTCCTTCATAATAATCACGCTTTCTTATGGTCTATAAATATTCTTCTAAATTATATATTTAAAATTGCAGCTCATCCAGTATTTTTCTTGTAATACTTTCAGCATCAAAATCTAATCTTTCAAATAATTCACTGACTCCACCATGTTCAATAAATTTATCCGGTAATGATATGTTAATATGCCTTATATCTTGCTTATTATTTCTGCAAAGAAAATCTGACACCTGTTGGCCATATCCCCCGATTCTTACGTTTTCCTCCATAGTTATAAATACATTATGATTTTCTGAAAGTTCTTCTAGAATCTCACAATCCATTGGAGATACAAAGCGGGTGTTAACCAAGGTTACCTTAATATTATAATCATTTAGTCTATTCTTTACCATAACAGCGGTCTTTACCATGCTTCCCACTGCCAATATGGCTATATCACCGGCTTTATCAATAATTTCACTTTTACCCAGTCTTATAGGTTCCCTATTTTCCATAAGCCCGGTATATGCTTCTCCCTTGGGATACCTTATGGCTACAGGCCCCTCATAGGATAGGGCAAATTCCAACATTTCTTCCAATTCCCATTTGTTTTTTGGGGCCATAACAACCAGATTTGGTATATGGCTTAAATATGACAAATCAAAAATACCTTGATGGGTTTTACCGTCCCTGCCGGTTATTCCGGCCCTGTCTATGGCAAAAATCACAGGAAGATTATTGATACATACATCATGAATAATCTGATCATATGATCTTTGTAAAAAGGTAGAATATATGGCTACTACCGGACGAAATCCTTCTGCAGCCATACCGGCAGCAAAGGTTACCGCATGTTCCTCTGCTATTCCTACGTCAAAAAACCTATCGGGAAAATGTTTTTTAAACGAACTCAGTCCCGTTCCATATGGCATGGCAGCCGTTATGGCTACCAGCTTATTATTCTTCTTCCCCATCTTTACTAAGGCAGATGAAAAAACCTTAGTATAGGAAGCTGTCTGATTTTTTGCAACCGGCTCACCGTTATCGATATAAAAAGGATCAATTCCGTGGAATCTGCTGGGGTTTTTTTCGGCAGGTATATATCCCTTACCTTTCTTAGTAATAACATGGATAACCACAGCTTTATTAGCCCTATTTGCATTCTTTAGGGCCGATAGTAAACTATTTATATTATGGCCATCAATAGGGCCGATATAGGTTAGACCCATATCCTCAAATAACATATTAGGAAGCATAAAATACTTAACTGCATCCTTAGAACGTTTTAAGCAGTGAACTATTTCCCTGCCTCCGGGTATCTTCCTGGTAAGTGCATTTTCCATACTTTCCTTAAAACCTGTATATCTGGTATTGGTTCTAAGTTTCGCCAGATAATTGGCCATACCTCCCACATTTTCCGATATGGACATATTATTATCGTTTAGGATAATTATCATATTAGATTTGAGTCTGCCGGCATTATTAAGGGCTTCAAAAGCCATGCCCCCTGTCAGTGCACCGTCTCCTATTACGGCAACAACTTTATTACTTAGGCCTTTTAAATCTCTGGCCTTAACCATTCCTAAGGCTGCTGATATTGCTGTTGAACTATGCCCCGTATCAAAGGCATCACATTCACTTTCCTCCCGTTTTGGAAAACCGCTTATGCCGTCTAACTGACGAAGAGTTGCAAATTGGTCTTTTCTTCCCGTTAAGAGTTTATGGGTATAGGATTGATGCCCAACGTCCCAGATTAACTTATCCTTGGGAAAATCCATAAACAGATGTAAGGCCATGGTAAGCTCAACGACACCAAGATTAGATGCCAAATGTCCACCGGTCTTACTTACATTTGAAATTAAAAATGATCGTATCTCCTTTGCAAGTCTTTTGTAGTCCTGGGGTTTTATACTTTTTATATCATTGGCTTTGTTTATATTATCCAGTATTCTGGGCAATTTCAACACCTCATTTCAAAGGCTTTAATCTTATAAAAGCTACTTATCTCTGTTCATTAATTTAATAATTAAAGATTCCAAATATTCATTCTTGTAAGGCAAAGATTCATAGGCCTTCCTTGCCCTATCTGTAACAGAGCTTACTTCTTTTATTGCCTGCTCTATATCCATAATGGCTATATAAGTGGATTTATCATTTTTTTCATCGCTATGAACAGGCTTTCCAAGTATTTTATCATCCCCGGTAACATCTAGGATATCATCCCTTATTTGAAATGCCAGTCCGATATCTGAGGCGATACTTTCTATAGTACGAATCTCATCATCCCCGGCCCCTGCAATTACCCCACCTATCATCATTGAAGCTTCAATCAAAGCTCCGGTCTTTAAAAGGTACATTATATCAAGCCTATCCTTGCTTATAGGATGCCCCTCAGATTCTATATCAATAACCTGTCCTCCGATCATTCCATGAATTCCGGCTTTACTTGATAAGATTTGAAGTGCTCTTATTATTCTTTTATATATAATATGGGCTTCCTCTAAAGTATCATCAACCATGTTAAAGGCTTTAGCTGCTGTTTCAAAGGCAAGGGTTAAAAGTCCGTCTCCTGCAAGAATAGCCATGGCTTCTCCGTATACAATATGGGTAGTCTTTCTTCCCCTGCGATATTCATCATTATCCATAGCCGGAAGATCATCATGGACTAAGGAATAAGTATGAATCATTTCGATTGCAGCCATAAAGGGATGTAAAATATTTATATCCCTACCTTCAAAAAGCCGGAAGGTTTCCAACATAAGCATAGGCCGAATCCGCTTACCTCCGGCTAAGATGCTATAATTCATGGCTTCCATTAATTTTTTATAATAGCCTTCTTCCTTAGGCAAATAGTCTTTTAGTATTTCTTCAATCTCAGATAAGCGTTTTTCTAACTCAATATTAAAGTTCATCTGTTTCTCCACTTTCACTTAAGATTATTAATTCCTTTTCCACTTTATCAATGGAATCGTTGCAGGCTTTTAATAGCTTCATACCTTCCTGATAAAGGGCAAATGAATTTTCTAAACTTGTATCTGGCTTTTCCAACTCTTCAATTATTGTATCTAATTTTTCAAAGGCTTCCTCCAATTTGAAATCTTTATCTATCATACAAACCTCCGTAACCATCTTCTATTAATATTAATTATAAACTAAATAGATTTTAAAGACGACTTGTAACGTCCCGGCTGTCTTCTACCCTTGCTTTAATATCTCCGTCCAAAAGTGAGACTGTTAGGATATCATTTACTTCTACATTTTTTATACTTTTTAGGGGCAATCCATCCTCAGTTCTAACAAAAGCAAAACCCTTTTTAAGTTTAGCCAAGGGGGATAACCCCTCTAATTTAGTTACATATAACTCCAACTTATGCTGTGCTTCATTTAATTTTCGGTTCATATGATAAGCCAACTTTTGTTCCATATCCATCAATTGCTGCCTATTTTGCTTAATCCGGTAAGAAGGACTGGCATAAAACAAACGTAACTTTAGTTCCCGTAGTTTTGATTGATGATATGTAAAATTGTGCATGGTAGCCTTGTATATCCGTCTTTTATAATCCTCCATTAAATTCATAAATACCCTATAATCATTAATTGCCAGTTCAGCTGCAGCCGAAGGAGTGGGAGCCCTAAGGTCTGCAACGTAATCGGCAATAGTAACATCGGTTTCATGGCCTACCGCTGATATAATAGGTGTAGTGCAAGCATAAATAGCCCGGGCCACAATTTCTTCATTAAATGCCCATAAATCCTCGATGGAGCCTCCTCCCCTACCAACAATTATTACATCAGGTTTTAGTTTGTCCAAAGCTTTAATGCCTTTTACAATACTTTCTGGGGCTCCATCCCCTTGAACCAAGGCCGGATATAAAATCAGCTGCACATAAGGATTTCTTCTTTTCGATATATTTATTATATCCTGTATAGCGGCACCTGTAGAGGCAGTAACAATACCGACTTTCTTTGGATAAGGAGGAATAGGCTTTTTATGATCTTTATCAAATAAACCTTCCGCCGCCAAACTTTTTTTAAGTTTTTCAAAACGTTCGTATAAGGCACCAAGACCGTCTAAAACTATACTGTTGGCATATAATTGGTATTTTCCGTCCCTCTCATATACATTAATGCTGCCCAGTACAATAACACTTTGTCCTTCCTCTAGACGAAAAGACAGACCTCTTCTTTGACCTGCAAACATAACACAGGCCAGTTGCCCCTGGGCATCTTTTAAGGTGAAATAAATATGCCCGGAAGTATGATACTTACAATTAGAAACCTCTCCCTTTACATAAATATGATTAAGATAGGGATCTTTTATAAACATGTTTTTTATATATCTGTTAATTTCAGTTACCGAATAAGCCTGTCCCATATACTACCTCATTTCTTAATTAGGTAAGTTTTGCCAAGATTCCGTTAACAAATCCGGGGGCTTCATCCCCACCAAATACCTTGGCTAATTCTACGGCTTCATTAATAGCAACCTTTATAGGTATTTCATCGTCAAAATGCATCTCATAAACTGCCAGCCGCAAAATGGTTAGTTCAACCTTTCCTATACGGTTTATAGACCATCCACTGGCAGTCTTAGAAATCATATCATCAATTTCTTCTAATTTTTCTAGTATAGACTGAAATCTATTAGTCAAGTAAGCATATTCTTCTACAGTGGGCTGACTAAGCTCAGATAAATATAAATCCATCTGATCCAACAACTCTTGTTCATTATGAAATTCTTTACGAAACAGCATTAGAAAAATATGCTCCCTTATTTCTCTTCTTGTCACGTCCATTTCCTCCTATGAGCATATATAAAATATAATTTTATTGGGGTCGATAAAACAAGGGGTGCTGCAAATACTGCCAATTCGGACAGCATCCGATGACCACCCTTGCAACATCCCCTTGTTTGTAACAATTTACTCTTTAACAATATTGACTCCTGCTATCCTGATGTTAACTTCCTTGACCTGAAGTCCGGTCATATTCTCTATAGCCAGCTTTACCTTTTCTTGTACTTTTTTCGCTGTTTCCCTTATTCCATATCCATAGTCTAAGGTGAGAGCCATATCCACCGACACCGCATCAGGACTTACCAAAACTCTAACTCCCTTAGATAAATTTTTCTTTCCAAATTTACCTGCCAGTTCATTGGTAACATTTCCACTGGTAGAAGCAACACCTTCCACTTCGGTTGCTGCAAGACCTGCAATTACTGCTACAACCTCATCGGCAATTTGTACTTCTCCCACCTTACCATTTTCATGTATTTTATATGTGTTCCTGATTTCCGGTTCTTTGTTCACGGTAATACCTCCTACGTTATAATATCTGGTATATCCTATATAACGACTTGCTTTTTATTATTATCAGTTATTATATAGTATTATACCAAACTTCTCATCTTTTGCAATTATTAATAAATTATTTTCATTATTCTTCCACCACAACAGGATTTATAGTAATTTTATCAATGGTAGTATTAGTTTCTTTAACTACAACATCTTCTATAATAGCCAGTTGCTGGTCTGACAAAGATGGTGTATTTATTACTACATTTACATCTCCATCTTCATTCATAGTGACTAAGGCATCAGCAAATCCCTTTGCCTCTAACATTACCTCTGTATTATTTTCAATTTCGGCAATATTGGTAAGTTCAATCATTCTTTCTATAATAGGCTGCTTGGAGGCTTCAGATATATTTGAACTTTCTATAAGTGCCTTTAAGTCTGCCCTGCTTCTTGCCCTATCTTGTTCTCTTTCAAGTCTTTTACTTACAAAGAAACTTCCATCCAAAGTGGTGCTGGCAAGAACAGCTTCTCCGGGTACATCTTCCCCTTCTGAATTAGCAGTATCATTTGCCGCAGTCAGTATATCTTCATCAGAGATATCTCCCAATTCCTGGGTATTGTTTGTATCGGTATCTATATCTACAGGAGTGGTTTCATCATTTTCATCGGCTGTGGTATTGGTCTCACCATCTAAGGTATTATCCGTAGTATCATCCCCCGGATCCCCTACTGTATCGTTATCATCGGTGGTATCATCAGTAGTTGTATCCCCAGTTTCTGTAGTGCTTTGGACTAAATAATCCCCTTCCAATCCACTGATTACATCATAATCCGGATTAGTTGTAATCACCGCATCATCTTCCACGGGTTTATCATCACTTGTAAAACTTAAATAACCTGCAATCACGATCATAATTGCCAGTGCTGTAATTATGATTTGATTTTTCTTGAATATATTTTTCATAAAAACCTCCTGATCAATTAATACCATCACTCATCTTCATTACCTTAACTTTATGCGTTGGAATGTTAAATAATACCTCTGCAGCCTCAACAATATCCTTTATTACAAGGACATTATCACCACCTTCGGCAATAACCACAACTCCCTCTACCTCCGGCTGACGCTCCTGCAATATGTAAGGTTGATTATCCCCATCCTCATTTGTAACAAGAACTGTGCTTTCCTCCTTTTGAATTCGATTATTCGCTCTGCTTCCGCCCTCCCCGTCCTCTTCATTCAAGCCTTCCTGAGTATACGGTACATCCTTGAGTGGGATTTTTTCTCCGGAGGTCTTTAAGGTTATCATAACCTCTACTTCTCCTATACCTTTCACTTTACGAAGGATGTTCTCAAGCCTGCCTTCTAATTCTGATATATAGGTATTCGTATCATGGCTTGTCGTATTCATATCTTTTTGCCAATCTGAGTGTTCTAGATCTATTTTTTTCTCCTTACTCCCCTTATTTCCTCCCATTAAGTCCGGAAACGTAAGCAAAATAAGCAAAATCCCTGCTACAAACATTATTATTATCCTTGGCATTCCTATATCTTTCAGGGATATTTTCTTTTTCTCCATATTTATCCTCCCTGTATACTAATATTTATATTATCTTGGTCCATATTATAGAAGTCTGATATCTTATTTTTTACATGAATTTCCTGGGGAGAAGGGATGTTGGGCTTATCGTTTTCCCTGTCTATCCCATCGGAAATTACAATTTTTTCAATATTAATCTTATGTACAGGAACCCCCTGATCTTCTTGATATCCTGCACTTATTATCATAGAAGTAATTTCCCCAAATTCCTTACTATCTAAGTCTTGATTCATGACAATATCAAAATCATATAGATAAAGCCCCTCCTCTGACAGCATATCTGTCACCTGCTTTTTTATTCTCTCTTTAATATCCCCATATAGGGCCTGCTGTTGCTTTTCTTCCATAAGCTTTAATTCCTTCTGATAATCCTTCATATCGGTCCTATAAAAATTAGAGTTTAGGTAATAATCTAGTATTCCATCCATCTTTAGTAATTTAAAAAAAGGAGACACCACAATTAATAGCAAAATCATACCTGATACGATGCTTACATATTTTTTATAACTGCTATTGCCTAAGAGGTTCATAATTATGGTATTAAGGATTAGATAAATCACAGTATTTCTGACCCAATCATATATTTCCCCCATATATAAGCTCCTTTTTCTTAAATTTTTTATACTACTTTTCCTGTTGAAATAGCAACAATGGTAACAGATATAAGAAATAAAATAGCACCTACTACAACTGCTTGAAGAAGCATTTGTACTGATTTTGCTGAGGCACTTACACATTCAACAATCCTTTTATCTGATATAGGTTGTAAGGCGGCACAACTGAATTTATATATAAAGGCTACAGTTCCCAGCTGAATTATAGGAACAGAGCAGATAACAATTATTACTACCAAGCCCGCTGCCCCAATAGCATTTTTTAATAATACCCCGCTTCCAATTACGGTTTCTGCCACACTTTCTATGGCATTACCTACTCCGGGTAGTGCAGAAGATGCTTTATATATGGCAGACCTTTTTACCTGATCGGCCACCGGCACAACCAACCCTTGAATGGCCTGAAATCCAATAACAGCTGCCAGCAAACTTCTTAATAGCCACCTAATAATAGTTTCTATCAGCTCGGCCAGTTTTGACAGCATGTCCTCCTTAGATAAATTATTGGCCAGGACGATAATTAAAAAGAAGTTAATTAAAGGTATAACCAGCTTAATAATTATCAAATCCACTAAGCTTATCAAAACTAGAGCAGCCTTATAAAAGACAAATGATGACATACTACCTGAACAAAATGCAACTGACATAAAATACGACGGAACTAAGGCCTTCATAAAATCTAATATCTGCCCGATAACCATAGAGGCTACTTTCGAAGCACTGATAAATGTACTGATTATGAGTCCAAATAGCAGTAAGTATGTAACATAATAACCTGTTTCTGATACCTGATTATTTTTAAAGGCCATAGATAAATTAGTAAATATGGCTGCAATAAGTGCAATAGATATAAGCTTAACAAAGGTTCCGATATGTGCCTTTATCTCTTCACTAATAGACTTAAGTATCTTGCCGGCTATGGATGTTAGGGAAAAGGATTCCTCTCCGGACATTAACTTTTTTACATAGTCGCCAAAATCCAAGCTACTTTTATGATCCATAATATTGTCAATTACACTTTGAATTTCATCATAATTCATATCATCGTAAAATTCACTTGATGCCAGTGCTATGCTTGTACCGTTTATGTAGAAAAATATTATTAAAATTGCCAGGGTTAACTTTAAGATAAAATTACCGGACACAAAGTCACCTTCCTTTATACCCATTTAGCCCCTAATAGGTGAAATTACTGGATAGTTAGAAAATTATTGATAGTATCAAGTAGGGCCAACAGAATCGGCATACTGATTGCAAGGATAGAAAGTTTACCGACCAGTTCAACCTGTTCTCCTATGGCATGATAACCGGAATCCTTACATAAGGCTGCCGCAAACTCCGTAACATAGGTAATACCTAGAATTTTTACCAGTATATTTATATATGCCTTATTAATCTTAATATATCCTTGCAGGCGGTTAATTGTATCTAGGATTATTTCCAGCTTACCTATACCCAGCAGCACAATAATAAAACAAGCTGCCAGACTAATATAAATAGAGTATTCTTCCTTTCCCTTTTTAAAAATAATCCCCATTAATATTGCAATTATACTAATAATAGCTACCTCAACCATATCTGCCTCCGTGTAATTTAATAAGAAATCTTATATAGCCTGTCTCTTATAACATACTAAAAAGATCCTTGATAGTTGAAAACAACTCAGTAATATATGGAATAATCCAGAAAAGAACTAAAATCAAGCCCGCCAAGCTTGTTAAAAAGGCCAATTCATCTCTGTTTGATTGCTTCAATATTTGATTTAGTAAGGAAACCAATATTCCTACCACTGCAATTCTTAATATTAAATAAATATCCATTCTAACCCCCATGTAATCCTTAGTTATATCATAATGATAGAAATAAAAATTCCGGCCATAATACCAAGGCTGTTATATAAATAAGTCTTTTCCTTTACGGTCTTAGAAAGCTCATATATTTCTTCTTCCATTTGTGCAAGAAATAAATCTAGGGTATTCATCTGCATCTCCTTATCTAGATAGCCAAGATTTTCTCCAAATTGGATTAACTGATACTTGTCCCTTTTACTAAGAGATGTATCATGAAGTTCCCCCTCCACAGCCTCTGTCCATATCTCAGAAAATGTATTTCCTAACCGTTCACTTAATCTATCAGATACCTTTGTTAAAAAGTCCTTAAAATTCCCCTCATGTCTTCTTGCTATAGAACTTATGGCTTCAGGAAGAGGGGTGTTGCCGTATCTAATATCTCCTCTTAACAGTACAATAAGTTTTTTAAATTCTTTCATGTCATTTATCCTGCATTTAAGTTGGCTGCTAAAATAAAAGCCCATTAAGCTAGATGAGAAAATAATAAGAATACATCCCATAATTTTTGTAAACAGCATCTTGACCTCCCTTTCTTCCGGTAAATAAACCACTTATTTTTCTTATATCAATATATTCTAGTAACCATAGAATCATAAATTTCTTCCAGTTGTCCTACTTTATTGATATTGCTAAGGATAATATAACGCTCAAAAATCCTGTTTTTTAACAAGTCGCCAAGAATAGGCTTGCTTTTTACATCTTCAATGGAGCTGCCATGAACCGTAGCAATCAGCTTACATCCACAGCTTATAACATAATTTATGGCCTCTATATCTTCTCTAGAACCTATTTCATCCACAGCTATCACTTGAGGAGACATGGATCTTATAAGCATCATCATCCCCTTAGCCTTAGGACAGCAATCAAGTATATCTGTTCTGATGCCCAGATCATTCTGGGGCTCTCCCATATAGCAGGCTGCAATTTCAGACCGCTCATCAACCACCCCTATATTCATCCCCTCAAGATAAGGACTGCCGTCAGAAATCTGACGGATAATATCCCGAAGTAAGGTTGTCTTACCACACTTTGGGGGAGATATAATTAAAGTATGATAGATGCTTTTTGTTTTTTCGTTAATCAGATAGGGCATTACCAAATCTGCACAGCCCTTTACCTGATGGGCAAGCCGTACATTTATATAAGAAATATGTTTTATTCCCCTAATAAAATTTCCCTGTATAATAGTCTTTCCGGTAATTCCAATCCGATGTCCCCCGCTAATTGTGATAAAGCCCTGCCTAATTTCCTCTTCAAAGGCATATAAAGAGTAATTGCTAATATATTCCATGGTCTCTTTAATTTCATTCTTTGTTATTAAAACCCCCTGGGAGGGATTGCCTACAAGGCTGGCTTCCTCAGATACAAAATACTCCTTATTCTTATAGCTAATCAGTAGAGGGCAATTGACTCTGAGACGAATTTCCTGTAAGTCATCAAAATTTATTTGAAGCTTTCCCAGTATAATTCTAAGCTTCAATGAGAAAATCTTAAGAAGCTCGTCTTTAGTTTTCAAAGCTGATCCCCCCTTAACTTATATATTTACTAAAGTGCTTATCCAATTTTTCTTCTAGAACAATATATTCCTCCTATATAAAAATATGATATTGATTTCATAAATAAATCAGCTTGCATTTTTTGTTAAATTTACTATAATAAAAGCACGACATAGGTAATTAGCCTATCAAATAAAAATAAAGGGAAAATATTTGAACAAAAAGAAACGGAGAAACATATGATATACGGTTTAATTGGCGAAAAATTAGGTCATAGTTATTCAAAATTTATCCATGAAAAAATGGTAGATGATAAATATTATTTAATTCCTTTAAGCCATGATGAATTTGATCAGTTTATGAGAAATAAAGAATTTGCAGGGATTAATGTAACTATACCTTACAAAGAAAAAGTTATAGCTTATCTAGATGAGCTTGATACTTTAGCTAAAGAAATTGGAGCTGTAAATACTGTTGTTAATAATAATGGACGACTTATAGGGTACAATACGGATTTTTATGGTCTCTTATATTTGTTTACAAGTAATCAAATTGTGGTCAAAGGAAAAAAATGCCTGATTCTTGGAAACGGAGGTACTTCCAAGACAGCCCAGGCCGTGTTAGAGACACTTGGTGCCGGAGAAATTCTTAAGGTCAGCAGAAGACCCGAAGGGGATAATACAATTTCCTATGAAGAATGCTATAAGAATCATAAGAATGCCCAAGTTATAGTAAATACTACCCCAGTGGGTATGTATCCTAATATAGATAATAGCCCTTTGGACTTGACCCCCTTTACTTTATGCCAAAGTGTGGTTGATGTAATCTTTAATCCTATACAAACCAAACTTACAAAACAAGCCAAAAGCCTTGGTATAAAATCAGTTACCGGTCTTGTTATGCTGGTAGCTCAAGCAAAACAAGCTGAGGAGTATTTTAGAGGCATTAAATTAGAAGATGCCATTATCCATAAAATTACCGAAGAATTACTTAATCAAATCATATAATAAGAAATACTAATTAAAAAAGCGTAATCAGCAGAAACTATGTTTCTTCCGATTACGCTATATATATTCCTTAAGATAAAATTATACTCTTTTCATATATTCCCCGGTTCTTGTATCGATGCTGATTATATCTCCCTGGTTTATGAATAAGGGAACTTGTACTTGGGCACCGGTTTCAACAACAGCAGGCTTTGTAGCACCTGTTGCAGTATCACCTTTAAATCCAGGCTCTGTATCGGTAACCTCCAACTCTACAAATAAAGGAGGCTCAATAGCAAATACTACTCCTTTATAGGAAAGCATTTTAACCATTTCATTTTCCTTAACAAATTTTAGGGAATCTCCAACGGCCTCTTTGTCTAAAGCAATCTGATCAAAAGTCTCCACATTCATAAAATTATATAAATCGCCGTCGCTATATAAATACTGCATATCACTTCTATCGATATGTGCCTGTGGGAACTTCTCTGTAGGACGGAATGTACGCTCTGTTACACCGCCGTTAATAATATCTTTTAACTTAGTTCTTACGAAGGCAGCACCTTTTCCAGGCTTTACATGCTGAAATTCAATTACCTGATATACTACATTTTCTATTTCAACTGTCAGCCCATTCCTAAAATCGCCTGCTGATACCATAAAAATAATTCCTCCTTAAAATTTAACTACACCTTAGTGTATAATAAATTTATATTATTTGCAACATTTTTTTATATTTTGAATTATAATTCGATTAATGATTTATCGGAATGGGTATAGTTAATATATCCATTCTCAGTTACCACAACCAGATCCTCAATTCTGACTCCCCCAAATCCTCTGACATAGATACCCGGTTCAACCGTCTCTGTCATTCCTGCTTCAATTATGTCTTCTTCCCCTGGGGAAAGCCTTGGGTTTTCATGGATAAATAGGCCCACACTATGTCCTAGTCCATGTCCAAAGCAGCCTTCATATCCTGCCTTATATATAATATCCCTTGCCACCTTATCAACTTCTTTACCCTTAAGGCCTGCCCTTAAAATATCTAAAGCGGCCAACTGGGCTTCAAGTACTATATTATAAATTTCTTTCTGCTTGTCACTTGCCTTACCCACTACAACAGTTCTTGTCATATCAGAACAATAGCCCTCATATACACAGCCAAAATCCATGGTTACAAAGTCGCCGGCTTCTATCTTTTTTGATGTGGGCACCGCATGGGGCATGGAAGAGTTAACCCCGGATGCTACAATAGCAGGAAAGCTTGTTCTTTCTCCACCGTAAATCTTTAGTAGATATTCAATTCTTGCAGCCAGCTCAAGCTCTGTTACACCGGGTTTAATATAATCTAAAATCTCTGAGAAAACTTTATCACCTATACTTTGTGCCTGTTTAATATACTCTAATTCTTTTGGTGTTTTTATTCTTCTTAACCTTGTTATCTCATCTTTTATGGGAACCAGTTCACATTCAGGCAAGCCTGCCTTTAAATCCTCATATTTTGAATAAAGCATATCCTCAGATTCAAAACCTAGACGGCTTATATTATCACTTTTTATTAAGTCACCGATAGCTTCATTATATCCACCACTTCCAATGGTAATGATTTCATATCCTTTTGCTTCCGCCTCCGCTTGATAAGTGTAACGAAAGTCTGTAATAACTGCATGACGTTTTTCTGATATATAAAGATAGCCTGTTTCTCCGGTAAATCCGCTGATATATCGCATATTATTACCATTGGATATTAAAACTCCATCGATATTTAACTTTCTATTTATTTCTTCTACTTTTTTAAAATTATCCATAATGTCCTTCCTATCTTATGTATTTTATATATTGCCAGTTCTTTTCACATCAATTATTATACGCATAAATTATTATTCTATCAATTGATTATCAATATTCTTATTAAGATTTATTACAAAGATTAACCATTGCCTCCATGGCAAGAAGATATCCGTCAAATCCCAAACCGGCTATTTGCCCGTCGCATGCGGCAGCAGTTACAGACCTATGCCTAAATTCTTCCCTTTGATGAATATTAGATATATGCACCTCAATTTTGGGAATAGTAAGGCTTGCTAGGGCATCTCTTATGGCATAGCTATAATGGGTATAAGCTGCCGGATTTATAATAATCCCATCAAATTTTTCTTTATAGGCCCTTTGAAGGGTATTAATAATTTCTCCCTCTATATTACTTTGAAAGACTTCTACTTCAACTTTCAGTTCTTTGGCCTTCTGCTCAATTAAACCTACTAAAGCCCAATAATCCCTATTACCGTATATTGATTTTTCCCTAATACCTAGGAAGTTTAAATTTGGCCCGTTTATTACTAAAATCTTCATATATTTCCTCCTTAAATCAGGTAGAATAGCCCAAACTAGCTTGTCCTTGTTAGTAGCCAAGTTTTTCTATAATCTCTTCTGCTATATCATCTATGGACTTATTGTCAGTATTTATTGTTATATCAGCAGCCTCCTCATAATATTTCAATCTAGTAGATAGAAGTTTTTCAACTTTCTCTTCTAATTTTTCACCCTTTAATAGAGGCCTAGTAGTATCACCGGATAATCTTTCTACAATAGTGCTTTTACTTGCCTGTAAATATACAACATGTCCCATATTTTTTAATAACTCTCTGTTTCTTTCAAAGATAGGCATACCACCCCCTGTTGAAAGAACAGTTTTTTTTAGGGAATCTTTTATAGATAACAATAAGCCGGTCTCCAAATCCCGAAAGAAATCTTCCCCATGAATACGAAATATCTTTTTAATTGACATATCTTCCAAGTTCTCAATTATCTCATCAGTATCCCCGTATTTATAATTAATTTTCTCTGATAAAAGCTTACCTACACTGCTTTTTCCGGAACCCATAAATCCTATTAATATAATATTAGCTTTTTTTATCTTAACTCCCCCCTTATACCTGCTTAATCTTACCTCTTTTTAAATCCCTGCGGTAATATTTAAGTACTATCCGTTCTAACTTCCGCTTTATAACAATTTGTATTTCCTCTTTAGGGCCTATTGGTTTAACAAAGTAAGACATTAATCCTATCCTATTGGCACCGAATATATCTGTAAATAACTGATCTCCAATAAAAACCGTATTATTAATTCTTGTTCCCATAATCTTCATTGCCTTATAAAAACTCTTCTTAGCAGGCTTATTGGCTTTGAAGATATAACTTACATTAATATCCCTGTTAAATCTCATTACCCTTTCTTCACTATTATTTGAAATTAAACATATCTTAAATCCCATGGCCTTTAACTTATTAATTAATTTAATTGCCCTTTCGCTGGCATCTGCTCCATGTTCCACCAAGGTATTATCAATATCAAAGATAATTCCTCTATATCCCTCTTTATATAAATTTTTATAATCTATCACATAGGCTGAGTCTGCGATTCGTTTTGGGTAAAATATTCTTAGCACGTCATCTCTCCTAACATTTATTAATTATTTTATAATCTTATAATATTAATATTATTATAAATTATAAAATTATTTTCATAAATATTATACCAATTATTTATTTTGGATCATTATTAATTATAGCAATTAATACCAACCCATACAATATATAAAAATCTAAATAGTTTAATATAATAAGACTGGTCATAATGATAATATATCATTTTGACCAGTCTTATAGATTTATGGCAAATTTATCTACTTTCTACTAACAATCTCAATCAGCTTATTATTACGGACAATAGAATCCTTATTTACTAAGGGAAAGCTCATCAGCTTATATGTCCAAACTGCCCTGCCAATTCCATATTCAATTAATAAATCACTTAAGTCTTCATGCCACTTTAAGTTACTTTCCATAGGGGCATGGTCAATTACCCCATACTCACCACAATAAAGGGTTACATTCCTCTCCTTTGCAAAGTTTAGGGCAGGCTGAAGAAGACTTCTTAGATAGTCCTTATCAGTTTTTTTAGCATAAGAATATCTTCTTTTAAACTCCTCACTTTTAGCTAGATAGGCCTCATAAAGCTTCTGGTCAGAAGGATAGGTAACCTCAAACTCCAAATCCTTTAAAAGCTCCTCCCAACTTGCCTTTTGATGGGTAAAGATATGGGGCTGGTAGAAATGGAATGTATATATAAGATTATTATCCTCCATTTTATCTAGCTCATAAAGGGTATCTACACTATTATAATTATTGCCGCCGATTATAATAAGCCTTTCTTTATCTATCTGGCGGATTCCTTCTATAGCCTGTCTGCTTAGCTTATTCCATCTATCACTATTTGGTTCCACTATTTCATTTAGCAATTCAAAGACTACATTGTTGCCATAATTGATATAGCGCTTGGCAAAGGCCTGCCATAATCTTATATATCTTTCTTGTAAAAATTGATCATCGAACAATTTATTTTCATTTAGTGAGTGGAAGGCATATCCCGGGGCTCTATGTAAATCAAGAATAATATTAAGCTTATATTTTTCACACCAACTAATACATTGGTCTATATAAGAAAAACCTTCTTCCTTATATTCAAAGGGTTTATCATCATCCTCCAGTACCATATAATCAATGGGAAGTCTTACATGATCCATTCCCCAGGAAGCAATTTGCTTGATATCCTCCTCTGTAATAAAGGAATCAAAATGTTCTTTTTTCGCCTGACGAAATTGAGAAATCCATCCTCCCAAATTTACACCGGCTTTGTAACCATCAAATTTTTTCATATGGGGAAACCTCACTTTTCTTAATGTAAATTTTGGACTTATCACTTTATATTAATGATATAAGGTTTCCCTTAAGCTATCAATGGAAGAAACATATTAACTCATGCATTATCTTATACAAAGGCCATATAAGCCATGATTTCTAACTATCCTGATCAGCAGTACAGTGGGGGCACTTTGTTGCTTTAATATTGATATCTGAGTAGCAATATTTGCACTTTTTAGTTGTAGGAGTTGCTTGCTCAGTGGGCCTTTTTAACTTATTAATCCACTTAACAATAAGAAAAACAACAAATGCCATTATAATAAAATTCAGAATATTAGAAAGAAACAATCCATATTTTATTACAGCAGCACCTTCATCCTCCGCTACCTTTAATGAGGCATAGTGCTTTCCGTCCAGGGCAAAGAACCAGTCACTAAAATTAATATTCTTGGTAAATACACCAAGCAGTGGCATAACAATATCATTAACCAAGGAGTTTACTATGGAGTTAAAAGCGCCACCAACAATTATACCCACTGCCAAGTCAATCATATTACCTCGAAGGGCAAATTTCTTGAATTCTTTCAGCATACTAATACCCTCTTTCATATTTTTTTGGATTGCTTCTTCTTGTTTCTTAAGCTTTTTTTCTATCTTTTTACTATTATGTAACTTCATATCTAAAACCATTCCTTTGAAAATATAATAAATTAATTACAAACTTTATTATTCCAAAACCTCAAATATCCTCTGCTTTCATATTCACTTAGTTCTCCGTTTAGGCTATAAAATCTCTCCAATATTTCCTTAGCCTGCTGCCCATCTCTGTACAATATATCACAAAGATATAAGCAGTATAAGCCAAAGGGGCTTTCCTTTGCTGTAGCCATATGAAGTAGATACTCCATGCCTTCCTCATTATCATCAAGGATGCCCCTTTCCCCTTGAACTAGGGCAAACAAACCATGTATATCATGGTTTAATATTGCCTCCTTACAATGATAATAAGCCTGTTCCACCTTGCCTAGTTCCATCTCAACCCCTATTAGCCAGTTCCAATAACTTCTCTCATCCAAAAGCATCATATGGGCATAATCAAGAAGCCATAATACCGTATATTCCTTATGGGCAGGTTCAATATTGTTTAGTTCCATCTCCAAACGGATCCATTTAAAGATTAGGTTAGCATTGGCCTTACCGCTTTTAAGACCATAAGCATAAATCCACCGGGCAGTATAGGGAGTCTGAGGCTGGCCGGCATTTTGTATATCCTCTTCAATTTCTGCTTCAGCCCACTTTATAAGAAGATTTTCTTCTGCTTTATTATTGTTAAGACCCCAGTTAAAAATCCATCTGCCTGTATATTCGGTATTTATATCCCCTAACCCCTTACTATAAATTTCAAGTTCAGCCCATTTTATCAGATCACTTTATTCTCCCTATTTCAATCTTTTTCTTCAGTAAACCCTATAATTCGCTTATATTTTCATTATACCATGTGGAATCTATCATGACAAAGAAATTAATTACAAAAATTACTTATATAATAAACCGTCAAAATTCTTTACATATATGGCCACATCATATATGCTTCCGTCACGCCTGCGGCCTACATTATATATAATCTTATCAAACTTCATTCCGGCTTTTTCCATTACCCTGCCGGAAGCATAATTTAAGACATCATGCCTGGCAATAATTTTCCTATATCCAACCTCATAAAACAAATAATGCATAACTGCCCGCAAAGCCTCAGGCATTATCCCCCTGCCCCAAAAGGCTTTTCCTATGCAATATCCAATCTCACAGCTTTCTTCTTTATCATTGGTTATCTCTACACTTATTGAACCGATTACTTCTTGTTGAGATTTTAAATATATGGCCCAATTGTATACATTTTCTTTATTATAATTGGACACTATACTTAAAATACGACTATAGGTAACTTTCACATCCCTGTGAGGTCCCCAGGGAAGAAACTTTAAGGTTTCTATATCACTGGCCCAGTTTTTATACATATCATAGGTATCTTCAACTTGAAATCTGCGAAGTATTAGACGGATTGTTTCAATAGAATTGGTCCCTATATGTTTAATCATTTCCTCACCCTTTCAGGAAATTTTTATACAGGGACCAGCTTTATTATTCCTATCTTAATTTTATATCTTTACTATTAAGTAATTCCAATAGTCCGTCTACCATATCCTGAATTTCATGACCTTCTAAGGTCCGTTCCATGGATATAAATTCAAAGCGGACTGTTACACTTTTCTTACCGGGAAGAAGTTTTTCATCTTCAAATAAATCAACAAAATAATATTTATTTAAGTAATCGCAAGAATACTCATTAATATATCCGGCCAGTGTTTCATATTGCATATTTTTATCTACAAGGAGACTTAAGTCTACAGTCACACCGGGATATTTAGATATTTCCTTATATTGTAGAGGAAGTGCGGCTACTTTCTCCATATCATCTATATCTATCTCTGCAAAAGCAACATTTAACTTCTTGTCAATATTATTCCTTATTCTAGGATTTAAGACTGAGAAGTATCCGATTTCTTGGTCCTGCAAACAGATACCTGCAGAATTTACCGGATGTACATAATTATATTTATTAATTTCATTATTCTCTACAAATTTAGGAGCAATATTTTTTATATCCAGTATTACCTGACTGATAGCTTCTTTTAGCTTAAAGAATACTTCTTTTTCACTAAGAATTTTGCTGGCAATTACAATACCTAAGCGTTTCTTCTCATTACATAAGCCGTCACTTTTTAGCCCGTCAGCAACACGGCCTATTTCAAACATTCCCATTTCAGGAGTAGTATCTACATTCTTATATACAAATCCCAAAAGACTTGGAATAATTGTAGAACGAATTGTGTCATTTTCTGCAGTCACAGAATTGATAATCCTGATATTGGGCTCAGTATGAATGCCTAATTCTTTATTTAACTTACTTTCATACCAGATATAACTATGAACTTCATTCATGTCATATTTATCTGCTAAAAGAACTTTTATCCTATATTCATTGTCCCTTTCTACACTTTGCCTAACCGGTGTAAGAAGGCTTTTTGTGGAGTAAACCTCAAAATTATCATATCCATAAATACGAGTTATTTCTTCTACAATATCAGCCTTAATAGTAACATCCTTAGTTGCCCTCCAAGAAGGTACCCCTACGCTGAAATTGTCACCCTGTCTCTTAACATCAAATCCAAGAGCAGTCAAAGTTTCTTCCATCATATCGGCAGATATATCAATACCGGTGTATTTATCCACATAAGCCTTATCAAAATCAATGGTAATCTTATCATAACGTTTTACATAGGAATCTGTAAGGCTTGAAGTAACCTTTACCCCCGGATCAATATCCATTAATAACTTCATAAAACGTTCTATGGCCACTGTGGTCATTTCCGGATCTAAGGTCTTTTCATACCTGGAACTGGCATCGGTTCTAAGCCCAAGCCTGGTTGCTGATTTACGAACAGAGGTCCCGTCAAAATTAGCAGACTCCAATAATACAGAGGATGTATCATCGGATATGGAGGATAATTCTCCACCCATAATACCTGCTATACCAATAGGTTCTTTACTGTTGCATATCATTAAGGTATCTGTATCTATCTTTCTTGATACCCCGTCTAAGGGTAAGAATTTAATAGGTTCATTAAAGGTTTTTACCCTAATCTCCTTTACCTTATTATTATCATAAGCATGCATAGGCTGACCAATCTCCATCATCAGGTAATTGGTAAGATCCGCAAGAAGATTGATTGGCCTCATACCACAGTATGTCAGACGAATTCTCATATTAATGGGGGATTTCTTTTTTGTTATATTATCCATGGAAATACAGCTAAAACGGTATACCCTTTCTGTATCCTCCACTTTTAAATCTATGGGAGCTAAGCTTTTATAAACACTGGAATCTACCAGTTCCAAAGGTTTTAAGGGCCTTTTGTTAAGGGCTGCAATCTCCCTGGCTATTCCATAATGGCCCCAAAGATCCGGACGATTTGTAAGAGATTTGTTATCTACTTCAAAGACTATATCATCCAGTTGCATAAATTCCTTAATGTCGCATCCTAGGGCATAGTTATCATCTAAAATCATAAGTCCGGAATTATCATCACTTATTCCCAGTTCCTTTTCAGAACAGCACATACCCCGGCTGACAACTCCGGCGATGGAAACTTCCTTAATTTCCAAATCTCCTACCCGGCCTCCCAGTTTAGCAAAGGGTACCACAGCTCCTTCAAATACATTGGGGGCACCACATACACATTCTACTACTTCTGTACCTATATCCACCTTAACTATATGAAGTTTCTTAGAATTGGGATGATCCTTAACTTCGATAATCTTTCCCACTACCACATCTTTAATGTCCTTACCCATCTCATATATATCTTCAACTTCAGCGGTAGATAAAGTAAAACGATTGATTAATTCCTTTATATCCACACCGCTTAGATCTGTAAATTCTGATATCCAATTCATTGAAATTAACATATTACGATTCCCTCCTATCTGGTAAACTGCTTTAGCTGCTTCAAATTACCGCTGTTAAACAGACGAATATCTTTGATATTATATTTCATCATAGCAAGCCTTGTAAGACCTAGACCAAAGGCAAATCCCGTATAACGCTCCGGATCTATTCCACCCATACTTAATACATTGGGATGAATCATGCCGCAAGGCAGAAGCTCAAGCCATCCTGAATTCTTACATGTAGGACATCCGCTTCCTTCACAGATAGCACAATTAATATCCAGTTCAAAACCGGGTTCTACAAAGGGGAAGAAGCCGGGTCTTAGGCGCACCTTAACATCCCTTTCAAATACTTCTGACAGTAATACCTTCATAAAATAAATAAGATTGGATATGGAGATGTCATCACCTATCATCATTCCCTCCAACTGGAAGAAAGTATTTTCATGGCTGGCATCTATATTCTCATTTCTAAAGCATCTGCCGGGAAAGAGAACCTTTAAGGGTTCACCCTTCTTGGGAGCCCCATATTTTCTCATAATGGTATTTTGGGCCGCTGATGTATGGGTCTTTAATATCTGTCCGTTATCCAGATAATAGGTATCCTGCATATCCCTAGCGGGATGATTCTTGGGTATATTTACTGCCTCAAAATTATTATATTCTGTCTGTATCTCAAGGCCGTCCTCAATAATAAAGCCCATGGTCTTAAATATATCTTCAATCTGTTTTTGAACGATAGTTATAGGATGAAGGGTTCCCCGCTCCCTATTGCTTGGTATTGTAAAGTCATATCTTTCGGCATTTTCAATTTCCTGTAGATATTCTTTCTCTTCCAAAGTTTTTTGATATTCAACTATTGCCTCTTCTATATCACTCTTTAGCTTATTTACTTGCATACCGGCTGTTTTTTTCTCTTCCGGTGTTAAATTACGGAGATTTTTCAGCTCCTGTGTCACTAAGCCTTTTTTTCCCAGGAAGGATACTCTGATTTTCTCCAATTCTCCCTTTGAATTAACTGCACTTAGTTCTTCATGAAACTGCTGCTTAATTCTTTCCAGGTTTTCTAACATTACATTTCCTCCTTATTTATTCTAAAATTATAAAAGAAATCATAATAAAATATAATAAAAAAACTCCCGTTCCATAGGGACGAGAGCATCGTGGTACCACCCAAGTTTAAGCCTTTATAGCCTGTTTTAGCTTTAAAGACTCCTTGTATGTTATAACGGAAACATCCGGCCTTTCTTTTATCAAGCTAATATAGCCGATATCTTAAAGGCAACTCCGGTGCCGAAATTCGAGATAAGCCTGAACCCCGGATATGCTTTCAGCCGATGACACATCCTCTCTGTGGGGAAGGAATACCCTACTTATTCACCTTCACAGTTTTTATCTTTATTTATTTTTCGTTTTTCATATCTTAACTGACTTATTAAAAAAAGTCAATACCCCTAGATAATTAACATACCATCACCAAAACTAAAGAAGCGATAACGCTCTTTAACGGCCTCATTATATGCCCTTAAGATATGCTCTCTTCCCGCAAAGGCAGATACCAGCATTAAAAGGGTTGATTCCGGCAGATGGAAGTTTGTAATCAGTCCATCCATAATCTTAAACTTGTATCCGGGATAGATAAAAATTGAAGTGTCTCCGCTGCCTGCCCTTAGATAACCATCCTCATCAGATGAGGATTCTAAAGTTCTACAGCTTGTAGTTCCCACACAGATAATTCTGCCGCCCTTTTTCTTAGCCTTATTTATCTTATCAGCCTCTTCTTGTAAAATCTGATAATATTCAGAGTGCATATGGTGCTGGCTTATATCCTCCACCTTAACGGGACGGAAAGTTCCCAGCCCAACATGTAGGGTTACATAAGCAATTTCAACACCCATTTTTTTTATTTCTTCTAGCAATTCTTCTGTAAAATGCAGTCCTGCCGTAGGAGCCGCCGCAGATCCTTCATACCTTGCATAGACGGTCTGATACCTGTTCTTATCTTCTAGCTTATGGGTAATATATGGAGGCAGGGGCATTTCTCCCAACTGATCAAGAATTTCTTCAAAAATTCCATCATAAGAAAACTTAACCAAACGATTGCCCTCATCCACTATATCTAGAATTTCTCCCATAAGAAGTCCATTGCCAAAACTAATCTTGGTTTTGGGCTTTGCTTTTTTTCCCGGCTTTACTAAAGTCTCCCAGATATCATTTTCTTTTCTTTTTAATAATAAAAGTTCGATTCTTGCACCGGGGCTATTATTATCAGGGGAGTGACCACTTACTTTTTCTCCTATAAGCCGGGCAGGAATCACCTTGGTATTATTAAGTACTAAGCAATCCCCTGCCTTTAAATATTTACTAATATCTTTAAATATTCTATGCTCATACTCTCCAGTATGCCTATCTAGAACCAAAAGCCTTGAGCCGGATCTATCCCTCAGAGGATCTTGAGCAATAAGTTCCTCCGGTAAGTCATAATAAAAATCTCGTGTCAGCATGAAAATTCCTCATATCCTTTGTTTGTTTTAATTTTTTAGTATTTATAATCAGAACAAGAGATCTGATTTTTTCTTTAAGAGTTTTGCCCCATTAACAATTAAAAATGTACCTGCTGCCAAGCCCGATAGAATAAAAATGATACCTAACACCAGATTCCAGACTCCTACGGATTTCATCGTTTTATAGATTTTTTCCATCATGATTACATCTCCTCCTTGACTTATAAATTCTTAGGGCCATACTGCTGATAATACTTATCAATTGCCTCCTTTAACTTGTCATCTATAATAATTTTATCTTTATAAGGCTTATTATACAGATGCTCCACCACCTCAGCCATAGTTACAATGGCTGTAGTGGATATTTTGTAAGTTTCTTCAATCTCCTTTAAGGCACTTTTTGTACCCTGGCCTCTTTCCATTCTGTCTACAGATACAACCAGCCCCAGTACATTTACATCACCCTGTGACTTTAATATGGGCATAGTTTCCTTGATGGATGTACCGGCTGTTGTTACATCCTCTATAATAATAATTCTGTCACCGTCATTAATTGGAGAACCCAGTAAAATACCTTTATCCCCATGATCCTTTATCTCTTTTCTATTGGAACAGTATCTTACATCCTTATTATAATGCTCACTAACAGCCATAGATGTAGCAACGCTTAAAGGTATCCCCTTATATGCAGGACCGAATAAAAGATCAAAGTCTAAACCAAATTTCTCATTTATTGCCCTGGCATAATACTCACCCAGCTTACGAAGCTGGCTGCCGGTCCGATAAAATCCGGTATTTATAAAAAATGGGGTCTTTCTTCCGCTCTTAGTTACAAAATCTCCGAATTTTAAAACTCCGCAGTCAACCATAAATTCAATAAATTCTTTTTTATATTGCTCCATTTTTAACCTCCGATACTAATCCAGCCCTTATTATTTTACACAACCGATTAATTCATTTATATCTTTTATATTCTTCCTTACCATATAGGATTTTATACCATCTAATACATCTAAAGTTGCCCTTGGATTAATAAAATTTGCCGTACCTACGGCCACCATAGTGGCACCGGCCATAATAAATTCCAAGGCGTCCTCCCCCTCAATTATGCCCCCCATGCCTATGATGGGAACTTTTACCGCAGAGGCCGCTTGGTAAACCATACGGACTGCAACTGGCTTAATGGCAGGTCCAGATAAACCTCCGGTTTTGTTGGCAAGTAAAAATGTTCTTCTTTCTATATCAATTTTCATACCGGTTAAGGTGTTAATTAATGATAGAGCGTCAGCCCCTCCTGCTTCAGCAGCTTTTGCAGTTTCTGCAATATCCGTAACATTGGGACTTAGCTTTATGATAATGGGTTTTTTGGCATATCTTTTTACTTGAGATGTAATTGCCTCAACACGGCCGGGATCCTGGCCAAAGGCAATTCCCCCCTCTTTTACATTAGGACAGGATATATTAATCTCCAGCATATCCACATCACAATCAGATAATCTTTCTACAACCTCACAATATTCCTCAGGGGTTTTACCTACCACATTTACTATTATTTTGGTATCGTAAGATCTTAAAAAAGGAAGATCTCTTTCTATAAATACATCTATACCTGGATTTTGCAGGCCAATGGCATTTAACATACCACCATAAGTTTCAGCCACTCTGGGTGTGGGATTTCCCGGCCAGGGCTTAAGTGACACTCCCTTTGTGGTAACAGCACCTAGCCTTGATAAATCTACATAATCCCTATATTCCATCCCGGAACCAAAGGTTCCGGAAGCTGTGGTTACGGGATTTTTAAATGTGATGCCTCCTATATTTACTTTTGTATTTAATTTTAACATAGTTTTATCATCTATATTAACATTTTTTTCATTATCATAATTTATTTTTTTATTTTCCATTATAATACTACCTCATCTGCATAAAATACTGGACCTTCCTTACATACCCTTTTATTATTCACCTTGGTATGATGGTCTATTTCAGTGGATTTGCACACACAAGCAAGACAAGCTCCGATACCGCATGCCATCCTCTCTTCTAAGGACAATTGGGCTTTTATATTATTAATGGTGGCATATTCCTTTACCCCCTTAAGCATTGGGCTTGGTCCGCATGCATATATAATATCAGCCGTAAGCTTATATTTTTTTATTACATCCAGTACATTCCCCTTAGTTCCTGCACTTCCGTCTTCGGTAGATATATATACATCTCCTAAGGCTTCAAATTCTTTATTTAGAAAAGTGATATCTCTATATCCAAGAACAATATTTTTCTCACAGTCTAATTGTTTTGCCAGTTCAAATAAGGGTGGTATTCCTATACCTCCCCCTATTATTAAGGCCTTTTTTCCTTCAAGATTAAAGCCGTTACCTAAGGGGCCTAGGCAGTCAATTAAGTCTCCGGATTTAAGATGGGCAATTTCTTTAGTTCCCTTTCCCAGTACACGATAAACCAAACGAATTTTACCGGTTTTTTTATCTATCTCACATATGCTAATTGGCCTTGGTAACAGCCTTCCTCCTTCTTTACAATACAGTGATACAAATTGTCCGGGTCTGGCTATAGAGGCCATCTCTTCTGCTTTAAGCCACAAATCATATATTCCCTCTTCAATTCTTTCATTTTGTATTACCTTGCTTTTTTTCTTTATAGCAGCTGACATTGATTTTCTCCTTCTTATAAATCTGTATATCAAAGTCCAATTTTAACTTATCCCTCAATAATCTTTACATGAACCTTACGTACCCTAGGACCGTCAAATTCTGTCAAATATATACCCTGCCATGTTCCAAGTAGCAGCCTAGAATCCTCTATAATAATGGTTTCAGAAAAACCCATTAAGCTGGCCTTAATATGGGCAGCAGAATTTCCCTCCATGTGAAGATAGCCGTCATTAAAGGGTATTACCTTATTAATCTCCATTAAGAAATCCCTAACAACATCCGGATCTGCATTTTCGTTAATTGTAACTGCCGCTGTTGTATGGGGGATAAATACAAGGCAAAGACCATTCTTAACCTGGCTCTTACTTACCGCCTCCTGAACTTTTGAGCTTATATCAACCATAGCTGTACTTTGCGGTGTTCTTATACTAAAGGTATATACTTTTCCCACGATAAATCTATCCTTTCTTTGACTATAGATCCATTTTCTATTCATTATAATCAAGCACTATTCAAAATACAAGTATAAAGAAGCTATCCATGATTCACAATACTATATATAAGATTTTTTCATAATTTTCATATTATAGGAGATTTGCCATGACCAAATGTTCAAGAATACCTCAAAAAACATTTCCGGACAGTACCCTTAGGCTTCTTATGGAAGGCTATATGTTTATTCCAAACAGATGTAAAAAATATAAATCTGATTTATTTGTTACCCGTATAATGGGTAAAAAGGTAGTATGTATGACCGGTTCCGATGCTGCAGAAATATTCTATAATAACCAGCTTATGACTAGAAAAGGAGCCTTACCAAAAAGAATACAAAAAACCCTTTTTGGAAAGAATGCCATTCAAACCATGGATGGAATATCCCATAGGCATAGAAAGAGGCTTTTTTTATCCATTATGGAAATTGATAAAATTGAAGATCTAAATAGAATCATGAAAAAATTATGGAAAAGCTATGCCAAAACTTGGTCCCATAATGATACCTTAATTCTTTTTGATGAAGCAGCCGCCATCCTTTGTCACGGAGCTTGTATATGGTCAGGGATCCCCATTAAAAAAACAGATGTTAAGGCTTTAGCTAAAGATTTAACAGCCATGGTTGATGCCTTTGGTGCAGTGGGACCTAGGTATTATAAAGGTAGACTTGCCCGGATTCGAACCGAATGTAAAATGAAAGATATAATAACAAAGGTAAGACAGCAAAAGATTATTGTCCCCTACGATTCTGCCCTTTTTCGTATTGCATTTTATAGGGATCCCTACGGAAGGTTATTGGATGCAAAATTAGCAGCTATTGAATTAATTAATATTTTAAGGCCTATTACAGCTATTGCAACCTATATTACCTTTGGAGCACTGGCACTTTATAAATATCCCCGGTGCAAGGAAAAGCTTGTTAAAGGAAAGCTAAACTACTCCCATATGTTTGCCCAAGAAATAAGGCGCTATTTTCCCTTTGCCCCATTTTTAGGAGCAAAAGTGAAAAATGATTTTCTTTACAGTAAGCATTATTTCAAAAAAGGCTCCTTAGTCTTTTTAGATATATACGGAAGCAACCATGACCGGCGTATATGGGAAAAACCCTATAGATTTAACCCTTCTCGCTTTTCTTTTAGGGACGGTAATCCTTATGATTTTATTCCCCAAGGAGGGGGAGACCTAGAAAAGGGCCACCGCTGTCCCGGGGAATGGCTTACAATTATGCTGTTAAAAACCGCTATGGAATTTATGGCAAAGAATTTATCCTATAATGTTCCCTTACAAGATTTAAGCTATAGCTTACGTAGGATACCTGCAATACCTAAAAGCCGATTTATTTTTAATCAAATTAAGTATATACCATAGAATATACCATAGAAAAATTTTAACTATCTGTCCCTAACATTTTTCTTTCTCATCATTAAAGAAGACAGAAGAATAAATATAATTCCACTGCCCAGTATCAAGGCAAATTGCATCCAGGCACTTATACTTGTATCACCTATTTTCAAACTGATGCCTGTTATCTCACCATACTCAGCTACTGCCTCCTTAGGAAGTCCGGCAAAGGTGTTATGTAGAGCTTCTTTGGTAAATACCTTCCTAAACCATGCACTTAGCTCAGTCATAGGTATAAATACAAGAAAATTTCTAACAATTTCAGGCATCATGCCTATAGGTATGTACATGCCTGTGACAAATCCCGACAGAATGTGAACAAAGTTAGCTATCCCATTAAAGGCACTCCTTGTTTTAGCAAAACCGGTAATAAAGAACAAAAATGATGTGGTGGAAAAGCCATTAAGTAAAATTAATCCCAAAACCTTTAGTATCTGGGTAAATGACAGCATAACTCCTCCTGTAAGTAATAATATAATCTCAGAAACCGCCAAGGTAACAGTACTGAATATAAAACTTAAACAAGCAGCTGAAATAATATATCCCGATACTAAAACAAACCTTGAAATCGGTGACACGTAGTAACTGGCCAATCTTCCGCTCTCCTCATCCCAGCTCATCATACTAAGCATTCCCATTGAGGCGGATATTCCATTTACTATGGTAATACCTGCTATTACTAATGATAAAACCAAGTTTCTTACATTTGCTTCGTCAAGGGAAGGATTTCTTGTACCGGGTAACAGATATTCCTCAGGTAGGGGATTTTCTTCCATGAAAACATCCATATCCGAAAGAACACCTTTAACAATTTCTATATTCATATCCCCCATAAAAAGAAGCATTAATATTATTATTATAATCATGGATAGAAATGTATAAAAAACGTTTTCCTTGTCTTTTAGATAAACTAAAAGATTTCTTTTAACTATTGCAGTCAGTGCCATCATACTGATTATCCTCCTTAAAAGCTTTTCCCAGCTGCTTTCCTGTAATATTAAGAAAAGCATCATCCATGGTTCCTTGTAACACCTCAAAAGAAGTCATATAAGGTGATAGCTCATTTAGTAAAGGTAGACAAGACTTGGTATCCGGTATTGATATGGAGATATGATTATGTACCCTCCATATTGGTTATTTTACACTATCCCATTTATTTTATATTATAGTAAATATATTACTTAATTGTAAATATATATTTAATTGATACCGTGTACAATTATCTGATATAATAAGTAGGTCTTAATAAAGGTTTATAAAATTCTTAATTTAATTTTTACCTAACCTTGACAAAAAAGTTTAGATTATGTTATATTACCACCGTCAGCATACATGGACGGACCAAATAACCTATGTAGAAAGGACAATTATGGCTAAGATGAATCCAATAGTAACAATTGAAATGCAAAACGGAGATATTATGAAACTGGAATTATATCCTGAGATTGCTCCCAATACCGTTAATAACTTTATCTCTCTGGTAAACAAAGGTTTTTATAACGGATTAACCTTCCACAGGGTTATCCGGGGATTTATGATACAGGGTGGCGATCCGGATGGCAACGGTACCGGGGGACCTGGATACTCCATTAAAGGTGAGTTTACCTACAATAATTTTGAAAACAATCTTAAACATCAAGCAGGAGTAATCTCCATGGCCAGATCCCAAAGGCCTGATTCGGCCGGTTCCCAATTTTTTATTATGCATAAGGATGCCCCTCATTTAGACGGATCCTATGCTGCTTTCGGTAAAATAATTGAAGGTATGGATGTGGTGAATAAAATAGCCGAGACCAAAACTGATTATTCCGATATGCCCCTAGAACCTCAGATTATGAAGACTGTAACCGTAGATACCTTCGGTACAGAATATCCAGAACCGGAAAAATGCTAATACTATCAAGCAAAAAAAGCTGTCCCAAAATGTTTTTTAGTTAACATTTTGGAGCAGCTTATTTTACACTAGCATAATTTTACCTAAGGATTTTTAATTTTTTACCCATGCTTTTTTTAAATCTTCTTTCATATCTAAAACTGCCTGTCTTGAAGCATCTGCATAGGCTTCTTCTTTATATGCCTCATATTTAGGCTGCTTATAGGCGGCTATAATTCCTCTAGAGGAATTTATTATTGCTCCTAAGCCGTCCTTATCAAAATAATATTTTAAATCTTCTGCCTTACCTCCTTGAGCACCGTAACCTGGCACCAGTATAAAGGTCTTTGGCATAAGTTTTCTAAGTTCTTTACCTATTTCGGGATATGTGGCACCTACCACAGCACCGATATAACTGTAGCTATCCCCCATAAATAGATCTCCCCATTTTGCTACTTGTTCTCCTACCAGCTCATATAAGGGTCTTTCCTTAATAAGCTGATCTTGAAATTCTCCGCTGGAGGGATTAGATGTTTTTACAAGAATAAAGAGTCCTTTCTTTTCCTGCTTACATACATCAATAAAGGGGATAATTCCATCGGAACCAAGATAAGGGTTCACTGTTATAAAATCTTCGTCAAAGCCTCTATAATCCTTATCCCCTATAGTTACCTTTCCCAAATGCCCCGTAGCATATGCTGCTGAGGTGGATCCTATATCTCCTCTTTTTACATCACCTATTACAATAAGGCCCTTTTGCTTAGCATAATCTATGGTTTTTGTATATGCCTTTAATCCTTCAATGCCAAATTGCTCATACATAGCTATCTGCGGCTTAACAGCAGGCACTAAATCATATATGGCATCTATAATTCCCTTATTATAAAGCCATATGGCCTCAGCTGCCCCTTCTAGATTTTCACCCTTTTCTTTATATCCTTGTGCCAGCAGATGTTGGGGTACATATGAAAGCATGGGATCTAGTCCAACTACAATAGGTGCTTCCAACTTAATTATTCTTTGGATTAGTTTATTTATCATAATTAACCTCCGATTTTATATTTAACTATTTGCATATTCATATTTTACCTGACCTGAAACTATTGTGTATAATACCTTTCCATAAACCTTTTTGCCATGAAAAGGAGTATTTTTACCCATAGAGAAAAATTCATTTTTATCAATGGTATACTCCTTATCCGGATCTATAATTACTATATCAGCTACAGAACCTTCACCGATACAGCCCCTGTCAATATTAAGGATTTTAGCAGGATTAAGACTCATTTTTTCCACCAGCTGCCTATAGCTTAATATACCCGTCTTAACCAGCTCTGTCCATGTAATAGAAAATGCGGTTTCAAGGCCAACTATTCCAAAGGGAGCCTTCAACATGGATTCTTCCTTTTCTTCCATAGAATGAGGGGCATGGTCCGTAGCAATTACATCTAGGATATCATTTTTAAGAGCATTCTTTATAGCTTCCACATCTTCGGGACTACGTAGGGGGGGATTCATCTTATAGTTTGCGTCATCTTCCGGTATATCCTTATCAGATAAGGTAAAGTAATGGGGACAAGTTTCACCTGTAATATTAATTCCCTTCTGCTTTGCCATATCCAATATAAAGGTACTGCCTTTGGTTGAACAATGGCAAAGATGAAGCTTAGCACCGGTTTCTTTTGCCATCAAAACATCCCTGGCAGTAATAATATCTTCTACTGCATTACTAATACCCGGTAGGCCCAGCTCATCTGCTTTTTCTCCCGCATTCATTACCCCATCTGCTGCAAGGGATTTATCCTCACAATGGGCAAATACCGAAACCCCAATCTTAGCAGCTTCTTCCATGGCCTTATAATATAGGAGTGTATCCATAACCGATTTGCCGTCTTCACTTATGGCCACAGCCCCGGCCTTAACCAGTTCTGCAATATTATTTAGTTCTCTTCCTTCCTGGCCTTTGGTAATGGCGGCAATAGGATATATGTTTACTAATCCTCTTTCTGCCTGATCAAAAACATATTTAAGGGTGTCGGGATTATCTAAAGCCGGATTGGTATTTGGCATGGCACAGATTGTGGTAAAGCCTCCACAAGCTGCCGCCAATGAACCTGTTAATATGGTTTCCTTATACTCATATCCCGGTTCCCTAAGGTGAACATGGAGGTCAATAAATCCCGGCATTACAAATTTTCCACCTGCCTCGATTACTTTGTCCACTTTTATTTTATAATCATCCGGTTTTATATTTGCTTCAACCTTTAATACCCGGTCATCTTTTATTAAAATATCAAACTTCCCCTCTCTGGCTGATGCCGGGTCAACCACATATCCGTTCTTAATTAAAGTAATCAATATATTCGCCCCTCTCATACTTAGCAAATTGTCTATTATCTTTAAGCTAATATAAAACTAACTATATCTTTATTATCATAAGTTACAAAGTTACCTTAGTGTTTACCTGCCAGATAATTAATAAACTGCTGGGCCATTCTTCCCGATAAACCACCGTTTCTAAGCTCCCACTTAGTAGCTTCAGATAAAAGCATATCCTCTGTAAGATAATCAATTTTCTCCCTTTTAGCCAGCTCTTTTACAATTTCATAATACTCCTTCCTAGAAGGTGAGGAGTAATTAATAGTAATTCCGAAACGTTCTACTAAGGATAACTTCTCTTCCATAGTATCTGACCGATGGATATCCTCTTTATGTTCCATATCTAAGCGGTCATTCCAAGTTTCCCGTATCAAATGCCTGCGATTAGATGTGGCATATATAAGTACATTATCAGGTTTGTTTTCTAAGCCTCCTTCTATCACTGCTTTTAGGTATTTGTATTCTATTTCAAATTCCTCAAAAGAAAGATCGTCCATATAAATTATAAATTTATAATTTCGATTCTTAATCATAGAAATAACTGATGAAAGATCTTTAAACTGATGCTTATAGATTTCAATCATTCTAAGTCCCATTTCATAAAACTCATTAAGGATTGCTTTTACAGATGTAGATTTTCCCGTACCACTGTCCCCAAATAATAGGACATTATTGGCCTTTCTTCCTTCTACAAATGCCTTGGTATTATCAAGCAGTTTCTTTTTTTGTAATTCATATCCTATCAAATCAGAAAGCCTGACTTCTTGTGTATTTGTTATGGGGATGATTTCAAGCTTTCCTTCATCCTTAGATATACGAAAAGCCTTATTTAGTCCTAACTTTCCCACCCCATAATCCCTATAAAAATCAGTTACAATCTTAAAAATCTCTTCCTCATCTTTGGCAGTTGCTATACGATTACTAATCATCCTAACTTTTTTGCTGACATTTTTATTATAACTTGTGCTGCTTTTTTCTATAGCCTTATAATTAGTTATTATAGAAAAGCAATTTATATCTAATGCCTCTTCTAAAGGGGTAAAATCATAATCAAACAATTTTTTAAAAATCTTAAAATCTCCCTTGGCAAAAATATTAACAGTCCCCTCCCTAGCACCTACTTTTTCACAAGTTATGCTAAAAGGATTTTCCATGGTGATAAGCAGGTATGCCAGGTAATCCTGCCATAAATTATGATTAAAACCATAAAGGGTTGCCATATCTAAAAGCTCATTAATAAGGGAATATATCCTGGATATAATATTTTCCCTATCTATTTTGCTGATTTGCCTAGGATTTTCCCTTTCTGTCAGATAATCATATTCCTTAATTATATCTGCCAGCTTTAGCAAAAGGCTGTTATTACCAAGTTTCTTATATACTACTAATTTTGAAATTAGCCGATACATAATGCCTCCTATACAATAAGACTTTATTATATATAAAGCGAGGGACCAATCCCTTATTTATGGGAATTTTGGCTACCTCGCTTTAGCTTAAAATTTTACATTCGGTCAGGTGCTTCAAATCCAAGAAGATCTATACAAGTCAGTAATATTCCCTCTACAAGGCTAATCATAAGTATTAAGGATGCCTGTCTCTTATCATCATAGTCCTCAGATATAATCTTTGTCTCATGATAAAAGCTGCTAAACTTATCGGCCAAATCATAAATATATTGGCATATCCGATGGGGTGCCAATTCTTCATAGGCAGCATGAATCATATCACTGAATTTTGTAATCTGTAGCATTAATTCCCGTTCTGTAGATGATTTGGCGGGAAGGATATCTGAATCTGGATTTATAGTTTTGCCTGTTTGTTTAAATTTCTCAAGAATAGATTTAATTCTAACAATTGTATAAAGAATATAAGGACCGGTATTACCCTCAAAGGAAGTAAAGCGCTCCACATCAAAAACATAATCCTTGGAAGCCTGATTTGATAAATCTCCATATTTTAAGGCAGCTAGTCCAACCTTTGAGGCCACTTCCTTAGCTTCTTCTTCCTCCATAGTACGATTTTCCATTATTTTGCGGTAAACCTCATCGGTTACCATCTTAATCAGATATTCCAGACGAAGAACTCCACCATCCCTTGTTTTAAATGGCTTGCCATCTTTACCGTTCATAGTACCAAAACCGATAAATTGAAGTTTTGTATTTTCATTTACCAGCTTTGTCTTCTTGGCACAGCGGAATACTGTTTCAAAATAAAGCTCCTGTCTTTTATCTGTAATATATAGAATATGGTCTGGATTAAACAGCTTCATCCGCTCCACAATAGTTGCCAGGTCAGTTGTATGATACAAGGTGGCACCATCTGACTTTAATATCATACATGGTGGTATTTCTTTTGTATCAGTTTCTTCCTTTACATCAACTACTAAAGCTCCGTCGCTGATTCTTGCATAACCATTATCCTTAAAATACTTAACCATATCAGGAATATATGGCTGAGCATCGCTTTCCTTTTTCCAAAGTTCAAAGGATACATTTAATTTTTCATAAATCTTCTTTAAATCTGTTACAGATACATCCTGCATATGTTTCCAAAGAGCCATATAACCCCTATGACCATTTTGCATTAAATAGGTAATCTGTTTTGCTTCTTCACGAAACTCAGGGTTCTCCTTAGAATATGCACTGGCTGCAGGATAAATCTCTTCAAGTTCTGATATGGTAAAGGGAGCTTCTTTTGGATATTCTCCAGTATAAGATTCATCAAAATAAATTAAATCCGGTTTTCTTCTTTTTAATTCTGCTATAACAAGTCCCATAGGTGTACCCCAGTCCCCAAGGTGTACATCTCCGATAGCTTCATTTCCCATAAATTTGAAGATACGTTTTAAACTTTCTCCTATTACCGCAGAACGCATATGACCAACATGAAGGGGTTTTGCTATATTAGGTCCACCATAATCAATTATGATTTTCTTAGGTGCAGAATCCTTCTCGCAACCAAAATCTTTCTCTCTGTTCATGTTATTTAAATATTCTGCTAAAAACTCATCACTTAATGTTATATTGATAAAACCAGGCATAATTGCAGTAATTTCTTTAAAGCGGCTATTTTCCTTTAATACTTCCACTATATCCTCTGCAATAACTATAGGTGCCTTTTTGTATTCTCTTGCGGCCGACAAAGCCCCATTACATTGATATTGACAAAGATCAGGCCTATTGGATGTAGTGACTATCCCATATTTTTCATCATATCCTTTTTGAATAAATGCTTCTTTTACATCCTCAGATATTAAGTCGACTAATTTTTTCATTGTTACCTCCAACCTCTCTTAACTTAAACAATACTTTAACATAGGCGGACATAAATGTCATCTGTTTTTGTTATTAAATTATTAATTTGTAATAAATAGCCATATTGAGAGTATTGTGTACAATATTGTATAATTTATATTAGTTTTAATATTTTTGTTAATATTGTCTATTTTATATGTTAGAATAATTTACTTTTTCTTCAAAATTGCAAGTATTTTATTATTTTTTAACAGAAAAGTTGAATATTTTTCAAATAAGTACTATTATTTTTCTTATTTTTGTTGTATATTATATATAGAGGGATTATTTTAAATGAAATTAGGAGTAATGTAACTCCAATCACTTTCCAGTTGCCATAAAGCGTTGTAGGGAAGAATTAAGGATACGAAAGGAGAAACATCATGTTCGGGCTTTATTTTGGGGATTACTTATTAGAAAAGAATAAAATTTCTCAATCGCAGTATGAGGATATCATGTTGCAGCAAAAAACTTCCCGTGCCAAACTTGGGTTTATTGCTGTTTCTGAAAAATTGCTTACTACTAAACAAGCCGAAGAAGTTAATGAAATTCAAAAGCAAAAAGATCGCCGTTTTGGTGATATTGCAATCGAAAAAGGGTATCTACTGGCTGAGGAAGTAAATTATCTGTTAAACCTTCAAGGAAACCCTTATATGAGATTGATTCAAACTCTTATGGAAAACAATATAATGTCCATGAAAGAAATTGAATCCTGTATTGAAGATTTTAAAAAAGATTACGGCTTTTCTGATACGGAATTGGATGCGCTTAAGTCTGGTGATATTGATAGAATCATTCCGGTATTTGTCGATGTAAACATCCCCTTAACCGGAGAATGTATTACTCTGGCTATACGGAATATAATCCGTTTTATTAATAACAATATTCTTCTAAAAAAAGCGTATACCGTAAAAAATTATCCCTTCCGTTCAATCGCATATCAACGACTGGTTGGAAACCATGAACTATTTGTCGCCTTTGCCGGCGAGGATCAAGCCCTGTTAGATATCGCCTCTCCCTTTGCTAAAGAAGAATTTACTACAATGGATGAGGATGCTTTTGATTCAGTTTGCGAATTTATAAATTGTAATAACGGATTATTTGCCTCTAAACTAAGTAAAGAGGATATACATATTGATATGACACCACCGGAGTTTAACAAAAACAAAACTTTGGTCTCTGATGGTGATATTTATGTTGTACCTATTATTATAAACGGAAATCAAACTGACTTATTGGTCGTCACTGACCATAAGGTTGTTATAAATTAGGAGGGTATAAATATGGCAAAAATTCTTATAGTTGATGATTCCAGAACGTCTAGAAAAATCCTTAGAAGTATCTTAACTGAGAACGGCCACGAAGTAATCGGCGAGGCTTTAAACGGTCAAGAAGCAATATCAAAATATGCAGAACTTCGCCCCGATATAACTACTATGGATATAACCATGCCGGTTATGGACGGTCTTACAGCTTTAAAGGAAATTATGAATATAGATAAGAATGCAAAAGTTATTATGGTAACTGCAGCGGGACAAAAAAACAAAATGGTTGATGCCGTTAAATATGGTGCTACCGAATTCTTAACAAAGCCCTTTGATGCAAACCAGATAATTGAGATTATTGAAAAAGTCCAATAAATACATATATATATCACATTATAGCCATAAATACAAACGAGGTTGTTAAAATACAACCTCGTTTTCTATTTTTTATTTAATTTTTATAAACTTATCTAACCGGCATAATAATAGCTGCAATAAAGTAGAAAACTATTCCCACTCCACTTAAACCAACCAAGGCCCATAATAACCTTACCACCGTAGGGTCAATATTTATATATTCAGCAACTCCTTGACATACTCCGCAAATCATCTTATTTGTAGAAGAACGATATAATTTCTTTGGCTCCATACAACTCCTCCTTTCACTACAATGTTAACCTCTGTGGGTACCAGGTATCATGAACTTTTTATGAACCTTTTGTAAATATAATGTGAACAAAAAGCATGTATCCTATACTTAATAAGATCCATGCTTTTTTATTCTATGCTAATTTATGTAACTTACCGCTTTATATGGTTTTCTATAGTTTAAATTCTTAATAACAATTCCTTCTTCTTTACTTGCGGCCCCTAGTACTTTTCCGTTCCCGATATAGATTACTACGTGATTAATCCTTCCGTTCTTAGTGTAGAATATCAGATCACCGGGCTGGATTTTATCCAAAGAAACTCTTTTCCCGCTGCCTGCTTGGGATCTGGATGTTCTAGGAATATATATACCAAATTTTTTAAATACAGATTGTGTAAAGCCGGAGCAATCAGCCCCCCTTGTTAAGCTGGTTCCTCCCCATACATATGGATTCCCTATAAATTGCTTAGCATAGTTAACAATTTGTTGCCTTAGGGAGGAAACCGCCTTACTTTCTTCTTTTTGCTGCCTTTCCTTCTCAAGCCTTATTCTTTCTTGTTCTTCCTCAATTGAAATGGCTTCCTGAAAATCAGTTTTAATATCTACATAATCAGCAGATACATATCCTACTTTATTTCCGGTAGATACCTTAATCCATTCTCCACTTTCTTCTATTACTTTTAATTTGTCCCCATTAGGAACTTGGGTTAATATAGAAGAATTTATATCTGCTTTTGTTCTGATATTCAGCTTGTTGGCATTTACGGTAGCCAGTTTAGTTTTTACTTCTTCTATCATCTCATAAACTTTGCTACCTGTAATTAAAAATTCTGCTTTTATGTACCCAGTTACGCTTCCTGATTTAATTTTAAGCCAATCTCCCTCTTCCTCAAGAATTGTAGCTGTCCCCTTACTATATAGTTTGCCTAATATTTTACTGTTGGTATTTGCTTGACTTCTTATATTTACATAATTATTAACATCTGCTATTGCCATATTCCCATACTTTTTTATAGGATGAAGAATATTATTTATTTCTGCATTCATTTTGGGATCTTCACTAATATCATTTATTAAGACTGTTATACCTGCAACAGGTTCTCCTGCTGCATATGCAGTTTTTGCTCTTCCCATAAGTGCCAATGAACCTACTGCACAACAAACAGCAATCTTTCGTACCTTTTTATTCATACAATGCCTCCACTGTAACTTTTATTACGTAAATGTTAAATTTGTTACAAATGTATTATATAGCATCTTATAAATAAATGCACCTGGTAGTTTATTCTTAAATACCATTTATTTGTATTAATAGCCTTAAATGTTATATATTCTTACCTATATTAATTTTTTCTTCAATATGCTATAATGTCCAAAGCAGTAATTCAAAATATCGGAGGTTATTATGGCATTAGATGGAATTGTAGTTGCAAGTATTGTTGAGGAATTAAAATCTACCCTTATGGGAGGAAGAATTAATAAGATTGCCCAGCCCGAAAAGGATGAACTACTTATTAGTATAAAAGGACAAGATAGAGTTAACTATAAATTATTTCTTTCGGCAGGGGCAGGCATGCCCTTAATTTATCTTACCGAGAACACTAAGGCTAATCCCATGACTGCTCCAAATTTTTGTATGTTGCTTCGTAAGCATCTAAATAACGGAAAAATTCTTGATATTACCCAACCTTCTTTAGAGCGTATAGTATCCATAAAAATAGAACATATGGACGAACTGGGTGATTTAAAGATTAAATATCTAATTATCGAACTTATGGGCAAGCATAGTAATATTATATTCTGCGACCATAACATGACCATTATTGATAGCATTAAACGGGTCAATCAATTTATGAGCTCTGTTCGTGAGGTCCTCCCCGGTAGAGAATATTTCATTCCACAAACTATCCATAAACTAGACCCCCTTACCATAGATTATCCTTCTTTTAAGGAGCATATATTAAATAAGCAAATGCCTTTATCAAAAGCCCTTTATACAGGCCTTACGGGCATCAGCCCCCTAATAGCTAATGAAATCTGCCATCGGGCTTCTATCTATTCTGACGATTTTACCTCGACACTTAGTGAAGACATGGGTTTACACCTTTTTAGAAATTTTGAAAGGGTCATAGAAGAGGTTAAGGAGAAAAAATTCTATCCTCATATTGTAATAGGAGAACATGGCCCTAAGGAGTTTTCCAGTATTCCTCTAAGCTCCTATATGAATAATAATTATAATATTAAAGAATTATCATCTCCATCAAAAATGCTAGAGACATATTACGCTGAGAAAAATGCCCAAGCTGTAATGCAGCAAAAATCCGCTGACCTTCGTAAACTAGTGGCAAATACCATAGAAAGGGCCGTAAAAAAATATGATTTACAAGTAAAACAGCTTAAAGATACCGAAAAAAGGGACAAATATAAAGTCTACGGGGAACTTATAAGTGCTTATGGCTATAATCTAAAGCCCAATGCCAAAGAACTAATTGCCCCTAATTACTATAATAATGATGAGGAAATAAAAATTCCTCTTGATGAGACCCTTACACCTATGGAAAATGCCAAAAGGTATTTTGAAAAATATAACAAATTAAAAAGGACCTATGATGCTCTTACCACCTTAATACAAGAAACTAAGGATGAGATTGAGCATTTAAAATCTATTCGTGCTTCCTTGGAAATTGCCACTGATGAAGATGATTTAGCTGAATTAAAAAAAGAACTGATGGAATACGGCTATATTAAAAAGAAGCATATTTCCAATAAATCAGATAAGTCAAAAAAATCATCAAAAAATGCAAAAAGCAAACCTTTTCATTATATTTCCTCAGACGGTTACCATATCTATGTAGGTAAAAATAATTATCAGAATGAAGAACTTACTTTCAAACTGGCTGACGGAGGGGATTGGTGGTTCCATTCCAAGAACATTCCGGGCTCCCATGTAATTGTAAAATCCGGTGGGGATAAACTACCTGATAAAACTTTTGAGGAAGCAGCAAGGCTTGCAGCCTATTATAGCAGCGCCAGAGATTCAAAAAAAGTAGAAATTGATTATACCCAGCGTAAAAACATAAAAAAACCCAGTGGCTCAAAACCTGGCTTTGTCATTTACCATACTAATTATTCAATGATAGCAGATACTGATATATCGGATATAAAGGAAGTAGAATAGATTAAGGAGGAAAATATGATTTGCGCTGACCTTCACGTTCATTCTAATTTTTCCAGTGACGGAAAAGCAAAGATGGAAGATATGATTGATAAGGCCATAAAGCTGGGCCTTAAAACCCTATGCTTTACTGACCATATGGACTATGATTATCCTAAAATATATGATTATTCCTTCCAATTTGATATAGATAACTATCTAAAAAAACTTCAGATATTGAAGGAAAAGTATAAGTCCCAGATTGAGATTCTTATTGGACTTGAGCTTGGAATGCAGCCCCATATAAGTGATTCTATGTATAAACTTATAAATTCATTTCCCTTTGATTTTATAATTGGATCTATCCACATAGTGAATCAAATGGATCCATATTATCCACAATATTGGGAAAATATTACCGAAGAGGAAGGGATAGTAAAATGTTTTGAGGAAATACAAAAATGCTGTGAGATTTATCAGGGTTTTCATGTATGCGGTCATATAGATTATGTGGTCCGCTATGCCCCCAGCAGTAAGATTAAGTATCAAGAGTACTCCTATCCCTACTATAAAGATGTCTTAGACGAAATCTTAAAGACTCTTTTAAATCACGGTAAAGGGATTGAAGTAAATACTTCAGGATATAAGTATGGTCTTGGACATCCCCATCCCAAAACCGAGATTTTAAAGCGATATAAAGAACTTGGGGGGGAGATAATTACCATCGGATCAGATGCCCATTTACCCCAACATCTATGCTATGATTTTGATAAAGCAGAAGCCCTTCTTAAAAATCTAGGTTATAAATATTATACCATCTTTAAAGAGGGTCAGCCTAATATGATTAAATTATAGTTTCTATATTGTATAGATAATAAAGTTCGAGTATAAAAAATACTTTTAGCAATAGATTTTTTATACTCGAACTAATTTATTATTATTTTATACTATCTTTTACCCAGTATAGTTCCTCCGCCAACAACATAATCATCTTGGTAAAATACTACCGCCTGTCCCGGAGTTACTGCCCTTTGGGGTTGGTCAAAAACACACAACACTTCATCTTTTGCTGTTTTTTTAATGGTACAAGGAGCACCTTTATGACTATATCGGATTTTTGCTGATACCACCATCTCATCTTCTAAATCCTCTATGGCCATAAAATTAAGATTATTAGCATAAAAACGATCTGTATATACATCGTCTGCATCCCCGATAACCACCTCATTGGTTTCAGGTCTTAATTCCATAACAAATACCGGTCTGCCAAGGGCTAGATTTAGCCCCTTTCTTTGTCCTATGGTATAGTTAGCTAAGCCCTTATGTTGTCCTAGTACATTTCCCTTCCAATCTACAAAATTACCTGGGGTAAAACCATATCCGGACTTTTCCATACTTTTTTTATAAAGCCTTCTTTTTTCTTCTATAATCCTTCGGTTTTCTTCATCGCTTAAATATTCCTCAATAAATCCTGCATAGTCATTATTGGAAACAAAACAAATTTCCTGGCTATCCGGTTTATTGGCTACAGGAAGATTTAACTCTTTAGCAATTGCCCTGATTTCTTCCTTGGAGTAAGCTCCCACAGGCATAAGTGTATGTTCTAGCTGGAACTGGGTTAAATTATACAGGGCATATGTTTGATCCTTTGCGGCTGTAACTGAATTTTTTATAGCATATCTGCCGTTTGCAAGCCTTGTTATAGAAGCATAATGTCCGGTAGCAATATAGGAAGCTCCTATAGATAAGGATCTGGCAAGCAAGGCCTCCCATTTAACAAATCTATTACAAGCAATACATGGATTTGGGGTTCTGGCCATGATATATTCCGATACAAAATAATCTATAACAGTTTCCTTAAATTCCTTCCTAAAGTTCATAACATAGTGTGGAATATCCAATACATTAGCAACTCTTCTTGCATCCTCTACTGCACTTAAGCCACAGCAGCCACCGTTTTCCGATATGGAACAAACATCATCATCCTGCCATATTTGCATTGTCACACCTATGACATCATACCCTTGTTTTTTTAAAAGGTATGCCGCCACAGAGGAGTCTACTCCTCCGGACATTCCGACTACCACTTTATCCATTTATAACTCCAATCTAATAAGTTTGCTCGTCCTCATCATGTTCATGGACATCAGACTTAGGCTTTCTTAATCCTTCGATTTTAATGCCATTTTTTTCAGCATAATCCCATAAAGCCGCATGAATTGCCTCCTCGGCCAGCAATGAGCAGTGTACCTTTACCGGAGGAAGACCATCAAGAGCATCAACAACAGCTTTATTTGTAACCTTAAGAGCTTCTTCTATAGTCTTTCCTTTTACTAGTTCAGTAGCAATACTGCTTGTGGCAACTGCCGCACCACAGCCAAAGGTCTTAAATTTTACGTCCCGAATTACACCATTGTCATCTATATCCATATACATTCTCATGATATCTCCGCACTTGGCATTTCCCACAGTCCCAACAGCACTGGGATTTTCAATTTCACCCATATTTCTTGGATTTGTAAAATGATCCATTACTTTTTTTGTATACATAATATTTCCTCCACTTTATCAAATAGTATCAACTATAGCGAATTTATTATCTCCTGCGAACAAAATCCTCATACAAGGGAGACATCATTCTTAATTTATCAACAATCTCCTTGATTTTTTCTACCGTATAATCTATTTCTTCAAATGTATTTTCTGCACTTAAGGTAAGCCTTAAAGATCCATGAGCTATTTCATGGGGTAAACCAATGGCAAGTAAAACATGGGAAGGATCTAGGGAGCCTGATGTACAAGCCGAACCGCTAGAGGCACAGATATTACTCATATCCAACATTATAAGCAGAGATTCACCTTCTATAAATTGAAAACTAAAATTAGCGTTATTAGGTAACCTCATTGTTCTGTGGCCATTAAGTCTGGTATAGGGAACTTCCGCTAAAACCCGTTTAATCAGATAATCCCGCAACTGTATTTCCTTCTTAGTCCTTTCCTCCATGGTAGCCATGGCAATCTCCACTGCTTTGCCAAAGCCGACAACATTGGGTACATTTTCAGTTCCTGCCCGTCTGCCTCTTTCCTGGGCTCCTCCATGGATAAAAGATCTGATTTTAATACCTTTTTTTATATATAAGAAACCAATTCCCTTTGGACCGTTTAGCTTATGGGCGCTGGCACTCATCATGTCAATTCCCAAGTCTTCTACATTTATATCCAATTGTCCAAAAGCCTGTACTGCATCTGTATGGAACAATATGTTATGCTTCTTAGCAATAGCACCAATTTCTTTAATTGGCTGAATTGTTCCAATCTCATTATTAGCAAACATAATTGATATTAAAATTGTAGTTGGTCTTATGGCCTTCTCCAACTGATCCAATTTAACAATACCATTTTCATCTACATCTATATAGGTAACTTCATACCCTCTCTTTTTTTGCAGATATTCACAAGTATGCAATACAGCATGATGTTCAATCTTTGATGTAATAATATGCTTTCCCTTTCCCTCATAAGCCTCTGCAGTTGCTATAAGAGCCCAGTTGTCCGCTTCTGTTCCACTGGCTGTAAAATAGACCTCAGAACTTTCTGCCCCTATGGCACCAGCTATAATAGACCTTGCTTCATCTAAAGCCTTTTTATTTTGAGAAGCAAACTCATATACGCTGGATGGATTACCATACAGCTGGCTAAAGTAAGGGAGCATAGCTTCTACAACCTCAGGTCTAGTCTTTGTAGTAGCTGCATTATCAAGATATATCTTCTTTTCCATGTGGTCATCTCCTAATTATTGATATTTATTTTCAACAAGTTTGCTTTGAATTATTATCCTCAGTAACACCTGCTTCTGCTTGAACTCTCTTACTTTCTGCTACCAAATCAGAGAGCATAATTCCATCCACTGCGTCATTTATACTATCACTTATACGCTTCCATACATATTTTGTTACACAGGTATCTGAGATACTACAGGGTGTATCAGTATTATTTATTTCAGCACAATCTACAGGACTTAAGTCTCCTTCTAAGGCACGCAAAATGTCACCTACAGATATTTCCTCTGCCGGCATTGCCAGTACATATCCCCCTTGTGCTCCACGAATACCTTGCACTATACCGGATTTTCTAAGTTTTGCTATCAATTGTTCCAGATAACTGGTGGATATGCCTTGTCTTTCTGCAATCTGACTTAATGCAACTGCCTCATCATCGTCATTATTAACTGCCAGGTCTAGGACTGCTCTAAGTCCATATCTACCTTTAGTAGTTAATTTCATATTATAACCTCCTGCTAAACTTCCGCCATCAGTTCTCAGTTTTAATTCCCACTTATTTAATTCATATTAAATTACTCGGTATTAAATATAGCATTCTACCATTTATTTGTCAACAATAAATTTACAATAAATATATTTTTATTTTGATATTTTTCTTTATTAGATATAAAGAACATACATAAGTTATTATTTAACTCAATATATTATAAAGAATTTGACTTGCAGGAGAACTATATGAAGTTAAGAACCCAAACAGCAAATACCATAAAGCATATCGGCCAAAGAAATATATTATTAGGTACCATAATTCTTACCCTGGCAGGATTTATAACCAGGGTTATTGGTTTTTTCTATAAAATATTTTTATCTAAAGTAATGGGGTCTGAGTGGCTAGGAATATATCAGCTGATTTTTCCAGTCTATGGTATTGCATTTACAATCTATGCAACAGGGATTCAAACCTCTATTTCTAGGCTGGTAGCTGCAGAAATGGGAAAGCGTAATCATAAAAATGTGGGCAAAATTTTAAGACTGGGTCTGCTGCTTTCTGTAACAATAGCAGCTATTTTAACATTACTATTATATAAATTTTCAGATATTGTTGCCTACCGCTTCTTACTTGAACCTCGAAGTGCTTCATCATTAAGAATATTAGCTGTGGTATTTCCTTTTTGTGCAGTCACCTCATCTATTAACGGTTATTATTATGGATTAAAAAAGGCCGGTGTACCGGCATCAACACAACTAGTTGAACAAGTTATCCGAGTTATCGTAGTATATATAGCAGCTTATACCATGGGAAATGGTAATCATTTAGTTACCTGCGAAATGGCTGTTTTGGGCCTGGTAATAGGTGAAATTGCTTCCTCCCTATATAATTTCTTCTCCTTATTTATTACTAAATCTCCAAAGGATTTAATAAGCCTAGGCCCCAATTCTTCTGCAATCCCTGTAAGAAGACGAAAAATCATAAAGGAGATTATAATATCGAGTATACCCTTATCTACCAATCGCCTGCTTATAAATATTTTACATAGTATAGAGGCTGTTTTAATACCGGCCATGTTAAGAAGATTCGGTTTAAGTACAAAGGAGGCCCTTAGTACATATGGTACCTTAGTAGGAATGTCCATGCCCTTTATAATGTTTCCTACTGCTTTAATAAATGCCCTGGCAGTCCTGCTTCTTCCTACCATATCCGAAGCCCAGGCTATGGAAAATGAATATTTGATAGGTAAAACTTCATCTGTCTCCATAAAGTACAGCCTTTTAATAGGAATTATCAGCACCGGTGTCTTTCTGCTTTTTGGTAATAATCTTGGAATTTGTATTTTCAATAATCAAGAAGCCGGCAGATATTTAGTTATACTGGCCTGGATTTGCCCCTTAATATATCTTACAACAACCTTAGGAAGTATAATTAACGGTCTTGGAAAAACCAATATCACTTTTATTAATTCTATTTTGGGTACATTTGTTAAAATTATTATTATAATAATTTTAGTACCAAAAACCGGTATTAAAGGTTATCTATCAGCTTTACTTATAGGTCAGTTAATTATCACCTTTATGGATTCATTTTATATTATAAGAATTATCCGGTTTAAGTTTGATGCTGTAAACACTTTGCTAAAACCGGGTATAATCGTAGCCATGGCAGGATTTTTAATCAAAAGTATCTATGAATACTTTAAAAAAATAACGCAGATACATCAGACAGTATTTCTATTATCCTTCTGTCTTCTGTTCTGCGTTGTATGTATAATAATATTTGCCATAACAAATTCAGTTTCAAAATCAGATTTTAAGTAACTACACCATAAAGCATAAAGCTATTCTTACCTTGACTCTTTACACAGTATAGGGCTTGATCAGCACATTGGACAAGTTGTTCATAGTTCATTCCATTATCCGGATAGGTTGCTATACCAATACTACCGGATATCTGAATTTCACAATTACCATCAACATAAGTAGTATAAAGGGCATTGCCCAGGATACTGGCTTTACCGACAATATCCCCATGATCACCAACATAACCGATAAATACTACGAATTCATCGCCACCAATTCTTCCGATAATTTCACCTTCTGCAAATACTTCTCTAATTCTTCTTACAACATAAGTTAGGACTTTATCACCAACTAAATGTCCATAGTTATCATTGATATGCTTAAAGTCATCAAAATCAATAAGCATTAGGGCGTGTCTGCCGTTCTTATTACCGCTAATATATCTATCAATCTTCTTAAAGGTTACTTCCTTATTATAAACCCCGGTTAAAGGATCCCTAGTTGCCTTGTACTCCAAGGCATCTAATTCACGTTTTTGATAATCCACATTAACAATCTTACCTATTACACGGTTTGGCAGATCATCTTCATCATATATAGTTTTGCCCATTATCTGACACCAGATATAGTCATTGGGACGATGCTTTAGGCGAAACTCCGTTGTAACATACTCCTTACCCTCAGATAGTTTAGTACAAAAATCCAAGTAAAGACCATAGTCATCGGGATGAACCATATCTCTTCGTAAATAACAATCTCTCACAAAATTATCCATAATGGTATCCCTACCAAATAACTCCTTGAATTTATCAGAAAAAATCATTTCATCATTAATAACGTAGTACTCAAATAGTACATCATTAGAAAGTTCAGAGGCCACCCGATAACGCTCTCTATCCATCCTTAGCATCTCTTGCATTTTTTTCTGCCTTGTTATATCAACAAATACAGCGGATATTGTGTAATTCCCGTTTTTAGCCATTACATGGTTTCCGTTTATTAGGCAATATATAATAGTCCCGTCTTTCTTTACTAAACGGACTTCAAAATTAATACTTCCATCCTCTACGTTATATACAGAAGTTATAAAATAATCTTTGTCTTTTGGATAGACAAAATCCATAATACTATACTTGTTCTTTTTCATGGCTTCTTTTTCTGAATAGCCTAATAAATTGTAAAACCCCTCACTGGCATAATGTATAGTGCATGTATCCCTGGGTATGAATTGAACCAATCCGGCATGGATACTATTTGTAATCTTGTTTAACTCAATAGCAGATATGGTATTGCTTTTTTCATTTTCAAATTTACACAAAATTAAAAAAAACATTACCAATATACATAAACATAACATAATTATAATGGAGACCATTAAGAGTGTCGGATTACTTTGCAACATATTGTATAGTTTCATAATACCTTCCCCCAACAGTATTTAACTAGAATTGGCAATAATCAATATCCTTGTATTTTAACTGCAAACATATATCCTTTTATAAACCTTCCTATTACCATATTATACCATATATTCCTGTTTATATAGTACTAAAGACCTTGTTTTATTATATTTTATCATAGTATTAAGATAATTTCCACAATAACTGACTTCTTTTTTTATTATTGTCTTTTTACTTGTATAATTCAACTTTAATTTAAAAAATCGAGCAAAGTTTCTAAACTTTGCTCAGAAAATTCTCTGCTAAATTAAAAGTTCTTATGGTGAATAACTGTAGAATCAAAGCTATTAACATCCTTCACTCCGGTATTGGCCATAAGTCCACGAAGTTCATTTGTCATAGCTTGTAAGCGGTCGTATACCCCCTGTACACCGCCTTTACGAATATATGGAATTAGGTGGCCTCCGACACTGACAGCCGTAGCTCCAAGAGCTAAAGCTTTGTATGCATCCATACCGGATGTAATTCCGCAATCAACAAAGATTGGGATGTCTTTACCTATTTCCTTTGCAATATCAGGTAGAATCATAAGAGGAGGAACAGCATAATCTAAACGGCCTCCATGATGAGATATTACTATTCCCTTTGCACCGATTTCAACAGATTTAACTGCATCCTTTACACTTAAAACCCCTTTGATTATAAATGGTAATTTAGTTGAGCTAATATATTTGCCTAAAGTAGATGGTGATTTTATGGACATTTTTTCACCTAAAACAATATCAAGGCTGCCATCATTAGCAAATATATGGTCTATGTCCATACCAACCGCTAAAGCTCCCACTTTCTCTGCATGTTCAATTTTTTTATAAATTTTATCTTCATCCTCATAAGGTTTAATAATTTTAATAGTAGCTGCGCCGGTTTTTATAACACTTTCCAGCTCCTCATTACTGCCCATACCAATCCAATGAACACAATTAGCTAATGCGGCCCCTTTAGCATAGTCCACCATGGGATTTTCCAAATCTTGGTTAAATGTTTTAAGATGGGATAATGCTGCTGTCATAATCGGTGAAGAAAATGTCTCTCCATACAAGTTAAATTCTGTAGAGGGTATAATCCCATCCATCAATCGAAACTCCAGTAATAAACTGTCAAAATATTCCCGTGTAATTTTATTGGTAATATTCATGTGACTTTCCTTTCCCTTGTTTATTCAATATTTTTCAATAGATTGAATTTTTATATATAATTTGATTATAATCTGCATTTTTTGATACTACAATGGCATTAATTATATACTTAATGCCATTAATAAAGCAAAATAACAAAGCAAAAGCTTAAGATATTTACTCTAGTATACTTTAAATATACTAGGCAAACACCTTAAGCCTCAGCTATATAAGTTTATAATATTTGCTATTTTACCTTATACTAATTACCAACCAAGAGCCTCTTTCATTTTTTCTGCATATCTAATACCAAGGGTAACTTGGGAATCATGGTCGAAATGAAGCCCCCATAGTCCGTCCCCAGGATCTCCTACTAAACCTTCTGCAGATACCACATAACAGTTTTTAACAACAGAGGGTAACTGATTTACTAAGACATTATGTCCTGAGCACATACCGCTATATAACATTTCTCCGGCTATAAAGGGAATGTCACCTAAGTTAAGATCTTTTTTCAAGTCTTCTACCATGGAATTAACTTTTCCCGGCCAACTAGGGTCTCCGTTATTTTTGATACCATGCCAAGCCAAATACTTCATAGGTATTTTCTAATATATATCCATCTACAATAACTGTATATGTACCCTTAACTGTCGGTGTAAACTCAACCATCTCTGTATTATTATTAGCTGTTGTGCTGGCTGCAACAATCTGTCCGTTTGGATCAATGATATATAAATCCATATCAGAAATATTTCTTAAATCTATAGACCCATTATTTAAGATTGAATTTTGCTTATGCCAATTTAAAACAATTCTCACAGGAGAGGAAGTATAGTTAATTGTGATTGGATAGCTATATGGAAATAAACCATTGTCTAACTGCACTTGTATATAATTGCTAGCATTGGCAGATTGATAAGCTCCTTTCGCATCAATAACTCCGGCTCCTTCCCTGTTGGAATAATCAGGTATCATACTATAGAAATTATAATCGTTTGCAGTTTTGTGCAGGGTTCCGGCTTTTAAAATTGCATTTAGTGCACATGGCTTAAAGATTAAATCGGGGCTAGACTGAAGGATTTGGGCTATTACACCTGTTACATGAGCAGCGGAAAAACTTGTCCCATTACTGCCTAAAAATCCGGCAACGGATATGTCTTCTCCCGGTGCTGACAAATCCGGCTTATATCCACCTTCAATTTCTAAAAATGAGCTATAGTTTGAGAAACTATCATCGTTCCAATTTGGTTCATTAAAAGAATTATTATCATTAATGGAACTTACGGTTATCCCATTATATGCCATGCCCGGATCTGTTATATAAGAGTTGTCGCCTCCGTTTCCTGAGCTTTTTACAAAGGTAATATTATGCTGAAAACTCAAATGATCAATCCATTTTGCCATATCACTATATAGGCCGGCTCCTGTTGAGTATCCTGCACTATAATTAATTACACTTACCCCTTGATCCATTAGCCATTCAATTTTCTCATAGTCTTCAAGTCTATTTTTTGCAGCTGTCATATATACGGTAGCATCCGGAACGATACCCTGGGTTCTACCTACTATAATACTTGCTACTTTAGTTGCATGACTTCCTGTATCTTGACTGGCAACGGCATCTGAAACGTCAAAAATAATATTCCGATCATTCAGTTGTGAATTTGATTTATCGGCATAATTAATTTCTACAATTCCTACCTTTATTCCACTACCCCTCAGATTTAGATTATTGCGAAGATAATTTGCATTAATATTTGGAATACTGTAGCTAGTCTCTTCCTTCTTCTCATCCTTTTCAACCAATTGGAAGGATAGAATATCATCAAATTCACTGAGTTTTAGAATTTTGTAAATCTTAATATTTACTATAATTAATGGGGCATAGTTACTGATAAAAACTACTTCCTCATTTGGCAGATATTTGTCATAATATCTTTTATTAAGGGACTCATATTTGACTTTGGCTAATTCTCTCTTTACTTCTATGTACTTTTGCAAAGTCTTATTGTCTATTTTATTAATATCGTCAATTTTAAGCAATTCTTTTGCCTCTTTTTCAATGGCTGTTTGATCTATGTCTTTAAACCAGATAGCCACAGTAAGTTCTTGATTTTCATCTTCTTTGATTAGTTTTTCCAAGGGTTCAGATATTTTACTGCTTTTAAAATAACTGCCATGTTTGCTTGCTGAATAATCTTCTGTTTTTCCGTTATTAAAAACAATAACATCCTTAACCTTGTCTTTGTATTTAATCTTATAAAGACTGCCTGCTTCAAAATCTTTTACTTTTTCGCCATTTTTAATATTTATATATGTATCCGCCAAAGACATATTCCGGATGCACATAGAACTTAATATAATGAATACCAAACCAAAAATAATAGTAGGATATTTTTTCATTTTAATAATACCAGCCTCCAATCTTTATCTGTCAAAATAATAAGTGCCCTATTTTATTCAACTACTATTGTTATACTTGATTTAGTACTGACATTTTTCTCATTATAAGCGATTAAAGTATATGTCTTTGTACTATTAGGAGTAATGCCTATTTGACCGTCCGCAGGTCTGTCTGCTAATATCAAACCATCATCAGTAACAATTTCACAACTGACAGCATTTTCTGTATCCCATTCTAGTATTACTAAAGTACCTTTCTCGACTTCAGTTTCTGTAGCGGTAAAGCTTTTTATTACCGGGTTGAGAATTACTTTTACTGTAACACTTTTAGTTACCGGAAGCTTATCAGTACCAATTGCCTCCAACACATATGTAGTTGTTTCACTAAGCTCTACCTCTAAACTGCCTTTAGCCTCTACTTCCGAACCATTGATAGTAACCGATATAGCATCTGATACATCCCATGTAAGGGTTGTACTATCTCCTTCAAGGATTTCATCCTCTGAAACACTAAAGGAATTAATAACTGCCGGAGATGTCTTTTCATTTACGTTGACTGTTACGGAGGCACTGACTGTTCCTCCGATACCTGTTGCTTTTAAAATGTATGTAGTTGTTAGTGACGGTTGCACATCGGTCTTGCCAACAATAGGCCATACGCACTCTACAACCTTTTCAATTCCCAGAATATCAACCTTATAGGCATTAAGTACATTCCAGGATAAGGTTACACTTTCACCAGCTTCTATATTATTCTTACTGGCTTTAAAAAATACAATTTTGGGTTTCAGTACTTGTTCAAAACTAGCAGAAACTGAATAAGTTGAAAATGAGAATAATGATAAAATGCAAGCAAGAACTAAACTTCTTTTCAAAACAGATAAAAAGCTACTTTTCCTTTTCATAATAAACCTCCTTATATATTGTTGTTTACTTTTTTTTACATTTTTAATTTACCATTTTTTGGGACTTGTGTCAATTGTATTTTCTGATTATTTACTATTTTTTATATTAATTAACTACCTTTGACTTAAAAGTTATTTTTGTGTCAATCATTTTATTAAACTTTTTATATACATATTTTAATTATTAATATTATTTTACAAATATTTTAATTATTGTTGACATTTATAACCATTTATAGTAAGTTAAATGTAAAATAATGTATAAGGAGGTCTTTTTTATGTTAAAAAGATACAAGCTTATGATGAAAATTATATTTTTATGCTCCGCAATTTTCTTCCTTTCTTCTAAGTCCTTTTCAAATGTATTAGCTACTACATACGAACCGGCAAAACCACCAAAAATCCTGTCCTTTACTGCAAGCTCAAACAAAATAAAAGCAGGAGACTCTATTACTTTAAGTTGGTATGTACTAAATGCTACAAAAGTCGAAATATCTGGTATTGATAATCTTGACTATGAACTCTCACCTATATCGGGAGGTCTAAAAGTCACCCCTTCTGAAACTACTACATACTACTTAACTGCTAGCAGCGAAGGTGGTACAGTACAAGCTTCTATTACTGTAGCTGTTGAAAAAAGCAGTCCAGACTTTTTTAATATAGATTATTTTTATGGTTCTGAATCAGAAATTTCTTTAGGTGAAACGGTTACTTTATACTGGAAAACTACAAATGCCAAATCAATCACTATCATAGGATTAGAAAAAATCAACGAAGAACTAACTTCATTACCTTTAAGCGGTGAATTAGAAGTATTTCCTATGGAAACCACTGATTATATATTAATTGCCGTCGGTGAAAACTATGAAATTATATACAAGATATTTACCGTAACTGTTGCTGAAGAAAAAAAACCTGCAAAAATTAATAATTTTTCCACTTCAGCTTCTAAGATAAATAAGGGTGAAAGCGTAATCCTATTATGGGATGTGTCAGAGGCAAAATCTGTAACTATTAGCGGATATCCTACAGATTATCTACCACTAAACGGAAAACTTACTGTTACTCCTAAAAAAACTACTACCTATGTATTAGAAGCCATTGGCTATGACGGTGTTACTGTTAAAAAAGAAGTAACTGTAACTGTTATAGAAAGTAATGTGGAAGATCCTCTAAAGTTGGATTATGTGGTTCACGATTGGGGAGATGAGTATATTATGGATGTTGATATTACAAACCTGTCCAATGATACAGTAGACTACTGGTCATTATTATTAAAAAAATCCGAATTTGATATTAGTATTATCTGGGGTGCTACCTTGTCAGAAAACGATGAATATTATATTATTTCTCCCTTATACTATAATGACATTATCAAACCCGGTGTAACTGTATCCTTTGGTTTTCAAGCCTATGACTCCCCTAAGAAAAATTTTTTCTATGAATTTTTGTTAGATTAATATATAAAAATTGCTCCCTAGATTTAATCTAAGGAGCAATTTTTATGGGTTTTTTATTTACATTATAGCTAAACTAGCTTAATTAAGCAGTAATTTCTTTAAAAGAGCAAAGTCTATTGCGTCTACTACACCGTCACTATTCATATCTGAATTCTCATAATTAATTGCTGTGATATCCTGGGTTAAGAGATATCTCTTTAAGGCGGCAAAGTCTAAGGCATCGATTGATCCATCTCCATTAACATCACCATAAACCGGTACAACTGGGCCACCTCCTGTTGCCTTAGGTCCCTGTTCATCTAGATAAGCAGTAACCCATGCTAGAGGAGCATTCCAGTTAATTGTTATTTCGTTGGTTGACCAAGATTCAATATTATCCATATAGCATTTTTGAGCAGGTCTTGAACCTGGCAGCCAACCGGAACCTCTAACCCAAGGATCCTGTAAGCCGGAGTTAGGTCCACCAACTAAGCATCCCGGAGGTGCCTTAGGTAGACTATTATCTGCTTGATATGACCAGAAACGATGGTGTGGATTCTCAGCAGGGTTTTCCCCATAACCTGAAATATAACATTGAACAAGAGCATTTCTTCCCATCAGATAATCCATTGCATTTGCTACTCCGTTCAAATATTTAAGATCTTTATGATCACTAAAATCAAATGCATAGGACATTACAATTGCTTCGTTAACTACAAATGAGTTGGAGCCCCATGGATAACCGACTAAGTTATCTCCAATCGGTCCTTCTTCAATCGGCACCCCATAACCCTGAGCCTCTGCTATGGCAATAAACTTATCTGCTGCTGTCTTAATATTTGACCTAGCCTTGTTAACTTCAGAAGCTTCCAGTTTATTTGGTACAAGTGCCAGTGTTATTGTTCCAAGACCGGCAGTATTACCCCAATCAAAGCAGCCTACCAGTCCTAAAGCTTCACCACCGACTAATTCATAAGGCATTTCTAGATAATGCTTAGAATCTCTTAAATAATTTAGATATTTTGTGTTTCCGGTAGTTACAAATAATTCACATGCTGCCCAATAAAATTCATCTCCAACATAGTCGTCACCATAAGGTCCACCACCGGGTTCCTGTTCCATAGTGGCATAAATATTAGGATTTGCAACAGCAGCTTCCCATGCAGTTTCCGCAACGGAGAGACATTTAGCTGCAAAGGTAGAATCATATTCTTCCCACAGACGTGCTGACTGTGCTGCAGCAGCAGCAAGATTTAAAGTTGCAGCTGTGCTTGGAGGCTGAAGATAACGATCCATGGTATCCATATGTGGAGGAACCGCCAGTGCAGTCCATCTTTCGTCATGGCCTTTATGATGAGCCATTCCTTTTAATGGACCGGATGGTACCTGCATTTTCATCAGCATTTCTACTTCATACCTGGCTTCATCAAGAATATCAGGAATACCATTACCACTTTCCGGAATATTAAGTGTATTGTCTGCAAAAGGAGCAACGGAAGTATCTCCGTAGTATAAAGCTCGTTCGTATTGATTCATTACTGTCCATACTGATATTCCGCCATTTACCACATATTTTCCGTGATCTCCGGCATCATACCAGCCACCGGTAACATCAAGAGTATAATTTCCTTGATAACTCTTAGTAGGGTCCGGTTTCATCAAATCATTGGGATGTCCGGCAGGACGTGCCCATTGAGGTTCTTCACAATAAGGCATCTTAATCTCAATACCGCTTCTATTATGGTAAAAATACTTCATTGCATCATATTTCATCTTAGAATAAATATCTGTACCGATATTAAATGGCATACTTTCTGCCGAACCGGAGACTAATACATAGTTTCTTCCTTCTGTTTCATAAGAAGAAAAGTCTATGATATGTACATGGTCACCGGATGCCTTATCAAATCCAAATACTTTGGTCTGACCGCTGTCAACTACTCTTCTTGAACTATCTAAAAGTTCCCACTTCACAGGTGAAGTAGAAGATGAAACAAGAGTTGCCTTCTTTTCTAAACCCGGGTAATATCCCTCTTGATTTACACGAATTTCATTGGTGGGCTCTTCTTCTTCCGCAGGATATCCCTCAAAATCCGGATCTAATAAATGGATATCATCAAATGAAATAGTATATGGAAGTGGTGAAGTTGCACAATCTCCTCCCAGATGGAAGGTAAATTCACAGTTGGGTTTTGTAGCCTCTCTCATTGTAAATTCCTGAGTAATTGTTACAGGTGTGTTAGCCTTTAATTCTACAAAATCCCAGTTCTGATTATAGTTCCAATATTCGGCATAAGGTTCACCCTGGTCACCGACTTTAGGATAAATCTTACAGTCTTTTGTTGCTACAACAGTAAATTTAACTGTATAGGTATGGCCTCTTTCAAGTGTTAGACCTCTGTGACGGAACTGAACATCCCATCTTTCAGTTCCTTTGTTTCTAATTGTTATATTGTATTTACCGTTTTCAATGGCAAAATCTGCAAGTGCAGGATATGTTTCTACTACATGCCATGGAAGTCCTACCCCGCCATCAAAGGTATTATTCCGTATTAAGTCTCCTTTACTAACATATTTTGTAGATTTGGTTTCTGCATTACTCTTTACAGGTGGCAAATATGCAGAAAAACACATTGCAAGCATAATTAGAGCCATGAATTTTGACATCTTTTTAATAAATCGTTTTTTCATAATTAACCCCCTTATTATTATTTTTTACGCCGCATTACGGCATTGCCATAATGCGGCATTTACTTATTTAATTTTCTAAAAGTACCTTTTTTAAAGCTACAAAATCTAAAGAATCAATAAATCCGTCATCATTAAGATCAGCGTTCTTAAGATTTATATTAGCTTTGCCATCTAATAGATACTTTTTAAGTAATGAAAAGTCCAGTGCATCCACAACCCCATCATCATTTACATCCCCTTTAGTTGTTACAACTTCATCCTCAGGGAATAATATTGCATATACACCATTGGCAATTGCAAACTCACACTGAGCCCAGAAACGATGATACTTCATAGTGGGAGCTCTACCTGCAAGTAAGTCTGCTTCTACTCTAGCCCAATCAGGATCTTGACGGTATTTTGAACGAATATCAATAAACTTGATACCAGGTTTAATCTCGTCACCATTAGGCATTGTTCCGCTCCAACCTTCAGGAACATATACTTCTTGCTCTAGGAAACGGAAGTAGTCTTCACGAACTTCCTCTGATACAATTCCCTTATCATCCTGATAATTATTCCACATGCAATCAAGGAGTTTCTTAGCATTATTTTTTGAAGTTTCGTTACCGGTAGCTTTTCCATGATATGCAAGAGCATTAGCTAAGGATGAAGCAACACCCAGGTCAGTACCATAATTAACGATTTTTACATGTAAATTTGAGTTATCAGAAGGTCTGCCGGTCCATGTATCAGGTTGTCCTTCCCAATCAATGGTACTGGGAATTTCAAAGCTTCCGTCAGGATAGAATTTAATTACTGAATTAGCCCATGCCGCCCATTTATCTAGTAAATCTCTAACTCTTTCATCTCCACTTTCGTAATAGTATTCTGCTACACGCTGCATAGACCATGCCTGCATACCAAACCAGGTATTACTGCCCGGATCAGCATAAACAGGATTTTCTACATAACCCATACCATAGAAGGTTGATACATTAGAAGGAACAGG